>WGMX01000031.1 GCA_016124855.1 Anaerolineaceae bacterium | reverse complement strand
TCACCATGCCGTACTTGCTGTTCCGTCGCTTCATCTCGTGGATAATCTGCACCGTCAGTTTAGCTCCCGTGCAGCCCAACGGATGCCCCAGCGCAATCGCCCCACCATTGACGTTGACCTTGTCGGGGTTCATCTCCAAAGTACGAATGACGGGTAGAGCCTGCGCCGCAAACGCTTCATTCAGCTCGATCAGGTCAATGTCGTCAAGCTTCATCCCCGTGCGTTTGAGCACCTTGGGCACCGCGTTTATCGGCCCTACGCCCATAATTTCGGGGCGCACACCCGCCACATTAAAGCCCACGAACCGCGCCAAAGGCTTCAGACCCAACTGTGCAGCCTTCCCCGCTTCCATGATGATGACACCCGCTGCACCATCGCTCAAGGGGCTGCTGTTCCCTGCCGTCACCCGCCCGCCCTGCCGGAATACAGGTTTGAGTTTGGCTAGTCCATCCACAGTCGTCTCGCGTCGGAGATGTTCATCTTGGTCAAGTTTGATACTCGCCGTTTGCGCCTTCCCATCCTCACCGATAAACGTATCTTCCACCATAAATGGAACAATTTCCTCTGCGAAGATTCCGGCATCCGTCGCCCGTGCCGCCTTCTGATGGCTCTCATACGCGAACTGATCCATATCTTCACGGCTGACGTTGAACTCGTCTGCAACCCGTTCCGCCGTGTGTCCCATACTCATATACACATAAGGATCATTCTCAGCCATATACGGATTTGGGCTAATCTGGAAGCCAGTCATTGGAACCAGTGACATGGTTTCCGCTCCACCCGCGATAATCACGTCCGCGCTGTTTGCGATGATGCTCTCGGCTGCCATCGCGATACTCTGCAACCCGCTCGAACAAAACCGGTTGACCGTCTGCCCCGGCACCTCTACAGGCAAGCCTGCCCGCAGTGAAATCACCCGCGCGAAATTCAACCCCTGTGCACCTTCCGGCATCGCACAACCAATAATGACATCGTCAATCTCATTCGGATCGAGCTTTCCGTTAGTCTGGCGCATCAAATCATGGATTACCGCCGATGCCATTTCGTCGGAGCGTGTACTTTTCGTAACGCCTTTCTTTGACTTGCCCACTGCTGTCCGGCTCATCGCCACAATCACTGCTTCCCGCATGATTTAATTCCTTAATCTCTAGTTTTTAGTCACTAGCTAATAGTTGATCGCTCAAAGTTGATCGAACTCGCTTAATTCCGCAGCGGCTTATTGTTCTGGAGCATATAGCTGATGCGCTCCATCGTCTTTTCCTGTGTGACCAAACTCAGGAAAGCTTCGCGTTCCAGATCGAGGATGTACTGTTCACTCACCCACTGCGGTTCACTCAACGCACCGCCGGTCAGTACATAAGCCAACTTCTTGCTGATGAACGCGTCATACTCACTGGCATAACCACTTTCGCGGAAGCCTTCAATCCCCAAAAGCAAAGCCGCATAAGCATCGCGTCCTGCCGCCCACACCTTTTCCGGCTGGCGCGGCGTATAGCCATCCGCCAATTGGAGTGCAACCTTCTTCGCCTCGCCTAAGAGATGCGAACGGTTCATCACAATCCTGTCATCCGCCGATAAAATTCCCATATCACGCGCTTCTTTAGCACTGGTGCTGACCTTCGCGGTTGCGATCTGTTCAAACACCTTTTGCAGATGAGGAAGCGCATCAGCATTTGGATGCGATGCCATTACTGGACTGATGACCCGCCGCAGCATTTCCTTACAACCGCCACCTGCCGGTATCAACCCGACGCCCAGTTCGACCAACCCCGCGTACAGTTCCCCATGGGCTACCACTTTTGTGCCGGACATCAAAAGTTCCGCACCACCACCTAGCGCCATATTGAACGGCGCGGTCACAACTGGCTTGCTGTGGTAGCGCATCGCCATCCCCAAATCTTGGAGCGCCTTAATCGATCCATTAAGTTGATCCATCAAGCCACTTTGTACCGCCATCACCACCATAAACACGTTCGCGCCGATGCAAAAGCGTTCGCCATCATGTCCAACTACCAACGCATCAAAATCGGTCTTGAGCAAGTCGAGTGCCTTATACCCCATCTCGACCAAATCGGCATCAATCGTATAGGCTTGACTGTGGAACTCAAACAGAGCCACACCATCACCCATATCGATGACGCTGGCGCCGCCATTCTTAGCGACTTCCTTTTTGTTGGCCTTCAATGCAGCAACCGTGATCTCGCGTTTGTCGGCTTCCAAAGGCACATATTTCGCTTCTTGTGGGCTGTAATATCCGGTAGCCTGCCCCTTCTCGTCTCGCTGATAGAAAGTCGGGTGACCATTTGCAACCATCTGCTTGACCCAATCGGCAACCGGATAACCCGCGGCTTCAAAAGTCGGAATCGTTGTAGCCACCCCTATGGCATCCCAAATTTCGAACGGACCCATCTCGTGGGCAAATCCCCATTTCTGGGCATTATCCACGTTGACCAATGTTTCGGTAATTTCTGGAACACGGTTCGACGCATAGGCTAGATAAAAAGCATGCATATGCCACAGGAATTGGCCAGCGCGATCAGGCTCATTAATGAGTAACCGAATCCGTTCGCCCAAGGGTTCAACTTTGCGGTGCTTACCGACACTTTCGAAACGCACTGGCTTTGACGGTTCGTGTTCCAATGTTTCGAGGTTAAGAGGCCAAAATTCCTTCTCGCCATTCGCCCCTTTTACCGTCTTATAAAAACCAATACCGGTTTTGTTACCAAGCCATTTCTTCTCGACGAGTTTTTCGCTGAGCGCGGTTGTTTTTGCATGGCGCAAAACTTCGCGAGCAGGGTCTTCAGGGATTGCATCGTACAGATTTTCAGCCACATGTACCACGATGTCAAATCCAACCAAATCATTCAGCCGGAAAGTCGCTGTCTTAGGATGCCCAATCAACGGACCAGTCAGATTATCAACTTCTTCGACTGTAAACCCGTTATCAACAACATAATTCATGACCTGCATACCGGCCATCGTCATGAAACGGTTACCGATGAAGTTAGGCTTGTCTTTACAAATCACTACGCCTTTGCCCAGCACCTTTGTCCCAAACTCAACCATATACTTCACGGCTTCGGGGTCAGTTTCAGCCAGTGGAATCACTTCTAAGAGATGAAGGTGACGCGGAGGATTAAAGAAATGCGTCCCCATGAATCGTCGAGCAAAACCCTCGCCTAATCCTTCGGCTATAGAGTGAATCGGGATTCCTGAAGTATTGCTGGTGATAATCGCGTCTGGTCGGGCGACTTCCAACACCTTTGCCATCAAACTGCGCTTGACATCCAGTTTCTCAACCACGACCTCGATAATCCAGTCGGCGTCGCTCAACATATCCATATTGTCATCAACATTACCCACGTGAATTTTCTCGATGTCGGATGCTGAGAAAACCTGAGGGGGTCTAGAGGACTGCGCTTTTTTTAAATTATCAAGCACAATCGCATTGCGTTTTGCCGGTTTGTCGCCCGGTTGTGTATCCTTAGCGGCAATGTCCATTAATGTGGTATCGACCCCAACAGCTGCCAGCAGGGTTGCAATACCGCTGCCCATTGTGCCCGAGCCAATAACTGCCGCTTTTCGAATGGAATAAGCCATGTCGTAGATCTACCTTTCAATTGGCAATAAATAAGTTTTGTCTAGGTCGATAGAGGCGTTTCTTTTTCCCGCCATTTATTGATGATAATCATCGCTTCTTCATCAGTTTTCGCGATAGCGTAGCGTTCACCCAGCTTCTTGTTCAACATAGTAAATGTATTTAACAGCGCAGTTAAAAATGAATTCACGCCAATAAATACACCTCCACCCCAATTTGGTGCAGCTTTCAACGTCCCAATCCGCATCTGCGTAAGCGCTCCCGGTGGGACGCCGTTACTATGCTCCAACGAGATCATCACATACACGTTATAGGGCACACTTGCCATCATTTCGTTGACCTGTGTCATTGCGCTGTAAAGCTCGTCCCATTTCCAATTATTGGAAAATTCGTAGCGAATGATCTTTTTATCTGCATCCATCCAATTAACAGAAATACCCATAGACCCGGTCCAGTCTCTACAGTTCTCTATTTAAGACAATTCGTGACGCGAATATCCCAGAATACGTCGGGCAACGACTAAGGTATTAATTTGTCCCGTGCCTTCGTAAATGTCACCGATTTTGGCATCGCGCATCCATTTTTCCACCAGCCATTCACGGCTGTAGCCCAACGAGCCCAGCAGCGCGACAGCTTTCTGCGCCACTTCCGTGACAACTTTACCCGCCTTGACCTTTGCCATCGACGCTTCGAGACTGTTATGTAAGCCCTCGTCCATCATCGCTACAGATCGCAGCGTTAGTAAATATGCTGCGTGAAGTTCGGACTCCATGTCCATCACATCGCGTTGAATCGCCGTCAATTTGTGATAAGGCTGTCCGTAAGGAATTTCGACGCCATTTTCCGCCAGCTTTTCCTTGAGGAATTCCAGCGCTGCTCGCCCGACACCCAGTGTACTCGCCGCAACCAGCGGACGACTGGCATCAAACGTTGCCATCGCTCCTTGGAAAGATTTGCTATCTTTGCTGGCCTGCACCTCAGGACTACCGAGAATATTGTTGGCAGGAATACGTGCATTATTAAAGACCAGAACGGCTGTATCACTGGTGCGAATACCATGCTTAATCTCGACTTTACCGATGCTGACACCGGGCGTTCCGGCTTCTACGACGAACGACTTAATACCTGCCCGCCCCGCTGCCTTATTGACTGTTGCCCATACAATCACAAGCCCGTTCGACTCTTCCAACGAGAGCTTGCCACTGGTGATGAAAATCTTTTCTCCATTGATAACCCATTCGTTCGTTTCTTCGTCAAAAACGGCGGTTGTTGACATGGCGGAATTATCCGAACCTGCTCCCGGTTCAGTGATGGCCATCGCGCCCCAAACCGGTTTCTCCCCTTCCGCAAAACGGGTTAGCAAGCGTATTTTCTGCTCGGTTGTTCCGACCGATTCGATTGCTGCACCACCCAAACCGGGGCTCGGCATACACAGGTAAATGCCCGCATCCCCCCACGACAGCATCTCGATCTGCACCAGCAGACCAAGCATTCGTGTACTGGCGCGTTTTGGTTTCTTTTCGCCTTGTTCGCCATTTGATTCGGTCCGCTGTAATTTATCGAGTGTCGCCTTCTGCTGGTCACGCAAAATAGGCCACATCTGTTCGATGAACTCTTTAGGACGCTGGTGTTCGTTTTCATCTAGTTCACGCGCATAAGGTCGCATGGTGGTTTCTGCCAACCACTTCACCATCTGCCCTTGCTGCTGAATAAATTCTGGTATTTCAAAACTGATTGGCATTATTCACTTCCTGAAAGATTCTTTTTCGCGTATGGTCGTAAAAGCCAGATTGGACGACTACACAATCGCCATTCCGTCAAAAGTCGGGAAACCGCGTCCGTTCCGCAGCCAGCGTTCCGCTGGATACTCGCGGATGAACCCGTAGCCGCCTAAAATCTGCACGCCGCTGTCTGTCACTTTCAAAACCATTTTGTCCGCATACTGCTTGGCAAGATAGGCTTCGCGTGTTGCGTCTTCGCCCTTATCGATTTTGAAAGCAGCTTCCCATGTCATCAGTCGCGTACTGTCGATTTCAATCGCCATCTCAGCTAACATGAATGCAATCGCTTGATTTTGGGCAATCGGCTTACCGAATTGAACGCGCTGTTTAGCGTAATCACGCGCAAATTCAAATGACGCCCTCGCCACACCAACTGCTAACGATGCCAGAGCTACTCGCTGACGGTTGAGTATCGCCTCATAATTGATACCCACTGCACCACCAAGCCGAGATGACGATTCAACTGTGACATTTTCAAACCTCACGCGATAGGTTGGTAATGCCCGCAGCCCCATCAACTGTTCACGTTTTTGAATGCTGATACCCGCTGTTCCTTTTTCGATCAGATAGCTATCCACCTTACCCGACTCACTATCGCGCGCATATACCAATATCCATTGGGCATCTTCCGCTAACGGCACGTAAGCCTTTTCGCCGCAAAGTAGGGTTTTTCCGTTTTTCTGACTAACTGTAGTTTTCAGCTCGTAAGGATCGAAAAAGATGCCCGGCTCCAATAAGGCCGCTGTAACAGGAGCAAGATCAGTCTCTATGCAAAGGGACAATATCGACTCACGCTGTTCAGCAGTGCCATATAAAACAACTGGATACGCTAACAGAGCCGGGGTCAAAATATGCATTGCCACCGATAAATCACCGAATGCCAATTCCTCAGCCGCCAGAGCACCTGTCAAAGCGCTTAGCTCACCCAAACCACCTAATTCTTCGGGGATAGCTGATGGCACAAGTCCAATCTCCCAGCCCTTTTTGATCACATCCATGGGTGGGGTACTGGCTTCGTCAGCTTCATGCGCTACTTTTCGCACATCATTGACGGCATAGCGGTTGATCGTTGAAATCAACAACTGTTGATCTTCAGTCGGCGTAAACGACACCATACGAAATTCCTTCCATTATCCTGCTTGATATCAGGCGGTATTCAAACTTTGGGGTCGCAGTTGGTGATAATAAGTCACAACTTCTTGATAAACTGCCCGGAAATTTGCGCCAATCGCCATAATTAAGGCCACTGGAATGCCAATCGTGAAAAGCTGTTCCGGCGCGTCGAAATAAATTAGTGGCACAAAATTGACGTAGTTAACTTGGTAAGTGATATAAATGGGCAGCCAGATTAAAGCTGCAATGACCAATGTAAACACCCATGCAGGCAATTTTGTCACACTGCGAATCAGGAAACCGATTGCTAGCGCGATTCCACCAAACAATAAGCTGTTTTCATCCTGAACGGTTGTACTCAAGCGCTGCAAGAACCAGATATAGCTGGCCCACGCAAAAATCCCAATGACACAGAATAGCAAGCTGCGTAGCACAAAGCGAATGATCTTTGAACTACCCAGCCACCTCTGCAAACGATTTGGCAGCTCATCCGCCAACATCGATAACACACCCAGACAAATACCAAAAACCTGTCCTAACGCAATCGTATATACAGTACGGTCGGGCGTAATTAAGATGTCGCTGCGAAAGGTTGAAAATGCCCAAAAGGCAATTCCCAAAAGCCCTCCCATTAATCCCCAGAAAAAACGCTGGGCCATCTCTTCTTGACGATGGCGTTCTTCGCTCCGTTGCAGAAAATCGCGCATTAAATCCGTAATATCAGTTCGAGTTGACAATTTCAACAATTCATCAAGTTCTTCTCCACGCAGGAGCAAACTGTTGCTATGAGCAGCTTTCGCCCACTCGCTGGCCTTGACCAGTAACCGGGTATGTTGGCGCATCTCAACTAAATTGGTATCGAGTGTGGTCTGCAACTTACCAAATGAGTCATCAAACGCATCGACATTATCAAAAAAAATCCAATTCAGGGCCGCAAGTTCAGAAGGCACCGCATTGCGATCAGGTTTCTGAACCACAATCGGCACAATACGCTTGTTATTTTTGTGTACGTAATTCACTTCTAAGCCGCAAACTTCGGATGCCAGATAATCAGGACTGATGACAAAGATGGCCGACTCTGATGATTCAATCCCTTTCTGAATCTCTTCCCACCATTCAGAAGCAAAGGGAATATCCTCAAAATCAACCCAAACGTCCCGTTTTTTATCCTCAAGTGCGGTAACTAATTTTTCAACAAATGCTTTATCTTTGCGCGAATAAGAAATAAATACATCGGGCATGGGCTTTATCCTCTCGAAATAATACATTCCCATCCCATAATTTTACTGCAACCAGCTCTCGTTGCTGCTATGAGAAAAGTGAGCTTATGCACAAGCCTAAAATCCGCCAGTGACTTCGAGAACTTGTCCCGATACATAGTTCGAAAACTCGCTAGCGAAAAATAAGATCGGTCCTGCCGCTTCTTCCGGTGTTCCAGCCCTGCCAGCAGGTATCATCATAAAAGCCATCTGACGCATGGTATCAGGAATACCAAGCTTGATCTTCTTACCGTCCCGCTCTGTAAAGTCGCCTGCTTCATCTGCCTGCGTTAAGCGGGTATCAATGAAACCAAAGGCAACGGCATTCACCTGAATGTTAAATGCTCCCCATTCTTTGGATAGCGTCTTGGTCAACCCGATGATTCCGGCCTTACCTGCGGCATAATTCACTTGACCGAGGTTGCCACGTGTTCCGGTTGTGCTGCTGATGCTAATTATTTTGCGGGCTTTGGCTGCGCCGAACTGCTCTTTTTCCTTCTTGGCCGCCTCACGCATATAAGGAACCGCCGCCCGAATAATTTTGAAGGGTGCAGTCAAATGAATGGCCAGCATGGCATCCCACTGCTCGTCACTCATCTTGTGCATCATGCCATCCCACGTATAGCCCGCATTATTCACAAGGATATCAATGCCACCAAAAGTATTTACCGTTTGCCCGATAAGTTCTTCGATGCCAGCCTCAGCAGTCACGTCTGCTGGAACGGCTGTAGCACTACCACCGGCGGCTTGAATAGCTTTTACCGTTTCTTGCGCAGGTTCAGCATCAATATCACTGACAACTACTTTTGCCCCTTGCATAGCAAATAATTTGGCCGCTGCTGCCCCGATTCCACGTCCACTTCCAGTAATAATGGCAACCTTATCTTTTAAAAGGGTCATATTCTAAGAATGCTCCAATAATTTGTTATAACTAGCTCATTCGGGTTTCAATGAGCGCAGCAAAGTTTCGGCAATCAACTCAGCAATTTGCTGTCCACTTAAACGACCGTCGGGCTTATACCACACCCCAACCCAGTTATGCGCCCCTAACATCGTTTTCGTAAAAATACCAACATCCACTGCACGAAAACTACGTTTTTCAATCCCTTCACGTACAACGATGCGGAATAGATTCTCAAACTGGTCACGGCGCTCAAAAAATGTCGCACGACGTTGAACAAAATCTTGGTACGCTTGGTGGTCGGCAGCACTGGCATTTATTGGTGGTTCTTTGGCCCCCATCAATGACCGTATTTCAAACACCATTGATGCACCAATAGCCGTATTTTCTGTCAAGCCAATGACATGGGCATGGATCATCTGATGAAGCTTTTCCGCACTTGGCAAACTCGAATAGGCTATCGGTTCAATCTGGTTTAATACGGTTTCAAGTCCGGCTTCGAGTACAGCTAAAAGTAGGGCATCTTTGTTGCGGAAATGGTGATATAAACTGGCAGCGGTGAGGTTGACAGCTGCAGCAATATCTTTCATCGTTGTCGCGTCATAGCCGTTGCGCTGGAGTACATCTGCGGCAGCTAGTAATATATCCTCGCGACTAACTGATTGATCTGCCGGTTTGCGTGCCAAAAGAAAACCCTCTACTCAATAAATTAATCTAATCTTTGTTAGATTATTGATTATCCACTGAGAGTTGTCAAGTTAACTCCGCCGAAAAATCGGGAACTCTACTGTATACACGCGAAAGCGCAGACATCAATGTTGAGGTGTCGCCGATGAACGTGTTATGTGGTTGAGATCAGGTCAAAGGTTAGGGAAAAGGTGTCCGCCGGAAATATGAAACAGATGACGGACACCATAACTAGGCACTAGGTTGTGACTGCTTGTTCGTCTTTTTCGTAATCGTCGGTCAGCGATTCGCCATTGTGATGAATCTGGTAGGGCACAGTCGTTACCACCACCCGATCCATATGCGACAGCGCGACATTGAAAATGAGTGCAGTGTTTTGATGCAGCGCTTGTCCCCAGAAAGTATCCATTGCCAAGTGCCCCATAATAATATGGACATAGCAACCGGGATATTTCGTCTGAACCTCCTCAATGTACTCTTGTATAGGTTCAGCAAGCAGTCGATACGGCGACTCGATAATGACCAAATCGCCTTCACCAATACGCTGCAACCATTTCTTTTTGACCTGCTTGGCTTTATCAGGATTGATAGCTACATGAACTGCCTGCCAAGGATGACCGAGCGACTTCGCGAAGTTGACCAAGCGTACCGTTTCAGCGTGAACATCATCAATTAAGATGAGTGTCTGCACAGAACGGGTGGTCATTTCAGGCGGAGCGCTGTCCCAACTGAGCGCTCTCGCGACGCTCCGGTAATGCTTATGAATACGGAAGAAAATCCAAACCAACGTAGGGATCAATACAACGATAACCCATGCGCCTGTTGCAAATTTTGTAACGGCGAACACAATCATGACGACAAAGGTACAAACAGCACCGATGGCGCTAATAATCATGTGTTTTCGCCAGTTCGGTTCGTACTCAAGATCGGTTTCCAAGCCTTTAACGACTTCACCCGGTTTCAACTTGCCAATCTTACGGGCGCGAACAACCATCCCTGCTTGGGACAAGGTAAAGCTTAAAAACACACCGACCGCATATAACGGAATAAGGGTTGTGGTATTTGCGTCAGCCACAATGACTAAGAGCGAAGCAAAAACTGCCAAAACCACGATACCCCACGAGAAAACCAAACGTCCCCCGCGTATTGTAAGCTGACGGGGCAAGAAACCATCTCCAGCTTGCAGCGCGGCTAAACGCGGAAAATCGGCGTAGCTCGTATTTGCTGCCAACAGCAAAATCAGCGCAGTACCTGCCAGCATGAGCAGATAGAAGATACTGTCTTTACCATATACCGTTCTTGCCATCTGCGAAATGACTGTTTCGGTTTCACTTGGTAAGGCCCCGATCTGGTGCGCGACCAAAGTGATGCCAAGAAACAATGTAATCAAAATGCTGCTCATCCAAACCAGCGTAATTGCGGCATTTTTACTGCTTGGCGATTTAAAGGCAGTGATACCGTTTGAAATCGCTTCAATACCGGTTAAAGCTGTACATCCGCTCGAAAATGCACGCAGAATAAGGAAAACGGTTAATGAATCAAGGGTTGTGTGCTTAAGTTCTTCTACGTTCGTCACAACTCCCAGACTACCGGTGAAAAATTGGATTGCCGCGATAATCAAAGTCGTGAACATGATGCCAAGGAAGAAGTAGGTAGGAATTGCGAAAATTCGTCCACTTTCTTTGACACCGCGTAAATTAACAACGGTCATCAGCAAAATAACGGCTACAGCGATCTCGACCTTATAAACCAATAAGCCGGGGAATGCAGATGTGATTTGAGCGACACCCGAAGAAATGCTGACGGCAACCGTCAGAATATAGTCCGTTAGCAGTGCAGCACCAGCTATTTGAGCTGGCAATTCACCAAAATTGTCACGCGCAACAATGTAAGCACCGCCACCTTTTGGGTACGCGAAAATCGTCTGACGATATGAAATAGTCACAATAGCCAGCAATATGGCGATAGCAATGGCGATTGGGATTGAAATACCAAGAATAGCAGCACTACCCCCCGCCATCGAGAGAATAATCAAGATTTCTTCGGTTGCGTAAGCGGTTGAGGAAAGTGCATCTGAGGCAAAAACGGCTAATCCTACTGGTTTACTGATTGCTTGATGGACTAAGTCCTTCGTTTCAATAGGCTTGCCAATGAGAATCCGACCGACATTCATAGGATACAAACTTTCAGGTAAGTGTCTAAGATTTAAACACGAAATTTCCCAACCACAATAGTACAAATACTGTCGGGATGGGAAACGGTTAAAGTACATCAATTCATATACACATTATGCACAAATACCCTTGCAACTCAATAGAGACTTAGGGAGCAAGAGAAGATACACCCCATTATTTGGGGGGGGTAGTTCCAAAGGTTAAAAAGATTTAAAATCGCGAAGGGTTCACAAAATGAGCGATATTAAGGTAGAATGCATCCATAGTTTTATCTAGTAAATCCGTGAAAATCTATGGACGAAACACGCTGGACAAGCTTTGATTTGATCTTTTTTGATTGCGACAGCACTCTCTCGGCGATTGAAGGAATTGATGAACTCGCCCGTTTTAAGGGGAAAGAGTGGCGTGTTGGGGTGCTCACAGAAAAAGCCATGAACGGCGACCTTGATTTGGCCGAAGTTTACGGCAAGCGTTTGCAGGCCATCCGTCCTACTCGTGGCGAACTCAAGGCCATTGAGGAGCGTTATTGGGAAACCATTGTTCCTGACGCGGAAAATGTACTGGCGGCCTTACGTCTGTTGGGCAAGCAGGTATTCATCGTCAGCGGCGGCTTGGCAGAACCCGTGCGCGGCTTCGGTAAGCGTCTCGGTGTG
>WGMX01000006.1 GCA_016124855.1 Anaerolineaceae bacterium | reverse complement strand
TCTCGTTGGGGACAACAGACCCGTTTTGCCCTAGCGACTGCCGCCTTTAACTGGGGCATCTGGCTCAATCGCCAGCTTGGACGGCCTGCTTTAGCTCACGCTACTTTACTCTCTTGACCAACTACGGACAAGCCTTATATCCCGTCCCTACGAGTGTCGCCACCATCAATTTGAGGATACGTGCGCCGGTATGGGCGACTCCAAGCGGTGTTAAATCGTAGGCGGCGAAGTCTTGCACCGAAGCCAACACAAGCGCGATTTGCAAGCTTTGTACCGCAGGAAGCTTTTCATGCTTATCGCTGAATTCGGTGACTATTGTAGGAATAGGTTGGGCGAATAAATCGGCTGCGGCGCTGGCATCATCCAACCATATGAGGGCAGCCACCGATTCAAGCGATTGTTCACGGGCTAAGGTATCGGCATTGTATCCCCGAAAATAGAGTTGATTATCGGCGATCAGGGTGATGGATGAGTCAAGCAGCGGCACTCCCCAATGTAAGGCATCCTCCACCACTTTAGCGGGATCACGGCGCTGTTCTTTGCGGTCGAGCAGTTTATCCACATCCTCAGCAAGATACCGGCGTTTGCGGCTGGACTGGTTTTCGGACTCGGAGCGAATCAATCCACGACTGACATATGCATAGAGTGTGGCTTCTTTGATGCCGAGGCGTTCACAGGCTTCTTGGGCTGATAAGTATTGGGTCATTACTTCCTCAATGGATATATTGATTTTTTAATCAATATTGACAAGTATATCACATAAATCTACTCTGTAATCAATACGAAGACGGGATTAACCGCCAAGAAGCAAAGAACGTCAGGTTCAATGCAAAGAGAAAGAAGAACAACATGATTCCAGAGCCAAAGTCACCGGAGTATTTTTTGGAGAGTTTCCCGCATGAGGATTTCCCGCGCTATGTGTGGAGTGAAAAACCAACCAATATACCCGCACAGGCATGGACGACCGAAACGACCCATCGCGACGGTCAACAAGGCGGTTTGCCGTTAACTGCCGAGCAAAGTATAAGAATTTATGACATTTTGTGTGCGTTCACGGGCAAGAGCGGCGCAATCCGGCAGGCGGAATTTTTCGTATATCGACCGTCGGATAAGGCAGCTTTACAAGGCGCGTTAGAACGTTATCACGACGGCGCACCGATTGAGCCAACAACATGGATTCGGGCGTCAGCGAAAGATGTCGAGCTGATTAAGACATTGGGCATCCGCGAAACGGGGATGCTGGCCTCCGCATCGGATTACCACACGTTTCATAAGTTCAAACCGGGTGGACGCAACCAAGCCGCGAATACCTATCTGGATGCAGTGCGAGTGACGGTTGAGGCGGGCATTCGTCCTAGATTACATCTGGAAGATGCGACCCGCGCACCGATGGATTTCATGCTGCCGTTTGTGGAAGCAGTGCAGGCGATCTGTGCACCGAGCGGTTTGAAGCCGAAGTTCCGTGTGTGCGACACGATGGGGTTGGGCTTGCCCTACGAAGATGTGAAACTGCCGCGCAGTGTGCCGCGCATCATCAAGCAGCTACGGGCAGCCGGATTAGCCGCTGAGGATTTGGAATTTCATCCGCATAACGATACGGGTTTGGTGGTGGCGAACTGTCTCTCAGCGATACGGGCGGGATGCGCAGTAATTAATGGGACATCGTTGGGTAAGGGTGAACGGTCTGGGAACGCGCCGTTGGAACAAGTGCTGCTGCATCTGATCGGGATGGGTTATTTCGCAGATGATGAACCAGATTTCAAGGCGTTGAATGAACTGGTGAATTTGTATGCCGAAATGGGTGAAGGGATTCCGCCGAAGTATCCGTTGTATGGGCGGGACGCGCACCGGACACGTGCGGGTGTTCATGCTGACGGGTTGAATAAGTTCTGGTGGATGTACGCACCGTTCAATGTGCCGGAACTGCTCGGCAGACCACTAGAAGTATCACTGACAAAGGATTCCGGCATCGCAGGGTTAATCTTCCTGATCCGGCAGCATTTGGGTGTTGATCTGCCGAAGGACGCGCCGGAACTGCAAGCGATTCAACAGTGGCTGCTCAATGAGTTTGACAACGGGCGTCAGACAAGCGTCGAGTGGGAAGAGATCGAGCCCTTGGTGAGACGTGAGGTTGGGCAGAAATTAGCCGTGTAGAACCTGCGCACATCGTTTGTCGCAGCGAAGTGGGCGCACCTCTTGCGCCCCTACTACCAAAATCAGACCATCTCCGAGTAGATCAAAATTTCTAATGAATTGCTTATAAAAGATACTTGTATTTGGCAAGTGAACGGGTGTATGTTGGGGCTGCCACGGATTGCGCTATTGGCAACTCAAAAAGGATGTGTCTTATGCTAAAAATTGATCAGGCATTCAGCGGATTTTCGGTCAATGACATTGCAAAGGCCAAAGAATTTTATGGCAAAACGCTTGGTGTGGAGGTTCAAGACGGGCCGATGGGCAACTTAGAACTCAAAGTTGGCGGTACACATATTTTGGTCTATCCCAAACCGAACCACGAACCAGCGACATTCACCATCCTCAATTTTCCGGTTGATAACATTGATGAAGCGGTTGATGAACTGGCGAAAAGAGGTGTGAAGTTCCAGCATTACGACAGCGAGTATCTGAGAACCGATGCCAAGGGTATTGCCAGAGGTGGCGGTGATCGTGGGCCGAGTATCGCGTGGTTTACGGATCCTGCCGGAAATATTCTGTCGGTGCTAGAAGTTTAAATCAGGTAAAAGTTACGTATTCATGATCAAGACAGCAGCGAAAAATTTGTAACCAATCGCTGCTGTTTTTATTGATGTTGGAACATTTTGGATGATCAAATCGTTATCATGGATATGGAAAATGGGTAATTAATCCTATTTACTCAAAATTAATGAATAATTGTGATTAAAACACTGGATTCGGTTATACACTATATTTAATCAACGGTGTAAGAGGATGACTTAGACCATGTACCAGATGCCAAAACTTGCTACCCGTGAACTGCCGCGTTTTGTAAACATTGAACACTTGACCGCTGATTTCAGCATCTATGACCATGCGGGGAAGGTGCAAACGCTGTCGAACATGATGGGCGTAAACGGCGTGGTATTCGGTTTTATCGGCGAGATTTGGAATCCGGTCAACATCCAACGCATCATTTGGCTGCAAAAACACGCGCATAGTATTCACCGCAGCGGTTATAAACAGGCACTCATTACCCGTGATCAACCGCAAATGCTTTACGGTTACTACATCAGCAGCTTGACTCCGCCGCCTTTCCCGTTGCTGACGGACGTGGCAGGCGATATCCATAGTTTGTTTGATATGACGGGACGCTCTGGCATGGTCGTACTCGACCGGATGAAGATCGCACGTCATAAGTGGGAAATGCCAGCCGACCGCATTTGGCCGCGACTCACCGATATCATGGGTATTCTTGAAGCAGCCTGACATACCTGCTCAGATACCAGTTTTCTCCTCCTACAACAACGCGGGTCTTAGCACTCGCGTTGTTGTTTTCTGCAAGTATGCTTCATGTCGCATTACATACGAACGTTCAGCCTACGCAGCTTGGCAAGTCCTTTACATAGTAATTCGCTTTTGTCGATGTTGTTATGGTTAGAAGCTGCGCATATAGGATAAACTAGAGCGTGTGTCGATCAACAACCGATAGGTATCATTACTGCTTTGGATACACAACTCGAAACTGATGCTAGCCAATTGTGGTCGCTGCTTTTCACCATCGTTCTGGATGGTGAGAAACGCTTGGCAGCTAACCTCGCAGCGCATCAACTGACGCCTCCTCAATTTTATGTGCTTAAAACCCTAACCGAACGTGGCGGACGCTGCCCGATTGGCGAGATTGCGCGCCAGCACCATCTGACGAACGCAACCATGACCGGGTTGGTTAAGCGCTTAGAAGTGATGGAACCGCCGTTGGTGATGCGTGAACAGCGGGAAAGTGACCGGCGTTCGGTCGATGTCATTTTGACACCTGCCGGTGCCGAGCGCTATATGGCTGTGCAGACTGATTTGCTCCAGCAAATGCAGCTTTTATTCAGCTTGCTCAGCGACGAGGAACGCCAAGATTTGATCCGTTACCTGACTCGATACCTTGAATTTGTGCAGACTCAAATTCCGGTCGAACCGTTAGTGGATGGCAATTGATGCACTCATTATTCGCCAACCGAATGGCTGCTGTGGCGATGGTCATTTTGCTTGCGCTGCTGCTCATGTTCGGCTCTGAAATTTTAGTGTGGACGAATCCATCGGGTAGACCAGTTCTGGAATGGCTGCTGTTGATACCGGGTTATCTGGCATTGAGCGCGGTGCTTCTCGACTTTATTGTGCGCTACCGGGTACATGATTTATTCGGAGCGCTGCTGTTAGCAGGGATTTATGCGCTGGCTGGTTCGCTGGTGCTTAATCCTGCGTCTACACTGAACGATTTGCCGCGAACACTGGTGACGCGGATTATGGGCGCACATGCCTTGATTGCTGCCGAGATGATCGGGCTGTTTCTCATATTAAGTGGTGGCAGCGGTCAATCATTCCGCAACCTGCTCATTGGCTGCATTGTGGTTGGCTTGGCATGGGGTATGTGGGTAAAGAACTGGCCTCAAGAAGAGGGATATGGCGCGGTATCGCTGCCAACGATGCTGGCTTTGGTAGCGGTGGACTGGCACTAATCGCCGTATATTTGTATGGTGTGCTGCCGCGCTGGCAGGGCAGCACAGCAGCCGATTCAACAATCGTCGTTACCCATTTAACACAATCTGACGAACGGGTTGACGCACTGCTGCTTATGAGGCGTGATTGGATGATAATCATAGGCGGGTTGGTTGCTCTTTTGATCGTGAGATTACTACAAGGACATGTCATCGGCATAGGATTAATATTTTGTCCGCTGTTAATGGTTTTGTGCTGGGGAATTTTGTGGTTTCGAGAACGCAAACGTGGCGACACTTTGCTGGATAATCACCTGCCAATGCATGTATTAGCCCCTTCTAAAGCGATATTGGCTGCTGTCGTATTTATAGGGGTAGGGACGCTTGCTTATAACCTACCAGATGTCACATTGGGTTCGGTTACGCCCTTCACACTGATTGGTTTGGGGTTCACTGCTTATGGGTTGGCGTGGCTGCCAACTGTGTCATTGGTACTGGGCATACAGGGTTATCTGCACCAGCTTGCCACGCGTAAGATGTAGAAAAGTCGATAGTCATTAGATTTATACGAAAGGCAGAATTAAACCGCAAAGACTCGGAGGACGCAGAGAAAAGCCAGAGTAAGTTGTTAAAGGTCTTATTTGGATGGGAAGTCAGAATTATTTCTTGCAAAGTGAACGGCTCGGTTTTCGACATTGGTCACCTGAAGATATTGACTTAGCTAATGCGCTATGGGGTGATGCCGATGTAACCA
Organism: Anaerolineaceae bacterium; assembly: GCA_016124855.1. GTDB lineage: Bacteria > Chloroflexota > Anaerolineae > Aggregatilineales > Phototrophicaceae > CFX2. Next base: position 108,649 of record WGMX01000006.1, on the reverse strand, counting down.
AATTGATCGGCGGACCATTTAGCGAGATTCAAGTGCGAGAACGGTTAGCCACCGAGATCAAACGGCAAACGGACTACGGTGTTCAATACTGGCCTCTTTTTTTGTCAACCAATGATGTATTTGTTGGCTGCTGCGGCCTTAGACCTTACGACTTAACACAATCCATCTATGAAATTGGCTTCCACATTTGCGCCGTTTTTTGGGGACAGGGTTACGCTCAAGAGGCAGCAAAAACGGTTATTGAGTATGCTTTCAATACACTCGGCGCAAAGGCTTTGTTCGCAGGTCATAATCCTGCGAACGAGTCCTCACGGCGGCTGCTTGTGAAGTTGGGTTTTGAGTACACCCACGACGAATATTATGCGCCAACCGGCTTGAATCATCCGTCGTATTTGCGGCGGCGGTCATGAAAGAGCCCAACTCGGATAAATGCAGAATCATTGCAACTCGAATACAGCTACCGTGTCTACCGCAAAGGTTTGAGGGGCAAGGTCAATCGGTTGAGCGTAACGCAGTTGATAGCCACGTGTTGCCAAGCGTTTGCCGTCACGAGCCAGAGTTGATGGATTACTGCTGACATAAACAATACGCGCCACCCGCCGCGCCACCAACGCATCGGATACAGCTGCACTTAAGCCTGTGTCACCGGGATCGACGACCGCCGCGTCATAATGATCTTCTAATTCTGGCAGCACATCTTCGACCAAACCTTCAATGATTTCGACATGTTCTTCTGGTAAATTGATTTCTGCGTCGTTGATGGCGTATGGGTCAGCGTCTACTAAGGTGACAAGACGGGCTTGTTGGGCAAGAAAAGCACTATAAATTCCGACACCTGCATATAAATCAAGTACTGCTTCGTGACCGTTTAGCGCCAGCGCCTGCAAGACTTCAGCGCTGAGGTTATCAAGCTGCGACACATTAGGCCGGAAGAAACTACCGGCTGTTACGCGGAAAGCACGTCCACCAACTTGGATAGTGGCGTATAAATCGCCCATCAGGTTAATCGGTTCGTCGTTTTCAGTCAGCATGTTCATGCTCATGGACATATCGCTGTGGAGTTCGGGCGCTTCGTCGTTCGCCATTCGCAGCAACGCCATACGGTCGCCCAGACTATCGATTTGCAGGGTGATGATCTGTAATCCGGTCATCTGCTCTAAGTCCAGTGAATTTTTAAGGTCGAGCAGTTCCGGATGCAAGATATGACACTCATTGATCGGGAAAAGAGAGGGCTGCGTGCTGGAAGATGTAAACCCGAGCTGACCATCGCCGGTCGCGTACAAGGTCATATGCTGGTTGTAAGCCCACTGAACAGGGCTGGCAATCACAGGACGAACATCAGCATTGGTGAAGCCGCCAATACGCTCTAATTGATCAGCTAAGACATCCTGTTTGAGCAGGAGTTGTGCCCGATAATCAATGTGCTGCCATTGGCAACTGCCGCACTTGTTCGGGCCGAAATGCGGGCAGCGTGGAAAAACCCTATCTGACGACGATTCAAGCAGGGTTACGCCTTCGGCAAAAAACGTCCGCCCTTTTTGACCTGTGATTCGTGCGCTGACTATTTCGCCGGGGATGGTATAGGGTATAAACACCACTTGTTCCCCAACATGTCCCAAAGCGCTGCCGCCGTAAGCCATGCTTTCCAATTCGACTTCGATTAGTTGGTCATTCATTGCTTTGTCCTGTGTTTTCTGGCTAAAACCGCAAAAATTGTGTGGGTTTCACCAGATGGTTATAATGTGCCAAAATACGATTATAAACTACAGGGGAAACCACACATGTCCGATCAGGCCACCATTACCCGTTTTTTGCACACAGTTCCCATGTTCCAAGGTTTACAAGAGCGCCAACTTCAACGCCTCGCCAAGCGATTCACCGAGCGGACTTACAGCGCTGGTGAAACGATTGTGACGCAAGGTACACTCGGTATCGGCTTGTTTGTGCTCGAAAGTGGTAAGGCTGAGGCTGTTCGTCAGTTTCCGGATGGCAGCAGCCATGTCGTGAACAATTTTGGACCGACCGAGTTTTTTGGCGAATTGTCATTGTTGGATGATGCGCCGCGTACTGCATCGGTGATCGCTACTGAAGCTACGAAATGTTTGGTGCTGACGCAGTTGGATTTTAATTCGGTGCTGCACGAGGACGCGGATATTCCGATTATTATGCTCAAGGAACTGGCTAAGCGCCTGCGCCGCACGATGGATAGCATGTAATCTACCCGCCTTCTAAAAGCAATGTCAAATCAAAACCAGTAGACATAACATCTGCTGGTTTTGTTTTTGTATTGATGATATTGTCGGAAATGTCGGAACATAAGTCCGCAATATGGATAGGTGGTTTGCGACATGAAGAGAAATTTGCCAATATTCGAGCCAACGGTTACATCAATGGTCTTAAACACACGAGGAGACAATCATGGGCGATTATGTGTTAACTGACTTTGTTAGCGCTCACTCTGATTTAGCGGCAACCATTAATCTGCTCGATAAATGGATTAGCCTGCAACAACACGAACGTCATCTGCCCGGACTTGCCGCCGGAATTGTGCATAAGGGCGCATTGATTTGGGGTAAAGGTTATGGTTTTGCTGATATCGAGCATGAGAAACCGATCACTTTAGATACCCGTTTTCGTATTGCCAGTATCACCAAGACGTTTACAGCCGTAGCGATTTTGCAACTGCGCGATGCCGGTAAGCTGCGGTTAGATGATCCTGTTTCGCAGTATTTAACATGGTTTACTTTGCGCTATGAAGGTGCGCCGGCGATCACCATTCGCCATTTGTTGGCGCATACCTCCGGTTTGCCGCGTGATGCGAATATTCCCCATTGGACGGATGATGCGTTCCAGTCGTGGGACGATGTGGTTACGACGACACAGCAGCGCAAACCCACTAACCCGCCGTTGACCGTGTTTGGCTATTCAAACCTCGGTTATACACTGCTGGGTGGTATCGTTGAGGTTGTCAGCGGGGAACCGTGGGCAGCTTATATTCAGAAGCATATTCTTGGTCCGTTGGAGATGACGAACACGCACGTCACGCCGGATAAACCAGATGAGGCGCTGGCACTGGGTTACTTAAGGCCGGATAAAGCCTATGTTCGTAAGGCCGCCCCATTTGTTGAAACCAAAGGTTTTTCACCCTCAGCGAGTATGGCTTCATCGGTAAATGACCTGACCAAATACGCGCGTTTCCACCTGAGCAGCGAGGACACACCTATCCTATCCAAGCACACGCTGCGCGAGATGCACCAGATCGAGTGGCTTAATAAGGATTGGCTCGGTGGTTACGGTTTGGGCACGTTTATTCAACGCATCAACAAGTGGACGGTGAGTGGACATTCGGGCGGATACAAAGGTTATATTACGCAGTTCATGATGTGCCGTGAGCATAACACCGGGGTGATTGTGTTGACCAACAGTCTGGATGGTACGCCATATGAAGTGGTCGAACGCGCCTATAAATTGGTGCTGCCTGAGCTTTTGAAGATCACCAAGCCTGAACCGAAGCAGGCCAAACCGGAGTGGGAAAAGTTGGTCGGGTCTTATACCGGAGATTGGGGCGAGGTGGTGGTGATGGTGCGGGATGGGCAGTTGCAGATGGCATACCTGCGCTATTTGGATATGCCGCCGACCGTTCTTGAACCGACTGATAACCCCAACGAGTTTTTGCTCAAGGAAACCGGTGAACCGTGGGAAACCGCCCGCTTTGAAACGGATGCTGCCGGTAATGTCACGCGCTTGTGGACGCGCAACGAATACATATTGCCGAAAGAAACAACCGAATAAAAGGAAATGAATCATGCCTGAAAGCACTGCACTCCAAAATACATCGTTGACCATTCAAGCTGACCAACCGAAACCCATCAGCTCTGATTTATTTGGTATCTTCTTCGAGGATATTAATTATTCGGCGGATGGAGGATTATACGCGGAACTCATTCAAAACCGTTCGTTTGAATATACATCGGCGGATAATCCTGACTGGAATTTTTTCACCGGTTGGGAACTGATTCAGGATGGCGGAAGCTGTTTGGTGGAGCTAGCGGATGCTTCACCCATTCATCCCAATAATCCACATTATGTCGTACTCAACATCGATAGTACATCCGGCGAGGTTGGACTGATCAATCAGGGCTTCGATGGTATCGTTATTCGAGAAGGTGAATTTTACGATGTATCCCTATTTGCGCGAAATTTATCGGGCACGATTGGCACTTTGACCGTGCGTCTGGTCAGTCGCACAGGAGAAATTTTGGGTGAGGCAGCCCTGCCCAAACCCACTCTCGATTGGGCTAAATATACGACAACTATCCAAGCGACTGGCGGTGATAACTACGCCCGTTTTGTACTGGTAACCAGTGGCTCCGGCGCACTGGCTTTGGATGTGATTTCACTGTTTCCGCAAAAGACTTTTCATAACCGTGCGAACGGGCAGCGGGCTGATCTGGCACAGGTGATTGCTGATCTTAAGCCGAAATTTATGCGCTTTCCCGGTGGTTGTCTGGCGCATGGTGACGGCCTAGATAATATGTACCGTTGGAAAGACACCATCGGACCAATAGAGACCCGCCGTGAGCAATTTAACATATGGAATTATCATCAAAGTGTCGGGCTGGGTTATTTCGAATACTTCCAATTTTGCGAGGACATCGGTGCTAAGCCTGTTCCGATTGTTCCCGCGGGGGTTTGCTGTCCAAATACCGGTGCGAAATTCACCGGACTCTGGGAACAAGGGCAGCAGGGTCTTCCAATGGAGGATATGGGCGAGTACGTACAGGAAGTTCTCGACCTAATCGAATGGGCAAACGGCCCGATTACTTCAACATGGGGCGCAATGCGGGCAGAAGCTGGACACCCCGAACCCTTCGGGTTGAAATATCTGGGTGTGGGAAATGAGGAACGCATTACACCAGTATTTAAAGAGCGTTTCAAGATGATCTTTGAGGCGGTGAAAGCGAAATATCCTGAGATCGTTATCATTGGAACATCTGGCCCGCGTCCTGAAGGTGAAGACTACGACGATGGTTGGTCATTCGCTCAAGAGTTGAATGTGGATATGGTGGATGAACACGGCTATAAAGCCCCCGATTGGTACTGGAACAATTTACATCGTTTCGACTCGTATGCGCGTGAAGGCGCAACCGTCTATCTCGGTGAATTTGCCGCGCATGATATGGGACGGGCGAATACCTTGCGCTCTGCTCTGGCTGAGGCGGCTTATATGACTTCGTTGGAACGAAATGGCGATGTCGTTCGCTTGGCTTCGTACGCGCCGCTGCTGGCGAAGCAGCGGCGAACACAGTGGCTGCCTGATTTGATTTATTTTGATAACACGCAGATTACGTTGAGCGTCAATTACTACGTTCAGCAGCTCTTTAGCTTAAACGCCGGTGATGTGTATTTGCCAATCACTATTCATATGGATACCGACGAGGAAAATATTGCTGCTTCATGTGTTCAGGATACAACCAGCGGCGACATCATCATCAAAATTGTGAGTCGGTCTGAAGTTCCGTTAGCAGCAGGAATTGATCTTTCCAGTGTATCGACGCTTGAGCCGTTTGCGACCTGTACCGTCCTGACAGGCGATCCGTTGGCAGTAAATAATCCCAATAACTTCTGGAGACCCGTGAGTGTTTTACCAGAAACCTCGAACATGGCTATTTCATCGGTATTCAACTATGAAATTCCCGCGTATTCATTGACGATTATCAGGATGAGTACAAGTCGATCTGTTTAATTGAATGATGGTCTGAACAGGCACTAAAAAGCGCTTCACAATTGAGGCGCTTTTTGATTGGGGGATATTGGACGTTAACCCGTTTATACACACGCTAATCTGAAATGCTACACTTACACAAGCAAATCTCTATATTTCCTCACCATTTACACTAATAAAATTTATTACTTTGCGATATTGTTGACTAGGCAATTCAGGCTCGAATCAATTAGCGGAGGGAAATGCTATGGCACTCTCAATGTATGATGCTGCGGTTAATGACATTCTTCAGGCAGCTCCAGCCAAAACAATAACTGCTAGCGGTGCTGAAATCCCTTACCCATTTCCATCACCTGCCGACTGGCGCGATCAATGGATATATTTTTTATTGGTTGACCGGTTTAATAATCCTGTGAAACCACCAACCCCCGATGAATTCCCCAGTAATGTCTATCAAGGCGGTACATTTGCAGGTATCAAAGAACAGTTACCCTATCTGAAAAATTTAGGTGTAGGCGCGATTTGGGTTTCTCCTGTCCAGATGAATCCCCAATGGTTCAACGACTATTGGGGCGGATACGGTACGCTGGACTTTCTGCGGATTGAGCCACGATTTTGTGCCGATATTGAGCGCGCAAAGACCGATCCAGCCTATGCCGATGAGGAATTTCGTCAATTGGTGGACGAAGCTCACGCGCTGGGAATCTACATCATTTTGGATATTGTGCTCAATCATGTTGGTGATGTATTTAATTATGAGGGGATGAAAGATAGCCGGGATTGGAAACCTGATGGTGAATATGATATTTACTGGCGCGACAGTTTGGGAACTCCGCATGGCGATTGGAACGATATAGGATCTATCCCAAATCTTCCTTATCCAGCGGGTATATGGCCTAGTGAGTTTCATCGAAACGATTATTTCAGGCGGCGGGGATCATACGAGAATAGCCCTACACCGGAAATGGGCGACTTCGGTCAACTGAAAGAACTGGTTACCGAGTATCTCGACACGACCAACAACATCTACCCTGTACGCAACTTCTTGATTCGGGCTTATCAATATCTGATCGCTAAATTCGACATTGACGGTTTCCGCATCGATACCCTGAAATACGTTGAATCCGCTTTTGCCCGTGTTTTCGGCAATGCCATGCGGGAATATGGGCTGTCGATTGGCAAGAAGAACTTCTTCACTTTTGGAGAGGTCTGGGAAGACAACGATGAAATCAAAATCGCGGAATTTATCGGACGCAACAGCGAAAAAGATGATGAATTCATCGGGGTCGATGCAGCGCTCGATTTTCCAATACGTGAGCGCTTATTCAGGTTCGCCAAGAGTTTTGCACCAGCCGCCGAGATTGCTTCTCATTATGATGTGCGTCGTGAAATTTTGAAGACCATCGTGAGTTCTCATGGCGAAGCTGGTTCGCATTATGTCACTTTTCTAGAGAACCATGATTTGAATGATCGGTTTCATAACGCGGCATTTCCTGACCAAACCAAATTAGCGGTTACTTGTTTGATGGCACTACAGGGTATTCCCTGTATTTACTACGGTATGGAGCAAGGATTAACCGGGAATGGCGATAAACGGGAGTATTCACGCGGAACGCTTTGGGGTAAACCGGATGCATTTTCCGCCGACCACGACCTTTATAAACTGATTAGTGAATTGAGTATTGTGCGAAACCAATTCCCCGCGCTGCGTTATGGTCGTCAATATTTCCGTCCTTGCAGCGGAAACGGTATTGACTTCGGATATTCGCCCTATAACGGTGGCGTATTGGCCTTCTCCCGCGTTTTAAATGACCGCGAAATTCTGATTGTTGCAAACAGCAGTACGAACGCTTCCGCACAAGTACATGTGGTCATCGACGCGAACTTAAATCAAAATGGTAAATCTTGGCAAGTGGCCTTTGACACCAACACTGAATATGCACTACCCGGACAAACCGATACACATGGAATCTACCGCACAGTTGAAGTTCGCCTAGCACCCTTAGAAGTCCAGATACTTTACTAAACCGAATTAAGCAATAAAGGAGCATCTCTCATTTGAGATGCTCCTTTATTCTGTATGACCCCGGACAGAACCGAGTCAATATGCTTCCGGGGGAAAATGAGTGTTGAGTAAACACTCATTTATTTTTGCTTGGAGCACTCATGAAAAGCAGACGGCTGGGGTTACCCGTTGTGGCGGGAGTGTAATGAATATCCCTGAACGAGCACCTATTGGTATCATACGGGTTCGATTGCTTATACCGACACACTTTGTATAATGACTTGCCTTGTAAAAATGTCGTTCAACAGCTATTTACCACGTGGTTGTCATGAAACCTTTGCTTGTTTACTTGAAGCCCTATTGGAGGCTGGCGCTCATCGCGCCGTTGTTGATGGTTCTGGAAGTCGTGATGGATTTATTGCAGCCTCGAATGATGCAGCGAATCGTCGATCAAGGTATCCGTCTCGGTGATCAGCATTTGGTACTCGAAACCGGATTAGTAATGGTTGTATTCGCACTAATCGGGGCGGTCGGCGGTATAGGATGCACAGTTTTTGCGGTACGTGCGGCCTACAATTTCGGAACCGATTTGCGTGGTGCTGTCTACCGAAAAATTCAATCGCTGTCGTTTGCTAACCTCGACCAATTAGGAACCGGACAACTCGTCACCCGACTCACGAATGATGTAACACAAATACAAGAGGTAGTGCTTCTCGCTTTACGCATTCTGGTGCGTGTACCACTGATCATGATCGGCAGCCTGATTATGGCCTTTTTGACCAGCTCTCAACTGGCTTTGATGGCGCTGCCGCTTATTCCTCCTTTAGCCATCATGTTGTGGTTTGTTGTTCGGCAAGCCCATCCGCTTTATCTCAAGGTTCAGAATACGCTGGATCGGGTTAACACAGTTATTCAAGAGAATTTAGGCGGTGTGCGGGTCGTGAAGGCCTTCGTCCGCGAAGAACATGAGGAAGGGCGTTTTGGTGAAGCGAACATTGATATGACGGTTCGTTCGATCAAGGCCATGCAAATCACGGCGATTGCGAGTCCTGTTTTACTCTTGTTGATGAATGTGGGCATTGCCGGTGTACTTTGGATCGGCGGCAATGCGGTTAAACAAGGCACACTGACCGTTGGCGAAATTATTGCGGTCATTACCTATCTGACCCAGATGCTTTCCAGTGTCTTGATGGTCAGTATGCTGCTCATTCGCTTATCACGAGCACAGGCCTCGACTGAACGTATCAATGAAATTCTAAATAGTTTGCCGACCATCCAAGATCGTCCAGACGCGCTTCAAGAATTTCACCCACATGGGTGTGTGGCCTTCGAGAATGTCACCTTCGGCTACGGCGAACCTGTCCTAAAAGACATTAGTTTTGTGGCGGAACCCGGACAAACAGTAGCCATATTGGGTACAACCGGTTCCGGCAAGTCGAGCCTTATCCATTTAATCCCGCGTTTCTACGATGTCACTTCAGGACGAGTCACCATCGACGGAATCGATGTGCGCGACATTGCCCAATCAGTACTGCGTAGTCAAATTGGAATTGCACTCCAAGAGGCAGTGCTTTTTTCGGGGACAATTTCTGAAAATATCCGTCAGGGGAATTTGAGCGCGAATGACAACGTGGTGCGAGACGCTGCACGCATGGCGCAGGCGAACGATTTTATCGTCGCTTTGCCAGAAGGCTATGAAACCCGACTCGGTCAGCGCGGTGTGAATCTTTCGGGTGGACAAAAACAGCGTTTGTCGATTGCCCGTGCCCTAATCCGAAAGCCGCCCATCCTTATTCTGGATGACAGTACCAGTGCGGTTGATGTCGAAACCGAAAGCCAGATTCAAGAGGCGCTTGCAGCGCTCATGAAGGGATGCACATCATTTATTGTGGCGCAGCGCATTAGTACCGTACTTAACGCGGATAAAATTCTTGTGATTGATGAAGGTCATCTGGTTGCGGAAGGCACTCACCGTACATTGATTCAATCCAGCCCAATCTATCGCCAAATCTATGAATCGCAGTTGGGGGAACCGGATCATGTCACAGACGCGTCCTGAAATTCGGATTGGCGGTGGCGGCCCGCGTGCTATCGGCGAGAAGGTACGCCCCAAAAACAGTCGTGAAACGTTAATGCGCGTGTGGGAGTATTTACGCCGCCAGCGTTGGACGTTGGTGAGTGTGGTCGCGTTGGTGGCTCTGGCAACCGTATTTAACCTCGCTGAACCCTATTTAATCGGTGTAGCCATTGATCGTTTTATTCAGGTCGGCGATCTTGGTGGACTTGTTCAGATTATCGTGCTGATGGTCGTGATTGCGGCGGCCTATGGATTATCAGTATGGTTCCATACCCTTTTGATGATCCGCGTATCCCAATATACCGTGCAGGATTTGCGTACCGATTTATTCGCCAAATTGCAAACCCTGCCGCTGCGCTTTTTTGACCAACGTCCACACGGCGAATTGATGAGTTATTTGACCAATGATGTGGATAATATCAGTTTGGTACTCGCCGAGAATGTAACCACCTTTATCTCTAGCGTGATGATCGTCATTGGTATGGTGGTTATGATGTTGATTATCAACGTGCCGCTGGCAATGGTTAGTTTTGTCGTGCTGCCGCTGACCGCCTACTTTACCAGCTACGTAGCACGTCGTACCCATCAGGGATTTCGTGAACAGCAAGAAGCCTTATCCATATTAAACGGGCAAGTTGAAGAAACCATCACGGGTGGAAAAGTGATCCGCGCGTTTGGTCGTGAACAATCCGTGATTGAGGATTTTGAAGTCAAAAATAAGCGTCTACAGGAAGCGACCATCTTCGCACAAACTTACGGCGGTTTGATGGGGCCGGGCGGCAACCTGATCTACAATTTCGGTTATGTGTTGATTGCTGCTACAGGCGGTTGGTTAGCGCTGAATGGTCATGCGACCGTCGGCATCATCGCGACCTTCTTAACGTATACGCAGCAGCTTCGTCGCCCTCTGAATGATCTCAGCAATATGTTCAACGTCATTCAATCTGCGCTGGCGGGTGCCGAGCGGGTTTTCACCATTTTGGATGAACATGCTGAAATTGAAAATGCTGCCGATGCACTCCCCTTGAAACAGGCAGAAGGCCAGGTGACCTTTGACGACGTGTCCTTTGGCTACCGTTCTGATGTGCCCATTTTGAAAAATGTGAGTTTAGATGCTCAACCGGGACAAATGGTTGCGCTAGTTGGCCCGACGGGCGCGGGCAAGACCACCATCATCAATCTGCTATCCCGTTTTTATGATGTCAACAGCGGCAGTATTCGACTGGACAAACATGATATTCGCTCGGTAGACAAGCATGATCTACGTCGCCGCTTAGGCATTGTACTGCAAGACACCTTCTTATTTTCCGAAACGGTGATGGAGAATATCCGTTATGGTCGATTGACCGCTACGGATGCCGAGGTGATCAAGGCGGCGGAGATTGCCAATGCAGATCATTTTATTCGTCGCTTGCCGCATGGTTACAATGAAATGCTTTCGGAGCGTGCGGAAAATCTCAGCCAAGGACAACGCCAACTCCTTGCCATTGCGCGTGCCGTATTGGCGAACCCGGCGATTTTGGTTCTCGATGAAGCCACCAGCAGTGTTGATACGCGGACTGAAATCCAAGTCCAAGAAGCGATGCGCCGATTGATGAAAGGCCGTACCAGTTTTGTCATTGCTCATCGTTTAAGCACGATTCGCGAGGCGGATTTGATTCTCTTTGTTCGTCAGGGCCAAGTGGTCGAACGTGGAACCCACAAAGAACTGCTCGCTCAGGGTGGTTACTATTATCATTTGTATAAAAGCCAATTCAAAGCAAGCTAGAGCAGCGCAATCGAGGAAGAGAAATTTCATTGTGTCCACTGCACACGGTTTTAAGCACGTGGTTGAGCAATCCATCTTTTGAATCTTGTTGAGAATATTCTGAGGGGTAGTTTAGAAGTAGCTTGCCGGATAACCTCAGATGGATTGCCGATTTGCTACTTCGTTTTCATAAGCGGTATCCGTTTCTTAAATGGCCTAAGCAGAATCGGGCACCGCTTGACAACAAAAAAGCGCCTCACTCATGAAGCGCTTTTTTATGTGTGACCCCGGTTGGGATCGAACCAACGACCCTCCGCTTAAAAGGCGGGTGTTCTGCCGCTGAACTACGGGGCCAACCGTCAGAAATTGTAAGCGTAGTTTAAGCGGTTTTCAAGCCACAATTTATCGATTCTTCAACGTCTGGCAACCACAGTTCCTAGAACAGATGTATTCTTTGGAAAATATTTGCTATACTCGTGCTTAACAAACCGTTTTCTAACTTTGTTCTTTGAAGCAATTATGTCGCTGACAACTGCGCCGACCAATGGCGAAAAACTCCTCAATAAACTGCTGCGTGATCTACCGCGCAAGCAGTTCTTTTTTCATTACGAACCACAGTTGAATACGCCTGATGGAAACAGTAGCAAACCCGATTTCGTGGTGGTTGCTGCTCTTCTTGGCGTGATCGTGATAGAGGTCAAAGATTGGGTCAAAATCACGGGCGGCGACCAGCAGTTGATCCACACGGTTCGCAGCACAGGCGCGGTGATGAGCCACGAAAATCCGGTGCTGACGGCGCAGCGTTATGCCTATGATTTGAATCGGCGTTTTGAGCAGCGGGTCGAACTCTGGGAGCAGTACAAAGGTCGCAAGCAGCTCAAATTCCCTTGGCAGGTGATGGTGGCGCTGCCCCGAATCAGCCAGCGGGTGATTGAGCAGTTTGAGAAAAAAGGAATCTGGCCGCGCGGAACAGTCATCGGCAAAGAACTGCTGCACAGTACCGAGTCTTTGCAGCAGTTGTTCACCAATCTGCCGTGGAAGTTCACGCTGGAGCAGCCGCTGTCACTCGACATGTTGGACATTGTGCGAGAAGTGTTGAATCCATCGTTGATGGTGGAAAATGAAAGCGGTTTGCCGGTCGGTACATTGACCGAACTGCAACATGGCCTGATTAACGAGCCGCTTCATACTGTTCATCCGCAGCAGTTAACCCTATTCGAATATGAACCCATGTCCGACGAAACACAGGATATTCCCGGCAGTGCCAGCGTGCGTTTGGTACGCGGTGTTGCCGGCAGTGGTAAAACGCTGGTGCTCATCCGGCGGGCGCAGTACCTCATCAGCCAATATCCGGAGGCACGGCTGTTAATGATGAGCTTTAATGTCGAACTGGCACGTGACCTTAAGGGACGATTACGCCTGTCAGATCAACAGGTGACAGTTGCCAGTTTCCACAAAGTTTGCCGCAAGATTTTGGGCGACCATTGGCGTGAACCGCTCAAAACGCGTGATTGGCTGCGGCAGCATGAGCGCGAAAATTTAGCCGCGCTGGGGTTGCCAGCCGAGTTTGTGGCGACAGAATTTGCATGGCGCAAAGAGATGGCGCTGCTGGATGATAACCGCTATCTCGAAGCCGACCGCAGCGGGCGTGGACAGCGGCTTGAACGCAACCGCCGTGAAATCATCAACAGCATGTTCAATCGCTATCGGGTTTACCAGTCTGCTCATGGTTATGATTGGGATGATGTAGCCGCCGAAGCTTTAGCTGTGCTCACCGACGATCATCATCACCCGCTGCGCCAATCATACGATGCCATCTTGATTGATGAAGGGCAGGACTTTGCGCCATCATGGATGCAGTTGACATTGGCACTGCTCAAACCTAACGGCGACTTGCTCATTTGTGATGATCCCTCGCAGAGCATTTTTAACACGTATAGTTGGTCGCAAAAAGGCTTGTCAGTCGTAGGCCGAACACGTATCTTGCAGGTTCCCTTCCGCTCAACCCGTGAGATCAGCCGTGCAGCGCACAGCTTGATCGAAGCGGATGATGCTTTGCGTTCCACCGAAGAACGCGCCGAACCGGATTTTAGCTCTTATGAACTCGGCAGCGGCCCCTTACCTGCCCTCATGGCCTGTGCCGATTCCGTTAGTGAAACCACATTCATCGACGACAAAATCCGTGACTTATTAGCAGGCGGTGCTGTGCCGGGGAAAATCGCCATCTTGTGTCACGCCAAATGGCATGTCGAGCAATGGGCGGAATGGGCGCGGCAGGGTATTTATGTCCAGAATTTTGAGAAGATCAAAGGGCTGGAGTTTATGGTCGTGTTTATCCCCCACCTACATGATGCCTTCCCGCACAGCGATGATCCTGACGCGGTGACGGTCGTACGGCGTAAACTTTTTACAGCCATGACCCGTGCCCGTTACCGTCTGGTGATGAGTTATCAAAGCTTGCTGCCCAAACCATTAGAACCATTACTACCACATATGTGGTGCGAGAGTGTGGCAGCGCGTTAGTTCTTCGTTCATACTTGTCCGCATGTCCATTGATGAACAGGAACAAGGTGATGGAAAACCTACTCAGACGCATACTCTTGTACTTATCGGTCGCGGGTTGGGCGCGGGGTATCATGAGCCGTTGGAGCGTGGCGCGGCGGGTGGCTTTGCGCTTCGTGGCAGGTGAAACGCTGGATGAAGCCATCAGCGCGACCAAAGCACTCAACAATCGTAACCTAACCGTTTCATTGGATTATTTGGGTGAAAGCGTCAAACGGGCTGAGGATACGCAAGAAGTCGTCAAAACCTATCGCGATTTGCTCAATCGTATTCATGATGAGAATCTCAAGGCTAGTATCTCCCTCAAGCTGACGCATTTCGGCTTGGACATCAGCGAGGAGTTGTGCCAGACCAACTTGCGACATGTGCTGGGTGATGCCAAACAGTTCGGCATTCCGGTCACGATTGACATGGAAAACACTCCTTATACTGACATCACGCTCAAAATTTACCGCACCATGCGTGATGAGTACGATTTTGATAACGTCGGTACGGTTATTCAAGCCTATCTCCGCCGCAGCGAGGCCGATATGCAAGCACTCGGTGCGGAAGGCGCACACATCCGCTTGTGCAAAGGCGCATACCTTGAGTCACCTGAACATGCCTTTCCTGATAAGCCGGATGTTGATGCCAATTACGTCAAGATTATGCATAACTTCCTGCAAACGTCGGGGTATTTGTGCATCGCTACCCATGACGAAAAGATGATTCAAGCAGCGGAGAACGACATCAAGACCCTCAAGCCGACACGCTACGAATTCCAAATGCTCTATGGTATCCGTTCCGCGCGGCAGGAAGAACTCGCGGCAGCCGGTTATCCGGTGCGGGTGTATGTGCCGTTTGGCGCAGCATGGTATCCCTACTTCATGCGTCGACTAGCCGAACGTCCAGCCAATGTTTGGTTCTTCGCCCGCAGTATTTTCCGGCGGTAACGTGTAAGAGGTAGACAATGGTCGCTTTCCTCGAAAAGCATTTTGAATTCACAACAAGGCTACCTATGGACGTGTGTGTAGCACGGCTCAAAGCAGAATCAAAACGCAAATCAGGCTGGCTCGCTTCTAAAAGAGATATTCTTGTTCGCATATTGGATGATGCAGAAGGTAAGGAATTTAGTTTAGATCGTGATGCAGGTCAGAATCTCTGGGCTGAGGTTCAAGGTCACCTCCGAAAAATTGATGAACATACCATCTATGTCAGCGGATCTGGGAAAATCTCTCTATTTCTCTTTATTGTTTTTCTTTGGTTTTTTGCTTGGTCAATCATCCTTGTTTATGCATTTAGGAATATGACGGAGATGTCGATATTCTTTGGTGCGTCGGGGATCATGCCATTTACTTTCTTATATCTTACGCTTCGCAATCGTAATGGCCTCATCCGTGTTGTTTATCAAGCACTTGACGCGAACGAATAGACTGAGTTTTGTCACCACATGCTGCCGCGATTGCCATTCAGCGGTACATAAATATCAATTTGGCTCTGAACTTGACCCGGCAAGTAGCGCGTGTCCCATACTTCATAATCAAAGGTAGGCGGAGTACGCTGACGGCGCGGCAGCCAGTGACGATAGATAAACGAGTAGGTTTTGCTAATCCACGCTTCGTCACCCACATGAGTCACTCTGGCATATCGACCTGCTGGAATTTGATAACTCGTCATACCTTCGGGAATCGTACCCAAATTTTCAACCGGATAACCGAGTAAAACGGTATATGAAGTGTGATAGCTAAAATAGCCGCTCGGTGGATAAATCTGAACGAGGATTTTAGCCTTACCTACACGGTTTTGGATTTCGATGCTGCGCTTGAAGAACGAAGCCTCTAAGCGTTTGATCGCGCCGTGTTCAATGCTGGCTTTGACGGTCGTCACCGTTTTAAGGCCGATCACTGGAAAGCCTTCACGTTGAAGAATTACAGGCGTATAGTGGCTCATGTCAATTTCCTCATCCTTGTGTGGATGTCTGCACATCTGTTCGGATAGTAGCGAATGGTGTTTTGGCTGTCAAACCACTTTAGTGTTGGCTAACGATTTCCCTCCGCAGACTTCCGACTTCACTTAGTCTTGTGGTATCATGTTGACCATGCCACCATCACCAGACTCACTACCCAACTATCACTTTCTTCTACTGGCTCCCGGACTGGGCGCGGAATGGCTGTTTGATGCCGCCCGTGAGTATTGGACACGTTTTCGTCCCATCATCGTGACCGATCTTGAACTCGTGCGCCTGATTCCAAAGGGATATACGATCATTGTGACACTGGTCGCGCGGCGGGATACGGCGAAGCAGTGGGGTGTATTTCTGGCGCAAAATGTGCCAGATGCG
This sequence comes from Anaerolineaceae bacterium, assembly GCA_016124855.1. Classification (GTDB taxonomy): domain Bacteria; phylum Chloroflexota; class Anaerolineae; order Aggregatilineales; family Phototrophicaceae; genus CFX2. The sequence goes on along the minus strand of WGMX01000006.1, from coordinate 92,213 downwards.
TTGTTGGATGGCGTTGTATATGATGCCTTCGAACAAACCCGCAATGCGCTTAACCAGCGCGCCCAAACCAACCAGCCGTTCGGTGTGCCGCTCAAACCGACACCCACACCACAAGTGCCCATTAGCCCGACACCGGGTTCGTTAATTGGCGGCCCGGTTGAGGTTATTCCGCCGACACGCGCACCGGGGGGCTTCATTACCCAAACGCCAACGCCGAATGCTGCTGAACCGGCTGCCGCACCCGACGTACCGCCCTCAACACCGGGACAGCCTGTGTATCCAACACCGGGTCCGGTCACAGGCGGCTAACCATCTTCGCCTAGACATCGAGGTATGTGATTGCTTCTGAATGAATATCAGTGGTCATTGAACCCGCGCGGGATGCATAACTCGTTTGTCTTTAAAGGGCCGACGATGGATCGTGTCAAGCGGTTGCAGCTTGGCTGGTATAAGATGGCGGCCAACGGTAGTGAATTTTTGGGCGACTGCCAGACCCTAGTTAGCAATAACGTCACACCGATTATTCGTATTTTTCGTCCTTCGCCGGGCGCGATGCCGGTTGACCCGACGCTCATCAATGAGTGGAAAGCTTATGCCAGTGCTGGGGTAAAGTGGTTTGAGTTTTACAACGAACCCAATCTGATTAACGAATGGCCGTCCGGTGATTTGGTGTTTAACCCCAGTAACACAGCGCAAATTATCGGTCCGATTATGGACAATTGGCTGGTCTTTGCTGAGACGATCATCAACATGGGCTGCTATCCGGCTTTTCCGGCGCTTGCCGAAGCCCAAGGCCCCGATCAAGGCACAATCCCGTGGTTGGATGCCATGTTGATGTACTTGCGTGAAAAATGGCGTGACCGTTTCAAAACCATTATTAACAACGGATTGTGGCTGGCGACTCATCCCTATACCTTGAATCATTTTTATCAAGAAGTGCCGGGACAGCCCTATATCGCCCGCGATATGCGCCAGCAAAACGGGACAGAAGGTGGTTGGCACTTTGAATATCCTTATGATCCGATTTGCCAGACGACTGACCCCGGACGTACCGTGTTTGGCGGTACACATCTGACCCCTTACGGTGATCCGAACGGCATCACGGCTGTAGGACTGGCGTTTCACTATCGTCTATCGCAGTGGTTTGATTCAGGTGTTGTGCCAGTCGTTGGTACAGAAGGTGGTGTATTCCCTTATCCTTGGGATGGCCCACAGCGACCGGATACTCGCTATCCCGCCTACGACAAAGACTCAATGGGCGAGGCGACTGTCGCCATGTTCAACTGGATTGTCACCCAAGCGCCACCGTGGTTGTTTGGCATCGCCCTGTGGAAAGAAAACGACTACTACGATAATCATGCTGGTGCGCTCATACGCATGGAGCAGGTGCCTCAGCTTCGGCGCAGTGTACCGCCCTTGTCATCCGGTGAACCCGGTAACTATAACGGGTACATCGGGCGTGGGCCGGGGCCGATTCGTGGTGAACCGACTTTCCATATGATCGTGCTGGCTCCCGGTTTCGAACCAGAATGGTTTATGGAAGGCGGACGTTCGTATTGGAACACCTTTCATCCCATCGTGACCACCGTTTGGGACTTCATCAAATATATCCCCTATGATCGCAGCCTTGCCGCCACTGTCCTCGCGCCACCTGATCTCGCCGACAGTATGCGCGAAGTCATCCAGAAGCAGTATCCAAATGTGCTGTTTGATCTCATCCTTGTTGAAAACGGCACCAAAAGTGTCTCAGATGTGCTCAATGCCCGCGTCTGGGCGAATAGACGATTCGGTTAGTCATCAAATTCGTCATCATTGGTTATAGGGCTAGGATGCAATTGTCTTTATCATCAGGTGATGATCAGCGAATCGCACCATAAAGTCAAAGGAATAGCCCATGAGCCTTGTCACCTTCGCGGATGTGCAGTCCGCCGCAGCCCAAATCGCATCTGTCGCCCACCGCACACCAGTCATAACGTCACATACTTTAGATGAACGAGTCGGCGCGAACGTTTTTTTGAAGTGCGAAAATTTGCAGCGCATGGGCGCGTTCAAGTTTCGTGGAGCTTATAACGCCATGAGCCGTTTGAGCGAGGCTGAAAAATCGCGAGGAGTCATCACCTTTTCATCCGGTAATCACGCACAGGCGATTGCGCTTTCGGGCAAGTTGTTGGGTGTCAAAACGGTGGTCGTCATGCCGGATAATGCGCCATTGACCAAACTAGCTGCCACACGCGGCTACGGTGCAGAAGTGATTCAATTCAACCCTGCCGAAACGGACCGCAAGGCGCTTGCTGAATCGCTGGCATCAGAACACGGTTATAGCATCATTCCGCCATTTGATCACCCGCATGTGATTGCCGGACAGGGAACGTCAGCATTAGAACTCATTCAAGATGTGGGTGAACTCGATATGTTACTTACGCCGGTTGGCGGTGGCGGTTTACTCAGTGGATGTGCGCTTGCTGCGAAAGGAGCATCGCCTAATTGCAAAGTGATCGGTGTTGAGCCGACATTAGCCGATGATGCCACTCAATCCTTTCGCACCAAAACTTTGACAGCGATTCCTTATCCCAACACCATCGCCGATGGCACGCGCACCGTCTCATTGGGTGACATCACGTTTCCGCTGATTCTCGAAAATGTGGACGACTTTGTGACGGTCAGCGAACAGGCCATTAAAGAGGCAGTACGCTTTGCATTTTTCCGTCTCAAATTGGTCATGGAACCGTCAGGTATTTTGGGGTTAGCCGCGCTGTTGAGTGGCGGGGTCAAACCAGCGGCTAAAGTGGGAGTCATCATCTCTGGCGGCAACATTGATGCGCCAACTATGAGTTTGATTTTGTCAGAGGCTGATGCCAGCGATTAAGGGAAATTGTAGGGAAAAGACGTGCCTTTTCCCTACTTGAGAAAAGATTTATTGACTCGTCGGTGAGCTTGGTGCTTGAGCCATGCCGCGTTTAATGCTCTCGAACTCACTTGCCGAAACCACACCGTTCCGCAGGTTGTTAGGTCGATTACGACGTGTATTGTAAGTGAGTTGAATAAACACATCCTGTGTGCTGTTGGCATTTTTTGTACGCCGGATGTTCATGTTCACGCGTGGATACTTGATATCCTCCTGCGTCAGGAGCGTACCTGCTTGTTGGAAGTTCGCATCTTTGAGTGCGTTCACAAGGTCTTTGCGGGATTTTCCGGTAGCAGTCGCAAATAGAACCGGCGGACCATACCATTCATTGGCATCTTCATCAAAGGGTTCGCCCGCTGCTCGCCCGGCAATAAATGCCGCGAACAACCCCGCCAGCAGAATTTCAACCGCGAAATACCCCCAAACGAGGTCGCCCTTTAGCGTGTCACTGCTCTTGGTGCTGGAGTAAGAGGAGGTGTTGGTAATGGTTATCCCTTCTTTTGCTGTATACTTTAAATACCCTACAATGCCTGTATCACCGACTTCTTTCTCTAGGTTCGCGTCAATAAACTTATCCAAGTCCGCATCACTTAGAGTTTCACCATTACGTTGGGCGATACTGTCCCGAACATCACTTCTAAATCCGACATAATACGAGGCGACATGATACACGCCGTACATCAATATGCCGCAAATTAAGCCTACCAGCCCTGCAACGATTGGACTACGTACCTTAGCAGTGTAAACCCCTCTTGCAAGTAAGCCGCCCGCGATTGCCCCTGCGAACATCGGGAAGAGTAAGATCAAGTAAAAGTGTAGATAGTAATCCAGCGCAAATAAGACTCCTCCGAGTGCGGCAGCACTAATAACGGCCAATACCAGCAGCAGAAAAAAGCCGCCGAAAGACATTCGGCCACTTGCCCGATACTTCTGCATACAAATCCCCCTAGTCATAAATTGTGTAAATAACAAGTTGTGTGACAACTACTATACAATTGAACGCCTTGTTGGGATATAGGCGTTAGGGTACGGGTGCTGTTTGGGTTTTGATCGAGATTTGAATACTGGTTTCAAGCAGACTAATTTACAGGCTGTTATCGAACAATGAATTGCGGCATATTATTGATATACGACATAGTTAAATGAATGTTTATGAGCCTACTAACCAATCCTGATCCCGACCTGATGCAAATTTTCGACTTCAACGCTGCTGACCTTGAAGCCAACCGCGCCGGACGACTGAGCGACGGACAAGTTGAAAAGTTGTCTAGCCGAAAAAAGCAGGGTCAGTGGTTGGCTGGAATTGGTTGTGCTGCCGCTGCTGTGTTTATTTTGCCTATCTTGGTCAGTGGCTTATCTTCTTCGATGAAAGATGGCACAACAAGCATTTTGACGCTGTTGGTGGTGATGTCGCTTCCAGTTGTCTATGTTACTCTCGGTGTTATGGATCGGAGTGCTGATCTTACCCGTAACCGTCCTAAAGTTTATCTCGGTAAATTGCACATACGAGAGCAGTACGGGAAATTCGGGCCAAGTTACTGGATTTCAGAAATTGACATACAAATCAGTTCTACAGCTTACGCTTTATTTGACAACTATTTATACCTTAGAGGAAATGACACCACTTTTCGGTTATATTATGCACCGAACAGTAGTGAAGTGTTGTCTCTAGAGGTTGTAAATACCAAATGACCCTTACACTCTCGCCCAACGACACCGCTATGCTCAACGGTGAACAGGGTGCAGCCGCACAGATGGCGATGCGTATCCTGACGACGATGGCAGGCGTGTACGGTGCATCCGAACTGCTGGACATTACCGCTGCTCATATTGATGGCTGTCTCTATCACGGTTATTCGGGTTTGGAATTTGCCGAAAAGTTAGTAGCGGGTGGAGCGCAGGTGGTTGTCCCAACCTCGCTCAATGTCGGTGCGATGGACTTGATTCACCCCGAACATTTTCAAGGAACGGCACAGGTCGCCGAATATGCCACCCGCACCATGAAGGCTTATGAGGTGATGGGCTGCCAGCCGATTTATACCTGCGCTCCGTATCAAACCGGCTACCGCCCTAAATTCGGTGAGCAAATCGCATGGGCGGAAAGCAACGCCATCGTCTTTGCCAACTCCGTTTTAGGCGCACGGACTCACCGCTATGGCGACTTTATCGACATCTGTGCCGCCATTACCGGACGCGCTCCGGCGGTTGGTCTGCACTTGACTGAAAATCGACACGGACAAATCCTGTTCCGCTTGGAAAATATTCCCGAACGCCTGCTGAATGACAGCGTATTGTATCCTGTACTTGGTTATCTGGTCGGTTCGCAGAGTGCCAACCGTATCCCCGTGATTGATGGCTTGCCTGAAACGGTTACCGAAGATCAACTCAAAGCACTCGGCGCAGCGGCTGCATCATCCGGCGCGGTAGCTTTGTTTCATGCGGTTGGTATCACACCGGAAGCACCGACCTTAGAGGATGCTTTTCAACATCAACCACCTGAAGAAACCATCACCGTCACGCTCGACATGCTGCGCCAAATGCGAGATAAACTGGCAACTGTTCCTGATGGTGCAGTCAATGTCATAGCGCTTGGCAGCCCACATTTTTCCATGACCGAATTTGCCGACTTACTCCCACTCATCGAAGCCTATCCGCCCAACCCATCGGTGGAATTTATCGTTTGTACCAATCGCATCGTTCAGGTTAATCTGCAAAAGCGCGGTTGGTTGGAACGCTTACAATCGGCTGGTGTCCAAATTGTTGTCGATACCTGTGTGGTCGTCACACCGATTGTTCGCGCGCGTAATGGCATACTCATGACCAACTCCGGCAAGTTCGCTCATTATGCGCCCGGTAACATTGGCTTTCAGGTGGTTTATGGCAGCCTCGAAGAATGTGTCCGTTCGGCATCACAAGGCCGTGTCTGGCGCGACACAGATTTGTGGGAATAGCAGGATAACTATCTTTATTTCATTTTTCGACACATTTTGAAATAGTAATTATTCTTACTGCAAAAAATGCAATAAGGATAGACTAAAATAGATGAATAACGTTAGCAAAATTGCACTACTGAAATTGATAAGAGAGAACCAACCTATCAGTTTGAATGAAATAGCGATACTCATTGAGAGCAATAATGAAATGCAAACATCGTTTCCTTATCGCCATTTACTGGACAATATAAGAGGCTATCCAAAACACCCAGTTGAGGATTTGTTGAGGTTCAATCTTATTGAAACCAAAGGTGGCGTGGAATTCACGCCTGATATAAAACTCCTGTCTAGTTCCATCGTTCCACGGCTTCAAGAACTATTTCGCTTTAGCTTGACAAAGTTGATTGAAGCTGGTGAAAACCCAATGCAGGTTACCCCCATTTTTAAACAACCGCTTCCTGATCGCAAATCGGCTGATGTTTTCGTCGCAATGCCGTTTCGAGATGATCTCAAACCGGTTTATACCGATCATATCCTCAAAGTTGCTACTGAGCTTCGGATTAGATGCAAACGAGGGGACGATTTCTTCACAGCGAATAGAATTATGGATGATGTATGGTCTGCTATTTATCACGCCAGACTTTGTATTGTTGATTGTACTGACCGTAATCCAAACGTTTTTTATGAGCTAGGAATCGCACATACTCTCGGACGTAAAGCAATTCTTATCTCAAAAACAATAGATGACATTCCCTTTGATGTACGAGACTTGCGAACGATTGTTTATAACTATACAGTGCAGGGAATGCAAGAATTTGAGCAATCTTTAAAGAGAACAATCCAGCAGGAGCTAGGTCTAAATGCATAATCTTAGGTTATATAAGTGTGCTACCTGTGAAAACTAACATCCGTGCGATTTTCTTGGATTGTGGCGACACACTTGTTGATGAAGCCACCGAGGTCAAAACACCGGCTGGCGTTTCCCTGCGTGCTGATCTGATTCCCGGCGCGGATGAGCTGATGCGCCAGCTTAAACAACGGGGTTATCCATTGGCTTTAGTTGCCGATGGCCCTGCCGACACCTTTACCAACAACCTGCATCCTTACGGCTTATATGATCTCTTTGATGTATATGCCATTTCTGAACATTTAGGTGTTGATAAACCGCATCCTGATATATTTCATCACGCCCTCCAGCAGTTGAAGATTGAGCCTGCGAATCACGGCAAAGTGTTAATGTTCGGCAACAATCTGGAACGCGACGTGAAAGGCGCGAATCAACTCGGACTCATCAGCGTCTGGCTGGATTGGTCGCCGCGCCGTTCTAAAATTCCAGCAGACGCTTCCGAAGTGCCGCAGTTTACGGTCAAACAGCCGCTTGATCTGCTGAATGTGATAGACTTACTTGAACAGCGATTTGCTGGCGGTTCAATTACGCACTTGGAATAAATCATTGGCAACACTTTTCGCTCATCCGCTTGTATCCGGTGCAGCCTCCGGTGCTGTTCTCAAACTTGCTGAACCACTTAGCCTGTGGGGTGGCCTCGAACCCACGACCGGTGAAATCATTGATCGTCGCCATCCCCAAAGCGGCATCATTGTCACCGGACGTGTGTTGGTCATGCCCAGCGGACGTGGATCAAGCAGTGCCAGCAGCATCTTATTAGAGGCGGTTCGTTTGCATACTGCGCCCGCCGCCATCATCACCGCTGAGGTGGATGGTATCCTTGCCTTAGGTGCAGTCGTCGCCCGTGAGTTATACGATGCCGCGCCACCTTTGCTGGTTGTCAATGCCAAAGCCTATGAACAATTAGCCGATGGGCAGCAAATCACAATCAATCTTGATGGACAGATTGGCTTCCAAACATGACCGTTATTACCTTGCGTGAACTCAGCCGCGAAAATTGGCGTGAAGCGCTTCAACTCTCCCTTCATCCTGATCAGCAGCGCTTTGTAGCCGATTATGAACCTGTGGCTCTGGTTGGCTTGGCAAAAGCCTATGTTCGCCCGTTGGGATTAGTCTGGCTGCCTTACGCCATTTATGCTGGATACGAGATGATCGGCTTCTTGGAATTGGCGCTCGAACCCGGCTCAACCGATCAATATTGGATGTACCACTTTTTCATCGACCAGCGCTTTCAAGGTAAAGGCTACGGCAAACAGGCGCTTGCCGCTTTTATTGAACATATCGAGCGCAATTATCCCGAATGCCGCTGCATCAGCATGACGGTTCACCCCGACAATCAAGCTGCCCAACGGCTCTATAAATCGGCAGGTTTCGCCCGCACAGATGAAGAACTTTTCGGTGAATTGTTGTTTCGGTTATATTTGTAACACTCACTAGATCACATTCTTTCTAATTATTAAGATTGAAAAGAAAGATGGTCGCATGGCTATTGCGTCCTTAGTGCATCTTGTGTATGGTTCTACCACTTATTCCATCAGTGATTGCCAAGTCAAAAGGACAAGTTGCTCATGCCCTCCATTTTTGATGAAATGATTGATCGCCGTGCTTCCGGTTCTGCCAAATGGAACTGGTATGACGCGGATGTGCTGCCCGCATGGGTTGCCGATATGGATTTTCGCTGCCCTGAGCCAGTTTTGAAAGCGCTTCATAAGGCAGTCGATCATGGCGTGTTTGGCTACGAATTTGACTCCAAACCACTGCGCGAAATCCTGACCGCCCGTATGGCAGAGCGATACAATTGGCAGGTCAAGCCGGCTGATTTCCAGTTCACACCGAATCTGGTCAGCGTCTTGAACTTCGTCAGCATGGCATTCAGCCAACCCGGTGACGAAATCCTCATGACCACGCCCGTTTATCCGCCTTTCATCAGCGCGCCGGATAACAGCGGACGTGTTGCCAAAATGGTGGATATGACGGTCGTCAAAGAAGGTATTCTCATCCGCTACGAGATCGACTTTGATGCCTTCGAAGCGGCTATCACACCGCGCACCAAAGTATTTATTCTCTGTAATCCACATAATCCCGTTGGGCGCATGTGGCCGCGTGCTGATCTCGAACGTTTGGCGGAAATTTGTCTGCGTCATAACATCGTCATCTGCTCCGACGAGATCCACAGCGATTTGATTATGGACGGCGGCAAACATATCCCGATGGCAAGCCTCTCACCGGAAATTGCTGATCGAACAGTAACCATCATGTCGCCTAGCAAAACCTTCAATATGCCCTCGTTGGGAATTGCCTACGCCATCGCCCAGAACGAAACCGTCTACAAAACCTTGGAGAAGGCCATGACCGGTTTCCTGCCGCATGTCGGCACACCCGGTATTGTCGCAGCCGAAGCTGCCTACGCCGAATGTCAATCGTGGGTTGATGAACTGCTGCCTTACCTCAAAGGCAATCGGGATTATGTCGTGAATTACGTTCGTGAACATTTCCCGCTGGTGAACTACACCTGTCCGGAAGCGACCTATCTCGGTTGGCTGGATTGGCAAGCCATGAACTTACCCGGTGAAAGCCCCTTCAAGTTCTTCCTCGAAAAAGCCCGCGTCGCCTTTAATGATGGTGCAGGTTTTGGAAAAGCGGGCGAGGGCTTTACGCGCATCAACTATGCCACGCCGCGGGAACGCCTTGAAGAAATCATGGAGCGCACCCGCGCTGCTGTCGAGGACATTTGACGACGACCCGAAAGCAGGACGAAGTACAAACCTTTGTCCTGCTTTCTGTTCCGCCTCTATTGCTACTAATTAATCTTTGCCATTTAAATTCTTATTGACGGCTAAGTTGTGGAATAACGAATCTCTCCGCTATACTCCACTTTATCAAACTCAGTGGAGGGAATCACGATGCAATCGCCATCCAAAATTCGCATGTTCCTCGTTGCAGTTATGGTTTTGCTGCTTGCGGCATGTAACCAGCCCGCGCCAACATCCGAACCCACGCAGGTTGCCGTTGCCTCCGATACGCCGCTCCCTACCGAACCACCGCTGATTACGCCGACACCCGGTGACGCGCCGACTCAAGAACAGCCCACTCTTATACCGCCGACTAGCCAACCAACTGATGTAATCACTTCGACCTCAGCCGCCACATCGACGGCTACCCAAGTCTCGGCGGCAACCGCAACCACCGTTCCCACAATTGATCTCACGCCTTCTAAGACACCGATTGTTGAAAACAATGCCTTTGCCTTAGGCGCTCACGTTTTTGGTTTTGCCCATTTCAACCAAATGCATCAAGCGGGCATGACATGGCTCAAACTGCAAATTCGTTGGGATGGCACAAGCGCAGCCAGCGCGGTTCAACCGCAAATTGCGTCTGCCCGAGGCGGCGGTTTTAAAGTGCTGTTGAGTGTCGTGGGGGACATTAAACAACTTGCGGCAGATCGCCCGGCCTATATTTCCAAGTTCACCGCTTATGTTGCTGGCCTCGCTGCACTCAGCCCCGACGCCATGGAAATTTGGAACGAACCCAATATCGACCGTGAATGGCCGAATGGACAAATTAGCGGTGGCAATTATGCCCAGATGTTAATCGCCGCTTACAATGCCATCAAAGCGGTTAACCCTGCCGTTATGGTCATCAGTGGAGCGCCCGCGCCGACTGGTTTCTTCGGTGGTCAATGTGCTGCCTCAGGCTGTGACGATAATATTTTTATCACACAGATGCAGCAGGCTGGCGCAGGCAACGCCCTCGACTGTGTGGGTATGCACTATAACGATGGCATTGTCCCGCCCGATAAGACCAGCGGCGATCCACGCGGCAGTTCTAACCATTACTCGCGCTACTTCAAGACCCTCGTCAATTTGTATTCCAGCGTGTTCCCCGGCAAACCGGTTTGCTTCACTGAACTGGGCTATCTCACAGCACAAGGTTATGGCCCACTGCCAGCCGGTTTTGAATGGGCAGCCAACACCACCATTCAAAATCAAGCAGATTGGCAAGCGCTTGCCGCCAAAATTGCCAAGTCGGGCAGCACGATTCGTTTAATTATCGTCTGGAATCTGGATGCCACTGAATATGGTGCTGATCCGATGGCTGGTTACGCCATTATCCGCAAAGATGGAAGCTGTCCCGCCTGTGTTTCGCTGGGCGCAGTTATGAATACGCCCTAACCGGTTGTCATCTGAATCCATACATAAGGAAGGGTCACGCACCCTTCCGTTTTTCTCTCAATTGATCAAAACTGTCGCCTCATGCAAATACTAGGTTTGGGGGAAAGGTCTTGCAGCTTTCCTAGTTAGTAGTTCGATTCTGGTTTTCGTCTTAAGGTCTGATCTCATTTCATAGCGACTCTAGGGTTTAATTGCATTTTCTTAGTCACTTTGTGGCAATAACTGGTACTATGACCTGCCAACCAAAGTCGGCAAGATAAAATCATGGACAATCAAAACGGTGAACAAACCCATTTTTGGCAGTCACAGGAACTCGGCAGCGCATTCGAGTCGTTGACCGCCACTTATATTACCCATGCTTTCGGTCGTCACACCCACGAAGGTTTTGCCATCGGCGTAATCGAACGCGGCGCGGAAACGTTTTACTATCGTGGTGCTATGCATACTGCGCCTGCTGGGAGTGTGGTTGTTGTCAGCCCGGATGAACTCCACACGGGGCAAGCCGCTGTCGATAACGGTTGGAGCTACCGGATGATGTATCCTGCCGCTGACTTGTTAGCGCGTGTCGCCTCCGAGATAGCGGGCAGTCCACGCGGCATTCCCTATTTTGATGTGCCTATTTATCACGATAGTGTGGTTTTTGATGCCTTACGTTCCGCACAGATTACCCTTGAGCAGTCCCATTCGGCGCTCGAACGCGAAAGCTGTCTTATACACGCTTTAGCGTTGCTCGTTCGCCGCCATGCCGTAGATCGTCCGATACTGGCCCAATCCGGTCTTGCTCATGACGCATTGCGCCAAGCCCAAGATTATCTCCACGCGAATTACGCCGAAGACATCTCGCTGGAAGGGCTTGCCAAACTGGTTTACCTCAGTCCATTCCACCTCAGCCGCTTGTTCCGTGATCAGCTTGGTTTGCCGCCGCATACTTACCTCAACCAGATTCGTGTCAACCGCGCTAAAACCTTGCTCAACACCGGTTTATCACTTGCCGGGGTCGCCCACGCGGTGGGCTTTGCCGATCAAAGCCATTTGACCAAAGCCTTTAAACGCGTTGTTGGCATTCCGCCCGGACAGTACCGTACGATCTGACTGGACAGTTGAAAACCCGCGTTATACCATTAGGCCTACAAAGGTTTTCAAGGGTTCATATTACGTGTGCCTCTTGCGTAATATTTAACGGGTTACAAAGATTATGCTCGACACATACACCCGTCGTTCAGAATTTCTTGCAGGGATACGGGATACATTACCGCTGGAAGTGGGTGGCATTCCTTTCGGGATCATCTTCGGAGCGCTGGCGGTGAACAGTGGTCTTTCGCCTGCTGCGGCGATGGGCTTTTCATTGTTTGTATATGCAGGATCGGCGCAGTTCATCGGTGCAAATTTGGTCAGGCAGAGTGTCGGCATTTTACTAATCGTGTTCACAACGTTCATCATCAATGTGCGGCACGCCTTATACAGTGTCACCCTTTCACCTCATACCAAGCATTTGCCTCAGCGCTGGCTTTTACCGCTGGGGTTCTGGCTGACTGATGAAACCTTTGTGATGGTCATCAATCGCTACAACAAACCGGATACCTCGCCTTATAAACACTGGTATCATCTCGGTTCGGCGCTCTTCATGTATCTCAACTGGAATTTATGGACCTTGGTGGGCATCGTCGCAGGACGAAGCATCCCTGATTTAACACACTACGGCTTAGACTTCGCGATGGATGTGACCTTCATTGGCATGATCTTGCCGCAGTTGAAGAATCGTCCCATGACTCTAGCGGCGCTCGTGGCAGGTGTTAGCGCAGTTATCTTTAACGATGTGCCGAACAAGCTAGGTCTCATTATCGCGGTATCCATCGGAATCGTGGTGGGCTTAATTACCGATAACCTCACAGGGGAAACGACTCCGATAGAGTCTGTCACACCGCCGATTACAACTGATGAAATCCCATCATGATCCTATCCGTTGAGCCTTTAATTGCGTCCGACAATACCGCAAGATTTGACAAGACAGGGCGATAGCCGATGCTATATCCTAAACATATGGGGCAGTGTCAGTCAAAACACCTGCCTGAATCTGAAACCCAGCATTAGGATTGGATAGTATGACGCAAATCTTTACACGTCGTTCAGAGTTTATCGCGGGTATTCGCGATACTTTTCCTTTGGTCGTTGGCGCGATTCCCTTTGGGATTATTTTTGGCGCGCTCGCGGTGAACAGCGGTTTATCGCCGGGTGCTGCTATGGGCTTCTCGATCTTCGTCTTTGCCGGATCATCACAGTTTATTGGTTCCAATCTGGTGGGTCAGGGTGTCGGTATTCCGCTGATTGTCTTTACCACCTTTATCGTTAATATTCGTCATGCGCTTTACAGTGCCACACTCGCCCCTTATATGAAGCAGTTGCCTCAGCGCTGGCTCTTACCGTTGGGCTTCTGGCTGACGGATGAAACCTTTGCAGTCGTTATTACACGCTACGCCAAACCGGATGATTCGCCCTTCAAACACTGGTATCATCTCGGTTCGTCGGTCATCATGTATCTCAACTGGAATTTCTGGACGTTTGTTGGCTTAGTGGCTGGACAGCGTATTCCCGACCTCAGCGCGTATGGATTGGCTTTCGCGATGGATGTCACCTTTATCGGAATGGTTATGCCTCAGTTGAATAATCGCCCGATGGTGCTGGCGGCGTTGGTCGCGGGGCTAAGCGCAGTAGTTTTGAACAATATGCCAAATAAATTAGGTCTGATTGTTGCGGTATTTATCGGTATTGCGGTTGGCATCGCAGCTGAATCGTTCTCGCCTAACGAAACAGTTGAAGACGCACTCAAGCCGACACCCATCTCGGAGGAAATTCCATCATGAACGAAATTTTACTTATCGCGGGTATGACGGCTGTAACTTTTATTCCACGTTATGGAGTTCTGGCTTTATTAGGCCGTTTAGAGATGCCAAAACCGCTTTTCCGTGCGCTGCGCTATGTGCCGGTGACGGTGCTATCCGCCATCATTTTCCCTGACTTGTTTCTCAAAGATGGCAGCCTCAATCTTGCTCTCAGCAACAGCTTTTTAGCGGCGGGTATTTTCGCTGTATTGGTTTCGTGGCGTACCAAGAATCTTTTACTGACCATCGTCTTGGGCATGGTCGCACTGTGGGTGTGGCGCGCGATCTTTCCGGCTTAATCCAATGCAGTTCAATATCAATCTGGGTAGGGGCATACGGCTGTATGCCCTAAATTCAAACACGGAATTTTACTGCGGATGGTTATGGAGTAAATCCAAAACCGTCGTATCGGCATTGCTGCCCGCAAGTTTGGCATACTCCCGTAGATCAGCCAGCATTTTATCGTACTGCCCTTGCAGACCGTAAAGCTGCCCACGGTTATAATACATCTGGTCGAGATCATCAGGTTTCAAATCAATCGCTTGGGTGTAATCAGCAATCGCCTCGTCGTAATTCCCCAGCAAACGTTGCACGAACGCACGGTCTGCCAGCACCGCAGCGGACTTCGGTTGCAGTTCGATGAAAACGTCGAGGTCGGCGATCACACCTTTCAGATTGCTCACGGCATAGTACGCACGGCTGCGATAAAAATAAGACATGGCATACATCTTGGGGTTAAGGTCAATCCAGTAGGTGAAATCTGCTATGGATTTCTCGTACTCCTTAAGGCCGAGGTAGGCCATCCCCCGATTGAAATACACGAAATCATCATTGGTGTTGAGTTCAATCGCTTTATTGGAGTCGGCTAGGGCTTGTTCATGGTCATAGAGCTGCTCGTAGGCTACTGCTCGTGCCGCATACGCCTGTGCATAGTCCGGAACAACATCAATCACATGGCTGTAGTCCTTAACAGCAGATTCGTAGTTCTGTAAGCTGGCGTATGCCTCACCCCGCTTGTAATACGCCGGCCAAAAATCGGGTTCAGTATCAATCACTTGCCCGTAGAGTTTAACAGCCTCGTCATAATTGCCGGCGCTTTCAGCCTTTTGTGCGTCAGCGTAATCAGCCTGAGCTTGTTTGTCGCTGGGTTTTGTTTGCTGTGCATAAACGCTGCTCACAACAAACATCAAGGCCAATACAATAATCAAATAGCGCATGACATGACGGTTCATAAAAAGCGTCTCCACTGGTATGCGTTATATATTAACGCGGTTTTGCTTCTTGTGCGTCAGTAGAATTTTAGAGATGGGTGAATAAGAAATTAAGGTAACAGTTCAAGATAATCGCAGTGGCGAGGACGAAACACACTAAAGTCGCGGCGGTCAAATGTATAAATTTTTGTGACGTTCAATCGTTCTGACAATGCCATGATGCAACAGTCTACGAAGTCAAATTGGTTGTCAGCGTAGGTTGCCATAATATCGCGTGCACGTTTTAAGTCATCCGAGGTTAAGCTAATCAAAGGTAGCTTTGTTTCGAATAATGAATCGAGGAAATCCAAAGTTTTGGGAATGCCAACTCGTAAAGTTAAAAGATAAGTTACTTCAACTAGTATTACCTCTGGTATCAAAAGGATTGGATTATTTTCTAACTCTTGAATGGCTTTTTCATGAAACTTATCCGCTTCATCATATGCCGCATACAAAAAGTTGGTGTCAACCAGTAAGCGTTCTCTAGCCATTATTTATTCTTTAGAGTCGTTATTCATTCGGTTTAGTAAATGCTTAGGAAACTCAGTGTTCAGTATCTCTCGACTGCGTTCTGCTGTATCTGTTGTGCCACTATTGATGTTGGCACTTCTGATAGCCTTGAGCAAGGCCGCACCACCCGGTAAGTCTGCATCTTCTGAATCGGATTTTTCGATACTTTCAGTATCGAGCAGCTTTTCAAGAACTTCGTCGATGGTCTTATGCTCACGTTTTGCTAAACGGGTCAATTTATCAGCCAACTCAGATGAGATTTGAATAGTCGTCATATCAACCTCATATTCTTATCAACTTTGCCCAATTGTATCAAAATACATTACCTCCCGCTTGCCAGTATACTATTCCCGCATAGAATGAATATATGACAACATCTACTTTCACCGACACCATACCTGATTTTAAGCGGCGCAAGGCTAAGTACGAACCGATTGCGAAAGCGTTAGGCGCAGTTTACGGTTATCCGTCGTGGAGGCAGTGGCTGCCGCCGTTGGATGAACTTGTAAGCTGCATCCTCAGCCAGAGTACCACCGACACCAATCGTGATAGGGCATTTGATGCGCTCAAAGCCCGCTTTAAAACTTATGAAGAAGTGCGGGATGCCGCGCCCGAAGAGGTCATCGCTGTTATCAATGTCGCTGGACTTGGCAACCAGAAAGGCCCGCGTATTCAAGAAGTCTTACGCCGCATCTACGATGAACGCGGTGAGATGAGCATCGACTTCCTGCGCGATCTGCCAATGGACGAGGCTAAAGCATGGCTCACCAGTTTGAACGGCGTCGGCCCCAAAACAGCTGCTATCGTCATGTGCTTTGGTTTTAATCGTCCAGCCTTTCCGGTGGATACACATGTTCATCGTGTGGGTCAGCGCATCGGCTTTTTGCCCGAAGGGATTAGTGCCGATAAGGCGCACGATGTCATGGAAGCGATTGTGCCACCTGAAGATCACCTGACATTTCACCTGAATCTCATTCGTCATGGACGAGAGACATGTACTGCTCGTGTTGCTCACTGCGAACGCTGCCCGATCACGGCGTGGTGTGATTACTATAATTCGTTTCGAACGCCAGATAAAAAGAAAAAGAAGTAAACAGGTATGACGACCAATCCAACCGCTCCGGCTTCCCCTATTTCCGATACAGAAATCGCAAGCATCCGTCAGAACATCAACATTATTCGTGGACAGCTTAGCAGCGGACGGGTTGATGGGCAGTTTTTGTCAAAACAGGTCGAAACCTTAGTCGATCTTTTAGGCCGCATTGACGCTGAACGCAAGCAGCGCAAGAAAGAAGGGCGGTTTCAGGCACTTTACAACGTCAGCCGTATGTTGGGTGAGTCGTTGGATTTGCAAACCGTTCTTAACCAAGTGATGGATGCCATCATTAATCTGACGGGCGCGGATCGCGGTTTTCTGATGCTGCGCAATGATGATGGTGGTATGACGGTGCAGGTTGCCCGTAACCTCGATCAGAAGACTCTCGGCAGCGATGATTTCAAGTTCAGCCGCACCATCACCAATCAGGTCTTAGACAGCGGCAAGCCGGTTGTCACCAACAATGCTATCGAAGACCCGCGTTTTTCCGGGCAGGCCAGCATCATCGGGCAGGCACTTCGCAGCATTATGGCGACACCACTGCGTGCGCGGGGTATCGTCATCGGCGTGGTTTATGTGGACAACCGCATGACGACCGGTTTATTTGTCGATGATGATCTGGCGGCTTTGGATACCTTCGCCGGGCAAGCCGCTATCGCTATCGACAACGCGCGTCTCTTTAGTGCGACGGATCATGCCCTGTCTGCCCGTGTTGAAGAATTACAAACGCTGCGACGTGTTGATCGTCAGCTTAATGAAACGCTGGATGCCGATAAAGCGATGCAAATCACGCTTGAATGGGCGTGCCGTCTGTCGAATGCCACCAGCGGACACCTTGGCTTATTAGAAGGTGAACATGTTCATGCCGTGCATCATTACGGGCAGGAAGATGTCCAACCCGTGTATCTGGATGAAACCTACCCGCATCTGATGGATGTCGTTACAAGCGGCAAACCGATAACCGTGAGCGGTGATCAAACAGACCTCGATTACAGTATCACGATGGTTCCCATAGCCCGTGAAAATACGGTGTTTGGTGTGGTCGTCATCAAGCGGCAGGGCACGGAAGGCTTTACATCGGATCAGCAGGATTTAATCGAGCGCATGGTGGTGCGCGCCGCCGTTTCTATCGAAAATGCCCGTTTATATGCGGCTGTTCAAGCGGCTAACCTCGCTAAAAGCGAATTTGTAGGCATTGTGGCGCATGACCTGAAAGTGCCGATGACCAGTATATCGGGGTATACGGACTTAGCGCTCATGGTTGGCGAACTTTCAGACCGTCAAAAAGAGTTTTTGCAGCGGGTGAAGGATACCGTCAAACGCATGGCGATTCTGGTGTCTGATTTAGCAGATATTAGCCGTATCGAGAGCGGTCACTTCTATATGAACGAGTCGCGTGTGCCAGTCGGCGACATCGTGCAGGCCGTGCGTGACGGAACGATGACCCAGATGCAGGAATATCATCACGAATATATCGAGGATGTTCAGCCAGAACTCCCCGATATGCAGGTTGATTACTACCGCCTGCTTCAAGTACTAACCAACCTCGTCAGCAATGCCTATAAATACACACCCGACGGTGGCAAGATCACATTCAGCGTTCGTCAAATGAACGATGCTCAAATTCAATTCAGCGTGACGGATACCGGCATCGGGCTGTCGCGGGATGCTGTCGCTAAACTCGGCACGAAGTTCTGGCGTGCCGATGATGATTTCACACGCTCACGACCGGGAACTGGCTTAGGCTTTGCCATCACCCGCAGTTTGGTTGAGCAAATGGGCGATGGCATTCACATCGAAAGCGAAGTCGGCAAGGGCAGTACCTTCAGCTTTAGTGTTCCGGTGGCGCTCTAAAAGACCACTGCTTCGCCGTTACGTACGAATTATGCGAAAGCCCCTAAAGCTGTAGCAGCCGAAGGGGAAGTCATAATACGAAAAATTGGTGCGGCAGTCGGCTGTACTAAAGTAGAACCAGCCGCCACCACGTATGATGCGGGCCGCGCTGCCGGTAAGCTCATTGGATTTGGACTCGTATTCGGTTAAGCACCATTCCCAGACGTTCCCCGACATATCAACTACACCAAAAGGACTATCACCTTTGCCTTCATACTGGCGCACAGGGGTTGTGCCTTCACTGTGGCAGGGTTTGACCGAATTGTTACAGCGGGTACAGTCCCACTCGTTTCCCCACGGATACAGGCGACCGTCATCACCCTGAGCGGCATACTGCCACTGTTCTTCCGTTGGCAGCATGATTTTCTCGCCTGATACGTCACTTAACCATTGGCAGAAGGCAACCGCTTCGTACCACGTCACGCCGACAACTGGATACTCCACCCCGTTGAATTGGCTCTCGTGCCAATGGCGCGGTTCTGTCCAAGGCTGATGGGTGGCAGCCCCTTCACCTTTCATGAAGTCCAGCAATAAACCCTGCTGTTTGGCCTCCCATCCAGCATCCGTCCACCATCGGCGATGGTTATAACCATCGGCTTCGATAAACTTGGCATACTGTGCATTCGTAATCGGATACTTGGCGATACGGTAATCTTTATTGGGAATGTCAATCCATGAGAACGGCGCGGGCAGTATAGAGTCCATTTTTTGTTGCATATCAACCTCCTACTCATCAAGTCAGGATGGCCGATGTTAGCATAATTGACTTCAAAAACGCCCACAAAAAGTTAAGATTCTGTAACATTTATCCCGTGAGGTATCCGACATGAAGAACTGTTTATGTGGGATGCATTTGCCGGTCTGCTGCGATAATTGCCCGCGCTTCATCGACCGTTGTGGCGGTGCGCCATGAATCAATCCGGTTAATTTGCGCGAAGGTTTTGATAACCATCCGCGTTATACTGTCCGAACCTGCCACGACCACCAAATTTACAAAATCAGGCAGTTTCGTATCCACCGATTTAAATGCTCCTAATGCGCCAATCGGCAGTCTTTTGGTGTTGGTCACATTCGGTATCACATCAACTCGCTTGCTGTAGCCTTCGCCTATTCGGATAGACTCAGCGAATGCTTCCCAAAAATCATTCCAATCCCATTCAGGTTCGAAATCCCAGCGCACGATGGATTGTTCCGCATCATCCCAGACGACTTGAATGCTCATCCCGAATCTAACCTCCAACATCACCATCAGCTTGTTTCTCTATCATAAAGCGAGAAGCTCAAACTTTTCCCATGATGAATCAAAAGAGGCGCAAGTTCGCGCCCCTTCGATTGGCTAATTTTGAATTAGGCAAGTTGTTGACGATTACCGTTCAACACACGCCCCAACCCCACCAGCACCACTGCACCAATTGTGCCGACGACCAAGCTGGCGATTAGACCGCTGCCGATGCTGACGCCCAACAGGCCGAACAACCAGCGACCGACGATGCCACCGGCCAAACCCAGTAGAATGTCGGCGATTGGGCCGTAACCACGACCGCGCATAATCCGTCCGGCGAACATCCCTGCTAACATCCACAACAGTGCGGGCAGGAGCAGTGCCAAGCCAATATGCAGCAGACCAGAAAGCACCCACAGCGCCACAAAAGCGAGGATGAAAAAGACCACGATACCCATTGCGTTTACTTCCTCCATCTTTCGGAAATGTTTTACATCTATTTATACGCACTTAGGTGGTCGAAAGTTACATCCGCCAAACCCCCAATTTGTGGGGCGTAACTTCGCCGATTAGCATATAAATCTAAAACAGCAGGGAAAATTAAAAACAGTTGAGGTGGTATCGTGCCAGTGAGCATTCAGTTTTATTGCTGACACGACACGATCAAATCGAAAAGTGCGAATGAGTTGGTTTTGAATATGAGGAAAAAACAATACCCACTGGATACGGATTGTCGTACCCAGTGGGTATCTCTGAGGTTAGTGCTTAGTTGAAAGAGATGCTTTTAACCAGTGCATCCATAAAGGTTTCAAATTTCGTGACCGTTGAATTGTTGCCGCCCACATGTCCCGTCACCAGCATAAAGTCGCCGCCGTCCGTTTTAAAGGCATAGGCGATAGTCCCTACACTGATGTCACGTTCCCATGATGCTTTGACCACATCCAAGTTGCCCAACGTGACTTCGCCAAAGGTCTTTAGCGTAGCATCCGTTAGCAAACTGGCCTCTAGCAAGGCGAGATAAGCCGGCGCTGCTTTCTTGCCATATTTCTTGACGAAATCCGCAAATTTCTTGTTTTTAACGAATACATCGGTAACAGTTTGCACGCTGTCATAGCTCAAAACGTCAAGCGAAATTAGGTACTGTCCACTCTTTAGGGCAGTGGGTTTGGCTTTAAGGGCAGTCTTGTCGCTGGCAAGTGTGGCGTTGGCGTCACTGGTTCCGGCGCGGAAGGCCATTGTTGATGGATAAGAAACGGTGATGGTGTCATCGAATAATGAAATGGTCGAGAGGTTCGAGTTTCCACCGCCGCCTGAAGATGTGTAAGTCAGGGTGTAATCGCCAGTACTGGTACCACTCTTGCCACCTTTATGCGTCGCTAGAATAATATACGCGCCGTCGCTTTCCAGCGTATATTCAATGTGGGCATCCGTGTTCTTCTTTGAGATATTGTCATTTTCGACGAAGATGGTTTTGCCGGTGATATCGGCGAGGGCGAGATACGGATCAAGATTACCGCTGGTTGCCGTCATATCAATGACGACTTCATCACCCTCGAAACCGATAAAACAGTAAACCTGTGCATAACTTTTCTTGGTGATGGTGTCGTCGCGGCTGTCGTCAGGACTCATCTCATCAATTTTACCGCAGTCACTTTTTGCGGCAGCTGCAACCGGGGCAGCTATTAATAATAAGGCGGCAATAAAGGTCAACGATAAAATACCAACGATCTTGTGAGCCATTTGCGTCCTCTCCTTATGCTGCTAATCTATCTTTCATTATTCACATTTATAAACAATAAAGCATAAACATGGGGACGAAACCCCCAAAAATGAGTATTTCTGATTACGACTTTTGTACTAATATAGTACTCTTAGACATTAACGGAAAATGAGGATATTTGTCAACAGGCGGGTTTTGCGTTAGTGGGTTAAACCAGCAACTAAAAGGTCAAGCGCTAACTGAGGTTCGATGCGTCCGGTCTTCATGCGAATGTCGTTTTCCAACAGTGCGCGGTACACCTGCTCTAACTGGGGTAATGTAAAAGCCCGCGCTTGCTGCGTCATCTTTTTCGCGACATAGGGATTCATGTGGAGTTCTTCCGCCATCTGGTTGGGATAGCCGCCGCCCACCAAAAATTCCTTGGCGGTCAGCAGCAGGCGGAACTGGCGTATGATCATGCCGTAGATTTTGAACGGGTCGTTGTCTTTTTCCATCAACAGCCGGTGCATCATCTCCAGCGCCGCGCCACCTCGACCTTCCGCCAGTGCGTCCACCATCTTGAAGATTTCGGCTTCTGCAACATACGGTGTTAATAACGAGACATCGGCTTCGGTGATTGCCCTTGCGCCATCTACATAGCTTATCAGTTTGACCAGTTCATTATCTGCCCGTCGCAGGTCATTGCCGATAACACTGGCTAAGGCTGCGGCTGCTGGTGGTTGGATTTCAGCCTCGTAAGCCTCTTTCGCCCGTCGCAAAATCCAACCGGTACTGTCTTTGGGCGCGCTGAAGGCTTTTTCGTAACCGTTTTCCAGTTCTTTTGCCAGCTTCACCAGCTTATTGCTATCCGGTAAAGTCTGGCGCTCGACAAACACCAACCGCGCCCATTCCGGCAGGGAGGGCAGGGCAGAAGCTAAAACTTCAACCGCTTTCTTGCCTGTCTCCCCCGCCCCTTTACGAGTAATCCACCCGATCATCCCTTTGACGATGACCAAGCGCTTATCCGAGAGGAAGGGATAAGAGCTAACGGCATTGACCACTTCCGCCGGACTGGCGGACGAACCTTCAAACTCACTGGTGTTGAGGTCGCCGTTATCATCGCTCATTTTGGAACGCAGGTTATCGACTTCTTGTTCCAGACTGAAGTCATCGTCGCCGTGCAGGATATAGAAGGTTGTGGTAGATTTCGCCGCCATCTTTTAACCCTGCTGCATCCCTTTAAATAAGCATTCATGTTCGGTGCGAAGGCAGATGTTTTGGGCAAAGTTCAATCCCGCGCCGAGCGCCAGTAAACGGGCTTCATCATTCTGTACCCCGAGCTGCCCCCAAACCGTTTCCGCGCCAATGTCGATGGCATCTTGGACAACTTCAGGAAGAAAGTCCGAACGGCGAAATACATCGACGATGTTGACCTTTTCGGGAATATCTTTCAATGACTTATACACATCCTCGCCGTCAATCTCGTCCAAGTTCGGGTTTACATTATAGACGGTGAATCCTTCTTTGATGAGGTATTCGCCAACCTGATAGCTGGTGTAGTAATGGTCATCCGAACGCCCGACGATAGCGATTACCGGCGAGTGAATAATCACTTCACGGCGGATATGTTCATCTTTGTTGAGGTCATGAGCCATTGTTTTATCTACCTTTTTATAGTCTCTACCGTGTCGAGAGGAAAATAACTTGTCCCGCTACTTCGTCGGCACTGAGCCGTGCATGTAAGGCTCTGATTTCCCTAACCCAACCACCTATCGATGCCTTACTAGCTTGTGCAAAGATAATCCCTTGGTGGTCTGTAAATTCGACTGCCAAATGCAAGAAATCTGTATCATATGTGCACAAAACACGTTCCATCTCTCCTGCGCGTTTCAAGTGATTTGGGTCTTTATCGCCTAGCTTATCCAAACTGTGTGCCGAAACGACATCAAGCCCACCCGCTAGAAGTTGCTCACTGACTGCTAGTTCAACACTTTCATCAAAGTAGAACTTCAATTCACTCAACGCGAATCAACTTTCCTTTTGCCTCAAAATCAGCGAGGAGTTGGCCAGCCGCGTCAGCATCTTGACGCATTCGGGTATCCATTTCAGATTTGTGCTGATAATAGTAGGCCAGTGCCGCGTACACTTGTCCCATATCGAGCGCAAAGTTGGTAGCTAATTCTTCGGGCTGTAACCCACGATAGATATGGCTAGCAACTACGTCCACAACACGGATCGAGGTTCCCGCAATAATTGGTTGTCCACCACGATTGCCGGGATCAGACATAATGGTATCAATTGGGTGAATAGTTGCCATTTTCTATACCTCTTAACCCGCCCGTGTGTTGACTCGTGTGACAACCATTTTGCCACTCAGCGGAACGTTGACTTCGCGCTGGGTGATGCCCACAATTTCCAGATCACCGGGGTTGCCTTCGGTGGTAAAGTGCTTTTGCAGGTTCATGCCCAACAGCGGCCCAAACAGAATCACGCCCATCATGGCTGTGCTGACGAAGGGGAAACGGTTCATGGCATCTTTGCGGTTGCTGCCTGCCATCCCCAAGAAGGCGACAGCGGTTGCCAGAAAACCAGTTGTGACCAAGTTTGTACCGCAGTTCGGATGCACCGCCAATTGATGTTCGCCGGCTTTCATCCGGCGCAGGGCTTCGGCAGATGCTTTTTCAACCGCATCAACCGGAACTTCGCCCAGCAGCACAAAACCACTGTCGTCACTGCGACCGGACAAACGGTAGCCTTTGGGTGTGAGTACAGTAATGGTCGCATGTTCGAGGCCGTGATTACGGCGTGTTCGGCGGATGTAAGGGAAGTCCAGCACCGGACGGCTGGCATCCGCAAGTTGTTCTAACATAAGTCACCTCATCTCCCAAACTGACATCTCACTGTAGCACTTTTATAAACCAGATGCCATAAGCAGGACGTAAGTATTTCTACTCGATTTTTCGAGGGTTAGCCTGTTTTCTGTCATACTTTGTTTAGATTTGGTCGCTACAATCCAGTTGACTGAACGAAAACGTTATTATACGCAGTGGAATATTGATGAAGTAGGTTGTCATGAAAATCAAACGATTTCTTGGAATAGGTCTCATTTTTACAGTTCTTAGCATGTTGTTGATCAGCGGTTCGGTGATACACGCCCAAGATGCTACCCAAGAACCGTCATATATTGGTGATCCCAAGTATCCCGCGCCTGCCATTCCGACAGGTGTGGATTGGCTGAACGTCGCCGCGCCGCTGACGCTTGACCAACTTAAGGGCAAGGTGGTGCTGCTCGACTTTTGGACGTATGGCTGCATCAATTGTATGCACATGATGCCGATCCTCAACCACTTGGAGGAGAAATTCGGTAATGCGCTGGCGATTATCGGGGTACATTCAGCGAAGTTCGCCAATGAAGGCGACACCAGCAATATCCGGCAGGTGATCGAGCGTTACGGCCTCAAGCATCCGGTGATTAACGACAAAGATTTCAAGGTTTGGGGTGCTTACTCTCCATATGGAGTGAACGCGTGGCCGACCTTTGTGGTGATTGATCCGCGCGGGAATATGCTGGCGGTGCAGGCGGGTGAAATTCCAGAGGATGCTTTCAACGAAGTGATCGGTGGGATGATCGCCCAATTTGATAAGTTGGGGGAGATCAAGCGTGAACCACTGCCAATTAAGCTCGAAGCTGATGCTCAACCACCATCTGCGCTGGCTTTCCCCGGTAAAGTGACGGTCGATGCAGCAGGCAAACGCTTATTTATCGCCGATAGCAGCCACAACCGTTTGGTGATTGCTAACCTTGATACCTACGAAGTCCAAGATGTGATCGGTACAGGCGCAGCCGGATTGAAAGATGGCGGTTACAGCGAGGCGACTTTCAGTAAACCGCAGGGGATGGTGCTTAAGGGTGATCTCCTCTACGTTGCGGATACCGAAAATCATGCCATCCGCGCGGTTGACCTGACTAAAAAGACGGTGACAACGATAGCCGGTACAGGTAAGCAGGGCTATGACCGCAGTTCTGGTTTGCCACTGAAAACCGATCTCAGCAGCCCGTGGGATATTACGGTGGGTGATAAAAACAATCTGTATATCGCGATGGCGGGCGTTCATCAGATTTGGGTGCTGTCGTTGGATGTGAACTCGGTCGGGCCAATCGTCGGTTCGGGTGCCGAGGGTCACGCGGATGGTGATTTCCTTCAGGCGACTCTGGCGCAGCCCAGCGGCTTATTCTGGAAAGACAACGTATTGTATTTCTCGGACGCTGAATCGAGTACGGTACGGGCTGCCAGCTTCGATACCAATCGGGTGAGTACGTTAGCTGGAACACCCGATGACAACCTGTTTGACTTCGGTGATGTAGATGGTGGGCTGACCAAATCGCGCTTGCAGCATACCTTAGCGCTGACACCGGCTGACGACGGCAGCATCTTTGTGGCGGATACCTATAACAGCAAGGTCAAGCTGCTGGATATGACGACCAAACGACTTACAACACTGTTCGGGTTGGGTGGCACAGGCGGCTTCCGTGATGGAAAGGTATCCGAGGCGCAGTTTGACGAACCGGGCGGGCTGGCTTACAACGCGGGTAAATTGTATGTGGCTGATACCAATAACGATGCCATCCGTGTGATTGATGTGAAGGCGGGGACGGTTAGCACGGTGAACTTCCCCAATCCTGCAGTGCTGCAAATCGCGGACACGGTGACGGTAGTCGGCAGCAACGCGGCGGCTGGCGCGAGTATCACAGTGGATGCCCAAACGGTGAAGGCTGGAAGCGGTCAAATTATGCTGAACCTCGCTTTACCGGATGGTTATAAACTCAATGGGACAGCCCCCTTTTTAGCCGAGTGGTCGTCGGATAACGCGGCGGTGACGTTTGCGGATGCCGATAAGACCCAGAGCATGGTTGCGCCGAGCTTACCGTTGAGTGTTCCGGTGACGCTGAGTGAAGGCAAGGCCAACGTGAAAGGCGACCTGACGATTTACTACTGCGAAGCGGTCAAGGAAAGTCTGTGCTTCATCGACCGCGTGACAGTGAACATTCCGGTTACGGTTTCGGCGGATGGGACGACATCCGACTTGAAAGCCGAGCGGGTGATTACTCCGCCGCAGGTACAGACAGGGACGATTACGGGATAGCGAGAAGTCGATAGAAAGAAGCGGTGGGCGTGAGTTC
This sequence comes from Anaerolineaceae bacterium, assembly GCA_016124855.1. Taxonomy (GTDB): domain Bacteria; phylum Chloroflexota; class Anaerolineae; order Aggregatilineales; family Phototrophicaceae; genus CFX2. The sequence continues at coordinate 65,565 of WGMX01000006.1, read as the reverse complement.
GCCGCTTTTTGATTCGCACTAAAGGACTCCCTTCGGTCGGAAAATGCAAATGATGCAGTTGATGCTGTTGTTACAACGATTTTTGACGGCGGATTTGAGAGAGTGAAGTGCCGAGGATTCGCAATTTTCTTCAATTTCTTCATTTTCCCAGTGAAGTTTATCGTTTTTAGTCGCCAACCGGGGATTTGCCAGCGGCCAATCCGTACAAAGAGCTGTTGATGGCGGAGCGACAATCAGCGAAATATGCGGCACGACAAGCGGCAGCGAAAGCGGCAAATTCGGCAGATGGGGTTTGTCGAGTTTGCCAAGCGCCGTCAGGGGTTCAAACCCCTGCCTGAATAAACAAAGGGCGCTGAAGCGCTCTGATCAATCAAGGTATTAGCGTTGTTAAGATGCCAGACGGGATGTATCCCGCCCGTCCCTACGAAAATCATACACCAAGTGTGTGAGCAACGGGTTACCTTTTGGAAGAACATTTGGTAACTGTTTGCGAGGTTTGGCACTAACCGGTTTGAGAGAGCAGACTTGTTAAGCGGGTTGGGCGGTGGTTGGTAAAGGGTTTGTCGGGTTAACCGAAAGTAAACCAAGTTTATAGTACCGAGTTACGAGTACAGAGTACCGAGATCGATTCAGAATATCTCGAAGTCGGCAAACGTATAAAAGCATTATGATTTAATCTTGCCGATGAATTAGCTATGCTATAAATGCTTTACTTGATATAGTCTTTATCACTGATAATTATTTGCGAGGATTTTGGGTTATGCCAAATGGTGGATTAACGCCTGATTGTGTACATTGTAAATACTTTCGAGGAAGACCTTATACGGATGAAAACCCGTATTGCGAGTATCATAAAATTAATCTTGCTTATCAAATACGTGTTTTTTGTTCTCAATATATTAATCCAGAACAAGGGGAAGACAATTGGTTGGGCTTGGAAGTTGATCTTGAGCAATTACAAAGCGATATGATGTATCTGTGGCTCGGTGGATATGAGGTGAAATTTTTCTATGTGCCACTTATATCAATTACTGAATATCAGAATTGGACTTCCGAAAAATTCCTTGATGAATTAGAGAAGCTGAGCGAGAAGTATCGTGGTTCTTGAAATCTAAATTTTGTGACTGACTTGACTGATATGAGTGTCACTCAAAGCGCACCATAATTTCATCAAGCGGCTTTTTGGTGATGACGGGGACTTGAGCATCGGCAGCGGGATAGCCCACCGGAATGACGACATAAGCGCGTTCGTTGGGTGGGCGCTGCAAGATGCTGCTCAAAAAGCCCATCGGATTGGGCGTATGAGTCAAAGTGGCGAGTCCGGCTTGGTGCAAACTTGCCAGCAGCAATCCGACCGCGATGCCCACCGATTCTTCAGTGTAGTAATGCTTGATCTTGGTTTCCTCACCGGTTGCGGGATCAGTGCCGATGCCATAGGCTTGGCGGAAAACGACGATGAGATAAGGCGCGTCCTCCAAATGGGGTTTGTGCCAATCGGTGCCGAGTGGGGCTAAAGCGGCTAACCACTCGGCACTCATGCGGCTTTCGTAACTGATCTTTTCTTCTTCCTCCGCTGCCATGCGAATCTGATGCTTGATGTCGGGATTGCTGACGACCACAAATGTCCAAGGCTGCTGGTTCGCGCCGGAGGGGGCGGTTCCGGCGGTGGCGATGGCATTGGCGATCAACTCAAACGGGACAGGTTCAGTCGAATAATCACGGACGGTGCGGCGCTTCCGCATGGTATCGAGGAAGTGGCGCGACTGTTCAAGCTGCTCGGCTTCGGACAAGCGATCAAAGGCCAGCGGGTGAAAAGTGTAAGGTGTGTTCATCTGTTCTGCCAATTTATTCCGGTTTACGACCCCAAACTTGGTTTATGGTAAATGATGTCACGGTTGTTTCGGGTTTGGCAATAGCCTGTTCATAATCGGCATAAGCGCGATTCAACTCATCTTCACTGAGGATATTATTTTTTAGGATACGTTCCCGCAGCGAGGATGTGAATTGCAGCGCCGAGCGCATATAGGGATGTTGATCCTGTAGAGCGATGAGGGAAGCGTGAATGTGAACATCTTCTAAACCCGCTTTTCGCAGCATTCCGAACATGCGATGTCCGGCATCGAAATCTCCACCGCCCAGCTTGAATGCCTGCAAAAGGGCGTTTTTGAGAGCAGGCCATGAGGCCGGAACCGGTAAGCAGTTCCACGAGGAGCTGTCCGATTCTTGAATGACGATGATACCGCCCGGTTTGGTCAAACGGATCATTTCACTAAGCAGTTGGTCGTCATGACCAACCGGTGAAAAGAGGAAACGGACATGAGTCAGGTCGAAGGTGTTATCAGGCAGGTTGGTATGGTAGGCATCACCCACGATGAGTTCCACATCATATATACCGCGTTCTTCAAGGAAATTTTTAGCGGCGCCGAGTAATTTAGGGTCTAAATCAACACCGACAACATGACCCTGCGCTCCGACCTTGCCCCTCAGGCTTGCCAATACGCCGATTGCACCGCAGCCCAGATCAACGCAATTGGCTCCGGCTTGAAGGCCAATTTCGTCCAGCATACGGTTGGTATCCGGCTCCCAAACGCGCGCTTGGACGGTCAACCGGTCTAATTCGGCTTTTCCGCCTGCTAATAGATATTCCGGGCTGCTGGTCATGGTAATTTCTCCTGATGTGTGAAAATGCAAGTGTTATTATAGCGACCACAGCTTGACCGGATATGAGCAAATGGCGAGTCTCTCAAACCTAATTTCCCCGTCCACCGTATAATGACTCATTACGAACCACTTCGGTTAGCTGCATTTTTACTGGAGGCGATATGGCGAAACGCGGTTTATTGATATTGATGTGCGTGTTTACACTGACCATTGGATTGATGAGCGCCCAAGATGCCAAACCCGGCGCGGACGGCGTTGGCGATAAGTTGTTTCCTCAGAGCGGCAACGGCGGTTATGATGTGCAGCAGTATGATCTGCAAATTATGTGGGATAACGTAACCGGCGCGATTGATGCCCAGACCACCATTAATAGTGTCGCCACGCAGGATTTGAGCACCTTTAATCTGGATTTCGTGGGCTTTGACATAATCAAGCTGACGGTCGATGGCAAAGATACGACCTTCACCCGCAAAGACACTGAACTGACGGTGAACGCCGCCGTTGCCAAAGGCAAAACCTTCGAGACAGTAGTGGCCTATAAGGGTGTTCCCGGACAAGTTCCCAACAGCATCACCAGCGGTTGGTATGCGGCGAAAGATATGGTCATCGTGCTTTCCGAGCCAGTGGGCGCGCAGGGTTGGTTCCCTTCCAATGACCATCCAAGCGACAAAGCGCTGTTTACCTATGAAATCACGGTGCCGAAAGATTTTCAAGTCGCGGCGAATGGGATGCCGGGCAAACCGTTCGAAAATGAGAACAGCGTCACTTATAAGTTTACGATTAGTAAACCGATGGCGACCTATCTGGCGACGGTCAACATCGGCAAATTTAAGACCACGACCCAAACCGGCCCCGACAATCTGCCGATTATCAATTACTTCCCGACGGATTTTACAGATCCCGCTAAGGCTTTCACCCGCCAGCCGGAAATCCTCACCTTCTTGAGTGAAAAATTCGGCCCTTATCCATTTGATGTTTCGGGGGCGATTGTGGCTAACCGCGAACTGGGCATTGCGCTGGAAACGCAAACGCGACCGGTTTATGGCCTCGACGCATCGGAGTTGGTGGTGGTTCATGAACTGACGCATCAATGGTTTGGTGACAGTTTGAGCGTCGCTTCGTGGGATCAAATCTGGTTGAATGAAGGCTTTGCCACTTTCGCGGAACTGCTGTGGACGGAACATGATCGGGGGCAAGACGCGCTGCAAAAGACGGTTCGTGAACGCTACGACGGCTTGTCAGGGATTTATCATTTCACCAAAGCCGAGTTAATCGGTCAGCTTGCTTCGGGGCAGCTTCCGGACGTTGTTCTGTCATCGGATAAAATTGGTCAACTGCTGCATCTGCTGTTGGACTCAGCGGCGGATAAGGCGGATATTGATAAGGTCATCGCCCAACTTCCGGCGAGCGGCACATCGGTTCGGGAGTTGGCGAACCTGATTGATATGATTCCGGTGAAGGGTGAACTGACCTTCAAGACGTTTGACTTTTACCGGTTCAACGCCATCATCACCGGCGAAACGCTGCCGTCAAATGCCGAATCGCTGGTGGCGGAAAATCAACACGGCCCAGCCGACATTCAAAACTCCGGCATGATGTTCGACAACAGTGTTTATCAGCGCGGCGGGTTGGCGCTGCAAGCTTTGCGAATCAAGCTGGGTGACGACACCTTTTTCAAGGTGCTGCAAACTTATGCCAGCGAGTATGCCAGCAAAAATGTCACGACCGGTGATTTTATTGCGCTAGCGGAGAAAATCAGCCAGCAGGATTTGAAGGATTTCTTCAAACGCTGGTTGTATGACCAGACTATGCCGCCCATCACTGAGCTAGGTCTATCGTAAGGCGGGATGATTGAATACACTAAATGGCATCGGGCGCACAGCCGTGCGCCCCTACCAACTTATTTGATCCATTTGATTTAGATATGACCACCCTATGCGTATTGACGTTTTGACTTTGTTTCCGGCGATGTTTGAAGGCCCGATGACCGAGAGCATGTTATGGAAAGCCCGCGACCATCATCTGCTGGATTTGCGTTTGCATGATATTCGCGATTACACCACCGATAAACATCATAAAGCCGACGATATTCCGTATGGCGGCGGCGGTGGCATGATTATGAAGGCCGAACCGGTCGCCAAAGCGGTTGAGGCAGCTCTGGTGGATGCGCCTGCCGGAACACCGGTGATTATGATGACCCCGCAGGGACGTGTTTTTTCGCATGACATCGCCAAAGAACTGGCGCAGCACGAACAGATCATTTTGGTGTGTGGTCGTTATGAAGGGATTGATGACCGTGTGCGCGAACTGATTATCACCGACGAAATTAGCATCGGCGATTTTGTGTTGACGGGCGGCGAACTTCCGGCGATGGTCATCATTGATGCGGTCATCCGGCATATCCCCGGCGTGTTGGGGGCGGAAGGGGCGGCTGACGCCGATAGCCACGCTGATGGCATCCTCGAAGGTCCGCATTATACCCGTCCACCGGAATGGCGTGGATTGACTGTGCCGCAGGTTTTGCAAGAAGGCGATCACGCTAAAGTGGCGAAATGGCGGCGTGAACAGGGCTTGCGCCGAACGTGGCAGCAGCGGCCCGATTTGCTGCTCAAGGCTGATTTGACCGAGGATGAGCGTTATCTGCTGGCGACCTTTGCCAACGAATACGCGGCAAAGAAGCGCTAGATTGTTAAGCGTTGGCTGTTTGTAATTAAAATAAAATAGTTTACTATAAAGGGCAAGGTAAAATTGTTTTAGGAGTCTACCATGCCACAGTTTAGTATCTTGTCATGGAATGTTGAAAACCTATTTACATTTAAGCCCAACCCCGGCCCGAAGGAGACACGTCCTTCCAGCCAAGCTATCTACGAGCAGAAATTAGATAACATTGCGACCATCATCCTGAATGCGCTGAACAACGGCGAACAGCCGGATGTCATCGCGCTGCAAGAGATAGGTGAGCCGCAAGCCTTCGATGACCTCAAGCAGCGGTTGGGCAATCGTTATATTGATTCGGCGCTTGGGCTTAGCGGTTCGTCCAGCCATCCCATTCGCTGCGGACTCATCTCGCGCTTTCCGCTGAATAATGTCGAGCAGTGGATGGTTTTTCCCGATACATTCAAGGTGGCGGATTTTGGCGGTCATGACATTAAGGAGATGGGGCGCAGCGCCTTGAAAGCGACTGTGACACCCGAAGCCGGTTTTAACGTTCACGTCATTACGGCGCATCTCAAATCAAAACTGCTGTCATTTCCTGCCATCGGCAGCGGTGCGCCGCGTTTCGATACCAATGATGAGCGCGAACGGGCACTCTATACGGGCGCAGCCAGCATCCGGCGGGCGGCAGAGGCAACCTTTGTTCGCTTCAATGTCTTGAACTTGATCGAAAATAACAAAGACCCGTTGGTTTTGGTTGGGGATATGAATGACGAGGTGCGGTCGGTGGTGGGTGAAACACTCTATGGCACATATGAAAGTGTCTCAGGTGGTGCTTTTAAAGCGCCCGACAAACATGAGGATACGCGCTTATATAACCTCGTTGAATATTTGCCTGAGTACCGCCGCTTTTCGCGCGTTTTTGAAGATCGCGGCGAGCTGATTGATCATATCTACGTCAACCGTGAACTGGCTCATATGCGCTGGCAGGTGGGTAACAGAGTTGACCATACAGGCAGTATCGTTAACAACCCGACACGGCGGAAAGATTCGGTCTATCCTGACCATGCGCCGGTGTTCGCCACCTTTAAGCGATAACCATCTCGCCTGAACGAAATCCATAACCTTTGTTGAGCCGATAGCTAATCTAGGCTATACTGTTGAAGGTGATTGTCACATACACTATATTTACAGATGCACACAACCGCTTAACAGCAAGGCACAGTCTTTATGGTTCAGGAAACTCGCGAAGTCCGGCTTGAACGCGCCCTGAAAGAACTCAACGGTGCGGCAGATGGGATCAAGGCTGCCGTGGTCGTTAATAATGATGGTCTGTTGGTTTCTGCTTATCCACCGGGTGATGAGGATAATCCGCATCAAAACCCGACGAGCAGCCCGCAGGTAGCCGCCATGTCCGCCACGTTGATCGGGCTGGCCGAGCGGACTTTGGGGCGTTTGCAGCAGGGTGAACTGGAACGCCTGCTGATGGAAGGCGAAGATGGCGTGATGGTGGTTTATCCCGCCGGACGCGCTTCACTGGCGGTGTTGTGTGAAAAAGATGCCCGCCTCGCATATATTTTGGGCGCGACCAAAAAAGCTGCCAGCGAAGTCGCCGCAATTCTTGGTTATTAAAATCAAACTTTAGACCGCAAAAAGGTTCGTGGTTTATCCTTCTCCGCAGAAGCTCAACTTTTCACCATTTTTATCACCACGCCAGCCGAGAAAGTTTTCTGACTCGTCCGGCGTGTTGGTGATATTTCGCAGTGTATTATCTTCAGGCGTGAATACATAAATGTCATAGGCAGCAGGAACGGGCGAACTCAGCGCGACTCGTGTGCCATCTGGTGACCAACGCGGCAGGAAAAATGTCTGTGAGTCTTTTTCCATCTGATTGAGTTTGCCGGCTATTGAATCGAGTAAGGCAGTGCCTGTGTCCGTCCGAATCATCAGATAACGCCCCGTACCTGACCAGTTGAGGGTTGGTTCATAAAAATAGAACGGGATTTTAACGCTGTACTGCTGCGACTGGTGGCGATCAATGTCAAACAGCCACAGCGCCGTGTAGACATCCCCATTCTCAACCGGCTGTGGATTGGAGGCGAAGGCTAATTGGTTCTTTACCGGAGACCACACAAATTTGTTGAAAAGGAGCGGGTCAAGTTTTAACTGTTGGCTGCTTCTCGCCCCAACATCTACAACATAGATGGTTCGTTTGTAGTCATTGCTCGTATTGATGGATGCCAACGCAAGATAGCGTCCATCTGATGACCAAGCGGTGTTCGTATCGACATAGGCTTGATTCATATCACCATCAAATTCGACTGTTGTGTTGGCATGAACATCAATGACCGAGAGTAAGGTTTCTTGATTTTGATTGTGGCGGTAAATGGTCAAATATTTTCCATCAGGCGACCAGTTTCCGATACGGTCACCGTCATATTCGTGTTTGGTGTCATTTGTCAGATTGTAGATTGTGGCTTGTAGTGAATCGGTAGCGATAAAAGCAAGCAAATCTTCGTTAGGCGACCACTGTAAAAATTCATAGGACGATGCGATGCCCAGCACGATGGTTCGCTGCGTTTCCACATTCATGATGGCAACCTTATCACTAACAGGCTGTGATTCTGTACGGTAGGCTAGATAACGGCTGTCCGGTGACCAGCTAACCTCACCATACGGCAGCGCTGCATCAGGTAGGGTTTGAATGTCCCCGCTGCTGAGGTTAAGGATTTTGAGAACGATCTGTGACTCGGATTGGGTAGCATAGGCTATCCGCTGACCATCAGGTGACCACCAGAAGGGCGGTGAACAGGGACTTTGTTCCAGCCGGTCAGGGAGCGTTTGGCGTTGGTTGGTTTCAACATCGACCAATGTGAGTGACGGCAGGCTTGACCCGTTGTAATCGAACAGATGGATGTATTTTCCGTCTGGCGACCATCCAGCCTCACTGCCAAAGTTGTGAATGACGCCAATTTCAGTTTTTTCACGATTATCCACATTGAGCGTGTAGATGATGTGATCACCATTTTCATTTGCGACTGCAACTAAAATTTGGTTGGACATATCTTGTCCGCGTACAGTTGGCACCATCAGCAGGCTGAACAGCAGCATTTCAATTAGACGGGCGATACGACCGGATATGTTCATACTCATCCCCCTTCAACCCATAGTTGTAGTATAAGAGTTATCTTTAGTTGGCTGCCCGACGGATTGATCACGATAGGACTACGACGATAAAATAGATGGTGTGTGACCTGATTTTGAAAGAGAGATATGTATGACAGAATCCATGAAAGCTGTACGTATTCATCAATACGGCAGTCCTGATGTTTTAATCTATGAAGATGCGCCGCGTCCATCACCGGCTGCCGGTGAGGTTCTGGTGAAAGTTCAGGCGGTGGGTATTAATCCGGTAGATTGGAAAACGCGCGCGGGCAGCGGCATGTCCGGCAGATATGGCAGTGCCTTTCCGCTGATTATCGGTTGGGATATCGCCGGCGTAGTGGAAGCGCTTGGCGAAAACGCTGACAAGTTCAAAGTCGGTGATGAAGTTTTCGGGATGGTGCGCTTTCCCGGCATCGGTTCAGCTTATGCCGAATATGTCGCGGCGCCACAGACTGAACTGGCGCTCAAGCCCAAGAATATTGATGCGCTGGAAGCGGCGGCTTATCCGCTGGTGACGTTAACGGCGTGGCAAGCGCTGTTTGAAGCTGGCAACCTCGTCAGCGGCGAACGGCTGTTGATTCAAGGCGCGGCAGGCGGCGTAGGCCATGTGGCTGTGCAGCTTGCCACATGGAAAGGTGCTTATGTCATCGGAACAGGTTCGACCAATAATGTCGATTTCTTAAAAGAACTCGGCGTTGACCAAGTGGTGGATTATTCGACGACCCGGTTTGAAGATGTGGTCGAACCGGTGGACATGGTTCTCAACTGCATTGGGAATCCTGAAATGATCAACCGGTCATTGAGTGTGATCAAGGCCGGTGGACGATTTGTGTCTATTGCAGGTGGGGCTGATCAGACCGAAGCCCAAAAGCGGCAAGTCAAAGCGACTTCCATTTTGGTGCGTCCGGTTGAAAGCCACTTAAATGAAATCGCCAATCTGATTGAGCAGGAAAAGCTCAAAATGGTGGTGACGAAGGTCTTCGACCTTAAGGATATGGATAAAGCCCATGCCTTTGCTGAAAGCCGAGAACTGCGACGGGGCAAGATTGTGTTGAGGGTTTAACCCACACATCAATCAAAAAGGCGACTCCAATGTGTCGCCTTTTCTAACAACTTATTTTGCTCCCTCCCTCGTTTACGGGGGAGGGTTGGGGAGGGGGTTTCTATTTTATTTACGGTTTTTGTTCGACTGGAAGTAAATCTTCAGCACCATTTGACCCAAGCGGATTTCGTCACCATCTTTAATCGGATAGGGACGGTGGGCGACTAAGCGCGTACCATTGAGGAACGTGCCGTTGCTGCTGCCCCGATCAGACAGGTTAAGCTGTTTATCCTGTAAGCGGATTGAGGCGTGCGTACGGCTGACGCCCATGCGATAACCGGAATAAGCGGTCATGTCGACATCAGGCAGTGTGCCGGTATTCGGGTCACGCCGTCCGAGGATGATTTCCTGCTTGGGATAAACCAGCATGGGTGTCGCGCCGCCTTCAATCTCGATGCGAAGCACCATGTCATCCGTAAACAGTGAACCACCGGCTGACTCAACCGCATTCAATTGGGCGGCATCCATTAACGGTTCGCTCGATGCTGCGGCGGCTTCGGTGGCGCTCACCAGATCACGCGTACCGACTGCCGATTTGGTTCCACTGATAAGACTCGTGCCGCAGTTATCACAAATAAGCGTTCCGGGACGGTTGCGATGTCCACAGTTTGGACAAATCGTGCCGGGGCTGGTCTGTGCAGCAGGGCTTGGATCCGTAAAGCGCTGGGTGACTTTTGTGCCGTTGCTTGACGGCGGAATGGTATCTTCTTTATTTGCCGCAGGTGGCACATTGGATGCCGGAGCATCGGCCTTCGGCGGCATCGGTACCGTTGTATTCGACGCTGCGGGCGGCTCGGCTGGCTTTTGTGCCGGACTGGCAGGGCTGGGGCTCGCTGGAGCAGCAGACGATTCGGCAGGTTTAGGCGCGGTTGGCTGCGTCGGTGCAGCAGGCGGCTTAGGCGCAGTCTGCTCGGTCGATGCAGAGGCTGGCTTGGGCGCAGTTTGCTCGGTCGGCGCGGTTGGCTGTGCCGGTGCAGCAGGCGGCTTAGGCGCAGTTTGTTCGGTCGATGCAGATGCCGGTTTCGGCTCTGAACCGCTCATACTCGCGGGTTTGGACGGAACCGTTGGCGCACTGGGAGAATTTAGCGGTGCAGATGAACTGCTGCTCGACGTGGGAGCTGTTGGCCGTTTTGCATCCGCTTCAATCGGTTTTGCGTCACCTGTTGGTTTTGGCGGCTCAACCTGTCTGGTCGTTTCAGACGGCTTGTCCGACTTGGCATCCGAATCACCACCCTTCGCCTGCGACGCGGACGCTTTGTCGTTTGTGGGCGGCGCCTGATGAGGTGTCTGCTTGGTTTCCGCCGTGTTCGGTGTAGCGGCTGGCTGATTCGGTTTCGGTTGATCGGTCATAAAAGACAAAATTTCTCTATTGGACGGCTGAAAATCAATTGTGCATATTCTACTGTCTTATGATACCTTCTCGCAAGTATATGCCCCACATTTGGGGGTGGCAGATTGATTTTACGTTGCGCTCATGCTAGGCTTTTTACATGCTTAAACGTAATAATAACCAAAAAACTGTAATATCTTTCCTGTTATTAGCAGCCGCTTTACGTTTCTATCACATACAAACGCAAAGTATTTGGTTCGACGAGGGATGGTCAGCCTACGCTGCTGTTCAACCGGGCATCCAAGCCGCCATTGATTCGGACAAAACCAATCCGCCTCTTTATTATGTGATCGTTAATATTGCAGCTCGTGGATTTGGAGATAGCGAGTTTGCGCTGCGATGGGTATCACTGGCTTTTGGCTTATTGGGCATCGCGGTGGCCTATCGGTTAGGGAAACACTTATTTGATGCGCGCGCCGGTTTGATGGCTGCCTTGTTAATGACCTTCTCGCCGTTGTTATGGTGGGCGGCGCAAGAAGCCCGCATGTATACCTTATTGGCGCTGCTGCTGCTGTTGTGTGCGCTGGCGTGGCATAAACTGATACCCAATAAACCAGTGACCAACTGTTGGCGCTGGTGGTTCGTTTTGTGGTTGTCTGAATTAGGGCTGCTGTATGCCCACAATACTGGCCCGGTGGTCGTCCTGTGGCTGAATACTGTCACACTGTTGGCATGGCTAATTAAATATATTCACTTACATAAAAAACCTTCTTCTCTCAGCACCCAGCACTCAATACTCAGTACTTCTTCCTCGGTACTCGGTACTCGGTACTCAGTACTTCTCCTCTGGTTTGCTGGACAAATCATCATTGGCCTGCTGTGGCTGCCGTATTTCGTCAACCGCTTTTTGCGCCTTTCGGAAGCCAACAGTGCCGTAACCAGTACATCACCTTTCACCGTCAATGAACTGGGACGGTTATGGCAGTCTGTATGGACAGGCCCATGGGCGATGGTCGGACAAGAACCGCTGCTAGTGATATTTTCTGGCATCGCTTTTGTTGTCGCGTTACTGCTCATTCCATGGCGCAAAGCGAACGCCCGCTGGTTGGTGCTGCATGTGATTGTCCTCACAGCAGGCTTATGGTTGGCGTTGAGTATCCTCGGCAACGAAGTACATGGACGCTACCTTGTGATGATCGCACCGCTGCTTTTGGTTGCCATCGCTGCTGGCCTATCGACTACTGACCATCGACCCCCTTTACTGTACGGATTTTCCGCCGGCAAATCCCTACTCAGTACGTTCTTTTTCCTGCTGACGTTCATCCTCGCGCTGCACTTCGCCACCACCAACCGCACTTATCAACATGACGACGCACGCGGTATGGTACAGTATTATGCCGATCATTTGACGGCCAACGACAGCGCCTTAATGTGGTCATATGCCGACCGTTATGAACTGGCTTACTATTGGGATCGTTTGGGGGTGAAGGCCAAACGCATAACCTTGCCGGAAGGTGCAGACCTTGATACGGTTTTGCCGCTGCTGCCCAAGTCAGGGGATGTTGCCCTCAACATCTGGTATACCCAACGCGCGGATTATCGCGGCATGATGGGCTGCTTGCTGGGTGATGGTACAGTCAACGAACCGGAACGTTTTGATGCTTACGGTATGACGAATTTGCTTTTCCACGCGCCAACCCTTCACGCGTCTGTCCTCAAACCCTATGATGTGCGCTTGAACATGGCGAAAATATCAGCAGTAGGTGACATCGTACCGGCTAGTGCTGACCGCGCCATCTGCTTACCCATTCAAATCACGCTGACGCAACCGACAGCCGTTGACCTCAAAGCGGCAGTGAGCATCCAAAATCAGTTTGGCACAGAGGTTGCCCACACCGATGCGATATTTGCGGATCGTGTGCAGCGCACCAGTTCGCAGTTACCGGTCGGCACGCTGTTGACGGCTTATGCCTTGCTGCGGCTGCCTTATGGTGCAGCGGCTGGTGATTACACGCTTCATATCCGTCTTTATGATGAACAAGCGCAGCCTTCCGGTTATGCTCTGACGACTGCCGACGGTCAAACACGCCCGGATTTGCAACTTCCTATAACACGAACATCCGGTTCTGATTGGGTATCCGTGAACCGCGTTAGTGACTTACCCGTAAAATCTGATCTGGCCGTGGCGAATACTGATCTCAAACTCATCGCCCATAATTTAAGCGGCGCCACCTATCGTAACGGTGATAAAGTCGATCTGGCGCTGTTATGGTCGGGAAGTGGTCATTTGCCGGATTTGCAATTGGTGGCGGCAGATGGCAAATGGCAGGTTGGCATGGGTGCAGCAGAATATTCTGAACGGGATACGATGACGCTCGATTGGCGGCAGGTGCAAATTCCGTTGGATGCCGGGTCGGGTACAGCTAACATCTTGTTACCGGATGGTACGGTCATCGGCAGCATCAACATCGAGTCGATTCCGGCGGTTTATGACGCGCCCAATGTCGATAAACCGATCAACGTCGAAATACCCGCTGTGGGTACGCTGGTTGGATTTTCCATCAGCGGGGATATGAGCGACCGCAGCCAACCGTTTACGCTGTCATTGGTCTGGAAAGCGGCTCAGCCAACCCTTACCAGTTATACGGTTTTCGCCCAACTCATCAGCACCGATGGTCAGGTACTCGCACAAAGCGACATGTTACCTGCCAACGGCGCACGTCCGACGACCGGTTGGCGAACAGGGGAATATATCCTTGATGAACATCTTGTCGCGTTTCATGCCGATGCCAAAGCCGCGACTGCCAGCTTAATCGTCGGCTTGTACGATGCAGCGACCAATCAACGGGTTGCGATTTCGCCAACTGCCGATTTCATCACGCTGCAAACCGGCATCAATGTTCGCTAGAAACCGGACGAATCCGCAGCCAATTGAGCGCAAAACCCAGCGACACATTATCTGAAATTGGCGTAATTTTATCGACCTTGAATACCAGATATGCGTGTGAAGGTTGACCGACTAAAAAGCTGCTTGGAATGGTGGCATGATAAATTCTGCCGCCATCCTCTGTGGGTTCAAAAGTTAATGGAAGGTCTTGCCCATACAGGCTGAGTTTTAGGCTGTCGATGACCGACGCTTCTACCCAGTGCAAGACTTTAAAGTCAATAGATAAGTCGCTGCCATAACTTAAATCAACATTGACAGAGGTTATGGGAGTGACCGACCAGCGAAATATTCCGGCATTGTCATCGGTTTCAGTAGTTCTCCAGCCTGTACCGATGTCACCGTTTTCGGGTAGTTCAAATGTGGTTTGAAAAGTATTCGGAAGTACGTGATAACAGGACAGTGCCGGCTGACACGAAAACAGTGTTGCTGCCCGACGCGGAGGTTTTTGCCCGATAATCCGCGCTTGTGGATCGTAACCCGTAATCTGAAATGCTTGCGCGGCCTGTTCTGCGGTCAGTAACTTCAGCCGTCCGCCTGCTTCAATCATGAAGATTAATAACTGATCAGTGGGGACATTCAATACCGGACCATAATAGTTTTCATTTTCTTTGATGTCGTAACTCATATGGAGCATACTGCCGTCAAAGCTGCACCGTATGCTTTTAACGGTGGGAATGTTATCGGCAAGACAGTAACTTGATTTGATGCTTGAATCCTCATAGAGATATTGCATCAATCCCGACAGATAATACCCATAAAAAAAGACATATTCTTGATCGAGGACACCCGTTTGGTCGATCATCAAAATGGCAGTATGTGGCTTGATTTGAGGCGCTTGAGCAATGGTTTGCTGCAAAATGTTTTGCTGCTGCACGGAATAATTCACATAGCCTTGCTGTTGTTCAAAGGCACTCATGTAGGCCAAACCGATAAATGGAAGTGTGAATACCAGAAAAAGTAAGGTGCTGTAGCGCCGGAAAATGCGACTTAGAAGATACAGCACCAGAGCGAGAATGAAGGCTGAGGCAAGCATGGCTAAAAAAAAGATGCGGAAATCTTGAACACGGTGGCTGGGGATTGGTAGATAGGTCGCAATTCCAATAGTAAACCATGCAATTGCGCCGATAAATAGAAGTTCATACCGCTGCCGCGAAACCGGTTGGATGTTATTGGTGCGGCGTTCTCGCCAGATTAAATATCCACCAATGCTCGCGCTGATGGCGACGCCCACAATCACATAGATGCCGAATAGTGGAAAACCTGCCAGCTTATTGAAGGCCGCCGCCCAACTGCTGATTTGTCGAAAGTAGGCCATGCCCAAGGCCTGAAGCATCAACGGAATATCGTTCAAGCTGAACTGGGTTGGCAGCAGCCCGCTCTCATAACTTTTGATCGTCAATTGCCCGTTAGCCCATAAACTGTATAACAGGACAGCCAGCATTGCGACGTACCACAGACCGGTTCCTATCCAGAAGCGGCGGTTAGGACGCGTAAAATATAGGAGTAACACTGGCGTGACTAATGCGGCAGCCAGCGCAATCTGATATTGCAACAGGCTGAACGCCAGTAAGAGCATTGCCCCGATCAACGCCGTATAACTCCAACGACTTCGCAGCTTGATGAACTGAATAAGTAGATAAACCGCGAATAGGTATGCCAGTGCTGCACAGTGAATATGAATGGTGCGCAGTGCAAACAGCCCCGTGTCGGCGGGATAGATTGCGTATAGGACACCGGTAACGAACGCCAGCAGTTTCTTTCCGGGCAAAAATTGCAGCACTAGCCAGTATGCGACAACCATATTCCCGAACAAGAACAGCATCATCAAGATGTTATAATAGGTATACGAGTCGTGGTCGAGCGCAAAGGCTAAGGCGAATGTAAACATTTGCAGCGGTCGCGTCCGCACATAGGACATCGGAGAATCGAGCGTTACGAAAAAGTTCTGGTAACCAGCGTCCGAAAGCTGGTTGATACCTATTTCCTCAATGAGTCCTGTCGTTTTGAAGCCAAAGGGCAGCCAAACCAATAGTGCCAACAAGAACATTCCGAGGTATGGGATTACCCGTTTCAACAATGTTAATCGGGTAGGGGATGTTGGGAATTGATCGGCTTGAACGGCAACCGTCATTGCTTTTCCATGCTTCCCGCATTCTGGGTCACGAATTTCATAATTCTTTCCAGCATAATTTGAGTTGTCAATTAGGAGAAAATCCGCCAATTCACTGTTGCGTGACAGTATCAAAGTGTGTTAGGTTAAGTTTCTACAACTCTATTTCAAAAATCATTAAGGAAAATTTTGAAACAGATTGCCATCATGCATTATGCCAGCCCGCCGGGTATTGGCGGTGTCGAAGTCACCATCGCTCACCAAGCGCGTACACTGCTTGACAGCGGTTATGCCGTACGCGTTGTCAGTGGAAGCGGGGGAACCTTTCATCCTCAAATCAAAACTGTTATTGACCCGCTTTTCAGTTCATCACATCCTGAGGTGCTGCGGGTTCAAGCGGAACTTGCCAAAGGGCAAATTACACCGGCTTATCATGACTTGGTTGCACGGATTAAAAAAGCCCTGCAAACCGCGCTCAAAGATGTGGATGCGTGTATTGCCCATAATATCCTTACGCTTCATAAAAATCTAGCACTGACCAGCGCTCTGGCGGAGTATGTCGATGAGACTTCGCTTCATCTGGTAGCCTATTGTCATGATCTGGCGTGGACGAATCGCCAATATCAGGCTGACCTTCATGCCGGTCAACCTTGGGATCGCTTACGGCAGGCTTGGAAAGGTGTGGATTACGCCACGATTTCCATCATGCGCCAGCACGAGATGGCCGAGTTGATGGGTATACCTGCCGAAAACATCACCATTGTGACGGGCGGGCTTGATCCCGCGCAGTTTTTGCGTTGGACAGAAACGACGCAGCGGCTTGTCAAAAAACTAAAACTTATGGATGCCGATGGTATACTGCTGTTACCGGCACGCCTCACTCGCCGTAAAAATATCGAGCTGGCGCTGGACATCATGGCGGCGCTTCGCAAACAAACCGGTTCGGATTTTCGTCTAATCGTCACCGGGCCACCCGGCCCACACAACCCCACCAATAAATCGTATCTGGATAATTTATTGGAACAGCGCACACAACTTCAGTTGGAAAATGCCGTTCATTTTCTATATAGTGAAGGGGAAGATGCCGATACACCGCTGTTTGTCGACGATGACACGCTTGCCGACTGCTATCGGTTAGCGGACGCGCTGTTATTTCCCAGCACACAGGAAGGGTTTGGCATCCCGATTTTAGAAGCTGGACTGAGTGGAATCCCCATCTTTTGTTCAAACTTGCCGCCTCTGCGCCAAACCGGAGGTGATGACGTAACCTACTTCGATCCTCGGCACGACTCGCCACAGCAAATTGCGGCACACATTCACACTGTGCTGAATGCTGCTTCAACCTTTCGGCTCCGCGTCCGTGTACGCCAAGAATATCGGTGGGAAACCATCATCAGCCGCTTCTTAGTTCCATTACTGGAAAGGTAGCATATGCAACACAAGCCTTACAGAGTTTTATTGGCGGTTTCAGATATTTCTGATCTCAAAAGTTGGGTCAATCTTGCTTGGCGAATGAGCCAGCTCACAGGGGATATTGATATACGGGCTTTGGTGACCGTGCCGGAAGAGAAGTCGCTCAGCGAAGGTGCAAATCTTGCGCGCGAATGGCGCGATGCCCTTGATACACTGACCGCCGATGAAGGCACACCAAAACCCCAATCATCTGCCGTTATTGTGGATTACAGTCCCATGATGCGGCTGATAAACGATATTGCCGAATTGCGCACCGATTTGTTGATTGTTCAGTGGAACGGTGCTGAATCCTTAACCGGCAACATGACATCGGACGACATTTTGCAGAGCGCCCCCTGTGATGTCGTATTAATACACGGACGGGGTTGGATGCAAACCGGCCCGGTTCTGTTATCGCTGCGTGGTGGCCCGAATGCATCATTAGGGGTGCATGTCGCCAAGACGCTGGCACAGGGCGATGACATCACCCTATTCCACGTTACGGATCAAAAACAGGTGCCTAACCTGCGCCCGCTCACCTTTGCTGACCCGCGCATCAGCCGCACGGTAACCGCGACCACATCCTTTGCCGACGGCATCATTCGTGAAGCCGTTGGTCATAAGACCATCGTCATGGGTGCCAGCTTCCACAAACCCGATAGTCCCGCGCGCCCTTCAGACGAGTTCATGAAGAATGTGGACTCGCATACCAAAGGGTCTATCGTTCTGGTACGTGCCTTACATCCCGAGACTCTGGCTTTTCATCCACCACGCTGGCCGCACATCGCTGAAGAATCGATCTCCACTAAAGTGGATCGCTGGTTTGCCGAGACAACTTTTCACCACCACGAATTTGCCGATACTAAAGCCCTGTTAGCGCTCAAACAGTCGCAGGGCTTGACCATCAGTGTAGGATTACCGGCACTCAATGAAGAAGCCACCATTGGCAGCGTGATCGAAACGCTCAAAAGAACATTGATGGAAGAAGTCCCTTTAGTCGATGAAATCGTGCTGATTGACAGCAATTCGACGGATCGAACGGTCGAAATCGCAGAATCGTTGGGCATTCCGGTATTCAAACATCCCGATATTTTGCCCGAAGTCGGCAGTTATCGCGGCAAAGGCGAAGCCCTGTGGAAGAGTTTATACGTCCTCAAAGGGGATATTATCGCTTGGGTGGATACCGACATTTCCAATATGGATCCGCTTTTCGTCTATGGGCTGCTCGGCCCGCTGCTGCGTCAGCCCCAAATTCAATATGTCAAAGGCTTTTACCGCCGTCCCATAAAAGTCGGTGAAAAAGTGGAAAGTTTTGGCGGTGGGCGTGTCACCGAACTGGTAGCGCGACCACTCCTCAACCTGTTTTATCCCGAACTATCCGGTGTCATTCAACCGCTGTCGGGCGAATATGCCGGTCGCCGCAGCGCACTGGAACAGGTTCCATTTTTTAGCGGCTATGGCGTGGAAACAGCGCTGCTCATTGATATACTTGAGCGCTTCGGCCTAGAAGCGATTGCCCAAACCGATCTTGAACTGCGTGTTCACTATAATCAACCGCTGGTCGATCTCAGCAAGATGTCATTCGCCATTTTGCAGGTCTTTATCTCGCGTCTGGAAAACCGCTATGGGGTCGAACTGCTGGATAAAGCCAACCGGACGATGAAGCTCATCGTCCACGAGCCGGAGCGTTTTGCGCTTGATCTGGTCGATATCAGTGATGTTCAGCGTCCGCCCATGATCGAAATACCGGCGTACCGTGACCGCTTGGCTCTACCAACTGCGTCGAAGTAACGCTTTAACATCTAATGAATCAAAAGGACGCACTAAACAAGTGCGTCCTTTTTAATTTCGTTATTGTCTAATCCGCTGGCTTAAGCGCGTTCCCAAACTTGTTGGCCGTTGAGAATACGGGCAAGCTGGTCAGGGAAGCGAACCGTATCAACCGGCTTACCAATAAAGCCATCAAATCCTGACTGCCGTACCACATTCATTTCGCTGACATGAACGGTATAGGCCACAATCGGCGTAGCGCCAAGATGTGCCCGCAGCAAATTCTTAACATCATAGCCATCTAAACCCGGCATTTCCAAATCTAAAAACACCACATCAACAGCGCCAATCGCTGAAATGTCATTACCAAGTTTGCGCGAATCCGGAATTTCGGTGGAATCAATGCCTTGTTTGGCAAGAAGCTGCACCAATACTTTGCGGTTTTGAGCGTTGTCATCGATCACCAGAGCACGTTGCTGACTCAATTGTCTTTCTCCATCACTTTTTTAATATCATATCACCGACTTGATGCACAAAGCATAAAGCTCGTTATGCAGTTCGTTCACCCACCGACCAAACCGTTTCACCCGCCATAATTGAAGCGAGCTGTCGTGGGAATTGAACATTGTCTATCGGTTTGGCAATGAAGCCCGAAAATCCTTGCTTACGCAGTTTTGGAATGGCAATTGATGGATCCATCGCTGAAACAGCGATAATCGGTACAGTGGCGTACTTATCCAGCTCACGAATTTGATCAAATATATCGAATCCGGTAACCCCTTCAGCCAGCATCAAATCCAGCACAATCAAATCGACGCGCGAAAGACTTTGCAAATGATAGATTGTGTCACGTCCCCAACGCTCGAAATCGACCGATGCTCCATGGCGTATCAGCGCCATCTGGAAGACCAGACGGTTTTGCATGTTGTCTTCAACGATGAAGATACGTTTGTCTTTGAGAATCATCTAACCATGTCCTGCTCTCTAGTTGAAAATGCGCCAGATGGTTTCGCCATCTAAAATACGTTCCAATGTTTCGGGAAAAGTTTCCAGATCAATTGGTTTGGCAAGACAGCCGTTGAAGCCGATACTGCGCAGTTTTTGAACCTCTTCATTCATGACGCTGGCGGTCAGCGCGACCACCGGCGTGTCGTTCAGTGTTTCAATTTCGCGCAGCATCGTCAGCATCTCGAAACCGTTAAACGGCTTCATGTGAATGTCGAGCAAGATCACATCCGGTTTAGGATCAAGTGCTTCGACATTTGCCAAAAAGTCTTGGCTGTCTTCCAGAATGGTGACGTTAGGGAGTTTCATGCGGCCTTTCAGCAGCATACTCATCAACTTACGGCTTTGCGGATCATCTTCTACATACAGGATCGCGGGTTCTTTTGTCGTCATATTCGTGCCTCTTTATGCCGATGTCGGGACTAAAACTTCAGATTTTATGGGCAGTGCAACATAGAACGTCGCACCTTTCCCGTATTCACTTTCTAACCACAGGCGACCGCCATGTGCTTCTGCCAGACTCTTGGCAATGGGCATACCGAGGCCCGTGCCGCCGCCTTGTCGTAAGCCAGCTTTGGTTTGCTTAAAGGCTTCAAACACCATCGCCTGATCATCCGGGGCAATGCCGGGACCGGTATCACTGACCGAGATAACGACCTCACCATTCTTTTGGGACATCTTGACGCGAATATCACCTTCGTCGGTGAACTTGCAAGCGTTGGACATGATGTTGAGCAAAATTTGCAGAATACGCTGCCGGTCTGCACGAATCAGCGGCAGATTTTCTTCAATCTCGGTATGCAGACGTGTGGGCTTGCCCGCTAGAAGTCCGCGTCCGGTGGTCACGGTCGTGTTAATCAGTTGGTTCAGGTTAACGTCATCTTCGATGAATAGGTTGAGCGAACCGGCTTCGATCTTCGACATATCCAGCACGTCGTTAATCAGATTCAGCAGATGTTTGGCGCTGCCGACGACTTCTGTCAGCAGTTCGGTTTGCTGTTCGTTCACCGGACCAGTATCCCCGTCAATCACGAAACGGGTGAAGTTAATGACCGCGTTCAAAGGGGTACGCAGCTCGTGCGACATGCTCGCCAAAAAGGCCGATTTCACTTGGTCAGAACGTTCGGCACGTTCACGCGCTTGGTCAATCACCACGATTTGTTCTTGAAGCTGCACACGCGCTGTTTCCAACGACTTCATGTAACCATCTTTGATCGAACTCACCACTGCCATGATGCTGGTCGTCACCACCACATACATCAGCAGCGTGACAATGCTTTCGTCAGTCGCGCCGGGGCGTGAGTGGGCAAATATGATGACCGCAACTGTGGCAACACCGGCAACAATCGTGCCACGCGCATCCAGCAGCAAACTGCTCAAAGTGATGCTCAAAATGGCATACACCAGCGAGTTAAGGCTTGCAGGCGTTGCGCTGGTTAAAGCCGTGGCGACAACCGCAAATATCGGCACTGCGACAGTAAGATAAGCGGCAGCTTCATGATAACGGGAACGGCTCAAGCGATACGCGCCGAAGATGACAAAGACACCGATCAAACCGGGTATCGAGAAGTTGCTCGGCGTTCCTGATATAAGGGTTGAAATCGGATTCGCTAAAATAACCAGTATCGCCAAGGGCAAGAATACGACCAGTAGTGCCGATAACGTGCTGGCCTTACGCCGATTTTCACCCTGTACGCTCGGCGCGGGTTCGGTCAATTTTTGCCAAATTTTCAATAGGGATGTTTGGTAACCAGTATTTAACAGGGGTGACGCAGTTGTCGCCATCGGAAGTCTATCCTTCATTGATTTTTGTATCGTGTGTTGTTGCTCAATATGCTACACATTGACATGATATGTTGCATATCATTCCATGATAAAGAATAAAGGCTGAATCCAAAATAAAGGTTTCATTCATTTTCAGTCAGTTTTGAAATTGTTACACTTTGTAATAGAGGATACTTATATTTTATGTGAATATTTATGCATTTGGGGTTGATGAAAACTGTAGAACAATCGGATGCATGGCATACTCAACCGGAAGTTAAGACGGGTATTACCGGCAAGCGGTTCATCGTACCATCAAGATACGTCAGAAGATGTCGACATGTCTAGACGAATAGACCTGAAGAGTTTTAGTCTGGTGAAGTCGATATTCGAACTTTACGTGATTTTGTCTTATTCCAACGAACGGATTAAATCGACATCGACCCCTTCGCGCTCGATCAAACCGCAGTTAGCCAGTCGCCGGATAAGCTCAATCCATTCGTTACGGCGGGCATCAGCCGCCAACATCGGCTTGAGGATGCTGACTGCCGTCTCGTAATCACCTGTTTTGTCAGCCAGCGTCACGCCTTGCCAGAAGGCCAGTTCCTCCTGTTCCGGTGCTAACGCCCGCGCTTCCGCCCATTTTGCCAGCGCCGCGTCATGTTGACCGTTTTCAAGCAGCGCACTGCCTTCTTCATCAATCAACTGCGCCCGCCGGTTTCTGACCAGCCGCGCCAATTCGACCACCGGATTTTCATGCTCGTCCACCCGCAGGCTGTAGTCTTTTTTCCATTCCGGCGCATGAACATCACCCGGCACAACCACCAGCGCTGAGGACTGCATCCCGCGAATATCGCCGTCTTCGGCTTGCGCCGCTTCTAATGCCGCCAACATGCGCTGCGCCAGATCGCCTTGCGCCGATTCATAAGCGCTTGCCATCGCTTGCACAACCGTATTACGCGTCATCATATTGGCCTGTACACTGTAACCCTCACCCACATGATGTCCTGCCTCGGCAATACATCCCTTGCCGGTATGAGCGGCGGCACGGCCTTGAGAGTCAACTACCGCCACCTGTCGACGGTTCTCGCCGTCATCGGATGCCACCAGCGCCCGAATAACATGCGTCGCGCTGACTCCTTCGCGCAGCATTCGCAGTCCCATCGGCCCGAAGCTGATATTGGTGAGCGATTGAGTTGCGATTGCCCCAACACCCGGCAGCAGCCACGGCACGCCATTGCCCACACTCATCTGATGAGTTTGAACCGCCACGCCGAATTGTCCGGTATGCGGGTCACGCGCGACGATACTGTAAGTGCTGTTCAGTTGCGTAAAATGAAATTTCATCGTCTTTCCTTTCGACCAATGTTGAGTTTCGCTGCAAGCGCTTGTCCCGCTTGTTCATATTGAATATCGAAGCTCATATCGCAAATGATTTGATAAATCCGTAATTCTGTATATAACGGGCGCATCCCAAATAGAAACGCGTCGGCAGGTGACCATAATGCCACCGTACCAAAAATGCTGATGCTGTTGGAAAGCAGGTTGCGCAGCCAATCGACCATTCCTTCTGCTCGCGAGACTGCTGCTGCTAATGCTAACGAAATTCCCAGAATCAGAACACCCACTTGCAGACCCCGAATAACTGAAATTTGTCGCGATTTCAGGTCAATTGCTAGGTTCGCAAGCCGCGTCTCACAGTAGCGTTTAATGGCTGCTTGAACTGCGGCGGAAAGCTCATCGTCCTGTTTGCTGTTTTCTGGCAAGATAAACGTCACATGCAGCGAGCCATCGTGACGCAAGCGCGCCAGTTTTAGTTGATGGGCAATCTGGTCGATGCCCGATACCGGCAGATAATCTTCCTGAAAAGCGTTATGACGGGGCAGTGCGAACAAATCTTGCATATCGTTGAGCCGCAGTGTGAGTGGATAAGGCTCAACGCGTCTCTCCCCTCGTTCTGATGGTGCTGTTTGTGCCATGCGAACTTCCCCTCACTAATAGCTGTAATTGTCCGACTTCGTGTGATATCTTGCAACTTATTTTTAAACTGGACATAAATAATTTCTTGCCTGATCGATATATCTTTCGTGGCTTAGTGCTTATTCTTGTACTTCCCTTGAGACCTATCTATACCAAATTGTCTCAATGGACTCATCAATGTCTGTTATAGTCCGTCAGGTAATATAAATAGAGGAGCGTATTATGGAATACCGACGTTTAGGAAAATCCGGTCTTAAAGTTAGTGAATTATCTTTTGGTTCGTGGGTGACATTTGGCAACCAAGTGGACATTGACCTCGCGGTGGACTGCATGGCTGCGGCCTATGATGCGGGCGTGAATTTTTTTGATAACGCTGAAGTCTACAACAAAGGTAAATCTGAAACGGTGATGGGCGCAGCGCTCAAGAAGCTGAATTGGGAGCGTGACAGCTATATCATCTCCAGCAAAGTCATGTGGGGATCAAAGGAAAACCCCAAGCCCACGCAAATGGGACTCAGCCGCAAGCATCTGGTCGAAGCCTGTGATCAAGCGATTGCGCGCATGGGCTGCGAATATCTGGACTTGTACTTCTGCCACCGGCCTGACCCCGAAGTGCCGATGGAAGAAATCGTGCGCGGTATGACCGAACTCATTCTACGCGGCAAGGTGTTCTATTGGGGAACATCCGAATGGTCAGCCGCCTCGATTCAAGAAGCCTATGCCGTTGCCCGCCAATACGATCTGATTCCACCGACGATGGATCAACCACAGTATCATATTTTCCACCGTAACCGTGTCGAAAAAGAGTATGCCTCACTCTACAATGTGGATAACGTGGGCCTCGGCACAACCATTTGGTCGCCGCTGGCATCTGGTTTGCTGTCGGGCAAGTACAATGACGGCATCCCTGACGATTCGCGCGTGAATCTTCCCGGTTATGAATGGCTCAAAGAAATGCTGATGAGTGAACAGTGGCAGTCACGTTTGGAATCCGTGCGTCAGTTGAGCAAAGTCGCGGATGATCTGGGCACGACCATGCCCCGTTTGGCGATTGCGTGGTGCCTCAAGAACCCGAACGTCAGCACGGTCATTACCGGCGCATCCAAAGTCTCGCAGGTCACTGAAAACATGGAAGCCATCAAGGTCGTCCCCCAGTTGACCGATGATGTCATGAAGAAAATCGACGATATCACCAAAGGTCTCGCTGAATAATTCTTTTGCAACAGGGGTTTGCTGTGCTGGCAAACCCCTAATATCAGTCGTTATGTCGCCACATTAATCACCACTTTTCCCCGCGCACGCCCCGTTTCAAGATAACGGATGGCCTCAGCCGTTTCACTGAGCGGATAGCGCTTGTCGATAACCGGTTTAATTTTTTCGGTTTCAAGTAGTTCTTTGATGACCAGTAAATCTTTCTTGTTGGGATGTGCCGTTTCCATTAGCCCGACTCGTTTGCCGTCGCTGACTCGGCGTGGCGCGATGAGCATATGAGAAAAAAGCAGCTTCAGGTTAGTAAATCCGGCGATGACGCACACCCCCTTTGGGTTGAGCGCCGCTTTGTAATCCGTAATCGAACGGTTGCCGACCGCGCAGTAGATGAGATCATACTTTTGGCTGGTTTGGGTGAAATCTTCTTTGGTGTAATCAATCACAGCATCCGCGCCAATCGAGCGCACCAACTCCAAATTGCGTCCGCTGCATACGCCCGTAACCTCGGCTCCGTAGGCTTTAGCCATCTGTACCGCAAGAGTTCCTACGCCGCCCGACGCGCCATTTACCAGAACTTTTTGCCCTGCCTGAATGTGTCCGGCATCGCGCAAACCTTGCAAAGCCGTGAATCCAGCTAATGGAACTGAAGCAGCCTGTTCAAATGTCAGGTTCGTCGGTTTTAACGTCAACGCTGCTTGTTCATCCACAGCAACGTACTCGGCAAAGCTGCCCATCCCACTCAGTGACAGTTCGCCGAATACTTCATCACCGGCTTTAAACTGCGTCACATTTCGACCAACCGCTTCCACTGTTCCGGCAAGATCAGCTCCGAGGCGGGGACTCTTAGGCTTGAACAATCCATTGACCAACCGCGCGAGAAACGGTTCGCCGCGCATCGTATGCCAGTCCGCCGGATTGGCAGATGCCGCCTGTATTTTGATCAAAACCTCATTGTCTTTAGGCGTGGGCTTTTCAATATCTTGTAACTGTAAAACATCTGGCGAACCATATTGTGAATAAACAATGGCTTTCATATGTTCCTCCAACAAGAACATTCTAATTTATCGAGATGACCACATTTCCCTTTTTGTGCCCTTTTTCAACGTACCGATGGGCCTCAACAATCTGTTCCAATGGATAGCACCGATCAATGACTGGTTTGATTACTCCTTCTTCAGCCAACTTTCTGAGGCAAGTCAAATCTACGGGTTTGATGCGGCTAGATGAATTGAGAACGTTGAGATAAGTTCCTTGTTCCTTGAGTACTTTTTTTCCGTGTGAGCTTGTAAGTTTTCCAACCGCATCAAAAATAACATCATAGGTTTCACCACTTTGGGTAAAATCGTTTTGGGTGTAATCAATAACCTTATCCGCTCCAAGCGATGACACCATTTTCAAATTGGTTGTGCTGCAAACACCGGTGACTTCTGCCCCAAAATACTTGGCAAGTTGTATCGCGAATGTCCCTACACTGCCGGAAGCGCCATAAATCAAGACCTGTTGTCCGGTGCGGATATTAGCCTTTCGCAGCATCGTTAACGCGGTAATGCCACCAGCCGGAATAACAGCTGCTTCTTCGTAGGTCATGTTGTTTGGTTTTAGGGTAACCATCCCATTTTCGGGCATACATTTGTATTCGGCATATCCACCAAAATTGGTACCCAAAGTCAGTGCAAAAACCGGATCGCCTACTTTGAACAGCGTTACATTTTTGCCGATTAAGTCAACAGCACCAGCGATTTCCATTCCGAGTATGGGGCGTTTAGGTTTTAAAAGCCCCAAATAGAATCGTCCGAAGAGTCGCTGCCAGCGGGGGCCGGGGATATTGAGGCTTCGCATGATCACGTCACCTGCTGTGACGCTCGTAGCACGAATGTTCACTCGTATTTCATTGTCTTTGGGCGAGGGTTTTTCGACATCTTCGAGTTGTAACACATCTGGCGAACCATATTGTGAATAAACAATTGCTTTCATCATCGACTCTCTTGCATATACGCTGTTCTAATTACGTTTACGCGAATGCGATGAGAAAGTTGCATCAGATAGAGCCTTCCGGCTCGAGTCATAGCGCCTTTGTTTAAAAGACGTTTTGCTTTGGTATTCTCCTTCTCAGCTCTCTCTGCGCCTGCTCTAAAATTCCTTATGAGAAGCCTATAAAACACGCTGCGATCTCTGCGGTTACACTGCATTTGTCTTTCTAACGACTAAAGACTAACGACTAGCCCATGAACCTGTTACAATTTACAGCATCAGAACAAATGGAGCAGTTGCGATGTCAGCAGGTACACTCGATTTACTAAGCGGTTTGAACGAAGGTCAGCGTGCAGCGGTCACAGCACCGGATGGTCCGGTACTGGTTTTGGCTGGCCCCGGCAGCGGTAAAACCCGCGTCCTGACGCATCGCATCGCCTATCTGATTCGCGAACGGGGAATCCATCCTTCAGCGATTATGGCGGTAACCTTTACCAACAAAGCCGCCGGCGAAATGAAAGCCCGTGTCGAAAAAATTCTGGACGACAAACTCAAAGGCTTGCAGGTCGGAACTTTTCACGCCATCTGTGCCCGATTATTACGCCGTGAATCTGAACATACACCGCAGCGAGCGGATTTTTTGATTTATGACACCGACGATCAACAATCGCTCATCAATCAAGCACTGACCGAACTCAATCTCGACAGCAAAAAATACAAACCGCGTTCGCTGCTCAACACCATTTCCGGTGCGAAGAACGAACTCATCGGCCCGCGTGAATTTGTCGGGCAGGGCTATCTTGGCGAAGTCACCAGCCGTGTGTACAGCCGCTATCAAGAACTGCTGATTACCAACAACGCCCGTGACTTCGATGATCTGTTGATGGATACCGCCATTCTCTTTCGCGACACTGCCCAAGTGCGCGAGAAATATCAGCGTTTCTATGAATATTTGTTGGTCGATGAGTTTCAAGATACCAACGCCGCGCAGTATGTGTTGGTGAGCTTACTTGCCGCGCCGCAAAACAATGTCTTTGTCGTGGGCGATGAAGATCAGGCCATTTACGCCTTTCGTGGTGCGGATTATCGCAATGTCATGCAGTTTCGCAAAGACTATCCACAGGCCAAAGTCATTTTGCTGGAGCAAAACTACCGCTCCACCCAGATTATTCTGGATGCAGCGCGCGGCGTAATCGACCAGAATACCCATCGCACACCTAAAGCGCTCTTTACTGACCGGCGTGGCGGTTCACCCATCACCGTTTTTGAAGCCTACAGCGATCAGGAAGAAGCGGAATACGTGGTGAGCATCGTTGAGCAGCAGCGTAAGCGGCAGGGCATGGACTATCGGGATTTTGCCATCATGTACCGCACCAACGCTCAATCCCGTGCATTGGAAGAAGCCTTCATCAAAGAAGGTGTGCCCTATAAATTAGTCGGCGGCGTGGGCTTCTACAAACGCCGTGAAATTCGTGATCTGCTGGCCTACTTGCGCCTCGTCAATAATGTTGATGACAGCGTCAGCTTTAACCGCATCATCAACGTGCCTAAACGCGGCATCGGCAAAAAGTCCGTCGAGGACTTTCAATCGTGGGCGGCCAAACAGCACTTTACTTTTTCCCAAGCGCTGGAAGCCTTGTCTAACGGCGAAGTCTCATCACTCGGCAACAGTGCCATCAAAAAGTTCATTGAATTTAATAACCTGCTGAAGGCGTGGCAAGAAATTGCACAGTCTAATGATCTTGCTGCTCTCTTGGACGATATTATTGCCCAAACGCACTATACGCTTCACCTCCACGAAACCAGTGATACGACCGATGAAGCCCTTGAGCGTGACGAAAATGTGCGTGAATTTCGCGGCTTGCTCAAGGATAAAGTAGGCATTTCGCTCAGCGAATTTTTGGAAGAAATCGCGCTGGTCGCCGATGTCGATACATTGGCGGATGACATGAATGCGGTTACGCTGTTGACTCTTCATGCGGCTAAAGGTTTGGAATATCCCTATGTGTTCCTCACCGGCTTGGAAGAAGGTATTCTGCCGCACATGCGCTCTTTTGATGAACCCGACGGCATGGCAGAAGAACGCCGTTTGTTCTACGTCGGCATTACCCGTGCCATGCAGCGTGTTTATCTGACCTATGCTTTCCGCCGCATGACTTACGGCGAGAGCAGCCCCGGTGTGCCTTCCCGTTTCCTGCGTGATATTCCCGCTGGCTTGACCGAAGGGATGTCGGCTCGCCTCACCAAAGATATTGATCGCCGCAGCTACATGGAGGAAACCACATGGGACAAACCATCTTTGCCAATAGGCAGCAGCACATCGCGCAGTTTATTATCGCCTCCACCCACACCCAAAGCGCCCGCCCCTAAAGACAATCTCAAATATCGCACCAATCAAAACGTGCGACACGCGAAATTCGGTGAAGGCGTGGTTATTGAAAGCAAGCGCTCCGGAGGCGACGAAGAAGTAACCGTCAGCTTTAAATCCGTCGGCATCAAACGTCTTGCCGCCAGCTTCGCCAACCTCCAAATTTTGGATTGACTTACTGCCACATCACCTTTACAGGATATTTGGCAAGCATCGATTTCCGCGTGATGAGCGTCAAGTCCTCCACGATGGCTTGGGCAATAAGCAAGAAATCAAACGGATCACCATGATAATTAGGAATGCGGGTCAGTGCGACCATATGCGCCAATGAAATCGGCAGGAGTTCAATTCCATTTTCCTGATTTTGCCGCGACACAATATCCAATACGGGTAAGGGCAAATCGACCCTGCCAATTTGGGATTTAACTTGCATTTCTCGCACACTGGAGATGCTCAAGTAAATCGAATTTTCCGGACTTCGAATGGCCTCCGCTACGCCGGATGGCAGTTTTTCGGCCTTTGAAATCCACGATAAAAAGGTATGTGTATCCAGTAGATACCTCACAATTTTCGACTGTTCCAGTATTGCTCAGGCATTTGATCATCAAAATCGTCGCTTATCCATATGTTCGGAACCAGATTAGGCACACGTCCATTTGGGGGTACGTGGAGCGGTTTAAATGATACGAGTTTTGCAATCGGTGCATTTGCTTGGGTGAGAACAACTTCGGGGTCTGCTTCCAATAAACTGAGTAAATCTTGAATCCTTTGTACGGTAGAAACGTCCACGGTCATTGTCACAGTCTTGCTTATCTCCTAGATGATACTGTTGTGCAACAGCATATTATAACAGTTTTTGTTTTATCAAACCCTCAAAAATCAGGGTTATTGAGTAGCAGACGTGATGTGGAATGAACGACTCTTCGCCGTGGCCACAAGCCCTACCACACGATTTTGACAGGATACTTTGCCATGTTGGGGTTTTGGGTCACGAGGGTTAAATCGTCTGCCATTGCCTGTGCGATCAGCACCCGGTCAAACGGATCGATATGGTAGTTAGGCAGGTGAACCATCGCCTCCATATGCCCCAGTTCGATTGCCAGCACTTGGAAATGGTGTTCGTCACGCTGCTGTCTGTAGATCTCAATCAGAGGAATAGGTAAATCGACCAAGCCTAATTGAGACTTAATCTGGATTTCGCGGACACTCAGCAAGCTCAAACAGACGATGTTTTCCCGATTCTTAATCAAGTCGAATGCACGACGCGACAGCTTGGCAGAATCCGAACACCACCAAAGGAATGTGAGCGAGTCGAGTAAATATTTCATGGTTGGTCTTTAAGCCAATATTCTCCCGGAAGCAGATCATCAAAATTATCGCTGACCCACATCGTGGGGTATAAATCGGGGATACGATCCTGCGGTAACGATTGCGTAGAATTGAAAGGGATCAATTTGGCTATCGGCGTATTTCCATTTGAGAGAATAATTTCTGTATCCGGTTCCACCACATCAATTAGAAAATCACGAATGTCCTGCAAGTTCGCTACATCAACCAGTTTAGTGATAATTTTGACACCCCTTAGCAAGGTCAAGTAATCCTAATATTACATTATATTACACCACAGTTCAATTTCAAAGAATTTTGCAGATAGAACTTTATGCACATCAAAGTAATGGAGGCGGGCAATGAGTCTGGTTACGGCACAAATTGCGTTTCGCGCGGTCGTGTAAATACCACCTCAGTTACCTGACCCGACTTAGGGTTAATCCCGACCTTCATGTCGATCATGCCGCGTTCGCCTTCCAACCGCACCCGCGCCTGATTTTGTCCGTCGCCTTCCAACACATCACCGCCGCGCAGCTTACCGTACTGTACCCGCACAGCCTCTAACTGGCTTTGTATATCCTTGCGTTTGAGTGGCGGAGCAAACAGTGATTTGGCTTTTTCCTCATCCCATGCCGTAGTCATCTTCAGCATCTGATTCACCGCCATCTTCAGTGCCGCGCTCAACGGTTTGGCTGCGATCAACTGCAACGTCTGCATCCTCGGCGGAACCGTTGGCGCAAGCGTCACATACACCTCGATATTCCCGCGTTGGCATTGCAGCGTCCATCGTCCACGTAGATTATTCTCGGCGACAAACGGTGTTATGGACTTGACCTTACCGAAGCTCGCACGCAAATCTTGTACCTGCTTGCGACGACGTTCCAGCGACATATCCTGAAAAAATGTCGCGGTTGAAAGGGCCGTCACATCATCATCGCTCCACGTTTCGTACAGATCACTAACGCCCTTCTGCACATCCAACAGCGCCTGCGAAGTTGGCACTTGTCGCGGAATCAATCCGCCACTTTGACTCAATATCACCAGCGCATCATTGACCTTCAGCGAAATGGATGAATAAGTCACGTTGCCCAACGCTACCAAACCGACATTGCAATCCGGCAGAATTTTATAGAACGTCCCATATCCCGGCAAACCACCGCCGTGACACACCGAATATCCCAAAATCGAATCGATTCCACAGGCCAAGCCGTAACCATAACCATCGCTCGTATACCACGCGGGCATATCCGGCGTAGACCGTGACGAACCGACGATGCGCTGACGGTGCGCCTGCATCATTTCCCGCAGCGAACTCCGTTTGACTGGCCCACTTTCGGCATCATCACGTGGCGGAAAAGCCGCCAATAAATAATTCATGTACTTGGCGAAATCCGTCACCGTCGTGAACAACCCACCAATCGACGCGAATGCGCCATCTGGCAGCGGCGGTTCTTCGATCCACTCATCATCTTGACGACGATAACCCATCGCCAACCGTTTGGGATCAACTTGGCTGACATCAAACGTGGTCGAGGTCATCCCCAGCGGCTTGAGGATATTTTCAGTCACATATTGTTGGTAAGGCATCCGCGCCAGATTGGTGACGATTCGCCCCAAAATCGCATACCCAAAATTGGAGTATTCGTACTTCACACCCGGCGGATTGGAAAACGTGATGCCTTGCTTCATCCACGCCGAAAATTGATCTTCCGCCGCCGCCAGTTGACGGTCTGCCCAAGGATCATCCTGTGGAAAGCCCGCGCTCATCGTCAGAAGCTGCCGCACCGTGATCCGTGCTGAATCGCGGGTTGGGTAGGGCAAGCCCGCCAACTCCGGCACATGACGTTCGGCTGCGTCATCCAGATTGAACTTGCCATCTTCGCGCAGCTTCATCAACGCCATCGCGGTGAAGCTCTTGGTCATTGAGGCGATGCGGAACACACTGTCGGCTGTGACCGGAAGCTGACTGGTCACATTCTGCACACCCACGCCGCCCGACAGCACCAACGCACCATCGACCACAATCCCGTAGGCCACACCCGGAACCGGATTCTTCTCGGCGAACTCGCGGAAGAGTTCTTCCACCCGTGGGAAAGCATTTCGCAGTTTTTCAAGCCGGTCAATCGAGTCGTCAAAACGCGGTGTTGGGAACATAGCGGCATCCTATTGTCGTGAATACGAGTAATGCCGCCCGATTGTACCCAACTACGGCTAAATACAGTATGGCCTCCATAATGGTTCGCTGTCATGCGTTGACTAAAATAGAAAAAACCTAGCACCGATTAGCTAGGTTTTTGCGGTCGATTATCTCGCTGTTATTATTGATAGAACGGATTTACTTTGTAGGTCTTTTGGATTTCGGGATGGGGTTGACGACTGCCGCATCAACTGTCAGATTATTTGGCTCTGCAAAGCGTTGTATTCCCATCTTAACTACCGGAACGACCGCCGCAGGAAGAATTAAGCTTGTATCTCCTGCACTAGGAATATTCCCTGCTATGATTCCAAATTCAATATATATCCCCCATATTCCCTCGTGAAGGTTCTGCGCTTTTACGAGAGCTTCTGCTACTTCTTGGTGCGAAAAGGTAATTTGAGATGTTTCAGCCATTGCTGTGTTCTCCGGTTAATGCCCTAATACCTAATGTAGCTGCGGTGTCTGGTAAACGGCGTAAATCTTGGGGATTTAATGTTCGGATAAGACTACTATTGCTTACTCCTACCATGAACATATTGGTTGTATTCAATGTTGTGGTTCCTATTCCTTGCTCAAATTTATCCATTAGATGCATAAACATATTTTCTGCACCTACTCGTGCGGAAATAGCGCTAACCAAGAATTGATTCAGACTCACTCCATCACGTTCGGCCATTCGGCTCGCTTGACGATGCAGACTTCTGGGTAAACGTAATGCAATCTTGCCGCCAAAATCTTGATTTTCAAAAGGTTCTGGAATGTCTAAGCCTTGTTCTATGCAGGATTCAAGCCAAGCTAAGGCGGCATTTACCAAGTTTTCCATTGCTTCATTTGCCGTTTCGCCCTCAGCAAAGCAACCTGAAAATTCTAAGATTTCGGCAGAATATGAGCCATCCTCGTTTGGTATAAGGATTCTGGTGTAGGGTTCATTGATATATTCTTCCGCCCTCTTATTCATCATTACCTCCATGTTCTCCTGATAATTTATCTATCATTTCTAACAAATCCTTTTCTAAAAAGTCTAAAATATTTCCTGCTGTGCCACCTTTAAGCGTTGCATTTCTACCTGTGTGATGAGGTATAGTGAGTGGCTTGCTGTTTTCTATCCATTCGCTGAAATAGGTGGGTTCTTTGCCACGAATATCATGTCTGTGTCTCCCACAAGCATTAGCAAATTTCTCCATTTTTTTGCAAGTAATATTGCTCTTATTCTTCCTAAGGGCTATTAGTTGCTTGTGTAGTTGTTTTAATTGTTTAACTGTAGGCATGATAGCGTATATGATATTAGCACACAATCTATGTGTGATACCATTAAGTCTCCTAATTTAAAACAATTTGATGAAATCTATATTGCTATTATACCGTTTTATCACACTTAACAGAAAACGCCAGTTATATAACTGGATTTTCATACCAATAATCACTTGTTTTAATCAAGTTATATGCCTTACTGATCACATAACTCTCATTTCAATTTGTAGTGTCTTTAATGCGCTTGTCCTCTTGTAGTATGGGGTTAAAGCATAACAAAACCGTACTATTAGAATTTGGTTTTGTTCCCTCCCTGTTACTACGGGGAGGGTTAGGGTGGGGTCTCCTAAACAAACGAAATCATCTCACCCCCATACCACTTGCTCGCCCATAAACTAAGCGCCGTCGCAATCACCGTATCATCATGACTGCCACTAGGCGCACTGTATGACCACCCCGTACTCGTCCGCTTCATCTCGTAAGCCGTGAGTTCATGCTTCAACACTGGATCATTCAGCAGCACAACTTCTTCCCGCTCCATCGCCAGTGCCAACCCATCAATCAATGGCGTTTTGCTCTTGCTCGTCGTGGTGAATCCGGTCACCGGCAAACCCTCGGCTTGCAGCGCCTCAATATTCACACTCCCGATGCTGTTCTCCTCCGCCAAAATGATTCTCGGCTTGAACTGTTCATATAACGCCGCTAGCCGACCCCGTTGCACCGCCCAACCGATCTGATTGAATCGCTCCAAATGAATCTGCCGCCCATCCCGCGTCATCACCGACACACACGTATAATCATTGTCCTTCCCCCAATCCACCCCAAAATAACACCCCTCATACCTCTGTATTTCCTCTTCTTGGCGTTCTTGGCGACTTGGCGGTTCAATTGCATTTTCCCCTACGCAAACCCGTTCCACATTCCGAAACACCACCCCGCCATCATCCAGAAACACCGCCTCGTATTCCTGTTTATAGAACCGCTCTGGCATCCCTGACCGTGCCGCTTCAATCTCCGTCGTCTTAATATGCGGATTCGCCGCCGTTGGCAAACTCCAACTTTCCCACTCAGGAAACCCCGCACTCATCCCTTGCAGATACAAATGCCAGAACCAATTTCGCCCACGTGGAGTGCTGGCGAACAGCGCCCCGCCTTCATAATCCGTCAGCAGCGGACGGATCGCCCCGTGCCAAACTTCCGCCGAATCAAACAATGCCGCCTCATCCATCACCACAAAATGATATTTGCGTCCGCGCACCGTTTCTGCTGCTTGGTTCGCCAATGACCAGCACTCCAACACCCCGCCCGTATACAACTCCATCCGCCACTCATGCTCGTTCATCGTCCGAATCAGCGGATGCAAATTCTGCTTCAACTCCCGCCAGACTTCCGCGCCCATCCGGTAAGTCGGCGCGAAGTACGCCACATTCTGCCCATCCAATAAGCGGTTGGTCAGCATATCCAGCGCCACCAGCGTCTTGCCAAATCGCCGCCCACACGCCAGCACTTTAAACCGCGCCGCCGAATCAACAATCGCCTGCTGCCCCTCATGTAACGCCGCCAACTGAATTTCAATCATTCACACAATCCTATCTTCTCTTATTCCCCCTCTCTGTACACGGAGAGGGGGCTAGGGGGTGAGGTTCTTATTTTCCTCCCCTGTTACTACGGGGGAGGATTAAGGTGGGGGTCTCTGGTCTCCCTCGCCCTGAGGGAGAGGGACTAAGGGTGAGGGTTTTAGATTTCTTCCTCGGTACTCGGCACTCGTGACTCGGTACTATTCATATTCACCCTCACCACTCGCACCACCACCTCAGGTTCGTCCTTAGTCGTCGTCGCGCGTGGCGGATCGACATACGTGTAAAGCCACTTCACTGCCTGCACCCAATCCCCAACTGACTCCGCCTTGAGATGCTTTGACCCCAACCGCACATCACCCTTCAACACGAATCGCCAGATGGCCTCCGCCAACGCCTCTTGAGCCGTAAGCGCTTGCCCGCCTACAACCACCGTTTCCTCGCCCTTGAGTCGCAGCATTTCACTGATCGCACGGCTGGCAGGCGCACGTCCTCTCGGATTGCCACTTTGTCCGGCCTTCCAGCGTCCACTGTTTGTGCTTTTTTCGGTCATCGCTTCACACTCGCTTTTCGTCTACGACAAATGCTTTGGCTGCGTTCGATAAATTTTACGGTCTAAAAACGGACTTTTGTATTCGTATTGACTCCCTCCATCGCTTGCGGGCTATCGCCAGAGTGAGCTTGCGAACGTTGGCGATGTGGGTTAGGGTGGGGGTCGCCTAGACACGCAGAATCCTGACTGACACCATTTCGAACAAATATTCTACAACAAATTTCCAAATTTGATCGTTCGAAATTGGTTTCAACTTCCAAACGTTATCTTCATAAATGGCCTAAAAACACCCCATTTTTACCTGCTCCACCTGCAAAGCAGGTAATTTCATCCTCCACTCCCTCAGTTTTCACCACAATCGCCCCAAAATTGACCTTTTGACCACCTCAACCCACCATCTTGCCTCCCTTGTCCCACAAACTTTGTCGCACTTCACCTTTTGCATGAATCTACTAACCATTCTCTGTGTCCTCTGTGTCTCTGTGGTTAATTCCGAATGATTTTCTTCATTCTTACAGCCCGTTATGCCCATAGCGCAAAACGAAAAAGCAGTTACAATTTG
The DNA here is from genome assembly GCA_016124855.1 of Anaerolineaceae bacterium. Taxonomy (GTDB): domain Bacteria; phylum Chloroflexota; class Anaerolineae; order Aggregatilineales; family Phototrophicaceae; genus CFX2. The sequence continues at coordinate 28,607 of WGMX01000006.1, read as the reverse complement.
AATTACTCCATGTAAGTCTTTTAATGTGATATGACAGGATTTATGGTGGCTATGGTCTTCGATAAACAGCTCAACTATCAATCAGTCCTCGATGGTATGGGTCAAGGTATCCTTATTTTCGATGATGAAGACCATCTGGTTATGGAAAATCTGGCTGCCCGCAGCCTGCTTGGTGCTGATCTCAAGCTCATTCGTGCCAACGGTTGGTCAGCCGCTTCTGCCCTGTTTAACACCCGTACCAACGCCACCTCCGACACGTCTGATACCGCTCGTAAAAAAGCCCTCGAATCCGCCCGTCCGGTTCGTTTTCGGATTTATCGTTCCGGTGAATATATCCCCTGTTGGGCATCAACCGTTTATGCCACCAGTGGTGAAGCATTTACCATGATTACCCTCGAACTGCCGGACTGGTCAGCCATGACCGACTTGCTCGACCATTTCCGTGATGAAGTTGAACATGCTGCCACCGCCACAATGGGTCATACCAAACTCATCACCAACACGCTCAAATCACCCAAAAAAGGTGAAACCACCGAACAACTCGGCAAACGGGTATCCGGTTTCGTCACGCTCATCACCACCCACATGCACCGTCAAGAACGGCTCATGAAATTGTTCAACCGTTTGGAACTGATTCGTACCGGCAAACTGGCTGAACTCATCCGTTCTGACCGTCGAAAGCTCAATTTAGCCAACTTTGTGGAAGATTTCATCGAAGGTTTGCCCGAACTCACGCTGATTGATCCCGAAACCGAACAGCAGGATTATCGTGCCCGAATCACGGCTACTATCCCTGACGATTTGGTGGTTTATGCCTCACCCGGACGTGTAGCCGACATCTTGCATGACCTGCTGCGTAATGCTATCATGTACAGCATGAAAGCCACGCCGATTATGATTATGGCTAGCTCGTCTTCGGGCAACCAAAGTGTGCAAATCGATGTGGTTGATGAAGGCTATGGTGTACGTGCAAAAGAGTTTGAACGGGTCTTTGCGCCCTTCGAACGTGCAAGACAACCGCAGATTATTGGTGAATTTGGCTACGGTCTAAGCCTGTATCTGTGCAAACAAGAGGTTGAAGCGATGAGTGGAAAAATCTGGTTCGAAAGCGAAGAAAACGTCGGCACGACCTTCAGTTTTAAGCTGCCTCAATGGCGTGATGATGTGACCCAACCTTCGCGTTCAAGTTCGTCGACCATTAACGATTAAACCACTCAACCGTTCAAGAAGACGCGACATCTAACGCCTCTCTGCATCGGTCAGTGGAGGCGTTTTTATTTACAGTCATCAGTCTATAGTCGCCAGTCTTCAGCTAAATGCTTAGGACTGAATGAAATGATAAGTTTGGAACTGAATTGGACTGTAAACTGTTGACTGACGACTGGAGACTATCTTGCAATTCATGACACGCGAAGTATTTGATACACTGATCATCGTGATTATCATCGTTGGATTAGTGCTGGCAGCACGGCGACTTTATGACGATTTTACCCGACCCCTTCCACCTTCGCCGCCCTCGCCGGATGATGATACCCACCCGCGCCGACCTCAATAATTTAGATTGGGCTTACCAGCGGTAAACCCCTACATATCTACACGGAGACAAAATCATGCTCGACATTAACCTGATCCGCGAAAAACCGGAATGGGTCAAAGAACAAATCGCTAAGCTGAATGATGCACCAGCCTTAGCCCGAATCGATGCGATTATCGACCTCGATAAGCAGCGTCGTGTTTTGCTCACCGAAAGTGAGTCGATCCAAGCAGCACGGAATAAGCTGAACAAAGGTGTCGGCAAGCTGCGTGGTGATAAACAGACTCCCGATGGAATGCGTGCAGCAATGGCTCGACACATTGCCTTAGCCATCCGTGAAGGCGAATTTGAGGAAGCCGTCCACGTCATTGAAGGCGGTGGAAGTGTCAACGCCCCACGCAAAGATGACTCTGTAGCTGAGGCTATGGACGAGATGATGGCAGCGCTCAAGAGCATGGGTGAACGTGTCGAGGCCATCAACGACCAACTCCGTGTGATTGACGCGAACCTGCAAGAGAATATGTACTGGGTTCCGAATATGCCTCACGAAAGTGTTCCGGTATCGGACAGTGAGGAAAATAATATTCCTTGGACACCGGAAGGCCCGAAACGTGAATTCAGCTTTGAGCCGAAGCCTCACTGGGAACTTGGCCCGGAGTTAGGCATCATCGACTTTGAGCGCGGTGTGAAGTTGGCTGGTTCACGGGCGTATGTGCTGAAGGGACTTGGTGCACGCTTACAACGGGCACTCATCAGCTTCTATCTGGATATGGCACGGGAAAAAGGTTTTACACAGGTGAATGTTCCGTACTTCGTCAAAGAAGAGATGTTGTACGGCGCAGCGCAGTTCCCCAAGTTTAAGGATGTGGTTTACTCCGATCCTGAGGCAGAAGTCTATATGCTGCCCACGGCTGAGGTGGCGATCACCAATTTGCACCGTGACGAGATTTTGGATGAGGCACAACTGCCTCTGTACTATGTGGCGCATACACCGTGCTTCCGTCGGGAGAAAACCAGCGCTGGTCGGGATGTGCGTGGCATTAAGCGTGTACATCAGTTCGAGAAGGTGGAGATGTATAAGTTCACCTCACCGGAAACGAGCTACGCCGAACTGGAATCGCTGACTGAAGCGGCTTGCGATATTTGTCGGAAGTTGGGTCTACACTTCCGCCGACTGGAAATCGTGACCGGCGATTTGGGCTTCGCAGCGACCAAGAAATACGATGTTGAGGTGTGGTCACCGGGCTGCCAAGAGTGGCTGGAAGTGAGTTCATGTTCCAACGATGAAGCCTTTCAAGCGCGACGTGCGAATATTAAATATCGTCCGGCGGAGGGTAAGAAAACCCAGTTTGTGCATACGCTCAACGGTTCCGGTTTGGCGGACACCCGCGTGATTATCGCGATTTTGGAGAATTACCAGCTCGCGGATGGCAGCGTGGTGATCCCCGATGTGCTGCGCCCGTATATGGGTGGGGCTGATCGGATTACGAAGGCATAGAGAGCTTTAAGACGCAAGTTGCAAGTTACAAGAAAAGCGGTGGCTGAAAGCTACCGTTTTTGATTCACAAGTCTCCAGTCATCAGTCAAAAGACAAATACTACAGTCGATTTTATGTCAAAAATGTTGTCAATGTCGGCGTGACATATGGCGAAATTTGTGTCAATTCGGCGGATGGCTCGGCTAGCGTTGCGTCAATAGAGTGGAAGGATGTCTGTCGCCAAGTTTGCCATTCAGTAGTCGCCAGTCGTCAGCTATCAGTCTCCAGTCGAATACAGAGTTGGAAAACCGATTAAGCGAAAAATGCGGCGAAAGCAGCGAAAGCGGCAAACTTGGCAAATCGGTTTTGTTTTCAGTTTGCTGCAAGCAGGCGATCAGCCTCTAAAGAACATATCAACGGATGTTAAGATGCCGGACGAGATGTATCTCGTCCCTACGAAAATCATACAACAGATGCAGTAGGAAAGGGTTACCATTTGGAAAAACATTTGGTAACTCTTCGCAAGATTTGGCGCTAACTTTGCGAGGGAGGAAACGGAGTAAGTAGTTGTTGGATGGTTGGAAATCGGTATGTCGACAAATGTAATTTAAACGTAAGTAATAATATGAACCAAAAAGTGTAAACTTAGTAATTGCAACAAATCCATTGTGAACTCTAAAAGATATAGTGATTAGACGCTGTCTTTATGACCTCTTGCGTTGAACTTATGTCGATTCTTGATTACAATATTATAAATTAAATAACAAATGTTTTGTACTAACGATCACAAAAAGCCTTAAAAATACGAAAGAGTAATAGCACATGTCTGAACTCAGTATTCGCGAAATCATTCATGATGTTACTAGAGGGCAAATTCGAATTCCTGCTTTTCAGCGTGGATTTGTTTGGGATCCCGATACTGTAGCTTTTTTTATGGATAGTTTATTTAAGAGATACCCCGTGGGAAATCTATTACTCTGGAGGACAAAGGAACAACTTAATTCTGAACGAACACTTGGTGCCTTTGAACTGCCAAGAACCGATCCAGATTATCCAATTGATTATGTTTTGGACGGTCAACAAAGAATCACATCATTATTTGGTGTGTTCCAAACGGAATTGGATCAATCATTACCAGAAATTTGGACGAATATATATTTTGATTTTCAAGCTGATCCTGATGCTCAGGAATCGCAATTTTTTGCTCTCGAACCTGAAGGTGTTGATCTTAGTCGTTATTTCCCTCTAAATTCCCTTTTTGATACTGTGAAATATCGTAGAGCAACCCAGAGCTTCGATGATGAAACTCTTAAGCGTATTGATGAGATGCAGACTAAATTCAAAGAGGCACGTATTCCTGTAGAGTATGTAACGACGGATGACAAAGCTACTGTGGCATTAGTCTTTGAACGGGTAAATAGGAAGGGAGTTCCGTTAGATACTCTACAACTGCTTTCAGCTTGGACTTGGAGTGATGATTTTCAACTCCAAGGTCAATTCGAAGATTTGAAAGACGAACTTGTGCCATTTGGTTTTGAAGACGTTGGAATGGATACGGATTTGCTGCTACGATGTTGCGCTGGCGTTTTAGTTGCAGATGCCTCGGCAAGCAGTTTGGTCAATATTCGAGGGTCAGAAGTGAGGAGACGATTTCAGGAAGTGGTAAACGGAGTTAAAGGAGCTATTGATTTCTTACAAACTAATCTAGAAGTTTATTCATTGGATAGCCTGCCTTATCCGGGAATATTAGTACCATTAACTGTGTTTTTTGCTGCTCTTGGTAATCAGCATGTTCAATACACTGATGACGATAGACGCGTTTTAATACGGTGGTTTTGGAGATGTTGTTTTTCAAAGCGATACAGTGGGGGAATTCTCCGCAATTTAAGGACAGATATTGCCGAGGTGTTGAAGCTTAAACGAAAAAATGCAGCGGATCCAACAACATTAGGCGATTTTTCTGCTTCTGTGACTCCTGATTTTTTTAGTGTTAACACATTCAGAATTGGAACAGTTAATACTAAGACCTTCATTCTTTTGCTTGCTCAACAAAAACCTCGGAGTTTTATCAGCGGAGTAAGGATAGTTTTGCGTGATGTTTTGAAAGTATATAATCGCAATGAATTCCATCATATCTACCCTAGAGACTATCTGGATTCAAACAAAATCTTTACCCCCAATCCTAATTGTCTTGCAAACTTTTGTTTTATGTCGAAGCAAGATAATGTTCAACTTGGCGGTGTTGCGCCCAGTCAATATCGACTGAAAATGCCTAATGACGTAAATGAAATTTTACAGTTATCTTTTTGCCCCCCAATGGTGTTTGCTGATAATTTTGCTGTTTTTGTAAGTGAGCGCTCACAAATGCTTGCCAGTGCAGCAAGCGCTTTAATTATATAGAGATATATTATTAAAAAATAGTAAAATGGCTTCATCGAAACCCAACTAGTCTATTATCTACTGCCTGAAATAAAATGCCCCTTTATCAGGGGCATGAGCGATGGTGAGATGAGGTTAGTCGCTGCCGCCGGGAGCCATGCCTGCTAACAGGACGAAGGTTGGGAGCAGGGTCATGAAGACGACAAAGACGGTGATCGCGATCCATTTGATGTGGGTGCGGGACATATTGTTCATCCTCCGATAAATTACTAATTCATCTATTAGAACGTGAAACAGGTACACCTGCAAGAAATGCTGGTTTTCCCTTAAAAGTCTCTGGAAACAAAAAGGCACAACCCTAGCTGTGCCTTTCGAAATGTTTTGAAGTTTTCTACTCGGTCAATTTAATTACCACATTGGCCTGTTGCCCGTACAAATTGGTCACTGACCCAACCTTGCTTATCTGTCCATACAATCTGATACCAACCCGGCACACGTCCAGTCACTTTCCATGTCGTGTTATAAGCCAAGCGGGTCAATATTTCGCTGGTGGTATTGGCTTCTGCTCTCAAACGCACAATCTTGTTGATGGTCAACGTGCAGTTGCCTACCGCGCCGATGGTGGCTGCGGTTGGTGTTACGCCCGGTGCTAAGGTCGCCGCCGGAGCCGGTGTTCCGGGTGTGCCTTCTGCGGTGGGCTGGGCTGCAGGTGCTGATCCACCGGCATTCGTCAACATGACAATTCCGGCTGTGGATAAGGTCGCACAGGTATAAGTGCCATCCGAATCACCGGTCAACTGCTGCAACTGCCGTGGCGATTGGTTGGCATCTAAGAAGTAAACGTAACCCGTTCCCAAGAGGCAAATCTTAAACGGATTATTGAAACTGGTCACGGTCGCACCGCTGAACAAAATGGCATAGACATCTACGGCTTGGTTAATGCCCAAGTCGATGGCCTGCTGGCTGCCAATTTGCGCGGCATTCACCAGATATTTTCCACTTTGCACCAACGGACGGCAGTAAATGCCGCCGCTGGAAACCGTTCCCGCCGGAATGTCATAATGGACAATGGGTGTCGTCGCGCCGGTACGGTCAGCGCATAACGGTCTTGGATCATAAGTCGGGGCCATCGCTGGTCCGGCTGTAACCACACTCATCGGTACACTGCTTAGCACCAACAGGATGCAAGCCGCAATAAATGTCGCAGTTAAAAGTAGTAATCTTCTCATGTCGACTCCTCCTCACTTTGCAAACGAACTCCGCGATTATAACGCATCCGTGCAAAGTCAGGCTGATAAGGACTTAGCGTCCCGGAACCAAATTCTGGCGGTTCAACTGCAACCATTGGAGGCCGATAATGGTTTTGGCATCCATGATCTCGCCAGTGGTGATTTTATACAGCGCTGCTTGGACACCAATAGACACGGTACGCACATCTTCGCCTTCACTCACCAATCCACCGCCTGAAGAAATTTTACTTTTGCTGGTGATGCTCGAATAAAAAAGATGTATGCGTTCCGATGTACCGCCGGGTGACACAAAAAAGGAGGCGATTTTACGAAAGCTGTTGACACTGTAACCGATTTCTTCCATCAATTCGCGCCGCAAAGTAATGGTGGGGTCGGCATTTTCATTTTCTTCAATTGAGCCTGCTGGAATTTCGAGAAGCCATGCTTTCTCTTTGTCTTTTGCGTAAACTGGATAGCGGAACTGCTCGGTCATAATGACCGTATCCGAAATGGGATCGTGCAGCACTACTGCCGCGCTGTCGCCGCGCTCGAAGTTGAGCCGCGTCAATTCAGGACTCATCTCGCCGTTGTACAGTTCATGTTGTAAATGGGCTTCATCAATTTTGAAAAACTTATCGAATACACGTTTTTCGCTGATAATCTTGACTTGTTTTGGCAAGATGTAACTCCCCAAATGCGAATTAAAACACAATCATCCTAACGTTATGATGGTATTCTAGCACAACCTCGCCTAGCATACCGTAAACGCAACCACTCATTTCTGGGGTGTTATGATCTTGTAAGTATGTTTATATTATTATTTAGTAAGCGCATAAATGAAGGATTGAGGGGAAAAATGGGTACTAAAACCACCAAAAAAGAAGAAAATGAGCCAAAGAAAAAAACAAAGACAAGAATATTCATTAGTCATCGAAATGCTCAATTTAGTAACCAACAAGCAAAAAAACTCCAAGCTAGGCTTGACGAAATAAATGAGTATGGATGCTTTTTAGATATATTTAGTTTAGAAGGTGGCGACCAATGGGAAGCCAAAATATATGACGAACTCCGTGAAAGTGATATTTTGCTGCTAATCGTCGAGAAGGATACGGCGTCTGAATGGGTAAAGCGTGAAGTTAATACGGCTCGCGGTGGCAATATTTCGATACTGCCTGTTGTGCTGACCGCTCCAAATGAAGATATTAGTGGCGTACAGTCTGCGTTAGGGATTTCGGATACACAATATTTTCGCTATACCGATGACGATGCTCAAGAAAATCCAAAGCTCTTCGAAAACTTAGTCAAGCTTATTGAAAATCTTACCAAGCGTACCCGCGACAATCAAAAATCGTGGATGAAACAGCTTGAATTGCGTAGGCGAGTTACAAAAGCTAAAGATCTAGAAAGCTTTAAACAATACCCGATTGCTGGAACACCATTCAACATACATATTGCTACTGGTGACATTACTAAGCTGCGTAATATTGATGTTTTGGTAAACACTGAAAACGACTACATGCAAATGGCTCGTATATATGAAAGGGCTACGCTCTCTTCGGCATTAAGGCGCGAAGGCTCACATATTGTTAAAGGACGTATCCGCGAAGATACCGTCCAAGATGAACTTGACGATCAAATTCGATATTCAGATTTTTGTGGCCGGCCAATTGCTATGGGACAGGTTATACCAACTACGGCAGGTCATCCGCAAAGTGTTTTGCGCATGACCAATAAAGCGCGTTACATTTTTCACGCCGCCACTGTACGGGTTGATGCAATTACTCGAAATGAAACTTTAGTGCCAATTGAAACGGATGATGGGCTGCAAAGAGCCGTTCAGAATTGCCTCAAGTTAATTTCTGAGATTGATGCGCAAAACGGAGTTATTTGGACAGAAAATAATCCGAGATATGCAGCACAGCAAGATGATGCAGCCCAATACGATAAAATCAAAAGTATCATCTTCCCTATTTTTGGTGCTGGCCATGCCGGGAGATCCGCATTCGATGTCATTGAACCAATGGCTATAGCCTTTAGGAATTTTGTCCAAGCGAATAAAGCTAATACTGATCTTGCTCTGACTGATATTCACCTCTGCGTTTTTTCTGAGACAGAACTGCCATTTGCGGTGAAAACGTTTGATGAAGTTTTCGCAGATAGTGTCATCGAAGTTCAAGATTGACCACTGTATAACGGAACTAAATCCGCACCGTTTACGTCTTAGCCTCCAGAATGTAATAGTCAAGTTAGTTCTGGAGGCATTATGATGAAGCGCCTAGTTAGACCCCACTTTAAACCGATACCAGTCGCCGCTGCATTTCTATTGCTGTTATTAGCCATTGTCCTGCCTGCGGCTGCACAGGAACCGACATGCCCACCACCGCCATTGTGTCCAACAACGGGTACATGTCCCACAGTACCACCCTGTCCGCCGAGACAACCGGGTGTGTTCACCAATCCTGAATGGCTGCGAATTGACCATCATCAGGTGACGGTCAATATCAAAGACCAGATTGCTACCACCAACGTCGAGATGGAATTCCGCAACGAAGGCAACGGAATGGCGGAAGGGACATTCATGTTCCCTCTGCCCAACAGTGCCTCGGTCGATAAGCTGACGATGACCATCAATGGTCAAGTCATTGAGGCCAAGATTCTAAAGGCAGACGAAGCCCGCAGTGTTTACAACGAAATCGTGCGTCAATATCGTGATCCTGCTTTGCTGGAATACGTCGGTGACAGCGCTATTCAAGCCAACGTGTTCCCGATTCCACCGGGGGAAAGCCGCAAGATCAACATCCAGTATTCGCAGGTGCTGACGGTCGATAATGGTTTGCTGCACTTCGTTTATCCACTGAAGGTCACTAATCTACTGTCCAAAAATCCCGTCGAAAAAATGAGCGTGCGGGTGGAAGTGGATAGCAATGATCCCATCAGCAACGTCTATTCACCCAGCCACCCGATTGCCATCAGTCGCAATGGCGATAAAAAGTTCACAGTTGGATACGAATCGGCTGGCAGCATTCCAAGTGACAATTTCAGTTTATACTACGGCATTTCAACGCAGACTATTAATGCTAACTTGCTCACCTACCGTGAAAGCGCCAATGAAGACGGCTTCTTCATGCTGTTGGTGCAGCCGCCGCTGACGCTGCCCGAAAATCAAGCTATTGCTAAGGACGTCATTATTGTGCTGGACCAATCAGGCAGCATGTTTGGCGACAAGTGGGATCAAGCACGCAACGCTGCTGAATATGTGTTGAAGAAGCTCAATCCCAATGACCGCTTTAATGTGATCTTGTTCAGCACCGGTTGGCGCGTTTTTAGCAACAATATGGAATCACCGGCTCAATCACAATCCGCGATAGATTGGGTACGTGGACAGGAAGCCGTTGGCGGCACAGACATCAACGGTGCGCTAACGACCGCCTTCAATATGGCGGATAAAGAACGTCCGACGACCGTACTGTTTATGACCGATGGCCTTGCTACCGAAGGCACGACCGACTCGTCACAAATTCTGGCGAACTTGAAAGCCGCTGCGCGTCCGAATGTGCGTGTCTTTAGCTTCGGTGTGGGCGATGATGTTGATACTTTGCTGCTGGACTCGATTGTGCGTGATCAGCATGGCACGGGAACCTATGTCCGTCCGACCGAACGCATTGATGAGGAAGTGGCCAGTTTATACAACAAGATCAGCGCACCCGTTTTGACGGACATCACGCTGGATATGGGCGGTTTGAATACCGGTGATGTGTACCCTACTACACCGCTGCCGGACTTGTTCGCCGGTACTCAGCTAACCTTGGTTGGACGCTATCGTGGTGATGGGAGCAACCTGAGCTTTACCCTCAAGGGCAAGGTGAATGGCGAAGACCAAACCTTTGTTTACAGCAACTTGAATTTCCCATCTCATGCAGGCGGCGACTCGTTCATTGCGCGGCTGTGGGCAACCCGCCGCATCGGTGATCTGTTGAACAGCATCCGTTTGAATGGTGAAAATAAAGAACTGATTGACAGTGTTGTCAGCCTGAGTGTGCGTTACGGCATCATTACGCCTTACACCAGCTTCTTGATCACCGAGAACGATATTCTTACAGCCGATGGACGTGATCGGGCGCAGGCGGCGTTCGAACAAGAAGCACAAACACTCGCCACTGATAAAACAGGTTCCGCCGCTGTGAGCGCTGCCGACACCAGCGCAGGCATGGCGAACGCGTCTGCTCCGGTACAATTGAATGCGATGGCGACCGCCATGCCTACAGGGACTTTGTCAGCACAAACAGTTGGTGGCGAAGCCGTAGCTCCGGCTGAACCTGCGGTCAATCCGATCCAAACCGTTGGCGATAAGACCTTCATCCTACAGAATGGGGTTTGGACGGATACGGCCTTCCAGCCGGACACGATGCAGACACAAAAGGTGGTCTTCCTGAGTGACGAATACTTCGCGCTGCTGGATAAGACACCTGCACTCGCGCCTTACTTCGCCATCGGTGACAAGGTCATCGCGGTGGTTGAGGGTGTGGCCTACGAGGTAACGGCTCAGTAGTCACAAACTTGAACTGAATTGATTGATGCAACAGCCCCGGAAAACGGGGCTGTTTGCTTTTCAGGTAGATTTATACTGAAAATATTTCTCAGCCCCATTATTAGGAACATGTAAGCATGGATTTTTTAAAGCGTCTTTTCAATTTACTTTTGATGAGAAAGTCATTTAGTTACACGGTTCAGATGTCGCCACAAGATTGTTTACAACTTATACGTGGTTTATCCCAACCCAAAACGGGTTTTGTGAACGCCATCAGTCAAACTGTGTTTCTAACGAAAGAAGAAAGACATTTTCGATTTGAGATTTGTATTGAGCGCTATGGACGTAATGGCAGCACTTACAATGCAGTCAAAGCAGCTGGAACAATCACAGCGACAATTGACAAAACAGCGAGAACTATTGTCAATGGCAATATACGCTTTGGCCTCCATTTTTTAGCAAAACCTATCTCGTTTCTAGTTCCACTTGTTTTGATTGTTCTCAGGAGTGATCTTTTTTGGAGTTATTTGGTTTTTTATATTCTGTGGTTCGCTTTTGTGCTTTTTTACGTTATCCGTGATTATGGCGACTATCAGCGACTGGAAAATCTTATTCATGACACATTTTCTGAAACAGGTAAGGCCAATTAATCTTCACAGGAAACAGCCATGCACCGCAAACACAAAATGATTATCAACCGCCACACATGGAACTTGCAGCAATTCGAGTTCAGTGTGCCTTATTCATATGAAGATTGCATCGGGCGCTTACAGCAATTGCAGACTGAGTTTCAAGCACAACCTGTTGATAATAGGAGATGGCGACCAAGCCTGACATTAGATTTTGAGGATGAAGTATCGTCGTTCACAATGGTTCTCGATATGGCAACAGTAAAAGGAACGGTTCAGAAAATAACGGCCACATCCACCTTATTTGTGGGTTTATCCGAATTCGATTTAAGCTTCTATGGGATTACGATTGCATTCCTTGTTGTGGGATGCATATTCCTCGTTTTGCCGTTTCTATCGTCTTATGTCCTGTCTGTACCCATCGATTCACCCAAAACGAGTGGTGTATTGAACGTTATTCCTTGGCTCGTCATTGGTATCTTGCTTTTCTATATCATGTTTCGCTGGGCAGTATGGCGAGGTGTAACAAAGCTCATAGCAACGGTGGATTATTAAACTTCCTTGTTCACCTATTGACCAGCGAGACTCGACATAAATTCAAAGGTGAATGAACTGAGAAACACCTTTGATTTTTGCACCTAACATAAATAACAAAGTTGTATTTGTGATGATTGAAAGTCACTCGTTATAGTATGCGGATGACCTTATTAATGTCGTTCGTTATTATTATGAAGTGAGTAGTTCCATCATGCCTGATTTCATCGTTCTCACCCTCGATGAGCGTCCCGATTTGATTGATGCAGCCGATAAACTAGCCAGTGAAACGGGCGCTTGGCCTGAGTTCATGCTGCATGATCCAATTGCCTCCAAGTATTTTTGGCGGCTGTATGATACCTTTCCGGCTTATCAAACGGTGCTGATGGATTCAGATGGACAGTTAGTCGCGATGGGCAATACCATTCCGGTCACATGGGATGGAACAACAGAAGGTCTGCCCGATGAAGGTTGGGATGCCATCCTTGAACGCGGAGTCCTGAACTTTCGTAACCAGATTCCGCCGAACTGCGTTTCCGCCATCCAAGCGGTGGTTGCGCCGGAGCATATGGGGCAGGGCATCAGCAAGCAAATCGTAAGGGCGATGCGAAGGATGGTTGCACATCGCGGATTAAACAAATTGATTGCGCCTGTGCGTCCCAATCTCAAACATGCTTATCCACTCACACCCATGGAACGCTATATCCAATGGAAGCGTAATGATGGCTCGGTATTTGATCCGTGGCTGCGAACGCACGTGCGTATGGGTGCTTCAATCCTTAAGGTCTGTCCGCGCTCGATGACCATCAACGCGCCGGTCGCTGCGTGGGAAGGTTGGACTCTGATGCGCTTCCCGGATAGTGGTCAATATATCGTACCGGGAGCGCTTGCCCCTGTCATCATTGATCGTGAAAGTGACAAAGGCACCTACATCGAGCCGAATGTATGGGTGTTGCACGAAATAGGCGGCGATTAGTCAAACGTATTATCATTATCTCTAAACGCTGTTAATCGGGGGATAGATCATGCGCATTGTACGTGTCCATGCATATGGCGAGCCGGAAGTCATGCAAATTGAGAATATGGGGCCGCCAGAACCCATCGCGGGCATGGTACGGATCAAAGTCGAGGCTATTGGTATCAACTTCATCGACATTTACCAACGGTCTGGTCAATATCGTCCGGCGCTGCCCTTTACACCCGGTCAGGAAGCCGCCGGCGTGATCGATATGGTGGGTGAAGGCGTTTTTGATTTCAAAGTCGGTGATCGCGTGGCTTATGGATTTACCATCGGCGCATACTCTGAATATACGATAGTGCCTGCCGACAAGGTTGTACCTGTGCCTGATAAAGTTGACTTGCGCACAGCGGCGGCTTTGATGCTGCAAGGCATGACCGCTCATTACTTGGTGACCGATACCTATCAAATTCACAGCGGACAAACGGTTCTTATTCACGCGGCGGCGGGTGGAACTGGGCTGCTTTTGGTTCAGATGGCGAAACTGCGGGGGGCACGGGTTCTGGCGACCGTTTCTACTGAAGCAAAAGCTGAACTGGCTCGAGAAGCAGGCGCAGACAAGGTGTTTTTGTATGCCGATTTTGATACCGAAGTCAAACGGTTGACCAATGGTTATGGTGTGGATGTGGTTTATGACTCGGTTGGCAAAGATACATTTGAGCGCAGCCTGAACTGCTTACGCCCGCGCGGATACATGGTGCTGTTCGGACAATCCAGCGGAGCAGTACCGCCCTTTGATCCGCAGCTTTTGAATAGTAAAGGTTCGCTCTTTTTGACCCGTCCTTCACTCGGTTCTTATACCGCAACTGCTGATGAAACCCGTTACCGTGCCACAGCCATGTTCGCTCTCGTAGAAAGCGGAAAACTCAACGTTCGCATTGATCGTGCGCTGCCATTGGAACAAGCCGCAGATGCCCATCGTGCGCTGGAAAGTCGTGCGACATCCGGCAAGGTCATTTTGGTGACGTAGATTCCGGTATAATGAACGGATAGCAAATTCTGGAGTCTGCTTATGGCTGTTCGTTCAATTAAAAATCAATACATGGGTATCAACGCTCACTTGCACAGCTTATGGCAGGCACAAGGTGGTTGGCCCGAATTTCATACCCGTCATATCGTTCATTTAGCCGACTCTCTAAAAGCTGTTTTGCTGCCGATGGGCTACACCGCCGCGCTTGAACCCTCACTGCAAATTCGGCGTATTGATTCCCCACAACCATCTGAATATCCAGAGTCGGATGTCAGCATTTATGATTTGCATCCCCACCGTCCACGCCGTCCATTGACAGCCTCGCCTGCTGGAACAATGGGCGAGCTTGTCTTCTCCATCACCGATGTATTACTTGACGATCAAGTTTCTGAGAAAACTTATAACGCAATCGGAATTTATGAAGTCATTCCCGGACGATCTGAGCGAGGCGAAGCGGTCGCGTGGATAGAATTATTGTCGCCATCCAATAAACCCGGCGGACGCGACGTGAGGGATTATTTTAATAAGCGGATCAAAATCATTGAGAGTGGCTTGGTCTTTATTGAACTAGATTATCTACATGAATCGGCACCGACGCTTCGTGATTTGCCAGATTATCACACCAAGAAAGATCACCTAACCGAATCGACCGCGCATCCTTACCGCATCCTAATTGTCGATCCACGTCCCAATATTGTAGACGGTGTGGTTCGGGTCAAACAGTTTGATGTTGACGACATCATTCCGACGATGAGCATCGCCCTGAATGGTAATGATGTGTTGGAATTCAATTTTGGACCGCCATATCACAAAACGTTAATCGATGCCTTATACGGCCTCGAATGGGTTGATTATAGTCAGTTCCCTATTCATTTCGATCAATATCGCGAAACCGACCAAGCTCGTATTGCTAATCGAATGTTAGTGGTACTTCAAGCGGCTGCGGAAGGACATAATTTGGAGGCGGAACTGCTGTCGGTCAGTAATTTGCCACTTGACGCAGCACTTGTGCAACTAGAGCCTTTCCTCACAAGAAATTAATATTTTAAGGGCGCATCTGATGCGCCCTTCACACTCAAATCAGTCAATTACGGCAGCTTGTTACCCGCTGCCAGATAAACGGCATACCATTCCTCGCGGCTCAGCCGAATATCCGAAGCCTTGGCACTGTCCTTGACACGTTGTGGATTGGTCGTGCCGATGATCGGCTGCATATGCGCAGGATGACGGAGCAACCATGCAATTGCTATCGTGACGTTGCTCACGCCGTAAGCCGACGCGATTTCATTAATCTTGGCATTGAGTTCGGGGAACTTGGGGTTATCCAAGAAAACACCTTCAAAGAAGCCATAAAGGAATGGCGACCACGGTTGAATGGTGATGTCATGTAAGCGGCAGTAATCCAAAATGCTGCCGTCACGGTCGATGGAGGAATCAATCTCCATGTTGACGTTAATACCCGCGTCAATCATGCCGGTGTTGGTGATGCTCAACTGCAATTGGTTGAAGATAATAGGCTGCTTGACTGATTTTTTCAGCAGTTCAATTTGCATCGGGTTCTGGTTGCTGACACCGAAATACTTGACCTTGCCGCTGCTTTCCAAGGTGTCGAAGGCTTCAGCCACTTCTTCGGGTTCGACCAACGCATCGGGGCGGTGTAAGAGCAGCACATCCAAATAATCGGTTTGCAAGCGTTTCAGACTGCCGTCCACCGCTTCTAAAATATGTTCTTTAGAAAAGTCGAAGGAACCTTTGCGAATGCCGCACTTGGTTTGGATGATGAGCTTTTCGCGTAGTTGGGCGTTCATACCCAGCGCTTCGGCAAAGTTTGCTTCTGATTTTCCACCCCCATAAACATCGGCATGATCGAAGAAATTAATACCCGCGTCTAGGGCGGTGTTCAGCAGTGTAGATATATCGGATTTTGCCATATCCGCGATTCGCATACAGCCCAACGAGACTTCAGATGCTTTAAGATCACAATTTACAAGAGGAACATTTTTCATTTGAACGACTCCCTATTAATTTGCTCGTAGGAAATTATACCTAAGCGCAGCCCCGATGCCCGCATACCATAGACCACTGAGCATTGACACGCCGCCATACAACCGCCAAAATCAGGTTGGTGTAAGTGGATAAAAGTAAGCGGCTCATGACAGATCGTCCGGCTCCGAAGATTTTGATCATCATTCCCGCGCTGAACGAGGCGGCAAGTATTCAGCGTGTGATCAGCAGCGTGCGCCAGCGAATACCGCACGCCGATGTGCTGGTCATGAATGATGGTTCTTCAGATGAAACCGGTAAATGTGCCGAGGCCGCTGGTGCAATGGTGCTGCATATGCCTTATAACGTGGGCATTGGCGCCAGTGTGCAGGCGGGTTTTCAATTCGCGGATAAACAGGGTTATGACGTGGTCGTCCGCAATGACGGTGACGGACAGCATGACCCGGCTGAAATCATACGCATGTTAGACGCACTCGCGGCCAACGAAGCCGACATGATAATCGGTTCGCGTTATATTGAAAATCGTGGTTATGTCGGTTCGCCCATGCGCCGTTTGGGCAGCATTATTTTGGCAAATCTGATTTCGCTGATTGTCCGCCAGCGCGTAACTGACCCAACCAGCGGCTTTATCGTCTGCAACCGGCAGGCTATCCATCTATGCGCCCAAATTTATCCTCATGATTATCCCGAACCGGAGTCAATAGTGCTGCTGTGTCGGGCAGGTATCCGCCTTTTGGAAATGCCCGTAACGATGCAGCCGCGCCTCGCAGGTCAATCTTCAATCACTGCCCTGCGTTCAGCTTATTACATGATCAAGGTTATCCTCGCGATCCTTGTCGATGTCGTGCGTCCTCCGACCGCCGCCCGCATACCCTAACTCGTCACTGCTGTGATTGCTGACATCGCGCAAGCGAAACCCTCCCTTCGCACTTTTTATATCCTTGTTTTGACCCAAACGCTGTCCCTTATCGGCAGCCGTATGACCAGCATTGCCATTGGCATCCGTGTCAGCATTGATACCGGACAAGCCGCGCCGCTGCTGTTGGTCGCTTTTTTTAATGAGTTACCGCCGATGCTCTTTGGCAGTGCTGCCGGAGTGCTGGTTGACCGCTGGAATCGTCGTGGGGTGATGATGATCTCCGACGCAGGCCAAGCCGTTGGCAGTCTGCTCTTGTTGGCGAGTTTTCTCTCTGGTGAATTTCAACTGTGGCATTTGTATGTCATCGTGTTTCTACAAGGCACGTTCGCTATGTTCCAAGCGCCTGCCGAGGACGCGGTAACCAGTGTCCTTGTAGATGATGCTCATCGTGACCGCGCCAACGCTCTTAAGCAGATGGCCTTCCCATTAGCAGGTGTGATCGCGCCAGCGGTTACCGGCTTAATCTATCCACTGGTCGGGATTGCCGGTGTGGTACTGGTCGATATGGTCACTTTCTTAATTGCGGTGGCGGTTGTCTTTCAGATGGACATCCCGCAGCCGCCGCCCAGTGAAGAGGGCAAAGCGGCATCCGGCGGATTTTGGCGTGAACTGCGAGGGGGTTTGGCTTTCTTGAGCGCACGTCGACCGTTGCTCGGCTTGATGATTTATTTCACGGTTCTTAACTTCTTGCTCAACGGCCCGCTGGATTTGGGTATTCCTTATTTGATTAAAGTCACAGGCAGCGAGAGTGTAACCGGACTGCTCCTCGCGGCGATGAATGCTGGAGCGTTGGTCGGTGGCGCGGCGATTGCCTTACGTCGCAAAACTTGGAAGCGCGTAAACGTATTTATGCCGACTTTCCTGCTTACAGGGGCAATGTTCATCGTTTATGGTACAAGCCGCACGCCGATTCCGCTGGCGATCAGCATGTTTTTTCTGTTCTTCACGCTGCCTTTGGGCTGGGGACTTTTTACCGCGCTGCTTCAAGTCAAAACACCGCCTGATATGCAGGGACGAGTCTTCAGCCTTTTTGGTCAATTGGGGTTTGTGGCCTCTACCACTTCGTTCCTCTCAGTCGGTCCATTGGTAGATCGCATCCTTGAGCCTGCTGTAGAACCCGGTTGGATATTCGCGCCCATCGTCGGCGACCAACCCGGCGCAGGAATGGGTTTGGTGCTAGTCGTGGTGGGTGGCGTTATACTTATCATGACCATCGTAACTTACATCGTGCCATCTATACGCCGGATCGAAACCGATTTGCCCGATTATCAGGTGTAATCATGAGCGCTAAATCATCATCGACTAAGCCCAACAAAAAACGCTGGTTCGCTGCGACGTTGATTGTTCGTGACCGCATTGAAGATCACGAAGGTTCGTATACATGTGACGAGCAAATTCGTCTCATCCACGCCCGAACCGCCGAAAAGGCTTACAAAAAAGCCTATAAAGTGGGCAAAGCGCAAGAAACCGTTTCCTTGAATAATTCAGGCGAAATGGTTTACTGTGAATTTGTCGGCCTGCAAGATTTAAGCCTGATTCCGTCTGATTTGGCCGATGGCGCAGAAATTCGAAGTCGTATCTTTACCCACATCGCGCCGCAAGAATTGGTACACACACAGGATGAACTCAGTATATTCGGTTCTCCTTTCCAAAAGGAATGGCGCATTATTGGCGAAGAACACGTTGTTCATGATGACAAATAATCGGAGAATGACAACTGGTGACCGGCAACTCGCTGCGCGTACTGATGCTCTCCAAAGCCTGCATCGTCGGCATTTATCAACGCAAACTGGAAGAAATCGCGCGGTTGGGCGTGGAATTACTGACCCTCGTTCCACCCTCATGGAAAGATGAACGCGGCGAAACCAAGCTCGAACGCGTTTATACCGAGGGGTATCAACTCGAAGTTGTTCCGATAACCTTCAACGGTAACTTTCATCTGCATTACTATCCAACAATCAGCGAATGGATAAACCGTTTTCGTCCGCATATCGTCCACATTGACGAAGAACCGTATAACCTCGCTTCATGGCAAGCGTTGTATCATGCCCGCCGCAGTGGTGCGAAGTCGCTCTTTTTTAGCTGGCAGAATATCAAACGCGATTATCCGCCCCCTTTTAGCTGGGGCGAACGTTGGGTACTGAACAATGTTGATTATGCGTTGGCAGGCACAGACAGTGCTGCCCAAGTTTGGCGCGAAAAAGGTTATCAAGGGCAAATGGCGGTCGTGCCACAGTTCGGCACTGATCCTCAATTATTCACCCCCATAAAAAAGGAGACGGAACAGAAACCCTTCACTATGGGCTATGTGGGACGTTTGGTCGAGGAAAAAGGGGTTCAGCACCTACTGCAAGCGGCTGTCGGACTTCAAGGCGACTGGTGCTTGCGTATTGTTGGCAGTGGACCCTATAAACCCGAACTAATAACCCTTGCTGATCGGCTCAATATCGCCAGCCGCATCAAATGGATCGAATGGGTCGCTTCCACCGATATGCCCCAACAATACCACCTGTTTGACGTGCTGGTCATTCCATCCTTAACCCGCCCTAACTGGAAAGAACAATTCGGTCGAGTCATTACTGAGGCTATGTCCAGCGGTGTTCCGGTCATCGGCTCAGACAGCGGCGCAATCCCCGACATCATCGGTGAGGCCGGTTTGATCTTCCCTGAAGGAAACGTCGAAAAATTGCGGGACATGCTCGACGGTCTGCGCTGTAATTCTGATTGGCGTGTCCGTTATGCCAATGCCGGACGGGAACGTGTGCTATCGCACTTCACTCACGAACAGGTGGCGGCGGATACAGTGAAGGTGTATGAGAAGATGAAAGCGAATAATCCAGAGGCTCAAGCCTCTGTCTGAAGAAAAAAGGCCGCTGAAGCGGACTCAAAACCTTATCTAGCCGATCATAAAAATCCAATATGATTATTTCATAATGAATCATATTGGGAAGCCAAATATGCCTTATGTAAAGTGCTTTTATCACGCAATCTGGGCAACTAAAAACCGTCAACCAATCATTAACCACGAAATCAAAGCGTTGTTACTTTCAAGCATTCGGTTGAAATCACTTGAAATGCGTTGTCCGATTTTAGAATTAAATGCTGTAGAAAATCATGTTCATGTAGCCGTTTGCATTGTTCCAAATGTTGCTGCCGCCGAGTGGTTTCGACACGTAAAAGGACTTTCAGCACACGCTATTAATGCCAATTTTGTCGACCTTGATTCACCATTCAAATGGCAGGAAGGCTATGGGCTTGTTACATTTGGTGAAAAGAATCTTCCATTTGTTCAAAGTTATATCGTTCACCAACAAGAACATCATGCTAATAGAAACATATTTCCCAAATTGGAAGAAATTGATGACGAATAGCATGATAAAATCGTCAGGTATTGGTTGTCCGCTTTAGCGGCCTTTTTATACTCAGGCAGAGGCTTGAGCCTCTGACGGAATGTTGGAGATACACCCCATGAAAACCATCGGCTTACTCGGCGGCATGAGTTGGGAATCGTCCGTTGAATACTACCGCATCATCAACGAGGAAGTGAAACGCCGCCTCGGTGGATTACATTCGGCACAGTGCTTGCTCTGGTCATTCGATTTTGCCGAAATCGAGGCGCTGCAAATGGCAGGGGATTGGGACAGCGCCGCACAAAAAATGGTTGCTGCCGCACAATCATTGGAACGCGGTGGCGCGGATGGCATCGTTATCTGTACCAACACCATGCACAAACTTGCACCACAGGTTCAGGCCGCGATGAGCATCCCAATTCTGCATATTGCGGATACAACCGCTCAAAAGATTTGTGACGACGGCTTAAATACCATCGGCTTGCTCGGAACGCGCTTCACGATGGAACAGGACTTTTACAAAGGGCGCCTGACTGATAACTTCGGATTGAAAGTCGTTACGCCCAACGATGCCGACCGCAAGATTATTCACGATATTATCTATGATGAATTGTGCCTCGGAGATGTGCGCGACAACTCGCGGGGGGAATATCTCCGCATTATGGATGATCTAACGGCGCGTGGCGCTCAAGGGGTTATTCTTGGCTGCACCGAGATCACTTTACTCATCAAACCGGAGCATACGTCGATTCGTCTCTACGACACGACTTTGCTTCATGCCTTATCCGCTGTCGACTGGGCGTTGAAAGAATAGTCGATTAACGCTTTCTGTGTTTATATGATTTAGATTTACCTTTTCGCGGTTGTTTAGCAGCCTCAATCATCTCAATGAGTTCTGGATCGGTGAGAAATCGAGTAGGATCATATTCTGAATAGTTCTTTAAACGAGGATCAGCTCCACCATCCAACAAAATCCTTAAGGTTTCGACTGTTTTAACTTCACCCAAGGGACACCATCCATCCGCCAACGTATGCATATTAGGGTCAGCGCCTGCTTCCAGTAACATTTTGACGATGTCGAGATGGTCTTCACGCACGGCGACCCGCAACGGAGTATCATTTAACCGTGAAGCATCGGGGTCTGCTCCTAAATCGAGAAGGGTTCGCACGATTTCATTATTCCCATCTTCGGCAGCACTTTTCAGAAGGGTGTATCCTTCACCATCTTCATGATTGATGTCAGCGCCTGCGTTAGCTAAAAGTTTAACGATCTCTGGATTAGCAGCGTGACTGATAGCTCTATGTTGGAAATCATCCCCTACTTCAATATCTACGTTTGCTTCCAGCAGGACACGGACACACTCAGTTGAACCAGATTCAGCAGCATTACTCAGCACTGAGGCTCCCATAAAATCTTTAGTTTCGTTTGGATTGAGTCCCAATGACATCAACCATCTCAGCATTTCAGGGTTATCTTTTGTGACTGCTTGCGATAAATCACCGTTTTCTAAGGCACTGTTATTCATAACTAATTCAGCTTTCTGAACATCACCCAATGCAACAGCAAAAGACCATGCTGTTAAGCCCATCGTGCTCTTTGCTTCTAAATCACCGCCTGAGCCAATTTCGCGTTTTACATCTTCAAGATCGCCAACGGCTACAGCCCTCATTAAAGGTGTCCAGCCTAGAATGTCCGGTTTCGCACCCGCATCCAGTAAAAATTTCATAATAGCGAACTGACTGAATCGGACAACTGTCCTCATGACTGATTCGTTGTGGGTGGTCACAATGTTCGGATTAGCGCCTGCTTCGAGCAACAGTCGCACGATTTGCAAACGTTCATCTGGCTTATCGTTGGCGTAAGTGTGTATTGCGAGGAATAGAGAAGTATAGTGATTTTCATCGATATACTTAGCATCTGCTCCGGCATCTAGAAGATATTTAACCTTATCAATATCGCCTACCTTTGCAGCCAGCCCTAGAGGCCGCGCGTAAACATTCGAAGGAGGTGGGTTGACATCTGCACCAGCCTTAACCAACATGTCTACCATCTCGACACTGGCGTGAGGGCTTCTCGTCGCAAATGCGAGTGGTGTATTGCCATCAAAGCTATAGCCTCCATTGATTTGAGCATTGACCGATACACCTTTGGCAAGCTGACGTTGCACAGCTCGGAAATCATTTCGAGCCGCAGCATAGTGAATTTGCATCTTCACACCACCAATTCATTAACTTTCGCCGCAACCGTAAGCATCGCATCAGGCCAATGAAGTGCGGTGCGTAGAAAGCGCGGCAGCAAATAGCGTTCATCACGGCTGACCACGATTTTCCAGATGCGTCGTGCGTGAGGTGTTTTACCGAGCGCGAAATAGCACAAGGCCATCGCCGCAATTGGCTCGGTTTCCAACGGCGATTGAGCGCTTGCATTCTGGAACAGCACTAATGCCTGTTCATATTCACCAGCCGAAAACAGTTGCTGTGCTCCTGCTAATGCGTCGCCCATACACCATCCCACACGCTGCTTGAATCAATCCGAATAATGCTACACTGTTATGGTGAAGTCGTCATCATGGAAGGTTTCGGCAATGATTCTCCGTAAAATCGACTGCGTCATGCTGAAAGTAGCGGAACTTCAAAAAGCCGCCACCTATTATGAAACGGTCTTTGGCCTCAAACGGCTGTGGCAAGATGAACATTCCGTCGGCATGGGGATGCCCGAAACCGATGCTGAGATTGTGCTGCACGATAATGCTGACCTACCCAAAGAGATCAATGTTCATTATTTAGTTGATGATGTCGTCCAAGCCGTTGATACCTTAGCCAAACAAGGCTGCATCATCCGAACGCCGCCCTTCGATGTTGTCATCGGTAAATGTGCTGTGGTTGAAGACCCATTCGGCAATACCCTCGCCATCCTCGACATGACCAAAGGCGCACGAACATGACAACACCTCCAGCACCCGCTCGTTTACATGTTGTCCTCGCGCGTGAAGCACCTGTTGGCGTGATTTTGCGACGTGGTCCAAGTCGTTGGGTACAAATGATCAAATGGGATACTGCGACGGATACCTTTGAGCAGGGGCAGTGGTTCAAAGGTCGCGTCTACGAAAACAAATGCGATCTCTCGCCTGACGGCGAATTGTTTGTTTATTTTGTATTCAAGGGGAATAGCCACCATTCTAGTGGTGAACACCTGTATACATGGACAGCCATTAGCAAGCCACCGTACTTTACTGCCATAGCCTTGTGGAAAGAATACGGGACATGGGGCGGGGGCGGGCATTTCCTCGATAACAAAACTGTGCGTATTTATGTGCCGAACAGTTATCAGCATCCTGACCATCCGCCGCGTGGGATTACCGTCCTCGACAGTGAAAGTAAAGAACAGCTTGATTGGGAACGGCTCAAACATATTGTGCAGCGCCATTGGGAACTTGTCCAAAAAGGGCGCGATGTCCGCGATGATTTCCAAGCCTTAGTTTCCACTTTGAATGAAGGAACACACCACAGCCAACTCGATGTGGATGGCGATTGGTATCAGCTTCTAGATATGGAGATGGAAGGCAAAGGACGCAATCCTTGGCTGCGGAAGATGAATCTCCCGACCATCTGGCGTAAGCAGTATCCAACTTACAGCATCGAAAAGCATTACTTCGGCTACCGCTTCAGCCACGGTGAAGTCAATAAACTGTTTGTCGTGGACAACGCCAGTGACAAAAAATTCCCGTTGGGTGATGCCACTTGGGCAGACTTCGACCAACAAGGCCGACTGGTAGTAGCTAATGAAGGTAAGCTGTTTTCAGCCGCGCTCGAAAATGGCGACCTCCAACTGACCGAACTCGCTGACTTCAACGCCAACATATTTGAACCCATCGAAGCGCCCGATTGGGCACAAAAATGGTGAAATTTTGAATGATATTGGGCTGTGTTGGTATTGATTCCCTCCATCGCTTGCGGGCTATCAGCGAATGAGCCTGCGAAGGTAACTGATGAAGGGTTAGGGAGGGGGTTCCGGTTAGAAATCGGTTTGTTTTCCCAAGCGTTATCTTCACGAATACCCCTTAAACAACCCTGTTTTACCTGCTCAACCTGCAAAGCAGGTATTTTCGACCCTTTTACGGGAAAAATGATGGGAACAAATCGCTATAAATCCACGTCTTTATCAGTATTCCGCTCTCTCAACTGAAGGAATATTTGATGAAACGCCTCTTAACACTAATTTTGATGCTTACCATCATCGTCTTAAGCAGCATCTCACTGGCATTTGCTGCTCCTATGCAGTCTAACCAACTGCTGACAACTTTCTTGCCACCAAGTCCAACACCGCCAAATCAGCCGCCCAAACCACTCGTTTTGCTCACTATCTACAACCCGTGGTTAATGGTCATTGGCTCAGATGAACCGACTTTCGCCCTCTATGACAACGGCCTCGTCATCTACCAGCGCAAAAATACATCCGGTGATTTTGAATTCGCTTCCGTCCAATTGACCGACGACGAATTCAAAACCCTCAAATCTGACTTGAAAATCGACAAGGATTTGTACGCTTTGGATGCCAACAAGGACTACTACACCAAAACCGATCAGCCGACTAACGTCATTCGCCTGTCTGATGCGGTTTTAGGTGACAAAACCATCTCGATTTATGGTGACTTATTTGATGATCCTGAAGCCCGCCAAATGGCTGCACCCAAACGCCTGATTGACCTGTTTGACACACTCACCGGCTACAGCCATCCCAAAGCCCAAACATGGCTGCCTGAAAAGTTTGAAGTCATGCTCTGGTCATGCGATACGGCTGACGCTGTCTTATGGCCTTCCGATTGGCCTACGCTGACCGACCCAACCACCGTCCAACGCGAATCACTCTACAGTATCTACGTGCCGATCAGCGAATATGATCACTATCTAAAACTCCGGCAAAAAGCCTATGCCGTTCGCTTGGATGGTAAAAACTGGTCATTTTCAGCTCGTTTTCCCTTCCCACACGAACTCAAATTTCAATGATTTCATGAAGAATTTTCGGTAAGGAATGATCGCAGACCATTCCTTACCTCATATTTACACCTTCACCGGCAGTTTTTCCAACCCGCGTATGGTCATGCCCTTACGCCACACCAAATCCTCCGATGAAGTCGCTAACCGTAGATTTGGAAACCGCTGTACCAGATTATTGATAGCAATCGAACCTTCTAAACGTGCCAATGGCGCACCCACACAGTAATGCGCCCCTTGCCCGAACGACAAATGACGATTTGGCTCACGTGTAATATCGAGCACATCAGGATTGGCGAACACATTTTCATCACGGTTAGCCGAAGCCAACGCCGCGAACATCATTTCACCTTTGGGAATAGTCACGCCGGCAATCGTGATATCTTCACGGGCATAACGCTCGGTTGCAGTTTCCACCGGTGTCCCAAAGCGCACCAATTCTTCCACAGCCGGTTTAATCAATGTCGGATTATCCCGCAGCCGCACTAGCTGGTCAGGATGTCGCAGCAGTTCTAGTGAACCTGTTCCAATCAAGTTGACTGTGGTTTCATGCCCCGCAATCAGCAGAATGAACACCATCGCCAGCAGTTCATCCTCGCTCATCTGGTTGCCAGCTTCTTCGGCTTCTACTAGCGCAGTAATCAGATCGTCTTGCGGATCTGCCCGTCGCAGGTTGAAAAGATGACGCAGATAACGCATGAACATCAATAATGACGGTGTTGCCAGCAGCGCTTGGAACATGGATTGCATCGACAATGCTTTTTTCGACCATTGATGGAATTTGTGAGCATCTTCCTTCGGTACGCCCAGAATCTCCCCGATAATCGTCAGTGGAATGGGCAGCGCATAATCATGGATCAAATCAATCTCATCTTTGCGCTCCATCTCGTCCAAAAGTTCGTTGGAAAGCCGTTCGATACGTGCCCGCATGTCCTCCACCAGTCGTGGCGTAAAGGCTTTGTGTACCAACCCGCGTAAACGGGTATGATCCGGTGCATCTAAATCCAGCATGTTACGCTCGATGGCCTTGAACGCCGCTGGCACATACGGCTGCTTTTTAAGCTGCTCCGGTGTCATGACATTTCGCTTGTCCTTAGCAAAACGATCATCCTTCAGTGCTGCCAGCACGTCGTCATAGCGGCTGACAATCCATACCGGACGCTTCTTGTCAGGCATCTTGACTATCGTCTGATAAACCGGTGCTTCTGCCCGCAAATAGGCATAAAAGGGAAAAGGATCAGCCTTAAATTCGCGGCTGGTGATGTCGATATTTTCATAAGGTGTCATTGTCAGGTTCATGGTTGTTCTCCTTGGATGCCATACAGCACCATATCAGTAATGACGTCGGGCAGTTTCTGCCACTGTTCTTCAATCGTTCGGTCGCCCATCAAACGCAGCACCAGCAGGCCCAACACCATACTGGTTATCATCCGCATGGTCATCTGCACATCAAATCGCCGGATAAGTCCGCTGTCCATCCACTTTTGAAAGTAGGTTAGTGCCAGCTCAAAGGTTGGCTCGACCACATGCTGGTAATACATATCACGCAGGTCAGTGTTGGTTAGCACTTCGGATAGAACAATTTTCACCGCGTTCATGCCCATTTGGTCGAATACTTCTAATCGCTGACGAACGTACTTCCGGAAAAAAGTATTGATGTCCGTATCGGCGGCTTCTTCAAAACTCGCCTCACGCTCATCCGACTCATTTAGCCGGTTTAAGATGCCCATCAGCAGGGCGGTTTTGTTTTCGAAATAGATGTAAATCGTCCCATCAGCGATGCCTGCCGCTTTAGCCACATCCCGGATCGTCGCACGGTGAAAACCCTTCTCGGCGAAAATCGTGGTTGCCGCGTCCAATATTTGGTTGCGTCGTGCTGCGATAAGCTGTTCTTGTATTAGATCGTTACTGGTTTTTGACATAGCCACCTTTCACTGAATGGTTATTCATCATAATGAATGAACGTTCATTCATTATGATATGAACAATAATATCGTTTGTCAAGATGGTCATCATCAAATGCTTGACTCTGACGTTACGTCATGGTTTATGATGCCTACACAATGAGGAGTAGATGATGTATACCGTTAAACAACTATCCGATTTGGCACAGATCAGCGTTCGGACGCTGCACTATTATGACGAAATCGGTTTATTGAAACCCTCACAGGTCGGCGGTAACGGCTACCGTTACTACGATGACGACGCGTTACTTCGCCTGCAACAAATTATGTTTTATCGCGAAATTGGCATGGAACTCATGCAGATCAAAGACGTGTTGGACAGCCCCGATTTTGATTTGGTGAAAGCCCTCCAATCGCATCGAGCAGTGCTGATCGAAAAGAGCGAACGTCTGCTGAATCTGGTGAGTACCGTAGACGATACAATTAAGCATTTAAAGGGAGAAAAAGAAATGAGCAAACGACAGCTATTCCAAGCCTTCAGTGACGAAAAGCAAAAAGAATATGAACGCGAAGCCCGCCTTCAATATGGGCCGGATAATGTCAACCAGTCGATTAAACGCTGGAATAGTTATACACAGGCGCAAAAAGAAGCCATCGGTAATGAAGGCAATCAAGTCTACAGCGATATAGTAGATGCCATCGAAGCAGGCAAAGAACCAACAAGCGCGGAAGTGCAGACCATCCTCAAGCGCTGGCACGATCATCTACGCTACTTCTACGAACCGACCCTAGACATTCTGCGCGGGCTGGGTGAACTCTATACCTCACATCCCGACTTCATCGCCAACTTCAGTAAAATTCATCCTGAGCTAGCCGAATATATGAAGTCAGGCATCAATCAATACGTCGATGACTTGGAATATGCCGAGATCGAACGTATGTTGGCTGAAGATGATGCTCAGAAACGAACCTCGTAGTGGTGCATGGCTGCGCGTCCCGAGAGTGTAAAATAGATTGTGTAAATGGAATGCCAGTATAGAGAGAGAATTCTCGTTATAATACGTCGCATTTGTGACGAAAGAAAGGTATTCCGAATGAGTAGCAAAAACAAACAAGTAAAAGCAAATGTTCAAGATT
>WGMX01000047.1 GCA_016124855.1 Anaerolineaceae bacterium | reverse complement strand
TGGCTAGAGCCGTGAGGGTACACCCGGTCCCATTCCGAACCCGGTCGTTAAGCTCATGAGCGCGGATGGTACTGCCATGGTAACGTGGTGGGAGAGTACGCCGCTGCCAACCCCCTTCACTCCTCCTTTCCCTGCTCTTTCCTTTTTTCTCTACCTCGCTCAATCTCAATCTATCTTCGCATGTATGAGGCTGACCCACTTGGGATTGTGGTTACCGATAAAACACTCAACTTCGTATTGGCCGCCGAACATATTCCAGACTGTTTCGGCAATTATTTGAGTCGTGCCAATTGGGTCTTTGCTATCTTCACCCTCTGAATTAAACAGGCCAGTTTCAATGGTTATGTAAATGGTGCTGCTCCCTTCATCAGGTACAGCGTAATCACTTAATCGCTCGCTAGGAAAAAAGACACGTACCCAGTTGTGCGCAACCGCCATTTTATCGGCTAGTCGACCAATAATTGTCTCCCGTAATTCAAGTAATTGAGCGTCATGAACGGCGTTGGGCATACCCCAAATAAAAACAAACGGCATAGCTCACCTCGTTTCATATGCTTTCGAAAACTGGAATGATTTTCTATTGCTGGCCCGGTTATTCGTGCGTTCGTATTTCCGCATGTATAGCGCTAAACTGTGAATTGTTAAATGTTAAATCGTAAAAGGTGAAAAGTGTCTGAATGGATGATTGTTTACGAAACCCCGGTTGAAGCCGAAGCCTATATCATTGCGGGACGGCTAAAAGTCGAGGGTATTCCGGCCATGGTTTATCGCCAACCGGGTGCAGCCGCTTTAGGTATCACCATCGGACGGCTCGGTTCTATAACTGTACTCGTAAAACCGGCGGATTATGAACGTGCCCTTTCCATTTTGGAACCGGATGAACTCGATGAACTCCCCGACACAACCGACGAAATTACTTATCTTGGGCTAGAAGATGACGACGATGACCAACTCACTAACTGATGTACCCGGCATTCGTGTTGGACATGCCACCAACCTTGAGGCCGCTACTGGATGTACCGTGATTATATGCCCTAATGGAACCGTTGGTGGTGTCGATCAACGAGGGGGCGCGCCCGGCACGCGCGAAACCGATTTGCTTCGTCCGATGCACATGGTTCAAAACGTGAACGCCGTTTTACTATCCGGGGGAAGCGCCTATGGGTTAGCGGCTGCTGATGGTGTCATGCGTTACTTGGAAGAAAACGGAATCGGTTACAACGCGCAAGGCGGGGTAATTGTTCCCATTGTTCCTGCCGCCATTCTGTTTGATTTAGCTGTTGGACGCGCTGATGTTCGTCCTGACGCCGCAATGGGCTATGCCGCATGCCAGGCTGCCAGCAGCGATGTTGTTCAACAGGGGACTGTCGGCGCAGGAACAGGCTGCCGCGTTGGGTCGGGCATGGGCAATGAATATGCCACGAAGGGCGGTATTGGCACAGCCAGTATTGATTTGGGTGATGGATTGATTGTGGCGGCTTTAATTGCCGTCAATGCAGTGGGTGATGTTGTCGATGAGTGCGGCCAAATTATCGCTGGAATGCGACAAGCTCCAGATGTAAATCAATTTGCTGGTTCATTAAATATGATGCGTGCCCTGTCGCGAATTGTTGATACACCAAGTGATGGAAACACAGTTATCGGTGTGGTTGCTACAAACGCCAAATTGACCAAAGAACAGGTCAACAAAGTTGCTCAGATGGCACAGGATGGCATCGCTCAAGCTATTCGCCCTGCTCATACCATGTTTGATGGCGATACCCTATTTGCTTTGGCCACCGGAGAAATTCCCGCCAATGTCAATTCAATCGGCGCATTTGCTGCCGAGGCTGTAGCCCAAGCTATTCGAAACGCTGTGCAAACAGCAGCTTCTCTCGCCGGAGTCCGATCTTTAAAAGATTAAGTTAAATTAAAGAAAGTATATCCGGTATTTAATGATATGTTGATAAAATTAAGCAAAGGTGTTAATTACAGTGAAGGATCATAACAAGATGCCGAAGATTTTGGTAATTGAAGATGAAATGACCCTTGCTAACAATCTTTCCGAAAAGCTCAAGGGAGAAGGTTACAGTGTCACCTTGTCAGGGGATGGCGAAGATGGGTTGGCAAAAGTTCGACAGGATCATCCTGATCTGGTCGTGCTCGACATTATGCTTCCCGGTTTAGATGGACTCAGTTTGTGCCGAATCATCCGTCGTGACCCCGGCACCAACCATATTCCGATAATCATGGTCACAGCGCGTGGTACAGAAGTGGATAAGATCGTCGGCCTCGAAAGTGGTGCTGATGATTATGTCGTGAAGCCGGTTGCGCTGGGGGAATTTCTGGCGCGGGTACGGGCAGTATTACGTCGTCCGTCCGGTCGTCAGATTGCGCAGGATGAATTGAACTCGAACGACTTGCAAGTGAGCTTAACCGGTCGTCGTGTTTACCGTTCTGGTGAAGAAGTTAAGCTGAGTAACAAAGAGTTCGATTTACTCGCTGAACTCATGCGTAACAAAGGCGTTGTACTCTCGCGTGATCTTATCCTGACTAAAGTTTGGGGATATGATTACTTCGTCGATAAGCGTACTGTTGATGTGCATATCCGCTGGCTGCGCGAAAAGCTGGAAGAAGATGCATCAAATCCACGTCGTATTGTAACTGTACGCGGTGTTGGCTATCGTTTTGAAGGGTAATTTCGTGGAACAACAACAGACAGATTGGGCATATAAACAGGCTCTTATGCTGACCTTGGCCAATTCGGCCTATGAAGCGTTGATGGTTCTAAATGCGGATTTCGAGATCATCGCAATTAACAACGCTGCCGAGCAATTGTTTGAACGGCAGCGCCCGATCAACGAGCGTTTGATAGATGTCACACGCTCACCTGAATTAGAGTCTGTTGTCCTCAGTGCGCTTGAATATCAAGAAGAGGTATTCGAAGAGCAAATCATTATTGACAAACGTCACTATCGTGTTCGTGCGCAGGTCATCCAGCGGGAAGGCAACCGTTTTATCGGCTTGGCGCTGCAAGACGTGAGCGATTTGGTGCGCCTAAACCGTGCCCGCCGCGATATGGTCGCCAATATCTCTCATGAACTGCGCAAACCGGTAGCCAATATACGCATCATCATCGACTCCTTGTTCCATGAGGATGATAAGCCTAAGCGTAAGCGTAGTATTTCCACCATTCAAGCCATAGCCCGCGAAACTGATTCGCTGCTGTGGGTCATTCAGGAAATGATGGACTTGTCGATGATCGAGTCAGGACAGTCCATTGTTCGAATGGTCGAACTGGATTTACGTCCCCTCGTTGAAGATGCGGTTGACCGGATCGAAGATCAAGCCAATGATAAAGACATCCGGGTCGTATTCGATGTCTCCAAAAAGCTGCGGGTCTGGGGAGACTGGGATCTTGCGCGCCGTGTCATCGTTAATTTGTTGCACAATGCAATCAAGTGGTCGCCTAAAGGGAGCAAAGTGACTGTCTCGACCTCAACGACTGATGAAGAAGTCACTGTACAAGTTGTTGATGAAGGGCCGGGCGTTCCTGATGATCAAGTAGAGCGTATCTTTGAACGTTTCTATCAAGTCAACTCTTCGCGTTCAGGTGGCGAGGGTACTGGTTTAGGACTGGCTATTTGTAAGCACATCGTTGAAGCGCATGGTGGAAAAATTTGGGCAGTCGGTCAAAGTCAAACCAAAGGCGGCAAGTTTGTTTTCACGCTTGGGCGGGTTGAAGATGAATCTGGGGATAACTGATCTTTCAGACCTTTGACTTATTGCAATTCTAATATTCTTTCTGCTATACTGCCTTTAATTAAATAAAGCAAGCCTTCGGGGCAGGGCGAAATTCCCTACCGGCGGTGCGATAATTGTTTATCAAGCCCGCGACCCGAGTCGCCAATTTGCAATCTGTTACCCACAATCAATACCCAAATTGGTGCATCATAGCCACGGCTGTGACGGTGGATCTGGTTCAAAGCCAGAGCCGACAGTGAAAGTCTGGATGAAAGAAGGCGCAAACATTTCCTAACCCATTAGGTCTGTAGGAATTTGTTTATATTGCTCATCTATATCGTGGATCACGACCACCAAATTAACAATTAGGTGGATCGTCTATTTCCAGTTATTTGAGTATTCTACCCCGTTGTGCTGTTAGTTTGCCGACGGGGTTTTTTATGAGTCAGAGCATTCTTCCTCAATCCATAAATTCGGTTCCCACCGTTATTCCTCACAAGCGCCGAGTGTCTGTAAATCGGCTGCGCCATTTTGTGCCGTTCCTGACCATCATTGTCGTATTGGTGATTTGGCAGGTGGTAGTCAGCGCCAAGCTCTATCCGCCGTTTATTATTCCATCCCCTCTATCCGTTGTTGATAAAGCAGTCGTGGTTATTGGTGACGGCTCACTTCTGCGTCACACACTGGTCACGTTCGCAAACGTCGTCGCCGGATTATTAGTTGGGCTTGCATTGGGCGTTAGTCTTGGCTACCTGATCGCCAAAACGCCGTTTCTCGAAGATTTCCTCTCCCCAATTATCGTAGCGGTTCAATCAGCTCCGGTGGTCGCTTATGCGCCATTGCTCGTAATCTGGTTTGGCAGCGGCCCCACGAGCAAAATTGTGACCGGCGCATTGATTGTCTTTTTCCCCATGTTGATGAATACGATTGTGGGTATTCGAACCGTGCCACAACCGCTGCGCGATCTGATGCTTTCAATGCGGGCGACGCGCTGGCAAACCTTTTCCAAACTAGAAGTTCCTGCTGCTATGCCCGTACTCATCGGCGGATTGAAAATCAGTGCCACTTTAGCCGTGATTGGCGCTGTTGTAGGAGAGTTTATAAGCGCTAATGCCGGCCTTGGTTTCCTCGTTAATCTTGCTCGCAGTCAATATGATACGCCGCTTGTGATCATCTCAGTTCTCACATTAACGTTGATCGCACGGTTGCTTTATGGTGTGGTTTCTTTCATCGAACGGTATGTGCTGCGTTGGCAAATGCGCTCTCGCCGTTCTTGATGCCTTGATTCATTTATTCTTACAATGTTGTCACAGGAGTAGTGGTATGCGTCGCTTAAGAGCGCTAGTCTTGGTTTTAGTGGTTTCATTGTTTACGGGCGTAGGCGTACAGGCTCAAGCGGAACCAGTGAAGCAGACTTTTTTTCTGACTTATGTGCCGAATATCCAATTTGCGCCGGTTTATGTCGCGCTCGACAAAGGATATTTTAAGGATGCGAATCTTGATGTCGTGCTTCAGAATGGTGAAGAACCAACAGGCGTAGATTTGATCGCCGCGAACCAATTGCAATTTGGGTTGGTTAGTGGGGAAGAGGTTATTAAAGCACGAGCCAATGGACGCCCAATTGTTGATGTGTATGAGTGGTTTCAAAAGTATCCAATAGCGATTGTCGTATCCGATACCAGCGGAATCCAGTCTGTTAAAGAACTAAAAGGGCATAAAGTAGGCATCCCGGGACGCTTCGGCGCAAGTTACAACGGATTAACTGCACTCCTTAGCGCCAATGGTATGACTGAAAGCGACATCGATCTACAGGAAATTGGCTTTAACGCACCGGATGTATTTTGTGTTGGTGCTGTAGAGGCTGCGGTCGTATACACCAATAACGAACCTTTACAGATTCAACAGCGTGCCGATGCCGGTAACTGCAACGGCGTGAAATCGGTTAAGGTATTCTCGGTTTCCGATACGGTTGATCTGGTGTCCAACGGATTAGTGACGAACGAACAGACAATCACCGATCACCCCGACTGGGTAACAGGTATGGTAACCGCGTTTGACTCCGGACTGCGTGACTCGATTAACAATCCGGCACAAGCATATTTAAGCAGCTTGAAATATGTTGAAAACCTGCCGACAACCGATGCATTCAACGCAGCGTTGCAAGAGGCTGCTGCGGCGCAACAGCAGTTCCTTGCTACCAAACCCGACCGTAAAGCAATCGCAGATAGCAGGTCTGAATTGCTGAAGACCCTTTCCAGCCAATTTGACGCGGCGGCTTTGGTTCAGTTCCGTGTACTGCTGAATACGATTGATCTATGGGATGCTGATCAGCTTGGTTACGCTACGAAAGAATCTTGGGACGCGACCTTGAAAGTGCTTACCGATATGAAGTTTGTCACGACCTCCGTGGATGTTGAAAAAGCCTTCACCAACGACTTTTTGCCTGCTGTAGGCAAATGATATGGGAGCTCAGCTAGCTGTTCGCGACTTAAGTGTCGAATATCAAGCGCCGGAGGGAGGTATCTTACCGGCGCTTGGCCCCGTTACTTTTGACATCTTACCCGGTTCTTTTATCTGTTTGCTCGGCCCCAGCGGATGTGGAAAGAGTACATTAGTTCGTGTACTGGCAGGTTTACAGTCTGCAACGAGGGGTGATGCTTATCTGGGCAGTGAACGCATCCTGAAACCATCACGGCAAGTAGGCGTTATGTTTCAGGACGCGAACTTGATGCCGTGGCGTACCGTCATTGAGAATATCGCGCTGCCACTCGAACTAAGTGGTGTCGAAAAACGGGAACGGTTGGAAACTGCACGTCACATGCTGCCGGGTTTAGGGCTAGGAATAGAGTTTGCCGAAGCTTATCCCGGTGAGTTATCAGGCGGGATGGCGCAGCGGGTTGCCTTAGGTCGTGTCCTCATCCAGCGCCCCGAAGTGTTATTGCTTGATGAACCTTTTGGAGCGCTAGACGCTTTTACCCGCGAACAAATTAGCATTGATCTTATGCAGATGTGGATGACACTTCACCAAACGGTGGTTATGGTCACCCATAATATTGATGAAGCCGTGCTTTTGTCGGATCGGGTGCTAGTGTTTAGCCAGCGTCCCGGACAAATAACAGCCGATATTGCTGTCGACTTGCCGCGGCCACGCCGGATTGAAGATTCTTATGGTGAAATGTTTGGGAGATTAGCCGGTCAGGTTCGGGCGGCTGTAAAATCAGCATAAGCACTAGATGCTAACTTTCAATACCTTTTACCGAAACCGTCATGCCGAAGGTGCTGCCATTCCCCGGTTGACTTTTCACATACACACTTCCGCCATGCAGCTCGGCAACCGATTTGACAATTGCCAAACCCAAACCGGTGCCTTGAATTTTGTCAGTTGTCGCCCGATAAAAACGTTCAAACAAACGCGGTTGAAATTCAACAGCTATTCCGGGACCGTTGTCAATCACTTCAATGTGAACCAGTTCATCGACCATAAAAATGTGCGCTTTTATCTCGCCACCTTCATTGGTGTATTTCGCTGCATTATCCACGTAATTGAGGATGGCACGTTTGACCCATTTTCTGTCACCGGGAATAGTGGGGATGTCCTTAGAAATGTCGAGTTTGTAGGTCATCTTTTTCTCGACAAATATGGGTTTCATATCGTCAAAGACTTCGCGGATCAATTCGTCTAAATTGAATTGAGCCTTGTTAATCCCTAAGCCACTTTCGATTTGTTCAAGGTTGAGCAGATCATTGATGAGTGATTGTAAGCGATTGATTCCATTCAGCGCTAAGCGGATAATTTCCTTTGCTGTAGGATCAACATTGCCGTAGTAGTCTTGCAGCATGTGCATGGCGCTCAGTGCAACACCCAACGGGTTTTTCATGTCGTGGGCAGCAGCCCGCATGAATTCGGCTCGTCGTATTTCAGATTCGCGTAAATGGGAGATATCGCGCAGTACGATGACCCAACCGTCGTGTTCACCGTTTTTTTCCACCTGACTGTCGATATAAACGGGTGACACAATGCTGGATATAACGCGACCCGTTTCAAGCGTGGTTTGAAAGGTTTTGTTTTCGGTAGTGCGTGATGACAGCGCAAACAGCAGCGATTCGCGAATTTTGGCATGAATAGGCGCATCGCGAAGCGGAACCCCAACCAGTTTCCGTCCATCAACATCAAACAGATTTTGTGCCGCTTGGTTAATCATGCTGATGCAGCCAGATTGATCAGTCGCGATCATGCCGTCAGTCGTGGATTGCAGAACGGCGTTCAGTTGCTTTTCGTGTTCTGACGTTGTTTCGTAAAGGCGCGCGTTATCGATAGCTACGCCGACGGTATCCGCTACAGCACGTAACACGTTGATCAATTCCTCGTTGAAGCTGTTTGGCTTGTTGCTCATCAGGCTGAGGATACCGATGATTTTGGTGCGCGCGTGCATTGGAGCCATGACGATTGAGCGAAATTTTTCGTCGTGGAAACGCGGAACGGCTAACACATCAGTTTCATTGAAGTCGTTGTCCACCACAATGTCGTTTGTGGAGATTACTTTCCCTGACATGCCTTGTCCCAACGGAATGCGCATGGGCGGATTAGTGAAATCATCAGGCCAGCCTTGTTGTGCCCGTAATACCACTTCACCCGCTTTTTCGTCAATCAGGCTAATGCCCCCCGCTTCCGCACCCACCACATTTAAGACGGCCTCTAAAGCGGTTTTGAGGGTTTTATCCAGATCAAGCGATTGGCTGACCGTAGCAGCGACTGCATTGATTGCGCCGAGTTGGTCAATGCGGCGTTTGACTTCATCGGTTAATAGGCGGTTTTGTATAATCAGGCTTTGGAGATCGTTTTGCACGAGTTAACTCACTCATT
The DNA here is from genome assembly GCA_016124855.1 of Anaerolineaceae bacterium. Classification (GTDB taxonomy): domain Bacteria; phylum Chloroflexota; class Anaerolineae; order Aggregatilineales; family Phototrophicaceae; genus CFX2. Next base: position 4,413 of record WGMX01000047.1, on the reverse strand, counting down.
TGGTTAGTTGATAGGGAAACTAAATAACTACGTCTATAAAAGGAGTATACAGCAACTTCTCCCGTCACGGGAAGTAAGATAAAGTCGCTGTAGCGCTGGCTGACATTGGCCTTCGCTCCTTTTGATGTTAACCGCTATGATTAGTGATTATTTGATAATGAAGGGGTCTGTTATGGATTTTGATGTTGCACATGTACGCGCCCAATTCCCGATGCTTAATGCGGATACACCGATATATTTTGACAACCCGGCAGGGACACAGGTTCCGCAGCGCGTAATCGACGCAGTTTCCGATTATTATCTTCACATGAATGCCAATTCGGGAGGACGCTTCGCGACCAGCAAGCAAACCGATGCGATGGTGCAGTCGGTTCGGGAAAAGTTGGCTGATTTTTTGAATGCGCCGGATGCTTCTGAAATCGTGTTGGGAGCGAATACGACAACCCTTAACTTCAGTTTGAGCCGTGCGCTGGGCAAAACCCTTAAAGCAGGCGACGAGATTGTTTTGACGCGTATGGATCATGATGGGAATGTTGCTCCTTGGCTGCGAATTGCCGAGGATTACGGTTTGGTTGTCCGTTGGGTCGACATCAAAACCCGGGACTGCACCTTAGATATGGACACTCTCGAAGCCGCTCTGACCGACCGGACGAAGATTGTCGCGACGGTTCATGCCTCGAACGCGGTTGGCACAATTAATCCGGTTTCACAGATTGCCGAGATGGCTCACGCGGCCAAGGCTCTGTATGTGGTGGATGCGGTACAGAGCGCTCCCCATGTGCCAATTGATGTGCAGGCGATGGGTTGTGACTTCTTGTTATGCTCGGCGTACAAGTATTTCGGGCCGCACATCGGTGTGATGTGGGGGCGCTATGACTTGTTGGCATCACTACCCGTATACAAAGTGCGACCATCGAAGGATAAGCCTCCCTACCGTTGGGAAACTGGAACCGAGAGTTTTGAGACAATCGCGGGAGTCGGCGCATGCATCGACTACATCGCCGGTTTGGGAACCGATTTTGGTTCGGAATACGCAGGCCAATACACTCAATTTACAGGGCGACGATTAGCCCTTAAGACTGGAATGGCCTCCGCTGGAGCCTATGAACGGGAATTAGTCACCCATTTGATTGACGTTATTCAGCACTTACCGGGTTCAACGATTGCCGGTATTACTGATCCAGCACGTTATAAAGAGCGTGTGCCGACAGTGATCTTTACGTTGGAAGGGCATACACCCCAGCAAATTGCGGAACATCTGGCAGAAAATTCGATTTTTGTGTGGGACGGTAATTATTACGCGGTCGAGATTATGGCACGGTTAGGGCGCAGCGAACACGGTATGGTGCGGGTCGGCTTGGCGCATTATAACACCCATGATGAGATTGATCGCTTTGAGCAGGTGATGCGGAAGTTGTAAAAATGGGGTTTCCCGATTATTTCAAGAAAACCTATCACTAAATATATAGATCCCCTCCCTGTTACTACGGGGAGGGCTAGGGGGCGGCTTGAAACTTTCGAGACTCTACATAAGTTGCAACATACAAGTCTCCAGCCGTTAGTCTACTGCTTATGACAATGGTCTGACGCATAATATCGAGGGAGGGCGGAACATTAAATCATAACAAAGTTTGAAAACTCGAACGAACTCGGGTTGACAAGGTATGAACTTTTGTTCTAGAATGAATTGTGTTTACTTTGAAATCAGCCAAATATGATGATTTGAATGGCGCTTTTTAACTTGCTACATGAAACGTGTCACTTGCAACTAAAGCAGCAGCAGAGGCAAATTGCACAGCGGTGGCACTAACCGGGGCATCCGCTGCAAAAGCGTCAATTCAGTGGCATCAGCCGTGCGTTCCGCCGCACAAAATTGTCAATTCAGCGGTTTCTCCCGTGTGTCCCGCCACACAATTCAGCGGATTGAATGCACAAATTGCGAAATTTGCGAATTGAAAATGCGAAAAACGGTTCCCAACTCTACAATCACGGTGTTTGTAGATTAACCGCTGAGTTCTTTGGTGATGGTGGAACCAAGTTGGGCTGCAATCAACTCCAACATCATAATGTTGTCCTGCGTGATCATGCCGGGTTGATCGTGGAAAGCAACTAAAACACCGTATTGATTGCCGCTAAAAAGCACCGGAACACTGGCGACCGCGCCCAAACGTCCTTTAGCAACCAGTGGATGATTCGGTGTGTCTTGAGGTGAGGCAATGCGGCTTTGTCCGTGCGTTATACACCAAGTCATGATGTCATTGGGGGAACTTGTTTTGGGGGCAATTGATTGAATGGGCGCCGGGCCTTCCTGTGCGCGCAGGGTCATGGCTAACGTCTCAGAATTTTCCAGACGGTAGAATGCGACATAGTCGTAACCCAGATTCTTGCAGGCGGAGACGGCTGATTGCAGTTTGCCATATTCCCCAACGGCGTTCCTAAGTTCTTTGGCCAACTGCCGGACGGCAGGCAAACTATCTGCACGTAACGTTTCGAGCTTGCGATCCGACATGAGGCGGGTGATACGTTTAATTAGGTCATTGTCGGTAAATGGCTCTGTGCTCAGTTCATCTGCTTGACCGGGCGTTCCAAAGTCAGCTTCTTCATCGACCAGCACGATAAACAGGCGTGGATGAGTCAGCCGTACATCATCTATGAGTTCGTGAACCGCACCCAGACCGTGATCGAGTATTAATACATCGACATGTTTATCAGAATTGCCCAACACATCGTGTACATCTTGGATTGCTGAAACAATTTCAGTATGGAAATTTTGCTGGGTGGACAGCGCTTTGTAGTAGCGGCTCGCTTGATCACGACGGACAGCCACGAGAACATTAATCGATGTCATCACGTTTACTTTCAGATCATTACTGCTATTGGTGGAAGGATTGTTTAAATTATACGTCAAATGTTGTTTTTGATTTCTAGAGTTTTGGTCAGTGTTAGGCGGTAGGACGAGCTGCACTTATCAGGTATGAAAGTCCAGTGGTACAACCAGTTTATGCGTTTGTTGTGGCAAGCGTCAGCAAGACCAATTGGCGCATTCCACTGGCAATTGGAGAGACTTCAATATATTCGTCCATTCGATGTGCATTGCCACCGCGTGTGATACCTATAGTGACAGCGGGGCAGCCTGAAGCAAGGGGAACATTGGCATCAGTGCTGCCATTTTCTAGAGTACCTCTTACGCCTGTTTGTTCCAAAGCGGCTAGCGCCATTTGTACGAGATGATGAGCACTGGGAATGGAGCCAGCGGGACGATCCCCAACAACGTCAACATTAAAAGAGAGGTTTGGTTTTGAAGTGGCTTCTACAGTATGCCGAACTTCCCTTTCAAAATGGGCTAGTGCAGTCGATTCTTCCGAACGTAAATCTAACCAGAGTCCCGCCTCGGTGGCGATGGTATTAATACTCTGCCCGCCTTCGATGATGCCGATATTAAATGTGGTACGCGGATTTTCAGGGGGACGTAATCGGGTAATTTGTGCGCCAAGTTCCATGATTCCGTGAATGGCGCTGGTACGTCCGAAATTGAGCCAACTGTGTCCGCCTTCCCCTTTAGCGGTGATATGCAAACGCCGGACAGCAATACCAGCGTGATAGACATGCCCATAGGCCATACCTTCGAGATTGATTACGCAACGGATTTGAGGCTGTAACTGCCGGAAAACAGCCTTCATGCCACCTAAATCACCTAAGCCTTCTTCACGCGTATTCGCGACAAACCAGATGTCTGATTCGGGTTGGATAGCGAGCTTTTGAAGAATAGCAATTAGGCCCAACATGCCGGACACACCTATGCTGTTATCGCCCAAGCCCGGCCCGTAAATTAGGTCTTTGTCTTTGCGTATAGTCAAATCCGTATCGGCGCTAAATACAGTATCTGTATGGGCCGAAATCATGATACCTGAGGGCTGTATCTGTCTGCCTCGCATTAGCCCCGAGACATTATATAACTCATCAATATGTACATTTTCGAGGCCCAATTGTTTAAACTGGCCAGCTACATAGTCAGCGCGACTTTTTTCGGAAAAAGTAGGTGCTGGAATTTGTTGTATAGCAATACCTTGCTGAACAACCCAATCAAATTGTTCAAGAAGTTCATTCCAGCGGATACGTTTATTCCAATCAGCGATTTGCTGCTTCATTTTATTTCCAATTTACGGACAAAGTAGGTTATTGAGCTAGGAGATTATGCCATATCAATTGCAGTCTGTATACCAAAATTAGGAGTTTGTTTGGGGATGAGGTTTTTATCAGCATCAAATCAATACAGTGAGGGCGGAAAGAGGCGCTTCCCATCATCCACCAAATACTTTCATATAGTACTGCTCTAGAAGGTCAGATTTTCGAGAGTGTAAAATAGATTGTGTAAATGGAATGCCAGTATAGAGAGAGAATTCTCGTTATAAT
>WGMX01000038.1 GCA_016124855.1 Anaerolineaceae bacterium | reverse complement strand
AGGTTTATTACAATCGGCAACGCTTACATTCCACTCTTGGCTATTGCACTCCCGCTGCTTTTGAGGCAGCCTTTACCGGATGAATCTTTTGACTCTCCACAAAACTGGGGCAAGTCCAGAAGAATTTTGCGAACATTCGGCAAATCGCTCCCTCAAATCCGCGTTCACAACCCGTTTTGTCTTTCGCGGAAAATGCACTTTGTGAAGAATTCGAATCAAAATGAAGAATGAGGGGATATTCCAATCCCCTCATGAAGAGGCTTACTTATGGAAGTGTGGCAGGACTTCTTTCGCCAATGACTCGATTGCATCAATGTCGTCTAGTTCCAGCCATTGCAGCATGAAGCGCTCGACACCCGCTTCTACAAACTTACCAATCTGGTCAACTACTGCCGAACCGGTACCGATGATGCGCTGGGGATTGTTCGGGTCATGTTCACCCGGCGACTGTTCTAATTTGGCTTGCACTTCCGCATCCGTCTTGCCGTAAAGGACACGCGTCATCAGGGAGCGCTTGACATCAGCCGGTTTGCGCCCGTTTTCAGCCAGCAGCCTATCGAGCAGGGCTTCACGTTCTTTCAATTCTGAGGCGTGCAGGAACACCGCGTTCCACTCATCTGCATATTTCGCCACCAGCGGCAGAGTCTTGGTCGGCCCATTTCCGCCGATCATCAGGCGCGGTCCACCGGGGCGCTGTGGGCGGGGTAATAACAGGGCATCATCCAGTGAGAAATGCTTGCCACTGTAACTCACGGGTGTATCACTCTTGAGCAATTTGGTTGTCACTTCCAACCCATCCTCGAACATCTCAAAGCGTGTCGCTTTGTCATAAAACGGCACACCAAATTGTTTGTGTTCGAGTTCGTTCCAGCCGACACCCAAACCTAAAATCAGCCGTCCACCGCTCAAGTCATCAATCGCCGCTGCCATACGCGTCAGCATCGCAGGCTGCCGGAAAGTAACCGGCGAAACACAGGTTCCGAACTCAATCCGCGAGGTGTGGCTGGCAGCATAAGTTAGCGATACCCACGCTTCCAAGGATTCTTCTTTAGTGTCGCCTGTTGTGTAGTGGTCGGAACGAAACACACACTGGAAGCCGTAATCCTCGGCTGCTTTGAGAATGCGCTGCCAGCGTTCCCATGTTAAACCTGCTTGCCCTTCTAACATCAAACCTATTTGTGTCATTAAACCATCTCCGTCTATTCAATGTGCAGCGTACATTAGGGAATGAAAAGTAAATACTGTCGTCTTATTTATTTTGACTGTAAGATTGCAGCAAGTCATTTTGTAATTGTACCGAACTTCAGCTAGGGATGCTCATGCCACCCACTTATGTCCATTATCTGCTGATCCCCCATCCAACCGAAGCGCAGATTCTCGTACTGGCGGATGATGTGGGTCATGCCCTTCCCTGCTACCAAACAGACGAACCGCATTTCTGGCAAACGGTTGCGCCGGTTAACCAACTGGTCGCCCAACACTTAGGGCTAAATCTGACTACTTTGCGCTGTACCGAAATCCTATTTGGTGATGACCAAATTGTGATGGTTTACGCGATGGATGCCAGCCACATTCCAGCGGATTGGGTGCTGCCAGAGGGAGCCATGTGGGTGAGCAAGGATACGCCGGACGATTTGCCGACCGGACAAAAAGAAATTGTCGATGAGTGGTTCCGCTGGAATGATCGCGCCAACACAGTTAAGACCGAGTGGTATCGCACAGGATGGTTTGACAAAGCCGCCGCATGGATAGAAGAACAGTTTGATGATCGGGGGATTATGATGACCGCGCCCATCGAGCAGCTCCGTTCATGGGAACGCTCGGCTATCTTGCGTGCCGAAACCACATTCGGACAAATCTATTTCAAAGCACTGCCGGTGATGTTCAAGCACGAGCCGTTAATCGTCAAGTGGCTGGCGCATAACTATCCACAGGATTTCCCAAAGCCGCTGCTGTTGGATGGCTGGCGCCGCTGGATATTGATGCCGGACTATGGCAGCCAAACCTTAGATACAGTGCTGGAATATGAACGCTGGGAAAACGCCTTGCGACGTTTTGCTGAACTGCAAATCAGCTTGTCGGTGCGCATCAATGACCTGCTCGGCCTCGGCTGCCCTGACCGCCGCCTATATAAATTGGCAGATGCTGTCGAGCCCTTATTGATGAGCAGCGGCGAGACGCTTTCCGGTTCAGCAGCCATCTTATCCGACGACGATATGGAACAGCTTCGCGCCCGCATTCCTGAATTCAAGCAAGCCTGTTCTGCCTTGTCGGGTTACAGCATTCCGACCTCGCTTGAACATGGCGATTTTTGGGCAGGGCAAATCGTCCTCAACGGCGATAAATGTGTGTTTATCGACTGGTCGGATTGTTCGGTGAGCCATCCATTTTTCAGTTTGTATTTCCTGATGGACGCGGACATTCACCTGCCTGATGTTCCCGATGTTCTTGAACGCTTACGCGATGCTTATTTACAACCGTGGCGCGCCTACGAACCCATGAATAAGCTGATCGAAGCCTTTGACCTCGCTATGCAGCTGGCGCCGCTGCATCACGCGCTCATCTACCACGACTATATTCTTCCAGAAATGCAGGTGCAGTGGGAGATGAACAACATGATCCCGTTTTACCTCAAGCGACTTATTCCCAAAATTTCGGGTGATGAGCAAGGCGCAGTCATAGAATTGGAATCCGGTGAGCAGGAAAGTTAGGCCGCTTCCCACCGCTAGCGTTGGGCATTTTCACATTCCAGCTGTCGTGTCGAGCGCAGCGTTTTGGTCATATCTTTTGCTAACGCAATGGTCGCGTCCGCCCGCGCATTGAGCAAATGCCGTCCTCGTGGTGGACACAGCACAATACCGCTGAATTGCAGCGTTCCGTCCAAGTAAGCCGCGTTGTAAAAAACCTGCGGCGGCGTAAAAGGTGTTCTAAAAGTCGTCTCAAGTTGGGGTGGGCCAAAAGCGCTCCAAACGATGCCGAAAGACAGGCGCAGCGGTATCTCAATCGAGTAAACAGTGCCGTTGTGAAACCACATACGACCGTCACGCTGACCATCTACGATAGCGGGCTGATTACCATTCCACTTCCAACGAATGTAACTGTCGTTTATGACGATCCCTTGTATCGCGTATAGACCAGTGACCCAAGGCAGCGCCCGCAGCTTATCGACCGCTTCTAGGCTGTCGGTGATGCCGGGGCGAATACCTTGCCAGCAGGGGGCAGCACAGTCATCGAAGGGTTCGAGAAACTGACGCACCTCTTGATAGTTGCCAACACGATGCGCCAGTGCATAGGCCGACACAGCAAGACATGACAGCAGCAGCCCCAACCACAACATCGACCGCAGCGCGAGGCGCGGCATTATAGTTTATAAAATTGAGCCGCTGTTCCGCCTAAGAGCGCATCCTTATCGGCTTGTGAATAGCCGGCAATCGCCTTATTGGTTTCCGTCCACACTTGGTTGTAATCACCAGCAAGGATGCACACCGGCCAATCGCTGCCAAACATCAAGCGATTCGGGCTAAAGGCTTCAACCGCGAAATCAATATAGGGTTTTAAGTCGCTGTCTGACCAATCCGCCGCAGCAGCCGTATTCAAGCCCGACACTTTGGCGTAGACATTGGGATTTTCGGCAGCCGCTTTCATCTGGTCTGACCACGGCGACATAACCTTGTCTTTAATCGGCGGTTTCGCCAGATGGTCAATCGCCATTTTCAGGTTCGGCACTTTGGCCGAAAGCGTCGGCACATGCTTCAGATGATTGGGAAAGACCGCCACCACTTCAAAAATCATGTCGTGGCTGGCCAGCACCTTGAGCGATTCAATCACGACCTCTTGTATGACCCAATCGGGATTCTTTTCCTCGTGAATCAGATGGCGCATCCCGCGAAACTTGGGATGCTTTTTGTACTGTTCCAACCGTTCATTGGTGGCATCCGGGTTCAGCAAATCAACCCAACCGATGACCGCGCCAATCCAATCGTTATAGTCAGCGTGAACCAGCATTGAAGCCGTGTCTTCATAGGAGTTAGCACTTTGCACCAACACCGTTTTATCAATGCCCGCAGCTTTGACCATTGGCTCAAGCTGTTTCGGTTCAAACGTCGCGTAAATTGGGCCGTAAGCGGGTATCAACCAAGGATAAGCAACCTCTGACAGATTCCAAAAATGTTGGTGGGTGTCGATTTTCATAATAAATCCTTTAGCTTATTTATCGAGCGAATAGTTTTCATAAATCATAATCAGGAAGCGGAATCTTTTCACCACCTTCGGGCGAACCATTGCACAATCCGAAACACGGTGTTAGAGTATAAATTATAATTTATAAACCGCAACGCTGCTAACTTCGACCACCAGCACATTTTTTTGAGAGATTTTTCTATGACTTATACGTTGCCCTTTAATGTCGATTACAAACCTCACTTGGGTAAAAAAATTGATTATGGCATCGCCTTCTGTGGAACAGGCGGCATCGTCCGGTACGCGCATATTCCAGCCTATAAAAAAGCAGGCTTCAATATAGTTGGCTGCTATGATCTGAATGTTGAAAATGCCCAAAAAGTCGCCGCCGAGCATGGCATCCCCCGCGTATATGCAACACTAGAAGAACTGCTGGCTGATCCGGCAGTTGAAATTGTGGATATTGCTGTGCCACCTTGGGAACAGTTGAAAGTGGTGGAGAAAGTCGCGGCTTCTGGCAAGCATATGCTCTGCCAGAAGCCGCTGGCAGATAACTTTGCCAACGCGGTGAAAGTGGTGGAGCTTGGTAAAAAGGCAGGCGTGAAGCAGGCTATTAATCATCAGATGCGCTGGGATTCGGGTATTCGCGCCAGCAAGCACTTGATTGAAGATGGGATTATCGGCACACCGACTGACGCGCAAATTCAAGTAAGCTGCCTCACCCCTTGGCATATGTGGCCTTGGTTGGCGGCTGTTCCACGTCTGGAAATTCTCTTCCACAGCATTCACTATCTCGATTCGCTGCGCTATTTGTTTGGTGATCCTGAATGGGTGACGAGCCGCCACGCTCGTTATGTGAATCAAGCACCGGTTCAGGGGGAAACCAAAACTGTGACGGTGATGGATTACGCCAGCGGCTTACAGGTGCTGTGTTCGGTCAACCATTACAACGAATGGGCGGAACCATTTGCGACCTTCCGTTTCATCGGCACAGAAGGCGCGATTGATGGCACGATTGGCCTGATGTACAACTACCCTGCGGGTCAACCTGATACCATTCAAATCACCTCCAAGCAGTTCGGTAAAGGTGTGAAAATCACGCCGACGCTCGAGGAATATTGGATACCGGATGCCTTTGTCGGCACGATGGCTTCGTTGATGGAAGCCATAGAGAATGATCACATGCCGACCGATAACAGCACCGAAGACAACTTGAACACGCTGCGTGTCGTTTATGGCGCGTATCTATCGGCTGCCGAAAATCGCTCGGTGCGCCCTTCCGAGGTCAAATAAAAATGCCGACACCCAGCGCAAACCGTCATCAAGGCAAAGTCGCCATCATCACCGGTTCCGGTCAAGGGATTGGACGCGGCATCGCTAGATACTTCGCTCAAGAAGGCGCACAGGTCGTCGTTGCCGAGTTCAACAAAACCAACGCCGAGGAAGTCGCCCATGAACTTTCCGCGTTTGGCGTAGAAGCTTTAGCTTATCCTGTTGATGTGAGTGATACCGAACGAGTCGGGCAAATGGTCGCTGATGTGGTCGCCCAGTTCGGCAAGATTGACATGTTGGTGAATAACGCCGGACTCAGCCGCCCGATGCCGCTGTTTGATCTCACGCCCGAATCGTGGGAGCCGATTATCAAAGTCAACCTGAACGGATTATTCTTCACACTGCAAACCGTCGCCAAGCAGATGGTCGCGCAAATCCCCGACGAAGTGAAACAGGCCGGACGCGCACCGCACAGCTACGGCAAAATTGTCAACTTTTCGTCGGTAGCAGGGCGTTCCGGTCGTCCGTATGATGCTGCTTATTCGGCGACCAAATGGGGTGTCATTAGCATCACCCAGAGCGCGGCGACCTACCTCGCGCCCTATAACATCAACGTCAACGCGGTTTGTCCCGGCCTTGTTCCCACGCCGATGTGGGACAACATCGACAAAGTACAGGGTCAAAAGCGTCAGGGATTGCAACCGGGGGAATGGATGCAAAAGTCGATTGAGGCCATTCCACTGAAACGCGCCGCCACACCGGAAGACATTGCGGCGGCGGTATCGTTCCTGTGTTCGAGCGAGGCCGATTACATCACCGGACAGGCACTCAATGTTGACGGTGGCATTGAAATGAATTGATTCAAGAGGTTAGCAGCGGACGGCATGATGATGTTTAACAAAATAAGACGGAGAAAGAACCCCCACCCTAACCCTCCCCCGCAAGCGATGGAGGGAATCAATACGGAAGGGTCACAGACCCTACCCTACAGGGTACTCCATATTAAAAAGTTAAACGGCATTATCGCGTCCAATATGAAATAGTTATCCGATTAATTTTTGAAATAGAACCTTTAATCGTTATCACTAGCAGAGAAAAATATGTACCATTATCAAAATATGCCCCTTCTCCCTACACAAGTCATCGGCAGCTACGGTACACCCGGTTGGCTGTATGTCGTGCGCGACTCGATGAAAGCCGGCGACAAAATGGGTTCGTTCGATATTCGCGAATCCTTTGACGATGCCACCAACCTCGCCATCATGGAGATGGAAGAGGCCGGTGTGGATGTCATTTCCGACGGTGAAATGCGGCGTTTCAACTTCCTTGTTGGCTTTTACGACTACATTCAAGGCGTACAGAAAATTCCGTGGGAACGCCAGTTGGGTTATCCCGGCCCCGATATGATCAACGCCTTCAAAGCAGTGGATAAGTTTGCGACTCCCAAAGGTTTGGGCTTGGTCGAAGAAATTGAGTACGCCCGTACCCGTACTCAAAAGCCGCTGGTTACACCGCTCGGCGGTCCTGTGACCTTCGCCTTCCGTATTGATCCGGGTGAAGTTTATAAGGACAAGCGTGAAGTGGCTTGGGCATTGGTGCCGCTGCTGAACCAAGAACTCAAAAATGTGGTGGCGGCGGGCGCAACGCATATTCAGATTGATGAACCGTCAGCCATTGATGATTTCGTGGCGGTTGATGAATTTGTCGAGATGATTAATGCGATGGTCGAAGGCGTGAACGCCACCATCGGTTTACACATTTGCTTTGGCAACTTTCTCGGTCGTCCGGCAGTTGCCCACCGCACTTATGAACACATCGCGCCGATTTTCAAGAAGCTTAACGTGGATATTATCCACTTGGAATTTGCTAATCGGGGCATGTGGCAGGCCGATATTTTCGCCAAACATGCCCGTGACGATCAATTCCTCGCAGCAGGTGTGATTGATGTCAAAGCCCGCGCAGTCGAGAAACCAGAAATCGTCGCCGAACGCATCCACGATCTGCTTAAATACAACGATCCGGCGCGCTTGTGGATATCCGCTGACTGTGGATTTAGCATGACCGCCCGTTGGGTGGCACGCGAGAAGTTGAAGGCAATGGTGGCAGGCACTAAACTTGTTCGAAAGGAATTAGGCCATTAGGAGAACAATTAGCCATGCCTACACATTTTGAGATGAACAAATTTGTCAAAGGGGTAATCGAAGAGGCCAAACTCGACGGTCGCTCGCAGGATATTACGCTGGAAATCTTCAACGCTATTCGCGATATTCCAGCCATCGAACAACGCTATCTGGCTTTGGGCGGGGGATATAAATCGGCTTTAAACCCCAAAATTGCCAAAGCTATCGCCAGAGTGCTGCACAAAGAAAACTTGAAACCCATCGACGTCAAGCATAAGTACTTAACGCGCTATATGCGGTTTAAGCCGCAAGAGTAACCATGCCACTTAACTACACCAAATCAGAGGCGATAGGCCGCGAACTCCGGTTAGATGATATGGATACGATTGGCGTGTCATCACAGACACTTGCCGAAGAAGCCATCCTTGCCGGACGGAATGAGGAAGCGGTTACGGTGATTAACTACTTCCTGCGCGAGATGCAGATCATGCACGGCATCCTCTCGACTTGGGTGCAGGACATTATCCGCTTCATCATGGAGAAATCCGGTGCACAAGCCGGTATGGATGTGGCGGGCGCGGCAGGTATCACCCGCGTTTTGGGAACGGTTGAGTTAGGCATTGCCCCACATGACCGCTGCCTTGAAGCACTTCAGTCGGGTGATAAACAAGCTGCAATCGACTGGCTGGATAAGATGCGGTTGGAGTTCAAAAATCCGCATGAAATCATGGTGGCGTGGGTACAGGATTTGCTGACTTACTGCGCCACCACTTGGGGTGAAGAATCGGTTCTCGAAACCATTCTCCACACCCACCAATCCATTTGGGGTGATCGTTACGCCGCTTGGGATCAGATGACCGCGTGGGAAAAAGTCGCGCTGACTGTCGAAGGAATGCGCGGCGGGCACTTCAGTGGGGCGCGGCGGCGTGGCGATGTACAGGTCAGTGAGGAAGATGACCGTTTTGTGATAAGTTTTGATCCCTGTGGCAGTGGCGGTGTGCTGCGGCGCGGCGACCCCGAAACCGGACGCGCGCCTTATCCGATCACTGAACACGGTGTGAACCAAGAACCGCACCTGTGGACGTGGCAAAAAACGGGTGTGCATTGGTACTGCTCGCACTGCGCCATCGCCATGGAATGGCTGCCGGGGCGTAAGCGTGGTCATCCGCTGCGCCCGCTCGACCACACGCTTGACCACAACGCGCCGTGCATCTGGTATGTCTATAAAGACGAAAAACAAACGCGGGATTATCACTACCCGCGTACAGGATTAATCAAGCCTGAGGATATTTCCTCCTGATTGAAAGGAGCGAGAAACATCAAACTATATGGACAGATGAGGTATCGCTGTTTGAAAAATTGTTTAATTGTCCGAAAAGAGGAGATTTGCAATGCGTAAACGACTTATTACTCTTATATTGCTGGCGCTGACTGCGCTGCTCAGTCTCAATTTAGCTGCCGCGCAAGATGCCAAACCCAACGGTCAAATGGCTGGCATCGACAAGAAGTTGGATGGCATCACCATTCGCATGGCGACCATTGGTAACGCACCTTATGAATTGGCCTATACGCTGATTCCTGAATTTGAAAAAGCCACCGGCGCAAAGGTCGAAATCGTCTTCAAAGGTGACGGCTTCCAGATTGATAAGAAGCTGACACAGGATTACGCCACCGGCGCAGCCGATTATGATGTGGCATGGGATCACACCAGCTTCTACTCGGCTTACGTGCCTTATCTGGAACCGCTGGATAGCTACTTTACGGCGGATGAATTGTCACAGTTCAGCCCTGCCATCCTCAAGGCATCCACCAAAGATGGACATCTGTATATGATCCCGCGTCATGCCGACATCAGCGTGGTTCACTATCGCAAGGATTTGTACGACGATCCAGCGAACCAGAAAGCCTTCAAAGAGAAGTATGGATATGACCTCGCAGCACCGACCACATGGAAGGAACTCGGCGATCAAGCCACGTTCTTCGCCAAACCCAGTGAAAATTTCTGGGGTACGCAGTGGGCAGGCAAGGACGAAGCGTTGAATGGTCGTTTCATGGAACTGCTGCAAGCGAACGGCGGTGACATTCTCGACAAAGACCTTAAGCCCATTTTTAACAACGAAGTCGGTGTTAAGACCGCTACATGGCTGCATGATTTGTATCAAGCGGGTGTGCTGCCGCCTGACATGACCAACTATTTGTGGCCCGAAGTCGCGAACAACTTCTGCAAGGGTCAAATCGCTGTTTATACCGAATGGTACGGCTGGTACAGCTACTTCCAAGACCCCAAGAGCTGCCCGGATGTCGCCGGTAAATTTGGCCTCGTCCGCGCTCCGGTTGGTGATGATGCCAACCGTCACTCCGGTTGGGCAGGCGCACACGGCTACTCCATTCCTTCATCCAGCAAGAATAAGGAAGCCGCTGCACAGTTGATCAAGTTCCTGACTTCTGAATACGTACTGACTGCCGAATCCCGTCAGGGTACGCTGCCCGTCCGCAACGATGTTTGGGCAACTATTCAGGCTGATGCTTCTACATCGACCGTTCAACTGGATAAGGATCGTTTGGCGATTGCCCAAACACAGTTGAACGAAGATTTCACTGCGCCACCGCTGATTGCTGACTGGATCAATACGTCTAACATTGTTTTCCCGGCGCTGCAAGAGATTATTATCACCAAAGACATTGACATCAAAGCCCGTTTGGATAAAGCGGCTGCCGATGTTGAAACCATGCTTGATGACGCGGGTTACTACTCGAAGTAACAGGTATTCGTGATATAAACGTCGAACGTAGGGAAGGGTCAAAGACTCTTCCCTTAGAAGATGATCAAACCAGATGATAACAAGACATATGGTTGCTCAATAATGTCCGTAAATACACTTCAATCCGCTGCATCAGCATCAGATAAAGGTGGCAAATCGCGTGGCGATTCACGCAGCGGTCGTTGGTTTCCTTATTTTCTGATCGCCCCCAGCATCGTGATTATTTTGCTGGTGGTTTTGTTCCCGCTGCTTTATTCCCTGTATTTGAGTTTTACGCCCTACAAATTGCTTAAACCGGAAACACTCGGCATCCGATGGGATGATGTATTCCGTAATTACCGTAGATTGCTCGAAGATGATATTTTCTGGAAGGCCTTCGGCAACACCCTCATTTATGTGACGGTGACGGTCAACCTCGAACTGATTTTTGGGATGCTTATTGCTCAGTTGTTGGCGCGGGTCACACGCGGACAAAGTATCCTGCGGACGATGTTGATGGTTCCGATGATGTTTGCACCGATACTGGTCGGCTTCCAATTCGGTTGGTTTTTTAACGCGACCGTTGGCGTGGTCAACGGCGCACTGCGTGATTTGCATCTCATCAATCAACCAATTGCGTGGCTGGTGGATGTGCCGCTCGGTATGATGTCGATCATGGTGGCGGATATTTGGATGAGCACGCCAGTCGTCGCGATTATTCTTCTGGCGGGTACGTTGTCCTTACCCAATGAGCCATTTGAAGCGGCGGAAGTGGATGGCGCGAGCGCTTGGCAGAAGTTCCGCTATATCACCTATCCGATGCTTGGCCCGTTTATCACCATCGCGCTGACCGTTCGATCTTTGGATATGGCGCGGGCATTTGACATCGCCATGATTATGACGGGCGGTGGGCCAGCCAACCGTACCGAACTGGCTTGGACATATATCAACCGCTTGGCGCTGAATGACCGCAACTTCGGCTTGGGTTCAGCCATGTCCTTCGTCACGGTGATTGTGACACTGGTGTTTACATTATATTTCTTCCGTCAGTTGGTTAAGAGCCGCGTGAATTATTAGTAACCCTGTTTTTCTCCCCTCTGCCATGTAATGGAGAGGGGTCGGGGGGTGAGGATTTGCGAATATGGTCGTTGGTGTCAGCCGATATAAAAAACTAAACCAATCCCTGCTCAATATCTTGGCGTGGGTGATTATGCTGGTGATGTTGTTTCCGGCAGTGTGGGTCGTCCTGACCTCATTTCGCCAGTACAGCGAGATCAACGCCAATCCGGTGGTGTGGATACCGCGCGAGGTCACGCTTGATGCTTACGTCAATATGTTTGGCGGCAATCCAGAGATGGTAACACAAGCACCCATCCCACGATATGCCCTGAACTCGGTGATTGTGGCGCTGTTTAGCACGACCTTCGCGGTTGTTCTAGGAACGGCAGCCGGTTACGCTTTCTCGCGTTTTAAATTTCGTGGACACAGCACGCTCTTTTTGGGGATGATGCTGGCGCGGGCTGTTCCCGGTATCGCATTGGGGCTGCCCTTATTTGTGTTATTTTCCAGCCTCGGATTACTTAACCAGTTATCAACACTGATTATCATCAATGTAGCCTTGAACATTCCCTTTACCGCATGGTTAATGGACGGGTTCTTCCGCACCATTCCGGCGGATCTGGACGAGTCGGCTTATATTGATGGCGCGAGTCATTGGCAAGCCTTCTGGATGATTAACCTGCCGCTGGCACGGTCAGGGATGGCAGCAGCGGCAGTGTTCGCGTTTCTGGCGAGTTGGAACGAGTTCCAAATCGTGAGCGTCATTTCGCGCAGTCCCGAAGGCAAGACGTTTACTGTCGGCTTGTTGGGTTTCATTCAAACCTTTACCAGCGATTGGCGCGGTATGGCGGCGCTTTCGTCCTTGATGATGATTCCGGCGCTGATTTTCGTGGCGTTGGCGCAGCGCAATATGATGCGCGGGCTGACCTTCGGCGCGGTGAAGGGGTAATCCAGAACCACCTCCCTAACCCTCCCTCGTAGACGAGGGAGGGAAGCAATTGGGTGATACGAAAATAGATTGAAAGTGTTTGATTATTTTTAATAGCAAGTGAATTTCAATAAGGAACATTTTATGCCAACCGTAATTGTCTACTGGTCACCCGGACGGGCACCTGAACAGAAAAAGAAGGTCATTGAAGAGATGACCGAAGTGCTGGTTGAACATGGTTCGGCCCGCCGTGAGGATGTGCTGATTATTTTTCAGGATATTCAACCGGGCGATGCCGGACGCGGCGGCAAATTGATTCAAGGGCCGTTGGAGAAATCCAGCAGCAATCATCAACCGCCGGATTAAATTGAGTAATTAACCCTCATCCTAAATCCTTCTCCCTCATGGCGAAGGGGAGCAAGGCATGTGCTAGACAACGCCGTTTCGCGTGATGCTATTACAAAAGGAAACAGTATGAAAATAGGTCTTCTCGGTCTGGTTCACAGCGACTGGACAGACGTGGATTACAACAAGATTCGCTTCGCAGCAGAGCTGGGCTTTCATGGTGTGGGCGCACATCTGAGCGTTCCGGCAAGCACGATTACCGATGAGCTGGCGCATCATGTGAAGTCGGTTTATGACGATCAGAAAATGCCCTTCCTCCAAATTTGGGGGCCGTATCCTTCCATCGTGACTCCTGACGAGACTATCCGTAAGGCGGGTGTGGAAGGCGCGCGCGATCTGGTACGGTTGTGCGCCAAGATCGGTGTACCCGAATCTGGTGTACGACCGACTAGCATGAATCCACGCGGCGATTGGTGGCCACATCCGGATAACTATAAACCCGAAACTGAGGAACGTCTTTTCAAGAGCCTGATGGAAATCCTCGAAACGGGCGAGGATTTGGGCATCGACATTGTGCTGGAAACGCATGTGACCACTACCTTGAACACGGCAGCAAGAATTCGGAAAATTATCGAACGGACAGGTTCTAAGCGGCTGAAGATCAATCTTGATCCGTGTAATTTTGTGGGCGATTTGCAAATTGCCTGCAACCCTGCGCCCATGATCCACGAAATTTTTGACCTACTAGGCGAGTTTATCGCGACGGTTCACCTCAAGGATTACACCACCGAAGATCGCTTCACGGTGCATATCGCCGAAACGGTGATCGGCACGGGTATGATGGATTTCGACACCATTTTGAAGCGCGTCCAACAAGTTAAGCCGGATGGTTATGTGGTGATTGAACACCTGCCGATCAATTTAATCTCGGTGGCGAAAACCAACCTGACGGCGAAGATCAAGGCGTTGGGTATTCCGTTGGGGTAAACAGTCGATAGTCTTTAGAACAGTTCAGAAAGCGGTGAGTGTAAGCCGCTTTTTGATTCACCCTGATTGACTTATCTCAATTGCAGCCGATGATATTCTGCTTCAAAGACCAAATTGAGCATGGGTGTTGATAAATCAATCGGGTTCATGCCTATTCAAAATCCCCAAGCAGCCGCAGCGTTTCCCAATCGCCCAGATACGGAATCGTGACGCTGGCCTCAGATGAAGCACGAACAATCGGCAGTTCTTCGCCGCTTGGAACGCAATAGACCGCCGAGGTGCTTGCCGGAATCATCAGGCGAACATTAGGAATAGTGACAATTTCCTCGATGGTATCGGATGTGCGGTGCTGACCGAAGCGTACCGCCCGCTGTGGAAATCCTGACACTAAATGTACGATCAAATCCTTGCCCAACCGGTTGGTGATAATCTCGGTGTTGAGTAAGCCTTCTGCCCGAACAGGTGGCAGTTCTCCGGCTGCCCATGTGATCATGTTAGCGATCAAGCGGCGATAGGGTTCATGACCGAGGCGGGCGTAATTACTTTCGGGCAGTGCCGCACAGTAGATCACCCGCCCTTTGCCGTAACTCCGATAGACAATTACCGGTTGGCCTGTGTCTACATCTGGCGGTGGTTGATTGTTGTGATAGTAGGTTTGTCCGCTGGTTTCGATCAACGGATTGCGCCGTGTCGCCGCCACTTGCACATCACTGGCATTGGCTTTCACTTCCCACATCGCCATGTAGTGCGGCAGTGGTCGCCGGATGAGACCGCTGGTAAACGGGCTGTCGTGAATTTGGAGATAAGGAAAGGTGAAGTCGCCGCGTTTGACAAAATCCACGCCAAACAAATCCGCCAGCGCGAAATTGGTCAGGCGGTTTCCCCATTCGTCATAAAGTGAGGTGGCTCCCGTTGCGATCAATGCACCACCGTTCGCCACAAATGTTCGCAACGCCTCACCCTCAGCCGCCGAAAGCGTCAGGATATTCGAGAGGTAAACGACTTTGTATTGGCTGACCGTGGCAAAACTTTCCGGTCGGTCGTCCACAATCTCAACGGGAATATGGGCCTCGGTGAGTGCTTTGAATGTACCCATCCAAGCCGGAAGCAAATCCGAGTCAGAGGGGTTAATGCTGCTTTCCAACATCATGCCTGAGGTGGTTTTGGAACGGTTCAGCACTTCGTCCAGTTCGCGGACTTTTTGGGAGACATACAGCGCTGCATAGCGCAGGGGTTCTGCCCCATGCAGCACACTTTCACGCCGCTCAATTTCGGTGTAAATGTTTTCGATGTTCTCGTAAACAGACGGTTCAAGCTGCCCATCTTGGTAGGGTTCGTCATCAATCGAAACCGCGCCGCCGTTCGCCACCACGCTAAACGCTTCGAAACGCATTTGGGCGAGTGGTCGCACGGTGAAATCCCATGTATGGACGAACCGACCGGTAAGCACTTCAAACGGTTTCTGATCCATGCCTGAGCGCATATAACGGGCGGCAAAACCGGGGAAGATCAAGCCCTGCCACTCGGTGTAGCCTTCGGTCGAACCCATATCGGAGAGCTTTAAGTGTTTGAAGGATAAGCCTTGGCTTGGCAGCGCGTAAGGTGCGCCATAAAAGTTGATGATGTAAGCCGTTTCAGGTCGGATGCGCTTGACCAACTGATAGCAGCCGTCAAGATATTCGTAGAGGCGGTCTTGCTGCCAGCGTACCATCTTGAGCCAACCCGCTTCTTTGGATGAACGCGGCATCTGTTCTCCGAAATCCGCTTCATATCGATCACGGGTATAACGGTCGAAAGTTGGCAGGTCGCTGAGGATGTCACTCCAGATGCCGTCGATTTCATAATTGGTAGTCAGTTCGGTCAGATGCGAATGAACCAGATCACGATACGGACTGAGCAGGCTCATGGTCGGCCAGCGGTTATAGGAATAACGACCGTCAGCTTCTTCCGCCATCCATTGGGGATACATCCGCGCGGCTTCGGTATCCCACATATTGGAGTAGTAAGCGATCACCCGAATATTGTTTTGATGGGCGTGCTTGATCATCTCACCCAAAAAATCGAGATCACCCAAGCCGCTGTGTTTATGGCCAATTTTCGTGTTGTAGTAAAAGTTTCCGTACTGGCACTTGGCGAAAATCACGGCGGTGTTAATCCGCGCTTTGACAAACGATTTAATCAATTGTTCCGGCTCAAAACGGGTGGCGATGTGGCGTAATTCATGTTGGTCGCCGCCAGATTGTCCGGCTTGCGTCCAATCGGGCAGGTGCATATCGAAAAATAAACGGCGTATATTTTGGGAATACCATTCTGGAAGGGTCATTGCTGTTCTCTTGCTCAAATATTTAATTCAACAAAGTCTAGTTGGGGTGATATTGTAGCAAAATAATCAGATTGGCACTTTACAGCATCGTTTCGTTACGACTCAGTCATTTTCGGTTGTGTCTGATGCGCCTATTCATCAGCAATAATCGGTTGTTAAGCGCTTGTGTAAAAAAACCTACACGACGGTGACATCTTCGCTGCCTGTTACAACATTTACATCACTGATCCGGCTGAAGAACTTGATTCCAAAAAATGGGATACCGGGATCACTATTGAGATTGCGGACAAATCCTAATGATTTCTGACGGGCGCACAACTGTCGCCCCTACAACGGACTCGCTTGTCCACCGAGATAGGCCTGCTGAACTTCGCGGCTGTCGAGGAGCTGCTTGGCGGCCCCTTCGAGGACGATATGACCGTTTTGCAGCACATAACCACGATGGGCGATTTGCAGCGCTAAATTTGCATTTTGCTCGACCATAAAAATGGCCGTTCCCTGCCCATTGATGGTTTGGATAAGTTCAAGGACGTTATCGACAAAAGCAGGAGACAAACCCATCGTTGGCTCGTCCATACAAATCAACTGTGGGCGACCCATCAAAGCGCGACCGATGGCTAACATTTGTTGTTCGCCACCGCTCAACACTCCGCCGCGCTGTTTGATGCGTTCCTGCAAACGCGGGAACAAACCGAGGATGCGCTCATAATCCTGCGCTACAGTGATCTTATCAGTACGATGATACGCGCCCATTAACAAGTTTTCGCGCACGGTCATATTGGCGAAGATGCGCCGCGCTTCTGGAACCGAACCGATGCCCAAGCGGATAATCTGCGGTGTGGACAGCCCGATAATATTTTGCCCTTTGAAGCGCACCAATCCCGCGCGCGGTTTGACCAAACCGAGTATGACTTTCATGGTGGTGCTTTTGCCGCTGGCGTTGCCGCCCAACAAACAGACGATTTCACCGGGCTGCACATACAGTGTGACACCAAAATGCACCTGCACCGCGCCATAATAGGTATCCACATCGTGGAGTTCAAGCAAGCGTGAAGGCAGTGAAGCAATTGTGTTCATAGGCTGCTTATTCTCTGTGTTCTCAGTGTCTCCGTGGTTAATCCGTATTTCGTATTCCCACTGGCATGGCGTTTCCATGTGCTGCGATGAGTTCATCCACCATCGCCCAAATCTGATCGAGAGGCAAAATTGCCGCCACCAACGGATCGAGCATCGCCGCCTGATGCACATAATCACGACGACCTTCTAAGGCCGCCCGCACGGTTAACTCCTGCACCGCCAGATGCAAACGACTCATACCGGCTAACTGCGGCGGCAGTGACCCGATGCGCGTTGGCTGAATTCCATTGCGGTCGACCATACACGGCACTTCCACGCAGCAGCCTTCTAGGAGATTATCAATCAATTTGTCGTTCCGCACATTGCCATAGATCACCCGCGGCTGTCCGGTTTCCATCGAATGAATAATCAGCGAGGCATACTCGTTGCTGCGCTCGATCTCAAAATCCTTGCCCTTCAATAACGTTTCCCGCATATCTTCGGCCTCGGTGATGTTGGCCTCGCTGCGCCGGATGTACTCGTCAATCGGCACGTGGAACTTCTCGATTTGGCCTACGTGCGGGATAAAATGCGCCGAGTATTCCGCGTTATGTTCTGACGATTCGGTCACATAATACCCCAAACGGTTAAATAACTCCGCCCGTACCGAGTCCTCCGCCGGAATTTTGCCTGCTTCATAGGCTTTCCGCAGCAGTGGATACACATCCTTACCCTGATGCTCGAAGCGCAAAATCCACGCCACATGATTGATACCCGCACCGAGGTAGGTTACCTCATCGTAATTGACTCCGGCGTAACCCGAAATCTGCTCGGTCGTATATTGGATGCTGTGGCACAAGCCCACAATCGGCACATTGGTTGCCTTAAAAACCGCCCAACACAACATCGACATCGGATTGGTGTAATTGAGCAAAAGCGCACCGGGGCAAACTTCTTCCATATCTTTGGCGATGTCCAACATCACTGGAATCGTCCGTAAGGCGCGGAAAATTCCGCCGATGCTGTGCGAGTCAGCGATGGTTTGCAGCACACCATACTTGCGCGGAATATCAAAATCCAACAGCGTGGCTTTAAATCCACCGACCTGTATCGTGTTAATCGCGTAATCCGCGCCTTCCAGCGCCTTACGCCGGTCGAGATGCGCCTCAATCGTGGGGGATGCACCCAACTTTTGAGCAATGACTTTTGCCATCCGTTCGGCTGTATCCAAGCGTTCGGGGTTAATATCATGCAAGCTGATGATACTGTCTTGCAGTTCGGGAAAGCTCAGAATATCGCCCAACAGATTCTTGGTAAACTCGATGCTGCCTGCACCGATAAATGTGATTTTCGTCATGCCTGACTCCTAATGCTTATTTATTGCACTGTTTTTGACATATAGAAATGATATTTTCGGTCGTATTAACGTCCACCAATAATTCCTCGATTTGTTCTACATCTTGAAAAGTTCTTAACAACCAAAATTCATTCAGGGCAGATATTTCTATTTTCCGGCTATGATTGATAATTTGTTTAGAATGAGAAATCATAAACTCGTAAGGATTAACCTCTTGGGTTTCCTCACAAAATACTTCAATAATTGCATCTTGGCGTACTTGTGTAGCTAAACCAATCCTCTGCAAATCCCAAATCAATCGTTGTATTTTTTCTGATAAAAGCGCTGATTGCGATTTAATCCTAAAAAACGCAATTAAACTAGCTACTGTGTCATCAATAGAAGTCGATAATTTAAGAATAGTCGAACTATGACCGGGTCCTCCGAGCGCTGCTAACCAAAAACCAGATTCATTATCTTGATAAACGATAAAGGGATCTTCCTCGAATACTATCCCACCAAGTGAATTGAATTCGACTTTAGATGCCCCAATTATGGAATCGCCAATCAATTTCGCTTGGAGACCTAAACTAACTAGCTTGCTAAGGCCACTTTCTAATGACATCTTGGTGCCCTATAAACATCCAAACCGACCATCATAATCATCCAGCACCCGGTGTGTCTTTCAATATCAGATTATTCCAAAGTGTCGGCACACCCCACTGCGTATGAGGTGCAGTCGAGAGCATATTCTCTTGATCGGTTCCGGTCGGCTCATCCGTATCACTGGGATCGAAGGTCGCGCCAATTGCGTTGTCGGTTGCTAAACGTAATCCCTTCAAAACCGTCGCTGGAATTTTCAATTCAGCGCTGTAACCCTTATCGGTTTGTTTGACCGCATATTCGATATTGGCGTAAACATCATCCAAAACCGCAGGCTGCCAGATGAAAATGCTCGGCTTCACATCCTTAAAATTGCCGGGACTCAAACCCAACTGGAAGTCATCGTCGCTGGCGGTTGCCGAGTCAAAATCCAATTGCAGTTGTGTATCGAACCACAACTCGACATGATCGCCATGCCAGGTATTGGTGCCTTCGTATTTTTGGACAATCACATCATCGGTGATGTCCATCGCCACATAAATATTCTCGCTGTCCCATGCGTAGCACACGCGTCCGCTGAGATCATCCGCGCCTGACCACAACGAGGCATCACCAAATGACAATTGATCTTTGCTGTTCACATTTGTGCAAGGAAAATCTGCCCAATCGGTTAAATCGCCATCAATCGTCAGCGGTTTGGTCAGTGCGGTTGCTACCAAATCCGGCCCGTTCTCCGCCGGACGACGTTTTTGCTGGTCAGGCGGCAGTAACGGTTCAACTGCCACGCTGGTCGCTTTGTAGGCCAGCGTCTTGTTGTTGTTTCCGGCCTTGCGGTCATTTACCGAAAAGGCGGTAACTTTGATCGTCGCTGTTTCACTAGCACTCTGCCACGCCACGCGCCACTCTTTAATTTCCCCGATATCCACATTTTCATATTTGGCCGTGGCAATTTGTTCGCCGCCAACCGTCAAACTCAACCCGATATTTGGCGCAGACTTCAAGCCGATATTTTCGATCTGGGTCACGATGGTATTGTTGGTTCCATCGCTCTCGACGGTCAGCGACTTGACGCGAATATCCTCAGCGGGTTCGGCGTTTAATCCATAATCGGGAATATCATCTAGGTTAATGACCGATACCGCCGGAATGAAACCGTACTTTTTAGCTGCTTCTATTGATTTGTAAGCCATCGCCGAATTATCCAGTGGCGCATAATCCAGCGCCAGAATGGGCAAACCAGTACGCTTGCTCAAGGCCGCCATTTGCTCGGCGGTATAGCTGTTATCGGCGTAAATGTATTCTTTGTTGGTGAAGTTATAAGACGTAATCAGGTCTTCGAACATTAGCGCGTCGATTTCGGGCTGCACTTGCTCAATCACCGAGAAACCGCGATTTTGCACCAGCAGCGCATCAGGATAAGCAGTTCGCAGCTTGTCGATGAGATCAATCATGCCCTGCTTGGTTTGCGGAAATTGATCGACCGTATCGACGGTATCCAGAAATACACCATCGAATCCCTTTTTGATGAACTCGCCCGTTAGGCTGACCATCAAATCCTGCCAACCTTTTTGGCTGGCATCCACAAAGTAGCTGCCCCAATTTTCGTTTTTGCCCAGCAGCCACTTTTGATCGACTCGCCCATCCGTAAACCATTCACGCCCCGGTTCAGCCTCGCCCACACTGAGATAAGAAACGACCAGCGTGCCTTTCTCATGTAGTTGCTTGAGTTCATCTTTCGAAAGCGTGTCTGGCTGAATAATCGCCAGATCAAACTTGGCGAGATCATCCAAGCGACCTTTGCCATAGTAAACGATGTAACTCTTGATACTTTTGATCTGTTCGCGCGGCTGATTTTGTGCTGCGGTTCTGTTAATCGACGCACTAAAGCACAGGCTGATCAAAATCGCCCACAAATATTTTCGCATGTTCAAGTCCTCGACTTATTTTCTCACGCCCGAAAGCGCAATACCTTCGATAAAGAACTTCTGCGCGAAGAAAAACACAATGATGATCGGCGCGATGCTCACCAACGAACCTGCCATCATAATCGTCCAACGTCCACTGTATTGCTGCTGTAAAAGTGATAGCCCGACTGGAAGCGTTGTCTGCTGCAAATCACTCGGCAGATAAATCAGCGGAGTCAGCAGGTTATTCCACGACCCGAGGAAGCTGAAGATCGCTAACGCCGCCAGTGCTGGTTTCGCCAGCGGCAGATAAATGCTCCAAAAGATTCGCAGCAGTGACGCACCATCCACCCGTGCAGCTTCCGCCAGATCCAACGGAATGGTCAAGAAGTATTGGCGCAGCAAAAATGTGCCGAATGCGCCGCCCATAAAGGCCGGTAACCACAACGGCACCTGCGTCCCATATAACCCCAACGCCTTGAAGATGATGAAGTTAGGAATAATCGTCACCTGATAAGGAATCATTAACGTGCCCAGCAGCGCGAAGAACAACACGTCGCGGAAGCGGAAGCTCACCACCGCGAACACAAACGCACCCATCGCACAGGTCAAAAGCTGACCGATAGTCGTCAGCATGGCGACCTTAAAACTGTTCCAGATCAAAGTGCCAAAGGGCAAAATTGTCCATAACTGCTCGAAGTTTTGCGTCGTGATGGGATTCGGAATCAGCGCCCGTGTGAATTGGTCGGCGGGCAGCTTAAAGGATGTCGAGATCATCCACAAGAACGGCCCGACCATTACCAAACTGCCCAAAATCAGCGCGGCGTAAGTGATAATATCCAGTGTTTGTTTACGTGTGTTTATCATTAGTCGTAGAACACCAATCGCCGCTGAAGTTGGAAATAGATCAGCGTCAGAATAAAAATAATGGCTGCCAAGACGATGGCCTGAGCGCTGGCATCCCCCATGCGGAAGTAATTGAAACCGTTGCGGTAAATGGAATACACCAGCGTCGGCGTGCTGGAACTATTCGCGCCCTGCCGTGTAAGCACATAGATGAACTCGAAAACTTGAAAGGCATTAATCGTTGAAATGATGGTCTGGAAGAAAATACTCGGCGTAATGAGCGGTAGGGTAATCCGGCGGAAAATAGGCCATTCAGTCGCGCCATCCACTTGAGCGGCCTCGTACAGTTCTCGCGGAATGGCCTGCAATCCGGCGAGGAAAATAATCATGCCCTCGCCAATGGCTCCCCATACATTCACAATAATGACCGAGAAAAGGGCATTCTGTTTACTGAGCCACCGCACCGGTTCGCCTCCCAAGGCTACGATAATGTAGTTGAGAAGCCCTGTATCCCGTGAATATATCCACAACCAGACCAATCCCACCGACACCGCCGAGGATATGACTGGCAAGAAAAAAACTACACGGAAGAAACTAACACCTCTAATTTTGCGGTTCATTAGCAGCGCTACCGCCAATGACAGCACAATCACCAGCGGCACATAAGTGAAGCTGAATTTCACCGTATTGCTCAGCGAATCAAGGAACAAATCATCATTCACGAGGGCTTTGAAGTTATCGAGTCCCACGTAAACCGGCGGCGTGAGTAAATCCCACTTGAACAGGCTCAGTCCCACCGTCGCCAATACCGAGCCGAACGCGCCAAAAATCAACCCCAATAAAGTTGGGGCGAGTAGCAGCAGCACCCATAACCGTTCCCGCCCCAGCGGCTTTAAACCTGATAGCATCCGTTATTTCCTAAAGTCAGACCCCTAACCCCAACCCTTCCCCCATAGCAACAGGGGAAGGGAGAAATGCGGGATACGCCGTATAACAAGTTAAATGTCATTATTGCGTCTGCTGAAACAATGACCAGATTACGATTGGTTCTTCGCCAGCACTTCATCCGCCGCTGGTTTGATCTCGTCCAGCGCGTCACCAATGGTCGCGTCGCCCGTCCAAACGGTGGTTAGCGTATCACCGACGACGGTCGCCCATTCGTCATACCCACGGAAGGTCGGCTTGGGCTTGGCATATTCCAGCGCATCCAAAAAGACTTTGTGGTTAATCGGCGCGGATTTCTGTTCCAGATAAGTCGGACTTTCGGCAACCGATTCGAGTATCGGGATAGCAAACCCGAGTTCAGTCAACTTCGATTGACCTGCCGCGCTGGTGGCATATTGGATAAATGCCCATGCCGCATCCG
The DNA here is from genome assembly GCA_016124855.1 of Anaerolineaceae bacterium. Taxonomy (GTDB): domain Bacteria; phylum Chloroflexota; class Anaerolineae; order Aggregatilineales; family Phototrophicaceae; genus CFX2. Next base: position 73,992 of record WGMX01000038.1, on the reverse strand, counting down.
GATTCTTAGAATCCTTCGCCACCACAAATCCGGCGCTGTTGACGCTGGTTGCTCGTGCAACCGGTCCAGCAGGCATCGGTGCAACGTCCCACTTGAAAGGCAGCGCTGAATACTGCGGCACAACCCAGTGACCAATGGTGGTCATGGCCGCTTTGCCAGCCGCAAATACGTCATTACCGTACTGTGCCGATTGTTCAGGATCAGGAACAGATTTGTCATCGACAGCCATACTGGAAATAAAGTTCCACGCGTCCCGTGCCTTGCCTTCGGTCAGCAGAGTTTGTGTGCCTTCAGGGTTAATGATTTCACCACCAAAACCCCAAATCGCCTCACTCCAGAACAATTCCATGTCGTAAAGATCGGTCGCGAAACCCCACTGGTCGATGACACCGTCGTTGTTAGTATCTTTGGTCAACAGTTTGGCGTTAGCCTTCAGATCATCCATTGTCCATTTATCGGTGGGATAAGCCACGCCCGCCGCATCAAACATATCTTTGTTGTAGAACAGCACTATCGTCTGGAAATCGCGCGGCAGCCCATAATAACCATCAGCTTTCTTGTAGGCTTCCAGCGTCACCGGATAAAAACCGTCCAGCATCGTCGGGTCTTTGTCGATGTAAGGTTGCAGGTTCAACAAAACCCCACGTGACTGCCAATCGGGATACAATGGCGCGTCCATCGCGAACACATCCGGCGGCGTACCACCGGCCATCAAGGTCTTGAGTTTGTCCCAGTAAGATGTCCAATCACTGACATCGACGTTGACTTTGATCGTCGGATTAGCGGCTTCGAATTCATCGACAATCTTTTGCCAGACGGCCAATTCTTCCGGCGATCCCCACATCATATAGGTGATCTCGGTCTTGTCTTGTGCGCCGACCACACCGCCGATGATGAGCATCATCATCACGCTCAATAAAATACCGATAACAGACTTTTTCAACATGTTTGGACATCCTTTACTCAAATCGTGAATGACGTTTCCAAAACTTTTCAGTGACAACACGGATCAAGCCGTTTGAGCTTGACCGCTATTATCCAAACGCACCACCGTTTCCAGATTATTGGGACGGTCGGGATTGAGTCCCTTCGCCATCGACCGTTCGAAGGCCATCAATTGACCGAACGGCAAATATAAAATGTTGCGCACAGCTTCCGGCACGCCTGATTTAAACACCACATCGGCATCGCTCTCACCGAGACTGAGGACGCGCGCACCTCGCGCCTGCATCTCACTCAGTACCAGTTTTTCCGCCGCATGATTCACCTCGGATTCTAACCCGAACAACAGCGTATGCTCTGTCACCATTGACATTGGCCCATGGCGATATTCGAGGAAGTGGAACGGTTCGCTGTGACTCAGTGTCATTTCCTTCAGCTTGAGGCTGACTTCTGCCGCCAGTCCATAGCGCAGTCCCGAACCCAGCAGGTAAAAACGTTCAATGCTTAGGTCACTACCGAGTTCTTTTGCCAGTTCCGCATAATCGCGCAGCAAACGGCTTCCCGCATCAGGCAGCTTCTCCAATGCCTCAATCAAGTCGGATTTTCCTGCCCACAATGCAGCCAAAAACACCGTGCCGAGATACAACACGCTGAATGCCCGCGTCTGGGCTACACTGTCTTCCTGTCCCGCGTCCAGCACCAAATTAAGATCGCCCACGCTTGCCAGCGGCATGGTCGGATAGCATGACAGCGTAATGACCTTGCCATTCCCCTGCGCTTTGAAGGCCGCTACCGCCCGCAGCGTTTCGGTTGTTTCACCGGATCGACTGACCGCGACCAACAAGGTTTTCTGTGAGGTTAAATAAGCCGAGTCGGGATACAACCAAATTTCGGAAGCGGGCAAACCACGTGCCGGAATCTGCACGAGCTGCTGGCAAATCGCCGCAGCCGCCTGTGCCAAGTAATAAGTCGAGCCGCAGCCCGTAAACAGCACCGATTGAAACTGTTCTTCATCCAGCAGCGCTTTAATCTCGCTAGCTTGATTCTTCAACTGTGCCAGTGTTTGCGCCCAGCGCTCCGGCTGCGAGAAAATTTCCGCTCGTGTGTAACTTCCACGTTCAACCATAACCTTGTCCTTCTGCTCTCCGTATTATCTTGGCGTTCTCCGCGTCTTGGCGGTTAATCTGTTTCGTTCCCTCCCCTGTTGCTACGAGGGAGGGTTAGGGTGAGGTCACGTCTCTGCGGTTCAATTTACCTTTAATTTCCTCCCTCGCTTGCGGGTGAGGATTAAGGAGGGGGTTATTTTTGCTTCAACAACACCCGCGCCGCATTGTCGTAATAAAATTTCTTCAGTACATCATCGGGCAGATACAACCCGTAGATATTCCAGCGCCCTTGTCCCGGAATCTCCGACAAGCCGTAGTTGAAATACTCGTCATCTGTTTCATAGAACCGGTAGCACAGCCGGTAATAATCAAGGTCTGCGCCTGCGTCCGTGCCGAATAAAATGCGGTCAGAGTACTTCAAGAAGAACCGCCGCGCTGAATAAGGTTGCCGTCCCAGTTCCGAAATCCGTGCGCTGGGATCAACATAAAAATTCGGGCAGCGATCTAACAGTGCGCCCACCCACTCCAAATTTTCCGAGTAGCAGCCGACATGCGCGCCAATGAAGGTTGTTTGTGGATGATTCGCCACCAAGTTGGCTAAACCGTTCATAATGCTCATAAAACTTGGATAGGGTGGGCTAGGAAACTGCCAATCAGGATGGGCGTGGAGTTCGTCCCAACGCTCGTTAGAGGGATCAAGTGGATCAAAGAATGCCACCGGATCAGCCACATGAATCAGCACTGGCAAACCCAACTCGCCCGCTGTCTGCCAAATTGGATCGAGCCGCCGGTCATCAATTTTGGCAAGTTCACCTTCGTCGTCTTTGACGTGCAAACCAAAAGGTTTCCAAATCTTCAACCCTTGAGCGCCGCGCGCGGCTTGAATGCGCAGCCGTTCCGCCGCCCACTCGCCAAAGCCGTTACCCATCTCCGCCCACTTCGACCAATCGACCCCACCGAACACCATGAAGCGTTCCGGCGCGGGCGCTTTGAAGTAATCCAAATGTCGGTAGAGAATGTCCTCACCCCAACCGCCATCCAGATCGACATACATGCGTACCTGTGCCGCGTCCAAAATATCCAGCAGTTGACTCAGCGGCTTCTTATCCCAACCGCCACCAAACGGGTCTTGCAGATGGTTATGTGCGTCAATCACCGGAAAACGCGGTGTTAGCACCTCCGTCGTCTTCACCGACAAACGCGGCTTGGGCTTAAAATCGTCGAGTAACAAATCTTTTTGGCTCATCGCTTGGCGCTCTCTGCATACTCTGTGTCTCTGTGGTTAAATCTGCACTTGTAAATACAAGTGCTCACATTGATGCGCGTTTGTGCTTATATTATGCACACTTTAGAGAAAAAGCAAATTTCTTAATCTCATTCGTTCACATATGAGCATGATATACACATTTTAGGCAGATTTTTGGTATATTGATGACAAAATAGGCTTCAAACTCGGCGCACACAAACGGATTTGTAAACATGACTCATACCGATTTTCTTTCGCTGGAACGGCAAGACCACATCGTCAAATTGGTGACTGAACGTGGCCGTTTAACCGTGCCTGAACTCAGCCAATTCTTTGACGTAAGCGATGCCACCATCCGCCGTGATCTGGCTGCCCTTGCCGCACAGAACCGTATCCAGCGGGTGCACGGCGGCGTGATGCGCTTGCAGAATGTGGCTACCCGCGAAATACCGATTGTATTGCGTCAAAAAAGTCATGTGGAAGAAAAAGAACGCATCGGCATGGCTACGGCTGCCCTCGTTCAAGATGGCGAAACCTTGCTGCTTTCCGGCGGCAGCACCGGCTTATATGTCGCGCGTCAGCTTCATGGACTTCACGACCTCACGGTTGTCACCGATTCACTTCTGATCGTGGCTGAACTTTTGCAGCAGGGTCAGCATAAGGTGATTATGCTCGGCGGAACCATTGACCCCGAAGAACAAGCGGTGCGCGGAACACTTTCACGTTCTGTCCTCGCACAGTTGCAGGTTGATAAAGTCATCATCGGAACAAAAGGCATATCCGTTCAACGCGGTCTGAGCGCCGAAACACCCGAAGAAGCTGAACTTTTTCGCGCGTATATGTCAATTGGCGATCATGTGATTGTCGTCACCGACAGCAGCAAGTTCGAGCAGTCGGCGCTGGTGCAGGTCGTCTCATTGGATGCCATTCACACCCTCGTCACCGACAGCAATTTGGATGCTGAAACGGCTGAACAAATTCGTGAACGGGGCATTTACCTCATCATGGTCTGATGTTTGCTGCTTTTATCGCACCTTCGGCTGTTGACTTGCACTGATGAACAAATCAAAAGGAGCGCTTCCGCACCCCTTCTGTTAACTGTGAGCTGATAACTATCGACTTATTCACGCTTAAATAACCACAGTGCAATGATGCTCATCACCACCGTGAAGGCCGCGAGGAAAGCCACATCCAACCCGAAAGCGAACGCGCCCTGACCAATCGTAATGTGCCGCAGCGCATCCACGCCGTAGCTCAGCGGATTAACCGAAATGAAGGGTTGCATCCACGCTGGCGCGGTACTGGTTGGATAAATGCCCCCGCTCAGGAAATACATCGGCATGACCACGAAGTTTGAGATCGTGCCGAAGCCTTCAAACGAAGTCATGCGGCTGGCGATGACCACACCCAGCGAGGTCAGTGCGAACGACACACCGAACATGATGATAATCAGTTCAAGTACCGCCAGCGGAGAAAGCCGCAAACCAATCAACGGAGCAAAGGCCAACGTGATAACGCCTTGCAGCGTTGCCTGTGTTGCGCCGCCCAACACCTTCCCGATGATAATAGAAATACGCGAAACCGGCGCAGCCAGCACTTCTTTGAGGAAGCCAAACTCCCGATCCCAGATGATGCTGATGGCTGATTGCATGGTGGCAAAAATCAATGTCAGGCCGATGACACCGGGAAAAATATACTGGATGTAATCCACATTTCCGGTCAAGGTATTGTTGGTCACTACAGGTTTTAGACTGCTGCCGAGAATCACCAACCACAAAATCGGACGGGAAACCCCGCCCCACAAACGGCTGCGTTCGCGCCAGAACTTTTTGAAGTCGCGCAGCCAGATGCCGTAAATGACTTCCAGATCACGACTGTAGGAAACACCCTGACGTTTAGTGACCGCTGAAATTGATCGGGTAGCCATGATCTCCTCCTATTTGATGCGTCCCATGCGCCTTAGATTAAGTTTACGTTGATCTTTCGCACCTTCTTCTTCGCGGATCGTCCGTCCCGTCAATTTCAGGAAAACGTCTTCCAAACTCGGTCGGCGGATGTGCAGGTTTTCAATCGTCACGCCGCCGGTCAGTGTCGGCAGTTCCGCCAGCAGCTTAGGCGCAAAACTCTCGGCGGATGGCACTTGAATGACCACCATCCCATCGCGTTCACTGACCGGCACTTGAAAATGCTCACTCACAGCCTGAATCACGCGGACATTATCGCGTGTGTTCAACTCGATCTGATCTTCACCCACCATTTTCTTAAGTGCTGCGGGGGTATCCAGCGCCACAATCTGACCTTTGTCGATGATGGCAATCCGGTCGCAGTTCTCAGCCTCGTCCATGTAATGAGTGGTCATGAAAATGGCGGTGTGATGAATCTTTCGCAGGTCGCGCACATACTGCCAGATGTAATTGCGGGTTTGTGGATCAAGTCCAACGGTCGGTTCGTCCAGCACCATCAAACGCGGCTCATGCAGCAAACCACGCGCGATTTCCAAACGGCGGCGCATCCCACCGGAAAACGTTTTGACGCGGCGGTCTTTAAATTCGGTCAGTTCCATCAGGTCGAGCAGCCGCTTAATGCGTTCTTTGCGTTCAGCACGGGGAATGTGATAAACCATGCAGTGGAATTCCATGTTTTCCTGCGCGGTGAGGTCACTGTCGAGCGAGTTATCTTGAAAAACAATGCCGATCATCGAGCGCACCACATCCGGCGCTTCTTCAACGTCGTAACCGGCCACACGGATATGTCCACTGGTGGGTTGCAGCAGTGTACACAATGTTTTGATGGTGGTGGATTTACCCGCGCCGTTCGGCCCCAAAAAACCAAAGATTTCACCTTCGCGCACTTCAAAACTGATGTCGTTGACAGCAGTGAAATCCTCAAACTTTTTAGTCAGGTGATCCACCTGAATAATCGGGACGCTCTCAGACAGCTTTTCAGCAGATGTAACCGGTTGCGTGTAAGGTGATGCTTCAGCTTCCTTCAACATGTTCAATTACCTCTTCAACCAAAACCCGATGTAAAGATTGAAGTGCCTGCTGAATGGTTGTCTTTTCATCTTCATCCAGTTGATCCATGAAGCCAGTGAGCCGTTCTAACATATGGTGCTGCACCCGCTCATATTGAGCCAATCCAGCATCCGTGAGATGCAGCAAAGATTGGCGACGATCAGACGGGTCCGGCATCCGTACCACCCATCCCCGCTCCACCAATGCCTGTACCAGTTCGCCTGCCGACTGAAAGCTGACATGCCGTTTGCGGGCAATATCGCTCATGGTCAGCGGTGCTTCAGCCAAATAAGTCAGCACCCGGAATTGAGGCATGGTTGTGTCATCGCCCGTTTCCTGCCGCAGTTCAACCGCCATAATCCGGTTGAAAAGGGGTAAAACCGCCAGCAGTTCTTGGGCTGTGCTCAATGATGTAGACATATTCTTCAGGTCTCCTGATAATAAGGATACTTGCATATTGACAAGCGTGTTATGAGTCCAATGCAATCCATCTATCGAAAACACTTTAGCTGTAACGAATGTCAGTCCCTAGCCAACTGTACAACATAGCCTTTAGCACGATAAGGCGTTAAATTACGGATCGCAATTTCAATTGATTGATGACAGGAGCTTAACTCATGACGGCCTATGATGTCATTCGCGCCAAACGCGCCATTCGTCAATTCACCGACCAGCCTATAACGGATGATGTCGCTGAAACCATCCTCAATGCAGGACGTTTAGCCCAATCTTCCAAGAATTTACAGGAAAGATTGTTCGTCGCCATCCGTGACCGTGAAACGTTGAATGCCCTCTCAACCTGTGGTGATTTTGCCGGGCATCTGGCAGGTGCGGCCATGGGCATTGCTATTCTGACACCTGATCCGAGCATCAAGTTCCAATTGATGTTCGACGCGGGACAGTCCGCCGCTTATATGCAGTTGGCGGCGTGGGAGTTAGGCGTCGGCTCGTGTTTAGCGTCGATTTATGACGGCGAGAAAGCACGCGGCATCCTCAATTTTCCAGTGGAGTGGCATCTGCGTATCGCCATTTCATTTGGCTATCCGACACCGGAAGCCCTTGTTGAACGTCCTGCCCGACCAGAAGGCCGCAAAGAATTTGACACTGTCGTGAAGTGGGAAGCGTGGAAGTGAGTCGTCTGACCAAATAGACCGCGCCAGTCGTATGATCGTGTTAAAACGCGGTACACTTTTGGCTATCATTCGACGCTTTAACAGATAGGATAATTTATGGTCGATTTCACCATTCAACTCGAAAAAATTCAGCAGGCTGTGGGCATCCTCAAAGAGAAAAACGTGGATTGCTGGCTGACTTTTGTGCGCGAAACCGCTCATAATTCTGATCCGGCGCTGCCGTTGATTTCACCTTCCAATGTGACGTGGCATACCGCGCTGATTATCACCAGTAAGGGCGACAAAATTGCCATTGCCGGACGCTACGAAGTGGGCAACTTTGAGCGTATGGGTGTCTGGGATGAAGTCATTTCATATGACCAGAGCATTCAACCCGCGCTGGTAGAGGTGCTTGATCGTCTTAATCCCAAGCAGATCGCGCTGAATTATTCCGAAAGTGACACAGCGGCAGATGGCCTCTCGCACGGTATGTTTTTGACGCTTCAGCGTTACTTAGCAGGCAAGCCCTATGAATTTATTTCGGCTGAAGGCATCCTCAGTTCGCTGCGTGGACGCAAAACTGCCGGTGAAGTCGCCCGTATTCGGGCCGCGATTGACCTGACCGATCAGGTGATTGGTCGCATCGGTGAGGTTTTGGAACCGGGAATGGGCGGCCTACAAATGGCGAATTTCGTACTCGGTGAATATGAAAAGGCCGGTGTGCCACCCGCGTGGGATATTAAATACTGCCCGACGGTCACCGTAGGCCCTGATTCCCCCGTTGGACATTTATCGCCCACCGATCAATACATAGCGAAACCCGGCGACCTCATTCACATGGATCAGGGCGTGATTCTCAACGAATACATCTCGGATATTCAGCGCGTATGGTACTTGCAGCCCAAAGGCGAAACCACCATTCCAGAGGCGGTTCAAAAGGGTTTTGACACGGTTCGGGCAGCGATTATGGCTGCGGCGGCTGTCCTCAAACCCGGCGTTCAAGGCTGGGTGGTAGATGATGCCGCGCGTCAAACCGTCATCAATGCAGGTTATCCCGAATACAAACATGCCACCGGTCACCAAATCGGACGTACTGTCCATGACGGCGCGGTCTTGCTCGGGCCGCGTTGGGAACGTTATGGCAATACCCCTTACGGCATTGTTGAGGCAGGCAACTGTTATACACTGGAACTCGGTGTGCCTGTACCCGGTCACGGCTTCATCGGCTTGGAAGAAGATGTACTGGTGACTGAAAACGGTGTCGAGTGGTTAGGCAACGTCCAAACTGAACTCTACGTCATTCCGGCGTAACGATTAATTGATAGGCACTATTCACAAAGAGGCGCAGCAGTGCCTCTTTTCGTTTAGGATTTGCGGTAACCACCAGCAATGCTGACCGATTGACGTACCACTAATTCGCCGGGAAACTCCGGCAGGTGAAATTCTTTACCATCCATCGCTGCCAGTACCGCTTTGGATGCCATCAGCCCCATGTAATAAACTGGCTGGCGAATAGTGGTCAGCGGCGGGGTCATATATTGGGAGCTGGACAAATCATCATAACCCATTAGCGAAATATCGTTGGGAACGTCAATTTGCCGGTGATACAACGCCAGCCGGACACCCATTGCCGTTTGATCGTTAGCGGCGAAAATAGCCGAGAAAGGATGAGCGTCGCGTATCGACAGCAGTTTATCGACCGCCAACTGACCGGATGTTTCAGCAAAATCACCTTCAATAATCAGTTCCGGATCAGGTTCAATCTGATGATCAATCAGCGCTTGGATATAACCGGCGCGACGATCATTAGCATCCGGTGTATCCATCGAACCCGTAATGTGAGCAATCCCTTGATGCCCTTTACTAATGAGGTAAGCCACTGCCGTATACGCCCCTGAAAAATTATTCATATAGACGCACTGTTCTTCCAAATTCGGAACCGAGCGCCCGATGACCACCAGCGGCGTTTCTGCCGCAATCTCCCGTATATAATCATCGGTCAGTGTATTGGAGTACAGCAGAATCAGTGCATCCACACGCCGCGACAAAAGAAAGTTGACCGCGTTCAAATCCTCATTGGGTTTTTCGCTGCCCATGCTGATGACCGGCGAGAAACTGCTTCCTTGCAATCCAACCGCGATGCCGCGCAAGAGTTCACCGTAAAAAGGGCTGCCTAAAGAGCGCGTCAATATGCCGATGGCAGATGTACGCCCATTCACTAATCCCTGTGCAGCCATGTTAGGGCGGTAGTTTAAACGCTCGACCACCTCCATCACCGCCGCATATTTTTCTGGTGCGACAAAGGTATTGCCAGCAAGGACACGAGAGACAGTGCTTTGCGAAACACCCGCTAAACGGGCAATTTCATACATCGTGACAGATTTGTTGTCTTTGGTGCTCAATTTGTTTTACCAGTGCTGCGTTTAGGTTTTACGATGTTTAACCCCTATCGTATCATGAATGCTTATTCACAACAAATCCATTTATGAATACGTATTCACAGCATTTTTCCCGATTTTTCATGACCGCGCGCTCAACCGCTCACAAATTCTAGCGCACATCAGAGCATAGCACAAAATCACATTTCTAGGCGAAAAACGACTAAAACCATTCGTGAAAATCGTGAATATTATCACGATAGTAATCGACTTCCTTGACATTTTCAGACCTTCAAGATAGCATCTGAATGCGCATTCACAACAAGAATTCGCATTCATAGATTGAGGAGGCACTATCGTTCGTAATTTAATCTCTCCCCTTCTACCGCGATATTTACGTGGAAACAATATTAAGCAGGAGTTTTAAACATGCAGAGGCTTCTACGCGCAAGTGTTCTTTTAATTGTTTTGTCCGCTTTTCTTTTTGGTGGCATTGCTCAAGCGGCTGATCCCATCAATATTCGCATTTTCGTCGGTTTAGGTACCGGTGATCGTCCAGACCAAAAAGACCCGCAGGATGCCATCGCTGCCCTGTGGAACGACTCTCACACCGACATCAAAATCAGCTTCGACATCAACGCCAATACCACCGCCCGTGATGTGCTGCTCACCCAAGCGGCGGGCGACAATCCACCAGACTTGATCGGTCCGGTCGGCATTCGCGGCTTGTATGACTCCATTCAATTGTGGGAAGACCTGTCTCCCTATATCGAAAAAGATAAAGCAGCCCTGAACTTGGATGACTACGATCCCGCTACCCTCAAGCTGTTCCAAGACGCCGGTGGACGTAATCTCTCGGTGGCGCTGGGTATTTATCCCTCATTCCTATATGTAAACGAAGATATTTTCAACAATGCCGAAATTCCGCTGCCGCCTAAAGAATTCGGTGCCAAGTACACGGATAAAGACGGCAACCAAGTCAACTGGGATTGGGACGAAGTGGCAGTCGTCGGCAAACTGATTACCTCGGATTCCAATGGTAAATATTCTGACGAAGCCGACTTTGACCCCACCAAGATTCAGAACTACGGCTACGGCGATTTCTGGAACAGTATGCGCCATGTCGCCATGCAGTTTGGTGCTACAGACTCTGGTTTAGCACCGGATGGCAAGACCGCCGATTTCAACCAACCAGCCTTTATCGAAGCCATGAAGTGGTACCAGAAGGGTATTTTCACAGATCATTTCATTCCTGATGCTGCCGCAGAAGGCGCGTTAGGTCAGGGAACAACACCTTTCGAATCAGCCCGTCTCGGTATGTGGTACAGCCATACATGGTATTCGTGCTGTGTTGGCAGCGCCAAGTTCAACTGGGGCATTTACGCCGCACCCGCAGTCAACGGTACTGACGGTCAGAAGATCGTCGCCCCGCTGCACGCCGACACCTTCGGTATGCTGGCTAAGAGCAAGAACAAGGATGCCGCTTGGGAAGTTCTGAAGTGGCTGAATTCCTCCGAAATTGCTTCACAGCTTTGCACGGTTTACGGCTGCCTGCCCGCCCGTGCGTCAGCCCGTGCGTCATGGGAAGAAGGCATGAAGAAGCAGTTCCCCGGTATGGATTTGAACGTGGTTTACGCCGCCATTCCTTACTTGGATATTCCCAACCACGAAGGCTACCTGCCGAATTATGCTCAGGCCTTTGATGCCTTCCAAGCGGTCTGGGGCAATATCCGCACCGATGGCAGTCTGGACATCCAGAAAACGATGGATGACCTGAACAAGACGGAACAGGGTATCTTCGAGGGCAACTTCCCTCCCACCCCGACACCTGCGCCCACCGCAGCCTCGTAATTTGATAAGCGTGATGTGACAGGCATATACTATGTGCCTGTCACATTGCTTCGCGATTAAAATTGATTGTGTTGGAGGCTACTCCTATGTCGATGAGCGCAGCCGTTGGCGGAACGAAAATTACTTCTAAACCAACCCGTTACTCGCTAAAACAAGTTGAAATTTTTTGGGGATTCTTATTTATTCTGCCGTGGCTGGTTGGCCTTGTGATCTTCACGGCTGGCCCGATGTTAACGTCGTTGTATTTGTCCTTTACCGACTACAACATCACCAGCCCAGAGGGCCCAAAATGGGTCGGCGGGCGCAATTATTCACGGATGTTGAGCCTTGAGTTCAAGACAGCAGACTCGACCGATGAAAACGCTGACGCAGTACTTTCCCCCGGATACAGCGAACTCTTCCGTGTCGGCAGCACCATTGTCGGCGCAACCGATGTCCTCTTCTGGAAGTCCATGAAAGTGACGCTGGTATTTGCCCTTATTGCCCTACCAAGCAGTATGCTGGTGGCCTTGGGGCTGGCGATCATCGGCAACTTGAGTCTGCCCTTCATCCGGCTTTTCAGAACCTTGTTTTATCTGCCATCGGTTGTTCCCGGTGTCGCCACCGCTTTGATCTTCCAGCAGATTCTAGGGCGGGATACCGGCTGGCTGAATAAGGTGCTGGCGCTGTTTCAAATTCAAGGGCCAGCGTGGTTGAATGACGAACGCTATATCCTGACCGGTCTTGCCTTGATCGCTTTATGGGGCATCGGCAACGCCATGGTCATTTACCTCGCCGGCTTACAAAATGTGCCTACAGAGCTTTATGAAGCCGCCAAAGTGGACGGGGCTAACGCTGTCCGGCGCTTCCGTTCGATCACGATCCCGATGATTACACCGGTTATCCTCTACAATCTCGTGACCGGACTCATCGGCACGTTCCAGTACTTCACCACCGCTTTTGTGCTAACCAACGGCAGCGGCAACCCGAATTACTCGGCCTATTTTTACAACATGTACCTGTATAAGACAGCCTTTGCTTTTTCCGATATGGGATATGCCTCGGCCTTAGCATGGATTTTGATGCTCATCGTTCTGGCAATCACCGCAGGAGTCTTCTTGTCATCTGGCAAATGGGTCTTCCAGCCGAATGCGCCAAGGAGCTAAACCACAATGGCAGCAATTACAACACCTAACCCTCTAAGCAAGACCAACTTCTCCATTAGCCAGCTTCGAGCTGTGCGCCTGATTGGCATGGGTTCGCTGATCGCTTTTGTGACGTTAATCGCGCTGATTTACATCTCGCCATTTTTCTATATGGTGACGACCTCCTTCAAATCGGCTGACCAACTGGCTGACCCGAACCAACCCTTTTTGCCGGAAACGGCAGTCACTATTGATTACAACGGCAAAACGCTGCCGCTGTATCTGGTTCCGGTAGATGGACAAACCAAGCAGCTAGCGTTGTTACAGGCCAAGCGCAGCAGTTCGGATTTTATTGATCCGGCTGATCTGAGCGCACCACCGGTTAACCTACCCTTACGTGCGGCGGCGCTGCAGCAGGTCAAAACGTTTGACCCACAGCCCAATGTCTACGCAACCGCTGTGGATGAAAAACATTTGAACTTCCCCCGTGCGCTGGCGAACACATTGGCTGTTACCTTGATTAGCGCGGTTGGCGCGGTGATTTCGGCGGCTTTTGTCGCTTATGGATTTTCACGCTTTCGTATTCCCGGCATCAACATCCTGTTCATGATTTTGATGGCGACCATCATTTTGCCGCCGCAGGTCACGCTCATCCCCACCTTTATTTTCTTTCAGAAGATCGGCTGGACAGGCACACTTTTGCCGTTGATCGTGCCGCACTTTTTTGCCAACGCTTACAACGTGTTTCTGCTACGCCAATATTTCTTGGGCATCCCGCGCGAGATGGATGAAGCGGCGACGGTAGACGGCGCGGGGCCATTCCAGACCTTTTTGTGGGTGGTTTTACCGCAGGCACGTATCGCGCTGGTGACGGTCATGCTCTTTCACACACTGGTGATTTGGAGCGAGTTCCAGAACGCGCTGATTTACACAGCCGGTTCACCGGCGGCTCAACCGCTGTCGGTAGCGCTTCAGCGCTTCACCCAGTTGTACAGCACCCAGCCCAACCAGATGATGGCGGGTGCGGTGCTGACCATGCTCATCCCATTGATTATTTTCTTCCTTGCCCAGAAGCAGTTTATGCAGGGCATCGTCATCACAGGTGTCGAAAAATGAGCAGCTCGATTATGTTCCCCAAGGATTTTGTATGGGGCTGCGCCACAGCTTCTTACCAGATAGAAGGCGCTGTCAAAGAGGACGGTCGCGGCGCATCCATTTGGGATATTTTCTCGCACACCCCCGGCAAAATTATGAACAGTGATACGGGTGATGCTGCCTGTGACCACTATCATCATTACCCTGAAGACATCCAACTGATGAAAACGTTGGGTTTAAAAGCCTACCGTTTTTCCATCGCATGGCCGCGTATTATTCCCGACGGAAACGGACAAATTAACGAGTCAGGCATCGCGTTCTACGACTCGCTGGTCGATAAACTGCTCGAAGCAGGCATCACCCCTTACCCGACGCTCTACCATTGGGATATGCCGCAGGCGCTGGACGAAAAAGGCGGCTGGCTCAACCGTGAGTCGGCGGATTGGTTCGCCAACTACACCGATGTGATAACCCGCGCCTTAGGCGACCGTGTTAAAAATTGGATGACGTTCAACGAACCGTACTGCATCGCTTACCTGAGCTACCACGAAGGTGTTCATGCGCCGGGGCATAAGCATGTTTCTTATCGCGAGGCCAACCAAGCGCTGCATCATTTTTATCTGGCACATGGTAAGGCCATCCCGATTATTCATGCCAACAGCAGCGCGAGTAAAGCCGGTATCGTCCTGAGTTTGTCGCCGGTTCATGCGGTGACGGATTCAGAAGCCGATAAAGCAGCTGCCGTTCGCGTCGACGGTAAAACCAACCGCTGGCTGGCAGACCCGTTATTCAAAGGCGCGTATCCGGCTGACCGTCTGGCACTTTTAGGCGCGGATGGGCCGGATATTCAGGCCGGAGACATGGAGATTATCTCCACGCCGATGGATTTCTTGGGTGTCAATTATTATTTCCGCACGGTAGTCGGTGATGACCCCAACTCGCCGTTTGTGGAAAAAGCCCGTTATGTTGATCTGCCGGATGTGCCGCGCACCGATATGGGCTGGGAGATTTACCCCGAAGGACTGCGCGAAATCCTGACTTGGGTGCAGCAGGAATATAATCCACCTGAGATATATATGACCGAAAACGGCTGCGCTGTGCCGGACGAAGTGACTGCCGAAGGCGTGGTTCATGATCCACCCCGCAGCGCTTACTTGAAGGCACATGTGGCGGCGGCGGCGGCGGCAGTTGAGCAAGGTGCATGTTTGAAGGGTTACTTTGCATGGTCGCTCCTCGATAATTTTGAATGGGCTTTCGGCTATGACCGGCGCTTTGGCATCACCTACGTGGATTACCCGACACAGAAGCGCACACCGAAGGACAGCTTCTACACCTATCAGGCCATCATTCGCAATAACGGGTTGGTCGAATAGGTCGCCAGCCAAATGCGGAATATGCGGCGAAAGCAGCAAAAGCGGCGATGAAGTTGTCAGCTATGATTCGGAAAATTCTTCAATTTCTTAAAATTCAGAAGTGCGTTCTTGACGGATTTCCGAATCTTCTCCCTCAAATGTTGTAATTGTTGCAGTTACAACCCCAATCTCACAATACACTACAATAGCACAAAAGTTCTTATCGCAAATTAATTTTCGGTTTGAATGTGATATGTCTTTTCAAACCTTTAAGCTCCCTCACTTGCATGCTTCATGATGCGACATATTCGACGAATCAGCAGGAAAACGTCAGTTCGGGTTAAGCTCCTACAGGTTTTGCCTCAAAGTGCGTTAAACTATTCCCACTATTTGGTCTTTATGTAGCCTATTTTTTTGACGACAGACACAAATCACAGTATAGAAAATCTCTCAATAATATAAGGGTAAAAAATGAAACCAGTAGATGAAAAAACAAATTCTGAAGACAATATGGGAGAAAAAAGCGGAGCATCTAAAACAGATACAAATGAAAATCAAGAATCATCTATGACTATCATGAATCCTATAAATTACCTTATGTCAAAAAGCCGAGGTTTTGCACTCATAATTGTAGGGCTACTTATATATCTCTTAGCTAACATTTCAACCAGCGGTTTTGAAGAACCCATGAAAACAATTCTTGCGTTAGTCGGGCCAATTGCTATCGGCTTCGGAATTATAATGGTCTTTTTGGAATATAGAACTGAAGGTAGACAGATAAAATCTGAACTTCTCCCTATGGAGAGTTTAGGAGACTTAGAACAAGCATTTCAGCAACTTGGGAAAAATTATGATATTTTAAGAGGACAAACCATACAAGGATTTGCTATGTCGGCAGTATTTATGACACTTGGACTTGTTGTCATTCTCATCGGTGCAACTGGGCAAATGTTCGGTCTGACTGTAGCAAACGCAAACTTGAGTACGATAGCTGGTCTAATTACAGAATTTATCTCCGCTTCAGCCCTAATTATCTATAGACTTAACTTCCAGAGGCTTAATAAAGTTTCTGATGAATTAAATACTACTTGGAGATTATTAGCGGCATTTAAAAGAAGCGAGGCTTTATCAGAAGATCGCAGGGGGAATATTTTAGAGGACTTAATTAGAGCATTAGCGAAATTGGAAACGCCGAAGGGAAGCGTTACTAATGTAACCTGAATTCGGGATAAGGATGTGTCTCTCGTGAAAGAAAAGTCACCCTCTGGTTGACAGACTAAGCCTATAGGTATCCAAAATGAGTTTACTGGAAGGATTTGCTATGTCGATAATTTTCGGATGGTGTTTGCACAGGAACTGCTTGATCTTAGAATCCGACAAGCTGCTCTTGTGCAAACGCAGTATATTGGAGACCATCACAGACCAATTGAAGAATATTTCTTAGATTGAATACTCTCGCCAATTTTTTAGCTAATCTGGTAGTTGGTTTGATGGTTTATTGTCACCAACCCAAGAAACATCTGCCTTAGCTCCCGATCTTCAAACCTTGAAGTTTATCCCGAACTGAGGTTAGAGAAAGGTCTAAGGTACTTCCAACTTTCCTCACGACCATTTTCCTTCATCTAGGCAAACTGACCTCTTGTGAACCTGATAGAAAGGCACAGTTTTTGTAATATTATCCGTAATGTTGTCTGTTATCACCTGTTTATCAGGCAATTTTGTTTTTAGGTCATCAAAAACGTCAAACAGACTGGTGTAGCCACTTCCGCCACAATACCGGTTTCTTCTAAAACGCCGGTTGTCGGGTTGATTTTGAAGGTCACCACCGTATCCGTCGCTTGATTAGCCGCCAACAGCCATTGGCCTGTCGGGTCAATATTGAAGTCTCTTGGCACTTTGCCACCGGTGGATTGGAAACCCAATGAAGTCAACTGCCCGCTTTGCTGATCCACCGCAAACATGGCAAGGCTGTCATGCCCACGATTTGACCCATACACAAACCGTCCATCGGCTGTAATCCGAATGGCCGCCGCCCACTTCTGCCCATCATAACCTTCTGGCAGCATGGATATGGTCTGTAAGTTGTGCATCATGCCGCTGACCGCATCGTAACTAAAGACCGTCACCGTCGCTAAAAGTTCACTCAAGACATAGACAAATTCCCCGCTTGGATGGAAGACAAAATGTCTTGGCCCGGAACCGGCATCCAATTTGACACTGCCTTCAAAAGCCGGAATCAATTTGCCGTTGGACGCATCTAGTTTGTACCGCACCAGTTGGTCGATGCCCAGATCAGCCACGACCACGTAGTTGTTATTTGGATCAGGCAAAATACAATGTCCATGTGGACTGGTTTGCCGTTCCTCATTCACGCTCCGGCCCTCATGCTGCACCGTTTCACTGACCATGCCCAAGCCACCATCCTCACGAATTGGCAGCATAATGGCCGTTTTTCCGCCAGCATAATTGGCAACCATCACGTATTTTCCGCTGTGGTCAACCGTCACAAAGCAGCTTGCATCACCTAAAGTCGGTATCTCATTAATCAGCGACAATATGCCTGTGTCACGATCAATTTTGAAGGCCGCACACACATTTTCCCGCCCGCCTTCGAATTCACACACCGCGTACAGATGCTTCCCGGCACGGTCAACAGTGGTATAAGTCGGGTTATCAATGCCATGAGTCGAACTCAAGTAGTCGATTTTGCCGGTTGTCGGATCAAAACTGTAGGTATTAATGCCCTCAGCATGTGCAGTTGGAACATGAGGTAATGGTTCGGTATACGTACCAACGAAAAGCAGCATTTTTGCCATTGATTCAATCTTTCATTCAATAAATAAACGGGTATATAGGGTGGATTGTACCCTAAAAACGAACTTAAGAATTCAACTTCGCACAGGCCACATCACCCTGTAACGGCTGCTGAAAAAACACCTGTGCATAAACATCTGCAACCCACTTGGAAAAGATTTCTGCACCGGCTTCGTTCAGGTGGATAATATCGAAGTAGGATTGATCACCGAGCAAACGCCGGCACTGTTCGGTGTTGAAGTCCCATACCGGCAGGCCGGCTTCACGCAGAACCCCGTTATACAGTGCCACATCCTCGCCCGTTATGTACTGAAAGGCCGTCTCATGAATCGGCATGTTCAACAAAATACATTGAACACCGCTTTGTTTGCAGGTTGCCCCAATAGCGGACATGGTTTGACGGGTATCGTCGCTGACCGAAAAAGGTGTAAAGTAGCCTTTAATCAACACCGGATCACGCGGAAAAATGGCTACATCACGGTAATGACCGCGATCATCAACAGCATCAGGTGAATATCCAAGAAAGTTGATTTCCCGCTTGGCCGTTAGCCATTCGCGTATGTTATCGCGGTAACGAAATAAATTGGAGTATCGCATTAACCACAGCAGCACATCCCGCTCAATACCAGACTGACGAGACACGGCATAACCCAGCGGCTTGTTGTGGAAATCTTCCATGCCTTCGGCATCCGGCTCTTGAGCAGCAGGCAGTAGCGCCCGCATTTCAATGCCATAGATGATGACCTGTGGATGGTTGGGAATAATCAGGTTCTGAATCATCTCGCGCTGTGAAGTGATGACCCCACCCCACACGCTGATGTCTACCGAATTTACAGTCTTTCCCGAAACGGCCTTCACTTGGTCATCAAAGATATGCGGCGACAATCCGGTGTGTATCATTGAACTGCCTGTGAACACAACCGGTTTAATATTTTCGGCGTTCATTGCCCACAACCGTTCCACACCCTGCACGTTTTGTAGGCGCAAAATAAACGGCGGCTCGATGGTCAATCGTGGAAGGACGAAGCCTAGTACCCGATCAACCACAACGAGGCAGACAACCATTCCCAAGACAGCCATCAACAGTCTGGAAATCGTTCGTGGCGGCTCAGAATCCCGAATAAACAAATGATGCATAAATTTGGCTTCCAGCTTTGAACAGCACCGTTCGCTTCATCCATTAATAGGTGGCGCAGTTCGCATTCCCGCTAATCGGTAAATTGAAAAACACCTTGGCATAAACATCGGCGACCATCTTGGAGAATATGGTTGCGCCATGCTCATTCAGATGATTCAGATTATAAAATGACTCATCACCCAAAATTTTCCGGCACGACGCAGTATTGAAATCCCAGATTGGCAGCCCGATCTCTTGCAGCACACTGCGGTAACCGGCTTCATCAGTTTCGGTAATGGTTTGATAGGCCAGTTCATGCAGCGGCATATTCAAGAGAACACATTGTACGCCGTTTTGTTTACAGCTTGATACAATGCTCTCCAATAATTGACGAGGAACGTCATCCGCCGCGAAGTGCATGAAGCCCCAGATGCTGCTGGGATCACGATCATGTATATTCGGGTTTTTCAAATGGCCTAACTCATCCAAGTCCGTCGGGTCGAATTCAAGTTGGTTGATTTGCCGCGCACCGGTTAACCAGTCGCGCAAATTATCACGGTAACGCACCCAATTGGAATGCTGAAGCAGCCACAGCAGCAAAGCCCGTTCCGCATCGGATTGAATCGAAACGGCATAGCCCAAAGGCTTATTGCGGAAATCATCCACTTCGGGCGAATATTGAGCCTCGGTAGACAAGGCTCGTGCTTCAACACCATACAGAATAATTTTCGGATGATTCGGAATAATCAGATTTTTTATTAAATCATGCTGAATAGCGGCGACTCCGCCCCATATGCTGATGTTGACGGACGGCACGTCGTCATTGGTGATTTGTTTTATTTCTTCATTAAACACTCGAGAAGAGATTCCCATATAAAGCTGCGAACTGCCTGTAAAGACAATCGGTTCAACGCCGGTTTGTGCAAAATCCCACAATTTTTCGACCCCCGGTACATTCTGCAAGCGTAGGATAAAGGGCGGCTCGATGGTGATTTTAGGGATGATGTAACCGACTGCCCTGTCCGTTGCGATCAGCACAACCAGCACTGACAATAACAGCGTGGCTAATCGGGGAATGGTTCTCGCGGACTCAGAATCCGGAATAAATAAACGGCGCATGGGTTTGGCTTCCAAAAATGAATATACCGAGCAGCATGATGGTGCATAGTGCGATGCGCCAAATTGATCGTAAGCGCCACAAAACCAGTGCATTGTCTGTGAGCAACTGCGGAAGGTCGATGATGAGCAGCAGCGCGATGGGAACGAGAACTTTAATCCACCATAACGCGTTTATGGTATCGAAGGGATTAGAAGAAAATAGACGTTCAAAAAAAATAAATGCGTCGGAAAGGGTATCGGCACGGAAGAAGACCCATGCCGCGCTGACGGCTATCAACGTGACCGTCATTCCAAGCGCGCCCTGCACCCAAAAACGCCATGTCACTTTTTTGGGCTTTACCCGCACCTTCGGGAAAAAGAGGCGTTCAAGCGAAAGGTATACGCCATGCAGTGCGCCCCACACAACAAATGTCCAACCTGTTCCATGCCACATTCCGCTGATGGTCATCGAAATGATGAGGGCGATGACTTGAATAGTACGCGCCCATTGATTACCTAAACGGCGTAATAAAAAGCGGCTGGTGGGATAGAAGGTGTAATCCCGAATCCATGTTGAAAGGCTGATATGCCAGCGATCCCAAAAGATGCTCACCGTTCGCGAAAAATAAGGTTGGCGAAAGTTTTCCACAACCGGCAAACCAAACCAGACACTAACGCCAATGGCCAGCAAACTATATCCGGCGAAATCGGCATAGATACGGACGGTATAGAGGATGAGCGCCGACCATGCATCGGCAGAGGATAAAGTGCCGATGTTGGTGGCAGACGATTGCAATGTGGTAAACAGCGGGTCAGCAATGGCGACCTTGTAAAAGAATCCCATGAAAATGAAGGTGATACCGTCTACGAGCCGCTCTTGAGTCAAGCTGCGCCGGTTTTTTAATGCCGTGATGAAGGGTTGAGGACGCACGATTGGCCCGGCCACAATCTGTGGAAAAAAGGCAATATATAAACCAAAATCGACAAGACTATTTTCCGGCTTGATGAGCTGGTTGTTGATGTCAAAGACATAAGCCAAAGCCCTGAATGAATAAAACGATAAGCCCAAAGGCAGCAGCAAATTTACCGTCAGCACCTCATTGGGCAATCCCAGTTTGTTGAGAAGCGGATTGACCAGTTCGGGGATACCCAACCCATATTTGAACAGCGCCAGCACACCCACATTGACGATGACCGCCGCCCAAAAATAACGTCGGTGATGCGGCGCGTTGGATTGGATAAAACGCGCAATCCAAAAATTAAATAGGGTCATTGCCGCCAACAGCAGCACAAATCCCGGTTCGAGATAAGCATAAATGAGATAACTCGCCACTAACAACAGCAAGTTTTGCCATTTGCCGGGTATGAGGTAGTAGAGAAGTAGTGTAACCGCGACGAACAGCCAAAATTCCAATGAGACAAACATCGATTATCACCTGCCGTGGCAAGATCGGCATCCACGCATTACCGGAAAGGTTGAGATGATAATCTATGACCCCCGCTTTTATCAATGTGGGGGTGTTTTCAAGAAGGTTTTGGTTCGATTACTTGGCTTGAGTCGGGCGTGGTGGGTTGAGGATGAGGTGTAAATCGCCAAACTCGTGCCACAGATAGCTTTGCTCAAGCGCCTCGCCGTAAGCCTTGGCGAGATGTTGACGCGGAGCAAGCGCTTCTAACATGGCTAAGTGGGTGGCCTTCGGTTCGTGCAGCCCCGAAAGCAGTCCGTCAACCACTTTAACGCCGCGCTGCGGGGTGACGATGGTTTCCGTCCAACCTTCACCCGCATGAACCAAACCTGTTTCATCAACAACCGTTTCGAGTGTTCGTACAACGGTTGTGCCGACGGCGATTACCCGTCCGCCGTTTTCGTGAGCCAAATTAATGACGCGGGCTGTGACGGCTGGAAGGCCGTAATATTCGGCATAAGGCAGTTCGTGTTCTTCCATGCTGGAAACACCGGTATGTAACAGCAGCGGGACGACCAATACTCCTTTTGCACACAACTGCGTGATGATTTCCGGCGTAAAGGCGCGGCCTGCCGAGGGCATTTCCGCACTGCCCATCTCGGTCACATAAACGGTTTGATAATAGCGGCTGTCCCACGACTGCGGCACATAGCGGTAACGAATCGGATTGCCGTAGTGCTTGAGGTACGTATCCAGCGTCATGGGCAGTTTGAGTTCAGCCCGCCACAAGCGGATACGTCCGTTCAAGGGAACACCAAACGGTTCAATTAAGGTGACATTTCCGCCGCCGGATAGTTGATATACCTCGCCAACTTGCGCCTCAAAAAAGGGTTTGGTTCCGATGTCGTCCGGTTGGCGCACTTCGATAATCCATTCATCTGTTGGCAAATGTGTCGAGAGATGAATCGCGAAGGCTTTGCCATCTGAACGTTTAGCAGAAAATGCCGCGTTCAATGTGCCGCTGGTGTTGATGACGACCACATCACCCGCCACCAGAAAATCAGCAATCTTGTTAAACTGGGTATGGATAACCCGATTGTCGGCTGGATAAGACACCATGAGCTTCACCGAATCGCGAGTCAATCCACGCGCTTCGGGCGGGACAGTCGCTTCAAGTTCAGGCGGCAGTTCAAAATCTAACGTGTCTGTTAGTACCCGTTCGCTCATGATTGATCCTTACCATTCGGTTCGATAACCTGAAACAAAGTCAAGGCTTTCACTGGCAGATTATCAGGCAGTGAAAGGCGCTGGTTGCGATGCCCCCAATCGGTATCCACAACGGCGTGTAAAGCTTCCGCGCCGCCTGCTTGAACGTCGGTGGAGGCTTGGTGAACATCCCGCACGCCGAGAGCCAACCGTATTGAGTCGTTGACGGCATGACCAACTTCAACCCGATCAACCTCAGCGATCTGGGCAGCATCCGCAATTTCGATAGTGGCTTGTCCGGCACTAAAGAGCGCGCCATGTCCGGTATCGTGCCACTCTTTCTGGATGGGCAGATTGAGATGCTTACCAAAGAAATCGGCTGCGTCTTCAAAATCTTGAACTTGCAGCACCAGATTCAACCCATTTACAGGTGGTGCTTCCGGCTTGGGTTCGAGGACAGTTCGCGCCCGATAACGCCCACTTGGATAATCATCACTGAGCAGGGCAACTAATCCCGGCACACTGACTTCCGGCAGGGGTCGGTCGCTGATGTCCTCGCCGGGGAAAGCGGCTTGATGCATCTCGGTACGCATATCCCCCGGATCAACCCAGAATACGCGCCACTGCGGATTTTCCGCCGCGAGAATGGCGGACATCTGCTCCAAAGCGGCCTTACTGCTGCCGTATCCACCCCAACCGGCGTAGGGTTCAATGCCAGCGTCACTACTGATGTTGATGATACGCGCGTCGGGATGCAAGCGCGCTTTAACGGCTTGGAGGATGGCTAACGGGGCGATGACGTTGGTTTTATAGACCGCTTCAAGTTCATCCAGCGGATAATCAAGGAGGTTAGGCTGCGGACTAGGGCCAAGCACGCTGGCATTGTTGATGACCGCATCCAATCCGCCTAAATCTGCCGCCGCTTGTGCCAACTGTTGACGATGTTCAGGACGAGACACATCACCCCCGATGGTCACGATTCGGGCGGCTGATGCAAGCTGCTGTTTGGCAGCATGAAGTGCTTCTTCACCACGCGCATCAATGATTAATCCCCAACCTTGCGCGGCTAATTCACGCGCGAGCGCCAATCCTAATCCGCGTGATGCCCCTGTAATCAAAGCTGTTTTCATAAAGTATACCTTTCGATCAGACTCTATTCTGATGATTTCAGGTTACACAAAAATGGGGTTTTGATCTTCGTCTGTTGGGACGATATTGGGCTGTACTTCCGAACAGGCAGTCATAGTCGACAGCTATAGTCGCCAGTTTTTAGTCAAAAACAAATGCAGAAATGGATTTTTCTACTGAACAAAGAGCAGTAGAGTACTGAATTGAGAGAGAAAAGTATCCAATTAATTTGACCAATCGAGCCTTAAAGAACTTGCCGAATTATTAAATAGGGTTTAACATCTCGATGCTTGGGTTTTTATCCAAGCATCGGAGCATCATTCGCTCACTTAACCAATTGTAATTGCGAGGGAAACAATGAGACTCAAAAGATTTTCTGTTTTGCTGCTTGTCGTACTCCTTATCTCCGCCTTGTCGGTTTCAATCCAAGCAGTAGCCGCCCAAAGCGACCTCGGTACGGATGCAAACCCGATTGAGGTATTTTTTGTGCCGTCTGTAGAAGCGCAGGTGATTACCACCGGCGGCGAAGTAATGGCTGCGGCACTGGAGAAGGCTACCGGCCTCAAATTCAAAGTCTCTGTTCCTACCTCGTACGCCGCGACTGTTGAAGCCATGTGTGCCGCACCCGGCAGTTCCATCGGTTTCATCCCTGCTGCCGGATACGTCATCGCCAACAAGCGCTGTGGCGTCGAAGTAGCAGAGGCCGCCGTCCGTAACGGTTGGAACATTTACTGGTCTGAATATATTGTGCGCCGTGACAGCGATATTTACACCTTCGGCGATCTGGCTGGCAAGACTTGGGCTTATCCAGACGCAGCCTCAACTTCCGGCTATATTGTTCCGGCAGTTGAACTCAAGCAGGCCGGAATCGTCCCCAGTAAAGAAATTTCGGCTGGTGGACACAACCAAGTTGTACAGGCTGTCTACAATGGTGATGCCGATTTCGGCACGACCTTCTTTAGCCCGCCGCTGGTTCCCGGTGCGCGTTGGGCAGTTGGTGACTCACCCGAACCGTATGATTTGACGGTTGA
Organism: Anaerolineaceae bacterium; assembly: GCA_016124855.1. Lineage (GTDB taxonomy): Bacteria > Chloroflexota > Anaerolineae > Aggregatilineales > Phototrophicaceae > CFX2. The sequence continues at coordinate 48,972 of WGMX01000038.1, read as the reverse complement.
CCAATCCAGCATCAGCGAAGACGGCAAGAAACTGCTGGTTGGAAAGATACAAGTTCTGGACGCCCGTGCCAACATACGTGACACCGCCAAGGATGTTATCGAGAAGGTTCGTATCCTGCGTATTAGTGCGCCGATCCCGAACGATACCTTGAGCTTCGGTAAGGACTTCCCGCCAGAACTGAAGGCTCAGATCATCACCGCTTTGGAAGCTTTCGCTAAGACCGATGAATGGAAGACTTCTATCGGCAGCAATGACTTCTATGGTTGGAGCGGCATCGCCCCAGTGACCGATGCGGCTTATGACGCGGTACGCGCCCGCTTCGATCTGCTGGGCTTGACCGAAGAAGATGTGTTTAATCCACCGAAGAAGTAAGGGTCTATTAAATCAGTTACAGTAAACTATACGGACAGAGACACATCTTCTCTGTCCGTATTATTTATATAAAGCGGGGCTTATGCTGGTTATTGAAAACCTCACCAAAGTCTATGAAAACGGCTTTATGGCGCTCAAGGAAATTAATCTCGAAATTCCTGATGGGCAGTTTGTCGCCATTATCGGTTTGAGCGGATCGGGTAAATCGACGCTGCTGCGCTGCATCAACCGCCTGATCGAACCGACATCTGGCCGCATTATTTGGAACGGGTTGGATATTACCGCCGCGCCCGACGATGAACTGCGCGTCATTCGCCGCCGCATCGGTATGATTTTCCAGCAGTTCAATCTGGTCAAACGCGCCAGTGTCATGAGCAATGTACTGTCGGGACGCTTGGGCTATGTTAATCCGGTTTACAGTCTGTTTAATTATTTCCCCGCGCAAGAAAAGGCACGGGCAATGGCGGCTTTAGAACGGGTGGGTATCGCTGATCGGGCGCAAAACCGCGCCGGTAATTTGAGCGGCGGGCAGCAGCAGCGGGTGGGCATCGCGCGGGCGTTGATGCAAAACCCGGAGATGATGCTGGCTGACGAACCGGTTGCCAGTCTTGATCCGGCGACATCGCATTCGGTGATGAAGTATCTGCAACTGCTGAACAAAGAGGACGGAATAACCGTGCTGTGCAGCCTCCACTTTTTGAGCCTTGCGCGGACGTATGCCGACCGCGTGATCGCGCTGCGAGACGGCCAGTTGGCATTTGACGGACTGCCCAAAGATATTGACGAAGACCGCTTCCGCCAAATTTACGGTGAAGATGCGGTACGGGTGGAAATTCATTAGCCTTATATTTTTCGTTAATCCCCACCCTAACCTACATCAGCTATGATTGCAGGCTCAGGCCAGCGATAGCCCGTAAAAGAGGAAGGGAACAATTTTAGGAGACAGAGTATGAACCCCGCCCCATCATCAGTAGCTTTACGGCGGTTAGTGACCGTCATCAGTGTGGCGATTGGGTTGGTGGTATTCGCCTATGGCTGGTCGGTAACTGAAATCAACTTTGATAAGCCGCAAGAACCGCTGCGCCAGCAAAACTTCGGCAACGCGATTCGTGAACTGCTGTCGCCCAATTTACTGGAACGCGACTACGAAATTAAGGTTAGCAGCGTACCGTTTCTGGTTCAGTGTAAAGCGGGAGAGCCTGAGCCGGCGACTGCCACAGCCCCAGCGGACAACTCACCGTATTTGGTTGTCTCGCCAACCTGTGCCGACAGCACTACCCCGATTACCGTGCAGGGATTTAACTACTATCCCAATTCACTGGCACGGATTACATGGGTGGCCAACGACGGCACACGCAGCATCCAACAAATCGTCGGTAACACCAAAGACAACTTTGTGACGGATGACAACGGCACATTTACGGTACAAATCCTTGTGCCGAAGATACGTGGCAGCGCGGGCAAAGTATCGACCATTGAGACACAGGGCTATTTCCCGACCGGATCACCCCATTTTACGGCTACGACAGCTTTAGTTTTCGAGAAAATGGTCGAGACTATTTTTCTGGCGTTGATCGCGACGGCCATTTCGATTTTGCCTTCAGCGGTGATTAGTATTTTCGCCTCGCATAACCTGATGCGTCCGGTTCGGGTTACGCTCGGCAATCTGCTGGTGATGGTGGCACTGCTGCCGGTTGGTTGGTGGATTGGAACGAATTTACTGGCGCAGATTGGACAAGTGATACTCGGACTCAGCCATACGGGAACAGCCGCGGCGGGAGGAACAGTCTCGCTGATCGTGTTTGGCGCGGTGACGACCTCGCGTTCACAATCTGTTGAAGAAAATTCACTTAGTGCCCGGATGCGCTCGGTTTTTAACACGCTGCTGGTGGTGCTGGTCAGTATTATTGTGGTGGCGTTCATCGCTGATGTTTTCTTGGTCATCGGGCGCATGTTTACGACCGATATTCCCGGTTATTTAAGTAACTTTTTTGGTTCGATAGGCGAACTTATCGAACTGCTCATCGTACCCATCAGCGGCGTTATCGGCGCATTCGGGCTGGCATCCATTGGCGGCGCGCTGACGACGGACGGTTTGAAGAAACTGAACCCGACGATGCAGCATGTCATCGGTGGGATTCTAGGCGCGATTTGCGGGGCAATTATGCTGGGGGCGATGGCGCTCATCGGTATGCAAGCCGCGTGGTTAGGTCTGCTGACACCGATTGTGGCGGGTGTATTGGGGGCGCAGCTTTTACCGCTGCTTTATACCCGATTATCCGGCAAAAAACAGACCAGCATCGCCGGTCGCAGTCTGGATCGTATTTTGTGGTGGGTCGGATTTATCGCAGCCTTTGCGGTGACATTTATATCGCTCAACATGTCACTGGCAATCATCGAAGGCACGCTGCCACCGGCTACATCCGTAACCAGCATCGGTTTTGTGACCATCAACAACTACGTCCTTGATGCCATACTCATCGGGATGGTGTTGGGTGGCGTAGGCGGTCTGTCCGTAGGTACGAAAGCAAACTTCTATCTGGGGGAAGTGCTTTACCAGACGACACGTACCATTTTGAATACGACACGCGCCATCGAGCCGTTGATTATCGCCCTGATCTTTTCAATCTGGGTGGGCATCGGGCCATTCGCGGGTGTGCTGGCGCTGACGCTGCATTCGATAGCCTCACTGGCGAAACTCTATTCGGAACAGATCGAGAGCATTGATACGGGGCCGATTGAAGCGCTGCAAAGCACCGGAGCCAACCGCTTGCAGACCATCATGTACGCGGTTGTGCCGCAGATTATCCCTCCGTTTGTCTCGTTCACGATGTACCGCTGGGACATCAACGTGCGTATGTCCACCATTATCGGTTTTGTGGGCGGCGGTGGTATCGGTTTTGTGCTTCAGCAGCAGATTAATCTGGCGCAGTATCGCGGCGCAGGTGTGGCGGTGCTGGCAATTGCGATTGTGGTGTCGATCCTTGATTATCTGAGCGCGACGATTCGAGAGCGATACGTGTAGTTACAAGTTGCAAGTAACAACATACAAGTTAAATACAAAACAGAGTGAAAAATCACTCTGTTTTGCTTAATTTTGGAGTTATGGGTTATTCGAAGCTGACGCGGATGATAAGCGCACCCAATTGAAATTCATCATTATGGTTGAGCAAATACGGCTGCTCCGGTTCGAGGCGTGTCCCGCCAATCCGTGTGCCGTTGGCGCTGTAAAGATCGGTTACATAAAGCAGTCCATTTTCCATATGCAAACGGGCGTGGGCGCGGGATACACCCCGTTCTTGTGCGCCATAAGCTGTTAAATCCACATCCGGTTGGAAACCGCCGCTTCGGAAATCAGCACGCCCCAGTAAAGCGAGCTGACCTTCCTTAAGGCTGATGGATTCAGAGATACCCCGTACAATCAACGATATTTTGGTGGGGGGAATACGGTCGGCTTCTTTGCTAAGGCCGGGAATACCCGCCAGCAGTCGTTTCAAAGTCTGGTTGCGGGGCATAATGTGGGTACGGTAGGGATGCTCAACAACCTCATTTGGCACTGGAGGAAGCAATTGGGTCTTAGCAGGTTGTTTGTTTTCAGTCATCATCATTTACCTATCCTTCTGGCTCTAGCCGCTGCGGCTGTTGACCCAGAAATTGTGCCATCTCGCCAACAAATCACAATAGGTCTTTCAGGCTATCAATGACCTATTTCCCCAAACTGATCATTACTTTAACAAGAAAATATTAAGAACGTAAAGAGCAGACACATTCACAATATCACATTTCAAGTCTAAGGGGAATTAAAGTTTAAGGTGTAATTATTACAGTCCGTTGCAATTCATGACGCAATTAAACACTCTTAAGATTTATCACTCGCTCCAAGGTCAAAATTTGGATGCATTGTGATATTGCCGCCACCAAATAGCGTGGCAGAGTGAAATCGGACGCGATATATGTCACGCGACACAGGGTTAGACTAAAAAGAACGACGACAGGTTAGATCAAGAGTCGGTGGTTTTCCCGCCAGAGGCTAAAGCCGTCCGGCTCCATTTTCCGGTGGGAAGCAGGCTAAAGCCCGCTCTGACCCACCGGACACGTCTGAAAAGACAAATATCTGACTTTTAAAATTGATCTATACCTATGTCGTTTTGTTGATACAAACCTATGACGCTCGACATATATCGCGTCCCTACATCAAGATTTGAGGGAAACAACATGCTGCGCCCAATTTACAATTGAGGGACTTAAACTTGCAAGTGCATGTTATAGAGATTGGCATAAGTGCCTTCTAAGGCGACTAACTCGTCATGTGTTCCCTGCTCTTCGACCCCATTGTCGGTCAATACGATAATTCGCTGGGCATTGCGAATCGTGGTTAACCGATGCGCGATAACCAGCATGGTACGGTTGTCGGTTAAGCGTTCCAACGACTCTTGAACGGCTTTTTCACTTTCGTTATCCAAAGCGCTGGTCGCTTCATCAAAGATGATAATGGGCGGATTCTTCAAAAACACGCGCGCGATGCTCAAGCGCTGCTTTTGCCCACCGGAAAGTTTTACGCCGCGCTGACCAATATCGGTGTCGTATCCGTTGGGCAAGCCCATGATAAAGTTGTGGGCGTTGGCTTTTTTAGCGGCCGCGATCACTTCGTCGTCGGTGGCATCCAGCTTGCCGTAACGGATATTGTCAGCAACTGTTCCGGCGAACAAATACACGTCCTGCTGCACAATGCCGATATTGCTTCGGAGCGAACGCAAAGTAATATCTTTGATGTTCTGACCATCAACCAAGATTTCCCCTTCGGTAACTTCATAGAAACGCGGAATCAACGAACAGAGCGTCGTTTTACCCACACCCGAAGACCCGACTAAGGCCACATACTCACCTGCTTTGATATCCAGTGAAATATTGCGGATAACATAGTTATGGTCTTCCTTGTACTTGAAGCTGACGTTCCTAAACGTTACACGTCCCTCAACATGGGCAATTTCCTTGGCATCAGCGGTATCCAAAATATCCGGTTGAACTTCCAGCACTTCCATAAAGCGGGTATAACCGGTAATGCCTTCCTGAAACAACCGCGCCAGATTCGCGAATTTCTGAATCGGGTCGACGAGGATGGCGACAAACAACAAATAGGTGACTAAGTCGCTCAAACTGAGTGACGCATTCACAATCGCCGCGCCACCAAAAACGATGATGGCAACGGTCAGTAATTGTATGAAGGTCACCATACCCTCGTAAAAGTAGGCCTCGTTCCAATAATCATTCCGCCGGCTTTCGACAAAACGCTTATTTTCATAGGCAAACTTCTTTTGCTCCACTTCCTCGTTGCTGAAGGATTTCACAACCCGAACGCCCGCCAGCATATCTTCGACCTGAGCATTGATGTCACCAACACGATCTTTACTATTTCTGAAAGAGGCGTTCATGCGGTTATTGAAATACAGCGCATAGACCCCAACGAATGGCATTACGAAGAAGATGATGAGCGTCAACTGCACGTTGATATGGATGAGGATCACAAATGCGCCGACAAACTTTAAAAGCGCGATGATGGTTTCTTCCGGCACATGATGATACATTTCGGAAATGCCGAATAAATCGTTGGTCAGGCGGGTCATGAGCTGTCCGGTTTTTTGTTCATCATAAAAACTGAATGACAGCTTTTGATAATGCCCGAACAATTCACTTCGCATATCACTTTCCATATAGGTTCCCATCATGTGGCCTTGATAATCCACAAAGGTGTTACACATCGTTTGAATGGCAACCAGTACCAGCATGATCGCGCCCATGCCATAGATTTGTGAAAGCGCATCAGGAGTTATTCCGCCCAGCACATTCTGGGTGATGTAGCGCGCGCACAAGGGAAGGACGAGCGTAATTGCCGAGACGATAATCGCGCAGAACAGATCAGCAAAAAACAATCCCAAATACGGCTTGTAGTAAGACAAGAATTTCTTGCTTCGAAAATTCAAAATGGTTCTCCCAAACAGTCCCATACCATTAGTCGAGTCGTCAGGCTGACAATGAGTCATGCAGCAGCAACTCACCCGCTGTATGCTCCGGGGTGGCGTTGAGAGCGCGGCATAATCTGTGAGATTTGTTTTAGGGTATCACCAAGCAGCGCACTACTGCCACCTCGTGTCATGAGGCAGACAGGGAAGCTCGGTTAGACTGGCACTTAACGAAGAATCACAACAAACGGAGGGTATTATCCGAAGGGTATTCGACCTTGATGCGGATAATGTCTAAGCGCAGTGAAAGACAGGCTTACCTGTTTTATCAGTAAATATGTGAAGCGTGGTTGTGACATGATACAGGCAGCCTTTCTACTTATTTTTGCGATGCTGGCTATGATAATACGAAATGTTTTCTTAAGCAAGCAGAAAAGGCCATTCAGGGTCATTTTGTGGGAATTGGGGAAAGTCTAAGACCTTCCCCAATTATGCATGAACAGGTTAATTCACAAGGACTGGAGCACCGAACTGCATTCCGTTGCTGCTGCGCTGCTTTAGAAAGTCATCACGGGCATCCAGTTGCGCTTTCAGTCCGTTGAATGATCGTTGCAGCAGGTCATACGACAACTCGTTCAAGTCATCATAAGCGCATTGGGTAAGCGCATGGACAGCCACTTCGCGAATGAACGCACCCGGATAACCCACCAGCGCCGGAATGAGCTTTTTGTGTTCGTCCTGCCACAGTACACCTAGATATTGGCGCAGCATTTGTTCAGTATCGACTGTAGTGCGCGCTTCGGGAATGATGAAGATTCGGTCAAGCCGTCCGGGACGTTTGAGTACCCGTTCATCAATCGCTTCGGGATAGTTGGTGGTCGCAATCAACAGCGTTCCTTTGTCGTTGACTTGCGACTCATTACCATCCAAGACATTTAACACCAGCGCTTTTTCCTCTTCGTGCAAATACGCATCCAGTTCTTCCAGCAGAATCAAGGTCGGTAAGGCCGAAGATGCCGCGATAGACAGCGCGTATTCGATTTTCTCGAAGGTCGCGCCAGAGGCTTCCCCTTGTTTACGGTAGGCGCTCGAAATATAGATCACTGGATAGTGGTTGCTAATCGCCCACTTTGCCAGCGCCGAACAGATCATGGTTTTACCTGTACCCGGCACACCTGCCAGCAACAATTTGCGGAAGGGACGCAGATTCAGACGGCGATAGACATCCACCCCTTTGGTGAAGAAGCTGCTGACATCATCCAGCAGTTCAGTCTTTAATTTGGCAGGCAGGACAATCTCATCCCAATCGACTTTGGGGACGAAAGAGTTTTCCTTACCGCCGACGATAATCACCTTTTCATCCGGTTCCAAAGCGTTATCCAAACGGACACATTCTTTGGTGAAGGTGTGCCATACAGGCAAGAAATCTTTGGGCACTGCCGCCAAGCAGATGGTACGGTGGCAGTAGATTTCATCGGTGTAATAGGTGGCAACCACCATTACATCAACGGTTTTATCGCCGCTTACAAAGCGGTAAATATGTGCGCCCATTTGATGGGTGAGATCACCGGTATCATTGAGATCATTCAAGCGCATGACCACCGAACACTCCACCGGAGTGATGCCGGTAAAGCGAAAGTCTTGAGCCAGTGCGAAGTCCGGCACATATTTTGCCAGCACCGACAGATCAATGACCGAATAGGTGATTGCCAGTGCGATCAACTCCTGCCCGGTACGCTCAGCCATCCATTCGGTTTCGAGCCAGCCGCGCAAGACATCCAGTTTGAGCGCGGATGCATCTTGCTCCGGCTCACAACGACCATAGCTAACCATAGATTTTGTTTATCCTTGAGAACTTATTGAATAGAAACGGGTCACTTATCAAACGTGTTGGTCGTAACTTGCCTATAAACGTTGGAGCAGGCTCGTCATCTGCCCTGATAATTGCATTATATGGATTGTGACTAAAAAGTCCATAGAGGTTCTTAAAGGGTCAGTAGATGTGAACAATTTATTTACAAATAATTAACACATTAACCGAAATAAATGACCATCATTGTAGGGACACGGCATGCCGTGTCCGGTATTTATAAGCATACCTTCACTGACTTTACAACCACTACCTCGGCTGATGAGCGCCAATCGAAAACAACATAAAGATATTGCCCTTCTACAACTGGTCAATTGTGGTCTACAATTAAATTCTCAAGAATATAAATGACTAAAAAATAATGACTACGAATCCCAAAATTGTCGGTGAAGGTTTAGGGTTTGATGATGTGCTGCTGATGCCGCAGCGCTCATCCATACGATCACGTTTTAGCGGTGAGATTGATACCAGTGCGCGGGTAGCACGCGGTGCGCCAGCCATCCACATCCCCATCATTTCAGCCAATATGGACACAGTGACCGATTGGCGTATGGCAACCACTATGTCACTTCAGGGCGGTTTTGGGGTAATCCACCGCTTTATGAGTATCGACGAGCAGGTCAAGGAAGTACGCAAGGTCAAAGAACGGATGCGTGTGGTGGAAGAATTTCCACCGGTGATTTGCAGCACTGCCACTATTCGCGATGCGCGTGAGTTATTGAAGCAGCGCGAACGCGGCTATGTCATTATTCATGAAGGCAGCAGCTTCACAGGCGCGTTTATCGGCATCGCTACCCCGCGTGATTTCGAGGCTGGTCAACCGGATACGCCCTTACATGCCATCATGACTCCGCGCGAACGGGTAGCCACTGTGCCAAAAGGGACGGTGTTAGAACAAGCCGTCGCCGAAATGCACAAGCACCGTGTCGAAAAAATGCCTGTCGTGGATACAGATGGACGGTTGGTCGGCGTGTATACCATGAAAGATTATAAGTATTATCATCAGTATCCCAATGCTTCACTGGATAGCAAAGGGCGGCTGCTGGTCGGCGCAGCGATTGGTGTACAGGATGGCGACATTGAACGCGCACTGGCGATTGTCATGGCTGAAGTCGATGTGCTGGTATTGGACATCGCTCACGGCGAATTGGACTATACGCAGGAAATTTTACACCGCCTCAAGATTACCGAAGGTGTGAAAACACCCGTCATCGCTGGCAATGTAGCCACCATCGACGGTGCGAAATATGTGCGTGACAGCGGCGCGGATGGCGTGAAGGTTGGTGTCGGGCCGGGGTATGTTTGCGAAACGCGCGATGTCGCTGGCGTGGGTGTGCCGCAAATCACCGCCATCATGAACGCAGCCGAAGCTTATAAGAACGATATTGACCGCATTCCCATTATCAGCGATGGTGGCATCCGCAAACCGGGCGATGTGGCGAAGGCCATCGGCGCGGGCGCGGATACCATTATGGTTGGGTCGCTGTTTGCAGGCACAGAAGAAAGCCCCGGCGAACCGGTTGAGCAAGACGGTATGCTCAAGAAGATGGTGCGCGGCATGGCCTCGGCAACCGCCTTTGAGAAGCGGCTGGCGTTGGGATCAACCACTACCAATTTAGAGGATTATGTTCCCGAAGGTCGCACCACCTTTACTCCATATAAGGGCAAAGCCAGTAAAGTGGTCAAGAAGCTGCGCGGCGGATTGCTTTCTGGCATGAGCTACAGCAACGCTCGAACGATCAGCGAAATGCATGAACACGCGCAGTTCATCATCGTGAAGAACGCTGTACCGGAGCAGCGTCGTCCGTTGCAGACGTAAAACCATACAAATTTATCTGGAGAAAAAGCGCCGTCATTTGAGCAGGTAGTAGACTTCTGTCCACACCTTTGCGGGATCGTCGTTATGTGGCCCATAGACCTCCCATCGGGTGCCACTGTTTTGCTTCCCCTGCTCGGCGCACCAATCAAGTATGGCGCGATGTGCAGCCGCCAACTCCGAGTATGCTCCGTGATGAGTAGTCATTGCCACCTGTCCCGCTGGCAGGGAGGATGCTACCACTCTTCCAGTGAGTGGGCAGGGTACGAGCAGCTCCACACCCACTTCGACATGCGGCACGTCGTCCCAATACAGCATAATATTGCGGCAGCTACGGTTGATCCCGCCTGCACGTAAGCATGTCCATACCTCGTTCGATAGCTCCCTCCACAGAGATGGGAATTCCCGCCAAGTCGTCGTCGCCGGTACGACTGCTGTCGGGCGAGCCAACGCGTTTGTCAGCGTTACCTCATAGCTCATTTTCTCTCCTGCTCGACATTAGTTTTCCGCATAAAAGACGTTTCACCAATATCATCACAAAGGATAACAAACCACCGAACATTTGTCCAACCACTTGACAAATGAGGAACTTTTGTTCTATAATAAGGGGATGTTTTTTCTCTCAAAATCTCTGTGTCTTTGAGTCATTGTGTCGCTGTATTAAAACCTTTCTACTGTTTTCTCTTTGCGCCTTCGTGGTAAAAAATGTATTGCAATCACAGCAGCGGCAATGCACAAACTGCACGCGGTGGCATTAGCCGAGCCATCCGCTGCAAAAGCGTCAATTCAGCGCCATCACGAGAGCTTCTCGCCGACATAAAATGTCAATTCAGTGGCATTAGCCGAGGCAGCCGCCGGACAATTCAGCGGATAATTTGCACAAAATGCGAAATTTGCGAATATTTTGCATATTCCGCTTATTGGGGTAATAAAAAAGGAGCAATTTCTTGCTCCTCAACTTGAAGATACGGTTTAAATCACAATCATAGAATCTGACTGAGGAACAGTTTGGTACGAGGATGTTGAGCGCTCTCGAAGAAGTATTCGGGTGTACCCTGCTCAATGATCCTGCCTTGATCAAAGAAAATCACGCGGTCAGCCACTTCACGGGCGAAACCCATTTCGTGGGTGACGCAAATCATGGTCATGCCGCTGAGCGCCAGTTCTTTCATCACGTCCAGCACTTCTTTAATCATTTCGGGGTCGAGTGCGGATGTCGGTTCGTCAAACAGCATGATCTTGGGTTCCATCGCCAGCGCGCGGGCAATCGCCACACGCTGCTGCTGACCACCTGACAATTGACCCGGATACTTATTGGCCTGCTCAGGAATACCGACCCGTTCCAGAAGTTCTTTAGCCTTCGCCTCAGCCTTATCCTTTGACCAACCGCGCACCTTCATTGGCGCAAGGGTGATATTTTCAGCGACCGTTTTATGGGGGAACAAGTTAAACTGCTGAAACACCATGCCAATCTCACGACGGATGGCCGCGATGTTGCGCATGTCGTTACCCAGTTCAATGCCATCCACCACGATTTGGCCGGCTTGATGTTCTTCAAGACGGTTGATGCATCGGATGAAAGTTGATTTACCTGAACCGGATGGGCCGATGACGACCACCACTTCACGCTGGGCGACATCCACCGTAATGTCGCGCAGAACGTGGAATTCGCCGTACCATTTGTTTACATCTTTGCAGCTGATAATAGGATCATCGGATTGGGCGTCGGAATTAGTTTCTGCCATGATGAATAAACCTCATAAAATGTGCGCTAAATTTGCATCTTGATTGCCTGCCCTGCGCCTGTTGACTCGATACGGCGGCTGATGGCAGCAATGATATAGCTGAAAACGAAGTAGAAAATCGCGATGAACATAAAGGTTTCACGTCGCAAACCTAAGAATTCAGTTTGGGCGACGATATTCTGAGCCATACCGGTTAAGTCGAGCAAACCGACGATGGCAACCAGCGAGGTATCTTTGAACATACCGACGAAGTTACCCATCATCGGGGGAATGACTAGGCGTAGGGCTTGTGGCAAGGTGATGAACAACGTCACCTGTAACCCGTTCAAGCCGAGTGCTTTAGCCGCTTCATCTTGACCAGTTGGAATCGCCTGTAAACCACCGCGCACAACTTCGGCGTTATAAGCCGCCGTGAACAAAACGGTCGCTATCATGGCACGGAACGCGCCGGGAAAACTCGCCAGCGACGGATTAATAAGCGGAATGAGCAGCTGCGCCATGAACAAGACCGTAATGAAAGGAATGCCGCGCAGCAGTTCGATATAGATGGTACACACCGTGCTGACAACCGGCATTTTGCTGCGCCGTCCCAAAGCCAGCAGAACACCCAGCGGCAGCGACCCAATGATACCTACAATCGTCAGCAGCATCGTCAGCAGTACACCGCCCCAACGCCGTGTATCGGTAATCGGCAAAAAGCCGTCATCGCCCGTTAAACCGTATATCAGGATGAAACTCAGAACCGGCACGACAATCAACAGCCACGTTACCACCCGGGTTGATGTCGCTTTTGGTCGAATCGATGGCGAGAAGAAACGGTCAAGCAGTTTACCGGCTATACAGCCGATTGTTCCGACGACGGATACTACCAACAAAAAGATATTAATCTGGTTGAGGAACGGCGCTACATAAAGCCGCAGATAATCGTTTAGGGGGGCTGTGCCGCGATATTGGTTACTGGTCACCACTACGAAAGGTATACGACGCCCATTTTCATCGTTCGGGATTTCGGCTTCCGTCGTAAAGGTATCCGTCATACGCACATATTGCGATACACTTCCAACCACCGAGCTAGTGTCTTCCAAGCCGCGTGTAATGGTGCGCAAGAGTATGGGGTAAATCCCACGCGTTTCAAGGATGTCAACGACTTCAGGATTCTCGACTACTTTTTTGAGCACATACCAGCCGTCTTCAGGCAGCTTTACCGTCATTCCTTGGTTAGCATCCGTTAACACGACATCACCATCCGGCAGGGCTTGCATCGTCGAACCTTGCAAGATCGTGACATGAACCGAAGCTTGATTGAGTTTCAGCGTATCAACGACCGGATCAGAATCCTTTAGGCGGCTGAGTTCGCCTTCGGCGCGGCTGCGCTGATTATCGGTTAAGGAATCAGTCGCAAGTAAGCGCTTTAGGTCGGCTATCTCCGCCTCGGTTTCAAGCCGGTTGCCCGCAGCGTTCATCGCGGCATTAGAAGCAGAATCCGCAAAACTGTTTAACTGCGACAGTTTGTTATCCGAACCCGATAATTGATCCGCTAGGCGCACACTGACGGTCTCGCCCGCCATGCCGATGAAACCCACCGTATCTTGCGGTGTTTGCCCTGAACTGCCACCGATTTTGGCGCTTCCTGCTGCAACGTAAAATGGAGGAAGCGGCAGTGTGGCGTAAATGACCGCTGGTATGATAAAGGTTAGGGCAACAAATATGGCTAAAACGACGGCATGTCTCAGCCGAACGCTCGCCCAAGCCGCCAGTGCCAACCCAATTATGAACGCCGTGAGCAAAACGACAATTGTTACACGCCAATCCGCTTCCGGCTCATAACGACCGACCATTAACAAGCGAATGTTGAAGTTGATGGCATACCAGTTGGCCTGCCCGACCGTCCAATTGACAAATGAAACCCCAACCGTGCCGACAATAAACAGAACGACAACTGTCAGAATGCTGTCCCCAACCGTATTAAATAGATTGGTCTTAATCCATGCTAAGGGCCCGACGGCCAGCAGCGGCGGTTTGCGGCGCGGAGCATCGGTTTCACTGACGATGGTTTTTGCACCTAAAGGGTTAACGTGTTGTTCATTGATAGTTGTCATAAGGCGCTACCTCGTCACCAATTGGAAGCGGCGATTCGCCAAGTTGGTAAAGAACGCGATAATCAGGCTGATGGTCAGATAAGTCAACATGATCAGCGTAATGCCTGATACCGATTGTCCGGACTGATTCATGATGGTCGTCGTAATGGTTACGACATCGGCGAAAGCAATGGCAATAGCGAGGCTGGAATTCTTCGCCAAATTAAGATATTGGCTGGCAAGCGGTGGAATAATGACCCGCATGGCTTGGGGCAGGATAATCATCCACAACGTTTGGCTGGTGGTAAAACCCAATGCTCGCGAAGCTTCAATTTGTCCTTTGGGTACGGCCAGAATACCTGCCCGCACAATTTCGGCAATGAAGGCCGCCGTATAAATAACCAGACCAACTAAGAGCGCGATATATTCCGGCGAAACCTGTGTACCGGTCACGTATCCCGACACGATACCTGCGGCATTAACGCGCTGAACCGGCAGTACATACAAGATTGGACTCGGACTGTAATATTGCTCGTCGGCAGGAGTTAACAATCCCTGTTCGCGCGCATCATCGAGGCTCAGAAATACGGTTTGATCGTCTTTTGTAACCGGAATTGTAGTAGGCTGGGGTTGTATGCCGACAGCGAACCACCCGACAACCGCGAATATCACAACTGCCAACAGCGTATACCGCGCGCGTGGGTACGCCCGTCCAGTTTGTTCAGTTAAACGGCCCAAATAAATCCAGAGGATAAGTGCCAATGAAATACCAACCGCCACGAACGCCAGCCAACCGGCAAAACGTGCTGTCGCGTGGAATTCGGGAAAAGCGAAACCACGACGACTAATAAAAATAGTCGGCACGATGTCGAGTGGAAATCCAGTGTTCGGAATAACACCAAAGTAAAAAAGCAGACCGCCAGCAAATTGTCCAACCGTCAAACCCAGCGCCCGCCAGCGCAACACATTTTTGATTTGCGTATAGGCCAGAGCAATGAGAAGGATGCTAATGACCGCGTAAATGACGAAACCCATATTGCCGAGCGCACCGCTGCCATACGTTCCAGCCACCAACAGGAAGCCTGCCTCAACAGCGATGACAGCCCCCGCCAAAGCGGCCACCCAAAAATAACGGCGCGGTGAGCCATTTTTGTATTT
Organism: Anaerolineaceae bacterium; assembly: GCA_016124855.1. Taxonomy (GTDB): domain Bacteria; phylum Chloroflexota; class Anaerolineae; order Aggregatilineales; family Phototrophicaceae; genus CFX2. Next base: position 33,972 of record WGMX01000038.1, on the reverse strand, counting down.
CGCCAGATAGCTAAACCACAAGAAAGCGACGACCGCTAGTTCAATCACCCAACGCAGCGGAAAAGCAAAACGCCCTTCGGGGAGCAGCGTGAGTGGAGTGCGAAAATCCGGCAATGAGGTGATGACGATGGCATACCAAAAAATGAGCTGAATCAATATGGGCGTATTGCGCAGCAGTTCAACAGCGCCGCGTGTCACGTTGCGTAACAACCAGTTGCTGCTCAGCAAGAAAATACCTGCCAGTACACCGACAATGGTTGTCAAGACCAACCCCACACTGATAACGCGCAGTGAATTGGTTAGACCAACCCTGAAGGCATCACCATAGTTGCTGTTGGAGGAATACCATGCGGGACTTTCACCAATATCAAAACCAGCCCGGTTCGAGAGAAAGGTAAGATTCGGCGTGAGGTTCTTCGAGTTCAGTGACGTAAGGACGGATCCCCACAGCGCCGAAATGAGGTACACCAAAACAAACGCGAAGATCAGTTGTCCGATAATCGAGAGAATGCGTTGGTCACGCAAAAACGCCGGAACTATACTTCGGCCTTGAATGGGAGTTGAAGAATCATGTATTACATCTGCCATAAGCTTGAACTTAACCTGTCAAGTACGGTTGTCAATAAGAAAACTTCCGGTAAAAAAATTTTAAGTGTCTTTATTTAATAATGTTCGTTTTTATTAGTAAGGGCGACGCATAACGTCGCCCTCACCATGATTACAGTCAAAACCAGAGTAATGACTAACGGAATGGGGGCGAATACATCAAACCGCCCTTAGTCCACAGATCATTGACACCACGTCCCAAGTTGAAGGGGGTGTCCGGGCCGAGGTTACGGTCGAAAATTTCGCCGTAGTTGCCGACTTGCTTAATGACCTGCACCATGAAGTCATTCTTGATGCCAAACAGTGAGCCAATAGCGTTGTCGCCCTGACCCAAGAAACGTTGAATTTCAGGAACATCGCTCTTCAGGAAATCATCAACATTCTTGCTGGTGATACCATATTCTTCAGCCTGAATTGTGCCGTAGACCGTCCAGCGAACGATGTCTGCCCATTGAGGATCAGATTGGGGTGTGAGAGGGCCAAGGGGTTCCTTGCTCATGGTCACATCCAAAATGGTGTATTGGCTCGGATCAGCGCTGCTGCCCTTGTAAGCAATCAGACCGCTCTTATCGGTGGTGAAGGCATCGCATTGACCTTGAACGAAGGCATCCCATGTGGCTGCGGCTTCAGAGAAGGTCTTGGGGGTATAGTTCTTGACACCGGCGAGGCTCATCTGGTCAGCCAAGTTGAGTTCAGTGGTCGTGCCGCTCTGAACGCAAACGGTCAAACCTTCGAGGCCGAGCAAATCGGTAATGCCGCTGTCAGCCTTGACCATCATACCCTGACCATCATAGAAGGTGGTGGGGGCAAAATCTGCGCCCCAGACCGCATCACGGCTGAGGGTAAAGGTGGTGTTACGGGACATAATATCAATTTCTTCAGACTGAATGGCTGCCTGACGTTCGCCAGCTTCCAACGGGCGGAAGCTAACCTTGCTGGCATCACCTAAAACTGCGGCGGCGACTGCACGGCAGAAATCGACATCAAAGCCAGCCCATTCGCCCGCGTCATTCACAACAGCGAATCCAGCGAGACCGCCCTTGTTCGCTCCGCAGATTAATTCACCACGATCCAGCACGCGTTTGGTGATGGGACCGAGGGTGACTGATGTTTCTTGTGCTGTAGCGACACTAAAAACGCCGACTACCATAGCAACTAATACGAACAATACAGAAAAACGTTTAAGCATCTAATCTGACTCCTTTAAATTCATGCGACACTTTAATGCAAATTGGCGCGGCTTTATATGGTACTTGCTTTGCCAAAGATAAGGCAGTCTACCGTAATTGACCAAACATGTCAAAAAATGATCCCCCGATTTGTGTACAAACTTTTATGGGGACAATTTGTTTAAAGTGGCGATAGATTTGAATTCCACTACCCGTTATCTCTCGTAACAATCGGTATCAAATGGAAGCCCAACCGCCGCTTTTACGGGGAACTTTTGCTCTCTTTACTTTAAAATGTTTTGCCAAGAAGGAAATATTTTTTACGAGCAATATGGGAATCCAAAAAAGTGTAATCTACAAATCTTTACGCCACGCAACCTCCGTTGACAGCCAACCCACACGTCCGAAGTGGTTCACCTGTGGACTATCCGGCAAAGCGGCGACAACCTCATCCACCGGCACTTCCCGAAATCCGAAGCGCTGCCAATATGCCCCTGCACCTGTACTAAAGCAGTAGACGATATGTCTGCCCGCCATCCGACAGCCTTCGAAAGCGGTGTTCGTCAGTGCAGAACCTAAACCTTGACGACGAAAAACAGGATCAACGCCAACGCTGCGCAGTAATCCGGCATGTTCCCCTAACTCAATCGCTGCGATACCCACAATGGCATGTTTACCAAATTCTTCGACCAACCAGCACTGTGTGCCGGGTTCGAACAAGCCTTCAGTCACAAGGTGGCAGCGCTGCAACAATAATTTAACACGGGGGAAATCATCCATGGTGGCATAACGGATAATAATATCAGCCATAATTACTCTGCGCTCCTTATCTACTTTGCCTAAGAGCGCAGTTTATCTTGTCCTACGCAAAGTTCTTGAGTAGGAAGACACAAAAAGCGGGTATAAAAATTTGTATCAGTTAGTGAGAAGTCTTTTCGACAAACAACTGGCGGCGGTAGATTTCGTCCGGTCGTTTGACGATATGCAGCACTTGTTCGCGCGTCATAAAAACCGGTTCACCCACGGTATAAGCTCCATAAAAAATGTGAGCCGCTTTGACCGCCATTGCCGTGATGTTGAGGATTTCCTGCGGGGTTTGTCCGAGCGCGATAAGACCGTGATTGGCCAACAAGATGACTTTAGGTGCTTCATCCCAATCCTGCATATAGCCGCGCGCCGCTTTACGAATCGCCAGCGCTAAAGGTAAACCGGGATCAGCATAGGGCACATAAGCTGATTCAGGGCCGCAAAGCACCGCTTCATCGGGGAACATGCGGTTAGCAGCAAATTCACGACCGCGCATACTACACATGAGGCGGTTGACAGCCGTCGGGTGTGTATGCCCGATATATTTGACACCACATTCATGTAACAGCATGGCATGGAAAGTAACTTCAACCGAGGGAATACCCGGTGCAGAAGGATCAACTTTCGCGGCCTGCATAATGGCTTTTTGAGCCTCTAAATCAAGCTCACCCACAGGTTGTTCTAGCATTTCCAAAATGGGCGCGAACTTGACCGCTGCGAAACCACTTTCGCTGATTCCGTTCATCTGCTGACCACTGGCCTTAATCCAGAATGAATCGTCGTCAATGCGGCATGAGGTATTGCCCTCCCCGATAATGACATAATCCATATGCGGCTGACCCAGAGTGCGTGTCATATCCAGCAAAGGCGTAAGGGTTGATGATGTGGTGGTCATAAAGTCAGAAGTCCTTAGTCGATAATCGTCAGATCAAACAGAAGTTAGCCGAGTCTTCGGAAGAAGTTCATGAATACGCCATTGCTCCAACCGAAACCACGCACCGAACCGTACAATCCACCTTCTTCTTTGCCGCCAATTTGCACGACATTATATTTTTCCCACATCGCGCCCGTTTGGTTAAAAACGGCTGTACAGTTGTCGCACCACTTACGCATAATCCGTTGAGCATGGTCGTTAAAACCATAATTCATCAAGCCCTCAACCACAATCCAATGCAGCGGTGCCCAACCGTTGGGATAAGCCCATTGACGACCTGCTTTAGCATCAAGCGACGTTACCAGACCGCCGGTAAACTCGAAGCGCGGCAGCCATTCCCGCACGATGCGTGCAGCTTGTTCAGGTGTCGCTAGCTTTGCCCATAAGGGATAAAAACCGGCTAATGAGGGGGTTGGGTTACAGGCTTTGGCTGCAATATCGTAGTCGAAAAAGAAGCCCTGACCGCCATCCCACATCAGGTCAATGAGGGTATCGCGGCGTTGGGCGGCACGAGCCGCCCAACTTTCGGCGCGGGCAGAATCCCCTTGCATCCGGGCAACACGTTCGTAATCTTTTTCTCGACGGTAGAGCAGCGCATTCAAATCAACCGGCAGATGTTCTAGCCAACGGTCATCACAGCGTGTACTGTGATCCCAACCGCTCTCGCAGGACGCCAACATATCCAGCACATTGATGTCATAGTAGCGGGACAAACCCGCATAAATTAGGCGCTTATGCGGCTGCTGCGTACCCTGCCAAACGGTTTCATGTTCCCGCTCGGAAACTTGCATGGCGCGGGCGAGAAATTCGTCGGCCTGTTTTTGATCTTTTTTGACCAATATGTCGTACGACAACCAGATCATCTCATTGAGGAACGGCGGTTGGCTGCGGGATAAGAAATAATAGCGACTGCCGTTGGGAATAACGCCAAAACGGTTGAACAAATACAGCATATCCTCGGTCATATCGATAACAAGGTGTTCATATTCCGTGCCGACTACACCAAGCGCCTCAAAAAAGCTGTCCCAATAGTACATTTCTTGGAACATCTCCTCATTGCCGGGAACAATATAGGGCTGAGGCAAGCCAATTTTGGTTTGTTCATCCTGCGACTGGTGGCGAATGAGCTTAGGCCAAAAATCAACGATGTAATCCAGAACGGGTTCGTAATCCATTAACAACTCCCACTAAAATGAACAGAGGCAGGCATATTATACCCGCCTCTGTCTGTAGACACGAAGTCTACGAGATATCAACGGCTTTTTTAGAAGTCAAAACCGTCGATGTTGTCCTTGGTGAAGGTGAAGGCCGGGCCAAGCAAAACTTCGCTGCCATTGATGACATGCAGCGTACCGAGCTTACCGGCTTCGACAGTCGCATCACCGGGCTTGAGCTTGCCGTCAACGACTGCACGCATGACGTAAACAGCCGCGTAACCCAGATCAACCGGATTCCAAAGCACGACCGACTTGACGCAGTCTGCCTTAACAAAGGGCTTCATGGGGTTCGGTGTCGCCAAACCAACAACCGCGATCTTGCCGCACATGTTCGCCTGTGTAACAGCATCAGCCGAGTTGGGGGTCGCAACGCTGGTCATACCGAACAGACCTTGCAGATCCTCACCGTACTTGTTGATGAGCGTGGTAGCCTGATCGAAGGAGAGCTTGGCATCTTCCTGCGCTTCAACAGTTTCCAACCACTTCATGTTGGGATAGCACTTTTCCTGATAGGCTTGCATTTCGGCAATCCAACGTGCTTGGTTGGGGGTGGTGAAGGTGCTGGTGACGATGGCAAAACTGGCTGCGTCACCCTTTTCGGCGACCATATCATCAATCAGAGCCTTGGCGATACCGTTGAATTGTGCCTGATTGACAAACCACTCACGGGCATCAGGGGTGCTGTTGGCATCATAACCAACGACATGAATACCCGCTGCCAGAGCCTTCTTCAAAACTGGAGCAATCGCGACCGGATCATTGGCAGCGAACAAGACGCCGTTCACACCAGAGGTAATGGCGTTATCAATGAAAGTGATTTGCTTGTCGATGTTGGCATCGGTCGGGCCGTCAGTCTTAACGGTAACGTTGCCGAGTTCAGCCGCCGCATCCTGCATACCCTTGGCGGTAGCATCGAAGTAACCAATACCGATCAGTTTGGGCACATCGATCAAGGTAATGGGCTTGCCAGCCAGATCAGGAGCGCCGGTGGGTTGACCACCATCATAGGCGGGCATTTCCATCATTGTGGATTCGGGGGTCATCTCTGCCATTGACGCGTCAGGGGTGGACTCAGCCATCATCGCGTCGCCCATACCGCATTCTAGTGGGCTGGTAGGTAGATCATCCGCGCCATCCCATTTGGCGCCTTGAGCGCGGGCTGGCACCAGCGCCATAACGCTCATCGACAGAACAATAACTACTACTAAAAAGAGTTTCTTGGACATGTGCAATTTTCTCCTCAGATAGCTACTAACGAAATGAATTGGACATTATTCTTTTGTATTTCGCCCGTTTTGCATCACCTCCTTTAAAGGCGCTCGATAAGGTTAACGTCAAAAAAATAGCCTTATGCGCTCGCACCGGTGCGGCGCTGGATGAAGTTATTAATCATAATCGAGAGAATTAAGACGATACCGACGATGACGATAGTCGCATCTCCTTTGACGTTGGCCAGCGACAACCCATTCTTGAGTAATTGAATCGTTATCAAGCCGATGACTGTTCCAAAGATGGTACCACTGCCACCGAAAATGCTGGTTCCGCCCAAAACAACCGCCGCGATAACATCCAACTCTAGCCCCGTGCCGAAATCTGAACGTGTAGTCGTGACGCGTGACACATAAATGTATCCGGCAACACCAGCCATAAAACCAGAGAAGGTGTAAATCAGCAGCTTAATACGATTCACTGGAATGCCAGAAAAACGCGCGCCGAGTTCGTTGTTACCAATGGCGTATAGACTGCGACCAAAAGTCGTTCGCGCCAATACGACTCCTGAGAAGATGATTGATATAACGACAATCCACACTTGAGATGGTACACCGAGTACTTCGCCTTGACCCAATTGGAAAAACCAATCGGGATAGCCGCGTACCGAACGTGCTTGGCTGATGCCTTCGGCCAAACCACGATACAGCGCTAGTGTCGATAAGGTCATAATCAGCGGCGGTACACCGAGTCTGACGATAAAAAAACCATTGACGAAGCCGGCTAATGTCCCTACGGCCAGTGCGACAATGATGGCAACTTCCAGCGGCAGTCCTAGATTCTTCCAACTGTAGCCCAGCACAATGGCGGTAAGGCCAAGAATCGAACCTACTGATAGATCAATACCGCCGGTGATGATGATAAAGGTCATTGGCATTGCGACCAGTGCTACTTCAGCTAGAAGGCGGCCTTGATTAAGCAGATTATCGCCGGTCAAAAGTTTGTCGGTTTGGGTAGACAGCACCAGCACCGCGATTATCATAATAATCGTCAGCACGGTTTCCTGCCTGAAAAGGAGCCGCATCATATTGGTGCTCACACGCGATGTTGATGGGATAGGGCTTTCATTAACAGTCATAAATAAAGCTTTCTTTTAGCGGCTGTTCAAACGACGACGACGGAAAATATCAACCAAAACGGTTACTAAAATCAAGGTTCCGCGTACTGCGTTGATCCAGAGCGCCGGTATATTCACGAAAATCATAGCCGAACGGATGACACTCAGCAGTACAGCCGCGAAGGTCGAACCCACGACTGTTCCAATGCCTCCCAAAATACTGACCCCGCCGACTACCGATGCCGTGATCACGCGCAGTTCCAAACTTACCGGAGGGCTGGCCTGAAGCGAATTGAGTTGTGTGGAATACATGATGGCGCAGACGCCAACACACAACCCGTTGATGATGAATGCGGTCATGGTGATGCGGCGGGTGTTGATGCCGGAAAGACGCGCCGCTTCAGCATTCCCACCTACCGCGTAAATCGCGCGGCCTGTCGTGCTGTAACGCATCCAGAGCGCTCCGATAACAGTGGCGATAATCATCAACCAGATGGGCGTAGGAATGCCAAACCAATCCCACTGCGACAGGAAAAAGTCCGGCTGCATATTGATAATCGTCGTCCCGCCCAAGACGATAATTGCTCCGCCTTTGAGGATGCTTAACATGCCAAGCGTGACCACAATTGACGGTATTCGAAGATAAGCCACAAAGAAACCGTTGATCGCACCGACCAGCATTGACACCCCTATCGGAATGAGCCAGCACAGCCAACCCGGCAAGCCATTTACTGATAAAGTTGCGCTGAGGATAGCCAGCACACCCACAAGCGACCCGACCGAGATATCAATGTTGCCGGAAACAATCAAAATCGACATGCCGACCGCGGCAACCGCAACATAAGCTTCGCTCTGGAAAATATCGGTCAGGTTATTCTCAGACCGAAACCGTTCTTTACTCGCTCCCACCGTCACCATGACAAAGATAATGACTGCTAGAAGGATGGCCTCTTGTGAGGTGATAAGGTTACGAAAATTCCGCAGCCGATTACGAGAAGCGGCGGTCGTTGAGGTGGTGTTCGGCATTGGGGTTGCAGTCATAGGGCATTACTTTCTTGCGAATAAAATTATCTAGACACTATTTTGAAAAATCTTTTTCTCGTCAGCCAGTAAATCCGGCGTGATGTCGGCAATCGAATGGCAGCCACACAAGGCCATCGCCAAGTCAAGCTCCTGTGTGATCAAGTCCAGCACATGGCCTACTCCGGTTTCTCCATTCAAGGCTAAGCCCCACAGCAGTGAACGACCCAGCAGCACGGCTTTCGCCCCCCGTGCCAACGCTTTGAGGACATCCGTACCGCGCCGGATTCCGCCGTCAATAAGAACGTCCACAACACCATCGACTGCTTGCACCACATCTGGCAGCGCGTCAATCGTAGCAAGCGCACCATCAAGCTGCCTGCCGCCATGATTAGATACAATGATGCCATCCGCACCACGCTCGATGGCAAGCCGGGCATCGTCACCCCGCAACACACCTTTGACCAGCACCGGCAAACGAGTGATCGACTTCAACCAACTTACATCACTCCAGCGCAGGTTATCTTCAAATATCGGGGCATGATAGGCCGAAACGCCCTCGCGGTTGGCCTCCGCTGGAAAATTCTTAATCTCCATGTTCGAAGGCAGCGCAAAATTGTTTCGAATGTCCGCTTCACGCCGTCCCAGAACGGGACGGTCAACCGTCAGAACAATCGCCTTATAACCACATGACTCGGCGCGTTCAACCAGTGCTCTTGCAGCAGCACGGTCTTTGTAGAGATATAGCTGAAACCAATTAGCAGCATTCGGCACAGCCGCCGCTACATCTTCCAATGCAACCGTAGCGGTTGTGCTGACGATCATGCTGATACTATGCGAAAGAGCCGCCCGCGCCATTGCATATTCCCCGTCAGGATGCGCCATTTTCATGTAAGCCATGGGCGCAATCAGAATCGGGATATTCATCGGTTGACCAATAACGGTCGTTTTCATGCTGCGCTGGGCGTTACCGGTCATCATATGTGGGCGCAGTAGAATACGTTGATAAGCAGATTGATTGGCACTCAATGTCACATCATCGTTAGCGCCGCTGGCGTAATACTCAAAAATCATCTGACTGAGTTGTTCACGCGCCAACGGTTCAAATTCGCGCAGGTTGAGCAGCTTCGAAGTATCCATTAAGACACCCGAGCCGTTTCACTCATCATAGCCGTTACGACCCGCTCCTGTGTCGCTTCCTCGCGGGTAAATTCAGCGGCAATGCTGCCCTCACGCATGACGAGTACGCGGTCACTCATTCCCAATACCTCAGGTAATTCGCTGGAGATCATCAGCACAGCTAACCCCTGCTTTACCGCTAATTCGCTCATCAAACGGTGAATTTCGGATTTGGCACCCACGTCGATTCCACGAGTGGGTTCGTCCATAATCAACAATTTGGGTTTGCTCGCTAACCATTTGCTGATAACAACTTTTTGCTGATTGCCGCCCGAAAGTTTATTGACGATTTGCTCGGCGCTATAAGCACGAATACTCATTTGCTGAATAGAATTTTTCGCCAGTATGCGTTCACCGCTGAAGTCGATGAAGCTGGCGCGAGAAAGACTTCTTAACACTGCAAGCGAAGCATTCTCGCGGATATTCATTTGCTTGATGAGTCCCTGCGTTCCGCGATCTTCAGGCACATAGGCGATGCCCAACTTCACCGCTTGACGTGGATCACGGATACTGACTTTTTGTCCGTCAACTAATATTTCGCCGGATTGAGCAGGCGTAATACCAAAGATGACCTGTGCCAACTCGCTGCGGCCTGAACCGACTAAGCCGGCTAAACCGACAATCTCACCAGCTCTTACCGTCAAAGAAATATTATGCGTTGTCGGCGCACGGCTGAGGTTGCGAACTTCAAGCACCGTTTTGCCGGGATCACCGGGTAGTTTCGGGAATAAATTATCAATCGTGCGCCCGACCATCATGCTCACGAGGTCAGGTTCGCTGGTGTCCTTAACCAATTTTGTGTTAACGTACTGACCATCCCGCAAAACGGTTACACGGTCCGCTAACTCGAACACTTCCTGTAACCGATGACTGATGTAGATAATGCCCACATCGCGCTCTTTGAGTAGGCGGACAGTATCAAACAGACGCTCAACATCGGCTTCGGTTAGCGCGGCAGTTGGTTCATCCATAATCAGAATGCGGGCATTGATCGACAGCGCTTTGGCAATCTCGACCCGCTGCCGGTTGCCAACATTAAGCGAACCGACTTTTCGCTGCACATCCATATCATGAATATTGAGGGATGCTAAAATTTCATAGGCGCGGTTGTTGATGGTATTCCAATCCACAACCTTAAATGGGCCTATGCCGCGTTTGGGCGCGTGTCCCATAAAGATATTTTCGGCAACCGTGAGTTCGGGATAAAGGCTGAGTTCCTGATAAATGGTCGCAATACCGAGTGCCTGCGCCTCGCGCGGGTTATTGAAAACAACAGGCTTACCATCGAAGCGGATGACACCTGTATCCGGCTTATGCACACCCGAAATTATTTTGATGAGGGTGGATTTGCCCGCGCCGTTTTCACCAAGCAGCGCGTGAACCTCACCCGCTTCCATAGTGAAGTGAACGTTATCCAGCGCCTTCACACCGGGGAAGGATTTGGCGATATTTTCGAGTTCTAAAATAGGTGTCATAAAAAACCCTTAATTATCCACAGCGACAAATGCCCGCACTGGAAACGTTCCGAAGCCTTTGACCTTCACTGGAACGGCATAGAAGCGCAAAGGACGATTATCCGGAATCGCTTCCATATTACACATATGCTCGACGATCAGAATATCCGCACCCAACAAGACCGTATGCACAGGACGGCGACCGTCGGTAATATCGTCAATGTTGTAGGTATCTATGCCGACTAAGGTCGCGCCGCCTGATTTCAAGACATTCGCTGCGCCTTCCGTCAGATAAGGATGCCCTTCGAAATACTGGTCGGTTTTCCAGTGTTTCGCCCAACCCGTGTGAATCAGCACCGCTTTGCCGCGTACATTGAGGTTGGCGAACGAGATTTCATCTATGATTCGCCCGTTGTTTTCAGGTACATGAATGAATACCGCATCCAAATATGCCAGCTGCTCCAATGACAAATCGGAGAGGTCTTTGCCATCCGCAAAACGGTGAAAAGGCGAATCTAGATAAGTGCCAGTGTTGGATACCATCTCGACTTTGCCGATTTGGAACTCTGTGCCTTCGGCATAAACCTTACGTGAGGCTTCGCGGCTGAGATAATCACAAATGATGGGTGCAGGTAAACCTTTGTAGGTAATCAGCCCATCTTCGACAGTATGACTGAGATCAATCAGTAAGGGTGAATTCATACGACCACAATCACTTTCTTGGCAGTAATACGGTTATCACGCGCGGTAAACATGGCTTGCTCGATGTCCTCCAAGCCAAAGTGGTGGGAAATCAAGGTTGTTCCGAGCATCGGTTCAGTTTGTAACAAGCGGATACTCTCTGCGGCGTGTGTACCGGGTGCAGCATGAGATGGGCGAATAGATATTTTGCGAAAATGCATTGCATCGGCATCAAAAGTGATGTGTTTAGAGTCATCGTCGGCAATACCGATATAGCTGATGATGCCGCCCTGTGCTGCGACATGAATGGCAGCAGGCAGATTATCTGGCGGTGCTGTGACGAGAATTTTATCTGGCTTGCGTTTGCCGAAGTTATATTCGGTGAGCGGCGTTTTGTCGATGGAAATAAATGTGTCTGTTCCGAGCGCCATAGCTGCATCCATACGGGCTGAAGAAGTCGAACGTCCGGCGGTATAGATGTGCGCCGCGCCTGCCCGTTTCGCCAGAGCAATCGCTCCCAAACCCAATGGGCCGGGGCCAATCACCAGCACATGATCGCCAATTTCGACCTGAGCAGCCTGCACCAGATCAATACAAACTCCCAAAGGTTCACATAATGACGCAACATCAAAGGGCATCGAGTCGGGAATCGGCACAACCAATTGATGGGGAGTCAGCAGGAGTTGACCAAAACCCATCGTTATGGATAACCAGTAGCTTAAGGTTGTGGTGCAAAGGTCAGGTCGTCCACGTCCTAGCGGTGGTGGCGCACAAGTCTCGCAAACACCACAAGGTGCTGAACTATCCACTGCAACGCGATCACCCACTTTGAAAAGGGGGACACCCTCACCTACAGCTTTGACGACACCTGAAACTTCATGTCCAAAAGGCTGCCAATAATTGGCTGTCCGGTCAGAGATATGGAGATCAGTACCGCATATGCCGCAGGCTTTGATCTCAATCAGCAGTTGCCCCGCATTGGGCGCAGGCACAGGATTATCGCGCACTTCAAACTGCCACGGAGATTTGACATAAGCAGAACGGTTGTCGTATTCAGCCATAAGCCGTTGACCCTGAATATAAATAGTTCTTGCCAGACGATTTAATCGACGATAAACAGTTTGCATCCACCCTCAGTCGAAGAACGATGTGCCTCCGCGTTATCGCCCACTTGATACGTCATTCCGCTCTTAAGAGTGAAAACACGTCCATCTTGAAGTTCGGTTTGCATTTCACCTTCCAAACACAAGATGACGTGTCCCTTGCTGCACCAATGATCGGCTAAATAACCCGCAGAATACTCGACTTTGCGAATGCGAATTGCGCCGAGCATGAGGGTTTGCCAAGTGGCTTGACCTGTCTCACCTTTGTGAAAGGTCTTTTCGACTGTCGTCCAATCAGTTGTGTGAAACGGATGCGCCGGAATTTCCACGTTATTTCACCGTCAAACTTTCCAAGACGTAATTAATCAAATACTTTCCACTTATTTCTAACTACGTACAAAAGAACAATAACCTCAACTGTTGTCAATATAATCGAAAAAATTGATAGGGATCCATTTGCAATGCTATTCAATATAAGTCCGACAACATTGACAATAATAAAGCTATACACACCCCATCGTTTCCACTTGTAAATCCCGTAAAGGGCAATCAAGCAAACTACAGACCATATAATACCTATAACCAGAACAGCTTGGCTTCCCCGAACTCCTATTGCAAAGTACGATACTAATGCCAAGATAAAAACTACAACTGATACACCTAACCACCAGCTTAGACATCCACCGCGTTCCGGTTTTGATATGGAAGAACTTGACATGAACGTCTCTCCTAATTAACGGAACACGCTATTTCACCGTCAAAATCTTTAAGAAGCGTTCGTAGGCATCATCCCATGCGGCGGTGTTGCGCGGCTCGTAGGTCACCATGCCTTCACCTGTGCTCAAGAGCGTTCGCGCTTCGGCAACATCTTTGAATTCACCCAACGCCACCAACTGCACAATGGCATTACCGAGCGCGGTTGCTTCGGCTGGCCCGGCAATCACTCGCCGTCCGGTGCAATCGGCAGTCATCTGGCAAAGGAGTGCGTTACGTGACCCGCCACCAATAATATGGACGACTTCGGCTTTGCGACCGGCGACACGGCACAACTGCTCTAGTACATAGCGGTACTTCATCGCGAGGCTTTCATAAATGACACGCGTCATTGAACCGACGTTAACCGGAACATGCTGCTGAGTGCGTTCACAGAAATGACGGATGGCAGTCGGCATATCACCCGGCTGATAGAAATCAGTATCATCGGGATCAATAAAGGTGCGGAAAGCGGCAGCTTGTTCTGCCATTTGAGCGAGTTCGGCATATTCATAAACTTGTCCAGCGGCAGCCCATGTGGCACGGCACTGCTGCACTAACCACATGCCCGCAATGTTTTTGAGGAAGCGCCACTGCCCGTCAGTGCCACCTTCATTAGTGGCATTAGCCTCATAGGCCGCATCATTAATCACTGGATGTGGTAGTTCTAAGCCCAGCAAACTCCATGTGCCGCTGCTGATATAGGCATAATCTTCGGTGGTGGTTGGTACAGCCACAACTGCGCTGCCCGTGTCATGCGTGGCAGGGGCAATTACCGGAATACCGTTGTGTGTACCCAAACGGCTTCCCGGTGGCACAATCTCCCCAAACATATCCGTTGGAACGCCAAGTTTGCCTAATAAATCAAAATCCCAATTACCGGAGTGCGGGTTATAGATCTGGTGTGTACTGGCATGGGTGAACTCGCAGGTCTTGCTACCACTCAACCAGTAATTGAATAAGTCAGCGATGGTCAGATAGGTATGTGCCATTTCAAGCAGTGGACTGTTATTCTTGGCAAGGCTTGCTAAGCGCCAGACACCATTGACCGGAATCAGTTGTAAGCCGGTACGTTGGTAAAGTTCACGGCGCGGGATGCGCTCGAACACCCAATCCATCATGCCTTCCCAGCTCTTATCACGGTAATGGACAGGATTGGCGAGTAAGCGACCATCGCGGTCAAGAAAGGCGTAATCCACACCCCACGTATCAATGCCCATTGAGGCGACGTTAGGCGCAGCCATTTTCACACCGACCAAAATGTCGTGGTACAGGCGCAGCGCATCCCAATAGAGTGTGCCATTTGCGGTAACAGGTGTGTTGGCAAAACGATGAAGTTCTTCGATATGCAAGCTGCTGCCGTTATAGCCGACCTGCATCACCCGCCCGGACTCAGCACCGAAATCAATAGCAATAACACGTTGAGGAGTCATCAAAAACCTGTATCAATAAAAGAGATAAATATTTCTAAAATTGAGCCAATGGCACGATATATTCGTACCCACTGTAATTGTAACGTGTTTTGAGTGAAAGGGGTTTGCCGGAGACAAACCCCTTGTTTCTTTACCGTACGTAAGCGACCGGAACGCCGCCATCAACGGTCAAGACTGCGCCGGTGGTCTTGGCGGCGCGTGGTCCTCCGAGGAAGGCAATCGCTTCAGCAATATCTTCTGGCAGGATTTCAACTTTGAGGGTGTTACGCTGCTTGTAAAAGTCGTTGAGGTCTTCGGTCTTCACACCGTACTGCTTGGCGCGGGCTTCTTTCCACTGGCTGTCCCAAATACTGCTGCCGCGAATAACGCCGTCCGGCAGTACCGAGTTGACACGGATGTTAAATGCGCCGCCTTCTTCAGCAAGTGAACGGGCAATATGGAGTTCAGCGGCTTTGGCTGCGCTGTAAGCGACCGCGCCTTTACCGGGGGCGATGCTGTTCTTGCTGCAAACAAAGACCATCGAACCGCCCACGCCCTGCTGTTTCAGGAGTTTAAAAGATTCACGGGCGACGAGGAAGTATCCAGTCGCAAGAATGTCGATATTCTTCTGCCACATGGCTAAGGTGGTGTCTTCAATATTCGCGCCGCCGGCAATACCGGCGTTGTTGACTACAATATCAACACCACCGTAGGCTAAAATCGCCTGCTTGAAGCTGTCGATGACTGCGGATTCGCTGGTCACATCGGTTTTGACAAAAACGGCCCGTTTGAAGCCATATTTCTTGGTGATCTCAGCGACGGTTTCAGCACCGCCCGCTTCGTTAATATCGCTGACGACGATGTGCGCGCCATCGGCAGCAAGACGGTAAGCGGTCGCACGACCAATACCGCTGGCTGCACCGGTAATCAACACAACCTTACCCGCGTAATCTCGTGGAGGGGGTGCAAGCCGGAGTTTATAAAGTTCCAGAGGCCAATATTCGATGTCGTAGGCTTCTTTTTCCGTCAAACTGACGAAACCACCGAGTGCCTCGCTGCCACCAATCACATTGATGGCGCGGTGATACAACTGGCGGCTGACATCGGCATTCATGGCATCTTTGCCCGTGTTGACCATACCCAAACCGGGAATCAAGATCACACGAGGGGCTGGATTACCGAGGACATCGCCGGGTTCTTTGGAACGTTCAAAGTATTCCACATAACGTTCTTGGTAGGCTTTGACGGCTTCGGGCAAACGCTGCTTGAGTGCGTCAATGCCCTCTTCGGGCTTCCAGTCGATGAACAATGGTTGACGTTTGACGTGTACCAAGTGGTCAGGGCAGGCCGCGCCCATCTGGCTGACTTCGGGAGACTTTCCACCGCCAACCATATCCAGCACATCTTCGCTTTCGTCATAGCTAAGGATATTGGATGAAGTCGTGTTGACCGCACCACGAATAATCGGCAGGACTTCCGCCATCATGGATTTACGTTCGTCTGCCGAAAGTGGTTTGACGATTAAGTCACCGAAAACCTTTTTGCCCTTGCGTTTGTCGGCAACGTAATCTTCAGCCACTTGGATCATTTCGATGCTCTTGTCGTAGCAAGCTTTGGAGTTATCCGCCCATGTGACCAAACCGTGCTTGCCCATGACCACACATTCGATGCCCGGGTTATCAATGACCTGCTGACCAATCCACTTACTCAGGGTGAAACCGGGCTTGATATAGGGAACCCATGCCATGCGGCTGCCATAAACAGCACGCGCGGCTTGTTCGCCATCGGGCGCACAGGCCACACTAATCACCGCGTCAGGATGCGTATGGTCAACATGTTTAAATGGAACAAAAGCATGAAGTAGGGTTTCAATGCTCTGGCGTGGACGACCTTGTTCAAAAACCGTGCGGTTCAGATACTCGACCATTTCTTCATCGGTCATTTTGTCGCGTTGGAACAGGGGCATCACCTCATCCATTTTAAGGAGGGCGAAACCTTTTTCTTTGATATCGAAAATATCCGAGCCAGAGGCTTTAACCGCCAGCACTTCGACTTGGCGACCGACGTGATCGGTCATCATGATTTTGGCGCTGGTATTGCCACCATAGATATTGACGACCGCCCGATCCCGTCCGAGGATATTGCTACGGTAAACCAAACCATCGAGGTCAGGCAGGCGGCTGGCTTCGTCAGGGTTCCATAGATTTTGAGGCATAATTCTTTTCCGTTTTGCTATAAATATTAAAAATTTTCGGCGTTATTTTTGGAGGGGGAGGATGGGTATCCTCCCCTCACGAAAGCAAACGCAGGCAGCTATGTAGAGTGATTGTAACGTACTGCGACGAGTGTAGACTGCAACGTAAGCAACAATGTTTAATGAGTCAGCGGTGTGATTTCGTTTGCTTTCGTTCTACACTCTTTTATATCGCAACAAAAGTAACATGTCAATGACATCAGAGCCCTTTTTTACGACGTTTATCCCTTATTCATTTAAACTTCAGTTCCTATATTTTCGAATGTGTGGTCAGTTGTCTTGTCAGACCAGTTGTGATACCATCTTTACTATCTTGGGGAAAGCAGCTTGAAAAACGTGGTCAAACAGGACGATACACTATCGACCAAAATCGCGCAGAATATGCTCCAACGGATTGTTTCGCAGGAATTTCCGCGCGGAACACTGCTGCCTTCTGAGCGTGAACTTCAAGACGAATATCAAGTCAGTCGGGCTGTTGTCCGCGAGGCCATTAAGCTATTAGCTTCGCGTAAGTTGGTCAATATCAGTCGTGGGCAAGGTTCGGTGGTGGCATCAGACTTTACCGAACCGGTGATTGACGCCTTGCTCTTGGCGTTCCACCGTTCGCAAATCCGCCCTGAAGATATTTTTGGCGTGCGTAGTTTATTAGAACCCCAAGCAGCGGCGTTGGCTGCACAGAACGCAACACTCCCACAAATCCGCCGCCTAACTGAATTGGCAAATGGGTTCGAAAAAATAACTTTTGAAAACGGGTCTGAACTCAATAAAGAATCGTTGGTGCAGTGGGGAAAATTGGATCGCGAGTTTCATCAACTGCTGGCAGAAGCCAGTCAAAACGCCGTACTGGGTATCTTGATTGCAGTGATCATCGGCATCGTATGGAATGCCATCAGCAACAAAATGCCTGAACCCGCGCCAGACCGCTTTGCCGTATCCATACAGCAGCATAAGGCAATCGCATTAGCGGTGGCACGTCGTGACGTAGAAGCAGCGCGCAGCAGTATGAGCGAACATATTGAAACCAGCTTACGCAATGTGGTCAGTCCGGAAAGCCAGATTGAGATTGAGATTGACCGTCTGATTTAGGTTCTAGTTTTTCCATCGAATGTATTCCATTATCGAATACAACTCCACCTGAGGTCGTCATTAAGGAAATAGTGAAAGGAAAAATTATCGAGATCACTTTTTCGCAGGACAAATTATAAATTATAAATGAACACACGTGATATAGGAGAAAAACATGTTTCAAAAGAAATTGTCCCGTCGTGATTTTCTTAAGTTGGCTGGCGCATCCACTGCTGGATTAGTGATGGCTTCACAGGCTGGCAGTTTATTGACTCTGGCGCAAGATGCCCCCGACCCATCATTGACCGGAACACTCACCTTCTGGGGACACGGCGATCATCCACTAAACCTGATTCGAGAAGCCTTCCTCAAAAAATATCCGAACGTCGTCCTCGATTGGCAGCAAATTGAAGATCATGCCGCCAAGTTCAAGACGGCGATGGCAGCAGGAACTGGCGCACCTGATCTTTATTGGGCAGAAGCCGATGCCGTGCAGCTTTATGGCAGCCAAGACGCGCTGCTTGAAACCACTGACATTATCGAGAAACAAAAAGATAAATTCATACCCGGTAAGCTGGCTGAGGCGTATGTACTCTCGAAAGATGCGTATTTCGGTATGCCGGGTGATCTTTCAACCAGCGGCATTTATTACCGTGAAGATTTACTCAAAGAGATGGGCATCGAGATTCCCGACGACATGATGTACGAGCCGGACTTCCTCGACATTCTCACGAAGATTGCGGCGGGCGGTAAGAACGCGGTGCTGTATCCAAAAGGCGGCACATTCGTAGCAGGCGCTCAGTGGACATGGTTTGACGCCCAGTACGGCGGTTCAGGGCCAGCAAGCTGCGATAATCAAGAGATCACAATAGCCGACGAAGCCGGCATCAACGCCACCAAGCTCATCAAGAAGATTTATGACACGGGCGCAACTTTACAAGCCGACTTCTGGACACCGGAATATTGGAATGCCATCAATACCGGACAGTTGGTGCTTGATCTCGTACCAGCATGGGGGCGCGGTTTCTGGGAAAGCAATGTTGATGCAAGCGTTCTGGGCAAATGGCGTTTGGCTCCGTTCCCGCGTGCGGTCGAAGGTGGCTCACGTACGGGCGTTTGGGGCGGCGCAACCTTGATTTCCCCGGCAACTACCCAAAACCCCGACCTCGTGAAGACGTTTATGGAGTTCGCGTTTGGTTCAATGGAAGGCGCAACAGCCGCCGGTAATTGGGGCATTATCCCTGCCTATCTGCCTTATCTAGAAGGTCCCTTCCAAGACATTCAGACCAAATTGTTTGGTGACCAAAAAATCGGTCCGGTCTGGTTGAATCTGGCGAAAGAACTGAGCACAACTTTCTGCCGTACCGCCGTTTATGGCGCCGCAACCAATGAAATCCTCGTGCCGGCAATGGATTCGATGATTACCGGTGGAGCTGATATTGAAGAGACCATGAAGAAACTCGCAGATCAGGTCAACGAAGTACTGCCCGATTATCAGGCGTAACGGAATTCAAAACTACATCAGGGTGTATCTGAAATAGATGCACCCTTGAATGTTTTGTTTACCAGTAGAAAGTGACCTCGATTATGACTGCTCAAAAAGAAATGTCCGGCCTCCATTTACGGGTGTCAGAACGGCGAAATCGTGTTTCGCTGTGGCGCACGCTCTGGAAACATCGGATGGAATACTTACTTATTTCACCCTTTTTTATAATCTTTGGGATTTTTCACGGTTATCCGTTGGTCTGGTCACTATGGTTGAGTTTTCAAAAATGGCAGGGTATTGGTGAACCCAAATGGTTCGGATTAGGTAACTACGAACGTCTGCTGAACAGTGACCGCATCTGGAATGCGTTGGGAAATTCGCTCATCTTTTTGGTGATCATGCTGCCGATTATCGTTGGCGGCACGTTGATTCTAGCGACCATCCTCAACAGTCCTAAAGTCATCGGACGGCGTGTGTTTCGCGTGCTGTTTTTCCTACCTTATGTAACCTCAGCCGTCATTGTCGCTATTATTTTCCAACTGCTTCTGAACGACAATTTTGGTTGGGTCAACGGGATGTTATCGGCAGTTGGACTGCCGCGTATCAGTTGGTTAGGAGAACCATGGCCGGCGCGGGCAGCGGTGATGATGATGATTTTTTGGAGCGGTGCAGGTTATAACGTCCTCATCATGTTGGGTGGACTACAGGGGATTCCACTGGAACTTTACGATGCAGCCAGCGTGGATGGGGCAAACACCTTACAAAAGTTTTTCCTCATCACTGTACCGATGATGCGCGGTGTGATTTTATTCGTCGGCATAACAGCGACTATCGGACTGTTAAATTTGTTCTCTCAACCATGGCTGCTGTTTTCCAGCACACAGGGACTCGGGCCAAACCAGAGCGTCGCCACACTCAACACCATTCAATATTCAACAGCCTTCCAATCTGCGCGTTATGGCGAAGCCACGGCACTCGGTTTCATTATCGGTGTGTTGGTCATCGTCATCTCGCTCATCCAGCTTCGTATAACCCGCGTGGTGGAGGCTTAATATGACAACCTTATCCATGCCACAGTCTAAAGCCAGCAACAAACCCCGGCTCAGTTTGGGGAACGTTTCTAAACGCTTCTTGGTCTATCTTTTTCTTGGGATATTGACTCTGTTTTTTGTATTCCCGTTTTATGCCATGTTGGTCGCCTCTTTTATGGAACGCAATGCACTGAACTCGGTCACGCCGCATCTGTGGCCCGATCCATTCATCACAGGCAATTACGTTTCATTATTTACCGGCATCGTTGGTGATGATATCCAGATCAAAACACCCTTCATCCGAGCGTTGTTCAACAGTATGGCGCTGGCAGTCGGACAAACGATACCCGCTTTGTTTTTTACGTCGCTGGTCGGGTTCGTTTTTGCAAAACGTCGTTTTCCCGGCAGAAACGCATTGTTCGTTGGCGTGTTGGTGACGATGATGCTGCCCTATCAAAGCACCATCGTTCCCTTCTTCCTTTTGATGTCGCGTCTGGGTTGGATCAACACCTTTTGGCCGTTGTGGATTCCATGGTGGGCTCCAGCATTCGGCGTGTTTCTAATGCGACAAATCATCGTGGCGACTGTACCGGACGAACTGATGGACGCGGCAGCTATTGATGGCGCGTCATTATTTGGAACCTACTGGCGCATCGTTCTGCCATTGATTACACCGGCTCTGGCGGTCTTTGGCATCTTGAATTTTATGAACGCGTGGAATGACTACATCTACTCTAACATCATCTTTAACAGTGCCGATATGTATACCGTGCCGCTGGTGTTGTCCTTGTTCAAAGGGGCAACACTTTCCGTTCCACAATACGGTGTCATGGCGGCAGGCAGCGTGATTGCAACCATTCCACTGGTCATTATTTTCTTCATTTTCCAACGCTGGTTGGTCAGCGGCATTATGTCCGGTGCGCTCAAGGCATAAGCTGAAAGCTTCACGAAAGGGACTAAACTTTGCAGCTTAAAGACAAAGCGGCCTTGATTACAGGTGCAGCAAGCGGAATTGGTTTAGCTATTGCTGAACGATTTGCAGCAGAAGGTGCGGCAGTTGTTCTGGTTGATCAGGATGCTGCACGCGGTGAAATTGCGGCAGCTAAAATTCATCACCAAAGCAGGAAAGCCTCTTTTGTGCAAGCCAATCTCGCCGAACCAGTTGAGATTGTGCGCGCTGTACAAACAGCGACTGAACGCTGTGGACGGCTAGATATTTTGGTCAACAACGCGGCGACCTTTCTGCCCAAAGTGATTGAGGAAATCAGTGTTCCTGAGTGGGATTTTTTGATGGCCGTCAATCTTCGTGCGCCCTTCCTATTGGTGCAGGCGGCACTTCCCGCGCTCAAGGCCGCTAACGGCACCATTTTGAATATCAGTTCGACGGCGGGCATTAAAGTGTTTTCGCCCAATCTACCGTACAGCACCGCCAAAGCAGGTCTCATCACCATGACCAAAAGTCTGGCACAAGAACTGCATCCGCATCGTATTCGCGTCAACTGTTTGTGTCCGGGCGCGGTAGATACCCCTGCACTACATCGAGACATTGAAGTACGCGGTGGTGATTCGAGCGCGATTGACGGCATGAAAGAACAGGGTTACCTAATCACGCCTGAGCAAATTGCGGCAGCAGCTCTGCATTTGGTCAGTGACGAGTCCGGTGCTATCACGGGCAGCATCGTTGTGGCGGACGCGGGCGCGATGTTGGCATGAAGCAGAAGGATTTACATATATGCGTTTAGGTGTGACGGGTATGATGCCCGGTAATTTGGACGATGTAGATGAGCGTCTGGCAAGGAAGATCGCTGAACTGGGTTTTACAGGTGTCGGCGCGCATCTCGCAGGCGAACCACAAAAGGTATCAGCAGAGACTTGCCACCGCGCAAAGTCTATTTTGGAGCAGCAAGGTATTCGCATAATCCAGTTTTGGGGCTGGTATGACTCCATTATCACATCCGACGAACCAGTCAGACAATCCGGCGTCAGTACAGCACAGGAAATTATTCGCTTGGCATCGCTTTTGGGCGCGGATATGGTCGGGATTCGTCCGACCAGTTTGAATCCACGCGGTGCATGGTGGCCTCATCCCGAAAATGATTCGCCAGCTACCGAAGAACGTCTGGTTCGCAGTTTGCGCGAAATCACATCCGTTTGCGAAACATACGGCGTACCGATTGCGCTCGAATGTCATGTGACCTCGACACTCAACAGCGCGACTGCCGTGCGGCGGATTATCGAGGCGACCGGATCGAAATGGATTAAGGTCAACATGGATCCTATTAACTTCATTCCTGATCTTCGCACAGCGCATCACACAACCGATTTACTGAATGAACTATTTGACGTTCTTGGTTCCTATGTCGCTGCCGCCCATATCAAAGATGTCTATGTGGAAGATCGGCATGTCGTCCACATCAGCGAAACTATTCCCGGTGATGGTATTTTTGATTTCGACACCTTCTTCCGGCGCTTCGAGGAAACACTGCCAGAAGGTTACGGCTTCATCGAACATTTACCAGAAAGTCAAATTCCGCGAGCCAACGTTTTTGTACGGGAGAAACTAAAGCAGCTCAATATTCCAATTTTAAATTGAATGCTCGTTCTTAACTCAACTTACACGAAGGATTACCACTCATGACATCAGTTCCTCTTGATTTGACAGGCAAAGTAGTTTTGATTACCGGCGGCGCAAATGGCATTGGCGAGGCGACCGCAAAGCTATGTGTAGAGCGGGGCGCAGTTGTCGTCACTGCTGACATGAACGCCGAAGCTGGCGAACGAAGCGCGGCAGCCATACGCGCACAAGGTGGACAAATCGACTTTATCCAAACCGACGTACGGAGTGCAGAAAGTGTCAGCGCTTTGATGGACTCTATCAAGCAGAAGCATGGACGTTTGGACAAAATGGTCTGTGCGGCGGGCGTATTACGCGGCCCATGGCTGCAACCCGAAGAACTGCCGCTGGAAGAGTTCGAATTAACCATGGATGTTAACGTCAAAGGATCGTTTTTATGCGCCAAATATGCCACACCGCTCTTGGTCGAAAGTGACTCGGCGGTGATCATTAATGTGGCATCCGGCGCAGGGGTAATCGGGCCGAGTTCGTCACTGGCTTATGGCGCGAGCAAAGGCGGCGCAAACGGTTTCTCGATGACCTTAGCCAATCATCTCAAAGACCGGAATGTCCGTGTCAACACCCTTTGCCCCGGCAACATCGTGACTCAGATGAAACTATCGGTTGATGTCGCGGCGGCACAACGCGACGGACGTTCGGTGGAAGATGCGATGGAAAAAGCCCGCCAGAATTATGGTGTGCCAGAAGGTGTCGCCAAAATCATTGCCTTCATGATCTCTGACGAAGCGGATTATCTACGCGGGGCATTGTTCACACGCTGAAGGTTTACAAAGGACAAGAGCCTGCAGGGCAGTAATGAGTCATCAGGCAGGCTCTATACCAATTCACAGTGCTGGTTGCGTAATGAACACCGTCATGGTACAGTGTGAATTTATAAATTATAAATCGAATTTTGAATTTTTTGAGTGAGAATTAATGAACATTATTAAACAAGATATCGAGAATCCTCGCTTATCCCGTCGGATAGACCTCAATCCAATTCATTTTCTATCCTCACTTTCCGAGCGGCATCATTGGGCATATCTCTTAATTGCACCCAGCCTAATTCTGGTGTTGATAATCGTGATATACCCGATTTTTTCAGGTATCTTGCTTAGCTTTCAGGAGATGCGGCTGAATCGTCCCAAGTTGAGCGGCTTCATCGGGCTGGAGCATTATGCTGAACTGTTGAAAGACCCGGTATTCGTCAAGGCATCTCTCAATACGTTGTGGTGGGTCGTCGGTGGCATTCTAAGTCAATTTTCATTAGGGATGATTACTGCCCTCGCCTTGAATCGAAAGCTGCGCGGGATGCAGTTGGCACGCACGTTGGTCTTAATTCCTTGGTTTTTGCCATCCGTCGTGGCTGGTAACATGTGGGTACTGCTGCTCGATTCGCGGCTGGGTGTGCTAAATGACATCATGGTCAAACTCGGAATCATTCAAAGTTATAAGGCATGGTTTGCCGATCCAAATACGGCTTTTCCAGCGGCGTTACTGGTCGCGTTGTGGCAAGGTTTTCCATTTTTCGCACTGCTGCTGCTCGCCGGTTTGCAGGGCATCCCCGAAGACTTGTATGAAGCCGCTGCGGTCGATGGGGCGACACGCTGGCGGCAGTTCCTGCATATTACACTGCCGCTGCTTCGCCCCATTATCGTGGCTGTAGTCGTGCTGCGTGTCATTGGTATGGTTAACTCGCCCGACCTGATTGTTATCTTAACCAACGGTGGACCGGGACACGCCACCGAATTACTTTCCTCTTATGCCTTTCAAACTGCTTACCAGAGCTTCGACTTTGGTTACGCGGGCGCATTATCGGTGGTCATGCTTCTTATTTTGATGACCTTCTCCATCATCTATATCCGCGTCTCCGGCATCTCGAAGGAGTAAATCGCTATGTTGCATGACCAGCGTAAAGTCGAGCGATTGTTAGATGTCGTCACCTACTTAATCATCATTGGTGTGGTCGGTTTCGCCCTGTTCCCGATTATTTGGACGTTCCTCACGTCGCTAAAAGTCGAAAAAGATATTATCACCATCAATTTGCAATATCTTCCTCAAAACATCACCTTTGATAATTATGTCGCGATTTGGAACCGCTCCGGTTTTACAACGCTCATCACCAACAGCGCCATCGTGACGGTCATGACGTTGTTGACGACGATTCTCATCGGTACGCTGGCGGCCTACAGCCTTTCCCGTTACCAATTTCGCGGACGCAACTGGATTTTGCAGTTCTACCTCGTTATCCGCATGTTTCCGGTGGTGCTGATGATTGTGCCACTATTCGTGATTTTGCGGCGGCTGAGTTTGTTGGATACACGCTTCGGCTTAGCTTTAGCCTACACCACCTTTTTGTTGCCCTTCTGCGTGTGGATGATGAAAGGCTTTTTCGACTCGATACCGGTTGATCTGGAAGAAGCCGCCCGTATTGATGGCTGTACCCGTCTAGGGGCGTTGGTACGGATCGCGCTGCCGCTGGTTCGCTCAGGCTTGGTGGCGACGGCGGTGTTCATCGGCATCGCCTCGTGGAACGAGTTTTTATTCGCGTTGATGCTGACAACCAGCCAAGGATCGCGCACATGGCCTGTCGGTTTGCAACTGATGATCGGTGAATTTCAACTGCCGTGGGGATCATTTAGTGCCGGGGGCATTATCAGTATCATCCCTATCATCATCTTTTTCGCCATTGTTCAGCGCTCCATTATTCGTGGAATTACTGCCGGAGCCATGAAAGGCTAATCGGCACAATTCGTTTCGGTTACTTATTGCAATAAATGTTTACGAAGGAGAAATATTCATGCAGTCACAAAAAGGTCTTAGCCGTCGTGATTTTTTGAAGGCCGTCGCAGCAGCGGGCGGAACATTAGCGCTGGCAAATATTTTGATGCCGGTGTTCGCACAGTCGGATGCCGCCGGTGACATCAACTACTGGCATCATTTCACCAGCGATCAGGAATTTCAGGGCTTAGAAGCCGTTATGGAGTTGTTCGCTAAGAAGTATCCCAACATTAAACTAACCCAAGAAAATATCCCGAATGCCGATTTCATGGCAAAGTTCACGGCAGCGGTCGCCGCCAATTCACTGCCTAGCACAACGATGGTCGCGGCAGAACGCTTCCCCGACATGAATGGTATGGAGAGTCTGGTTGACTTGACCGACAAGATCAACAATTGGGAATTGAAGAAGAACTTCCCCGACAATTCATGGGATGGCATTACCGCCGACGACAAGATTTACGGTGTCCCCGCCTTCTCTTTCATCGACTGGATGTACTACCGTGTCGATTACTTCCAAGAAGCGGGTATCGAAAAACCGCCGACAACCTTTGAAGAATTTCAGGATGCAGCCATCAAGTTGACCGACGCATCCAAGAACCGTTATGGTTTTGGTTTGCGCGGCGGTGGTGGTGGACAGGGTTATGTCATCGGAATGCTTGAGGCCTTCGGTTCTCCGATTGTGGTGGATGGCAAAGCCGCTATCGACAAAGCTAAAGCGATTGAGGCCATCAAGTTCTGGTCGGAACTGTTTACCGTTCATAAGGTTGTGCCACCCAGCGCGCCCAGTGATTCTTTCAGCGGCATCATGGAAGCCTTTAAGGTGGGTCAAACGGCCATGGTTTTCCATCACACCGGTTCTTTGACTGACCTCAGCACCACACTCGGTGACAAGGTTATGACCGCCGTTTTACCCAAAGGCCCCGAAAACACCATCAGCTTCTTGAGCTATCAATACAACGGCGTTTCGAAAGCCGATAACCTCGAAGCTGGTTGGGATTGGGTGAGCTTCTGGGGCGAGGCTGATCCGGGATTGGCCTTCCTCGAAAAGACCGGTTACTTCCCGGCATCTTCAATTCTCGCCAATGATTCACGCGTTACGGGTAACAAGCTGTATACCGCAGCCTTTGACTCGCTCAAGATTGGGCGGGTACGCCAGACATTTGTCGGTTACTCCGAATGGTCAACCAACGTCGTGCTGCCCGCTTACCAGAAGGTGCTGGTGGGTGACGCGACGGTCGAACAAGCTGTTGACGAAATGATCTCCGGCTTGGAAAAAGCACTCTAATCGATTTCTTCTGTAAAAGAGGGCGCACAGCCGTGCGCCCCTACAATAACCTATTGGACAGGCATTTGGATTGCCCTTATTTTGTCGACTGGCAGAAACAAGGTAAATTAAAAGTCGTTTACTTTTAATGTTTCCAAATCTTTGCCTGCAAAAATTTTTGTTTGAAAAGGAGTCAGCTTATGAGTTCGCAAAAGATTTCACGCCGTTCATTTTTAAAAGCGGCAGGTATGGCGGGAATCGGCGCGGGGTTGATGCGCGGGTTGCCTTCCTTCGCCAGTGCTGCCTTCCAAGACAAGATTGATATGAGCTTGTGGTGGTGGGCAGACGATCCCGCATACGGCAAATGGGTCGAGGATACCGCCAAAAAATTCGGTGAGCAGAATGCCGGCATAACCATCTCGACGCTGCAACAGGATACCTGCTGCGTCATCTCACAATTCACAACTGCCGCAGCCGCAGGCGAAACACCTGATGTTCAGTTCTTTTTCAACGGCATTTACCACATCGAAAATGTCTGGCAAGGTTATCTAGAACCGCTGAACGATCTCATCCCCGAAGATGTACGCAAGAACTCCAACGCCAGCCCGCTCAGTGTATTCGATGGCAAACAGTACCGTTTGGGTTGGTATCCGGTGCCGCTGTTGTGGGAATACAATAAGGATTCGTTCGACAAAGCCAAACTGGATGCTGACAATCCGCCCAAGACATGGGACGAGTGGATGGCGGCCTGCGACAAACTCAAAACGGCTGGCATTACGCCGATGGGCGGCGGCCTCAGCGACGGCTTCTGGGGCGAGTGGTATCTCGGTAATGCGTTGACCCAAAGCCTCGACAGCCCCGGTGACGCGATTGCGCTGTTCATTGGCGATAAAGATTTCACCGATCCTAAATACTATGCCTTCTGGTCACGTTTAGAGGACATGGTCAAGAACAAATTCTTGAACGACGATATGCTGTCGCTGGATTTGTTCACCGCGATTAACAAAGTGACAACCGGTGAACTCGCTGTGACTCAGGTCGTCGGTTCAGTCGCTGCTAGCCACATTCCTACACAGGGAGATCGCGTCGGGATGATGGTGATGCCAGTATTTGGTGACGGTAAATTAGCGGGCATTCCCATCAGCGACTCACAGGGTTGGGGCATTCCGAGCGCCGCCAAGCACAAGAAAGAAGCGGCGGATGTGCTGCAATTCATGCAATCACCGGAACGGCTGAATGCTTTCTGGGAAATGCACAACTTCTTCCCCATCAACAGCACATGGGATCCGAGCGTCATCAAAGATAAAACCTTGAAGCAGCTTTATGACACTTGGGTAGGCGGCCCGACCAATGTCTATATTCCGGATTTGATGCCGACGCAGTTCTGGACGGATGCCATGTTCGTCGCCGCACAGGAAATTGTAGGCGGCAGCATGACCGGTGAACAGGCAGGTGAGCAAAACGCGGGTGTGGTCAAGCAGTGGCGCGATAACAATCCGGATTTGCTCGAAAATTATCAGAAGTGGTCGGAAGAATTGGCGAAAGCCATCTAAAAAGCGTTCACGCGCTCATTAACAGGTTATTCCCCTCTTGATACACCTATTAAGAGGGGAGCGTATTTAAGTTTGGTGCGTCGGACGGCAGAATGATGTTTTACAAAATTAAGACGGAGATACCCCTAACCCCAACCCTTCCCCCATAGTAACAGGGGAAGGGAGCAATACGGGAGGGTCACAGCCCCTCCCCTACGGAAGATACTCCGTATTAAAAGTTAAACGTCATTATCGCATCCGGCATTATTGGAGTATAGCGGAGCAAAGATGGCGAAGCGATTTGAAAACAAGGTCGTGATCGTAACAGGCGGTGGCACAGGCATCGGACGGGGTGCGGCGCTTCGATTTGCGGATGAAGGCGCGGAAGTGGTCGTCAGTGGGCGGCGGTCTGAACCGTTGGACAATGTGGTTAAGGAAATTACGAGCGCGGGTGGTAAAGCATGGTCACATATCTGTGACGTGCGCGATATTGGGCAGATTCAAGCGCTAGTAGACGCGGTTGTAGCTCGCAGCGGACATATTGATGTGCTGATTAACAATGCGGGTGTACCGGGTGAAGGCGCATTCTTAGAAGTCACGCCGGACTACTACGACAGCGTTTTGGAAACGAATTTGCGCGGCTGTTATTTTATGGCGCAGCGCGTGGCTAAAGCGATGATCGCTAAAGGCAACGGCGGCAGCATCATTAACATTACGTCGATTGATGCGACGGCAGCCGATGGCCCATACTCGGCTTACTGCACTGCGAAAGCCGGTTTAGTGAATTTGACTCGCTGCATGGCGTTTGAACTCGCGCCACACAAAATCCGTGCTAATGCGGTCGCCCCCGGTTTCACCATGACCGAGATGACCAGCAACGCCGTATCCGCCGAAGAACTGGATTACCTATCCAACCGCTTCGACCGTGTGCCGATGCGACGTTTGGGAACGGTCGAGGAATGTGCCGCGGTCATGGCGTTTTTAGCATCCGACGAAGCGCCGTATCTGGTCGGGCAGAACATCACGATTGATGGCGGCTTAACCTCGAACCTATTTATTTTCGAGTCGTTTGGTTTGATGAAGAAATAGTTTAAACAAACCCCACCTCAACCCACATCGGCTATCTTCGCAAGCTCAGTCCGCCGATAGCCGTAGTAAAAGGGAGGGAGTAGAAATCAGGGGCGGTCAAAAGTATTTATTGTTGAGTAGTAAAAAAAATGGTTCGTACAAAAGCGATTACTCCATACTTATTTATTGCTCCGTTGGTTGCCATTCTGCTGCTGATTTTCGGCTATCCGCTGGTCAAGATTTTTGACTTCAGCTTTAAACGGATACGCGGATTTGACGGGCCGTATATTGGAACGGGCAATTTTGAGTCGCTGTTCAAAGACCCCGTGTTCGGCGCGGCAGTCACCCATAACTTACAACTGCTGCTGGCAGTTTTCCCGCTGCTGCTGGTGTCTTTAATCATTGCCATTGCGCTTTACGAACGGCTGCGCGGCTGGCGGTTTTTCCGCACGGTGGTATTCCTGCCCTATGTATTGGCTGTGCCGATTGTGGGTGTGGTGCTGAAGAACATGTTCCAGTTCAACGGGCCAATCAACCAGATTTTACGGGCAGCGGGACTGGATAACCTCGCGCTGGATTGGTTGGGGGATAAAAACATCGCTATTTGGACGGTGTTGACCATGATCGTATGGCGCGAGTCGGCCTTTGGCATCATCCTGTTTGTGTCGCGTTTACTATCGCTTAACGAAGAACTGACCGAAGCTGCTCAACTGGACGGCGCGGATTGGTGGCAGCGCACATGGTATATCGTCGTGCCGCAGCTTAAAGGGGTAATCGAGTTCTATTTGGTCATCGGCCTGATTACGATGGCGGCTTCGGTCTTTGCCTACGTCTACATTGTGCCGGGGAAAGGTGCGCCTGCCAACGGAACGATGGTGCTGGAACTGTACATCTACAATTGGGCATTCGAGAAACATCTGCCGGGGATTGCTTCGGCGGCTTCGGTGCTGTTGTTCGTGGTCACAGCGACGTTGATGTTCGTGCTGTTTTATATCCGACGGAATGCGGCATCCGAGGAGTTACAGTAATGAACCATCAACGTGTTTCAGCATCTCAGGCCACAGTCAAAGGCAAAAACGGCGCGACCCAAAAGCGTCCTTCAGCAGTCGCCATTTCCTTACAAGGTATCCTCTTGATAGCGGCGCTTACCGCGCTGATACCGGCGTATTTCATTGTGATTTCGTCGCTCAAAACGCCGCAGGCTTATTTGGATGACCGGATTGGTTTTCCGGCGCAAATCGTATTCGACAGTTACAACACGGTTCTGACGCAGCATCCCTTTTTCCTGTGGATGGGCAACAGCACCCTCATTTCGGTTGGTTCGGTGCTGCTGAGTACAGTCATATCCGCTTTAGCGGCTTACGCGATTGCACGGATGCGGTTTCGTGGGCGCGAGTTTTTGATGTCGCTTTCAACCTCATTGATGGCTGTGCCACCTGTCGTAATGGTCGTACCGCTGTTTGTGCTGTTCTCGCAAATTGGCCTGCTCGGTAAATATCAGGGAGTCATCCTGATTTACGCAGGCTTGATGTGTCCGTTTTCGGTGTACTTGCTGGTGACATTCTTCCGCACCATCCCAACCGAACTGCTGGAAGCCGCGCTAATCGACGGTGCATCAACAATCGGTGTATTGTGGCGCATCATCCTGCCGCTTTCCGGCCCGCCGCTGGTGACATTGTTCATCGTCAACCGGCGTTACGTGTGGAAGGAGTTGTTGATCGCCCTGCTGTTCCTGCCCGATGAACGGCTGAGAACCTTGATGGTCGGTGTGAGCGTCTTTCAAGGGCGCTTCCTACAGAATATTCCGCTGAGCATGGCAGGGATGGCGCTGGCAAGTGCGCCGATGTTGATCGTTTACATTGTGTTCCAACGCTACTTTATTCGTGGTTTGGTGGCGGGTGCGGTTAAAGGATAACCCCGCCGAATTTAAGGATTTTATTTATGACCTGTCGGATAACAACCGGATCAGAAGCCGGACATAAAGCACTTTACCTCGAAAATGATCTCTTGCGGATTACGGTACTGCCCGAAAAAGGCGCGGATATTTACACCTTCTTGCACAAGCCGAGCGGGATTGATTTCCTGTGGAAGAACCCGATTGGCTTATGGCCTCCGGGTTCGCCAGCGCATGATGGCAGCGCAGACATGGGCTTTTTGCAGAATTATGAAGGCTGCTGGCAGGAGTTGTTCCCAAGCTGTAACGGCCCGACGACCTACAACGGGCAAACCATACCCTTTCACGGGGAAGTGGTGACTCTGCCATGGGAATATCAGGTTGAAACTGAAACGGACGAAGTATTAGCCGTACATTTCCAAGTGGAGACTCGCGTGACTCATTTCCGACTTGAACGCACAATGCGCTTGGAACGGGACTCACTGCGGCTGATCTTGGATGAGAAAGTCACCAACATCGGCACAGAAGCGCAGCATTTTGTTTGGGGACATCACTGTGTAGTGGGTGGACCGTGGCTAGAAGCAGGCTGTGAGATGCAATGTGGCGCTCAAACAATCACGACCATCGACCAGATTTACGAGGAAAAAACAGCACGATTAGCTCCCGGTCAGCGTGAGCTGTGGCCCCATGGCCTGACGCGCACAGGCGAACGGGTTGATCTGCGGGTTGTGCCGGGTGTGGAAACTCACAGTCACGATGATGTTTACCTGACAGATTTAACCGATGGCTGGGTCACAGTGACCAACCCCCGATTGAAGCTGACCTTCGGCTTATATTGGGATGCGGCGATTTTCAAGTGGATTATTAGCTGGCAGCCGTATGGTGGCGCAGAGGCGTTACCCTTCAAAGGATTACCTTATGCGCTGGGCATCGAGCCGTGGATCGCCCAAAACCCACTCGGTGAGTCGGTGGCTTCGGGTGACGCGCGGCTGCTGCAAGCCGGTGAGTCGTTATCCACACGGGTTGAAGCGCGGGTGAGCTAAATAATATTTCGATCAACATTTACTGACTTGGAGTGAAATAATGGGTTTATTGGATGGGCAAGTCGCCATTGTGACGGGTGCGGGACAAGGGCTAGGCGAATCGATTGCGTTGGAATTCGCGCGGGAAGGCGCAGCAGTTGCTTTGCTGGAACGCAATCCCGAAACGCTGGAAGCCACACGCGCCAAAATTGAGGCGGCAGGTGGTGAGGCCAAAGCCTTCGCGCTGGATATTACCGATTACGTGGCTTACGCGCAGGTGGTTAAAGACACGGTGGCGTGGAAAGGCAAGATTGACGCGCTGGTGAATAACGCGGCTATCGCGCTTTACGGGACGATTTTGAACGACTCGCTGGACAATTGGCGCAAGCAGATCAACGTCAATTTAGAAGCGGTATATATGGGTTCTAAGTTGGTCGCGCCGCATATGGTTGAACGGCAGTACGGGCGGATCATCAGCATTGCCTCAATACAAGGGTTTGCTGCCAGCGGCGACGCAGGCCCATATAACGCAGCAAAGGGCGGCATCATCGCCTATACCAAGTCGATGGCGGTGGAACTCGGTCAGTATAACATTCTGGTCAACGCGGTTGCGCCGGGTTTCATGCGGACACCGATGTCCTTTGTGAACGGCGAGGACGAAACCACCACACCCGATTTTCTGGAATGGTATGTCAAGCGGGGGAAAGTGCCGCTGCGCCGAACCGGTTTGCCGGAAGATGTCTCTGGCACGGTGGTGTTTTTGGCTTCCAGCTACTGCCGTTATATGACGGGTCAACTGCTGGTGGTGGATGGTGGGTTGATGAGTACGTTCTGATGATAGTCATCAGTCAAATGCAAAATGTTGTAAATATTGCAGTTGATGCAGTTGTTATAGCGCTATTTAACGGCGGGATTGAGGGAGCGACATGCCGAAGATTCGCAAAATTCTTCAGATTCTTCAATTTCACAGTGAAATTTACAATTAAAAGTCGTCAGTTAACAGCCTATGACAAAGCCGTTTTGTGTCGGAAATGTCGTCACAGTTGTCAGTGTCAGAGGCTCAAGCCTCTGCCTGAGTAGAAAAGGGCGCTGAAGCGCACTAATTATGCGAAATATGCGGCGAAAGCAGCAAAAGCGGCAATGGCAAAGAAAATGGACTTGGACTTGCCCCGATTAAGTGGAGAGTATGAAATTGCACAGGTACGCTTAATGAAGGAGCAAGGAGAAAACGATGAGCAAACACAGAAAGCACCAAACCGAAGCATTCAAAGCAGAAGCAGTGGCACTCGTGAAAACGAGT
>WGMX01000042.1 GCA_016124855.1 Anaerolineaceae bacterium | reverse complement strand
TGCCACCCGAAAACATTCGTGCTGTCGAGTTAGAATACAATGAGCTATCCGGCGAATGGTGGCAGTATTACCAGCCTCAAACCCAAAACCGCCAAACTTATCTTGATTACAATGAAGGGCCGTTGACTGTTTCGAGTGGCAAACCCGCTATCATCCAAGCATTGGCAGCCGGCAAACATGGCAGAAGATTGATGATTGGCGATGGCGCGTCCGATTTAGCAACTCGTCCGGTTGTTGATTTGTTTGTAGGATTTGGCGGCGTGGTCAGCCGTGATAAGGTTATGAAAGGCGCTGATGTCTTCGTATCCGTAAATTCACTGGCGCCAATACTACCCTTGGCCGCCGGCCCGGCGGGCTATACGCGACTGGCTAACACCCCCTACAAAGCATTATTTGACAAGGGGTTGGCACTCACCAATGATATGGGTATGACCATCCAAAACGCTGAATTACAAGCTGCATTTAAGAAAGCTTTCGAGATTACATGACTAGACCTTTGCACTTCGACGCGATTATTTTTGATATGGATGGCCTTCTGGTTGATACCGAACCGGTCTGGGAAGAAGCAGAAACCGAAATGCTTTCCGGATACAATGTGGAGATGGAAGCAGCGGTACGGATGGAATTGGTGGGACTGCGCAATGATGTTTTTTTGAGCCGGTTGATAGCACACTATAATATTCCCGCGAGTCTAGAGACTTTACAAGAAGATATTATTGAGCGCATGTTGAAACTCATCCCGATAAAAGCTCGACCTAAAGTGGGTGCGATTGAGATGATAAACTATGCGGTTGAGCGGGGCATACCAACGGCTATCGCGTCGAGTTCGCCGGCTGTGATCATAGAGGCAGTCGTAGATAGCCAAGGTTGGGCAGAATATATTCCGGTACGCTGTTCAGCAGAGCATCTGCTTGCCGGAAAGCCCGAACCTCACGTTTATTGGGAAGCTGCGAAAGCCTTGGGCGTTGCTCCGATGAACTGCCTCGCACTTGAAGACAGTCCTACCGGTGCGCGTGCAGCCGTCGCAGCGGGAATGACCTGTTATGCTGTCCCTGACCTGTCACACACGCGTATAGAAGCGTTCGAAGGAGTCACGGATCACCTATTTGACACGCTGCACCAAGTACTGGAACGGCTGACAGAAGTTACCTAACCATCTACGGGGCTATACATGTCGAAGAAAAAAGTTGCTGCTTGGCTCGTACATCTTTACACTGCATCTGGTGGAGTAGTAGGGATGTTTGCGCTGTATTGGGCGGCACAAGGACAACCTCGACATGCCTTCTTTTTACTCGCCATCTCAATGCTTATTGATGGCACGGACGGAATACTAGCCCGTAAGATTGGAGTTCGCAAAATCCTGCCGAACTTCGACGGCGCGATGATTGACAATGTGATCGACGTTCTGACTTATGTATGGGTTCCGGTATTTATCATGGCTTCGCAGAACCTGCTTCCCAGTGTTCTGTGGACAGCCGTACCCGTCATCGCGGCGTTGTACGCTTACGGACAGACCAACATGAAAACCGATGACGCTTTCTTCCTTGGTTTTCCCAGCTATTGGAATGGAATCGCCCTGTACTTATACTGGCTGCATCCTCAACCTGTGGTAGCAGTTTTGATGGTCATTATTCCGGGAATTCTGTCTTTTATCCCAACACGCTATTTATACCCGAGCAAAAATCCGCTGTTCAGCAAAACCAACTGGATACTCTCGCTGATTTGGGCTGCATTAGTTCTATACCTGCTCACACAAGAACAACCTAATCCGGTACTGGTATTATTTAGTCTGTCGTATCCCATCTTTTACCTTGTGAGCAGCTTCTATGTTGACTGGTGCATCCGACATGGCAAGCGCTTCGTCGCCACCTAAGCCCTTCCCTCATCTATAGCCGAATGTTATCATTCCCTCTCAACATTCGCTGAACCCCAAATCCAGCATTTTTACAATGTACGAGATTTGAGAAGCACACGAGGAACAAGGTGTCGACATTTCACATTCTGGTCGCGACTGATTTAGCTGAAAACAGCCTGAAAATTTTAAAAGAAACCGCTGATGTAACGGTGCAACAGGTCACACCTTCGGCAGTGCACGAGGGACTAGCACAAGCCCACGCGCTTATTGCCCGTGATGATGTGCGTGTGGACAAAATGCTGCTCGACCAAGCACCAAACTTAAAGCTCATCGGACGTGTCGGCGCTGGCTTAAACGGCATCGACATGGAAGCGGCAACCAATCGCGGCATTATCGTGATGAATACACCCGGCACAAATGCCATTGCTGCCGGAGAACATGCTATCACCCTGATGCTGGCATTAAGCCGACGGTTAGTCGTCGCCCACGAAAGTCTAAAAGATGGATGGTGGCTGCTTGATCGTAAACGACAGGCAGGCACGCAGCTTTACGAAAAAACGTTGGGCATCATTGGTTTAGGCCGCGTGGGAAATATAGTTGCCAAACGCTGCTTATCATTCGGCATGAACGTGCTGGCTTATGATCCTTATATCAGCGAGGATCATGTGCTAGACGAGCGTATCCAACTGGTGGGATTAAAAGAACTCCTCCAACGCAGCGACTTCGTGACCCTGCATGTGGCAGCTACAGCCGAAACTGCCAACCTCATCAATAGCAACACGCTTGCACAGATGAAACCCGGCGCACGACTGATAAATACCTCGCACGGCAGCATTATTGATGAAGCAGCAGTTGCCAGCGCTTTGAAAGATGGCAATCTAGCAGGCGTTGCTGTCGATGTTTATAAGGATGAGCCACCCTATAACAGTCCATTGGTGGGTATCGACAACGTAATCCATACCCCACATATAGGGGACAATACGATTGAGGCGATGCAGGACCTGTCGATTCAAATAGTCCGGCAGGTCTTGGATGCGCTTCATGGCAGCGATTACCGCAACGTGGTCAATATGCCTTTTGTGCCGGGGTTAGATTTCGAAACCGCGCAGCCTTACATGCGCTTGGCAGAGTGTATTGGCACAATGATTCATGCTCTTTCGCGCAGCCCTGTGAGCCGCGTGGCGGTCGAGTATCGTGGTGAAGAAGTTGGCGGTCTCGTCAAAGCGATTGCTGTCGCCATCTTAAAAGGTTTACTGCATCCGGTACTCGGCGATAAGGTTAACACCGTCAACGCACCCGTGCTCGCAGCAGAGCGCGGCATCCAAGTCATGCAAACCAAGGGCATGAAAACAGGCGATTATGCCAGTATGGTTTCATGCCAAGTGACTCTGGAAGATGGCGAAAATATTCTGATGGCAGGCACACTGCTTGACCACAAAGAACCCCATATCGTCCAAATTAATCAATACCGGATGAACTTCGTACCAGAAGGCCATCTGCTGCTCATGGGCAGCTTCGACCAACCGGGCGTTATCGGTAAAGTCGGAACATTGATGGCAACCAACAATGCCAACATTGCCAGCTGGCACACGGGACGTGCGGAACCCGGCGGTCACACATTAACTGTTCTCTCACTGGACGCGCCGCTGCCCGCGCCGGTATTGGATGAACTGAGTCAACTTGATTTTGTGCGGCACGCTCATCAGGTTGAGATTAAAAGTTAAGTGGAGAAGTACCCATAAAACGCTTTTTACCCTCAATTGGTGATGCCTTATGGTTGGCGGCACTGATTGTATATGCTGCATTAGGCTTAAAAATCGCGCCGTTTCATGGCGACGAAGCCATGCACATCTATACCAGCACAGATTACACGACCGCATTTATCGACCATCAAGTGCAAAATTTACCTGTCAATCCACCTTACGATATTGATGGTGACGCACGACTCCGATTATTGAATGGGTCGGTCATGCGCTATACGGTTGGCTTCATCATGCAACTGAATGGACTCACGAAACAGGATTTACCGCCTCGCCCCGGTTGGGATTGGGGTTTACATTACGCCGATGATGTCGCTACCGGACATATGCCTATGGATGCGCTGCTAACAGCAGGACGAACCGCTGCCTTAGTCTATTTTGCGCTCAGCATTATCGCCATGTTTGGGATCGGCTGGCAGTTCGGTGGACGTTGGACAGCTTATATCGCCAGTGCGTTGTACACTCTCAATCCAATTATTCTTGTCAACGGGCGACGGGCGTTGGTTGAAAGTGCCTTACTGGGTTTCGGTTTACTGACCATATGGGTAGCCCTACAAATCGCTCAGAAATTAACCCCACCCCCTGCCCCCCTCCCCGCAGGCAAAGAGGGGGAACCAATCCGTAGCAACGGTTTGTGGGGGTGGTGGATAGCGCTCATTATCACCAGCGCATTGACTCTGGTGAGCAAATACAGCGGAACAATCTTTGTAGCGGGCGCCTTTGGTGGAGTTTTCATAGTAGAAGTCGTCCGTGTATTTAGGGTAAAGCGCCCTTTCGGAAACTTAATCTCATCCACTTTGAAGTTAACCGTGAGCGGTTTGCTGGCGCTGGTGCTGACCGTCGCCCTCTCACCTGCATTATGGAACAATCCGATTAGTCGTGTTCAAGATCTGACGCAAATGTTGCAGGAACAGGTCACAATCGTGGTATCCATTCTTTCACCTGAAGCGCCGACTACAATACCTCAGCGGGTTGAGGGAATCATTACGCAGCCTTTTATGACTCCGGTGGCCTATTTTGAACAAGCGTCGTGGGCGGAAGCCAAACCGGTCACTGATTCGATTGCGGCTTACGAATCCTCACCGTTAAGTGGATTACCTGTTAATCCTATAACGGGCATACTTTTAACCCTATTAGCAGCTATCGGCTTAACTGCGACCGTGTGGCCGCGAATTCGACCGTATGAGGCATGGTCACTTTCGGCTGTATTGATTGTTTGGCTGCTGATTACCTTGCTCAACCTGCTGATTAATCCCCTTCCGTGGCAGCGCTATTATCTGCCGCTTATTCCGATTGACACCCTGCTAGCGGCAATTGGTGTGATGAGCATTGTCAAAATCATACGGCAGAGAAGAATGTCCCAATAGGTGTAAAGATTTTTAACACAGAGACTCAAGGACTCAGAGGCACAGAGAGGGATGGAGAAAACCCTAAATTCTCTTTTGCCTACCATGTTTCTATCTTTGATGCTCTTTGGCTACTGGTGCTAACGATTTATATCATGATTGGCATCGTGAACGTACCCTTTCATGGGGATGAAGCGATGCAAATCACCATGAGCCGTGACTATTTTACGGCCTTCGTGAATCAACAACCTCAAGCCCTGACGGTGACACCTCCTTATCCGGTAGACAGTCCCCAATTACTGCGCCTCATTAATGGATCGGTCAATTTGTACGCGGTAGGATTTAGCCTGCACTTAGCCGATTACCGTGAACAGGATTTGCCCTCACTGTGGCAGTGGCCATTGAGCTATGACGACAATGTCATACGCGGAGATCGACCAGATCAAAAAATGTTGGTGGTTAGCCGCATTTCCTCGGCGCTCTTTCTGGCTGCAAGTGCGGCTGTGCTTTTCGGGATTGGATGGCAGCTCAAAGGCCGATGGGCAGGTTATATATCCAGTGGGTTGTATGCACTCAATCCTGTGATTTTGTTGAACGGGCGACGTGCCATGATGGAAGGCTCGGTGTTATGCTTTGGGCTGTTGGCGATTCTGCTGGCGATTTTGATTTGTAGAGGTCGGAATGGCTGGCGTTGGTGGTTTGCATTAGGCATCATCAGCGGGTTAACACTGGCAAGCAAGCACAGCGGGCTTGTGTACGTCGCGGCTGCGTTCGCTTGGGTAATCGTTAGGGAAATACAGGATTTTTTACCACAGAGACACAGAGAGATTTCGGCAGAACCCCCACCCCATCCCTCCCCCGCAAGCGATGGAGGGAGCAATACCATAGGCGGCAGCGTGATTCGAGGTGGGTTGAGTGTGGTCGTGATGGTGATGGTGTTTATTGCTCTGTCTCCTGCTCAGTGGAACAACCCGATTGCTCGATTGAATGATTTAATAGGTCAGCGGGCGGAACTGTTGGCCTCACAGGTCAAGGCTGAACCAGATGCACCAACGCCGATTAGTGAGCGTATCAATGGGATTATTACTCAGCCTTATATACAAGCACCTGTCTATTTCGAGGTTGGATTTTGGGCGGGAGCCGCGCCGATTCAGGCCGAAATCGCACAATATGATCCCTCGATATGGAGTGGATTCCATGCAGGTACAGTGATCGGTGCGATGTTAACGCTGCTAGCTGCGCTGGGCATCCTCGTTTCAGTGCGAGAATGGCGAACTTGGAAAATCGGTTTGTTGCTCTGGTTAGCGGTTGTTATTGCCAGTTTGCTTGTTAATCCCCTACCGTGGCAGCGTTATTATTTGGCGTTGTATCCGCTCATGAACATGTTAACTGCTATAGGTTCGCTTGCCGTTATTAAAAAGTTTCAAGGACGATTATCGGCGTAAAACATTCGAACTGCTGAATACAGTAATCAATCAAAACTTGAGCGAGTGATTTTTAAAACTTCGCAAAATTCTTCAGATTCAGGATACGTTTTTTGCGAATATTCCGAATCTTCACCCACAAATGTTGCTGTTGATGCTGTTGTTGCAAATGAGAATCGGATTATTTGTCTCATTCGCAACGATTGATAATTGTTAAGATGCGTGGGATTTAGTTATCAGTCAACAGATAATAGTTGAATACTAAAACGATCCCATAAATAGTTTACAGAATTTAGGGCAGAAACGGGTTACCTTTTGGAAGAACATTTTGTAACTCTATTTGAGGTTTGACGCTAACCAAAACAGGAGAGCAATAAGCTACATCAAGTTCAAAAATAGTTAGTAAATGGTATGCCGACAAACTTAATCTAAACCTTGAAAATAATAGTGGGACACAAGGTTTGACTTCAAATGTAAGGACTGCCGAACAAAATTGACCCAATATCCCTATTGTCAGTTCGCTGAATGTCATTCACACTACAAAAAGGCATTCGCATTATGGGATTGAGGTAAGCTATGCGACAACGTCAACTTTTAACCATTGTCATCTGCGCCCTAATACTAGCGGCTTGTGGTAATCCTGCTCCTGCTACTCAAGCGGTTATACAGCAAAACGGTGTCTCGCCGACCGATACACCGGCTGCACCAACGGAAATTGTTCCGACACAAGGGCCACGAGAATATTCGGATGGCACACAGGAAGTTGTTCTGCCGGAGACCGGTACAATTGTCCCGCCAGCAACCGAAGACCCCAGCGCTGGCAAATTGTACAGCTCGGTAGCGCTTGACCGTATCGGCGGTATTGAGGGCAAACCGCTTGATATTCTGCTGCTGAGTGACGGCACTTTGACGCGCGATGGTGTTAAAAGTGTGGTTCCCGCCGAACAAGTGAAGCAAATTTCCGACACCCTAGATCAACTGGGATTTTTCGGGCTGCAAGGCGTGTTCCAAGGTGTTGGCACAAGCCCCGATGTATACACCTATTACATCACAGCCGAACGCGACGGAGCCAGCCGAACCATTACTGCGCAGGATGGGTTTATGCCGCCGGCATTCACTGAACTTGTGCGAACGCTTTCGCAGTTGGGTGCTACGAATTAGCCGCATAAATGATAAGGGTTTGCCGCTGGCAAGCCCGTACGAAGCAATGATCTATTTCAGCGCCTGCACATTCACAATATAGTTGGCAGGCTGACCACCCATTTCAGGCACAAGAATGCGAAAAGCGGTGGAGTCGGACGGATTCAGAGCAGCCGTGAGATCAACAAAACCGGCTGCGATGACGTTTCCAGCAGAATCGAATATGGTAGTTACCACACGCGGCGAGAGAATCGGATTCTGGCTGATATTGCGTACCGTGCCATCAATCACCATTGAACCATCAGCCTCAAATGATGATTTATCTTCCCAAGACAATTCATCCTGCCCATAAACCGCACGATCTGGTTGAGACTTCCAATCTTTATTGCCCAAATACAAGTCAAAATTAGTGGTCAGTGATGGCTGTCCCTGACCGAAACGTAAACTGAATGGAGCAAATCCACCCGGTGGCAAGCTGTAGCCCATAACCGTATCAACAGCTTCAGCAATCGGCACATTGTCCGCCGATTTGAGGACAGCACGAATCGGAATGTCGGTTAACTGGGTTGTGCCACGATTGGCCACTTCGCCGGTAATGAAAAAGACGTTTTGTGGCGTAGACCATGTGGCGACGTGCAAGAACTCGACGGCGCTTGGACTGGCATAGCCCAGCACTTTGGGATCAGCAACATCGAGCTGCGCGGCTAGGTTCACGCTGAAGGTGTTGATGATCTGCTGAAGCTCGGTCATACGCTTTGCATCGGCGCTGACCAGAACATCTATCACACTCAGGAATGTACCGGACTGTTGGATAAAAGTATTCAACGGCTGGGTAAGACCACCGGGTAAGTGACGTACACCACTCATGCGCCAACTGCCATCACCCATCGCCTGCCGGCTGATCTCCGTATAATAAGTGACATCGGGGCGAATTTGCTGCTGGTAACGGTCAATAAGACTCCCAAAAGTACCCGAGTTAAAGGGCTGTCCGATATTCATGACCGCAAATTCAATCCACGGCTGATCTTCAGCCGGTGGCGAAAAGGACACAGAAGCGACAACGGTGGTATTTTGCTCGTAGACAGACCAATTGCGGGGAACTGAGACAGTAAAGATGCCCGCAGGATGTGTATACAAAAGCGCGGAAATATCTGGAGGCGGAGGCGGAGGCGCGAAAACAACTGCCCCACCGGTACATCCTGCCAGCAATAAGAGCGCGAGACATGAAAGTAACCTATACAATAAAGGGGAGAATAACATGTATTTATACCCCATACCCAAACCTGCCCCGTAGTAACAGGGAAGGGAGCTAGACTCTATTTTCAGCGGCGAGAACATCATTAAACGACGGAGCACATTTTCTCCATTACGTGTCAAATAATAATGGATAAGCGTAATCAATTTAGGCATATGATGCAACGCATTATAGTACGAGAGTCCTATTTGTGTTATGCTGTGAGGGGCTATTATGAGGTGTGACAGGATATGTCACAGGGTTGAAAGCTGCCCCACATGTATACAAACAATGAGATATTGTTTCCGCACCATGTTATTCCCAGCCTAAAACGACTGCGCGGCCCCAAATGGCAAGCGCTGGTTGAGCGGATTTCGAAATTGCCGGAAACCCATGAAGAAACGCTGGCCTTCATGATGATGATGATTCGCCTGAACGGGTGTATGGCGTGCGAAACCGACAGCTACCGTGCGATGCGGGGATGTTCGGCCTGTGCGCTGCAAACACTGCGACGCTATAAAGGTGAAGATGACGAACTGCTCGCCCAATTTAGCGAAGCGCTGGAAGAAGTACGGAAGTTCGCGGAAAGTCACAGTTCAATAGGCATCCTGCCGAATTAAAGTTTCGGTTGCAGCAGCAGGCGGCGGTTCTAATATAGAAAGTGCGCCAATGCCCAAAATCTGGCTATGGTTAAGACTTAACACAGCCATTTACCCTCCTTATATTCTCGCGTAAGCGTGTATTGACACTCATATAGCCGTGTGCTAGACTTCTTCCACTCAATTCACAGTTGTTAATCAACTGAAATATGAACTATCTGTTAGGCAACAGAAGGGTGTAGGGCTATCAGCGCCATAAATTATCGCGTCAACGAACAGATACGTGCCCGAGAGGTTCGTCTGATTACAGACACGAACGAAAACATCGGTGTCGTGTCCGTGCGGACTGCGCTTCAAATGGCAGAAGAAAAAGGTCTTGATCTGGTTGAGGTTTCGCCAAATGTCGAACCGCCTGTTTGCCGAATTATGGATTTTGGCAAATTTCAATATGAAAAGCGGCGGCGTGAACGTGAAGCTAAAAAACAACAAAAAGTTGTCGAAGTCAAAGAGATTCAACTACGACCCAAGACCGACGCACATCATCTCGGTTTCAAAGTGCGTGATGCGCGTGAGTGGATCAAAGATGGTATGAAAGTGCGGGTACGGGCGCGTTTCCGTGGTCGTGAGCGAGATTATCCCGATATTGCCTTGCAGCGGATGTTACAGATTGCAGCGGATTTACAGGATGTCGCGGTGGTTGAACAGCAACCCTTGATGGAAGGCAATACCATGTTGATGGTATTGGCTCCAGCAGCCGACAAGAAAAAATAACTCTGGAGCAAAATCGTGGGTAAGTTGAAGAAGTACAAGCAGAAAACACATAAGGCAACGGCCAAGCGCTTCCGCGTAACGGGGACGGGTAAAGTTGTTCATACTCCGCAGGGTAAGAGCCACTTCCGCCGCCGCCGTTCAGGACGGCACAACCGTTCGTTGGACAAACTGGT
Organism: Anaerolineaceae bacterium; assembly: GCA_016124855.1. GTDB lineage: Bacteria > Chloroflexota > Anaerolineae > Aggregatilineales > Phototrophicaceae > CFX2. The sequence goes on along the minus strand of WGMX01000042.1, from coordinate 68,554 downwards.
CGGGCTGACAAACTCGACAATCGCCCGCAAGATTAAGAAGCTGGCACCCTATTTGACGAAGTATCGTCAAAATCCGGGTCGCTAAGCCGGAAGCTATAAATCTGATTTGAGCAGCCCGAAGTTTATGCTTCGGGTATTTATTGTGCAGGAGTTCGTGAGATGGCTAGAACAAAAACCGGTTTTGTGCGCCGCCGTTGGCACAAAAAACTACTAAAATTAATGAAGGGGCAATGGGGTACACGCCACCGTCTGCACCGCCGTGCAAACGAGGCAATGCTCAAGAGCTTCTTCTATGCATACCGTGACCGCCGTTCGCGCAAGCGTGAACTGCGTAAGTTGTGGATCATCCGCATCAACGCTGCTGCCCGTCTGAACGGTATGAGCTACAGCAAATTGATGTACGGATTGAAAAATGCTGGTGTTGAAGTTGACCGCAAGATGCTGGCCGATGTGGCTGTGCGCGATCCGGCGACGTTCACCAAGATTGTAGCGTTGAGCCTACAAAATCCGACTCCGGCCACGGCTAAGCCGGCACCCAATTACATCAGCATCACTTCACCGAAGTCCGGCCCACAACCGCAGCAAGCCGCAGTCGCGAAGTCCGCTCCTGCGCCCCGCGCTGTAAAGAAGCAAGCCGCACCCGCTGCTGAAGCTCCGGTCGCTGAAGCGCCCGCACCCAAGGCAACTCGCAAGAAGAAAAGTGATGGGGACGACTTGACCACTATTGAAGGACTGGGACCGAAGAGTGCCCAAGCCTTACATGAAGCTGGTATTACAACCTTCGCACAAATTGCGAGTTCAACCGCTGAAGAGCTGGAAGATATCGTCAAGGTAAAGGGCGGGGTTCGTATCCTTGATGGTCAGGCAAAAACATGGCCAAAGCAAGCACAGTTCCTTGTTGATGGCGATGAAGCTGGCTTCAAGACGTACACTGATCATCTGGTTGGTGGACGCGAACCGGACGACGCTTCGTAAGTCCTGTCATATTGAAACATAGGAAGGGGCGTTTGCCCCTTTTTGATTCTCCACCGCCTTAGACAGTGTATGCACCTTTAAATTGCAACAGATATTTGGGGAATTTGACTTTTAGTGTGCGACGCAGGACGGCAGTGTGATCAAGGTAATGATCGAGTGCTGCCCACAGGCAGTGATATGCCGAGGGATAGACACGATCTTCGCCGCCATAAGGATCAGCTAACATATCGTCGCTTACGCTTTGCAGTTCGGCTATGAGTGCTTTACGAGCGGATAAGCAGTGATCCGCCACCGATTTGAATGATTTCTTACGGTTGGCGATAACCAATTTTTCATTCAGGGCGTTTGCATCGCCTTCTTCTTCCCAGCCCAGATTGGTGGTTGGCTCCCCGATCATCGCATAAAAAATGTTTAAGTACCAATCATCCCAATCTGCAAGATGTCCGAGTACATCTTTGAGTGTCCACGAGCCGCAGACCGGTAGCGTTTCACGTTCGGAAATTGGTACGAGCACGGCACTTGCCCACAAATCATCAGATGAGGTTTCGAGGGCGGCATGGAGGATAATTTTCGAGGGTGGCAAAAACGATTCAGATAAGGTCTTACGCCATTCCGTTAGGTCGTCCATATGCCCCGCGTCGTGCATATAGCGCCACTGCCCCCATGTATTGATCGTTCCCTGACTGCGGCCTTCTTTGTTACCAAACTTCCAATGAAAGCGCTGCTTTTGCTTGAGTTGGTCAACGGGAACGGTTTTGAACACTTTCACAAAATCGGCCCGTGACGTCAACAGAAAATCGACCGATTTTTCTAATGACCACGTTCCAACCCGGTTTGGCAACAGATGATCGCGAATATCGGTATAATCCACGCCGGTCTTCGACAGTTGACCAGAAAGTGCATCGCGCGTCATTTGGGTGTAAAGGGTGTCATATTCGCCCAAATGCGCCAGCAAATTGGCCGCTGTCCAATCTCCATAGAGACGACCAGTGGTGAGCGCTTGTTCATCAATGTTGATGAGTTCACGAAGCAAGCGGGCGCGTACCGCTGCCATACGGGCGACAATGAGTTCTTTTTCAGTAGACATAAATTGGTTCGGCAATCATCGAATAAATAGGCTGCTGCTTTTGATGAGTTATTTCATCGTGTTTGAGTATAGATTGAAAGAGAACCAACCGCCAACATAAGATTAAACCCTCATCAACTCAAGTTGTGGAGAACCGTTATAATCAACTGGAGAATTACGACCCAGCAATTATGGAATACACATGATTACAAGCGTACATAACGACAAGATAAAATTGGTCAAGGCGCTGCAAGAAACAACCAAAACCCGACGCAAAGAAGAATTAATCGTTTTAGAAGGGATGCGTTTAGTACGGGATGCGTTGATGGGTGGGCATAAGCCTGCTTTCTTGCTCACGACATCCGGTTTCCACGACGCGACAGTTTCAAGTCTGATACGAGCAGCAGGCATCGAAGCTATTGAAGTAGACGAAGCAGTGATGCAGCATGTGAGCGATACACGGCAGCCACAGGGCATTCTGGGGGTATTCCCTATGCCAAAAGCTGCCCTACCCGATCACTTACAACGTATCCTAATATTGGACTCGATCCGTGACCCCGGAAACCTTGGAACGATTTTGCGAACAGCAGCAGCAGCAGGTGTTGATGCCGTGCTGCTCTCCCCAACTTGTGCTGATCCTTATAACCCAAAAGTGCTCCGTGGTGGCATGGGCGCACACTTTCGTGTGGCGGTTGCAAATATGGAGTGGGAACATATTGAGCAGCTTTGCAGCGGTAAAACGGTTTACATGGCAGATGGTACGGGCGAAACCTTATATGACCAAGCCGACTGGTCGAAAGATTGGGCGCTGATTATCGGCAGCGAGGCGCACGGCGCAGGCGATGCAGCACGTCATTTGACATCAACCCACATCCGCATTCCAATGGCTGCGGATACTGAGTCTCTGAACGCGGCTATCGCAGTCGGAATTATCCTATTCGAAGCACAAAAACATCCTCTGAAGGGTGAATAAAATGAATTTCCCCGTCGACTTACGCACGGTCGTCGCGGTCATCCTGACTTTGAGTTTTGCTCATTTAGGACTCGGACGTGCCGTTCCATTTGATATTTCGAACGGAGTGGAACTCGTTACCACTTTCGTTTTGTTTGCGGGTTATCTCTACTTGATGCGGACATTGATTCGTCTGCCAGCGGCAGTCGTCATTTCAATAAGACGCACGCGATATGCCCGGCGGCAATATAAGCTCAGCGGCATTGAAAGCTTACGAGATGGTTATACACGGGGTTTTCTGGAAACGCGCCGTTGGACTGTGGAACCGCTGGCGCTTGTAGATCGAGTCGTGATCTGTGTTGCAACACTATTGGCGACCATCCCCGGATTAGGTGGATTATTAGTGACACTTGGCGGCTTTTTGGGTATCGCGCTGATGCTCATCCTTTATTTAATGCGCGGGACGTTTAGCTGGTTAGTGGCAGATCAGTTGGACAATTCCGTACAATCGAGTTCGCACATGCCGTTTATTAACCGTCGTGACTAAATCGAAAAAAGAGGGATGATCGCGGTGATCATCCCTCAACAAGGTTCAGCAATTTTGGTTACGGTTTCTCGATGTGGATTGCAGCACCGTTGCCATTGCCATTAGTGGCCGGTGTTGCCATCTTTTGGAGTTCACCGCGCAGCATGACGCCCAACAATGCCTCGACCACACTCCCGCCCTGCCCGTTACCATTCACGGCGATATCAGGAATGATGCGCACCTTTTGATCACCGACGATTTGCATGAGTTGGACAGCCGTAAAACCTTGCTGCCCCATCGCTTCGGCACCGGCACGATACGCGGCGGCCTTTGCTTCACCGATAGCCCGGACGGCTTCAGCTTCACCCTGCGCCTTTAGACGAATGGACTCGGCTTCACCTTCCGCACGTTTAATTTCGGCTTTGGCTTCCAGTTCAGAGATGCTTACACCCTGTTCTGACTTGACCATTTCCTGCTGAATTTCGGCCAGTGATGTCGCGCGGACCAACTGCTGGCGTTGGGTTTGTGCTTCTTCCTGCACCTGATAGGTCTTATTTTGCTCCTCAGCAATCTTACGGTCGGTTAGCGTTTGCATCAGCGCGGGCGGCGGCACAATCTTACCGATCAGCGTGTCGATGGCTTCCACATCGTAGGCGTTAATGGCCTTGCTGACGTGGAGGGTCGCCTCTTCCTGACGTTCACTACGGGCGATCAAAAAGTCGAGAACGGTGAAGCCCTGCGCCGCGTTACGGAAGTAGTTACTGACAATCGGTTGAAGAACATGGTCAACCATGTTTTGTACCGAACCGATGCGGCTGATGACCTTCGGCGCTTCCAAAGCACCAACGTGAATAATCTGCGCCACATCCAATTCGAAGGTAAAGCCGTCTTTCGAGTTCACCGTAATCGAGTTCAACGACTTATCATAGCTGTGATCCTCGGTACGAGGTGACCAGTTTAGAACGATATTGGTGGTTGGTACCAGCTCAACCTTCATGACACGGGTGTTGATTGGATGCTTACCGGGATACAGCGGCGTTACCCACACACCTTTATGACCAATATTGACCAGATCGCCGTGCTTGAAGTCCACACCACTGACATCGATGTGTGCTTTACCAACGAATGAAATCACCACACCGACATAACCAATGGGAATTTCAGTCATAGGAACTTGCTCAACGCCGACAAACCATGGATTCAAATTCCATGAGCCAGAGAGCAAGACCTGCTCTTGCAAACCACGGCGACCACCGGATGTTAAGAATGCCTGAGCGTTCTGAAAGTTGTCATGCCCCGGAATGTAAAGGCCAGCGATTTCACCTTCGTCTATTGGCGCACCATCCAATGTCGTAACGATACCAACCATATCCGGATCCACACGGTAGATTAGTAGATCGTCGGGATTCATACCCTGCTGAGGCGCGTTGGCGCGGGTAATGACTGTGAACAGGGCAGTGTTAATGCGATATGCACCCGCCGTTAGAATGCCGAGTTGACGCCCCTTTTCGCCGCCACTGGACAAAAATTTCCGCGCATCCTGAAAGTCGTTGCAATCAACAACTTTACCAAGAATCCGTTCCGGTGGAATAGACGCACCATCAGCGGCGACTACTAGACCGATTTCACCCTGTGGTATAACGGTTACCGAGACTTTACGAACGTTATAGACCCAAGGAAAATAGCCAAGATGGAAACCGGGTGCCAAAGTATCGGCCTGATAGCCGGCTTCACCGTGCAGCGCGATTAAGCGATCCGGCGGAAGCGATTTCCCTGAGAAGCGCTTAACCACGACACCGACTTGACGTTCGCTAATTATGACCAGACCGGTCGCGGCGAACACCCCCAAAATTATTAGTACGACTACCACGACCGGGATCAATAAGTTGAACAGCTCCATATTAAACCTCTCTACCCAACGTATTCTTTAACGTGGGCATACCCCTTTTGAGATGTCAAATGTACTTTAAACTACACGCATTACTCCCTCTGTGTAGTTCGGTTTTCGGCATTTGACTCTGTTCATTATCTAGCTAATATGAGCCGCAGTACCCCCCACAAATTGGGGGACAGAAAATGAATTTACTTTTGCGAAATCAATCTTAACCAAATCCAAACTTTAATGAATATCCTCTGGTACAACAACATTTTTTGCATAGTAGACAATGAAGATACGGAACGCCGGATATGCGGGTTCAATCACAACTTGACTCAGTTAGTCTTCGAGAGCTATATCATAGCGGATAAGCAAACTACCCTATTGAGTAATTTGTAACAGGTTTGGAGGCGCGGCGATTCATACAGAAAATGATGGGATGCCGAGATTAAATGTCGAGGCTAGGGATTTGCCCTCGGCGAATCCCTAAACAGATTTCATAGAGCAGCAGGTTCAGAAACCGTGACCGGACGGAAATGAGCAGCCGTTTCCACAGCCATTTTCCCCAATTGAGTTAAGCGGGCAGCAATTTTCTCATTGAGGATGTTACCCTCTTTGTCGAAGGCTTTGCTGGCGTGGTGAATCGGCACGGATAGCGGAAGCACATAACCCCGAACGGAATGCACCACATCAATCATGGCACGGATTGAATTGACATCGGCCATGTCACCTGAAGCTGTTGCAATTAATCCGACAGGTTTGTTATGCAAGTAAGGACGCGGCGCTTCTGCTAAAAACTCAAGATAATCGAGGGCGTTCTTCGTGACACCAGCCAGCGTGCCATGATATGCGGCGGTGCTGAACAGAAAAGCGTCGGCGTGACGCATCACACGAATAAAATTCTGAACGTTCTCGCTGTAGTCTTCAAGTTCCCAATCGGGTTGGTACATCGGCAAATTGAGGCGGCGTATATCAAGTAGTTGGGTAGTTGCGCCTTCTGTACGAGCTGATTCGAGCGCCCGTTGAAGCGCCCACAAACTGGTCGAGTTTTCGCGCAGTGTGCCGCCAAGCCCAACGACACGTATTGGATTACTGCTGGTCATACATTAAATCCTTATCCGAAGTGAAAATACAGTAAACATGTATTCTATCTGGATGCAGTGACAAGCTTTTCGCTTACGATTTCGTTTGTCCTTGCACATAACCTTAACGCATCTTACCGATAATTTGTCACTCGCGAAATGACCATTCGTACAGCCAAACAATTTTTCTAGGTGAGTTGTGAATATAAGTAGATCAAGTTTGACTCGATTTTTTACGGATATCTTGGGAGAGTGTAAACAACTTTATGTGGTGTCAGACTAAAGTCTTAAGCGAAGATGCAACTATCATTCGATGAGAACAGCAGGCAGAACCATTAACATGATAACCATATCAATGAGGATTTTCGGGTGAGGAGGATTATATGACTTCAACACATCGGCTGATCGCTATTTTCTTCATTTGGATTGTGTTAGGAGTAGCCCTTTTTTATGCATTTGGCATTAGCCTGTTTGTGCCACCGAATACGGTAGTTACATTGGCCATATTACTGCTGTTGGCTGGTTTAACTGCCACTTGGTTTGTGATGCGTTTGCCACATGCCCGGTCATCCTAATTTGACCAGCCCGCGTTGAACGGCAAGAGTCACGGCCTCAGTGCGATTGCCCGCGCCGAGTTTACTCAGAATTGAGCTGACGTAAAACTTCACCGTGCGCTCGGTGATAACCAGTTCTACGGCGATTTCCTTGTTCTGCAATCCCTGTGCCAACAGTTTGAGGACATGCTGTTCACGCGGCGTCAGTGCATCTATTTCCGGCTGCGGTTTATGGTCGTTAGAAACCTGTTTCAACAGCTTAGACGCAACAACCGGCTGCAGCAGCGAACCACCGGCGTGAACGACACGGATGGCATTGAATATTTCCTCACGCGGGACACCTTTGAGCAGATAGCCCTGCGCTCCGGCCTGTACCGCACTGACAATACGCTCATCCGTATCAAAAGCCGTGAAGACAATCGTGCGAACGGTATTGTGCGATTCACGCAACTGGCGAAGCGCCTCGACCCCATCCATTTGCGGCATTTCGAGGTCAAGCAGCAAAACGTCCGGATGTAGATTTTCGACCTGCTCCAACGTTTCGCGCCCGTCCCCTGCTTTACCAACAACTTCAAAATCCGGCTGTGTACCCAAAATCGAGATTAAACCATCACGGACAATCGGATGATCATCTGCAACCAGAATGCGAATAGGACTCATCATAGGTTAGCCTCCAAAGGAACAGAAACTTCAAGTTCAGTACCGGCACCGGGACTGCTGCTAATGTGTAATATGCCAGACAACAGTTTTACGCGCTCGTTCATACCAATTAAGCCAAAGTGATTTGCAGGCACTTGGTCAGGGTCAAAGCCACGTCCATCATCCGTGATCTGAAGTCGAATCTGTTCCGGCATCACCATCAGTTGAACATTGACATGGTGAGCCTGTGCGTGACGACCAATGTTCGTGAGTGCTTCCTGCAAAATACGGTACAAACCAACTTCGATGCGAACCGGTAACAGTCTGCCTGCCCCAACTACATTAAAATTGACAATAATCTTGCGGCGGGAAGCCCATTCATCAATGAGTGCTTTCATCGCCTCATTCAATGGACGCCCCTCTAACGGCGCAGCACGCAAATCCATAACGGATCGTCGAGCTTCCTCTAGATTAGTGCGTGCCAAGTACAAGGCTTGCATCACAGATTGATGCGCACGTTCCGGTGACCCACCACTGTCCATGATGGCATCTGCTGTTTCTAGATTGAGCGCGATTGCGGTTAGGCCCTGTGCCAATGTATCATGAATTTCGCGGGCTAAACGGTTGCGTTCTTCAATCGCCCCAATCTCCGCACTGCGGTTGAATAAACGGGCGCGTTCAATAGCGATCGCTAACAAATCCCCCACCAAATAAAGTAGCTGCAAGTCTTCAGTACGAAGATCACCCCAATCCGTACTGGCAACATTCAGAATCCCCAAGGGCTTACCCCGCGCACTAAGGGGAATGCTGGCATGTTGGCGCAAGTCGGCTGTCCCGACCGTCAGATTTTCAAGGCGTGAACAAGTGATATTTTCTGGTGCAGGGAGTTGATTGTTGTTGAAATACCACATACAGTCGCAGGAGCCAGCCATCCGGCGGGGATGTTCAGCCAATGCTGGTGGCAAATTTTGAGCGGCAGCCAGATAGAATTTATTCTCTACATCTAGTAAATAAATCCAACTGGTTTTTAAATCAAACAACTCGGCAACATCGTGCAGTGCTACGCTTAATGCGCGGGTCAAATCGACTTCTTGATTCAAGGCTTTAGCAATCGTGTTTAGAATTGATAATTCACGGTTACGCCGCTGGAGTTTTTCGGTATCCGATTCGGTTTTTGAGCGACCAGACATGGGCATAATTTCCGGCTAAAAGCACTAACTTCATTATACATCGGCTGCGTGGGGAATAGATCGTCCGGTGGTACAGTGTACTAAAGTCGTGATCAAAAAAATGGGGTTGGGCGGCTACAGATTATCTGTTGTGGAGGAATAAAAAACGCCGCTCTCTCGAACAGCGTTTTTCTATTTTCCACATCTTTGCGATTAATCAGTCGTGGACAATCGCTTCCATTGTTAAATTCTCTGCGATCAATTCGGCTACATCTTTAATAATCATGCCGGTGCCGCTGTCGTTGGCCTTCGCTGTCTCAAACATTTGGGCGCAGAATGGACATCCGACCGCTAACACTTCAGCACCTGTCGCCTTGGCCTCTTGATAACGCTCGGCGTTGACTGCTTTTGTGCCGTGTTCTTCTTCCTTCCAGAACTGTGCGCCACCTGCTCCGCAGCAGAAGGACTTTTTCTTAGTGCGCGGCATCTCGATGATATTCTCGGTGACTAAGCCCAACACATTACGCGGTGCTTCGACTACATCGTTGTGTCGTCCCAGATAGCAAGGATCATGGAAGGTAACATTGCTCATTTTCTTCGGACTCGCGCTTGCAGGGACTTTCCCGGCTGCGATCAATTCCTCAATCAATTCGGTATGATGCACCACCTCATAATTTCCACCGAATTGAGGGTATTCCTTACCAATATTATGGTAACAATGTGGACAGGTGACGACGATACGCTTGGGGTTCACCTCGTTCAGCGTTTCCACATTACCTGTCGCTAGTTCGAAGTACAAATCTTCCTTGCCCGCTCGCCGTGCAACATCACCGGTGCAGTTCTCCATCTCACCTAGTACCGCGAAGTTCACACCAGCCGTATTCAACACCTTAACCAATGCCCGTGCGGTTAGTTGGGCACGTGGATCATAATTCACTGCGCAGCCTGTCCAATAGAGAATGTCAAAGTCTGGGTTTTCATCAACCGTCGGCACAGGAATTTCTAAACCCTTCGCCCATTTAAAGCGATCTTCACGAGGGGCTTGCCATGGATTACCCTGTCGTTCCATGCCCTTGAAAGCACCCTGCAATTCCGATGGGAATTCTGACTGCATCAACACCGCGTCACGGCGGATATTCAGAATGTCCAACATGGGTTCATTGCCTACCGGACAAATGTCAATACATGCGCCGCACGATGTGCATGCCCATACCGCCGACTCGCTAATCGCCATGCCAACCAGCGAGAATTCTGACTCCGAACCGCCGGCTAAATCGGTCATGTGGTCACGCATGAAATAGCGCTTATTGATTTCTAAGGCAGAAGGCGAAAGTTCTTTGCCAGTCACATAGGCTGGACACACGTCCTGACAGCGATTACACATGATGCAGGCAAAGCCATCTAAAATATTGGTTTTGGGTAAATCTTCCAGCTTATTCACACCAAACTGTTCAATATCGGCGTTTTCCAAGTCAAGTTTATCCATTTCACCGAGTGAGGTTCGCTTAGGCTTGGTGAGAAAATTAAGTGGAGCCATAAACAAATGAGCATGTTTAGAATAGGGAAAGTAAGGTGTAAAAACCAGAATGCCGCCCAGCGCCAGCCACCAAAAGATATGCTCCAGCGCGGTTAGTGAATCCGTATTCATGCCGCCCCAAATAGGTGAAACTAAAGTGGCGAAAGGCATGAAAATATCAGCACCATGATGGGCTGCATAAACGGACTCACCCAAAAAGCGGGATCCAACATGCAAAAGGATGAAAATCGCTACCACCAGCGAGTCGGTAGCGATTGCGCCCGCCTTTACTTTAGGGTACAAGAGAATATTGTCGTGATATTCCAATTCTTTTTTATTGGGGAGTACATACCGGCGCAGAATAAAGTAGACAACGCCCACCAACACGGCCACACTGAGTACATCCCCAATCAGGCGATAGAGATCATAAATAAGGCCAAAATTTTGAAGCCATTCCAGAAAATTCGGAATAAAACCTTTAAACGTATCCAAGCCGTTGACGAGAAAATAGTACGTAAAACCCCATACGATTCCGAGATGAAAAAGGCTGCTGACACGCCGCGTTTTGAGTGTAGTCTGCTGGGTGAGGTAGATTTTCAGGGCTTTCCAAAGCCGCTGGGGCAAGTGATCTAAATAGAGTTGGCCTTCTCCACGAAAAATGATGAGGTACATATCGCGGAAGCCGCTGTATGTCGCACCGATAGCCAGCACTGCTAACGTGATAAAAAGGAATTGTTCAAATGGTGTTAGCATAAATTTCCCTCATGAAGTATTTGTTGATGTGGGCGCAAACGACACGTTTTAGAAGTGTAACACCGCTCGAATCGAAACGCTAAAACGTACATTTGTGCATTTCGTAAATATTTAGATAGAGTTGTAAGAATTGTTCTTCATCGATCTTCTAGGAAGAGGTATGAAAACGCACCTTCTATTTTCATGTTCGGCCTGAAAACAAACTATAGTAGTTGTTAGGAGTTTATTGTGTCGTTGGATTTTAGCCAAGTTGAAAACCATGAAATAACCTTGCTGCAATTTTCAGAGCATTTTACTGTCGAGGATTTACGTAACGCGACCAATGAATCAATTGATACACTGCTCAAAATAGTTCAAGGTTTGGACGATACCCAAGTTAGCTTCCTGCCTTATGATCCTGATGCGGATGATCCCCACGCCAAACCCGGTGAAGAAAAGATTGGTTGGAGTGTTGCACACCTTGTGGTTCACGTTACCGCGAGTAGCGAGGAATGGGCCACCTACAGCAGCTTTTTGGCGCGGGGCGTACCCTATCCAGCCGAACCCCGTTTGCGCTACGAAACTGACTGGAAAACGGTAACGACGACTGCGCAATGTATTCAGCGCTTGGAAGAAAGCCGCCGTATCCGCTTAGGATATTTGGATGCATGGCCGGATAAGCCCAATCTGGAAACCAAACGCGAGCTTTCCCCACGTTTTATCGAGCGAAATGGACAATTTAATGCTACAACTTGTTTTCTGTATGGGCTCAAACATGAATTAGGGCATTATGCTCAGTTCCGTGAGGTCGCGCGGCAAGCGAAAGCTGCATCAGAAATTGCTACCGCCGGAGTATAATTTGCTGCCCGATATGAAAAGAGCGCAAAAATTCAGTTGCGCTCTTTTTATTTATACGAAAATTGGCTTATGGTCGAGAGACGTTATAGCTGTTCGATGTGTTGTACGGTGAAGATTGATAGGTCTGAACATTAAATGTCGAGGCGCCGCCGGTACAGACCGGTGCATTGCTCCAAGATACACTTAATGGAGTCACACCGCTGCTGCCGTTGACCGTAATTGCACTCACTGAACATGAGCTTTTTACAGTAACAATGAGTGTATTGCCGCTGCAACCATTTGGATACGTCGATGTGACAGTCAACTTCTCATTAATGCAGGCGCATTGTGGGTCAGTACTTCCGACGGCGCAGGTTACCTTATAGATGGCACTCTTGGTTCCTTTTCCCAACAGCGATAGGGCTAGTACACATACCAGCCCTACCAAGGCAATAATCAGGCTATATTCAGCCAAGCCCTGTCCACGTTGGATACGCTTATGCGTTTCCTTTGTTATGCTCGCGACTTCCGTATTCATTGGTACTCCTTCGATAATGCCAGATAATACTTATACGGGGGCGGTCGGCGCCGGTTTGAGGGCGCTTTCCAATAACGAGACGGTCAATTCATTCATATCTGCCGGATAAATGATGACGGCAGTTTGTACAATATCCATTTTGTTTGTGCCATCGGTTGTAAGGGCCGTCATTCGCACCCCATCATTGACAATCCCCGCAACGTCGTCATAGAGATAGATCTGAACTTTATGAGAGCCATTGTCGTCAGTCACGGTGAAGTTGATTTGTTCCTTAGATAGCACGTTAGGATCCTGAACCACATTAACCAGATTGGTTATGTTTAAACCTTCGGTATTCCATTGGCTAATCAAAGTATCGCCTTGATAAACGGTAACAGGGGTAAACGCCGGTAATTCAAGTGGCGCTGTTGGAGACAGCAAAGAGGCTACAACCACCAATATTAGTGCAAGTATGAGCGTGTATAAACTAAGGGCAGTAACCATTCGCAAGCTAGGGCTTAAATCACGAAGGACGGGTTTGTTGGCGCCAAATTTTTCTAACTCGCTTCGAAAGGTAGTCAGGAGTCCTCCTGTTAAAGCTGCGGAAGCTGACTTCTGTGTACCGCCCAAGTCGCGCAGCATGTCGCGAGCCTTAACATGTTTGGAGTCGAACGCAAGTGCGCGCTGCAAATGGAGCTTGGCCGTTTCAGGATTGCTTGTCATTCGCGCCGCCATCACCCATGCGTCGGCTGAAGGATTTTGCTGTAGGATTGATTTCAAAAGCTGGTTGGCTTTTGCTTTATCGCCCTGTTTAAGTGCCATTTGGACTTCTGTTAAATTCGCCATTAATGGATCCTCTCATGATTTCTATATCTGACTCTAATGCAATAAGCGAAATTATTTCGGTAACGAATGTGAATTTTGTATAAATTTGATTTTGATCGCAGCACAATTATTAATTGTGTTACGCGTATCGAGATCAACAAGGGAGTTGCGTGGGTTACAATTTTCCGCTACTCTATAGGCAGCAAGTACACTAAGGAATTGCCATGCTGCATCATCACGATTTAACGAAATACTGTTAACCAACCGTTGCGAGTCACCTCTAAGCGCAGGCGTTGGACTGCGCTTTTTTATTTCTATGGCTGAAGGATAAAATAATGGCCGCCGTTAAAATTGTTCCCCGTTTGCCCAAAGGGATGCGTGATTTTCTGCCCGCAGATATGCTCAAACGTGAGTATGTATTTGGCATTGTGCGCGAGGTTTTTCACCTGTACGGTTTTGAACCCCTGCAAACACCAATCCTTGAATTGAAAGAAACGCTGTACGGCAAGTACGGTGAGGATGCTGAAAAGCTCATCTACAGTTCGCAACATCCCGGCGGTAAAGAAGAAGTTGCAATGCGTTATGACCTGACCGTCCCGTTAGCGCGTGTGGTCGCCCAATATGAAAACCAAATTAAGCTACCGTTCAAACGCTATCAACTCTCACCTGTTTTTCGTGCCGAACGTCCACAGCGCGGGCGTTATCGGGAGTTCTTCCAGTGCGACGCGGATATTGTCGGTATTAGTGGCATGGTCGCGGATGCGGAAATCATTAGCTTAATCACGACTGCCTTGCGACGCTTAGGCTTCACACAGTTCGTCGTCAAAATCAATAATCGCAAACTGCTTACGGGAATGGGACAGTATTCAGGTGTAACTGACGAACAACTTCCAGACTTGTACCGCAGCGTGGATAAGTTCGACAAGATTGGCGCAGAAGGTGTCGAGAAAGAACTGCTCGAACGCGGTATCGCCCCTGATGCGGTGAAGCGGATGATTCAACTCATAACAACCCGCCAGGAGGGTTTGGCTAACCTAGATATTGTCGAAGAAATGATGGGCAATATTCCAACCGCGCGTGAAGGTTTGCGCGAACTCCGTGAATTAGCCGCACACTTGGAAATGACAAGTGTTCCCGCCCAAAATTATGAATTTGATTTCACGATGGTGCGTGGGCTGGGTTATTACACAGGGCCAATTTTCGAGACGATTATCACTGAACCTAATCTTGGCAGTGTAACCGGAGGCGGACGGTATGATGACTTAATCGGTATGTTCCGCAAGGAAAGTCTGCCTAATGTGGGTACGTCTTTAGGAATCGAACGTATCATTGATCTTATGGACATTCTAAATCTCTATCCGCCCAATATTGTGGGAACAGTTGTAGAGACCTTAGTTACCGTCTTTAATGAAGAGTCACGCCCTGCCGCGGCCAAGTTAGCGGCTGACCTACGCGCTGGTGGCGTGCGTACGGAACTTTACATGCAAGATCGAGCACTGGGTAAACAGTTTGAGTACGCCAACAAAAAAGGTATACCGATGGTTGCCATCCAAGGCCCAGAAGAAATATCAGCCGGCGTGGTGAAGCTCAAGCGCCTGAGTGATGGTTCTGAAGTAACGGTAAACCCCAGCGCCGCTGCTGATAAAGTGATCTCGATGCTGCGTTAAGTGTTAGGTGCGCTACGGATAACTTAGCGCACACTGACCTGTTTCATGCGGTCATTGGATATTCTCATTTTAGCCTCATCGAGCGAAGCCACCATAAGCATCTTAACATTGTCTTGGTTAGGATACACTTTGGTAAATATGGAGACAATGGTACGGGCAAAGGTATTGCTCGTTACCATCACTAATAGTCCCAAATTATCAGGCATGATTCGCATAGCACGTTGATAGTGCGGCATCGATGAGCCTTTAGGAACAATTGAATTAGGTGCGCTCATGATGACTAAATCGACCCGCTTCTGAGTCGCTTTAAATTGGTTTGCAATATTATCGAGCGCTTCATGGTAATCATTCCACGTCCAAGTACCTTCACCAGTACAACCCATAATTGTCATTTGAGTATCGAGCCATTCAACTTTTAAGGGCATGATGCTACTCCATATAACAGTCTCTCATTCATGAATATAAGGTAAATTAAACGTAAAATTCGTAAAGGTATTTCATCTTATGTTAAGACTTGTCAAGAATATTGCGTAATATATCCTAGCAATGTGGATAGGATGACGTTTTTCTTATTTTGTTATACAGTTCAACAGGTATGAAATGATTTTTGAGAGGACAAAGAAGAAATGACTTATCACATCGCACAAATTAATATCGCCCGAATGATTGCCCCGCTCGACAGCCCTATCATGCGGGATTTTGTGGACAACCTTGGCCGGATTAATGCGCTGGCTGAAACTGCTCATGGGTTCGTATGGCGGCTCAAAGGGGATGGAAATGATGCAACTTCGCTGCGACCTTATGAGGATGAGCGAATTATCGTCAATATGTCGGTTTGGGAGTCGGTTGACGCGCTCTTTCAATATGCTTATTACAGCGACCACACCGACTTCTTCCGACGTCGTAAGGAATGGTTTCATAAAATGGACACTCCGGCAATTGCCTTGTGGTGGATTGATGCAGGTCACATCCCAACGGTTGATGAAGCCAAAGAAAAACTGGCACTGATTGAACAACACGGCGTAACTCCTGCGGCCTTTACATTTAAGCAGCGATTTACGGTTGAGGAGATGTTAGCTGTTTAAAGCGCCCAAGTGGCTGAAGCACTTAACCTACAAAATTGGGTAGAATAGCGGTCAATTGAGTTCATAATATTAATGATTGGAAACTTAAATGACCGCAGGCAAAACCCTCTTTCCACGTTCTAGTGGTGTACTGCTGCACCCTACATCACTCCCCGGACGTTATGGTGTAGGTGATTTAGGGGAGTGGGCCTATACGTTTGTTGACTGGCTTGAGTCGGCAGGACAGACCATCTGGCAAGTGCTGCCGCTTGGCCCGACGAGTTACGGCGACTCGCCTTACCAATCCCTGTCCACTTTTGCCGGCAATCCTCTTTTGATTAGCTTGGACAAACTGGTGGGTGAAGGTTGGCTGACGGCTGACGATGTAGCTAGAGTACCCAATTCCCCTCCTTACCTCGTTGATTTCGGCACTGTCATAAACTATCACAATACGATACTGACAAAAGCTTATGAACAATTCGGGAAAACCGCTTCGGCAGCACAGCGCAGTGAATTTGTGGCATGGTGCGCTAAAGAAGCCTATTGGCTAGACAACTGGGCGTTGTTTATCGCCCTTAAAAACCTTTATGGTGGAAAGCCGTGGGTAGAATGGCCGGAAGGTGAGGCACTGAGTGAACCAAGCGCGATTGAAGAAGCTCGCATCAAAAATGCGCGTGGTGTTGATGAGCATAAGTTCCGTCAGTGGCTGTTCTTCAAACAATGGCATGAATTGAAAGCCTACGCGAATGAAAAAGGTATCCGGTTGGTGGGTGATGTGCCGATTTTCGTAGCGCATGACAGCTCCGACGTGTGGGCAAACCGTGACGAGTATTATCTCGATGCGCTGGGTAACCCGACTGTTATTGCAGGCGTTCCACCGGATTATTTCAGCCCGACCGGACAGCGTTGGGGCAATCCACTTTATCGCTGGGACAAGATGGCTGAGAACGATTACCGGTGGTGGATCAGCCGGATCAAAGCGACGCTCAAGATGGTCGATATTGTACGGGTGGATCACTTCAGAGGTTTTGAAGCTTATTGGGAAGTACCCGCAAGTGAGCAAACGGCGATTAAGGGACAATGGGTTCCGGGGCCGAAGTTCGATTTCTTCAATGCTGTCGTCGAGCAAATTTCAGAACTGCCGATTATCGCAGAAGACCTCGGTTTGATTACCCCCGGCGTAATAGAACTGCGGGATGGATTAGGGTTACCGGGTATGAAAATCCTCCAATTTGCGTTCGGAGGTTCAGGCGGCGAGAACAATTTCTTGCCTCACAACTTTACTCCAAACTGTGTAGTCTATACTGGAACCCACGATAACAACACGACAGTTGGTTGGTGGAACAGCGGTGAGGCTACCGAGGATATTCGTAACTTCCTGCCCGAATATATGGGACGTAAAGTCGATGAAGTCCAGTGGGATTTGATCCGGTTGGCGATGGCTTCGGTGGCGCATACGGCTGTTTTTCCCCTTCAGGATGTGTTCGGGTTTGGCGCAGATACCCGCATGAATACACCGGGTCGCGAGTCGGGGAATTGGGGTTGGCGTTTTACCGGCGAGTGGCTTAATCATCCTGCCCGTGAACGGCTGGCCTACCTGACCCGACTTTATGGACGTTGGCCTAAAACTGAGGAAGAAGAGGCTGAACAAGCCTAAAGCTGGTACAAGTCATCAGCTATCAGTCGCCAGTCGAAAGTCTTAGCAAGTTACAAGAGTCCAGTTTCAAGATACAAGAAAGCGGTGCGCGAAAGTTCATCGCTTTTTATTTGGCGATTTATTGGCAAAGCTGGCAATTTGACCTCCATTTTTTGGCGAAATTTGTGACAATTCGGCGGATGATCCGGCTAGAATTGCGGCAAAATGGCGTTGGGATGTCCGCCGCCAAGATTGCCAATCGAGAAGTATCGAGCATGAGTTCCGAGTACCGAGTTGAATACCCTTGTAAGATATCGCCTCCTCGTTCTTTGTGGTGGTGACGGATAAAAATGAGCGGCGGTGAAATGATGCAGTTGATGCTGTTGTTGCAGTTGAGAATGAGCGGTTGTTGTCTCGTTTATAGCAAGAGGCTATTGTTAATATGCGGTAAGCATTAAGCGTTGGATTTGCCAGCAACAAAATCCAATGCCAACTCTGTTGTTTATTGTAAGGGAATTGCGGTCGGTTTGGGTTACATTTTGGAAGAACATTTTGTAACTTTTTCGTCGCATTGGCACTAACCAAAATAGGAGAGCAATAAGGCGAATTAGATTTAAGGATGGTTGGTAATCGGTTTGCCACCTAAACCGAAAATAAACTTAATGTCTAATAATGCTGGCGTAAAGATACATCAAATCGGACACGGCATCCCACGGGGAGGCTACGCACTGCCGTGTCCCTACATCTGCGGATATTGTCTGTCTATCCTTCCGGTGTCTCTCCGGTTCGTGTATGCTTGCCTCACATAATCCATTTTATCGTTAGATTTGAGGATGCGCTTTATGGTTAATGTTCTTCATTGGACGGCTGGTTTGCATCACGATGGTTCAGCGATGTATGTTTCTAACCCGCTGCCGAAACAAGGCGAAACGGTCACAATACGGCTGCGTGTGCCGAAAGATGCCCCGATTCGAGCGGTATTTCTG
Organism: Anaerolineaceae bacterium; assembly: GCA_016124855.1. GTDB lineage: Bacteria > Chloroflexota > Anaerolineae > Aggregatilineales > Phototrophicaceae > CFX2. Next base: position 49,935 of record WGMX01000042.1, on the reverse strand, counting down.
CGAACTGCACCGGATGGTGAGCAGCATCTTGCCGCGATGCATAAGGAAAGCGAGGCGGGCATTTGCGCCTACTGGTCAACCGATGTGCAAGTATCCATGCCTTATATTCCCTACCGTTTTAGAATCATGTCTGATGAAGGGGCTTACTGGTTAACGGCGATGGGTGTGAGCCGCGCCGATGCACCGGATTTATGGGATTACAAGCTGCTGGCGGATTTTGCTGCACCGGATTGGTTAGACGACGCAGTTTTTTACCAGATTTTCCCTGACCGGTTTTGTAACGGCGACCCAACCAATGATGTGCCCGATGGTGCTTGGAGTCGACGCGGATTCACAACACAACACCGTGAGTGGGGGGCGCCGATTCTGTCGTTTCAGCAGGCGGGGACACTCGATTTTTACGGCGGTGACTTACAGGGCATCACTCAAAAGTTGGATTATCTGCAGGATTTGGGCGTGAACGCGCTTTTCCTGAATCCGATTTTTACGGCTTACACCAATCATCGTTACGATGTAGCGAACTACAACGAGATTGATCCGCATCTCGGTGGAAATAAAGCGCTGGCGGAACTGCGACAGGCATTGGATGCACGCGGAATGCGGCTGATTCTGGATGTGACCCCGAATCACTGCGGTTCCGAGAATGTCTGGTTCTTGGAGGCGTTGAAAGACCCGAATGTGCCGACCGCCGAATACTTTACTTTTAATCATTATCCAGATGATTATGAAACATGGCTGGGGCATAAATCGTTGGTGAAGTTGAACTATCGCAGTCAAGCGCTGCGTGATGTGATGTATCGGGGTGAGGACTCGGTGATACGCCATTGGATGCATGAGCCTTACCGGATTGATGGCTGGCGGTTGGATGTCGCCAATATGACAGCACGGCAGGGAATGGTGCAGCTTTCGCACAAAGTTTGGCGCGAAATGAGGCGGTCGGTAAAGGCGGATAATCCGCAGGCTTATCTGTTCGGTGAAAATTTTTACGATGGCACGCCGCATTTACAGGGTGACGAGCTGGATGCCATCATGAATTACAAAGGATTTACCTTACCGCTGTGGGATTGGCTGCATCACGAGATTCCGGCACAAGAATTACGTCCGCAAAGCGACCCCGTTCCACTGACAACGGAGGCGATGGCGGAACAGTGGCAGCGCTTTTGGGCGGCTGTTCCTTGGGCGATCACGGCACAGCAATTTAACCTCCTTGACAGCCATGATACGCCGCGTATTCTCAATATTCTTGGCGGGGATAAAGCGCGGATGAAGTTAGCTGTGGCGCTGCTGATGACAATTCCCGGTGTGCCATGCATTTATTACGGTGATGAAATTGGTATGGAAGGTGGGCGCGACCCCGACAACCGCCGCTGTATGATCTGGGACGAGGCGCAGTGGGATCACGATTTGAGGGGCTATTATCAACGGTTGATTCATCTACGGCGAACTGCACCTGCACTGCGCCATGGCGGTTTCCAGATGATTTATGCCGAAGGGGATTTGTTAGCATATCAGCGGCAGTCAGCAGAGCAACGGCTGATTGTGGTTGCTCAACGTGGAAATGATGCGCCCTCGAATATCAGTTTACCCGTTCAACATGCCGGAATAGCGGATGGCGTGAGTTTGACTGATTACCTTACGGGTCAAGTGTTCACGGTTGAGCAAGGACAGTTAAATTTGGGCGAACTTGCTGCGGGGCGTGTTTTGCTGCTGGAGGGGTAAATTTTGGACTATAATAGTGGTGAGTAAGTTGGCAAGAGGTTAAACATGGTCAGTATTGATCCAGTCAAACCGACAGACGAACAATTTGAGCAGCTTATCAATGCGCCGGAAAATGCCGATAAGTGGTTTGAGATGCTGCGCGGAATCATTTATGAGGTTATCGTGCCAACACCTATTCATGCTTTCATTGGCTCATTGATCTATCGTCTAATTGCAAATTTTTTGGATGTTCATCCTTTGGGTTTTGCATTTGCGGATGGCTGCATGTTTTATCTCCCAAATGGTGATAAAGTCATTCCTGATGCCGCTTTTGTTTCGAAAGAACATGTTCCATTTGTTCCAGAGCGCTACGACATCGCGCCAGATTTAGCAGTCGAGGTGATTTCGCCAAGTAATAAACCAGACGATATGCTGCTCAAAATCGAAAGCTACATCGAGTGTGGTACACGCTTGGTGTGGGCGGTTTATCCCGAAGAAAAATTGGTACGTGTGTGGCGACCTGACGGAAAAGGTCGAACCTCCGTACAGAAGCTCGACCTCAATGGCATTTTGGATGGGGAAGATGTGCTGCCGGGTTTTACACTGGCTGTAAAAGATATTTTCCCGGCACAAAAATAGTCTTATTTGGGCTTGAGTGTGCTGCACAAGAAATTGTGCAGCAGCGTGCCGACTTCGACATCGAAGCCTTTTTCGAGCGGCGTACTTTGCCACAAGTCATAAGCAACTTTACACTCAAAGGGACGGTTTCCATCACCTTTGAGCATCAAGGTGTACGTTTCATCGCGTCCACTTTCGCGAGTGCAGCCGATGGTCAAGCAGTTGCTGACTTTACTTTCCGGCCAATAGGGTGCGTTAGTTTTATCGCCTGAAGCGGTGACGGGCGCAGAGCCGACCCATTGGTTGGTGACGTAGGTACACATATATCCCATAACCGGCTCACTGCGATACTTGGTCTGACACTGGCGTTCTTCACGGAATGTGCCATCGCCCTGATCGACTTGTTTGGTTTGGCAGGTTTCCCCATCGGCAACTTGTTTGGTATCTACTTGCTCATAATTGCGCGTGACATTGTAGGCGCTAGACGGCATCCGGTCACAGGTCGTTTTTCCGTGTACGGGCTGAAGCGATTGAATGTCGATGCTGCGATTCCACTTATATCCGGTGACATAGGCGGTGGCTTTGGTGGTGCGGGTGAGTGCGAAAATTGCGCCGCCGATGAGGACGACCACGACCAGCGCAATCAACTTCCACTTGCTGAGAATTCCGCCGCCCTTTTTAGCGGCAGGTTTCGCGGCTAACGCCGGAACTTGGCTAGACAATTGCCGCTGTTTTAAATCTTCGGCCTCGAGGGTTTGTCCATCATCTTTAGTACGACTGGCTCCCTGTGCTGCACGCGCAGCATCACTGAGTGGTGCGCCGCAGTTGCCGCAGAACTCGGATTTACCGCTGTTTAAGGTTTGACAGGCTTTGCAAATAATATCCGCACCGACATACACATGATCTTGAACGGCGACTTTTTCCGCATCAGAGGGGAAGTAACGCCACGTTGGGTCTTGTTGTGCGCCGCAGTTGGGGCAAAAGCGGTGGGTTTTGCCGAGCAGCTTTTTTGTGCCGCAAAATTTGCAATCCCACTGCATCTCATAGACTTTCGCACCACTTTGCGGCGCGGGATTCGGTGTTGATTGATTAGCCATCAGAGAGCCTCTGGTATGATCGATATACTGCCATTATACCTGCTCTCCTTTTGGAAAATCCTTGTGAACTCGTCCGATGGTTTAAACTGGTAACAGGCTCTGTTCATCGGGATGCATCAGGCCAAATTCCTTGCGTAATGTCAACAGTTTGCGGATTCGTTGTTCGGGTAATGATTTGCCGCCGCCAAGCTGATGAACCAAATAGGTCAGATGGGCGGTATGTTCCAATGTTTCCAAACGCATATAAGCCTGCCAGACATCTTGTCCCATCGTCAATGAGCCGTGGAAGGAGAGCATAATGGCATCGTGGTAAGGCGCTAAGTCGGCAATGGCATCGCGGTCTTCGACCGTGGCGGGTGTCGCATAGGGCGCATTCGGCACTTCGCCGAGCAGAATAATCGCTTCGGGAATGGTATAGGTTTGCAAATCGATTCCAGCCATTGTTAGAGCGACAGCATAAGCTGGATGAGCATGAACGACACCGTTAACATCGGGACGACATCTGTAGGCTTCGATGTGCATGGGAGTTTCAGTGCTAGGATTCAAACCAGATGTTTCGTCATCGCGGTCAATTTTGTTGCCTCGCATATCGACAACAATCAATTTTTCGGGCTTCATAAAGCCTTTGGATAAACCGGACGGGGTAATCAGGATATGGTTGTCATCCAAACGGGCAGAAATGTTTCCGGCGGTGCCATCGACAAATCTGTATTTGTACATTTGGCGACCAACCAAGCATATTTCTTCGCGCAGTTTTTGTTCGAGCGTGGTCATCGTGTATATATTCCTCTCTAGGATGTTATGGTGTTGCCTCTCGATTGTCCGGTAACCGTGAAATTTGTGGTAGAAGAAATAATCATGATTAGGACATGACAGGCGGCAAATTTCTCGCCCGAAATGGACGCGAGACATGTCAAAACATACTGATTGGGTTGTTCCATGTGGCATAATGATTTCTTTGGCTGCCGGGGAACACTGATACAATTAATACCGTGCAAGGTATCCAAATATGTTGTAAAACGTATGGATGGATGCCACTCTTGGGCGAACACAAATAAAAGGTGGAGTTCATGCCAACTGAAGTGATTATGCCGCAATTAGGCGACAGTGTGAGCGAAGGCACAGTCAGCAAGTGGCTGAAGCATGAAGGTGAGCAAGTTACCCAGTTCGATCCTCTGTTGGAAGTCAGCGGCGACAAAATTGACACGGAAATCCCGGCACCTGTGAGCGGTGTGGTATTGAAGATTTTGACGCCGGTCGGACAACTGGTAAAAGCGGGTGTTTGTCTAGCAATGATTGGTGAGGCTGAGGAAAAACGCTCTCCCCTCTCCCCACATCAGCAACATTCGCAGGCTATCTCCGCTGATAGCGCTCTGGGCGAGGGCAATAGAATCAGAACCAGTAATGGACAAGTAACGGAATATACCGGTTATGTATCGCCCGTCGTGGCGCGGATGGTAGCTGAACATCAGCTTGATCTGGGGCAAATCCGTGGTACGGGACGTGATGGACGGATAACGAAAAAGGATGTCGAGGCCTACTTGGCTGCACCGACAACAAGAGCTGTTGAAACACTGGCGAATAGTGACGCTTTGCCAAGACGCAGTGATGGCGAAGATCAGACCGAGCGTATGGACAACATTGTGCAGCACGTCGATCCGATGAAGCAAGGTTCTGGCGAGTTAGTACCCGTTTCAGCGATGCGACGGACGATTGCCGAGCACATGGTACGGAGTAAGCTGCAAACTGCCCCCCATGTGACAACGGTTTTTGAAGTCGATATGAGTGCGGTGCTGGCCCATCGAGAGGCGAATAAAGCAGCTTTTGCCAAGCAAGGAGTCAATTTAACGCTCACTGCTTATTTCGCCTTAGCAACAACTCAAGGGCTACAAAGCCAACGCTATTTGAATGCTCAATGGACGAATGAAGGCATCTTCCTGCACAACTCGGTTAATCTAGGGATTGCCGTGGCGATGGACGAAGGCTTAATTGTGCCGGTTATCAAAAACGCTGGTGATTTGAATTTGTTGGGAATGGCAAGGGCAGTTAATGATCTGGCAACAAGAGGACGTTCCAAGCAGCTCAAAAGTGATGAGGTGCAAGGCGGGACATTCACGATTACTAATCACGGGGTAAGCGGGAGTTTGTTAGCGACTCCTATCATAAATCAACCTCAATCCGCGATTTTGGGTATCGGGGTGGTGGAAAAACGGGTGAAGGTTATTAACGACATGATCGCAATTCGTCCATGCTGTTATGTCACACTGACCTTTGATCATCGGGTAGCAGACGGCGCAACCGGCGATTCATTTATGCAGAAGTTAAAAGATAGTATTGAGAACTGGCAGTGACCTTTATGGCAATTTTGTGCAGGAGCAGATGAAGATGTGTTATCTTTAGAAAGTTCTCTGCCGAAATCCAGTCCGTGCGGCACATTCAGAAAGACGCATTATGAAGTTCATTATGCCCCTGCTCATTTTGATGTTCGTTTTGGCCGCTTGCCAACCCAATGTTACACCGACGGAAACATTACCAACGGTTGCTGTACTCGGTGCTACAGCTACAGTTGAACCTACTGAAGCAGAGACTGCTGAGGTTACTGCCGAGGCTACCGTAGAAAGTACGAGCGAGGCAACAGAGAGTGTCAGTGCTGGCGGCTTGCCCAGCGAGACGGCGCAACCAACTCAGGCCCGTACGGTGACACCCCGTCCGGTTACACCGACAAACACGATTGAACCGACACAAGCAGCGATTGGCACCGCGACTCAGGCCGTTTTAGAAGCACCTCAGTATGCGACATTCACGGCTGCGCCGCTCGGAACACTGCCGCCTGCGAATAATTTCAAACAAGTGGCGGATGTGGTTATCACCGAGCAGCAGTTTCAAGAAGAAGTAGATTTGAATTTGCTGAAATCAAACAGCATCCAAAGTGCGACGGTCGATTTTGTGCCGGGGGCAATCAAAGTACAGATGACGACCAGCGGCACAACACCCATTAGCGGCACTGTCACCATTCCAGTGACACTTGTGAACGATCTGGCAAGTATCACCATCAGCGACATCACCAGCGACCAACAACCTGTTCCGCAAGGTTATATTGACGTGGCTACGGGAGATTTGTTCACGCTGATGGTGAATACACTAGACCAAATCGTTAAAACACGGATTGGCCCCCAACAAAGGCTTAAAAGTATTGCCGTAACCGACAATACTATAGAGGTTATGATGCTGGTACCTTAGCATCAGAAAGTTATGGTAGAAAAATATGCAAAATTCTCCGGTAGTAGCTTTGATGCTGGCACTTGGAATAATTGTTTTCGCCGCGCGAATTGCCGGGGAAATCGCCCGCAAGTTTGACCAACCGCGTGTGCTTGGTGAACTGATCATCGGAGTCATACTCGGCCCAACATTATTGAACATGATGCATTCACACGTATTGGGGTTGGCCGACGCACACATTGAAGAAACCATCATTGAAATGGCAGAGCTGGGTGTGATGCTTCTGATGTTTAAGGTCGGTCTTGAGGTCAACATCGATGAACTTAAGAAAGTGGGCATCGTAGCAGGGATCGCCGGTACATTAGGTGCTCTTTTACCCATGATATTGGTACTGCCGGTTGTGATGTTGTTCGGTTATGAGTGGCAACCAGCCTTGTTTGCGGGCGTGACTCTGGCGGCAACATCTGTAAGCATTTCGGCGCAGGTGCTTTTAGAACTGGGCGTCCTACAAACAAAAGAGGGCAATGCGCTGCTGGCAACGGCCTTAATTGATGATGTGATCGCTATCTTGCTGGTATCGCTGACAGTGGCGATCACATCGGCATCAGGTAATGTTGACGTGGGAAGTTTGGTACAAATCATTGTTCGTATGACCTTATACCTCGTCATTGCATTTTTACTGGCGTGGTATGGCGTTCCGCTGTTCATGAAGCTCCTAAACCGGTTTTTTGATCTGACCAAAGCATATGGGAATCCGGCAGTCGGATTGGTGTTAGCATTCATATATGGCTGGGCAGCGCAAGCCTTTGGTGGTGTGGCAGCCATTACCGGTGCCTTCATTGCGGGAGTAGGTATCAGCCGGACTCCGCATCAGATAAACCATCCGGTAGAAGAAGCCACTAATGCACTGGCTTACGCTTTCCTCGTTCCTGTCTTTTTCGTAAGTGTCGGATTGCAAACCGACTTGAGCCAATTTCCGTTGGATGCGCTGCCGCTGGCAGTCGTCATTCTGGTATTAGCGGTTGTTTCGAAAGTTGTAGGATGCGGATTAGGGGCGCGGCTTGGTGGGTTCAACAATCAAGAATCGTTCCGTTTAGGGGTGTGTATGGTGTCACGCGGGGAAGTCGGGCTGATTATCGCATCTCTGGGTGTGAGCAGCGGCGTACTCAAACTCGATCATCCCCTGTTCGCGGTCTTATTCTTAGTTATTCTGCTGACAACGGTGGTCACGCCACCCTTGGTTCGGCGCGTGTTCCAATCTGCACCTGCAAATGCTTAATTCTGGAAAGGGAACTCAATGGGAAAATTGGTCGTCTTAATCACTGCGCGTGATGATGTTGCACAACAAGTCGGTGAAAGTTGGATGAATTCTGGAGCACCGGGGACTACGATTATTGAAGGGTATGGATTGCAGCGCATCCGCCAGACGTCACGTACAGGCGAAATACTGCCGGGCATGATGTCGTTGGTAGATATCCTGCGGGCAAATGCTCCAAGCAGCTTTATTTTGATGGCACTGCTCGAAGACGAAAAGATAATTGATACGCTGCTCAGCAATTCACAGGAAATTCTCGGTGATTTGCAGTCTCCGGAAAACGGAATTTTCTTCGTGATCGATGTCGAACGGACAGTTGGTATACGATACCATAACAATTAGCATACAGCAGTTGACCAAAATTCTGTTTTATAATGGATATAACAACAATGTTATAAAGCAGCATAGGTTTTGCAGAAACGCCATGAAACATTATCTGAAAATGATTCTCTCGTTTACGTTCATTTTATGGCTGGCTCCAGCGTTGGCGCTGGCGCAGGCAAGCTCATGCCCGGAAATTGTTTCTAAGGCTTTGAGCGCCGCTGACACAGCGTGTAAAAAAACTGGGCGTAACCAAGCCTGTTATGGCAACTTCAACTTGCAGGCAACCGGTCAACCGGGAGCAGAAAATTTCTCTTTTGATAAAGTGGGTGACATCGTCAACATCGCGGATGTGCAAAGTTTGAAACTCAGCCCCATGAATGTCGGCAAAGATCAATGGGGCGTGGCGCTGCTGAAGTTGCAGGCCAACATTCCGGACACTTTACCGGGGCAGAACGTGACATTCCTTTTGTTTGGGGATGTTGAAATTACGAACGCGGTTAACACCAATATCAGCAATGATATGAAGCCGATGCAAGCTTTCTACCTCAAAACTGGAGCGGGCGACGCGCAGTGTGATGAAGCGCCAGAAAGTGGTTTGCTCGTACAAACACCCAAAGGCGTAGGTGAAGTTGCGTTTAATGTAAACGGCGTAGATGTGCAGATGGGTTCGACGGTGTTTTTCCAGACGACTGCTACCGACGATGGCATGACCGTCAGCACGTTAGAAGGCGCGGCTTACGTGACTTCTAAGAACAATACACAGGTCATTGTACCGGGGACGTGGGCACGTGTACCGGTGGCGGGGCGAATAGTTCCTTTCCGCGCGGCCAACGGAAGAACGGTCAACATGCGGATGATGGTGGCGGACGGTGCGCCTGAAGAACCTAAGGCTTATAAGAAGCAGTTTCTAAAGATGGACTCGCTGCCGCTGGGATTATTAGAGCGCAAAATAGACCTTGTTCCACCATTGAGTGATGATCAAGTGAAGGCAATTAACGATCATGTTAAAGCTGGTGGTGCGTTATGTGGTGAGGCTCCGATGCCGGCTTGCGAAGATGGATTTAAAAATCCTGTCGAGGCTACGCCTGAGATTTTTGCGACGGTTGATCCGAATGACTGTGTAATGCCCCCCGCGCCGGGTGAGCCACCGCTTCCACCCAGCGAAAAACGTCCATTGTGTCCTCCACCGCCGGCACCGACAGGCAACGATGCGGGTCACATTGCAGTGCCCACATCCCTTGGGATTGTAAAACCGTTGATCAAACCTTCCAACAGCGAACCGACCGCAACGGCCACAGCAGCTCCTATCAGTGCGCCAGTAGATACGTCTAACAAGTCCATTGGCGGGGCGTTGCCTTCCCTGCCCGGTGGATAATTCTGGTAATATCCGCTTCCTCGACCCGTTGACAATCAATTTACTTGAGGTTGAGGAAGTGGGCTGTAAGATTATTGCATTCTCCCCTATCAACATATTAGAATCATCACACGTTTGAATTTACATACTGTAGGCGGCTGGATCAGTCATCAATGCCGTCTGCCAAGGAGATAACAATGGCAAAAGAATATGATGTAGTTGTGCTGGGCGCAGGGCCAGGCGGTTATACCGCTGCTGTGCGTGCCTCACAATTGGGCTTGAAAACAGCCGTTGTCGAAAAGAAATATTGGGGTGGCGTCTGCCTGAACGTGGGCTGCATCCCGTCAAAGGCACTGCTGCGTAACGCAGAATTGGCGCATATCGTCAATAAAGAAGCCAAGACTTTTGGCATCAAGATTGAGGGTAATGTCACATTTGATTACGGTGAAGCCTTCAAGCGGAGCCGGCGCGTGGCGGATGGTCGCGTCAAGGGTGTTCACTTCCTGATGCGGAAGAACAAAATTGACGAGTACGACGGTTGGGGGACTTTCACCGACGCGAACACGTTAGAAGTGGCGCTGAATGCCGGTAGCAAAGAAACACTCAAGTTCAAGAACTTGATCCTTGCTCCGGGTGCAACGACTCGCTTGATTCCCGGCACGAAATTGAGCGAACGCGTGGTGACTTACGAAGAACAGATCATGGAAGAGAACCTGCCCAAGAGCATTATCATCGCGGGTTCAGGCGCAATCGGCGTGGAATTTGGTTATGTGATGCACAACTATGGTGTCGAAGTAACCATCGTCGAATTCCTTGACCGGATGGTTCCACTAGAAGATGAGGAAGTTTCGGCTGAACTCCGCAAACAGTACGAACGTCTTGGCATCAAAGTAATGACCAGTACCAAAGTCGAGAAGATTGAGGACACGGGCAAGAACGTTAAGGTAACCGTCACAACTGCTGATGGTAAGCAATCGGTTTTGGAAGCCGATAAGGTTTTGCAAGCGATTGGTTTCAAGCCTCGCACTGAAGGTTATGGCTTAGAAAAGACCGGTGTGAAGCTGACAGATCGTGGCGCGATTGAGATCAACAAGAAGATGCAGACCAACGTTCCGCACATTTATGCGATTGGAGATGTCACATCTAAGTTGATGCTGGCACACGTAGCCGAGAATATGGGAATCATTGCGGCGGAAAACATCGCTGGCGCGGAGACGATTGAACTGGACTTCGATATGATGCCGCGTGCGACTTACTGCCAGCCGCAGATCGCTAGCTTTGGTTACACTGAGACTCAGGCCAAGGAAAAAGGTTACGAAATCAATGTCGCCAAATTCCCGTTCCAAGCCAATGGCAAGGCACATGGTTTAGGTGACACGGTCGGCTTCGTCAAGCTGATTAGCGATAAGAAGTACGGTGAAATGCTGGGTGCACATTTGATCGGGCCAGATGTCACCGAACTGCTGCCTGAGTTGACACTGGCACGGTTTGCTGAACTGACTCCCAACGAAATCGCCCGCAATGTCCATCCGCATCCGACATTGAGCGAAGCGCTTAAGGAAGCGGCACACGGGCTTGAGGGCCACATGATTAACATGTAGTTGGAAGGTGACAGTCAACAGGTTCCGGTTGACTGTCTAGGTTAGGATAAAGGCGCGGATGGTCGAGATGGCTATCCGCGTTTTTTATCAAGTAAGTATCATTTATTTCGTTAACCAATATTAATTTGAACAATGGTAGCGTAAGCCAGTTAAATTACAGTATTTGCGCTGAAGCAATACATCCAACCACGGCTGGCGCAGTTGAGGTACGCTGCTCTTAAGCGGAAAGAGTATGATTTCTTGCAATGGGGTGTAATAGGAAAGTGCGTCGGAGAATCGAGCATTCCGACCAAAGATAAGCTGAATCTCACCACCATACCAGATGCTGAGCGGGTCAAGCATAATATATTCCGGTTGGTTGAACTGTCTCACAAAATCCCCTAATGCAACTCTTTCACATAGGCTGATACTAATTTGCTTTACATGGGAGTCGAGCACTATAACAGCTTTTTGACAATCGTCAGTTATTTTTGTGGCACTAAGCTGCACGGTCGAATTGGAGGCCAAAACATATCCATGGCTTAATAATTGTGCTTTCGATTCCTCTAAAGTTGTGATACCGGGAACAATTCCATACCAACAAGGCTGCGGAAGCACTTGGCAGCCCTCTACAAACCCTCGTAAGGCAAGGCTAGTCTGTTGTGTGCTGCCAAATATGTGGGCAACAAGAATTAAGATCATGAGCAGCGAAATCACGAGCGGCATGAGTTTGAAAAGTAGGCGAGGCATTATGGGCCGCAAGATTTGATTCCGATGAAGGCGACTGTAGCGCCAGAATGGGATGAAACCTTCCCACGTTTTAGGCAAGTTTTGTTCATGCCGAGTAGCTGCAAAATTTAGGTAAAGAACTAGGTCATATGTTGAGAGCAATGTCCAAAAATCAGGATTTGCGTTCAAGCCAACACCGCCATAATCCATATACTGCATCCAATAGTATGACATGGGTCTTGGTGAATCACCCGGTTTATCAGGGCAGCGGAGGTTTGCTGTTAGAATGTTCGGCGTTCCCAAGACGGTTAAGATATCACCGAGTTTGAGTGCCTGACAATTTTGAAAGTAAAAGCCCCAAACAAAGTCTTGTCTTTATTGGAACGGAATAATTCCACTTCACAGTCGATAAAATCGGCTTTGATTATGGCAGCGGGAATATCCGTCTCATTTGGCGATTTGGTTACGGGCAAATCATGGTTACGAATGAGATGCACGGCATCGTCAAAGGAGGTTTCTTCAGGAATGGCGCCGTACCAACACGGCTGCGGTTGATCTTCGCAGCCGTCGGTGAACCCGCGCATGGCGGAATTCTGTGGTTGAGTCGTACCAATTGCCCGAGCGATCAGATTCATAACACTCAATATCAGCATGATGAATATACAGAACTTGAGCAGCAGGCGCGGCATGAAAATCTCCGAACAGTGAAGTTATTTTCATGATACACACAGAACGCCGTGAAATGTTCTGAATTCTCGTTAGAAACTGTCCTGACAAATGAGCAGGTATTTAGGAAACTTTGGTTAGGCCATCAACGATATCACAAGACAAACTGCCGCCCGTATGAACATACCATCCATAAGGGAGAAAGTCATTCCAGCCGGCAGGTTTAGTCACAGCAGGTTCTCCTGAAAGGCTGAGTGGCATACCGATAATCTGCCCATATGGGGTATAAGCCGTACATGGAATGTAATTGTCATAACTGTCTCTCGTCTCTTCAGTCATGATGGTGTCCAGCATTCCCATGCTAAAAGGCAGTTTATGAGTGGCGTTGTGCATGGCTTTCACCAAATCACCAACTTGTCTATCTAGACAGTTAATGATTGTCACTGTATCTACAATTCCAGCCTCGATACGCAGCTCGACTCCACAACGCATATCAGTGTTACGATAGACCAACGTAACCAAATGACTGTTCCGCTGCAATTTGACATAATCCGTTTGACTGACGACCTGTAACGCGTCTTCGAGCGAGGTTTTACCGGGACGAATCCCATACCAGCAGGGCTGAGGCTGATTTTCGCAGCCCTGTACGATGCCGTCCAGCACAGGATTTGTTGAACGGAAGCGTCCCAGCACAGAAGCAGTTAAAGCCCCTGCACTCAACAGCATCATGAAAAACATGAACAGCTTGATGTAGATGCGTGTCATCATGTTAAATCCAGATTATTGATTTAACCTAAATTTAAATCACTTTATGACACCTGACTACAAAATATTAAATATCGTGGGAAAAGTTTAACATTCGCTGTTACAAGAGCTGTTTTCTTAACATTCAGAGGCATGAGAGTGCAACTTATGCGATTATCACGTCATAACCAAAGACAGAACCAAAGTGGCGGATAAGGCGCTGAGTCGCGAGTGCTTCATCCACTGGTGCGCCAAGCAGTTGAGCAAGGCTGGTCACACCTTTATCGCGAATGCCACAGGGGATAATGCCGTCAAAGTAGCTGAGGTCTGTATTGAGGTTTAGTGCAAAGCCGTGTTTCGTGACAGCACGAACATTCACACGTACACCAATAGCACAAACCTTAACTTCGCCTGCCGGCGTATCGACCCAAACGCCGGTGAGTCCGGGAATGGATTTACCGTCTATTCCGTAATCGGCTAAGGTACGGATAATAACCTGTTCAATGTTTCGAACATACCCAATAACATCCATGCGAAAGGTATCCGAAGCGTGTGGCAGTTGAATAATCGGATAACCAACCAACTGCCCCGGCCCATGATAAGTAATGTCGCCTCCCCTATCCACACGAAAAACGGTAATGCCCCGCTTCACAAGTTCATCGGGTGAGAACAGTAAATTGTCCTCGTGAGCAGATGTGCCAAGCGTATAAGTATGTGGATGCTGGAGCAGCAGCAACCGGTCAGGCGTTTCATTGCGCCCCCGTGAGTCAGCCAGCGCATTCTGCCAATCCCACGCCTGCTGATATGGCATACAGCCCGGCTGTAAAACTTCGCAAATGGGGGTCATGTGGTTGGAGATTTCGGGAGGCGGCGGCGTATTTTGCCATCTGTATAAATATGCGTATCGTGGTTTTTAGCATCATTCTTGGCAATCACAGCATACAACTGCTCAATAAGTTGTTCGGGTTCGACACCGGATGCCTGACATACGCCAATCAACGTGACAATAACATCGGCGGCTTCTTCTGCGATGTGAGCTTTATTTGTGCCGTCCTGTGCAGCTTCGGTTACTTCGCGAACTTCTTCTTCGAACACGCGGATGGCATCATCGGTTAGCGGCTGCCAGCCAAAACGTTCATAAAAACCGAGCGTCGAGCGAATTAGGTCACGCAATGGGTCCGTAGTGGAAAATGTCATCTATATGTCCTTGTGGAATGAATTCACTTCTGAATTAAAGGGCCGGTACGTGACGGGCCTTTGAGATGTTTCTCAAGAAAGGTAAACGTTTTATTCAAAGCAAACTGTCCCTGTGCTTGTTCAACTTCATTGGCTGTATCGCTGAAAAAGTCGTGTCCAACATCAGGGAGCACGAAGACTTCATGCTTGAGATTTTTTACATTCGAATCAAGTTCACGACGTGTACGGGAAACGACATCTGCGGCTACCAGTTGTTCATGCTGACCATAAATCGCCAGTAATGGAACACGCGTATCTTTCAGGCGACCAAAGTATCGCTGCGGGAAACCATAATAAACCACTGCGGCTTCCATGTCTTTGCGAATGATTGCCGCTTCATAAGCCAAGCTCCCGCCCATGCCGATGCCTACAACGGCCACATCATGATTGGTATTGTTATGTGTTTCCAAAACGGTTAAGGCGGCATCTACACGGGGATAACCCGAATCACCAAGCGCTTTGACCAGTTCAATCGCCCGTTCAGGCGTCGTCGCTATTTGTCCATCAAACAAATCCGGCACGATAACATAATATCCGACCTGTGCGAAGCGATGGGCGATGCGACGGATTGCAGCCGTGATACCCCACCAATCGTGTATCAAAGCAACCGCTGGAAACAAACGTCCTGTAAGGGGATGTGCCCAATAGGCGGGTAACTGCGTACCACCTTCCATCACCATCTGGATGTGCCCGCTGGTAACACCATATTCGGCTCGATCAGAGTCATATCCGGGCATGACGGCTCCTTTACCAGTACATCCTACACCTTCATTATAGCTAAATTAGGATTAAAGCTCTGTACCCAGTTGATATGAAAAGTGGGTGAGAGTTCAGCCCAGTAAGGGGTAAGGGTTAGGCGCAAAACCCACTCGGATAAAAAGGACGCCTATGGTGCCCCAATGTACTCGAAAGTATGAGGAGAAAAGAATGCTGAAACGAAAGATTGTTCTTTTAACGGCAACACTAGCACTCGGATCAGGCGTTTTTGCAACCGCTGCACAAGACGCTACCCCTGAAAGTGCAATGTCCAGTGCACCGGATACAATCACAATCAATGTTCCCAGCTTGATGCCAGAAGGTATTGAATATGATGCGACACGCGGACAATTCCTCCTTGGTTCGATATCGCAAAGCAGCGTTTCGGTTGTTGCTGATGACGGTACATTAACCACACTTGTTCAAGATCCAAAATTACATTCGATTATCGGACTTCAAATTGATGCCGAACGTAATCGTTTACTCTTTGGCTCGACCGACCGCGCCCAAGTGGGACAACTGGGTATTTATGACCTAACAACCGGCGCAGAAATCCATGTGGTTGATCTAGCAGCGCTCACCCCGGATGCCAGCGGCCACTTCCCGAATGACATTGCGATTGATAAAGATGGCAACGCCTACGTTGCGGACAGCGCAGCGGGCGTATTCTACAAAGTTGATGTAGACGGCAAGGCTTCCGTGTTCTTGCAAGACCCAAGTTTTGTCGGACAATTTGTCCTCAACGGCATTGATTACAATCCGAATGGTTATCTGGTGGCAGTTCGTGGAACAGATCTCATCAAAATTCCGCTGGATAATCCCCAATCATTTACGGTCGTTAAAGTTGATGGGGATGTTCCGGGTGGAGACGGTATTATTTTTGTTGATGCCAAGACATTGGTGGCAGCAGTGGGTAATCCCAAACATGTCGTCCAACTCACAAGCGAAGACGACTTTGAAACCGCAGCCATTACGGGCGACTATATCCCCGCGTCAGGTTCGGTAACTACAGTTGCTGTTCGTGACGGTATCCCCTATACCACGGATGCGCAGTTCGCTAAGGCCGATGCTACGTCCTATTACATCCAGAAGGTCACCTTCAGTGAACCGATAATGAGTGAAGCGACAACCGATGCTTCCATGCCAGAAATGACAGTTGAACCCACTGCTGCCGGCTAACTAACTTAACAGTGATAGGGTGAGAAGACTAAACTCGCTCACCCTATATATTTACCCCATACACATCTTCATAATAACCATCGGCTTCAGCTTCAGTGCCTAATACTTTAGCTGTATCATCATTCACACTCATGATGAGGTTGCGGTAGCCCTCGCGATGCGTCCAATCCCGTAGGGCGATTAATAGTTGCGTCGTCAAGGGTTTTGGCGACCATAAATAAACCTCTACCGCACGCGGCGCATACAACTGCTGCTGGCAGTAGATCAACGCTTCTTGACCGGAGGCTGAAAAGTTTAGGCGGTAAGTACGGCGTTCGCGCATCTCAGAAATTGCGTACCAAGTTTGGGGCCATAAGGTTTCCCACTGCTGACGAGAGCTGCCAAGGCGTCCAACAGGCATAAACCAATTACTAATTTGCTGAGGATTGTCGTTGTGATGATCAACAACTTTGTAAAATCCCTGCCCCGATTTCGCAGGCAGATTAAAGCGCCGGATACGCGACAACGCTTTCATACCATGACGGGCATACAGCGATTGAGCCTTATTATCCCCTGCGATACAGTTAGCAGTAACCCGTGCCAAACGAGCAATTTTGGCTTGTTCAATCAGGTCATTTAAAATGACATCCTGCAATCCGGCTGATTCGAAATCAGGGTGAATCATGACCTGCGCCAGATGAACATGGTCATCAAAAGGTTCTGGTTCAGTACCGCGATACGCTTCCGCATAAGCTGCGATTTTGCCATCGGCCTCAACGACAAACGGGAGTCCTGCGCCACGAAGCAAATGGCTCAAATGAATAGCGGCTGTTTCGACACTCATCCACGGGCCGCCGTGCAGCCAGCGTTCATAGATGGTTAACGAGTCGTACATTACATCTTCGACTTTACCCGCAGGATTCAGGCGCTGCCAGATGGAAATATGCGTTCGAAACAAGTCACTAATGGCCTGAGTGTCATCCAGTGCTGCACTACGCATATGAATAGAATTCATGCCCAACTCCCACGTTATCTGAAAAAACCGATTGTAACACCGCTAAAAGCATTTGGCTTTCATGTTGGTAATCAAGAAAACTCAAAAATTATCCATCGCCACTGTACTGAAACTCTCCTCCCCGAACTGGCTGACCAGAATTATTAAGCGCATAGACATCAATTATTGTGCCATCTTTGGCGAGATGATACATGCCAACACGAACAGTCACTGTATCTATCGGAATGCTAACGTCAATCCATGTCACGATACGATCTCCCTGACACCAATAAGCACTGTTATAAAAATTAGTATCCCGTCCATTGATGCGAGCACCATCAGCGTCAAGGAACTGGACAGAGTATTGGTAACTTGTATTGGTGGCCGAAGGTAATCCCCAACTCAGATATATTTTGCCATCGTGAAGAACATAACTATCGAGCGTTACACCATTATCAAAACGAACAGCCGAAGTGAGTGGGGTAAGTGCAGGTAAATTGCTCGTTGGAACTGACTCAAATTTATGTATGCGATACGCGCCTTCACCGGGACGTAATGAGACATCAAGTGGATGATCATTAGGGTAACGTAGATCGGCTGCGCTCCCTACAGTTTGAATAGTCGCAAAGGGATGTGATGGAAACAACATCATTCCACCTTCCGCCATACCCACTTCACGGATACAAATGGCATCCCGATATAACAACGGCGGGAGAAATTGATAATCATCAATACTCCCCGTATAAGATTTTGCATTCAGGGTCAGTATGTCGTGATAGGGTGAAAGTACCTCACGAATGGGCAGATAGATGCTTAACGGTGTACGAAAACCGGGTGGCTTGGTATAGGTTGTCGCGCCATAAAACATCAAGTCGCGCCATGCCATGATTTGCGTTGCTGTAGTGAGCAAAACAACCCCACTAACTATAACGGTCAGCAGTCGAGAACGCATGAATGTCACTGCGCCGATGGCAGCCAAACAACAGGCAGCGGGAATAACAGCTAACATGTAATGTAAACGGGGTTCGATCCAAGCCGGTGTCATTAGAATTGGCGGCAGCAATAACCAACCTAAGCAGAAAATCGCAAAAGCGCGTCTGGTTCGCCATAAATGAATAAGTCCCAGCAGTATGAAAACCAACACTATCACCCAAATAGGTTCGGCAAGTCTGACAGAGGCATGTAATCGTTCGGGCGCAACCGGGTCAAAAATTAGTTCACTGCCCCATCCAGTAATCACATCTGCGAAAATTGCCCATGAGGTACCACTAGGAGAGATCGTATTCGCTAAACCACTGCCTAGCCCCGCCGCAGCACTCGGCTGCCGACTTTGGAGCAAACCGGCTATATAAGGAGTGAGCGTCAAGATAGCAAGCGCTGCACCAAAAATCAGCGACCGTCGAGAAAGGTTGCGCCGCCCCTGCCAGATAATCCATATAAAGATTGGCAGTAGAAGTGTCGACGAAAAATGAAGTTGAAAGGCTAACAATAGGATAGGAACACAAAGGATTTGCGCCCATCGTTTGCCCTCTCCAAAGCCAACAAGCGCCAGTGTTAAGGCCAACAAGAAAAAGGCCGATACTAAGTTCGGTTCCCAAATTTTGCGACTGTAGTAAACAGCCCATAATTGACAGGCATACAACAAAGATGCAATTAAAGCAGGAACAAAGCCGAAATAGCGGCGAACAATCCACCACAAAAGTGCTACGGCAAAAATATTGACAATCGCGACAAACGAAACTGCCGCCACCGGATTTGCTCCGACGAGGTAAGGAATAGCAAGTAGATAAATCGCGATGGGAGGCGTACTTGTACCGATAGATGAAGGAGTACCTAACAAAGGGAATGAGTGACCCAGCGCGATGCCTTGCGCCCTTATTGAAAGCTGCGCTTCGTCTTTAGCAAATTCGCTAATGTCGATGTTGGATAAACGCATCCACGATGCAATCAACACTATAAATATGAGTGCAAACCAATCCCGGCGTGTAAGCGGCGCTGCGCGAGTAAACATCTTGTTTTTATCTATTGTCATCAGCTTAGTGCTTATATTCGAAGTAAAGAATTGACTTTGAAAGTTCCGACCCGGCGAGTGCCGCGATTGTAACACTTCGAAGGCTGGGTTGAAGTATGTAAACCTAAAACTGATCCGAATTGAACAGGATTAAATGCAGCGGAGTGTTATAGTATTAGCTTCATTGGCCTGCGCAGGAGATTTCTATGAGTGATCTAAAGATCAACCTTGATGAAACGATGAGCTTTTTGACCGGACTTCTGAATACCCCTAGCCCAACCGGATACGCCGTAGAAGCGGTTGATTTCGCCGAAGCCGCTTTCAAAAAACTGAAATTTACGGGCGCGAAAATCAACCGGACTAAGAAAGGCGCGCTTAGCATCCAATTGAAAGGAGAGTCGAATAGCGCTCCACGTGGCATCACTGCACACGTCGATACACTGGGATTGATGGTCAAGGAAATTAAAGGCAGCGGACGATTAAAGGCTACTCAGTTAGGCGGTTATGCTTGGAACGCGGTCGAGTATGAAGGTGTGATGGTTCGTACCGCCGATAACAAACGAATCAGAGGAACGATGCTGCTGAGTAACCCCAGCACCCACGTCAACAGTAAACTCAACATTACACAGCGCGAAGCCGATAACATGGAAATTCGGTTAGATGCGATTACTCGAAGCGCCGCCGAAACGCGTGAACTGGGCATCGAAGTTGGTGATTTTATTTTCCTTGATCCGCGAGTGGAAGTGACTGATACAGGTTTTATCCGTTCGCGCCATCTGGATGATAAAGCAGGCGTAGCCGCAATTTATGGGGCGCTTATGGCACTCAAAGCAGCCAAGCGGCAGCCAGTACAAGACACAACCATTATCATCGCTAATTATGAAGAAGTGGGACATGGTGGTTCCGCCGATTGGCCGGACAACCTCGAAGAATTCCTAACAATTGATATGGGGGCGATGGGTGACGGACAAAACTCCGACGAATATTCGGTAAGCATTTGTGCTAAAGACAGCAGCGGCCCGTATCACTATGCCTTCACAGCACGGATGAGGGAGTTAGCCAAAGCCAACAACATCCCTTATAAAGTCGATATTTACCCCTACTATGGTTCAGATGGCTCGGCATACTGGCGGGCGGGTGGCTCGGCAAAGGTTGCGTTGATTGGCCCCGGCATTGATGCCTCACATGGTTATGAACGTACCCATACCAGCAGCATCGAACATACGGCGCATTTGATCGCACGATATTTGGTTGATACCGGAACCTAATCGGTCACAGTTGAACGCACGGCAAGGTGAATAGTATGACAAAGCTGCTTCTCAAACTGACAATTGTCGTTTTTGGGGTCATCATATTCACCTGCTTGACTGCACGCGCATTTGGCGAACAACAAGCTGTAAAGCCAGCAATGCGGGGATTTAGAGAAGGCTGCCAAGCTGCGGTTGATGTGTGCTGGTATGGGATCACGATTAACCAAACACCGATCTCAGAAGCGATCAACAAATTGCAGGGACACAGCTATTTCTTCGTCAGCGACTCAACCAAACCATCCGCACAAAATTATGAGGACAAAAATCTACCTTGCAGCGTGGATTTCATTTACGAGTATGCGACCGTCAACGGGCTGGTCATCCAATGTCATGGTTTGCAGGTAGGCGATTGGATAAACCAATTTGGCGTACCAGATGCTGTAGGCCAATATCATGACGTGCTTTATTACAACCGCAAAACCGAAATGCGCTTAAAAATTCAAGGCGCGCTTACTCCTCAATCGCCTATCGTGGAATTTATCTTATACGTCCCGCGTGCTTTCACTGAATACGGTTATGATTGGCGCGGGTTTGCACCCCGATGGCGTTACTGTCAACTCAATACTTTTAATCCCTGTACGTGATGATACGATATATTTTTCGGCTGATCCTATTCAGCGGCATCGTTTTATCAAGTATTTCGCTTGCGGCAAAAATAGTCGGCAAAAGCCGCGTTTTACATCCCGTCATAACCGGTTTGGATACGGATTGCGAAGGCAAGCCACAACCCTGTTGGTATGGGGTTGTATTAGGCGAAACAACAGCAAAAGATGTGATGGCTATTTTCAGTCCACTTGGCGACAGGTTCTTTGATAACACCACCAAAGGCCAACTTGAAATATTCAAAACCACGCTCGGTGGATGCTTTGCCCAATTCGTTTGCGGACGGGGTGGATCAACGGTTATCAACGAGATTATTCTGACCAATTGTGCGCGGGTACGATTGGGCGATTTGCTGGCGCGATACGGTGAACCTGAAACACTCGGAACAACCATTAACTGCGATCCTAAGCACCCAATCATCCAACTGGATAATTATTTCATCGAGTATCCAGCAGACGGAATCATCGCGGCGATTAACCGTCCGGCTAGGCTTGGCTCGTGGTTGTCCTTACAAGGGAATGTGCGCCAACTGTATCTGGTGAAGCCGCGAGAATCTGATGGACGCAAAACATGGGAAGGCATCATATCATTTCGGCGTTTTGTGCGCCTGCATCCCGAACAAATCAGAAGCAGCGGATGCGGGCCGTAACCAAGAAAATTGCCCATTTGAGCGTGTTATGACACAATGTGGCCTATATGTGACCTTGATCTTTACAGAAGGCCAACAATAATGCCCGATGCTTTGAAGCTCGAAACATCCCGATTAAATATCCGTTCACTGACAATGGATGACCTTGATAAGATACACCAGATTCTCAACGCGTGTTTTGGTGAATCGCCTTTGGAAGAACGACGCGAATGGCTGGAATGGACGGTCAGAAATTACATCGCATTAGCACGCCTCCATCAGCCACTTTATGGTGAACGGGCTGTCGTTCTGAAAGCGACCGGTGAACTCATCGGCGCAGTAGGACTTGCGCCGGCCTTGGGGCCGTATCAACGACTCCATTCGTTCCGCAAAAATGGTGAACAAGAGGACTCTTTTAATCAACCGGAGTTCGGGCTGTTCTGGGCGATTGCGCCGGAACATCAACGCAAAGGCTATGCGGCTGAGGCTGCACAGGCCATGATTGATTATGCATTTAACGATATGGGTATTCGCCGGATCGTAGCCACCACCGAATTTGAAAACGAAGCCTCACAAGCCGTCATGCATAAACTGGGAATGAAGGTCGAACAAAATCCGACACCCGGTGAGCCTTTCTGGTTTCAGGTGGTGGGTGTGTTATACAACCCCAGACTGAAAGGCTAACGAGATGGTCATTAACGGCAAACAAATTATCCTGCGGGATTGGAATACTAATGACCTAATTGCTTATGCTCAGTGGTTGCAGCCCGGTCACGAATGGAAAAAGTTAGATGGCCCATACTACGCAGGCCCTAGCCTTGAAGAAATCCCTGAGATCATTGATGACCAACGAACCGCGATTGAATTTGCCGACTGGTCTACACCGCGCCACCAGTTGATCATTGCGAATCAAATAGATAACCGGATGATCGGGCAGGTGTCGTGGTATTGGATCAGCGAGGAAACCAACTGGCCTGCGTTGGGAATCGTCATTTATGATCCACAAGATTGGCGCAAAGGTATTGGCTACGAAGCGCTGGGTTTATGGAGCGATTACCTGCTTGAGGTACAGCCATTATTTGTGCGGCTGGATTTGCGAACATGGTCAGGGAATGCAGGCATGATGCGGCTGGCGCAAAAACTCGGCTACCGCGAAGAAGCCCGTTTCCGTAAGGCGCGCCTCGTCAATGGCGAATACTATGATGGGTTGGGTTACGGTGTGCTGCGTGACGAATGGACAACTCGCTATCCCCTAGGATTTGCAGCTAGTTTAGGCTAATCCCGCACAGCTTCTATTTACTTATTGACCGCTCGATGCGTGGATCAGGAATGAACCACATCACAGCGGGCGCAACATAGAACGCAAAAGCAAGCAGCGGATTAATAAAGGCGAGCACAATTCCCGTTGTATAGATTACTAATGAGATGATCCCTTTGCGGTCACCACCGACTGCACGAGCCAAGTCTGAATCCTCACCCAAATGGGCGATTAGGGAACGGCTGAGCAAATAATAGGCAAGGCCACTAAAATCCATTACCGCGCCGTACAAAGCCATCGGCACCATAGCGAAATGATTTTCACCCATCCAAGCGGTGACAAACGGGATCAGCGATAACCAGAATAAAAGATGCAAATTCGCCCATAGAATACGACCGTTGATGGAACGTGCCATGTGCAGCATGTGATGATGATTGTTCCAGTAAATTCCAATATAGACAAAGCTCAGCACATAGCTCAAAAAGATAGGCGCCAACTCCCCTAATGCTTGCAGCGTGGGTTCATGCGGAACTTTGAGTTCCAGTACCATAATGGTGATGACGATGGCGATGACCCCATCACTGAAGGCTTCTAAGCGTCCTTTGCCCATTTATAGCTTCCTTAGTTGGTGTGGGTTTATTTACTCATAGGGTCATATATACACGATTACTGTGTGGTTGTGAACCTGACCAAAACGGTAGGATTTCGGAAGTCTCCAGTCATCAGCTACCCGTCACCAGCAAAATACATTTAATGGCGAAATTGGCAATTTTGGTGAGGGGAACTTCCGACGCCATCTTTGCCAAAAAAGAGGGTTCATCCTGTGATTTTAGCCGAGAACATAGCAAATTTGGCAGCAATTTCGGCAATGGTATATGTCAATTTTTTGCCAAGATTGCCATAAAGAGGCGATAGTCGTCAGCTACCAGTCACCAGTCACCAGTCACCAGTAAAATACCAAGACATAGCCTAATTCAAAATCATACCTGAGATGCGATGCAAAAGGGTTACATTTTGGAAGAACATTTTGTAACTGTTTCGAGGATTCGAGGCTAACTTTGCAGGCGAGAAACACAAGTAAGAGGTTGAGGTTGGGTTGGCAAATGGTTTGCCGACAAACTTAAAGTAAACCTTGTTACGAATAATCTCTATTACTAATCTACTTTATTGGCTCGATGATAAGATTTCGAAATGACGAACGGAAGCGTTTACAGAACAATGTGATATTACTCCGCACATTAAACCACCACCAACTTGCCAACTTGCACAATTTGTATAGGCTAGCTGAGTGACATAACCATAATCAGAGTCATATTGAGCTTCATAACGCCAATCTAATTTGGGAGAGGCACATAAAGCAAGGAGAGCGGGTGTTGGATAATCATTCACTTTGGTGGACACAAAATCAAAAAGATTATCTATCGTGTAATCATGCTCAGTCGGTAAATAGTTCTTAGCAATATGTAACCGATAATATTCAAAAGTGGCAGCAGTAAGGTCTGGGTCTGAAGAAAGAGTTTGATTTGAACCCAAAAAAGTTGGTTCAACACGCGACACTTGATTGTCATTAACGGTAACATTGAAACTTGTTAAGAATTCGAATGAGCTAAACACCATTGTCAGCCTGTAATTGGAAATCCGTTTAGATTGCCATAGGGCGCGGGCTTCAGTTAGCTTTTGTGCAGGCGATTTAGGCGGGAAGTTGATGGTCACCCCGATGAACAACCAGCATATCCCACCGATAAAAAAGATGGCTAATAGACTAAAAAGCCGTTTGCGTTTCAAAGGTTAACCATCCACTCTTATTTATGTCGTACCAAACGCCTCAGCATAAGATACTGTGGATAACCAATGTGGTGCAAGTTAATATCAGGGCTAAAAGTTTCATTCTCATTTGGATAATATTAGTGGTTGGTTTATATTTTTACGGCTATACTTTTAATGTCAAAAATCATCGGTCTGAGGATTTGTAATGCTGGTCTTTATTAGCCACTCTTCTGCTGAAGATGAGTTTGTCGATAATCTTAGCCGCAGTTTGGAACGGTACGCGTTTGAGGTCTGGGTCGATCATCTCCATAGTGTTCCGGCGGGACAGTATTGGGATGAATATGTGGATATGAAGTTAGAAGACTCAAAGGTGATGCTGCTGGTGTGGTCACCTACT
This sequence comes from Anaerolineaceae bacterium, assembly GCA_016124855.1. GTDB lineage: Bacteria > Chloroflexota > Anaerolineae > Aggregatilineales > Phototrophicaceae > CFX2. Next base: position 24,473 of record WGMX01000042.1, on the reverse strand, counting down.
GCATCAACATCGAATAACGTCAGTGTTGAATGGCGTGAATTCCACACCAAAAATAAACTCATCATCCCGCTTGTATTTCGTCCTGCTCCGCTGCCGCTGCTCCTACGTCATCTTCAACGGATTGATTTTGCTGACCAAGCGAAGTTCGACGAGCAGGTTAATTTACTCATCAAATCGCTGCCGACACCCGATTTAAACGCAACCTCGCTGACCAAGATTTCAAACCGAATCACCCAAGAAACCACCATCGTCAGCCTGATGAATGCTAGCGATGACGTGATTAAAGAAAAACAGGCATCGCTCAAAGATAATCAACTACTGCTCATTTTCCCGGATTATTTGCCAAAAACTTTGGTGGTCGAACTCAAGAATAGCAAGATGTTTATCGGTCGTGGGCTGAATATGGACATCAATCTGGAAAATTTTCATGCTGAAGAAAGCGGTGTTTCCCGACAACATGCCATGCTCGCAATCGAAAATGGGCAGTTAACACTGACGGATTTGAACTCGATTAATGGAACGCTGGTGGATCGGCGGCGTATACCCACGCAGCGCCCGATTCCGCTCAAGCACGACTCGCTGATTCAATTGGGAACGTTGTTCATCCGCATTTACTGCAAGGCGATCGCGTTCTCGTAAACGGTTTTTCAAATCATCCGAGATTATTCCTCTAAATATCCACGCACATCCATGCGATGCCACCTTTAATTAGTACATAACGATTTTAAAGAAAAAATCAAGCCTTAACTATGGAAAATAAGGCTATATAAGTTTTATTATCATTTAGATAATATTAGTGGTTAGGTTATATTTTTGAGACTATACTTTGAATGAGGATTACCAATTCGAGGGTTTGTAATGCTGCTATTTATTAGTCACTCATCGGCTGAAGATGAATTTGTAAATAATCTTAGCCGCAGTTTGGAACGGTATGCGTTTGAAACTTGGGTTGATCATTTGCACACTATTCCAGCAGGACAATTTTGGGATGAGTATGTAGATATGAAATTGGAAGATGCAAAGGTGATGCTGCTGATATGGTCACCCACTGCATCGACATCGAACAATGTCAGTATCGAATGGCGTGAGTTTCAAGCAAAAGACAAACTAATCATCCCTCTTGTATTCCTTCCTGCACCACTCCCCCTTCCTATTCGTCATCTCCAACGCATTGACTTTGTGGATCAAACCAAATACGATGAGCAGCTTAGCTTGCTTATTAATTCTCTCCCCAAGCCTGCATTGGGCGCTACCTCACCCACTATATTATCTTCAAAGATCACACAAGAAACCACCATCGTCAGCCTGATGAAGGCCAGCGACGACATTATTAAAGCCCAATTGACTTCGCTCAAGGATAATCATCTCCTGCTCATTTTTCCTAACTATATTCCTGAAACCCTAATCGTCGAGATCAAAAATAGTAAGATGTTTATTGGACGTGGATTGAATATGGATATTAATCTCGAAAATTTCCACGCTGAAGAAAGTGGCGTTTCACGGCAACATGCAATGCTCTCTATTGAAAATGGCAAATTGACTTTGACGGATTTGAACTCTATTAATGGAACCTTGGTGGACAGATACCGAATACCCACTAGGCTAGCAACTCCGCTCAAGAACGATTCGCTAATTCAACTCGGCACATTGTTCATCCGCATTTACTACAAAACAATAACACTCTCCTAAGCAAATCTTATCCTCAATAGAAGGGAAAATCCTGCTAAATATCCACGCGCATCCACGCGGTATCGAACCAGTCGTCGATGAGATACTGCGGATAACCGATGCGGCGCAAGTTGGTGATACAGGCGGCACGATCAGCCCCTTGCTGTGCCCAAAACGGTACTCGCTTAATCATCGTTTCAACCCGTTCACGCGGGGTGATAATCCATGTATCTTTGGGAACAAGCCCGAAGGTAATGGCTTCCATATCGTTAGTGGCTGAGGCGCTCTTGCGATAAGGGGCGATAATGACCACGTCACGCGCACCATATTTAGGCGAGGTAAGGGTATCGCGCACAAAACGGGCCGTGCCACCGAGGTCGATTAAATCTTCGACCATGCCAACTGTATGTCCACGAACATCAATCGAAAGTGGTTGAACAATCTCAGGATGTTGAAGCGGCTGCCCCGGCCCTAGATAACACTTCACGCCAAAGGTTCCAAACTCAATATGTGGCATCTCCGGCGTGGCGCAGTGCGTGATGTAATCCTGCAACAGTACGCCGGGCAAAAGCGCACCCATCGTAATCATAATCATTTTGGTGAACTGGCGTTCCGTGCCAACATATTTTTGTTGGTAGTCGAAAACGCGGTGCGCCAACCATGAAACCATCATATGCTCGGCTTCATCAGTGATATACAAAAATTTAAGGGGATCGTGGAGAATGTCAACGCCGGTCGGATTCTGCCAAAACGCGAGGGTATTGGAAGGAGCGGTCATATTACTGTCAAATTCCTTTTTCAATAAATTGAATTAGAATCAAAAACGCCCACATAGTGCAGGGCGTTCGACATGCTCCGCAGCCTGGATTCGAACCAGGAACCTACCGGTTAACAGCCGGTTGCTCTGCCGTTGAGCTACTGCGGAAGATGGCGAGAATGGTAGCAAACAGGCGGCAGGCTGTCAAGGCGATTTCTTGCGAGCATGACAAAAGAGAGTATTATTATCAACCGCGTCACCAACACACGTAATGTCGCATTCCACACGCAGCTCACTATCTCAATTTTAGATTGGAAAATGATGTATGTCACAAGCGGTAACGGTTCGCAAAGTTGAAAATGCGGCTGACTTCAAAGCGTTCTTCGAGTTTCCGTGGACAATCTATAAGAATGATCCGAATTGGGTTCCGCCCCTGCTTTCGATGCGGCGCGACCAGCTCGACCAGAAAAAGAATCCCAGTTGGGAATACATGGAGGGCGATTATTTCGCGGCATGGCGCGGTGATAAAATCGTCGGCACGATTGCGGCTTACATCAACAACAGGCATAACGAATTTCATCATGAGCATATCGGCTGGTTTGGAGCATTCGAGGTCTTTGACGACCAAGAAGCGGCAACCGCGCTGTTGAATACAGCGGCAGAATGGGTTAAGGCTAAAGGATATGATGCAATACGCGGGCCACAAACCTTTACGACCCATGAAGATGTGGGCGTTTTGGTGGATGGTTTCACCCGTCCGGTACTGCTGATGCCCTATAACATGCCCTATTATAAAAACCTGATTGAAGGTGCGGGCTTCACCAAATCAATGGATGTGTTCAGCTTTCACCTGAGCCGGCAAGGAGCCGCCGAACATGCTACCGGCGAACGCTTGGAACGGCTAACCAAAGCCGTGATGAAGCGCAATAAAATTACGGTGCGCCAGATTGACAGCAAACATCTGAAGGAAGAATTCAATCTATTTAAGGAACTCTATAACGCAGCATGGGATAAAAATTGGGGCTTCACGCCGATGACTCCCAAAGAACTGGATGCCATGGTCAACAGTTTAGGGCAGTTCTTCGACTCGCGCTTTGCCTTCTTCGCGGAGGTCGATGGTGTTCCAGCCGGGTTTGTGATGGGTGTACCCGATTTTAATCAAGTTTTGAAAGCTGCGAATCCACGCCCCGGTGTGCCAGAAGTCGTTTCGCTGGTCCGGGCGTTGTGGTATTGGAAAATCCGTCCGATTATTGATACAGCACGTATTCCGCTAATGGGTGTGAAAGAAATCTTTCGCAACAAGGGTGTAGATGCAGTGCTATATTATTATGTATTGATGGCGCTACTACAGGCCCCTAATATCCAACACTCTGACTCCGGTTGGATATTGGAAGTCAACGAAAATATGGTGAGTATCGCCCTGAGTTTCGGTTCAACGATTTATAAAACGCACCGGCTTTACGAAAAGAAGTTGCAGGCATAGAAGCAAATTATCGTTCATTATTGCTGACTAATGTCCTGCTGCGGCGTGCATGTCTTTTTATTACACTCTTTATCCAGCGTTGGGCGCTGCAAGGAATTAAGGTCTTATGGCAAAAATTTTGGTCGTTGATGATGAACAGTTGACTCTCGAAATGCTCAGTACGTTCCTCAAGTTGATCGGGCATCAGGCGATAACAGCCCTGTCTGCCCGCCAAACGTGGGATAAGCTGGCCTATGAAGAACCGGATTTGGTGCTGCTGGACATTATGCTGCCGGATGACAGCGGTTTAGAGATTTGCCGCAAAATGCGGTTGAACGATGCCACAAAAACCGTGCCAATCATCATGATTTCGGCGCACTTTCCTCCAATGACCGAGGAAGCCACCAGTGCAGGTGCGAATGGTTATCTGATGAAACCCATCAAACTGGATATGCTCAAAGCCGCCATCGCTAACGCAGGGGTCAAGTGACCTCAGGGTTTTTGCCCCTGCTCCACCACATCACTTACGGCTTCTTCGGGTGTCCGCTGACCTGAAATAACGGCTGCCAGAGCATTCTCCATCGCACGGAGTGTGGTGGCATTGCCATCGACTAAGGGCAAACGGGCATTCGCCAATAAACGGTTCGCCAGATCAGTAAACGTTCCGGCATTCCACAAACGCATGGCTGCACGACGCGCTGGCAGCATATTGATCTGCCGACTGTAAGCGGCAAGACGATTGGCTTCCAACATCCACTCGATGAAATGTAAGGCGAGGGTTTGCTGGTCTTTATTTTTATTGACGACCACCCACATCCAACCATTTAGAACCGTCGATGGTTCGCCAGCGGCCAATGGAATGGGCGCGGCCTCGAACGCTTGGCCGTTGGCTAGCAGATTCAAATATTGGCTTGAGGTAATCATACCCGCATCGAATTTGCCCTGCGCCAATTGGAATAAATAGTCATCAGGCCGGGCGTAATCCAACACGCTGCGGTCGATAATTCCGGCATCAACAGCCTGCTTATAAAAGGTCAATATGGTGAGAAGTGCCTTGGCGTTCGGCTTTCCTTGAATGAGTTCATTGAGTGTGCCGCCCGCCGATATGTATTGGAGCAGCAGGACATCACTCAAGCCTTCGGTGACACCCGCCGGAAACACGAATTTCTGATTGTCTTTAAGCACATCCTCAAAATGAGCAAAACTGCCGCTCAAAACCACAGGGCGATACGCAATCTGCTCGACATCCAAGGTATAAGCTAAACCATAGAGTGTGCCATTGACGCGGCCTAAATCCAAAGCTGTCGGGTACAAGTCACCTAGAACAGCGGAAGTCACCTGCCCTTGTATGGGCTGGATAAATCCTGCGTCAACCGCCGCTAGCATATCGTTGCGTCGCAGCAGCGTTATGTCGGGCATCGCGTCCGGCGCAACGGCATAAGCGGTTCGCAGCGTTTCAATCACGCCGCCCGAATCCTGTGACTTCTTCAAGCGCATTTCTATAGTCAGTTCAGGAATGGTAGCGCGAAAGGTATCCACATAATCCGCCAGCATCAGCGAGGCTTTTTGATTGCTGGTTGGTGCAAGGGAATCCGGCCACCAGATATGCAGCGTCGGTGGTGCCTCGGTGGTGACATCCGGTGTTACTTCTGCGACAGGCAGCAGCGGCGGCGGTGTCATCGACAACACAATGGTGGCTTCAGTAGTGGCTGAAACAAGCTGCGCCGAAGGTGAAGCACACGAAACACACAACGCAGCGAACAGGGCAAGGAATACGGCGAAAACTAAACGCATGAAATCGAAACTCCGCAGTGCAACAACTGCCGCATTATACACCCCACCTTAAATTTCAGAATTAGCGGGCTGATTTTCGGGCGCAGCATCGGATTCCTCAGACGGCGGTGATGGCCTTTTGAAAAAACGGAGTTTCGCCACACGTAATCCATTCATTTCTTCCACCGACACATCGTAGTTTCCAAAAACCACTTTATCGTGGACTTCGGGAATACGATCTAGTTTTTCGGCGACATAACCGCCTAGTGTAGTCGAAGAAGGCTCTCCTTCAGGCTGTCCGAAACGCTCGATGGCTTCACTCAAGCTTGTTAAGCCATCAACAATAATCTCATTACCGTCTTCATGAATCAGTTCCGGTTCTTCCTCATCATATTCGTCCTGCACCTCACCCACCAATTCTTCGATGATGTCCTCCATGGTAGCGACACCCGCCATACCGCCGTATTCATCAATAACGACCGCAAGATGGGTCTTGGTTTCCTGCATTCGCTTCAGCAGAGCGTCTACGCCAAGCGTTTGAGGCACAAACAGCGGATCACGGAGAAATGGTTTGAGATTTGCGACCTGCGTTCTATCCGACAGCAGTTCCGGCTTGTGGATGACAATGTCCAGCACATCCTTTGCCAGCAGCAGACCGATTACATTGTCAATCGTTTCCTCGTAAACGGGATAGCGTGAGTGCATATTTGAGACGACCATATCGACAATGGTTGAAAATGGTGCATCACTGGCAATGGCTTCGACATTCACACGGGGCTGCATGATTTCTTCAACCGTTATGCCGCTGAAATCAAACACACGCCGCAGCAAGACCTCTTCGCTTTCTTGCAGCAGTCCCGCTTCGCGGCTGGAATGAACCAGCATTTCTAGCTCTTCAGCCGAATGGACAGAGGAATGTTCGCCGGAAGGCTCAAAGCCGATCATGCGAACAATGCCGTTTCCCAGACCGTTCATTAAATGAATGACCGGACGAAACAGCAGCAGAAACCAGCGTACCGGACGGACAACCACCAGCGCGGTCCCTTCTGGCCGCTGGAGCGCAATCGATTTGGGGACAAGCTCGCCCATGACAATGTGTAACAAAGTGACCAATGAGAAGGCAATGGCAAATGAAACAGCCGTGCCAACCGTTTCGACACTTTCCTTTGGTATGACATGCTCGATAAGGGGTTCGATTAAATGACCGACGGCAGGTTCGCCAACCCAACCCAGCCCCAAGCTAGACAGGGTAATGCCTAACTGGGTAGCAGCGATATAACTATCTAAATGTACAGTGGCCTGTTGGGCGACTTTAGCAGCTCTGTTACCTTCGCTGGCAAGCTGCGCAATTCGGGTGCGCCGCGCCCCCACCAGCGCAAATTCTGCCGCGACGAAAAACCCGTTGGTCGCTACCAGCAAAAATACCGACAATACTCCTAAGATGGTGTTCATCCCTGTCCTTGTACCCCTTTTGGTTGTCAAACGCCTTTATAATATCATGCTTTAAGGAGCATATGTGTAGGACAGACGGCTATAAGGCAATAGTTAATGGAATGGAACTATAATCAAATGCAGCTCACCCGTTGTCCAAAGGAACATTTATGAAAGACTTACCCGCTTTCCGAGAACGTCCTCGTGACCAAGTGATGACCCTTGTTCACCGTGTTTTGATGTTGGATTCTCACAGCGACCATTCTTATTTGCATCAACTTGTATCCCATGCGGATGGGCATTACCACGTGCTGTTTGATCCGGCATATTTTGTGCTGCAAGCGGGACAAACCGAACCCAGCAAATCGCAGTGGAGCAGTCTCAAGAAAAAATTTAAGCGCCATGATCCAAGTGTATTCGTCTTTAAGGAGCACGGCTTCCAAACCGATAAAGATAAAACCTACGCCTTTCTCGATTTCGGTTTCTTTGCCCAATGAAACCAAGTTCGGTTGTGCGGCAGCACAGGTGGCGTATAATCAACGCTTAACTACTAGTGAATGACATCAAAAAATTGAAGCTCTTGATTTGCTGGACGATGCAGACTGAGCTTCTCTAATTATTATTTACTTACATTAGGCTGCATACGCGAGTCTATGCAGCCCTTTCAAGGAGTTTTACATGGCAACATATACTCTGCCCCAATTACACGAAGCCGCCCCGGTTAAAGATAACGAAGCGATTTTGATTGCCAGCGGCGATTTGCGTCTCGCGGCCAACCAGACCTGTTGGGCCGCACAAGAAGCGATGGAAAAACAAATCGTGGCCGCCTTCAAGAAAGAAGGCATTAAGGTCAAACGTGGACATGACTATGATCCCGAACTCAAGCACGGTTTCATCTGGAGCCAACGCATGGGCATGGACGTGTTCCAGAATATTAACCCTGATGCCAAACTGATCGTCGCTGAGGCCGTGTGGCAGTACAGCCACCACGTTCTCGCCGGACTGCGGGCGCATCGCGGGCCGATTTTGACCGTTGCTAATTGGAGTGGGCAGTGGCCGGGTTTGGTCGGCATGTTGAACTTGAATGGTTCACTCACCAAGATGGGCGTGAACTACAGCACCCTTTGGAGCGAAGATTTCAAAGACGAGTTTTTCATCAAGGGCATCCGCGAATGGATCAAGACCGGCAAAATCACACATCAGGCTAAGCATGTCCAAGACTTGAAGAAGAGCAAGCTGCCTAAAGCCGAACAGGCGCTCGGCGAAGCACTGGCTGCCCAACTCAAGCAGGATAAGGCCATCATCGGTATCTTTGATGAAGGCTGCATGGGCATGTACAACGCCATTATTGATGATGAACTGCTGAACCCAAGCGGCATCTATAAAGAGCGTTTGAGTCAATCGGCCTTAGTCGCAGGTATGAAACTGGTTAAAGATGCCGAAGCCAAAAAGGTGCGTCAATGGCTGGATGAGCGCGGCCTGAAATTTGTCATCGGTAAGGATGAGGCTACTGAACTCACCGACAAACAAATCCTTGAGCAGTGCAAAATGTATATCGCGGCGGTTCGAATCGCCCATGATTTTGGCTGCGCGGCGATTGGTATCCAATATCAACAGGGTTTGAAGGATTTAGTCCCCGCTTCGGATTTGGTCGAAGGTTTGCTGAATAATGTCGAACGGCCTCCGGTTTATCATGCCCAAACCGGTGAAGAACTCTATGCAGGGCAAGCGCTGCCCCACTTCAACGAAGTCGATGAAGGTGCGGCGGTCGATGAAATTGTCACCAACCGCATCTGGAACGCGATGGCACTTGATCCGGCGACCACGCTTCATGACATCCGGTGGGGTGAGCATTTTAAAGGCAAAGGTGTGGATGATTATGTGTGGGTATTTTTGATTTCCGGTGCGGCTCCAGCTTCACATTTCATTGGCGGCTACGCAGGCGCGACCAGTATGCGCCAATCACCCATGTACTTCCGGTTGGGCGGTGGCACACTCCGCGGCGTGAGCAAGCCGGGTGAAATCGTTTGGAGCCGTGTTTATGTGATGGACGGTGCCTTACATGCCGATTTAGGACGAGCAACCGTCGTCCAACTGCCGCAAAAAGAAACGGAACGCCGCTGGAAAGCCACCAGCCCGGAATGGCCGATTATGCACGCTGTTTTGCACGGTATTACCCGCGACCAGATGATGGCGCGTCATAAAGCCAATCATCTAAACGTGGCTTATGGCAGCGATGCTGATTCGGCTGATAAAGCGTTGGCAGCCAAAGCGGCTATGTTCAGTGCGATGGGCATCGAAGTTCATCTGTGCGGTGACGTTAAGCTGTAAGTGAGGGGATTAAATATCGAGGAATCGTGCTATGACTGATACACCCGAACCCGATGCAAAACCGAAGCGTCCGCGCAAATCAAAAGCCGAGCGCGAAGCCGAACGTCAGGCTAAACTCAAGGCTGAAGCTGATAAGCCGCTGACAGCCGGTTTTTGGGGATTATTAGCCGGTGTCATGCTGATTTTGACAGGTTGTTTCTATATCGATGTATTGAGTCTCGCCAATTACCGATCCCAATCCAGCAGCTCTGACGGAATGACTGGCGAAATTGTTGTCTTTGTTCTGGCAATCATTTACATGCTGCTCGGTCGCACATGGGGAACGCTAATCTTCGGACTCATTGGCTTGTTCTGTTTGTATAAAAGTGTACAGCGGCGTTGGCAAGTCGGCTCATGGGATCAGTAGAATTTTTTCTCTTTTCGCAAAAGGAATATTGAAATGCTCACAACGCAATTGCTTCATCCTGAAATTTTGGAAGCGCTCGGCAGTTCCGGTCATGGCGGTAAGGTATTGATTGCCGACGGCAATTATCCCTTCGTCACCCGTGCAAATCCGGCAGCCAAGCGCGTTTACCTGAACTTTACACCGGGAAAATTGAATGCGGTTGAGGTGTTAGAAGTGCTGGTCAACGCTATTCCGATTGAGTCGGCGGATGTGATGATACCCGACAGCGGCGACGAACCGGGCATCTTCGCTGATTTCCGGCGCTTACTGCCTGACCTTGAACTCAAGAAAAATGCGCGCTTCCCCTTCTATGATCTAGCGCGTGACCCTGACTGCTGCTTGGTCATCGCCACCGGTGAACAGCGTATCTATGCCAACATTCTGCTGACCATCGGCGTAGTCGCACCACCGAAGTAAACTTTATGGGCGAACCAAATTAACTACGTTCGCCCATAAAGATGTTCCAACCCACGCCAGAGGATATTACGCCACGACGGATAATTGTGTCCGCTGGTATGTTCGACGTAGGTCATATCATAGCCACGTTCTTTTAATAGTGGGACAATCTCGCGGTTAGGTTTGATGAACCATTCCTGCACACCGGCATCCATCCAAATTTTGATGTTCGGCTTTGGGGCGTAACGGATGAGATCATAAAGCACAGACCGATAGTAGAGATGATCCGAGCCAAACGCGCCCGATTCGCACAACACATGGCCGAAAATTTCGGGCGCTCGATGAGCGATATACATCGACATCAAGCCGCCCATTGATGCGCCCATGATTCCAAAAGTGCCGGGTGACTGATTGATGTCAATCAGCTTAAGATGTTTCTGTGCTTCAAGCAGCACACACTTGATAATAAAGGCGGTGGTTGCGTCGCTGCACGCATATTCAACGACCCTTCCCTGCCCACCCGGATCAACCAATGCCATTGCAACCGGTTGAATACGTCCCTGCGCGATCAGATTATCGACAATCGTGGCAAGTTTAGCTTTATGCAAATAACCGCTGCCATCGAATACCACCAACAGCGGCACAGGCTGATCAACTGGTGGTTGATAAAAATGAACGGTTCGCTGACCGTCTACAACAAAACCTTTGCCATCAAGGATATGCTGTGTAACTTGACCTTTAGGCACGTTCGGTTGTTCCTGTGCCAGAGGGTTATCAATTCCGTCCGGCATCCAGAAGAAGCTGTTGCTATGCCCCATGCCATCATCTGACTGTCGTTTGTTCAGTGGGTCAGCAGTAAATTCACCGTTCACGACAAAGCGATACTCGGAATAAGCATCACTCGGGATTTGAACCGTCACTGCCCACACATCGGGTTCAACCTGCCGCATCGCAATTGGTTTCATTTCCATCGACCAGTGGTTGAAATCACCGACAAGCTGTGCCTCGGCACCTTGCCAGACAAACGTTGCTAGATCGCCAGTCAGCAGTGGCGTACCTTCAGCTTGTGCCTGCTCAAGCAAGCTGGTCATTTGGCCTGTTTCTCACTGCGAATCGTTTTAATCAGTGCCAGTGTATCACGCACCAAAACTTCCATCGCAGCGAAGTTACCCTCTTTCAACCAATCAGCACGAATGAGTTTGCTGCCCATACCTACACATGCCGCACCGGCATCAAACCACGCGCGTAGGTTGGCTTCATCTGGACTCACGCCGCCGGTCGGCAGGATACGTGTCCATGGACGCGGACCAAGAATCGCCTTCACAAAATCCGGGCCGCCGAGTGCATCTGCTGGAAACAACTTGACGATTTCCGCGCCCAATTCTTCGGCGTTTGAGATTTCGCTGACGCTGCCACAGCCGGGAACGTAAGCCACCTTACGTCGATTGCACAGCCGTGCCACTTCTGGATTAAAGTTGGGTGCGAGGATGAAGTTCGCTCCCTGTGCGATATAGGCCGCAGCGGTTGGTGCATCCTCTACTGTACCCACGCCGAGGATAATATCGGGGTAGGTTTTGGTGGTGTGTTGAATCAGTTCAGTGAACACGTTCATTGCAAAGTCACCGCGATTGGTGTATTCCATGACGTGACTGCCACCACGCACTAAGGTCGCGACGACACCCTTCACGGTCGCAATATCAGGGCTGTTAAATAAAGGCAGCACACCATCATTCATCATAGTGCTGTAAACGGTCATTCGGTCAAAACGAGCCATCCTTCAAACCTTTCTGTACGTATTTTTTAGCATCCTAAGTCCACAAAAATGGACCTATTTCTCCCACTTCGGATTTTCAATTAGAGTAGGCTTGCCACCGCGTTCCACCACAATTTGGGCGAACCCTTTGTCGGCAATCGAGGCGTAATCATAACCGGCGTCCGCCGGATAACAGGCAAAAAACACAAAGTTATCTTTGCCAATGTTGATCGTGCGATGCGCCCAATACGGCGGGATATAACTCATCGCGCCGGGTGTCATACGCTGCACATTAATTTCGTTTTCAGGCGACATCAGCAGCAAATAACCCTCGCCCGCCAGTCCCATATAGAGTTCGGCACGGCTGCCAATCGCATGGTAATGCCCTTTGGTGAAATAATATTCATCCCCAACCTTACCCGGATAAATGGTGGTGGTCGAATAGCGCAGTTGACCTTCTTCCATCGGGTTTTGGGTGGCCTCCTGTACCTCGTACAACAAAGGGTTATTAATCATCAGGGCATCTTCAGCAGTCGAGTCCGCGAACATTCCTTCCAAATCGTGTAAATAACGCTTTTGAACCACGGCTGCGATTGGAATCAGACCATTGGATAAATTAATCATGGTGGTGAAAGGAGACATGTAATTCGGCATATCCTTTACTCCTGTGAATCATCTTGCTGGGGATACCAAAACTCAAATGTATATTCCAGTTCGAAAAGCAGTTGCCGGATTTCGACGGCACGGTTCATCAGTTCATCATATTCCGTTTCGTTGATGCGCTTCCATCGGTAGACGATTGTCCATTGCAGCTTAAATCCATTGCAGGCGGATTTTGCTAATGTCAGCATCTCCAACGCGTGCCGGCTGCCACGTGACTCAAAAGCCGCCGCAATCTTGGCCGCCATCATTACTGTCGTCTGCCGGATGTCGTTGGCGAGGCGATTGTCAAATGTTTCATGCCGCGTGATAAAGTATACCAGTTTGGTGAGTTCACGCGCTTTTTGCCACACGATCAAATCTTCAAAGCGTTCAAGTCGAGACATCCTGCCTGCCTTTAATCAATAACAGCCCGTCACAGCCACATCACCTATATTTTCGCCGCCTCTAGCATAACATCGGCCTCGATAAAAGCGAAAAACCAAGTGGCTAGTAATCGTAAAATCTTGACAAACTAAAAAATCCGCTTATACTTCCCCTTAGAAATCGATTTCTCAAAATATACCGACCTTCACCATTATTATTTGCAGAAATTAATAACCATCGCTTAAAACGTCATCAAATTGATATTGGCACCAAGAAATCGATTGCTAATTATTGCTTCTTTTGGGACTATTTAGAGCGTTATGGCAACTGCAACCCTAAGAGACGTTGCTAAATTTGCGAATGTATCCGAGGCGACCGTCTCACGCGTATTGAATAATCACGCCTCGGTCAACGAGGTGCTGCGCGAACGCGTCAACCACGCTATTGAAATATTGAACTACCAGCCCAACCGCGCGGCTCGCCGCCTCCGGTCACCCTCGAGTTCGGTAATTGGCCTTATCATTTCTGACATAGAAAACCCCTTCTTTTTATCTCTCATTCGGGGATTAGAAGATGCTGCGTATGCACAGAAGATGAACGTCATCCTGTGCAACTCGGATGAAGACCTCAAAAAGCAAGCGCGATATCTGGATGTAATGACTGCCGAACGGGTTGCCGGTTTAATTCTTGTGCCGAGTCCGGGTACAAAGGCCACAACTTTACGCTCGTTGTTACAAACTGGAATTCCCTTTACCTTGCTTGACCGCTTTGTGGACGGTGTAGACGCTGATGTCGCAAAAGTTGACAACATCGGCGGCGCTTATAACGCGGTCAAACACGCTGCCGAACTTGGCTACAGCCGCATTGGTGCTGTTATTAATTCAGGAAACATCTCCACAGGCGTCGAACGCTATGAAGGCTATGTGAAAGCTTTAGGGAATGCGAATATTCCACTTGACAGCAATATAGTCAAATATGGCGATTTTTCAGTAGAAAGCGCTTTCAAAGCCACGCAAGAACTCATCAGTCAACCTAATCCTGTTGAAGCTATTTTTGCGGCCAATAACCTCATGTCATTAGGTGTATTACGTGCCTTACGTGATGTAGGGAAACGTGTCCCCGAAGATGTGGCCTTAATCGGCTTTGACGACATGCCTTGGCTCAGTGAGTTTTCGCCCCCACTTACCGCTGTAGCCCAACCTAGTTATGAGTTGGGACAAGAAGCCATCCATTTATTATTGCGGCGCATCGCTCAACCCTCTGCTCCCACCCGCACCGTCACCCTACAAACACGCTTGATTATTCGCCAATCCTGCGGCGTTCAACTGCGCCGCAACAAAGGATCGTAAACGCACTGCGCGGATGCATTCGTAATAAGCAAATTTCCGAAGGTAGCGATAACGCTATTCCTTCACATCAATTTATCGGCTGCGATAGCCACTTCAGATTATTTATACAAAAAATCTGAAGCCATACATAAAGGAGGGTATATTCGAAAACCAACTTGCAGAGGAGTGTTCGCTAGTAGTTACTATGTCCTGTTTAAAAGAATTATGAGGTTAAACATGAAAAAAGTACTCTTAGTCGTCATTTTGGCTTTGTTGGCACTCAGCATGATGCCAACCGCCGCCCAAGACAAGCCTTTTGCCGGTGTCGAAATTAATGTCTTGACCTTCACGGGGCCTCAAATTGCTGAACCATTACAGCGCCGTGCTCCGGATTTTGAAGCACTCACCGGTGCAAAAGTAAATGTCGTCACCGTACCATTCAGTGACCTGTACCAGACCATTCTCACCGACGAAGCAACTGGAACCCGCAGCTATCAAGCATTCGTGTTCGCGCCGCAATGGATGGGCGATTACGTCACCCCCGGTTATCTGGAAGACCTCGGCCCGTATATCGCCAAAGACAAAGATATTCAGTGGGATGATGTCGGTCAATTCTTCCGCAACTTCAGCGCCAGCTACGAAGGTAAGACCTATACGATTCCGCTCGATGGCGACTTCCACATGGTTTATTACCGTACGGATGTCCTTGCTGACTTGAAGATGGATCCGCCCAAAACATGGGATGATTATCTGGCGATTGCCAAAGCCGCCAACGGTAAAGACATGAACGGCGACGGCACACCTGACTTTGGTTCATGCATCGCCAAAAAGCGCGGTGAACAAGGCTATTGGTGGATTACCTCGATTGCTGCACCGTTCATCCAAACAGAGGGAACGGGTCAAGGCGCGTTCTTTGATAACGACACCTTTAAACCCTTAATCGACAATCCCGGTTTCATCCGCGCATTGGAAATCTACAAAGAAACCAACCAGTACGGTTCACCCGATGAATTGTCACAGGGTGTCGGCGATACCCGCGGTGAATGGACTGCCGGACGCTGGGCTTTGACGCTTGATTGGGGCGATATTGGCTCATTAGCAGTTGCCGAAGGCTCCAAAGTCAACGGCTTAACTGGTGCAGTCATTACCCCCGGTTCCGATATGGTTCTGGATCGCGCGACCAACACATTGGTCAAGTGCGATGATAAGACTTGCCCCTACGCCGTTGACGGCGTGAACCACGCGCCATTTGCTTCCTTCGGTGGTTGGTCAGGTGGCATCAGCTCTGGCATTGACCAGAAAGAAAAAGATGCGGCTTATGCCTTCTTCTCCTACATGACCCAGCCCGCTCAATCGAACGTGGATGTGACCATTGGCAAGACGGGTTTCAACCCCTATCGCATTTCGCAGTTCAAGGACATGACGCCGTGGCTTGCCGCTGGATTCAGCGAAGATTCAGCCAAGAACTATCTAGGTGCCATCGAATCTAGTTTGAACAGCCCCAACATGGTGCTTGACCTGCGTATTCCGCAAAATCAACGTTACCAGCAGGTCGTGTTGGATGAAGTTCTCAGCCGCTTCCTCGCCGGTGAATTGAACGCTGAAGACGCTGCAAAAGAAATCAGTTCACGTTGGGACGAGATCACCCAAGAACTCGGCCTCGACACACAGAAAGCAGCTTATCTCGCTACCCTTGGTGGAATTAAGGGCGGCAGCTAAGCGCTAATTGGTTCAAACAGCGAACACTCCGGCTGCCTCGCGCGACCGGAGTGTTCGCCATTTAGTTGATGGAGATTCCCCATGCAAGTGGACAATAAAGCAAAAAATAGTCTGTATCTCGACCCGTCAGATGTGCAACACTCAGCCGTTGCTCGCTTAGTTGCCAAACTGGACGCATGGGCGCGTTATGTGCTGTTGCTTCCCGGCATTTCTGTTGTTTTGGTTATGGCGATCTTCCCATTATTGGTATCGCTTTACCTGTCCTTCTCACGCTTCAAATTTGTGAAGGGCGGCTTCGAAATAAATTTCATTGGATTTTTTAATTACAACAAATTACTTTTTGGCAGCGAACAACGCCACTTTTTAGGCAAAATTGGTACGCTGCCGATTACCACTGGCCTATTATTAGCCGCATTCGTCGGCTTTTTGCTTTATATGCTTTACCGCTATAGCCGCAGCCCTAAACTAACTGGTTTCGGCTTAGTCATGCGCATTATCACCGTCATTTTCACTTCGGCCCTAGCCTATTTAATGGCTGCCACATTGAACGGCGAAGGTCTGCCCGGTACGCTGGTCGTAACTTTGATCTTTGTATTGGGCGGTGTTACGCTGCAATATCTCATCGGCTTGGGTTTAGCCATGCTGCTGGTTCAAAACCTGCCTATAAAGCGTTTCTTCCGCGTCATTTTCTTGCTGCCCATGATGATTACCCCTGTTGGCATCGGCTTCCTGTTCAAGATGGTCACCGATACCGGCAAAGGACCGCTGTCGCCCATCTGGCAAGCGCTTGGACTAGGCGGAATGTCGTGGCTAGGACAAGCCGACACAGCACGTCTCGCCGTCGTCATCGGTGATACGTGGCAGTGGACACCCTTCATGTTCATCATTTTGTTGGCGGCTCTGGAAGGCGTATCCCGTGAAACCATTGAAGCCGCTTCTGTTGATGGCGCAACGGGTTTACAACTGTTCCGCTACATCACCTTACCGGAAATCATCCCTGTAAGCGCCACGGTTATCCTCATTCGCATGATCGAAGCCTTCAAAATCATCGACATGCCCAACATTTTGACGGGAGGCGGACCCGGCACAGCTACTGAGACGCTGACCTTACAGTCTTACGTTAGTTGGCGTTCCAGTGACCTCGGCGGATCAGCGGCGCTCTCTTACTTACTGCTTATTATTGTAACGTTCACCGCCACCGTATTTGTCAATTTTGTACGCCGCCGTTTGTTGGAGCTGCTAGGATGATTAAACAACTTTTTATATCAAAACGACCTTTTGAACCTTCGCCCTTTCGGATGTTGATCTCATACATCATCCTCGGCTTATGGGCGTTTTTTGTCATCTTTATTCTGTACTGGTTAGTCATCACCGCCTTCAAGATTCAGCCCGATGTCGATAACGGCCCGCGCTATTTGCCCTTCGTGGATTTTCAACCGCGTCTCGATGCATGGCACTATCTGCTAGTTGAAGCAGGCGACAAATTCGTCAGCCGTCCATTCATCAATACGCTTGTGGTTGGCATATTAAGCGCCGTCGGTTCACTGCTTTTAGGGGCCTGCGCGTCCTATGCGTTAACCCGCTTTGAATACAAACCTAAACTGGGACTCATCGGCTTATTCGCGCTGTGTGTGTTACTGTCGGCGATATTAATCGTCGTTGGCTTGCCATGGCCTGCTGGAGTGGTAATCGGGCTTGTAGTCTTTTTCATTCTTGCCCAAACACTCGGTCGCCGTTTCACCCGCAGCCTCGGCAACAATGACATCGCTTTTTGGCTCGTCTCCCAGCGCATGTTACCACCGGTCGCTGTCATCATACCGATATATGTCATGTTTCAACAGCTCGGCCTATTAAACACCCAAACGGGTCTAATCATCGCTTACACTGCTGCACATCTGCCCTTAGCGGTTTGGTTCTTGCGAGATTATTTTCATGGGATTCCGCTTGAACTGGAAGAAAGTGCTTTCATTGATGGCGCAACCCGCTATCAAGTGCTGTGGCGCATCATTTTGCCGCTTTCAATGCCCGGTTTAGTGGCCACCTTCTTAATCGTACTAGTCTTCGCGTGGAATGAATATACGATGGCCCTGTTCCTCAGCGGCGCGGATACCCAAACCATGCCCTTGTTGATTGCGGCACAAAATGCCACGCGCGGTCCACAGTGGTGGAATATTTCGGTGCTGGTCACGATTATGATTGCCCCGATTATCGTATTAGCAATCATCTTGGAACGTTACATCGCCAAAGGTATTTTGGTTGGTGCGGTTAAGGGCTAATGGATTCAATCCACCCGACTTGAAAGACCGACCAATTCTGGATACTGTATATGTTGGAAGGCGCAACCTGAGCGCCTTCTTTTATGAGCAGCACCGGAGGACACATGACCACACCATTTCGCTGGGGTATTCTCGGCACAGGCGGCATCGCCCACAAATTCGCTACAGGCTTATCGGTGCTTTCGGACGCGCAGTTGGTCGCCGTCGGTTCGCGCACTCAGGCATCAGCCGATAAGTTCGCTGACGAATTCAAAGCACCAAACCGTCACGCCAGCTACGAAGCCTTAGCCAGCGATCCCGAAGTCGAAGCCATCTATATTGCCACGCCCCATCCTTTTCACAAGGACAATACCCTGCTCTGCTTGAACGCCGGCAAAGCGGTACTGGTCGAAAAACCATTCGCCATCAACGCCGCCGAAGCCCAACAAATGATTAGCCTCTCGCGTCAGAAAAAAGTCTTTTTGATGGAAGCCATGTGGTCACGGTTCTTACCAGCTATCGTCCGCGCGCGTGAACTCATCGCCAGCGGCGCGATTGGTGAAGTTCGCATGTTAAATGCCGATTTCGGCTTTCGTACCAACTACAATCCCAATAGCCGGTTGTTCGATTTAGCACTCGGCGGCGGCGCACTTCTGGACGTCGGTATTTACCCGATATCATTGGCGTTTGCGCTGTTCGGCACACCCAAAACCATTAATGCGCAGGCCCATTTCAGCGAAACCGGTGCTGATGACCAAAACGCCATCGTGTTCAGTTACGATCAAGGCCAGCTTGCACTGCTCTCATCCGCTAGCCGAACCAACACTGCCCACGAAGCCATTATTTACGGCACAGATGGCTCAATCCGCATTCCCGATTGGTGGCACGGACAAAAACTCATCGTCAGTACGAACGGCAAACCCACCGAAACACTTGACGTTCCTCATCTCGGCAACGGCTACCCGCACGAAGCCATCGAAGTGGCGGCTTGTGTTCGCGCGGGCAAAATCGAAAGTAATACCATGCCGCTGGATGAATCGCTGACAATCATGCAGACAATGGATACAATTCGTTCCCAATGGGGACTCAAATATCCGACCGAATAATAAGCATTTTTTAAAAGGATGACCAACGATGCAATACGGCAAACTGCCCGGTATCGACAAACCGGTTTCGCGGCTGGTGCAGGGAACGATCCCGATTGGCACAAATAAACTAGATTACAGCTTCAAACTTTTGGATGATGTTTATGCCCTCGGCGGCAACACCTTCGACACCGCCCACGTATATGGCAACGGCGATGTCGAACGGGCTTTTGGCAAATGGCTGGAACACATGGGCGAACGTGACAAAGTCGTCATCATCGGCAAAGGTGCGCACCTCAGCCCGGATCGTCAACGCGTTACCCCTCACGACATCACCTCCGATATATTTGATTCATTAGCCCGCATGAAAACGGATTACATCGACCTTTATTTACTTCATCGGGATAATCCTGATGTTCCAGTTGGCCCGATTGTCGAAGTGCTGAATGAACATCTCAAAGCAGGACGCATTCATGCCTTTGGCGGCTCCAACTGGACACATTCACGCGTTCAAGAGGCCAATGAATATGCGAAGGCTCATGGCTTGCAGGGCTTTACCGCCAGCAGCCCGAACTTTAGCCTTGCTGATCAAATCAAAGAACCGTGGCCCAAATGCATCACCATCAGCGGCCCGAAAAATGCCGAAGCCCGCGCCTATTACGAGCAGCACCACATGCCGCTGTTCACATGGTCGAGCCTCGCCGGCGGCTTTTTCTCCGGTCGCTTCTCGCGTGATAACCTCGACACATTCACCGAATACTTCGACAAACTCTGTGTAGATTGTTACTGCTCGGAAGACAACTTTAAAAGGCTGGATCGTGTCAAACAGTACGGCGCGGAAACTGGCCTCTCGATTCCGCAGGTCGCGATGGCCTACGTCATGAGTCAACCACTCGACATTTATGCGCTGGTCGGCTGCCAAAATGGTCAAGAATTCGCCGCCAACATCGAAGCGCTGGAACATCATCTTTCACCGGAAATATCTGCGTGGCTTGATCTGCGTTCGGATAGCCACTAATTGAAAACCGTATTTATTGTAGGGGCGATCTTAATCTCGCCCGTTAAAATGACATCTTAGCGAAAGTGTTTAACTAAAATGAGCAAAATACGTGTTTTACTGGTTGGGGAATCATGGGTGTCCACCAGCACCCATGTCAAAGGTTGGGACTTCTTCTCAAGTACCGAATACAGCGTTGGCACAGGCTATCTCGTGCAAGCCCTCGCTGCTGATGAGTTTGAGTTCGGTCATATGCCCAGTCATATCGCCGCCGCATCCTTCCCTACCCAATTAGAGGATTTGAAACCCTACGATGTCATCCTCCTTAGCGACATCGGCGCGAATACATTCTTGCTGCATCCGGATACTTCGGCTGGGAAAATCGTCCCTAACCGCCTCAAGCTCTTGCAAACATGGACTGAAAACGGTGGCGGACTCGGCATGTGCGGCGGTTATTTGTCATTTTCCGGCATCAACGCCTCAGCCAAGTATTATCGCTCGCCGATTGAAGCAATCTTGCCCGTCAACCTATATACCTTTGATGATCGTGTAGAAACGCCGGAAGGGGTTGTCGCTACACTGATTGACGCAAACCATCCCATTGTGTCCGGCATCACAGGTGAATGGCCGCCACTGCTTGGTTACAACGAACTGATGCTCAAGCCCGAAGCACATTTGATCGTTAGCGCTGGCAATGACCCATTACTTGCCGTCCAAACGGTTGGTCAAGGCCGCACATTGATTTGGGCATCCGACATCGGCCCGCATTGGTGTCCGCCGCCCTTCCTCGCATGGAGCGGTTATGCTCAACTCTGGCAGCAAGCCATCCGCTGGTTAGCCAAACGCATTTAATTTCATTCCAGATTCGCGTGGCGGGCAAACATTTGCTCGCCTGTTTTACTTAGCGCTTTCATCAATTGCAGTGTGCAAATATCGAGCATCAGCACCAATGTTTGCTCAAATAGATTCGCCATCGGCTGCGCGGAGTGCGGTTCACTGCTGCTGGCTTCAACTTTAGAGGTCGGCGCTGGGATACGAACCACTTTGTCAGCGTGGTGTCCAACAGGTGAATCTGGATAGGCCGTGATTAACGCTACCGAAGCACCAATCTCTTTGGCTTTGCTGGCATAATGCACCAATGAGGCAGTCCTTCCCGAACCGGATGCCATGATTAGCACATCATCCGCAGCGATGCCCGGTGTCGTCACATCATCAACGACATACACATGCAAACCCAGATGCATCAGCCGCATCGCGAATGCGCGCATGAATAATCCTGAACGTCCTTTGCCAGCAATAAAGATGCGTTTCGCGCCCATGATCTCACGCTGTAACTCGGCGACTTCATCGGCTGAAACAGTCTTCAATGCCGCTGACACCTCGTCCACCACCACATCAACCCACTTTTGAAAACCCGTCATGACTTCAACTCTTTTTTGTTGATTTAGGTCTCAGCCATACCCGCCATTCGCTCGCGCAGAAGTATCGCAACTGCCGCCGGGTCAGCTGCCCGTGCAATCGCGCCACCCACCACAACAATTGCGGGATACTGCTTCATCACAGACTTAATGGTCGGCAATCCAATACCGCCTGCGACTGCCAATGGTGCATCAGGTAATCCCTTACGCAGCCGCTTCAATGTCGCTAATGGCGTTTCTAATTCCTGTTGGTCAAACGCCGTATGAACGCATAGGTAATCACAACCCAGTGCCAGTAGATAATGACCGCGCTCCACTACATCACTGACCTGCATCATATCAGCGATGACTTCGCCGCCATGCCGTTTAGCCGCAGCTACGACACCATGAATCGTCCGATCCTGGCTCACTCCTAAGACTGTCACGTAACGGCAGCCAACCTCAAACGCGATGCTAGCCTCTTCGTCACCCGCATCCATAATTTTGAGATCAGCAACCAGAGTTGCGTCCGGAAACAAGTCCCGAATATGGGCAGCAACCCGAATTCCTTCACGGTAAATGAGCGGCGTACCCAGTTCAATAATATCGACTGATGGCGCGACATGCCCCAGCACCGCCACTGCCTGCTCCAACGTTCCATCCAACGCCAATTGTAGCAACGGACGTTGATGAGAATTCGAATTATTGCTATTCAATGATCGCGCTTTTCTGAGGGAGAAAACCCACTATCTGATAATCCGATGATTAATGTTGTTGGAAGGTCTAATTGACCATCTCATATAAGGTAACAGAGCCTTACCCGGCCACCAGATTTTACAAACCAATTGCCGCGGCCCGCCTTCACTCTAGCGTGAATATCACTACAATAAGCATACCACTCTGTAACCCACATGCCATTAAGACACCACATGATGAGATGTCACTTCACCGAAGATAACGACTTTTGGCGATCATCAAAGCACATCGTTGTCTCACACGAAGGCAATATTCAGGATGATGTTTCACTGAGCCTTCATTATTATCTGTAATCTGCTCTTAAAAATACCGGATTTCACTTCACTTTCCAAAATTTGCCAATATTTACAGCTAAACCGGTACCAATAAGTTGGCTCATTGGCTTCCACTTGCCAGAGCACCATCTCGCCGAATCGACCACCATATCCCGAACAAAGAAACAGCGATAAAGACCGTCAACATCACTGTACACATCAACAATCCCGGCAGCGCTGCGCCGTGCGTCGCACGGGTCCAACCCGTTAAAGGTAATGATAGCTGCCACAATGGGCCAGTTCCGGCATCCGCTAACGATAAAATTGGAAAACTCAATGTCCGCCAGTAAGGACCGTTACCAATTTCGTAGCGCGTAAATCCACCAAATAGGGCCACTGGAATTAACCGGATACAAAATGCTGCAATCATGGCCGTCCATCCCCGCCGGGTCCATGCGCTGGCCGCCATCCCTAACGCTGTGCAAGCCGCAACTTCAAGTACGGCTAATACCCCGCTCATGACCACCGCCAGTAGTGCCGCCCATGGAATCCATCCAACTGGCTCAGGCAAACGATCACCATAATATTGGCTGACACTCACACCGCCATTAAACCATGCGTAGCGATACAATAGCGACAGCATAAATACTGGAACCATCACCATCCGCACAGCCCCGAAAATCAGCATCCAAAGAGAGACACGGTTTAATACACCCAACCATTTGCCAATTAAGATTTGCCGCGCGCTGACTCCGGTAAGCACTAGCGAGTCCCATGTTTTGCCTACGTGTTCCCGACTGATGGCGTTTGCGCCGGCCGAAATCGCCCGCGATGCTGTCACCGCATGGACAACCCAGATAACATAAATGGCTAACTGCTGCGTCGGGGTATTGAAGTTATTCAATGTCAGTACAATTGAAACCACCGCTCCCACCAGCAGCACCAATACCATCCACATACTCAATCGGGTCCGTGCCGAAGCACCCTGTTGCTGGCGGGTTTCTTGCCACTCAATTGGACTGTTATTCAAGCTCGGTATTCGAATTGAGACCGCCATCGTGACCGCTCCATTTCACAGTCATGCATCATTCTTAAAATACCTGATTTTTCATCAGTTTCCAAAGTATATTTTTACAAACTTTGTCTACCATTTTCTATCCATTTATCAACAAATACCCGCTTTCTAGTCCCTCAAAACGGTTAGTGAAAACGTTCGAAAAGAGTTACAAAATGTTCTTCCAAAATGTAACCCATCGTCTTTCAACCTATAGTAAAATAATCATCAGCGCACTTATCTTTGCTCTCTTGCCCTGTTGTATGGGTTAGGGGTATCCAACCGCAAATTAACAACATCAACTGCAATATTTCACATACCGCCATTGACAGTGCCGCCATAAAAAATGGTTTTGTCGTCAGCGGCGAGGACATCGTCGACACAAAATGCCTTTGTATCGAGCTAAGAGCCAATAGATCGCTACTAAAAGCTGTTCCGAATCTTCTGGACTTGCCCCGATTAAGTGGAGAGTATGAAATTGCACAGGTACGCTTAATGAAGGAGCAAGGAGAAAACGATGAGCAAACACAGAAAGCACCAAACCGAAGCATTCAAAGCAGAAGCAGTGGCACTCGTGAAAACGAGT
>WGMX01000074.1 GCA_016124855.1 Anaerolineaceae bacterium | reverse complement strand
GGGACAACAGACCCGTTTTGCCCTAGCGACTGCCGCCTTTAACTGGGGCATCTGGCTCAATCGCCAGCTTGGACGGCCTGCTTTAGCTCACGCTACTTTACTCTCTTGACCAACTACGGACAAGCCTTATATCGCGTCCGGTATCTCGATTAATTCTTAAAGGTTCTGAAATGGAGATGTTTTGATGACGGTTGATCCACAACTAGACCCCGAAATCATCCGCGAATTTGTCATTGCGTCTCATTTTAACCTCGAAAAAGTGAAATCTATGCTGTCCGAAAGACCTGCTTTATTGATGGCGCAGCATCAATGGGGCGAAAATGATTTTGAGGATGGATTGGGGGCAGCTTCGCACGTAGGCAACCGTCCTATCGCTGAATTTTTTCTAGAGCAGGGTGTTCCACTGAGCGTTTGTGCCGCCGCGATGTTAGGACGCACGGCGGATGTCGCTGCTTTTATCCAAGCTGATCCATCGCAGGCCAACGCACAGGGCGCGCACCGCATTCCGATTCTGTTTCATGCCGCACTGAGCGGCGATACAGCCTTAACCACACTGCTGCGGGATGCTGGTTGCAAGGAAGGTTATGACAGTGCCATCCATGCTGCTATTATGTATGGACATGCAGATATGGTGGATTGGCTGCTGCACAATGGCGCAAGGGATTTACAAGTCTTGAACTACGAAGGCAAAACGCCGCTTCAGAAAGCCATTGAACTCAACCAACCTGCGATTATTGATCTTCTTCGCGCTCGTGGAGCCGTTGAATAAATCAGTCATTTAGGTTAATTATTTTCATTCCAGAATTACAGGGCAAACGATAATGTCAGAATCTCAGGCCGAACGTGCTGTTAACCAACTTTATGATAGTGATACGCTTCGCAGTGAACTGCGAGATGAAGAAGCCAGCCTTTTGCTGAGTTGGGGTGAAGCACGCATCTCTGAACTGGCGGAGATGGATTTACCGGATAGTGAATTTGACCGTTTGACTGACGGGATGCGCGCCCTGCTGACTGCTATCAATGTTTGTGTCGGCAAACGCAAGACCTCGCCCAGCCAACTCATGTCGATGATGGCGACGATTAGCAGCACGGCGGAAGCAGCAGGTTATACGCTGCCTGAGTCCGACCAGACGACGTTTTTACAGCATCAAGGAGGGTTGGCAAATCAGGATACGATCAGCGAACTGCTGGGTCTATTGAGACTAGCTGAAGCGCCACAGCCGCCAGATACAGTGAGTGCGGAAGCAGCTGCCGAAGCTCAACCACCAGCGGCAGTTAACGATTTATCCGGGGAGTTAAAGACCGTGCCGCTCAACCCGATTTCTGTTTACAATGTGGGAGAGCAAACACCCGAAATTTCTGGCAGTCAAACGGACGAGCCAACTTCATCCGGTACAGAGAACATCCCGCCGCAGCCGGAGGATCTTCCAGAATTTCCCCCTCAATCATCACAGGAGAGCTAAAGATGCATTTGCACCAAGAACATCATCGTTTGACCATTTTACGAACCGGATTTGCTGCCCTTCTATTGATGGTGTTCTTAGGTGCCTGTGACGCGTCGACGACCACGACAGTAGCACCAACGCAGCAAGCCAGTTTACCGACCCAGCCGTCTACGATACCCGAACTGCCGACGCAGTCGCCTCCTCAACCGACCCAACCGTCTACGATACCCGAACTGCCAACGCAAATTCCGACTGTGTTTTTGCCGCCAACAAACACTTCAGTTCCGGTAGGACATACACCTTTGCAGCAGGGCTATGGCGCGCAAAAAGGTTTCTGGCAGGTGTTTTTCACCGCGCCCACCGGCAGCAGCAACCGTGCTAATTACGTAGGCGGCATTGATGTTCAAATTGCTGATGCGATTAATCAAGTCCAGCGGACGTTAGATATTGCGGCTTTTGAGTTTAATAATCCGGTGATTACGGCGGCAGTACTGGCGGCTAAACAGCGCGGGGTTGTGGTGCGAATGGTCGTGGACAATGTGCACGGCCTTCAAAGCAATGATACAACGTTAGGGCAGTTAAGCGTGGTGGGCATTCCGATTGTCGATGATGATCGACAGGCTTTGATGCACAACAAATTCATGATTATGGACAGCACCACTGTTTGGACGGGTTCCTATAATTACACGATTAACGATACCTACCGTAACAACAACAATATGCTCTCCTTCCGTTCACAAAAACTGGTGCAGGATTTCCAGAACGAATTCAACAAGATGTTTGAGCAGAAGAAGTTTGGTGCTTCAAAACCGTCGAATACACCGTTTGTTACGTTTAATCAGGACGGCACGCCGATTCAAGTGTTGTTCGCGCCTGAAGACCGGGTTGTGGCGGCGCTGGCTGTGGCTTTGAGCGGTGCGACCCAATCTATTCGCTTCATGGCTTTCTCGTTTACGTTGGATGATATTGCAGGCGTGATGCAGCTTAAAGCGCAGCAAGGCGTGGTGATTACCGGAATTTTCGAGACGACGGGCAGCGAGACAAAGTACAGCGAGCTAACGCCCTTGTTCTGTTCTGGCCTAGCGGTTAGACAGGACGGTAATCCATATGTTTTGCACCATAAGGTGTTTATCATCGACGACAAAACAGTGGTCGCAGGCTCGTTTAACTTCTCGACCAGCGCCCGCGATGACAATGACGAAAATATGTTAATTATCACTGATCCTGATCTGGCCGCGCAGTACATTGAGGAGTTCAACCGCCGCTGGGCTGAGGCAAAACAGCCGACTAAACTCAAATGTAGTTAGTGAAGTGGGTATAAATGGCGAGCGAACCGTCTGTGCATGGGGCAGCCAATAATGGTTGGGTCATGCGCCAAACATGGAGCAAACTGCTTTTCGCGCATTGGCCGGTGAAGCCCGAAGCGCTGCGCCCGTTGATTCCACCAGCATTGGCGATTGATACGTTTGATGGCATGGCATGGGTGGGTGTAGTGCCCTTTTATATGAGCGGCGTCCGCTTCCGTTCTGCGCCGCCGATCCCCACAACGACCGAGTTTTGCGAATTGAACGTCCGTACTTATGTGATGCCTAAAGGGGGCAAACCGGGCGTGTGGTTTTTCAGTTTGGATGCTTCGAGCGTCTTAGCCGTAGCCGGCGCGCGCATGGTGTTTCACCTGCCATATTACAAGGCCTCTATGCGTTTGACGACGACCAATCACGAAGTCTATTATTTCTCGCATCGTAACCATCTTAACGCCCCAATCGGTGAATTCGAGGGGCATTATCAGCCAGTGGGGGATGTGTTTCATTCACAATCCGGTACGCTGGAGTATTGGCTGACCGAGCGTTACTGTTTGTACGCTGCCGATAGACGCCAGACTATTTATCAAGGGGATATTGTCCATGCGCCGTGGCCGCTGCAACCTGCGGAGGCGGATATAGGCGTGAACACGATGGCGCAAGCTTCCACGATCTCGCTGCCGGACACAGCACCTCTGCTACATTACGCTGAACATTTAGATGTTCAGGCGTGGTTTCTGAGACGTATTGCAGTTTCCTAACTTTTCCGCGTAAAACTCGAACGAAGTTTACAAAAAATTCACAGCATGAGCAATTGATTTCAGGCATAATGATACAAACTTCGTAATAGTTTGATCGAGGTATGCATGATGTCTGAACGCGATAGTTTACTTCCTACTTTGCCACCTTCTTCTGTGGAAGAACCTGTGCCCAACGAAGAAGCTGCACCTAAAGAATGGCGAGGTTTTTCGGAACCCGGACTGCTGATTCGCCATTTGGAAGAGCTGTCGCTGAATGCGCTGCCAGCGCTGCAAACCTCTTATCTTGATGGTTGGGTGATACGGTTTGCTGGCGGTTACACCAAACGTGCCAACTCGGTTAACCCGCTGTATACATCCGCGACCAGCCTTGACAGCAAAATCAAGTACTGCGAGTCGATGTATGCGGTTCGCAAGCAGCCGACCGTCTATAAAATGACGTCCCTATCTGAGCCGCGCGAATTGGACAAGCAGCTTGCTCAACTGGGCTACCGTGAAGAACCGGGCGCAAGTGTGCAAGTGGTGCCGCTGAATCATCTGGAAATACCCCATCAAGGGCGGGTTACATTATCGGCTGATGCGAATGAACAATGGCTCAACGCTTATTTTCGCCTGAATAATGTGCAAGAACGCTACATGCCGGTCATGCGGCATATGATTCAGCACATCGCGCCCCAAAAATGTCTGGCAGCCGTTTATATCGAAGGTCAAATCGCGGCGGTGGGATTAGGCGTGCTAGATCGTGGCTTCTTGGGCTTATTCGACATTGTGACTGAACCGTCGATGCGCCAAAAAGGTTATGGTCATCAGTTGATGCTCTACTTGCTGAATTGGGGCAAAGCCAACGGCGCGGGTTATGCTTATCTACAAGTCATGATGAGCAACAGTCCCGCGCTCTATCTCTATGAAAAACTCGGCTTCCATGAAGTTTACCAGTATTGGTATCGGGTCAAGTGGTAGAGAAGCAGTTAGCAATTGGCGAAATACAACGGCATGTTAATCCTCCCTGCTGCCTTGCGCTGCGCTCAGTCGCAGGTCGCTTGCAAGCGAGGGAGGAATTTCATACAGCGGTAAACTTATACCAGCGCGTCGGTGATGAGCTTGCCTTCCCACAGCGGCGGGATGTCCAATCCCATGAGATGGGCTAATGTGACAGGGGTATCGAGGATGCTCACAGGCGATTCGATTTGATAACCCTGTTTGACGGGTGCGCCGTTGAGAATCCAAGGAATGGTCATATCTTCGGGCATGTCTGTACCGTGATCGGTTCCATGTCCGCCGTGATCGGCCTGTATGAAAAAGGTGTACTGGTCACGAATACCGGCTGCTTCCAGACGATCTAAGACGATGCCGATAGCCGAGTCGTTGGTTTCAATGGCGGCGATTTGCTCCGGTGACATCCAGCCGAACATATGCCCGTTAATGTCCACATCGCCCAAATATAAAAAGCAGTAATCCGGCTTTTCGGACACCAAATATTGGGCGGCAAGTTTGGCGACATCAGTGTCGTTGTCCAAGCCGTAATCGGCGTTGCGGCAGTACGTCACTTTCAAACTACCGGGATTGCTGAGGTCGCGCAGCTGCTCCCAACTGGAAAACATGCAGGTATGTTTGTTTCCAAGCGCGGCAACATCGATTAAGCTAGGGAAGGCTCGCGCCGACTCGCGGAAAATGTTGTCCGCGCCTACACCGTGTTTGGACGGTGGCACGCTGCGAAACATCGAGTTATGGGTAGGCAGTGTGACACTGGGCATGACGGTTTGAGCGTTCCAAGTGTAGGCTCCACTCTGCCACAAACGGTCAAGATTGGGCGTGTTGGCCTGTTGTAAAGCATCAGGGCGGCAGCCATCAATCGTAATTTGCAATATTTTGGTGGTCATATTTATCCTGTCGTAAGAGTTGATCAGTTTGATAAGATAGTCTTTGAAGATTAACACTGGCTTATGCGAACGTAAAGTCTCTTCGGTAATGCGTGGTCTCATTTCAAAACGCATACCATACCATCAACCGTCAATATTCATCGAACGGACATCACCCATGAAACAGGTTTGTATTTTCTGCGGTTCGTATACGGGTACACAGCCTATGTATGCTGCCGCTGCCCATGCGATGGGTATGGGATTAGCCCAACGGGGTTTAGGTCTGGTGTATGGCGGTGGGCGAGTGGGGCTGATGGGCGCGGTGGCTGACGGCACACTGGTTGGCGGCGGTAAAGTAACCGGTATCATTCCTCAGTCGTTGGTGGATCGTGAACTGGCCCATGTTGGATTGAGCGAACTGCACGTTGTGGCTTCTATGCATCAACGGAAGGCGCTGATGGCCGAGATTGCCGACGCTTTTGTGGCGATGCCCGGTGGATTTGGCACATTGGACGAACTGTTTGAAATTATCACATGGGCGCAGTTGGGCTTTCATAATAAACCGATAGCGCTGCTCAATATCGGCGGCTACTTCGATCCGCTGCGGACTTTTATCGACCATATGGTGACTGAGGGTTTTGTCAAACCTGAACATCGTGATGCGGTGCTGGTCAAAAATGAGGTTGATGATTTACTCGATACGTTGCTAACCTATCAACCGCCGCAGCTTGAAAAGTGGATCAAGAAGCGCGAGCAACTGTAGACTTTTGCTTGGCAGTATAATGATGTTGATACTGGAATTGGATGGAAGTAAAGCATGACGATCATTAAGGAAGAGGGCGTTACTCCAAATGTTCATTACGAAGTTTGGTCTCCTTTTGATGCTGCTGCTACAGCAAACGCACTTTTGAAGATGCTCGATGAATCCGAACGCGATACTGACGACAAAACACAAACGGGGTCTGGCGTGATAATCATGCCTAAAACCCCGTTTTCTGATCGTGATGGGTCGCTGTTATATCGACCAGATGATGTGCAGGATGGCGGCGTAAATGGCGCGAAACGGTGACGTAATTTTGTGCTTGCGTTGGTTTAACTCGACACTGCGTGCCAGATGATCGTACTGTGCTTGTTGAATGAGTTCCTGATGATGTTGAGAACTCACTTTACCGTTGAGCATATGATCTAACTCGTACATGGTAACTCCCTCCTATCGTTGCCATTCGCATGGCATGTTGTACAATTTCATTCTATGAAAAGTGCTGTTTGTGGGAGCGCCCTAAACGATTGATTTTGTCACCAGACCAAAGGCGGAGTAGTTTCTTGGTCTAATGTTCAACTCATGAGCCATTTTTCCCGTCAAAACATGGATAGAAACCGAGCATACCTGTATGAATAAAATGCCTTTTGGTATACGTATTCATCGTGAAGGCTATTCGACACTGCGCAAGTTAGCGGTCGGATTAGCAGCCGTTTGCGGCTTATCGTATCTGGTGCTGCCGCGACGTGCGTTGGCCTACGTGGTTGGTGCGTCGGCGCTGATATTCGGCTTTTTCACCCAATTTTTTCGTAATCCCGTTCGCATTACGCCGAATATCGCAGAGGCCATTATTGCGCCTGCCGATGGAACGATTGTGGCTATTGAGCCAACTATCGAAACTGAATATTTCCACGACGAGCGCCTCAAAATTTCCATTTATATGTCCGCGTTGAATGTCCATGTGAACCGTGTGCCGGTGACGGGCAAAGTCGTTTATGACCGCTATCATCCCGGTGAATATTTGGTGGCCTTTCACCCCAAAGCCTCGGAACTCAATGAACGGAACACGGTTGTCTTGGAAAACTCACACGGTCAAGAGGTGCTGGTGCGTCAGATCGCGGGCTTACTGGCGCGGCGCATTCGTTACTTTCTGCAACCGGAGCAGCAGGTTCAGGCTGGCAGCGAGTTGGGCTTCATCAAGTTTGGTTCACGCTGTGATGTTTTCCTGCCGCTGGATGCCCAAGTCAAAGTTTATCTTGACCAACGGGTGACCGGCGGCGAAACCATTCTGGCGGAGTTAGCAGATAAGCAATAAGCCGCTCAATATTTGCCCATCGTGACAAACTAAATATCACAACGTATAATGAGGGTTCTTTAAGGTTCAAATGGTGTCTAATTTGTCTGAGGATGTCCTCATGGACTTTCATCAATACCTGCAAGAACGTGAGAGGCAAAACCGTTTTTCTGGGGTTGTGTTGATTACACAGGGATCAAATACCCTCTATTCTGCCGCATATGGTTATGCCAGCCGCGCTTGGAAGATCAACAATACATTGGACATGCCTTTTGACAGTGCCTCGATGACCAAAATTTTCACGGCTGTGGCTACTTTGCAGTTGATCGAACAAGGATTGCTGACTTTCCAGACGAGCGCGGTCGAGTTATTGGGACTTCAAGATACAGCTATTTCGAACGCGGTTAATGTTTATCATCTCCTGACGCATACATCCGGTATCGGCGATGATGCAGAGGAAGAAAATGATGAAGATTACGAGGATTTATGGAAAACGAAGCCGAATTATTCGGTGCTAACGGCGGTTGATTATCTGCCACAGTTTATCCACAAACCGCCGAACTTTGCTCCCGGTGAAGGCTGCCGCTACTGTAACGTGGGCTTTATATTGCTAGGCTTGATGATCGAAAAAGTAACTGGTATGACCTACCATGATTACATCCGTCAGCATGTTTTCAAGCGGGCTGGAATGGTTCACTGCGATTTCTACCGCATGGATCGGGTCAATGAGAATGTTGCGGAAGGGATTGACCCTATTTATGACGACCAAAATAGGCTTATAGGGTGGAAGAAAAATATTTATTCGTATCCGCCTATTGGCTGCCCTTCGGATGGCGCACATGTCACGGCTGGTGATCTCGATACTTTCCTCCGAGCGCTCAAAGCGGGTCAACTACTTTCGGCAGAACTCACTGAAGATTTTCTCACCCCGAAGGCTTTTTATCATGAAAATGAACAGGCTGTCGAGAAGGTGGCTTATGGCCTCTTTTTTCATTTGATGAAAGCGAATAATTTCAGCTTTTATCAGAAAGATGGCATTAATGCTGGCACGAGTGGAATGATGCGCCATTATCCTGCCCAAGACATCAATGTCATTTTGCTATCCAATATGATGCGCGGGGTTTGGGAACCGATTGAGAAAATTCATGAGTTTATCAGTGCGTCTTAAGCGCAAACGATGCCTACCAATATCTCAATTAAATTCTTAGCCGATTACCCGCATCTTATCTCAACGGTTGGTGAAATCCGATGGAAAGAATGGGGGCATCCACCGGAACCGGAAAGTCTTGATTGGTGGGTGAAGGTTACTGAACGACAATCAGGCCGTGATCATCTTCCAGTGACTTGGGTCGCGATTGACGATCAGAATCAGGCAGTAGGTGCCGTTGGCTTGGCGGAGTTTGACATCGAGGAAAGACACGACCGCACACCGTGGGTAATCGGGATGATTGTTGTGGATGACAATCGTAATCGGGGTATCGGTGCTCAACTTCTGGCAGCACTTGAACAATTTGCCTCTCAGGCAGGCTACTCGCAGATTTGGGTGGCTACAGGCGAGCCAGCAGTTGGTTTCTATCAGAAGTGTGGCTGGATGTTGACAGAAATCATCCAACGCCCACATGGGGAAACGCCAAAAATATTATCAAAATCAATTTAAGTGTGTTGATGTTCATGTCAAAAACAAAACAGGCAAACCATTTGGTCTGCCTGTTATTGTTTATATCATGGATAACGCGTTCATTACCCCGGAATACAAGCCAAACCTTCGTCACAGGGTGTATTGTTACCGTTCGAGTCGAGCGTGAAGTTGCCCGCCGCCAAACAGGCCGCCGCCTGTGAACAGGTCAGCTGCGCACAAGTATAGGACAGTGACGGACACACGGTGGATACGACCGGCGTGACAACGGTTGTATTGGTCGTGCCAGCCGGAGGTGGTGGATTGACGACCAGCAGCTTGGTCACTGGATCGAAACCTAGACCGGGATTGACAATCGCTTGACCTGCGACGTTTGTAATCAGCAGCGCGAAGTCACTGTTGAGCGCTTCGGTGCGGTTATCCTGTTCGTCGGCCACGATCAGTAGATAGCGTCCGGTGGTTGTGATGTTGATTGGCCCGACCGTCAGCACTTGTTCCTGTACCAGATTGCGCCCTACGCCGAGGAAGTTGGTCGGGTTGTTAAACGGACTGACGGATACCAGCGGCGAGATGTTGCCTTTGACCTCAGCAAACTCAATGCGGATCGACTCGCCTGCCGCCGCATCAAAGCAGTAACCGGTGACCGTCTTGCGCGGAGTCAGTTGGTCACGTACCAGTTGGCCTTTGCCGACAATCTTGAGCACATCAAACTGTTCTTGATAGGTGAACAGACATTCGTCTGCTTGTAAGTTCAAGTTGGGCAGCAAGGCACTGATTCGTCCCCGCAAATCGGCGAAGAGTCCATCCGTTGTCTGGATGGCATTCAAGGCACCAATCACGGTGGCCTGACCAACGACACCGTTAGGTGGCTGCGGCTTTCCACAGGCTTCAATCCACAGGTCGATTGCCAAGCGCAGGTTCGACATGGCGGTGTTGAAATCGACACGTAACGGTTCGAGTGTCTGATTGAATGCTGCCAAAATCGGATTCGGGATATTGATGTCGCTGGGACGCGGCGGGAAGTTCTGGCAGGCCGAGCGCTGACCGAGTGCAACCGTCGTCCACGTTCCACGAATAGAGTCTAAAGCGGTTTGCGAAATATTGATGCGATCCAGCATCAATTGGAGGATGGCGAAGTAATTTTCTTTAGTGTCGGCAGACTGGGGCGCTTCAGAGGCTACGACTCCGTCAATCGGCAGAGACAGGATATTCGCGCCGTTTTGGAGTTCGACAAATCCAGCCGTCACCCATCCGAGTGTGCCTTCAAAATTAACCTGTAACCATGCGTTGTTGACCGTGCGACCTGTCACCGGGAAAACCGTGTAGCGCAGCGGATTAGCCAGAATCGGGTAAGCTGTACTTGGCCCCGCGCGCAGATGTAAGCCGCTGTTCGCCAGCCGACCGCTGACCGGACTGGTTGCGGTCGTCGGGCCGGAACGGGGACTTTCGAAGCCTCCATAGGGAATTGTACGCGGATCACCAACTGGCAGCGATGCAATATCGCCTTC
Source organism: Anaerolineaceae bacterium (assembly GCA_016124855.1). Lineage (GTDB taxonomy): Bacteria > Chloroflexota > Anaerolineae > Aggregatilineales > Phototrophicaceae > CFX2. The sequence goes on along the minus strand of WGMX01000074.1, from coordinate 11,232 downwards.
CAACACGGTAATCACTGGCACACCAACCCATGCTTCCTGTCCTTGAAAGTCGATCCGCAGCCATTGGTTATCGGGACTGCGCCCGTTGGCTGTGGTGGCATAACCCGCGTTTACCGTGCCTGCTAAATCCGCACCCAAAGCAGGGGCAAGCCGAATATTCACATTGTCACGGTTCACGACAATCTGCACATTGCCTCGTGCAATCGGTTGGGCGAATACACTCCCGACCGATAAGCAAAGCGCTGCTGAAAGGACAATTAGCCAGAATAGAACTCTACGCATAGGTCATCGCTCCTGTTACAGAGAGTAGTATATCAGCGAATGCGTTCTGGCAATAGCAATTCAGTCGTGGACTTAGGACACGTCATCCGGCAGTGGGCGTAACGGTTTTGTATCTTCTTCGCTAGGAGGAGGCTCGTCAAGGATCGCGACTTTGGTGGTATCCGAAGAAAGATAGGACAATAATCCAACCGCTGGTTCGGGCTTGGGCGTTTCCGGCGCAGATGCATCCGGCTTCGCAACCTCAGTCGCTGAAGCAGTGGGCTTAGGTTTTTTTTCGGTTGAGGGCGTGGGCTGCATCATCACGCTGATGGCTTTGATCGAATCATCCTCGGCGGGCAAGGCTGGCGCGTTGATCGCTGCGAGGGCTTCCGGCGTGCCGATGCGTTCCAATGCCGCACGCGATACACGACGCACGGCTTCAATCGGGTCATGCAGCGCCTTAAGCAGCGGTTCAACTGCCCAATCGGCTTCTATCTGACCCAGTACAGCCGCCGCATTCCGGCGTATCATCCATCGTTCACTGCGTAATGCCGCTAATAAACTGATTTCAGAGGTGGCACTTTGCAGTTTGAGCAGCGCCTCGGCTACAGCTAAGCGAACCCGCGCCGCCAATTTGCGATTATTAAACGTTAGAAGTAGGGCTTCGATGGTCAGTTTTTCGCGGCTGTCGCCTAATTCTTGGGCAGCGCGAACGGCTTGCTCGGTATGATTACCACTGAGGCGGGCAATTAAACGCACAATGTTACGGTTATCGGTTGTCTGAGCAGTTTGTCCACCGTTGTTTTGGGCGAAAAGAAATTCAAGTGTCATGACCAAGATTTCCCGTAGTTCAGGATCGCCCTCTTGCATGAGCGCATCTTGTACACCGGGGATGGCTGTGGTCGAACCCAAAGCGCGCAGGGCGGTTGCGGCTGCGCGGCGCTTTTGAGGATTGGGGTCTTGGAGGGCTGCGACTAATCCTTTGATGTCGGACTCAGCCTGCAAGCGCCAGACTTCAAAATTGAAATCTTTCACAGTCTTAATTGTATCCTCACACTTTGTGAATACATTGTAACACGAATACCTTGCAATAAAATGACAAACCGGGAAAGATTTGGTAGGAAAAAGGTTAGAGACACCGGATAAAAGTTAATTTTGCGTAAAAGGCACGATGCTATAATCATGAAAAATGCTCACGTGTTTCCCTTGACCACAGCTAAACGTCGATCATAATAATCATACGCAATGTGTGTCCAGAAAAGACTGCCAGATTTATGACTAAAGTACTGTATATAGAAGATAATCCACAAAATATGCGGCTTGTACATAAGATTTTGGCGGATGCCGGTTATGAAGTGGTTGAGGCCAAGAACGGAGTATCGGGCGTCGACGCAGTTGAGCAAGAGAAGCCTGATTTGGTCTTGATGGATGTTAACCTGCCGGACATCAAGGGCTTTGAAGTGGTAGCGCGAATCAAAGCCAAGCCAACCTTAACAGCTATCCCTCTCATCGCCTTGACCGCCAACGCCAGCAGCGATGACCGCGAGAAGTGTTTGGCAGCAGGATACGACGGCTATCTAGCCAAACCGGTGATGAAGAAAGAACTGCTAAATGCGGTTGCCGATTTTCTAAAATAGCAGATCATAAAGGAAATCAACGCTACAAGTCTTCTTCTACCTGAACAAGCTTCATCAAAGGGGATTGTTTTTCTTGAGGTGTTCCGGGGTTGAGGATCAATAACCCACGTTCAACATCATTGAAGGAATAGAACGCGTTGATGCCTGCCGTAAAGCGTTTGAAAAGTTCTTCGCGCAGGGCACTAGCGTTTGCAGCGCCTGTTAACACCACAAACTCGTCACCCAAAACCCCGATGAAGTCATCCGCCGTACCATGTGCGGTCACGGCTTCACGGATTACGCGCGCGGTGAATGCGAAAACTTCGTTACCCGCCAGAAATCCGTACAAATCACAGTAGGCTTTATAACCATTGATGACAAAGCGCAGGTCGGTATGTTTAATTTCGGCTTTTTCACGCCGTTCAAGTTCTTCTTCTACCAGTGCGGCAGTCGGCAGTCCGGTGCGATGCTCGTGTAAACTTTCTTGGGTGGCACGGCGGATGACACTCTGTATGCGCAAGCGTAGTTCGTCCACGTCAAACGGCTTGGTCACATAATCATCTGCACCCAACTCGAGTCCTTTGACTTTGTTGGCGCGTTCGTCACGTTGGGTTAAGAAAATGATGGGAATGTAGCGTGTGAGCGATGTTTGGCGCAGACGGCGGCAGGCTTCGTAGCCGTCAATATCCGGCATCATGACATCCAGCAAAATCACCTGAGGATATTTGCTGCGTGCCATCTCGATGCCAACCGCCCCGCTGTCTGCGTGAAAAACCTCATAGTGTTGGCTGGTAAAATACATCGTTAGCATTTCTGCTAAGTCATAATCGTCTTCAATAACGAGCAGACGAGTCTCTGCCATAAGCTTCAGTCCCTAGCGCAAGTTGAAACAGGATATACAGGGTTTTAGGCTGCCGTCAAATGCCGCCGCTGTTACTCATCCCCCAGCACCGCGCTGACGAAAAATTGATCAGCCATTGAATCTGGAGCGTTGCGAATGACTTCTTCGGGGCTTAGTGGTGTTCCGGCTACATCCGCCCGAAAGACATTTTTTAAGGGCAATACGGAGGCTGTCGGCGCGATGTGCGATGTATCAACTTCTTTCAAACTTTCAAAGTATTGTAAGATGTGTGACAACTGACCAGCGTACAAACTAATTTCATCATCTGTTAAATCAAGTTTGGCAAGTTCTGCGATGCGTCGCACTTCGTCGTGAGAAAGTTCCATTGAGCCTTTACCTTCAAAACACGATACTTATTCAAATCCATGATAGCACACCAGCCAAAACTAAACCAAATTCAAACCTTCGTATTAAGATTTCGATACAACAAAAACGAAAAAAGGCCATAGAATGAATAAGTACAGATTAACCGCAAATAACAGCGCTGGCATCGTCGCTCACCCTTACCTGCCAATAACGTAAAATATGGCTACTCGTGAACTCATCCCACATCTGGACCTCATCGCCGCTGCCCGTAAACAGTACGTCAGTGAGCGTAAAGCGCAAACACCCATCGAGGCGGTACGCGCCCTTGCCAGTATGCAAAAACGTCCTTTGCCCGTCTTAACCGCCATTCCGACCGACGAGCAGTCACCGATTACGCTGGTGGCGCAGGTACGGGTTGCGGATGGCGACGGTCGTGAACTTGAGTCGTTAGCGCAGGAGTTGGCGGCTGCCGGCGCAGATGCATTGGCGTTGTTTACCGATCATGGACTGGAACCACACGGACTAGACGACTTGGTGATGATGACCCGCAGCATCAACTTGCCGGTTATTAGCCAAGATGTCATCGTTGATGAATATCAAATTGTGGAAGCGCGCGCAGCCGGTGCTTCGGCTTTGGTACTCCGCGCTTCGACGATGGATAATAATTTACTGCGAACATTAGTATCGACCACTCAACGTAACCGGATGACCGCCATAGTTGAGGTGAATAATCTTGAGGAAGTCACTTATGCCCAAAGCCTCAGTCCATATGTCATCGCGATTAGCCAGATTGACGGATGGACTGGCGAATTGAGCGATCAGCCCGCGCGTGATCTTCGGGCAGCTATCGCAGGTAATACCCGTGTTATTCTAGCCGAGAGCCTGTCAACTTTTGACGATGTTCGGGCGGCGGTTAATTTGCAGGTTGATGCCGTTATTGTTGAATCAGACTTGCTGTTAAATCCGCTGCACAAAGCCGAACTGTATCATATCCTTCACCGCAGCTTATGAATGATTCAAATCCTCCACCGCCCGATATTGAAGGCGCGATTGGCCTCTTGTCGAGTCCTGATCCTCAACTGCGTCAATTCGTGGCTTACTTGTTGGGACGGGCAGGTGACTCCCGCGCGATTGAACCGTTGATTGACGCGCTTCAAGATGAACACGTCGGTGTTCGTGGAGCGGCGGCCAACGCCTTAGGGAACATTGGTGATCCGGCAGCCGTTCCGTATTTACTGCCACTGCTGCGCCATGCCAATCCGCAGTTGGTCGTTTGGGCCGCGTTCGCGCTGACCAAACTCGGACATGACCATTTTGCCGTGCTGGAATCAACGTTGCAGTCCGAGGATATTGATGCGCGTCGAAGTGCCATTCTTGCCTTCCAACAATTGGGGGATAAACGGGCAATTCCGCTGCTTTTGACCCTCCAGCGCGACGAGTCGCGGCGCTTTTCTGCGGATACAACACTTGGCGAGGCAGCCGTCCGCGCCCTTATTCAATTGGGTTATAACGTCGGTAATCTACCTTCGACTTCTTAAGCCTCAGCCACTTTCAGATAGAGCAAAACAGAATATTTTAAATAGGGTGCTTTGTCGCTAATGACAGGGTACATTAATGGCGCGTTTGGAGAGACTAGGTTAACATTAACCTGTTTGAAACAAACAGAAAAAGATTTCTTGTTAATATCTTTTCGTCACAACAACTTGGGGGCCGCTTTGAAACGCCTAATCGTTTTACTGATCGGTATTTTGATGGTGATACCGGTGGCAATTGTCGCTATGCAAGACAATCCGTCACCCATCAGGTTGCAAATTACCGGCATCAACGTTAGCCAATATCCGACCGTCGTTTTGAATGCCAACGTTTTTGACAAAGTGGGGCAGCCCATATTGGGCTTGGGTCAAAGCGATTTCGAGGTGTTGGGTCAGCTTCGAAACAACATGAAAATCGTTAAGGTCGAAAATTTGACCGACGATAGTTTATCTTTTGCGGTTGTGCTGGCCATTGATACCAGCACCAGTATGACCGGTGAACCGATTGAGCGCACCAAAGAAGCTGCGATTAGTTTCATCAATTCGATTGGCCCGACTGATCCGGTTGCCATCGTCACGTTCGATAATAAAGCACGTTTGGTTCTCGATTATACGACTGATAAAACGGTTTTAACCGATACCATCAACAATTTGCGCTATGGTGGGCAAACCGCACTCTATGATGGCGCCACTTTAGCCATATCCACCGCCGCCAAAGCACCGACGACTCGCCGCGCTGTCATTATTTTGAGTGATGGTCAGGAATACCGTGCCAGCCTTACCGGACGCGGTTCGCCGCTTGAGACTGCGCTGGATATTGGTGTTCCGGTTTATACCATTGGCGAGGGTTTTGGTTTTGACCGCAGCTTTATGCAGGGTTTGGCGGATGGCACTGTCGGTGAATTTTACGAGTCACCCACCCCTGAACAATTGAATGAAATCTACAGCGGATTAGCGCGTACCTTCCGCAGCCAATATATCATCACCATGACCAGCGATTTGCCCGGTGATGGCAAAACGTATCCGCTCGATTTGCAAGTGAAAGATAAGAACGGCGCGACAGCTAAAGATACAGTCGATATGCGGGCGCGTATATTTAAGCCGATTGTCTCACTGCCTGATCTCCCAACCGAAGCCATTGCCGAAGCAACGGATGTGACGGCACAGGTACAGGCTGATGATGCTATAACTTCCGCGACTTTCCAGTTGGATAAGGGCGCGGCAGTTCCCGCAACCGAGCCGTACACCTTTACCATTGATCCCGCGAATCTGACCTCCGGCCCGCATACCCTGACATTCTCGGCCACTGATTCAACCGGCGATACCACATCAGTAACTGGAACCTTCAATGTTGCCCCCAAGCCGCCCACAGTAACCATTACCGGCGTAGGGGATACGGTTGACGAAGTAACAACGGCTACCATCACGGGTGCATCTACCGAAGGCACGGTGCAGGGGTTAATCGTTAAAGTGAATGACGCGGTGGTCGGCAGCGTCCTTAACCAATCGTCTACTACCGTTACACTTGATCCAGCTAAACTGCCACCCGGTGAAAACACCATGACCGCGATTGTGCGTGATACTGCCGGTGGTCGCGCCGAATTTTCGATCACGTTTACGGTTCCGGCCATACCGCCAACCGTGACTCTGGACGGTATTACGGCGGGTGAAACCATTACCGAAAATCGGACAGTTACGGTAAACGTCGATAGTCCACAGACTGCTGTAAGCAAGGTTGTTTATAAGATTGATGGTGTTGTAGTTGTCACCCAAACTGAAGAACCCCTGACTTTTGATCTGGATGTCAAGGCGATAGGTATCGGCAATCATATTCTAACGGTTGAGGTGACTAACGAAGGTGGCACGACCGGTAAAGCGGATGTGGCATTTGTCATCGCGGCGCCGCCCACCGCAACACCGACCGCGACCTCAACATCCACCAATACGCCATTACCGCCCACTGCGACGGACACCAACGTGCCGCCGACCAACACCAATGTGCCACCGACTGCCACCAATACGTCGCTTCCGGCAACGGCCACCAATACCAGCGAGCCAGCGACCGCGACCAATACTTCGGCAGCACCAACTGTTGATTCAAGCGCGACGGCTGCTGTGCAGGCAAATCTGGCGACCAATGACGCGGCTACGGTCATCGCGGCAGCACCCACCAACACGACAGTTTCGCCGACTGATACGAGCGCGCCGCCGACTTCGACCAGCACCGCAACCGACACCAATGTGCCGCCGACTGGCACCAGTACCGCAACTGACACTAAGGTTCCACCGACTTCGACCAGTACCGCAACTGATACTAAAGTGCCGCCAACCAGCACCAGCACAGCGACTAAGATTGTAACGGCAACCTCAGAAGCGACTGCCGAAGTGACCGAAGCTGCGACCAGCGAAGTGACCCAAGAGGCGACCGCTGAAGTCACCGAGGCCGCTACCAGTGAGGTTACTCAGGAAGTAACCGCCGAACTCACCGAAGCGGCAACCAGCACGACCACCGCCACGACTACGAATGAGGCAACAGCAGTGTCAACCAACGCCGCGACCGGTGTTCCGACCTTCACGCCCATTCCATTGACTGCTGAAAGTCAGGGGGTTGTCGGTCAGTCGCAAAGTCCGCTGCTCATCGCCGCAACCTGTTTGTTGGGACTGCTGCTGCTGGCAATTGTTTACTGGTTCGCCGGACGCCGCCGCAGCTCACGTTAATCACACCTAAGACAAAATCTTTGTAGGGAAGGTTCGCAGAGCCTTCCAACCAAGAAACAAAAACGGGATAGCTCACTGCTGTCCCGTTTTGTTGTCATAGTGATAACCCTTGAGCGGCGCATGATCGTCGTCAACCACCTCGGCCATTTCGCCATCGGCTAACCGGATATATGCGCCTTTGAGTTTTTCTTTTTCAGGATCATCGGCGGTTCTTTCAAGCTGCACAAATCGATTTTGCCGGCGCGGCTTGTCCGAAAAAATAATGAACAATGCCGCTAAAAACCCCGGTATCCACAGTGGAAAAGTCAGCAGTCCAACGACGATAGCTGTACCACAGCCCTTATCTAACACCCCTAAGGGTGGAAAAATCAGTGCCAGCACGACTTTCCAGAAGCGGTTATCCATCAGTTGTTATTGCCTTGCCAGAACGCAGGATGCGCGGCATCGGTGAAGCGCGCCATATCCGTATGTTGGGTCCATGTCGTGCCATCGGGCAAAACGGTGTCTAGACCAAATTTTGTCTCATAGAATAACGCATCAGTCAGCACAGCGTTGTGTAAATTCGCGCTGTGCAAATCCGCCTGCCAAAAATTTGCGCCGATCAACCGGGCATCACTAAATATGGCACAGGTCAGCACGGCAGAGGGGAGATAAGCACGAGTCAAATCCGCGCCGGATAAATCAGCCTCCACCAGAATCACGTTCCGCATATTCGCGTCACACAAGATGGCATCCCGTAGAGTTGCTTCTTTTAAATGCGTTTCGCCCAAGTAGGCTTTGGTCAAATTCGCGCCCTGTAAATTAGCCCGCAGCAGATCAGCTTTTGCCAGCGCCGCCCCCTGTAAGTTGGCGTTCATAAGCTGCGCTTCGTGTAATGATCCATCACGAAACCAACCTTCTTTTTTGAGGGCTTCAACGGCCTTCAAGACCTGCTTGTTATCACTGCTGCCCATCTGGCGAATCAGCGCTGTTTTAGAACCACCAAAAAGGGAGCGAAACATGACTTATCCTATGAACTGTCTGCAACGATGAAAATATGCAGCTTAATGTTGATGATGCCGCCTGTCAACTGCAATTTCAGGCCGACGAATGATGCTTGGGCTGCCAGAAATCCGGGTGTTTGGGATCGGTATACCGTGTAATGTCGTTTCCTTCTTCCCAATACGTGCAGTCCGGCAAAATGGTTTCAGTATCAACCTGTGTCGCTTTATCAATATGTGCGTCAATCAGGTTGGCATCGTTCAGATTCGCGCCCCGTAAATCCGCCCCTCGTAAACAGGCGGATTGTAAGTTCGCGCCTTTCAAATAAGCATGGCGCAGATCAGCGTGGGTGAGCTTGGCATGGCGCAAATTCGTCAGGGCTAATCGTGCGCCTGTTAGGGGTACATCCTGCAAGTTCACACCTTCTAAATCGGCATGGGTGAGATGTGCATTGGCTAATGAACCGTTTTTGAGCCAACCATGCGCTGCCAGCATCCGAACCGCCTCAATCGCAAAGGAATGATCCGGGCTGCCCATTTGCAAGATTAGTGCGGCACGTTCATTCTCATCGTCACGGATACGGTGCATACGATCAATAATCAGTACGGCTATGGCGATACTGGCGAGTTCGGTTCCAACGTTCGCGTAGAAATCATCAAAAGTCACTTTCACAAACGTCAGTGGATCAAGGCCGGGATGTTGGTCGAACGAACCGATAATCGTTACCAGAGCCGCGAGAATCAACAAGCCAAAACCGAGCTTACGAACGGGTTCTGAATGCTTAAATCGTGCGATCATTTTAGTGCTTTCCTCCGGGCATACTGCCTAACAGTAGCACAATTCAGCACTCAAATACCCCAAATAATGGGGGATGTGTACCAAGATAGTAAATGTTTTCTGACATTAAATGATTTATTTCAATGCTTGCCTCAGATCGTCGAGCAAGTCATCCACATCCTCGCAGCCGATATTCATACGGATGAATCCTGCCGCGACCACATCACCACCCCAACGTGCGCGTCGTTCAGCGGTAGTATGTAAACTGCCAAAACTGGTGGCTTCATACACCAACTGACATTTGCTCAAAAAGCGCTGAGCGGTCGCTTCATCTGCCAGCGTGAAGCTGATAATCGGCCCAAAATAATCCATTTGCTGGCGGGCGAGTTCATGCACTGGATGCGTCGTCAAACCCGGATAGCGTACATCGCTGACACTTGGCTGCTCGCTCAAGAATTGGGCAATCGTCAGCGCACTGGCACACTGCCGTTCCAACCGCAGATGCAGTGTCGCCAGTGAACGGTGTGCCAACCACACTTCCATCGGCCCCGGCACAGCGCCAATCTGATTACGCCACATGCGGATGCCATCCATCAATTTAGCATCCTTGACCGCCACATGCCCAAGGATTAAATCCGAATGACCGGTCAGCGCTTTGGTATCGGAGGCCACCGAAAAATCTGCGCCTAAACCCAACGGCTGCTGACCGAGCGTGGTCGCGGTTGTGTTATCGACGGCGACCAACGTGCCATGTTCATGAGCCGCTTGTGCCATCGCGCGAATATCGCACACATCCAATCCGGGATTACTTGGCGTTTCCAACCACAACAATTTCGCCCCATTGAGATGTTCAAGCTGCGCGTTGTTGGCGGTAGGAGCCATAACCACCTGCACACCCATTTGGGTGAAATAACCGTTCGTCATGACGCGTGCCAGATAGTAACTGTCGGAGGGAATGACCACTTTATCACCGGGACGCAGCACCGAGCCAAACACTGAGGCGATGGCAGCCATGCCAGAACCAAAGGCCAGTGCTAGCCCACCTTCGAGTTCGCCTAAGGCCTGCTCGAAGTGCGTCCATGTGGGATTATGCAGCCGCCCATAGTTATAAGGCGCGTTGACCGGATCACCCGCCGCGTGATAGGGTGCGGCGAAGGTTGGGCCGGGTAAAAACGGTGCGGCTTGCTGTGGATCAGGCAATCCAGCGCGGATAATGCGAGTGGCGGCTTTCATCATCAATATCCTTTGAAAATCAGACTTTTGGTGTACAGAAGTGCGAAATGGATGATGGTATTATAGACACCGCAACCGCATTTCACGAGGAAAGGGCTTATCCTATGTCCACTCAACCCCGCGAAAACTTACACATTGCCCCGTTAGACGGTTTTGTGCCGGAAATTGGGCGCGCCTTATGGATGCTCGAAGACACCCGCCGCGAAACGGGTCGTATCCTCGAAGGCATCTCGCCGGAAGTCATTGACTGGCAGCCGCCTGCCGCTAACAGCATCGGGACACTGCTTTATCACATCGCCATCATCGAGATGGACTGGTTGTATAACGAGGTTATGCAAGAGAAAATGCCTGCCTCGGTTTGGGATGCGTTCCCTTTTCCAGTACGAAATCCCATAAATGACCGGTTGTTTATCGTTGAGGGCATCAGCTTGGATGCTCACTTCAAGCGGCTTGATTCGACACGCCGCCTACTGTTGGATACCTTCAAAACCATGACACTGGAGGATTTTCGCCGTCCTCGTTCCGCCGAACGGTATGATGTTACGGCGGAATGGACTATTCATCATCTCGTCCTGCACGAAGCGGAACATCGCGGTGAAATGGCGACTGTTCGCAGCTTGGCAGAAGCCAGCTTATGAGGTTGATGTTCTGAAACTTCAAATTCTTCACAAACTTCACTGCTCATGACGGTTTCTGAATCTGATTTGAGAGAGAAGATTCGCAAAATTCTTCATATTCACTGTGCATTTTTGAGTTTTAGCCCTCATGGACTTGCCCCGATTAAGTGGAGAGTATGAAATTGCACAGGTACGCTTAATGAAGGAGCAAGGAGAAAACGATGAGCAAACACAGAAAGCACCAAACCGAAGCATTCAAAGCAGAAGCAGTGGCACTCGTGAAAACGAGT
>WGMX01000046.1 GCA_016124855.1 Anaerolineaceae bacterium | reverse complement strand
TCTACTTTGATCCGCAGGGGCAGCTTGTTGGCCTTGTTCTCAACTCGCTTCATCCCTTAGCCCGCCCCCTTGTCTTGGCCTTTTCCAAGGAGTGGGCTTCTCTCAACTTATCCCTCTTTTTGCGCGAAATTTAGGTTTTTGGCTATTGGCACTAACTAAAACAGGAGAGAAAGCTACAAGCGAAAGTCGGGAGATGGTTTATAAAGAGTTTGTCGGGTTAACCAAAAATAAACCTGAGTACGAATATCCTCACTCCATAAGGTTGCCTGTACTGCCTGTATCGCGTGTATACTCATTGCCAACACATTTGCGATAAGGATACAAGGCATTATGAAAGTCATTCAGGTAGGGATCGGCGGAATGGGCAACGCATGGATTAACGCCGTCCTGCAATCCGAGGAAGTTACATTTGCCGGTTTTGTCGAAGTTAACGAAGCGATTATTGAAGAACAGGCCAAACGTTATGATATGGATCGGTCACGGATTTTTAAGTCTTTAGAAACGGCCCTTAAAAAAACTCATGCCGATGCTGTCATCAATGTCACACCGCCCCAGTTCCACAAAGAAGTCTCGTGCCTCGCGATGGAGGCGGGGTTACCTGTTCTGTCTGAGAAGCCGTTGGCTGGCACTCTAAGCGATGCGCAGGCCATCATCCGCAAATCCGACGAAACGGGCGTGCTGCATATGGTCACCCAAAATTACCGATATAACGTCCCCACACAAACCCTCAAAAGTGTTCTCGCCTCCGACGAGTTAGGCAAAATCGGTGCGGTAACCGTAGAGTTCTTTAAAGGGCCGCACTTCGGTGGTTTCCGCGAAGAGATGCCATATCCCCTGATTATTGATATGTCAATTCATCATTTTGATCTGATGCGCTATTTTCTGGACAGCGATCCAGTATCGGTTTACGGACGCAGTTGGAATCCGTCATGGAGCTGGTACAAAGGCGATGCTTCGGCTTCGGTCTCATTGGAATTTGCCAGCGGCGCAGTGGTAGCCTATAACGCGTCGTGGTGTTCCAACGGGCAGGAAACCCCTTGGAATGCGAACTGGCGTTTCGAATGTGAAAAAGGCGTAGTGACACTCAATGATGACCACGTTTATGTGGAGCATCTAATGGGTGTAGAAGGTGGTGAAGGTTTCCGCAGCAGTCTCCATGATGAGATCGCGCTTGTCCCTCCTATCGTCATGGATCGCACAGCTCAAGCCTATCTGCTGCACGAATTTTATGAGGCAGTCACGACCGGCAAAACGCCTGCGACCACTTGTCAGGACAACATCAAATCGTTAGGCATCGTGTTTGATGTCGTGCAATCCTTTGCAACCGGCAGCGCTGTGCAGTCAAGCGTGTGAGGGGTGGATTTCAGGTATAATTAGACTTATACAAGTCGTGTGAGGATAAACATGTTCACACTGGTTATGCGAACCGATTCACCTAAAGTTGTTGGCCCTCCTCAAGGGCATTGGACATATGCCGACTGGGAAACGCTGCCTGCGGATGACAATCGCTACGAAATCATTGATGGAGTGCTTTACAGGTCAACTTCGCCGAGCGCATTTCATCAATGGATTATCAAGCGCTTGGTAACGAAGATTGGAACACAAGCCGAAGAACAGGGACTTGCTTATATTTACTTCGCACCAATCGGGGTGATTATGCCCGGTTGTGATCCAATTCAACCGGACTTTGTGGTTGTTCGTGCGGGTCGCGAATCAATCATTCATGAGCGCGGCATTCGTGGTGTACCTGATCTAATTGCCGAAGTCCTGTCACCGGGAAACCACGATTACGACGAAGAAGTTAAGAAAGCGGCCTATGAAAATGCCGGGGTGCCTGAATATCTGATTGTTGATCCCATCACACGCACGGTAAGGCACTTTCTACTCAACAATCACCGAGAATATGGCGAACCTCGTATCTACACGGCTACAGATACATTGGCTCTAGATTGTCTGCCGACATTACCCATCCGCGTAGAAGAATTATTCGCGGGTTCGCCCCATAATAAAACTTAGAGAGAACCGAGGGCGTAAAGCCTTGCCCCTACAAAACACGATTGATTTACCCCCGCGTGACCTCGACACTGATACTGCTGCTGGTTTGATTACCGACCGCATCAAAAGCAACAGCGGTAAAGGTAAATGTTCCTGTTCCAGTCAATGTATAGGTGTAGTCGTAAGGATTGTCGGTGTCCGTGCCTAAGAACTCGCCATCTTTGTAAAACTCGACACGCTGCACCTGATAGTCATCACTGACATTGGCACTCAAGTTGATGCTGCTTTCCTGCGGGAAGCGGTAAATTTTACCGGCTTCACCCGCGCTCAAGCTTATGACAGGCGGTGTGTTATCAACAATGACCTGCACAGTGGCAGACTCCGCAGAATTATCTCTATGCACGACCGTCAGCAGTAGTGTATACAAACCGCTGAGTCCGGTTGTATCCCAAGTACCGAGGCTTGATCCGGCTGTGAAGCTGGTCTGCTGGTTCCCAATTTGCAAGTAACCACTGGGACTTGCCCCTTCGCCGTAGGATAGTTGGAAGTACTTCATATCCTCTGGTTTGAGCGTACCCCGAATATCCACCGCACCGCCTACATAGGCATAAGGCTGAGGTTGCAAAAGTTGAACATCGCTAAACAATTCTGGTCGGCTGACGTTATCATATCCAAGCGGCGGCAGTGGAAGATTATTCGACTGCCACCAATCAGCCGCTTCTTGAGGCGGCACAAAAAACAATTTACCGACTTGCAATTGGTTGGGTGTGCTGGCAGTCGCCCGTTGACCACTTTGACTGTTGATGACAACCTTTTGCCAGTAAGTATCCTGCTGCTGGGGTTGAAAACCGCTGCTGGTCAAAAATAATTCGGTATGCGTCGGGCAGTCACCATTGGGCAATAAACCGGAACGATCACAAACACTCAAGGCCGTTACGGTATCAGGACGTGACCAATCCGCATTCGGCAGCGAGTCGCGATCATGTGCGTACTGCATCAAACCGCGCCAAATCAGCGCCGCGCCATCCATACCCATTGGATCGAGTGCCATTGCGCTGTCATCCGAGCGCTGAAGATGAATGCTGGTCACTAACTGCGGCGTATAACCGACCGTCCAATCTTGCGATTTGTCGCCTGCCAAACCGGATACGACCGCGTTAGCACGGGGCAGTTCCAGCACCGAAACACTATCCCCCAATACCTGCCGGCGCTTGATTTGGTCAGAAAGAATACTGTTGACCAAGTAGCCGACATCATTGGTAAAGACACCGACTTTATTTTGGGCAACCAATGCCTTGTTATATTCCCAAATCGTGTTACCAGTGGCATCCTCAATCCGCAGCACCGCCACCGGATTACGCTGACGGTAGCCCTGCCCGATGGCCTGCGTCGGGATGCCGTGCATATCCCCCATCGCGGCAAACACCGAGTATGCGTAGGTCATATCCAGTACAGAGACTGCACCGCCATGTTCCAAGAGCGATAAATCATAGCGTCCATCTTCGCCCAAGCTGTTCAAGCCGATACGATGCGCTAAAGACAACACTGTACCCATGCCGCGTTCGCTGGCGATTTGGGCAGCAGGCGGCAGCAGCCAAGCGCTCATGGCATCACGGAGGTTAATCGGCCCACGAAAACGTCCATCAGGATTAGTCGGTGTATAAATCAGCCCTTCCGCCGCACCGGGAAATTTACGGGGAATATCCAGCACCATGGTGGCGGGATTGGCCTGTGCCCGCACAAAAGCGGTGAAATAAACAAAGGGATAAAGTGTCGGCCCCGGCTGAGAATCCAGTTTCGTAGCTGGCCCAACCATGCTCTTGATCTCGCCTGTGGCTGCATCTATCACGACGACTGTACCCATATCCGGCGCGCTGCCATTCAATGGCGTGCTGGTAACCGGCATATATCCGGCAGCCGTACACGGTTTGCCATCCTCGGCGTCCGGTGAAGTGGCTTTGCCTGACAGCCGCGCCAATTGGATACGGAGCGCACATTTGGATTGGTAGTACAAATCAAGGTCGAGGGTGGTAATAATCTTCAAGCCGCCGCGCGCGACTAACTCGGTTCCGTTGCGACCTTGCCCATCTAGAATATCCTGTGCCTGCCGCCGTGCATACGCCACAAACTCGGGCGCGATTTGCTCCGGTTGGTTCAGCGCCAATAAAATGGGCGTTTGGACGCTGGCCGCCGCGTCAAACTCATTGCCGGTGATGTCACCACCGGTTCGCATAGCTCGCAGTAAATCGCGCTGCCGTCCGCGTGATGCTGTTTCGTTATCCAGTGGATTATATTGAGTTGCTAAGGGAATCGCCGCCAGCATAGCCGCTTCGTCCAAAGACACATCGGTCGCATCTTTGCCAAGATAGGTTTGAGCGGCAGCCTGAATGCCACGCGCACCGTTGCCATAATCAGCAGTATTCAGATACCACTCCAAGATTTGTTGCGGCGTGTAACGCCGTTCGATCTCGGTCACAAGTGCAATTTCGCGACCGACCGCGTCCGTGTTAGGTGTGGCTGGCATGGGAGCAATCACACCCCGCACCAAACGTCCGGTTAAGGTTTGATCGGGTGGCAGCGGCCCAAGCAACACGTTCTCCCATAAACGGGTATAGGTACTAAAAATATTCGGCTGTTTGATGCTCAAGAAATTCGGCTGTTCGGCGCGGAGGGTGGCTTTCAAAACATAAGCCGGAGTCAGCGCGAGATCAAGCCAATTATTGGTCGAAGTTGAGGCATCTGCCAGCAGAAGTGTATTACCGCTGCGGTCATACATTTCAGTCAGGCCGACCATCGCGCCCTGTGACAAACTCGCTTGCGGCGCGGGAAGATCACGGGTGGCATTACGATAAATCGCCATCGCTCCACCCAAGGTTATCCCTACCGGTAGAACGCCCAAAACAATGAAGGCAAATGTCAGCAGACCTAAGCGCCAGCGGCTTCGGGATTGGGCGGATTTTTTGCGGGCTTTGCGGGCGCGTCGGCGGCGAATAATGTCAGCAGTCGTGGTCACAGCTTACCTTAAGGTCAAACTTCTTTATGTGGAGGCACTGAAAAGGCAGTGCCTTTTCCCTACAGTCCCTAATAATTGTACTGATTATTGGTAAATCGTACAGCCGCGCTCATTTAGAGTGTTAAGCCAATCCGGTTTGACACGAATTTTATTCCAGCGGAGATCAAGTTTTTTCAGTCGGGGTAAGTTCAGGCTTTCTGGGAGTGAGGTTAGTTGATTGGAGCGCAAGTCTAACTGTTCGAGATTGCCTAATCCAGCAAATGAATTGGGGAGATAGCGCAGTTGGTTATTGCGGAGGTCAAGTAGTTGAAGGTTGCCCAATTGACCAATGGCTTCAGGCAGCGCCTTAATGCGGTTGGCATTGGCATGAAGTTCACGTAAATGTTGTAACTGACCAATCGAGTCAGGTAAGGTCGTCAATTGATTGTTGTAGATGCGGAGTTCTTTAAGGCCAGTTAGATGACCAATCCAATCCGGTAAGGCAGTGAATTGATTGTGAGTAATGCCAAGGTAGGTAAGTTTGGTCAAGTTTGCTAGTGAGTCGGGTAAGGTTTGGAGTTGGTTATCGCTGATGTAGAGAAAATCAGTCAGGCTGGTCAGGTTGCCGAGGCTTTCAGGCAAACTTGCTAAAGCATTATGTCCAATATCAAGAGTCGCTAGGTGTTTCAAATCACCGATGCGCTGTGGAAGCACTTCCAAATCATTATTATGGATGTAAAGCTGGCGGAGGGTTTGCAGATCACCGAGCGATTCGGGCAATGTGCCAAATGGATTTTCACCCAACGAGGCAATTTGTAAGTTGGGTAATGTCCAAAACGATTCAGGTAGATGACTGAGATTGAGATGATTACGACGCAGGTAAAGATGTGTCAGGCTTTGGAGGCTGCCAATCGCTTCGGGCAGTTCAGTTAATTCATTTAAGTCAACGTGCAACGCTTGAAGTTCTGTCAAATTGGTTAATACGTCAGGTAAGGTTGTCAGTTGATTATCATCGAGATACAGGGCTTGAAGCTGGTTCAAATGACCTATCGACTCCGGCAGCGATTGCAAATGATTGCCCGTCAAATCCAAATATCGAAGCGAGTCCAGTTGGATTATTGATTCTGGTAATTCATGTAAATTACAGCTGCGCAGTGACAGGGACACGATCTCGTCGTTCTCAACCTGATACCCTATATCGCCACTATCCGTGTCGAGTTCAAGCAAGGCTCGATTGCCAAGCGCTTTTGCAACAGTTTGAAGCAGACGGTGATTCACCACTCTAAACCCACTATTACGACAATATCCCGCGAAGATCGATGATTGAACTGTTCCAGCCGATAGGTAGATAATGCCAGCACAACTATTTGGCGTTAGCTGCAACTTCCACCTTGTAATACCGTTGTACGATACGGGAGATACGGTTCACCCGGTGGCGTGGTTGCCCGACTGTATAAAACAATCTGTAATCCCACAATGCCACGATCCCGAAATTGCTTGCAGGTGTATGTCGCCCACGCGACGAACAGCGGATCGTCTTTTTCCCGGAGCATCAAGTTTTCCTCCAGTTTGCCCCAACGGGCAAGTGGCCCTGAATACCAATGCGGTCGCTGCAGCGAACTTCTCACATCATAGGTTTCGCCGTTCTGGAAAATTCCGTTGAGGCCGAACCAGCCTTCATAAGGCAAAGGATCAGGCGCAAACAATGCCCACGACTGCCACAAACCTATCGCGCGCAAACTGCTTTCGACATAATCCGGCATGGCCCGTGTGTTCAACCGGATCGCCAAGCGGTCGTTGTTCAGCAGATTTCCCCAGATCACCACAACCATTACTGCCGACAACGCGCAAGCCAACACACCACGATAAGCACCCTGAACCATGCCGCGAGGTACTGCCATCAGCACACCAGCACAGCCACCGCGCTGTTTCTCCGTCGCAGGCGGCTCATTTTCGGCTTGTGCGGGTTTTGGGCTGACCTGTAAACGTCCGTCAATCCAATCGACCCAACCTGAATCAAGCAGCATCAGGTAGCTGATGATCATCACCAACGGAAAATTTGGAATATTCATCACCAGCCCGATACCGATGTGAAGCATCACACCCGCGATTAAACCCACCCGACGTAAGTAAGGTTGAAAAATGGGCGCAAAGACCAGCAGCGCAAATCCACCTTCGATCAGCAAGGCGATGTAGGTCAACGTACGCAGCACACTGGTCGAAGCGTTAATCAATAACCATTCCGCCAGTGGAAAAGTGTGCATCCGTACCTGCATCGCCATGTACAGCGCATCGCCGCTCGGCCACGTTTGACCTTGGAGTTTAAAAATCGTCGTAAATATATAGACCAATGCAATCTGTAGTTGGATCATGCGTACAGGAAACGCGTAAGTGGTCGGTCGTTGATTGGAGACTCTGCGCCTTGCGTCCACTGAATAGCA
The DNA here is from genome assembly GCA_016124855.1 of Anaerolineaceae bacterium. GTDB lineage: Bacteria > Chloroflexota > Anaerolineae > Aggregatilineales > Phototrophicaceae > CFX2. Next base: position 42,808 of record WGMX01000046.1, on the reverse strand, counting down.
GCATCCCAACGGCACAAACAAACTCCAAAAAGCTAAGACCTGCATCACGCTATCCGCACCGGTTACGACCAATTGATTGCGGTTGATGACCGATACCAGCAGCACTAGATTGAGAATGCTCATGAGGCGTGTTTGCCAACCGATGAGCAGTAGAAACGCCACGACAGCCCATAACGCAAAAAACGCAATCGCCATCCACGTTTCGCTTAAACCCGACATCAATGTCGGCGTTGTGGGTGAAACGCGCGGCAGCAGTGCTGAAGGCAGCATTCCTCCGTCACTGTACCAAATATCCGCCACAAAAATGTGGTAGATGGCCTCCTTGAGCATCAGCGCCGCGAAGGCAATGCGAAACAAGCCTAAAGGTCGGGCATCCACATCCCCAAACCAATAAGCTGGATGAAAGAGATTAAATTCGGGGTTAAACAGAGACCCGTGCGGGCGATTCATCCTGCTCAAAATTACCGCGCTACGGCGACCTGCGCCCGCCGCAAGGCCATCCGGTCACGCAGTCCCCACAGCACAATCACGGTAAAAGAGAGACTATATACCGTTAACCACGGCGCAAGGGCCGGACTCAGCCGCAATGCCAGATACGTTCCCCACATTGAATAAGCCGCTAACAACAGTTCCAGCCACATCGCCGGATCACGCTTAAGCGCATAACCACTCCCCGTCCATTCTTGCACAAATTTTGGGGTACGGCGGAACTCGGTATTGCGACCGAGTAAACCACTGATTACCGCCTGTGTGTTACTCCATGCAATGCCCGTTCCCAGCGCCATCAGCACCGGAAAAGCCATTAAGCGGCGCGGCCAATTGTTGTACAACGCCTGTTGGCTCACCACATAAATCAACGGTGTGACCAATCCCACAACACCCAGAACACTTAACGAAAGATGCTGCAAACTATGGGTGATAAGCAGTGGAGGTGTCAAAATGAGCAGCATAATCATCAGCGGATGCGGCATATATTGGCACAGATGCAGCGTTGCCATCAAGCGTTGAGATATACTGAAATTGGAACGCCATAATGGAAGTAAGGTGTACCCTAGCGTTTGTGTCGTCCCTTTGGCCCAACGTGCTTGCTGCTGTTTATAAGCAGCGATCTGGGGCGGGAGTTCTCCCGGTACAACGACATCCGGCAGATATAAAAATTCCCATCCGGCAAGCTGCGCCCGATAGCTCAAATCTAAATCTTCGGTTAAGGTCAGGTCACGCCAGCCGCCTGCCTCACGGATGCATTGAGTGCGCCAAACACCGCCTGAACCGTTGAATGTCATCAACCAACCCCCACGACTCCGTGCGGTCTGTTCCACTACAAAATGGCTGTCTAATGCCAGCGTTTGCCCCAAAGTCAGCCAATTATTAAACGGGTTCAAATGTCCCCATCGGGTTTGCACCATGCCGAGCTTGGGTCGTGCAACTAAATGCGGAATCGTGTGTCGAAGGAAATCAGGCGCTGGCACAAAATCAGCGTCCAGCACCATGACAAACTCGGCCTCTACCAACGCCATGCCATAAGCCATCGCGCCGGCTTTATAACCTTTACGCTCTGGTCGGCGGATGTGAAGAATATTTAAACCCTTAGCAGCCAGTTCTTCAACTTTAGCGGCAGTTATTTCAACCGTCTCATCGGTCGAGTCGTCCAAGACCTGCACAGTCAGCAGTTCACGCGGATAATCCAGCGCAGCTACCGCGTCCAATAAGCGTTGAACCACATAACGCTCGTTGTAAAGCGGCAGTTGGACAACAACGGAAGGCCACTCTTTTACAGGTGGTATAGGAACAGGATCATGGCGATGACGTAAGTAGACAAGCAGTAAAAAGAGTTGACTGCTTGCGTAGATCGTAAGCGAGACAGCACAGAAGACATACAGGAAAGTGGACAGGTTGAGCAACATTCGAAACAGTCTATCGGTATTAAGAAGACGTGGCAAGGGTAGGATCAAACCACAGGCGCATGGTAGTTCTGCACACCGAGCACCCCCCCACAACCCTCTGATGATCCAAATTCATTCTACGCAATTTTATCTGATTTGTTGCGTCCCAAAATTGGCTCATTATCCTATTTAAGGCACAGTTTGAGAAAAGTGACCCATTCACCACCTCAATCTTTAATGCGGCGGAAACCCTCACCGTAAGCCACATGTCCCTGCCCGATAACCATAAACGCATCCGGATCAGCCAAATGGACCAGCCGCCGCAAATTACTGACTTGCGCCCTAGAAACCGTAATAAACAGAACGGTATGAGACTGCTCGGTGAACATTCCCTTACCTTGCCACGCCGTTACACCACGCCCCATGGCATCTAACACCAGCTCGGAAATTTCATCCGGCTTATCTGTGATGATGGTGGCAATCCGAATGACACTCGGCCCTTCCAACACATAGTCAGCTGTCGCACCGCCTACGAATAACGCGACTATAGCATACAGCGCGCCTTCCCAGCCAAAGACCAATCCTGCCAAAACAATCACTGCGGTATCGGTATACAATGACGTTGTACTTAAGGGCATCCCGAACTGCTGCTGTAGGATGCGCCCCAACGTCGATGTTCCGCCTTGCGTGCCACCCGCTCGCAGCACCAGCCCTCCGGCGATACCTCCCAGAATGCCCCCGAATATCGAGTTCAACAAAACATTTGTACCCACTTCGACATTGGCTGTATAGGGTTTGAGGAACTCGACCAAAAGTGAGTACAAAAATACATAAAAAATTGTACGCACGACGATGCGCCAGCCACCCAGCATCCGGTAGCCCAATATTTGGATCGGGATGTTCCCCAACAAAATAAGCAAACCAATGGGTAGACGTGCGTCAAGGTGATTCAGGATAACCGCCACACCGGTTACACCACCGGGGGCGATCTTAAATGGTGCAAAAAAGATATTGACGCTGGCCGCATCAATGGTCGCAGCAATAACTAACATCACGTAACTGGTGATGATTTGCGAAAGGGTCATAGTACCGAAACGTCGACCCAACATCGGGTTGTCCTTTGGCTCGGAGAGAGGCTGGCGTTATTGTAACCGAGAATAAATCTTTTGCCGCAATTCTCTGCTTAAATTTAGGTGACAATCGGTTGGAAATACTTTTATCGAGTCGATTAATCGAGAAAGACTTTGTCGATTAATCAGCGTATGACCTCTAAAACGATTAACCCGATTAAAATCGCCACAAGCACCAGCCCTACCGCTGCCACCCACAAATCTGATAGCGCTGTCACTCCTGCACCGATCAGCAGCATAACAATTAGCACTATATCCATCCAATGGACTATCCTATCCGCCTGCCCTTCGTCCTGCCCCCCGATTACCAGCAGCCACTTGATAATCACGCCACCGTCTACAAGGGGAACGGGTGCAAAAATCGCTAAACCTATAAAAGCATTTCCGAATGTCCAGATTTCAGCCAAATATCGCCACGCTGTCTGAGGCGGAATCACGCGCAATAGCAGCAGTCCAATTCCGAAACCGATCCAACTGTAAATCGGCCCACCCAGCGATCTGGCAATATGCTGGCTCGGTCGCATCTTTTCGTCAGGGTACAGTGTGCGCGGCATATCAGCCCCTAGCAGAACCACTGCAGTTGGAGCATGTGCCATTTTCGCCCCTATGGTGTGCGCACAAGCATGTCCAACGTCAACCATCATCCCGACCAATGTCCCCACACCGCCGACCAATACATAAGCCAACACGGATTGTCCCGGCCAACGCCAAGTTCCGATCGCAGTCAAAATCACCCATACCAGCGCCACCACTAACCAGAACCCGCGTCGTGCCTTTACCGGTACACCGTTAAATGTCAAAATTGTGGGTATGTTTTCGTATGTTTTCATAGGCTTTACTCCGTTCCACCTTAATAGTGCTTATACGAACAGTCTTGCATAAGTCAGACTTCACGCATCAAACAACCATTTGTGGTCGAGGATGATCACTACGACGGTGATACCACTGGGAGCAATTTTAAGCAGCGCGAAACAGAAGTTTACGTGGGTGGCATCAAGAACTGTGGCAACAATCAACAGTCCATAATTGGTGATGATTTACGAAACCATCATAGTACTAAAACGCGGATTCAGCATCATCGAGTCCTGCTGCTCCCGAAACAAAGCCAGCGACATGAGTACCATAGCCAGTTTTTTGCCGCGGGACACGGCTTAGATCTGGGTTATCATAGGGCAAAGAATTAAACAGGTTATTGAAGAGGTTTTTATTATGATTGAAGTCATTATTGCTTCAGCGACCCGTACACCCCTTGGACGGCGTAACGGTTGGCTGCGGGATATCCATCCGGTTCGCTTGGGAACCTATGCGCTCTGTGAGGCTTTAGCGCGTGCTAATCTCGATCCGGCTCAAGTCGAGCATGTCATCATGGGCTGTGTGAGCCAAGTCAGCGAACAAACGTTCAACCTCGCCCGTAACGTGGTGCTGGATGCCGGACTGCCCATCGAAGTTCCAGCCACAACGATTGATTTTCAATGTGGCAGCAGTCAGCAAGCGGTTCATCTCGCCGCCGGAATGATCGCCAGCGGTCAAGCGGATATTGTGGTTGCAGGCGGCGTAGAAAGCATGACGCGCATCCCGATGGGGTCAAGTTTGGGAGGCGGCTCACCCTTCACCGACCAAATCATGGAAGACTACAACATGATTCCGCAGGGAATGGCAGCCGATGAAATTGCTCAGAAATGGAATATCAGCCGCGCCGAAGTCGATCAAATTGGTTATGAAAGCCATATGAAAGCCGCCAAAGCACAGGCTAAAGGCTGGTTTGACAAAGAAATCCTGTCGATTGAAGGATTGGACGACGAAAACAAACAGTTTATCGTTAACAAAGATCAAGGTGTGCGCCCTAATGCCTCACTCGAAAAGATGGCGACGCTGCAACCCGCTTTCAACTCCGATGGCGTTACAACCGCTGGCAACAGCAGCCAAATTACCGATGGCGCGGCGGCTTTGGTCGTCATGAGCCGCAAACGTGCTGACCAATTGGGCGTCAGACCTAAAGCCCGTTTGGTGTCGATGGTCACGGTTGGCAGCGATCCTCACTTGATGCTGACCGGCCCCATTGAAGCCACGCGCAAAGTCCTCGCCCGTGCCAATATGACCCTCGACCAAATTGATCTGTTCGAAGTCAATGAAGCCTTCGCCAGCGTTATCGCCATGTGGCAGCGTGAATTTAAGGTCGATATGAATAAAGTGAATGTACATGGTGGCGCAATCGCGCTTGGTCATCCTTTAGGCGCATCCGGCGCCCGTTTGATGACAACGCTGCTCCACGCGCTAAAAACCCACGATAAACGCTACGGCTTGCAAACCATGTGCTGCGGTGGCGGCATGGGAACCGGAACAATCATCGAACGCTTAGCCTAAAAAGCTAGCGTTTTTTTGAGTAGAACATTACATTTATAGTGTTGCTTTCTAATCTCCATTCCGCTATATCTAGACACTCTTGCGATTATATTATTTGGAGATCAATGTGAAGGACTTGTTACGAACTATTCCTCGTTTGTTGTGTATCGCATTCCTCGTCTTGTTATCACTGCCGGTAATGGCGCAGCAAAATGATGTGCCGCCCGCCGACGCGCCCTATAAAAATGCATCGCTGCCTGTTGAAGAACGGGTTGATGATTTATTGCAGCGTATGACCCTCGCTGAAAAAATTGGTCAAATGACTCAAGTTGAAAAGAACAGCATCAAACTTACTGATATTGATGGTCTGTTCATCGGTTCGCTGCTCAGCGGCGGTGGTGGATACCCATCGAAAAATAACGCCGAAGCGTGGGCCAAGATGACCGATACATTTCAAGAACAAGCGCTTAAAACTCGCCTCGCCATTCCGTTGATCTACGGCGCGGATGGGGTTCATGGTCACAATAACTTGAGGGGCGCGGTGATCTTCCCCCATCACATCGGTATGGGCGCAACCCGTAACCCTGAACTTGTGCAAAAAGCTTGCGCCGTAACCGCCCAAGAAATGGCTGCAACCGGTGTCTTTTGGGATTTCGGCCCCGTCGTGGCTGTACCTCAAGACATCCGTTGGGGGCGCACCTATGAAGCCTACAGCGAAAACACCGATTTGGTTTCAGAACTTGGTGCGGCTTGTGTCAAAGGGTTACAGGGCGATAAGTTGGAAGTACTAGCAACAGCCAAACACTATATTGGTGATGGTGGCACCGGTTGGGGAACATCGACAACCGACACCTATATGCTTGATCAAGGTGTGACTCAAGGTGACGAAGCCAACCTCCGCGCTAAATTCCTACCGCCCTATAAAGCCGCTATCGACGCGGGCGCAATGAGCGTCATGGTGTCATTTTCCAGCTTTGGCGGCATGAAGATGAGCGCCCAAAAGTATCTCACCACTGATGTCCTCAAAGGCGAACTCGGCTTCAAAGGCTTTGTGGTTTCCGACTGGAAAGCCATCGACCAAATTTCTGGCGATTACTACAAAGATGTCGTGACTTCGTTCAATGCGGGCATGGATATGAACATGGTTCCCTATGATTACATCAACTTCATCACCACTATCACCAAAGCGGTTGAGGCAGGCGACATTCCAATGGAACGGATTGATGATGCCGTGCGCCGCATTCTTCGCGTCAAATTGATGATGGGCTTGTTCGAGCATCCATTGAGCAATCAGGCCGATCTCGCCAGCGTCGGTTCGGATGAGCATCGAGCAGTCGCCCGCCAAGCGGTTAGCGAGTCGTTGGTACTCCTCAAAAATGATAACGATGTACTACCTTTGAAGAAAGATATTCCCCGCATTTATGTTGCCGGTTCAGCCGGTAATGACATTGGTATTCAATCTGGCGGTTGGACGATTGAATGGCAAGGCAGCGCCGGAGCCATCACTCAAGGAACGACCCTCTTTGATGCTATTAAGAATATGGTTGGCAGCAGTACAGAAATCAAATTCGACCGTTTTGGTCGCTTCCGCAATGACAAAGATGCCAGCGGTAATCTATTAAGGGCAGAGGTCGGAATCGTGGTCGTTGGCGAGCAGCCTTACGCCGAAGGCAAAGGGGATGCAGTCGATTTGAGCCTGACCGAAGCTGACCAAAATGCGATTAAGAATGTGCGTGAGCGTGTGGATAAGTTGATCGTCATTGTGATCTCAGGCCGTCCGATGATTCTGGGTGAGGCGCTCGATCAAGCAGATGCGGTAGTGGCGGCGTGGCTTCCCGGTACGGAGGGCGAAGGTGTGGCGGATAATCTATTTGGCGATCATCCCTTCACTGGCAAGTTGCCCTACACGTGGCCTCGTTCGATGGATCAACTGCCTTTTGACTTTAGCAAACTCCCAACCGAAGGCGATGCCGCACCGTTATTCCCATTTGGATATGGCCTGATAACGGGCTAATCCGTAAAAAACCATTTTGTACGGGCTTGCCGCTGGCAAGCCCATATGTTTTATTCCACTGGCTTCTTCAGCCGTTTTTCCAACACTGCTAAAATATCAGCCTGCACCTTTTCAACCGATTGTGCCGCATTAATCACCACCCAACGGTTCGGCTCGTCAGCCACCAACGCATGATAACCATCGCGAACACGCTTGTGGAAATCGAGCGCCATCGCGTCCAAGCGGTTCCATTCGCCCCCTTTATCGAGTGAACTGAGGCGGCGTTGCAAACTATCTTCCGGCGCAATGTCGAGTAAGATCGTCAAATCGGGCTTGAGTCCACCGGTTGCGAACTCGGTGATCTGTTTCAATTGCGTCAAATCAAGTCCATGTCCATAACCTTGATAAGCGTAAGTTGAGTCAAAGAAGCGATCACAAATAACTAACCCACCCTTTGCCAATTGTGGTTTAATCACTTCCTCGACAATCTGCGCCCGTGAAGCACTGTACATCAACAATTCAGTACGCGGATGCATCGCTTGATTTTTCATATCGTGCAGCACATGCCGAATCTGGTTGCCAATATCCGTTCCACCCGGTTCGCGCGTCAATAAAACATTATGCCCACGCGCTTTGAGTGTTTCGACAGTCATAGCGACCTGTGTGGTTTTACCGCCGCCATCCGGCCCTTCAAACGTAATAAACATAAGGCTGTTTCCAAATGGTAATTAATCCGTTACCAGTTTACAGGCAACAGCGGTTATAGAATAGTCAGGGCAACCCATTAAGTTACCCTGAATTCAGTCATAAGTTGATTTTGTGCGGAGGAATACTAATCTTTGAAAATCTGGGCGAGAGCTAAACGAAAATTGGGTAACACGTCACCACCATCGAGGAAATCACCGACGCGCAAGGTTTTTCGTGGTTGGTTTGGTGTATAGACATCAATGGTTTTTTGCTCCGGGTCAACCAGCCATAACACCGTTCCAGCGGCTAGATAATTGCCAATTTTGCGAAGCATTTTTATATCAGCATTGTCGAAGGCAAGCACCTCGATAGCTATATCAGGTGCAATGGGATTGTAGTCACCATCAGGTGCTGCTGGTTGTCGCGTGTAGGATACAAAAGCACCCTTTGGGACATATTTCTCCCCGAAAATAGCATAACCGCCATCTGCTCCTGTACAGCGACCTAAATGGTTCATCTCAATATGATAGCCTATCTGTCCTAGTATCCTAGCTGCTATCCGAGAAACTTTACTATTCGATACTAATTCGGTAATTTCCCCTGCGATATATTCAAAATTTCGGTCGCCGTTTTCGGGCAACCTTACAAAATGATCAAACTCATCTCCTGTCATATATCGCGTTTGAAATACCATAAACAATACTCTCCTGCCTCTGATGAATTTAGCATCAAAAGACCGGTGATTGATAACAAAAAGGGCAGGTTATCCCTGCCCTAGTCACAATCTAAATGATCAAACGATGATTAGTTCGCCCTCAAAATTCTGACGCGACGTTCCGGTTCATCACCATAGCTTTCGCTGTAGAGCCGTGCCTGACGCGCCATCTCATGCTGGCGGCGGCGGGTATCGGCGTCCTGTGGGTTCAAGTCCACATATTCCGCACCATTGCGCACACGCAAAATCGCCGACTTGGTTTCTTCCATCGCCATCCCATACGGATCATCTGGACGAACAATGTCTTCTAAGCCATAGAGATCAATCAGGAAGTTTTCGATTTGTGAAACCGTGTTCGCCCGCAGCACATAAATCGGTGTGCCGCGACGTTCCGCATCCACAATCAACTTGGGACGGCGGCGATAATCATTCTTGATGGTCACAATCGCGTCCGTCTGATTGAAGTCGTCCACGACGGTTGCCGGAACGTGCAGACGACGTGCCGACTGCATCAAGCGGTTACGTGCTACACCATAAGCATACAAGCGCAGCGGTTGCAGCGCCGCATTTGCTGTTGGGCTGGAGTTGCCATTACTGGCCTTGCCGTTCCCATGAACAGCGCCGCCAATCGTATTTGGCGGATAACCGTTAGATGATGCAGCTTTACCACGCCGGCCACTGCCGTTACTGCTTGTATCAAGCACTAAGCCATTGTCTTTTTCGCGCAGGTTGCGTCCATTGCGCTCGGCAGTGATGCGCGGCTCAGGAACCATCGTTTCAATCTCGATTTGCCCCTCAGCATTGCGGGCGCGAAGCTCAATCGGCAGCGGACGACCACGCAATTGCCCATCAACCGCCGATGAAACATCTTCATGTACCGCCAAACGATCACGCGTTTGCAGTTCGATGAGCACATCGAATGTCGGCGGTGCTTTACGCTCCTGCACCGATTTCTGCGTACCACGACGACGCGCTTCCTCGTCCGAAAGCGTCACCGACTCGATGCCGCCGATCAAATCAGAAAGGGTCGGGTTGAGCATCAAGTTTTCAAGCGCGTTACCGTGCGCTGTACCGATCAACTGCACACCGCGCTCAGCAATCGTGCGGGCAGCCTGCGCTTCCAGTTCACGACCAATTTCGTCAATAACGATGACCTCAGGGTTATGATTTTCAACCGCTTCAATCATCACTTCGTGCTGGCGTTCAGGACGTGAAACTTGCATACGCCGTGCCTTACCGACCGCTGGATGCGGCACATCACCGTCACCCCCAATTTCATTGGAGGTATCGACAATGACGACACGCTTACGTTCAGCCAGCACACGCGCGGCTTCACGCAGCATAGTGGTTTTACCCACACCGGGCGGCCCCATAATCAGGACACTTTGACCGGACTCGATTAAATCCTGAATAATATCAATCGTGCCATAAACCGCGCGTCCAACTCGGCAGGTTAACCCCACCACATCACCACGACGGTTACGGATACCTGAAATACGATGCAGAGTGCGTTCAAGACCCGCGCGGTTATCAGCGTCAAACATGCCAATATTGTTGACGATGGTATCAATATCGTCACGGGTCACTTCATCTTCTAAAAGGACAACTTCCCCTTCGACATAACGTGCCGTAGGAACTCGCCCCAAGTCCAGAACGATTTCCAGCAAGTCGTCGGTATTTCCGATGTGGTCAAGTGCGGCGTTCAGATGCGGGGGCAAAACTCGGCGCAATTCGTAGATATTGTCTGTAATGCGGCGTTCCATAAAGTTTCTAGAACACTCCTCTATAGGTGATGCAGCGGAGCGTTTGGCTCGTCTACCTTAAGGCGAGTATCGCGCTCATGCAAAAGTACAATATGTATCTGCCAGCTAATAGATGAAATCCCGGATAATGATCCCTCATTTCTCAAATAGTTTTTTCACCTGCCAGAAGATACCGGAAAACCCTCGTCGTTTTTTAAGCTCGGCCTCCACTTTAAACCATTCTAGCGCAGCCATATTACGTTTATGCTCGTCCAACATATGATTACTATCATATTTTAGACGATCCGCCCAAAGTTGCAGCTTGGCGGTTTCCATACGTTCATAATCCAACTCACCTACTCACTTCCGGCTTTCGGTAATGCCATTTGGCGGTTTGACAGGGCTTGGCACCGTTTCTAAGCGCTGTCGGAGGGGTGTGAAAGCCGCCGCCCGTACTCCGGCTGCAATGTGTTTGACCATCACCGCTTGACGGGCGCAAATCGTAAAACCCAATTCCACCAGCGCATCATCCAACCAATCTTGATAGCGGCGTACCCGTACAAAAACCGGAACTTTGCCGGTGCGCTCGACTTTCGCAATCGCCGCAGCGATCACATCCGCCGCATCACTAAAAATATCAGGATGCAAATGCGGTGTCAGGTAAACGCCCATTTTTCCATCAACTGCTCCGATGTAACCTTCGACACGATCATCACGGCGGTAAACAAAACCTTCGCCTTCACCCGGTAACTCGGTCACAGGCTGCACCAGTTTGGGGACGATATTACCATACAGCACATAGATACCAGCCATATCATCTTGAGTCGTATGAGTCAGCTCTACGGCATGTCTTGGCTCATAGGGTTTTGCGTCTTCCGGTGCCCGGCACCAAATTTCCTGCCGCGCGTAAATCGCATAACTTGCTGTACGCATGGTTTTGAAAAGTGGTGCGCTTTCCTCGACCTCTGCCGTCAGCAAATGCGCCCCGCGTTTACCCGCTTCGGCCGCCATCGAGTCCAGCATATGCAGCCACGCCGAATCGCTTTCACCTTCCTGTGGAGCAGGTGAAACGTAAGTGATCTGGGCATAAGCGTCATCTTGGCGCAAACGGAATTGTCCGGCAATCTGTTGATTTTCGGTTCGCGTCACCATCGTGAACACACCCCGATAAGGCAGCAGCAGCGTTATCAGGCCAGAACTTTGTGCGCCAGTTGCATCGGTATAGAATAGTTCGCTATCCAATACCATGCCGCCTGCTTCACTGAGCCGTCTCACCAACGGAATATCCACCAGAGTCACGGCGCGTGTCTCCGCCGTGTCACGTATGGGCATAAGACCTCATTTAGTATGACCCGGACAACATCTGTCCCAATGGTAACGCCTTACACCTTACATTTCCCTTGAGCAAGCAAACACAGGGATTGGGAGATGATTGTGCAGGGTAAATCGTGGAAGTACGCATTGTCCACATTGTAACACGCATCGAAGTCGCCTGACAATTCGGCAGTCATTCTCTTTGCTAACAAACTCAAACTTGCTTGAGTACTCACATCATCCATTATAAAAGCAATTAAAAGGACTTTAAAGGGTCAATAAGGCTCTCTAAAGCTAAATCATCATATGGTAATCGACTGGCAAGTCGGCTTGGTTGATCGAAACAGCTATGTTAAAGTTTGGAAAATTTAACGAACTTTATATGGAGTGCTTATCATGCAAGCCTTTGAAATCGCTGATTTAATTGCCCGACAGGCCAGTAGCGGCAAACCATACTTGGAATTCCTCAAGCATCCGTCGCTCAGTGTTGGCCTTTATGTTTTACCAGCAGGCGGTGAAGACACACAGCAGCCCCATACCGAAGACGAAGTTTATTACGTCGTCAGTGGACGCGGGATGTTTACCCACGCTGATGAAGAACGTCCGGTGCAGGCCGGTTCAATCTTATATGTGGCGGCGAATGTCGAACATCGCTTCCACAGCATCACCGAAACGCTCAATATTATCGTGTTCTTTGCTCCCGCCGAATACAGCAACCGTGCTCCCTAAACAGCTCAACCACATTTGAACATTCAGTCAGTGCTTTGGGTAAATACACCAAATTACCAACCTCAAAATCCGTTTTCGGTTGGTTGCCCCTATTTATTGATTAGGGGTATATTACGCGCAGATGTGCAGTTTAAGAGCGCTTTAGCATCTTTAAGGAGCAAATAATGAAACGTCGGTTGCTGCTCGTTTTAACCTTAGGACTCATGTTAACGCTGGTCGCTGCGCCCACCTTAGCGCAGGACAAAAAAGTTGTGACCGTTAGTTATACTCAAGAACCGCTTACACTTAATCCCCTTTATATCACCCAGTGGTTTGCCGCAAATCTAACCGATATGCTGCTCACACCCCCATGGTTTATTGACGACAATTTACAAGCTGTCCCCGTGCAGGTGACTGAAATCCCCAGCACCGAAAATGGTGGCATCAGTGCCGACGGTACAGTCATGACCATGAAGCTCCGCGATGATATTAAATGGAGCGATGGTGAACCGATCACTTCAGAAGATTATGTTTTCACCTACGACATGATTATGCTGGACAAAAATACGGTCAGTTCGCGCTTTCCGTGGGATACCAAAGTCAAAAGCGTGACTGCACCGGATGCGACCACCGTCGTCGTCACCTTCAATGAACCGTTTGCTCCTTGGCTGACCACCCTGTTCACCGCCTCACCAGCAATGCCCAAACACGCGCTCCAACCCATCGTCGATCAGGATGGAACATTAGACAACGCCGATTGGAACCGCACCCTTGAACCCGGCAGCGGAGCATTCAAGTTAGCCCAATGGGAATCGGGCAGTTTCCTGTCCCTCGTCCCGGCGGATAATTTTTGGGGTGGTAAGCCCAAATTGGACGAAGTGTTCTTCCGCATCGTGGCAGATGACGGCACATCCCAAAACGCAGCACTGGAAGCAGGCGATGCCGATATTGGACCTTTCCTGACCGCTGCGGATGCTGACGCGCTTGAGAAGAAAGGTCTTGTGACAACCGTTACCCCTTCCGGTTACAACGAAGGCTGGTTCCTCAACGTCAATCCCGATACAGCCTTCCCCGCGATGTTGGATGTCAATGTGCGTAAGGCATTGGCAATGGCCTTCAACCGCCAGAAGATTGTCGATGATTTGCTCTTGGGCAAACTCCCCGTTCCCGGCAGCTATTGGGAGGGAACCCCATTTGCCCGTCCAGATGCCAAACCCTACGCTTATGATCCCGAAGCCGCCAAGAAGCTGCTGGATGATGCCGGTTGGAAGGATAGCAATGGCGATGGCACACGCGATAAAGACGGCAAAGAATTCGTGCTGCGTTTCATCGCCAGCCAGCGCCAAATCCGCAAAGATGTGCAGGCCGTTGTCCAGCAGTCATTTGCCGACTTAGGCATCAAGGTCGAAACCTCCAATTACGATAATTTCTTTGATACTTTCGGTGAAGGTGGGCCAGCCGCTACCGGACAATATGACATTGCCGAATGGTCACAAAACCCCGACTTCCCTGATCCAAACACCAACGTCTTCTTGTGCTCGGAAATCCCCAGCGCCGATAACCCCGAAGGCAGCAACTGGACAGGCTATTGCAATGAGAAAGTTGACAGCCTCTTGCAAGAACAGCTCAAGACCACCGACACAGCCAAGCGTATCGAGCTTTTCCATGAAATTGACCAACAGCTCTTTGATGATGTTGCTTGGGTAGGCGTGTGGTACGACGCTGATATTTGGGCCACGACCAAACGTGTCGAAAACGCGCGCTACAGCGGTGCCGACCCGTTCTGGAACGCCATCAACTGGGATGTAACCAGCTAAACCAACCACGATGGTTCAAATGGGGTGAGGTTATCCTCGCCCCATTTTTATGAGTTCGTTCCCACTAACAGGGAGTCGTGTACATGGGTCGTTACGTCGTTCGCCGTTTGCTTCAGGCCATTCCGCTGGTCGTGCTCGTGAGTTTGACCATTTTTGTCCTCCTCCAAGCCACAGGTGATCCGCTGGCAACCATGGGGGGGCGCTCCCCCGCCCGACCGGAAGATAAGGCACGTTTGCGGCGGCAGTTAGGTTTGGATAAACCCATACTCGAACAGTATCTTTATTGGCTAATTGGTAATGATTGGACAAAATTTGACCTTGATGGCGACGGAATAGCCGAATCCCCCGGTATTCGTTATGGTGTATTACGCGGCGACTTTGGCACTTCCATTGTCACCAAACAACCCGCCATGAAAATTATTTTGGATCGGCTGCCCAATACCCTTTTATTAATGGTGACGTCTGAAATTATTACTTTAGTCGTAGCGCTCATTATCGGCGTGGTTTCGGCGGTCAGGCAGTACAGCCTGCTCGACAATGCCTTAAGTGGATTCTCTTTCATTACCTTTTCCATGCCCATTTTTCTAGTCGGATTCGGCCTGCTCTATATTTTCGCCGTTAAGTTCCGTGAGTGGGGATTGCCCTACTTACCGACCGGCGGCATTTTTGACCCTCAGGAAGGTCGCACTCTCAACCAGCTTGTGCTGCACATGATCTTGCCAGTCGCGACTATTACCATTATCAGCGTAGCAGGTTACAGCCGTTATATTCGTTCGAATATGCTAGAGGTCATTAACTCGGATTACATACGTACCGCCCGCGCCAAAGGCTTAAGCGAACGCAGCATCCTCTATCGCCATGCCTTCAAAAATGCGGCGCTTCCCTTAGCCACACTCATTGGCCTTGATCTGCCCTTCTTGTTGGGCGGTGCGGTCGTTACCGAACGCATCTTTGCTTGGCCGGGTACGGGTCGGCTCTTCCTTGACCATCTGGAATTGTTAGATTATTCAGTATTAATGGGTTTACTGATGCTCATTACGGTGGCGGTCATCATCTTCCAACTGCTGACCGATCTCGTGTATACGTGGCTTGACCCGCGTATCCGTTATTCATAGGAGGGCTGCTCTATGGCAACCGCAGCCGCTAAACCAATCAGCATAGGTCAGTCAGATCAAGAGATTAAGCCACAGTCTCCAACCCAGCGCGTTGTTAAGCGCTTCACGCGCCATCGTGCGGCGATGTTCGGCCTGATGATATTAGTCGGTGTAATCGCCTATATACTCGTTGGCTCAATAATCTTTAGCGAAGCGCAGGCCAATTATAATGACACCAGTATTCGTTTACAGCCGCCTTCAGCCGCCCATCCTTTTGGTACAGATCGCATCGGGCGTGATATTCTTGCCCGAACCATTTACGGCGGTCAAATCTCGCTGCTCATCGGCTTTCTCGCGGTCATCGTCGAAGTCGGATTTGGCACAGCCATTGGCGCGATAGCTGGCTACTATGGGGGGTGGATTGATGCGGTGCTGATGCGAATCACCGAGGCCATGCTGAGCATTCCGTCACTCTTATTACTACTGGTGATGGCGAAATTCTTCGCTGGCAAGATTGAGCCAATCCAATTTTTGGGGCGCAGCTTCAGCGGCAGCGTCATCGTCATCATCTTGATACTTGGTTTAACCAGTTGGATGAGTTTGGCGCGGATTATTCGCTCCAATGTCCTATCAATTAAAGAAACGGAATTCATCCTAGCTGCACGTGCGCTCGGCCTACCCAATTGGCGCATCATCATCAATCACATTTTGCCAAACACCTTGGCCTCCATTATTGTATCGCTCACGTTGGGCGTGGCGACCGCTATTTTGACTGAGGCTTACGTCAGTTTCCTCGGCTTAGGAGTCCAAGCGCCGACCGCTAGTTGGGGCAATATGCTCACCGAAGCGCAGGAATTCAACGTCATTAAAAACGCACCTTGGTATTGGTTCTTCCCTAGCCTGCTCATTTTACTAACCGTTCTGAGCATCAACTTTGTCGGTGATGGCCTGCGTGATGCCTTCGATCCACGCTCGGATAACAAAGTCTAGCAAGGGTTGCAAGTTTCAAGACGTAAGCTACAAGTAAAGCACCTTGGCGTTCTCTTACTTGACGATTTGTTTTCGTTCATATGGCATATAAAATGCAGCGGTTCACTTGCATTCTGCTTGAACATCGACGGGCATTTATGAGATAATGACGGTCAATACACACCTCCGTTGAAATCCCTTATCGTAAGTCACTTCAAGATTGTTAGACCATGCACATTAAACCTGAAATCATGAGTCCCGCCGGATATTGGCCGCAGCTTCAAACAGCAATTGAAGCCGGAGCCGATGCCGTTTACTTCGGACTCAAACACTTTACCGCCCGCGCAAAGGTCGGCTTCACCCTAACCGAATTGCCAGATGTCATGCGAACGCTGCACAGTCGTGGAGTCAAAGGCTACGTCACCTTTAACACGCTGATTTTCGACCATGAACTGCGCGAGGCGGTCAAAACCATCGAACAAATCGCCCTTGCCGGAGCCGACTCGCTGATTGTCCAGGATGTGGGCATCGCGCAGTTAGCCCATCAAATTGCCCCAACAGTCGATATTCACGGCAGCACCCAGATGAGCATCACCAGTGCTGAAGGGGTTGCCCTCGCCCAACGTTTCGGTGTCAGCCGTGTGGTGCTGGCGCGCGAACTTTCCCTTGATCAAATCCGTGCCATCCGTGAACAGACCAATTGTGAACTCGAAATGTTTGTACATGGCGCGTTGTGTGTTTCCTATTCCGGTCAATGTTTCTCATCCGAAGCATGGGGCGGACGCAGTGCCAATCGCGGCAAATGCGCCCAAGCCTGCCGCCTACCTTACGAGATGGTGGTTAATGATGTCCTCAAACCGTTGGGCGATGCCCGTTATTTGCTATCCCCCGGTGATCTCTATGCGCTGCATCAAATCCCTGAAATCATCGACATTGGCGTTTCGACTCTTAAAATCGAAGGTCGTTATAAAGACGAAAACTACGTTGCCTTAACCACCAACGCCTATCGTCAGGCCGTCGATGCCGCATGGGAAGGCCGCCCTAATCCCGTCACACGGCAGCAAGAAAATGAACTTGAACAGGTTTACTCACGCGGACTCGGCCCGTATTTCGTCTCAGGCACCAATCACCAAACGGTTGTTTCAGGTCGTTCGCCGCGTCATCGGGGTGTTTTGTGTGGTCGTGTGTCGAAGGTCAACAAAGATCATGTCGTCATCGAACCCACCGACATTCAAAATGTTGCCCCGCTCAAAGCCGGTGATGGCATCGTCTTTGATGCTGCCGATTGGCGCACACCCGAAGCCAAAGAAGAAGGTGGTCATATCTACGAGATCAAGCCGGTCGGCAAACGGCTGGAACTGCGCTTCGGCAACCGCGAGATCGACTATACTCGCATCCGCCCCGGCGATTGGGTGTGGCGCAGCCATGATGTTAATGTAGACAAAGCGGCTAAACTCTTTACACAGGCCAATGCACCTGTTTATAAACAGCAAGTCAACGTGCACGTCATCGCCAGAGAAGGTCAACCGCTGGAACTCACATGGGCATTGGTGAAACATCCCGAAATCAAAGTCAATGTTACCTCGGTTGATCCCCTCACCCGTGCTAACAGCCGCAGCATCAGCGCTGAATATCTACACCAGCAGTTGAGTCGTTTAGGTAACACTGCCTATCAACTCCATGACTTAACCGCCGATATTGCCGGCGATCCCTTTATCCCAAGTTCACTGCTCAATCGCTTACGTCAAGAAGCAGTTGAGCATCTCATCAGCTTGCAATCACAGCCGGAAGCAATCATCACTCATAACGCGGTCAGTACCCTTAAGGATGCTCTTTCGCATGTGGATCGTGATTCAAGTACGGGTTTGTCGCTGACAAACCCAATCAGCAATCCTAGACTGCATCTCTTAGTACGTACCCCCGAACAGCTTTCAGCCGCGTTAGAACTCAAACCCACCAGCATCACCCTCGACTACCTCGAACTCTATGGTTTGCGTCCGGCAGTAGAGCAAATTAAAGCAGCGGGCATTACCCCGCGTGTTGCCAGTCCGCGCGTCCTCAAACCACAGGAACAGCGCATCGTCAATTTCTTACTGCGTTTGGATTGTCAGATTGTTGTCCGTTCAGGTGGCTTGTTGGAAGCCTTGCAAGGTCGCCACCAACATCCGTTGATCGGGGACTTCAGCCTGAATGTCGCCAATCAACTTTCCGCCGACACCTACTTCAAACTGGGTGTCGAGACCATCACGCCCACGCATGACTTGAACGCCGACCAAATCAGCAAGTTGGCGGCAAGCATCGGTGGTCAGCGCTTTGAAGTCATCGCTTACCATCATCTGCCGGTTTTCCACACCGAGCACTGCGTCTTTTGCCGCTTCCTATCCAAAGGTACGAGCTATCTCGACTGCGGTCATCCCTGCGAATCACATAAGGTCGCGCTGCGGGATGTGCAAGGCCGCAATCATCCGGTGATGGCGGATGTCGGCTGCCGTAATACCGTTTTCGGCGCGGAAGCACAGGTCGCCAGCCAGCACCTTGACCAAATGATGAAAAGTGGAATCGTCGATTATCGCTTGGAGTTTGTCCACGAATCAGCCAATGAAGTGCGGCAGGTGGCATCCGCGTTTCAAGCCTATTTCGCAGGGCAAATCAACGCGACTCAACTTGACATCCGGCTGCGTAAAATCGCGCCCGAAGGCACAACCGAAGGCTCGTTCTTCGTGCCTGAAGACTATATGAAACTCCCCGCGATTCAGTAACTTTGAGAGGCAATTGTAGGGGCGGGATTTTTCCCGCCCGCGCTCGCCAAACTTGAGGATAACTAACCCGCCACCTGCTCCAATTCATGCGCATGAGTAATCGCGCCCCAACCGAGTCCCTGCCGCACCAAAAAGGCGAAACCTGCTAGGGTCACCGGCAGCCAGATCACCACATGTACCACCAGCGCATAAGCATGAGCTTCGGTATCCGCCACGCCGACCGCGATCAGCACCAGTGATACAAAAAATTCAAAAACGCCAATTTGCCCCGGTGAAGCCGGAATCAAACCCGCGAGGTTGACTACGCCCACCGTCAGCAGCATCACCGGATAACCCACATGCAGCCCGAAGGCAAAAGACACCATCCAATAAACACTCGCTTCGACCATCCAACTGGCAAATGAAGAAACGACCGCCCCTGCCAGATCCGCCGGACTGCGCAGCGCTTGCAAACCTTCGATGATTTCATCAGCCAAACGTGTCATCAGATTGTGAATGCGACCCGGAATGATGCGCCCCATCACATGTAAAATGCGCCGCATTACATTGGGACGCGCTGCCAACACAAAAAACACCGCAACAGCCGTCAAAAATAATGGCGCGGCAATACTCGCAACGCCTTTAATCTCGACCGCTTGAATATTCACAAACAGCAGCGCCACCATAATAAAGGTCAGCATGACCAGTCCGTCAAATACACGCTCGACCAATACTGTCGTAGCCACCCGTGCCATCGGTGCACGATATTTTCGTTGCAGTAGTACCACCCGCAAGATTTCACCGCTGCGGAAGGGATAAACATTGTTACCCATGTAACCAATTGCGACCAGCGGAACCAGCCCACCCAGCGAAATCCGTTTAATCGACCGCAGCAAAAACTGCCAGCGAATCGAAATCAAAGTAACACCAACAAAATACACTGCCGAGCCAAGCAGCAGCCAACCCACATTCACATGCTGGATTTCTGCCCAGACTGCTGCGGGATTCAAATTGCGGAACGCAAACCACAGAAACACTAAACTAATTACAAGGCCAAGACCTACAGCCAGCCACTTGTTAAGTTTCATTAACCACTAACACAATCATGGGCTGCCACGATACGCCCACTTAATCCGAATAGACATTACATTGTAGCAGTCATTTTGTTGCGACCATAGGCCATGTGGCAAGTCTCAATAAATCATGCTACTATCAATCAGCACAAATGATCTATCGCACAAGAAAATCCTTAATCTGACGTGAGTAAGATTAACAGTCAACATGACACTCCAAATGAATTTAATCAACTCGGTTGCTTGTATTTATTGACTGGAAGAGTACACTTTTAGTAAGTCAATCATGCACCACATATCGACTCCGGTTAGTACAAGGAGATTTATCCCATGAATGACTCTTCACAACATCCGGATGACCCCAATTGGTTGGACGAATTTGAGGACCTCGCCAATCAACAGTTGGATTATGGTTCGTCCTGTGAACAGGTTCATCCTATCGTCGAGCGTTGGTTTCAAAAATTAATGGAAAATGATCCGCCGGAATCACGGGCATCGGTTGAGCAAGCCATGTCCTGTCTTTCGACGGAAGTCTTGAACGGATTGCCCGATGATGTGATTGAACCGCTGCTGGAGCATATGACTGAAGATGATCTGGCGACTTGGGTGCAGCATATATTATTAATTGGTCGCGCCTTCGAAAGTTCACTCCATAACGGTGAGTTGGATGATCTCTAAAAACTAAATAACTTTCATATTAGGCTCGTTCTAAAACCTTTACGGCAAAACTTTTGAACCCCGCCTAGGGGCGGTTGGTATTATCCACAGTGTCTACTTTCATCGCGACAATTTCCTCATGTCACGAAGCGAATAACAACAGGAGTTATCATGGCGAGTGCTAAAACGATTCCCTTGCGCAGCGATATTGGCGAGCAGTACAAATGGAACGCCGAAGCCGTCTTTCCATCACGTGCCGTCTGGGCAGCCGAGTTTGAAACTGTCAACAAAGAGCTTGACCTTCTCGCGCCCTTTCAAGGTCACTTAGGCGACAGTGCCGGCAAATTAGCAGATTGGATGGAACTGTCCACCTCTTTAATACGCCGTGTCAGCAAGCTCTTTTTCTACGCCCGTATGTCGCAATCCTGCGATACCGGCGATGAAGAAGCCATCGGCATGACCGGACAAGCCTTCGGTCTGTACGCTCGTGTCGGCGCGGCCACCAGCTTTTCCAACCCCGAAATGTTGGCGATTGGTGAAGCCAAACTCATGTCATGGGTCGGCAGCGAATCCCGCCTCAGCACCTATGGGCATTATTTCCATGACCTTTTCCGCCAGCAGCAGCATGTCCGTTCACCTGAAGTGGAAGAAATCTTGGCGATGGCGGGCGAACCCTTTGGTCAAACCGATAACACCGCCGACATGCTCACCGATGCCGATATGCAGTTCAAACCAGTCGTCATCGACGGTCAAGAAATGCCGCTGGCACAAAGCACCAAAGATACCTTTCTCGAAGGGAGTGATCGCGAAGCCCGCAAGCAGGCGTGGGAAAATTATGCCGACACCTATCTCAGCCTCAAGAACACCCTTACCAGCAACTATCTTGCCTCAGCCAAACGGGATATATTCTATGCCCGCGCGCGCCGTTATGACACAGCGCTCGAAGCCTCGTTGTTCCAGAACAACATTCCCAAAGAAGTTTTCCACAATCTGATTGATACCTACCGCAAGAACATTCCCACATGGCATAAATATTGGGCGATTCGGCGCAAGGCACTCGGTGTGGAAACCCTTGAACCCTACGATATTTGGGCGCCCATCACCAAGAAACCGCCGGTTGTCACCTATGAACAAGCCGTGCAGTGGATTTGCGAAGGCATGACTCCGCTAGGCAAAGATTATGTCGGCGCACTTCGCAACGGCTGCCTCGAAGAGCGTTGGGTGGATGTCTACCCGACCAAAGGCAAATCAGCCGGTGCGTTCAGCTTCGGCACTTATGACACCGCCCCCTATATCATGATGAGCTTCGACGACAGCTTGGGCGCACTCAGTACCCTTGCCCACGAACTCGGTCACTCCATGCACTCCTATCTCTCACGCAAGAATCAACCTTATGTTTACGGCGATTATTCGCTGTTCGTAGCCGAAGTTGCCTCCAACTTCAATCAAGCCACCACCCGCGCCCATCTCTTCAAGGTCAACAGCGATAAAGACTTCCAAATCGCGGTCATCGAAGAAGCCATGAGCAACTTGCATCGCTACTTCTTCATCATGCCCACGTTGGCTCGTTTCGAACTCGAAGTTCACACACGCATTGAAGACGGCAAGTCTGTCACCGCCAGCGACTTAATTGCGCTCATGGCGGATTTGTTCAGCGAAGGTTATGGTAACGAAATGCATGTAGATCGTGACCGTGTGGGCATCACATGGGCGCAGTTCGGGCATCTCTATGCCAATTATTATGTCTACCAATATGCCACCGGAATCTCAGCCGCACATGCCCTATCAGCAAAGATTCAGGCTGGTGAAGCAGGTGTAGCCGAAAACTACATCAAGTTCCTCAGTACCGGCAGTTCGCTCTATCCAGTTGATGCTCTCAAACTCGCAGGGGTCGATATGGCAACCCCCGAAGCCGTCGAACGCACCTTTGAGGTTCTCGCTGGCTACGTCGACAAACTCGGCGAATTAACCGCCTAAACACACCTGATCGTGTAGGGAAGAGGCGTGCCTCTTCCGCCGCCAAAATAACGATGTTCTCGTAGGGGAGGGTCAGAGACCCTCCCAGCGTAATTAGAATTTATTATTCGGTCTTCAAAGAAGGCTGAATGATGTTTAGAAATTCAAGGGCGTTGAGGATGCGAATACCTTCATAAGGGTTTAATACTAGTAAGTCTTTGTCTTCAGTGACAATGTATTGAGCGCCGCTCATGACAGCCGTCGCCAGAAAAATATCATCTTTAGGATCACGGGATACAGGCGGAACATCCTCAGGGCTAATCTGTTGACCGGCATCTAATATAGAAAGTACGCGAGCCACGCTTTCATCCGTGATGCTGGTAAACTTAGCCCGAATAGAGGGACGCGTTAAAACATCTGCGACCTCTGCTCGGATACCGGGCGAAACAGCTAAGATATAAAGATGACCATAATTGAAGAAAATTTTTGCAGGTAGAGATCTCTCGTTGAGTGTAGCGCGTAAAACAAGTTGCGTATCAATCACGATTATGGGAAGCGGATTTTCGCTCACGCCGTACCTCGCTTAGCGCCTCATCAATCGCACTATCAATCTCCTCATCACTCATGGTTGCAGTTTCCTCATAAACAGGTCGCATGATTTCCTGAATAGCTTTCAGGTTTGAACCCGGAACCAGCCAATAAGAAGGCGAGCGACGCTGCACAACACGGCGATAGACCTGTTCCAGTTCATCAGGGGATAAGTCATCAATAACGGTCAACAATTCATGTAAATCAGTCATTTGTTTTTCCTCTTGCTAACCCACAACCAATTATATATGAAACGCCAAGCGCCATAAACAACTTGGCAGGATTTGAAAACTCACCTTAGCACCTCAAAACGTCACAAACCCCATTCCAACCAACTCCCAACTTCACCATCCAAATTTCTCACTCAAAATCGTTGGTAAACTCGCCTCGAAAGAGTTACATTTTGGTAACCCATTCGAACAATTTTTCGAGTACAATATCTTTATGTCATCATGTCTCGGAGTATCTGTGTTAAGACACTCTGTATTGATCTCTGTGTTCTCTGTGGTTCAATTTGCATTTTCCGATTGGCAAAGTTGGCGTCGGACGGTCCATAACCAACCATGCCGCGCTTTTAGCCGAGCCATCCGCCGAAATGACACATTTTTCCGCCAATTTCGCCAATAAATGAAACGATAATTGACATGATTGCCAAACTCATCGAAACACGTATGAAAGAAAGCCATATCCCCGGCCTTGCCATCGCCATCCAACGAGGTGATACCATCCTCCACGAAGGCTATTATGGGTACACCAATCTTGAACATCAGGTAGCGGTAAACACGCAAACCGTTTTTGAAATCGCCTCTGTAACCAAACTGTTCACCGCCCAAGCCATTTTGTACCTCGCCCAAAATGAACAGCTTAAACTCGATGATCCCGTATCGAAGTACGTTTCTGATTTACCCGAAGCGTGGCAAGCCGTCACCATTCAAAACTGTCTCACCCATCAATCGGGTATTCCCAACTACACCTCGCTTGACCGTTATTGGGAACTTCAACGTGTCGATAAATCACCTAATGAAGTGCTGGACTTAGTGCGTGATTTACCGCTGAGTTTTCCATCAGGAACACGCCATAGCTATGACAATACCGGCTATTATCTGCTCGGTATGGTCATCGAATCTGTGACCCATAAACCATACGCGGACTATCTGAAAGAGTTGATTTTTAAACCACTGGGCATGACGTCCACACAGGGGAATAATTACCATCAAATCATTCCTCATCGGGCGCAGGGCTACAACTACCGCGACGGCGCGTTTTACAACAAAGGCCTCTACGACATCAGTAACACCTTTAGTGCGGGTGTCTTGCTCTCCACCGTCCGCGATTTACTACAGTGGAAAACGGCTCTTTTTGATGACCGCATCCTCAATGCCGACTATCGTAAACTCTGGTGGACACCGCATCTTTCAGCCGAAGCCAACGAGAAAAATTATCATTACACAGTAGGCTTAGGTTGGTTCATGGTCGAAAGTCCACTCGGCACATTTCTCGGTCACAACGGAGGCATCACCGGATTTGCCTCGGCCTTCCTCTATTTGCCCGAAACCCAAACAACGGGTATCGTCCTGTGCAACAGTAACGCCATCGAAAATCCGCATCAGATTGCGCTGGATGTCATCACGCAATTGGACAAACCTTGACCATTTACGGGGGAAATATGGAACGTCAGAATTTTGCAGGGAATTCGCCGTTTGAGTCGGTCATCGGCTACTCGCGCATTGTCAAAGTTGGCCCGTTTATCTACGTCGCCGGAACAACCGCCACCAATGCCGAAGGGAAAATCGTAGGCGTCGGCGATCCTTATGCCCAAACCGTGCAAATTTTTCGTAATATCGAGGCCGCTCTCATTCGTGCAGGTGGCAGCCTCAAAGATGTGGTGCGAACCCGCATGTATATCGTCAACAGCGAACATTCAGAAGCCGTTGGGCGGGCGCACGGCGAATTTTTCAAGGATATTCGCCCCGTAGCCGCCATGATCGAAGTTAAGGCGTTCATTTCGCCGGAAATGTTGGTCGAGGTCGAAGCCGACGCCGTTCTAACAGAATAAAAAAGAGGACGAACCATGATTTCGTCCCCTTTTATGCCCGTAAACGTATCGCCGAAACAGTGATCTCGCGACCAGCTTAGATCCACGTTGACTGATTAGGGGAAGAGTTCAACGCTTCGTTCGGTGCATTACGGACTGCCCACTATCGCACTATGCATCGACAGTTGGGGTTGCTGTATGATGAACTAATGTCAGCAGATGTGGAAATTTAGACAATCTCGTTGAAATTAATCGAAAACAAACCCCGACGTTCGCCGTGTTGATTAAAGAAATGCTATGGCTAAAAAACAACTTGCTGCGCTTTTTATATGTAGTCTGATTGTCTTTACGGTTGGGAGTGGGCTGGTACCTTTATTGCCCATCTATGCTGGTCGCCTCGGTGCAGACTCCATTTTGACCGGTTATTACCTGTCATTTGCCTTTTTAGCCTTAGCCATTAGCTCCGTTTCTGCGGGTTGGTTATCGAACCGGTTTCAACGTCGCAAATCAATTCTCATGGTATCCGGCCTGCTCATGGTCCCAACCGCGTGGCTGATGGGCCAAGTAACATCATTTCTCAGCCTCTCCATTTTGACCGCTCTTCTTTGGTTTCTGGCTGGCATTGTCATCACAACGACCAACATTCTCACGGGTTTATTCGTAGAAAAATCGGAACGCGGACGGGTATTTGGCATCATCGGGCTTGCCGCACCTCTCGGTGGCATTCTAGGAGGTCTAGCCAGTGGTGCAATTGTGGATCGTTGGGGTTATCCAGCACTTTTCACATTAGACGCTCTTTTGTATTTATTACTGCCCCTATTTGGTCTACTGCTGACAGACAAACCAGCAGCACCCAAACTCCAAAAAGACCCCATCACACAGCATAAAAATGTGATGGTCAGCCGTGCATTTCTATTCTTATTTTTTGCAAGTATTCTGGCACATATTGCCAACAGTCAGATTGTTCTAGGGCGCTCGCTCATTATGGACAGTCACAGCTTTGATGCGACTGCCATTTCCGGCAGCGGGGCGATTGGCAGCATTATCAGCTTGCCCTTTCCCGTTTTTATTGGCTGGCTTTCAGATCGTCTGGGGCGAAAACCGCTTATCATGATTTGTTATCTAGCAAGTTTGATTGGTTTAGCCGTCTTAGCGTCAGCCTCTGATTTGTGGCACTTCTGGATAGCCATGGCCTTGCAAAGCATCATCGGGGCAGGTGTGGCAGTCGGTTCGGCCCTCATTACCGATTTAGTCCCGCGTGACTCGTTGGCTACCCCATTGTCTTGGTATGGAGCTACCCAGTTCATCGGTTATGTCGTTGGCTTTGGTGGGATGGGGACAGTCATCAATTGGGTCGGGTTAACCACCAGCCTGATGATCGGCATTATCCTCTGCCTACTTGCCCTTTTGTTATTAGTTATTGTCCCTCGACCAACACCCATCGTCCAAATTGAAGCGGGCTAGACTGACAAATATGTTTTTCAAACCTGCGTAATCAGAATAGGCGCACCTTTAGTGATGACAACCGTATGCTCATATTGGGCCGCCGGACTGCCATCCGGTGTCTTGAGTGTCCAACCATCTTTTTCGGTAAAAATGTGCTTGGCCTTCGTAGAGACAAACGGCTCAACCGTCAGCACCATACCCTCTTTCAACACATCTTTAAGGCGTGGGTTATAGAAACCCGGCACGCTTGGGGATTCATGGAGCTTGCGTCCTACACCATGCCCGGGCAAATCGCGAATGATGCTAAACCCTGCGCCACGCACGATTCCTTCCATCGCCCGTCCGATCTCATTGACCTTGTTGCCAGCCGTCGCCACTGAAATCCCTTTTTCCATTGCTTCTTTCGCCACGGTGGCTAACTTTTGTTTGACACCCGAAACCGGAACCATCGCAATTGTCGCTGCCGTATCCGCATAATAACCATCGAGTTCTGCCGATACATCAATGTTCACTAAGTCACCAACCTGCACCACCCGCTTACCGGGGATGCCGTGCGCCGCCTCATCATTGATGCTAATGCAAGTTGTACCGGGGAATTTGTACATCAGAATAGGTGCAGAATGCGCGCCTTCCTTCTTCAATAACGCTGCGCCAATGGCATCCAATTCGCCAGTGGTGATACCGGGTTGAACTTCAGCCAACATGCGCTGTAAAGTCGTTCCCACGATCTTCCCAATTTTTACCAAGCCTGCCATGTCACGTTGAGATTGAATAACCATAATGCACCTTACTCTAACCTGTTAACTTATTGATTTCATTGTAGCCTGAATATCGCCATCGGCTGTTACCCAAGCAGTCGGCATATGCGAGGTCGTGTGTGATGAACCAACACTTCCATCCGAGCCGACCACAATGATACCCGCTTCTGGTGAAGGAACACGGGCACTTAAAAATTCCAAACCAGATTGTGCGGCCATCTGCGCGCCGATTCCACTAGACATCGAATCCACCACTCGCTTACATAAGAAAAAGCGCATAATGTTCTCGCCTACACCGGTCGAGCTTGCGCCGCCTAACCCATCCTCAGCATAGCCGCCCGCGCCAAAAATCGGTGTATCCCCAACACGCCCCTTACGTTTTTCCGGCACGCCACCTGTCGAGGTCGCGCTGGCAACATGTCCGTTCGCATCCAATGCTACCGCTCCGCAGGTTCCTGTCCCTTGCCCAACTTGAGAAACGGCATTTTTGGCCCGTCGCGCACGGAACGCCTCAAATTCTTGTGGAGTAATCATTTGGGTATTCGCCACCAATGGCATTCCAAGTTCTGCCGCCAGTTGATCTGCCCCGTCAGCCACAAAGAAAAGGTTATTGGTTCTGGTCATGACCAGTCGCGCCAACGAAATCGGATACTGCACACGTTTGACTGCTGCTACAGCCCCATACTTAATTGTGCTGCCATCAGCAATCAGCGCATCCATTTCGACCTCGCCAGCCGCGTTCACAAAACTGCCAAACCCCGAGTCGAACTGCGGATCATCTTCCATAATGTTGGTGGCTTTTTCGACTGCATCCAGCGCCGAACCGCCCGCCTTGAGGATTTCCCAACCAACTTCGGCTGCTTTCCGCATGGCCTTTAACACAGATGCCTCATCAAATCCCACCCAAGTTCCTGCTCCACCATGAACAATTAGACGCGGTTTGGGACTGCCAGTCATACATCATAACCTTTGATAAGCCAAAATAGATTTAGATTGTATCAAAAGGCTCTGCACACACGAAAGGTCAAAGCAAGGTATATTAGGCAAACTGCGGGTGTGTTAGCGAATGTGCGGAGCAATTTTATGCTTGATTTATCCATCATTATCGTCAATTGGAACGCTAAAGACTTGTTGACCCGATGTCTACAATGCGTCGAATCAACGGTCAAAAAAATCAGCTATGAAACATTTGTTGTCGATAACGCCTCGACGGACGGCAGCCAAGAAATGGTGCGGCGTGATTTCCCTAATGTCAAGCTCATTGCCAATGAGGGTAATGTAGGCTTCGCCACCGCCAATAATCAGGCCATGAAAGTGTCGGAAGGCCGCTACGTTCTTCTGCTCAACAGTGATGCCTTTGTTAAGGAAAACACCATCGACGCGATGGTCGCCTTTATGGATGAACACCCTGAAGCCGGAATGGCAGGTTGCAAACTCTTGTACGGGGATGGCAGCTTACAACCTTCCTGCGCCACATTCCCGACCTTAACCACCGAAATTATTATCGCCTTAGGACTGGACAAACTTTTCCCCAAAAGCAGCCTGTTCGGCAAATATTTGATGACTGATTGGGATTACAACGACACCCGCGATGTAGATGCCATTTTAGGGGCATTCATGCTGGTACGAGCTGATCTTATCCCCAAAGTTGGCATGATGGATGAAGGTTTTTTCATGTACTCCGAAGAAGTAGACTGGTGCTACCGCTTCAAAGACGCCGGTTGGAAAATCCTCTTCTATCCGGGCGTGGAATGCATTCACCTCTGGGGAGGCAGCAGCAACGCCGTAAAAGGTGAAACCTTACTGCGCTTATATCGGTCACGGGTACGTTTTTTCCGTAAACATTATGGCAAATTATCGGCGCTCTGCCTCAAATTTATCCTCAGTATGTACGCAAGTGTTCGTGTTTCTGCCTTTACCCTGCTGGCACTGATCGGTAAAGGCAGTCAGTCTAAACAAAAACAATCGGCTTACTACACACTTTTGCGTTCCATACCGGGCTTTTAACTTAAGGATATCTGAATGACAAAGAAGCCTCTGATATTGGTCAGCAATCCGACGCTGAGTACACCTAAAACGCTGCTGCCTTTTGCCCCACGTATCGATTATGTGGAATTCGCTCAAACGTTAGACGCAGATTTATTGGGCACGGATGGAGGCAATCCCCGGCTTCGCAAAATCGAAAAACGCATAAAAATCGACGCGGGACAAGCCTTGGAAGCATGGCGGCGCGCGAATGACTATCGTTTGGTGCTTTCCCTTTCGGAACGCATCGGCATCCCCTTAGCCATGATGTTTCAAGCCACAAGCAAGCCCATTCCCCATGTCCTGCTGGCACACAAATTGTCTACCGGACGAAAAGCGCAGTTATTCCAATATTGGAAACTTAAAAATGCCTTTTCAGACTTAATCTGTGTGAGCAGCGCCCAAGTGGATTATGCCGTAAAGAAATTCGGTTTCCCCACAGATCGCGCCCATTTTGTTTACGATAAGGTGGATCAGAAATTTTTTATCCCCGACAATGGTCATGAAGAGGATTACATTATTGCGGTCGGGCAAGAACAGCGTGATTATGTGACGTTGGCGCAAGCCTTAAAAGGAACAAACATCAAACTGGTCGTAGTGGCATCCAGTTTATGGTGGGGAAGCACCGTACAAGTTGAAGGCTCGACTGATGTCAAGGTCTTGAGCGGCATCCCCTACACCGAACTGCGTGATTTGTACGCGAAAGCACGGTTGGCGGTCGTCCCCTTAAACGATGTTGATTATGCGGCAGGGGTCAACGGCCTGCTGGAATCAATGGCGATGGGGAAACCGACCATCATTACCCAAACGAAGGGCATCTCCGATTATGTTGTCGATCAACAAACGGCAATCTACACGCCGCCCGGAAATGTCAGTCAGATGCGCGAACACATTCTGGCACTCTGGAATAACGCTGCGGAGCAAAAGCGTTTAGGTGAAAATGCCCGCCAATTGGTCATGGAAAAAATTAACTTGGATCATTACGTCGAGAGTGTTCAGAAGATTATTGATCCGATTGGCAAATAGAGAATTAACGGTTTATCCGTCCAAAGTCGCATTGCAAAATTGGTAGATATTCTGCTAAACTACTCAACATGATATACATCACAGGTCATAACGCACTACTTTTTGTCCGCAAGGCATCCAACAAGGGCGCACCTTAGTTAAACGCGCCTATTGACCGTGTAAGATTTGTAATGCAACTCGTAATACTGACGGCCACAGGGCGCACCTGTGGCCGTTTTGATTCTGAATGCCAGTCAACAGTAATCACCCGCTGCGGGTGTTCAGACTTTCACGCTTAACTGTTGACTGGAGATTTAAGGAACTTAGAAATGCACATCATCAATATTGATCACCTCGTTATCAACCATGCCGGACGCGAAATCTTCCGTGATCTCAGTTGGGCGATTAGCAACCGCGAAAGAACTGGCTTAGTCGGGCCAAACGGTGCAGGTAAATCCAGCCTTATGAAAGCGCTGGCAGGCATATACCAACCAGACGGTGGCACAATCAACTTTATTAAAGGTATCCGTGTCGGTTATCTCCCCCAAGAAGTCGAACTCATACCGGGGCGAACTTTATGGGAAGAAGCCCGACGACCACCCCCGGAACTCGCCAATGTCGAAGCCGAACTCGCGCGTATCGAAACATCATTGGGCGATCCGGTTGTTTATGGCGACGAAGGTAAATTAACACGCACCCTCGCCCGCCAAGAAAAAGCACTGGCGGAGTTTGAAAAGTTAGGCGGCAACCGTCACGAAGCCCGTGTCAAAGAACTGCTCATGCGTTTGGGATTCTCCACTGCCGATTATGGCTTGCCAACCGAATCGCTGAGCGGTGGGCAGAAAAAGCTGGCGAAATTAGTCCAACTGGCAATCGAACAACCGGATGTACTTTTGCTAGACGAACCAGACAACCACCTTGATCTTAATGCCAAACGTCACTTAGAAGGTTTTATCCGCGATTATAACGGCGCGGTAATCATCGTATCCCATGACCGCTATCTGTTGGATGAAGTCGTAACTCAAATTGCAGAATTGGATAACGGCACGTTAACCCTCTTTGCAGGCAATTACAGTTGGTATGCCACTGAGGTCGAACTGCGGCGTTTACGTCAGCAGCAAATGTACGCGGCTCAGCAAAAGAAAATTCAGCAAGTCGAGGCCAATATCAAATTATGGCTGGAAAAAGCAGCCGCAGATTTGAACGAACGTTACGCCCGACAAGCCCACAGCCGACAGAAAATGCTTGACCGCATGGAAGCCAACGGGGAAATCATCGAGCGTGTCACAGATCGCAAACGGATGGACTTACAAATTGAAGGTTCGCGTGGCAGTAACAGGGCGTTAGAACTTGCCAATCTGACAATGGGCTTTGGCGACGATTTGTTATTTCTCGATCTGAACATACAGGTGTGGCACGGCGAACGTGTCGGTTTGATCGGGCCAAACGGCGCGGGTAAGTCGGTGTTGTTCAAGCTAATACTCGGTGAGCTCGAACCATTAGACGGTCAAATCAAAGTCGGGCCAAGCAACAAAATCGGCTACTACTCGCAAGAACATCAAACACTGACCAACTTTCTCCACCGTTCACCGTTGGAGTTGGTGCGGGATGTCAAACCCATGCATGAAGGTGAAGCAGTCGCTTTCTTGCTCAAGTTCCTGTTTAAATATGATCAACTGCGACTGCCCATTAGCGGCTTTAGCGGTGGTGAACGGAGTCGTCTACAACTCGCTTGCCTGATGCTCCAAAAACCCAACCTGCTCCTGCTGGATGAGCCGACCAACAACCTCGACATCTATGCGGTCGAAGTGCTGGAAAGCGCGTTGGAAGATTTTGAAGGCGCGATTTTAACCATCTCGCATGACCGTTATTTTCTTGATCGGGTCGTTGATCGAGTCGTGGAATTGGATGATGGCAGCTTGCGCGGGTATCCCGGTGGATATACCGATTACCTGCACGCAACCGGACGTATAAAAGCGAACTAACCCGCTCAAATGCGGAGAAACCAAGAGAGACATAACATGTTACGTAAAGATATGCACGAAGATAACCGTCGGTCGTGGAACGCGGCGACCGATGCCCACAACAGTCATAAAGCGGATCAAGCAGCCTTCTTCCGCGGTGGAGGCAGCACACTCTATCCTGATGAGATTGAGTTGTTAGGAGATTTGAAGGGCAAAACACTCGTCCATTTACAGTGTAATTCAGGTCAAGATACATTGAGTCTCGCTCGGCTCGGAGCGACAGTGACCGGCGTAGATATTAGTGACAGCGCGATTGCTTTTGCCCAAAAACTCAGCGCAGATACCGGAATTTCAGGTCAATTTATCCGCAGCGATGTTTATGACTGGTTCGAGCAAGCTGCTCAACAAGGCCAAAAGTTTGATATAGCTTTCTCCTCCTACGGCGCAATCGTCTGGCTTTCGGACATTGGAGCATGGGCAAAAGGTGTAGCCAGCATATTGAAACCCGGTGGTAAAGTTGTCATTCTCGATTTCCATCCTTACCCGATGATTTTCAATTGGGATTGGAAACCAGAGTTCTCCTACTTCAATGGGCAGCAAGGCCAGCACTTCGACAATGGTGTCGGAGATTATGTAGCGATATCGGGCGAAGCTCTGGCTCCGTCCGGCTATATCGAAGGTGTAAAGGACTTCATCAATCCGCACCCCGGTCACGAATTTAATTGGAGTGTCAGCGAGATCATCATGGCATTGATCCAAGCGGGGTTAGCGCTCAGAGTCTTTAAGGAATATCCCTACTTCAATGGCGCAAAATTGTTTAACGATATGCGCGAGGGTGAAAATGGACGTATTTATCCACCCGAAAATATGCCTGACCTACCCCTTATGTATGGAATAGTAGCCGAGAAGCCATCATAAATAGGCCGAGTAACCTTTGTGACTTGGCCTCCGTTCTTCTATCCTAAACGTCAATATTTGGCGGCGAACACAAGCGGAGGTCAGCAGCCGATGGATAATAACAATAGCTGGTTGGTAGCAGCAGCCTTATGTTGTGTGCTTCCAACCCTTATCCTGATAATCGCTTCAGCGTGGGTCATTCGAAATGGGCAGCGCTACCTGACACCCGATACAGTTGATTTGCACCAGCAGTTTGAACATATGAAGGCCCAAAATCCACACGCCAGCCCCGAAACATTGGTGAACCGGATCATTCACCGGCAGGCCATTCGCAGTGGGATCATCGGCGCAATCACCAGCGTTGGCGGTCTGCCCTTCCTACCCTTTGGCATGACCATTGATCTGTATGCAACCGCCCGCATTCAGAACGCAACACTTCACTTCATTGCTTGGGCGCTCAACCCTCAAGGCGCGAATGCCACCACCCCGATATTGAGTTTGGGGCAAACCCTCAAACTCGGTGAAGGTGGACAAATCGATGAGTATGTTTCTAACCAGACACAGGCTTTCGGCTTGGGCTTATCACGCCGGTTGGTCGAGATGATAACCGAAAAAGCCTTCGCAAAACTCATTCCCGGACTCGGTTTAATACTCGGTTTCATCATCAATTATGCCATCACACGCGGCATCAGCCAGCTTGCCGTGCGCTGGTATCTTGGGCGACTACGAACGCATCCACTCGTGGCGACCGGATAAAGCACAGATCAAGCGGCGGGCAATCATCATCTAAGTCTCCCCTCACTCGATGTATCATAAGCGGCGTTATCGGGTGAACCAAAAAGGGATTATAGCGATGACACGCTTGGCTGTGCTTTCGGACATTCATAGCAATTTACCTGCGTTGGAAGCTGTACTAGATGACCTCAAACCATTTACAGTTGACCAAATCATTGTGGCGGGTGATGTGGTCAACTGGGGGCCATTTTCGCGTCAAGTGATGGAACGGCTGGCTGAGCTGCCCTGCGCCATCATTCGTGGGAACAACGAGCTTTATCTCACCGATTGGCAAACGTCCCGCGCACCGGAACATTGGAAAATCTTTACCCTGCCTCCATACACGCTTGCCCAACTGGGCGACCACTGGATGAATGTCATTTCATCATGGCCTGATACCCTATCCTTGCGTTTTCGAGATGCTTCTGCGATCAAAGTGGTGCATGGCAGCCCGCGCAGCCACTTTGAGCCGATTCTCCCCACCAGTTCTGACACCGAAATCGAAACCATCTTAGCGGGTGTTCAAGAAAACACCGTCATCACAGCTCATTCACACTTGATATTGGATCGGCAGGTCAATGGCTGGCACATCCTGAACGCAGGCTCGGTCGGTAATCCGTTGGATGGCAATATGACCGCTTCCTACATGCTCCTTGAAAGTCACAATGACCAATGGCGAGCGATTCAACGACGAGTGGCTTTTGACAGCCAGCGTGTACTCGATGAATTCGAGCGCACCCATTTCATTGAGCAGTGCGGCGTGGTTGGTCATCTGGTCGTCCAAGAATACCGCTCGGCACGTTTGGAAGTGCTTCCCTTCTTGGAATGGTGGCGCAAGCACTGCCCCGATGAACCCCAAAGTATGGCGATGCTCGAACCCTTTTCGAAGGTCGATAAGCGCGATTACATGCCACCAGCCTATCAAGTCGGCATGTAAGCTCAAGCGACGGCGGGCTTGGGTACATCATGATCGGGCAGGATGTCCTCGGCGTTGCGGATGACGCGAACGCGGTAAGCAATGAGAGCAAGTATCATAATCATCACGCCGGATATGACCATCAGCAGCGCCATACCGGCCCCCGGCCCAACACCCACCAGCCAACCAAATGTGCCAGTCAAACTCCCGCCTTCGCGCATGGCGGGTTCGAAAAGTCGATCAGCCAACGGGCCAGAAAGCAAAATACCCAATGGCCCAACCACTTGGGCGATCATCCGGCGCGCCGAGAAAACGCGACCCTGCAAATCAGGCGGCACTTTAGCTTGCCAGATGGATTGATTAGAAGCATTGATATATACATTCACAAAAGCCGAAGCGAATACGACAACTAACCAAACTGGTAACGTGCGTCCCATACCCAACAAAACCAGACCAAACCATGCACTTAAAAACCAGCCCCAGATAACGCCGTTGGTGCGGCGATTCAATCCTCCGGTGCGAACCAGAATCAAGCCGCCAACAACAGCTCCTGCGCCGAAGCCAGCTTGAACAAAACTCAAGATGACTTCGTTATTACCCGTGCGCGACAAAATCATGGGATTAAGCAGCATTCCCGTAAGGCTGCCGAGTAGGTTCCCAAAGAAAAATACCAGTTGCAAGCCGAGTAAGCTCGGACGTTGCAAGATGAAACGGAAACCGAAAACCGCATCTTTCCAAATGCTGCGTTTGACTTCCCCTTCAGCACTGACGGTTGGCTGCGGGATAGTTACTAACAGCACGCCAGCAACAGCGGCGAGAAACGTCACAATATCGATGGTCATAATGCCTGTTAGACCGATCACACCGAGCAGCAGTCCAGCCAGCGGCGGCGCAAGAATACCTGAAAGCGATTCAGTCAAACCCAACAGTCCATCAGCACGGGTATATTGTTCCTTAGGAATCATGGTCGAAATAGCAGCGGAGTAAGCAGGCCACTGGAAGGATTTGAACGCGCCCGTCCATGCTCCAGCGATATACAAGTGCCACATCTGCAATTGACCACTGGAATACAGTAGGAAAACAGCAATCGTGGCGAGGCCAGCAGCGACATCCGAGAGAATCATCACCAGCTTGCGATTCCAACGGTCAACCAGTACACCACTGATGGGACTGAGCAAAACTTCCGGCGCGAAGTTGAAGAAACCAACTAAAGCCATAGCAGTTGCCGGATCAGTCGTCGGTTGAACTTCGGTGACGAACTTCCACGACCAGATGGTGAGTCCGAACTGCGTCATAGTCGTGCCAAAGATCGAGATGAACTGCCCGAACGCAACCAGATAAAAAGCGCGCATCCCACTTAAACGATTTTGCATAATACCCTCTAGCCTAACCACACTTTTATATGTACGCGGTTAGATGGGAAAAGTTCAAAAAAGATTTGGCAATTTTGGCGAAAAATTCAAATTAATCGGCGAAAATGACATAAAAAGCCCATCAAACGGCGGTTGGTTCGGCTGGAACTGCGGCAATTTGCGTCATGGGATGTCCGACGCCAAGTTTGCCATTAAGCAGTTACAAGTCAGAAGTTTCAAGCCGCAAGTTTTAAGCGACGGCGGCGGAAGGGGTCTGCCGCCGCTTATTTTCCGGCTATTATTGGCGGCGGAAACACCAAAGTGAGCCATCAAATTATTGAACAGCATCTTCAGGCAGACCTTTGCCGCCAACGGGTGTTGACTCAAAGCGTTCACCGAAGCCCGCAATTATGGGTCGGGCTTTGGCAATCAATTCTTGCGCCCCTTCCAACTGAAGCGATACATCATGAGCGGCTTTGTCCCGCCAAACCTCAGTTATCCAAATCCCGTTGGGGTCATCATCGGCGCTGCTCACGACATATAGATAGCAGCCTTCAACCACCTCCATGCCTTTGGCGGCTTGCAGCAAATAGCCGATTAAGGTATCGCGCTGACCCGATTGGGCGATCATTTTTCCAGTTAAGCCGTACATCATTCACCTTTCAGGGTTTTGGTCTCGCCCGTGTCTAATACAGCTCATTTTTCTCCTCGCTCACCATCACATCGGCTTCTTCAATGCTGATGTCGAGTTTGGCGTGTCTAACGATAGCTTCTCCAAACGATACTAACTCATCGTGTTCGCGTTCAGATGACCACAACCCCGAACGCAGTACACATTTGGTGCAGTGAAAAAACGCTTCTTTGACCGTCACCGCGATCACAAAAATGGGTGTCTTGCCCTGCATGATGAAGCGTTCCCGCACCTCATCGTCGCGCACGATCTGAGCTGTTCCATTGATCCGCAGCGAATCGCTGCGCCCCGGCACGAGAAACAACAGCCCGATATCGGGATTTTGCACGATGTTCGACAGCGTATCGCCGCGACGATTACCGGGACGGTCTGGAATCAGCAGTGTTTTGTTATCCATGACTTGCACAAACCCCGCCGGATCACCCTTTGGCGAAACATCCATATTGCCACGGCTGTCGGTAGTGCCGAGCAATACAAATCGTGATGTCTCAATAAAGGCGCGGCATATATCATCAATTTCGGCGAGAACCTTGTTCTGTGCGGCTCGCCCTGCATAACCTAGAATTTCTCGGAGTTCGGCTTCGTTCTGAATGACGTGTTTAAATGCGCTCATCGTTCTGCTTTCGTTGATTGATTGGTTCAGACTCTGTCTGAAAGTTAAGATAGAAATGCCGGACGCGATATATCGCGTCCCTACGAAGAAGGCTCTTTGTAGGGACGGCATACATGCCGTCCGAGAGAAGCATATTGAATATTCGGACAAATTCTAACTATAACAAATGCATATGCAGCATCAAAACGAAGCGCGAAATCCATATCGACCTTACAGTATAGAACAAAAAGGCTATACAGGCAAGTTCGAATAAACTAACCTAAAACCGCACATTAGGTCGCTGCACTTTCCGTAACAGGCTGATGATCGGGTAAATGAATCTCGACTTCACGTATTGACGAAATGGCAAAGCCTGCCAGACCTGCTAATGCGCTGAGCAAACCCGCGATCACCAGCAGCAAACCCATGCCCGCACCAGAACCTGTACCCACTAAGCCACCAAAGATGGGTGCGAGGCTGCCATTAGGCATTAAAGCAGGTTCAAACAGCTTGTCCACGAGCAGTCCGGTCAAAATCATCGCAATAGGTTGGGCGATATGCACCATCAAATCGCGGGCGGCAAAGACACGTCCCTGAATTTCCGGTTCGATCTTCGCTTGCCAGATGGCTTGATACGATCCATAGAGGACCGGGATAAAGACCTCTAAAAAGATAGCGGCGATCACCCACACCGGAAGACTTTGACCAAGACCCATCAATGAGTCGCCCAATAAGCTCGTCAAGGCAACACCGACAAGAACCCCGTACACTTTGCGACGCGGGCCGCCCCAAATGGTCAGTAAGATTGCCCCGATGACCCCGCCGATCCCCAAGACCGATTGTACCGTTCCGAGTATCAGTTCGTTGTTGCCTGTTCGCGCCAAAATCATGGGCAGGATGAGTGGATAACCCAGTGATTCAGCGGTCGTAAATGACAACAAGATCACCAGCAGACCGAGTAGGCCGGGTCGCGCGAAGATAGCCCGAAAGCCAATGACTGCTTCTTGCAGAAAAGTTCCACGTGTGGCTTTGGCCTGTGGTGTCTGCGTGGGATTGGGCACATGGATGAGCAAAAGCGTGGTCGCTGCGAACAAAAAGGTAACGAGGTCGATCAGCAGAATACCCGATACGCCGATGATGCCAATCAGAATGCCGGCGATAATTGGCGCACCGATTTTCGAGCCGTATTCAGAAAGCGACTGTAGGCCACTGGCACGGGCGTACTGTGATTTTGGAATCATCAAGGTAATCGAAGCGGAATAAGCCAGATATTGAAATGTGCCTGCTGCTCCAGCGATGGCTGATGTTACATACAGATGCCAGACTTGCAACTGCTGACTGGAAAACAGTAGAAAAATGATTACGGTGGATACGCCTGCCGCTAGATCGCTGAGCAGCATGACCCACTTGCGATCCCACCGGTCAATCAATACGCCTGTCACCAAGCCAACGATCAGCGAAGGGATTAAGCCAGAAATGCCCGTGAGTACGGTAGCGGTGGCTTGACCAGTTTCTTTCCAAACCCAGATCATCAGTGCGAAACTGCTCATGCTGGTTCCGATGAGCGAGATGGTCTGCCCGAACCACATGATTCCAAAAGCGGTGAGATAACGATTGCTATTCACGAATATCAGTCCTTCACAGCGTGGATCAGCAAATAGAATTTAGCCTACACAGGTAGGCATATTCTTGAGCTGTTCATTTGAAAATAGGTGATGAAAACGAAGCGATACCTATCGTATCAAAACAACAGGCACGATAAACTCTACGAAGGTCTGAAATTGAATCACAACGGCTCTCAATATAAATTAAATCCTTTAAAAGTCCATTATGAACTTTTGAAAGGTTTCATTTAGATCATTTCCTAACTCACAGGCGTCGCTAATGCGCTAACAGCCCGTTTCTCCGCCCGCCACAGTGCAAACCGCGTTAAAACGATATACCAAGCCAGCGTAAGCAGTGCTGCAACAATCCAATCCCATTCGATAGGCAAAATCGGCGAATAGCTTTCACCGTTATAATAGGCGTAACGCACATAGAGAGGACTGGCTAATAAATTAAAGCCGTTATCGATAAGTGAAGCCGTACCCAACGCAAAGAATGAGTAAATTGACTGCCACGTTGCATCGTAACGCGTTGTTACAAAATAAATGCGGCTGATGATAAACAAAACGGCAAGCGCCGGTCCGAGTGAAAGAACAATCTGGTTAGCAACGCCACGAGCAACCGCCATTGAACTGCGTTTGCTCACCGCCGATCCCAGCAGGCCGCAGGCTGCGCTAAAGCCCAAATTAGCGACCGTCAGCACCACCCCCAACAAAATCGAGATGACAATCATCAGCGGATGCGGAAGCTGCATTCGCGTGTTGTAATAGTTAGACAGATAGTAGTAATTTGTGATCAGGCTCACCGCCGAAGCAGTAGTCGCCCCTGCACGGATAAAACTGAGCATCAAATAACGAGGGAACTGCTTTTGCACGGTTGCCCACCATTTACCGCGCACGATTTGGCGGGCATTCACGCCGGTGAGTACCAGCATCTCCCACGTTTGACCTTCCCTCTCGCGGGAAATGCTGTTCGCGCCTGAGGCAATCGTCCGAAACATCAACGCAATGTCATAAAAAACGGTGAACAAAATCAACAACGCTGGCAGCGGGCCAAGTAGACTGAAGATGGGTGTTGGATCACGCTGTGTGATCGAAGCCAGCAGCAGGGTTGCGACAAAAATGATGACAATCGTAATCGTCACCCACTTCACGAGGACATTCAACCAGCGCCTCCACGCGCGCGGCCTTTTTTCAGCTCGCCGTTGATAAATCAGTTCAGCCCGTTTGATGGCGTTCTCAGGAAAAATGGTGGAAGGCAGTTGAAATGAGGTCATGGGTTGTTCAGATTGTTAGTTTTATGAATAGCCTATATCAAGTTGGAAATTAAGACCCGCCCTAACTCTTAGGGGTAATCCCTTTAAGCTGCCTATCCAAACTAAGCAGACCAATATTGCAGCAAGTATTTCTTTCCTAGAGTATCATATTTGTGTTTAAGTAAATGCGAAAGGAAGTCTCATGCTGGGAACGCTCCCTAACACCACCCTTGAATTTATGAATTGGTCATGGTCACAGATCGAACCGGTTTATGCCGAACTGCTGGCACGTCCGATTGATGCAAATAACATTGAAACTTGGTTAGCCGACTGGACACAGCTCATCCGTTTGCTCAGTGAAACCGGCAACCGCTTAGAAATCGCTACCACCGTGAACACTGAAGATCAAGAAGCGGTTACACGCCTGCAAAACTTCTTAGTCAACATTGCGGAGCCATCATCGATTCAAGAACAAAAGATGAAAGAAAAACTGCTGAGGAGTGAACTGGCTCCATCAGGTTTTGAAAATGCCATGCGCAACATCCAGACCGAAGCCGAGATTTTCCGCGAGGCAAATGTGCCGCTGGTCACCAAAGAACGCGAACTCGCCATTCAATACAACCAAATTGTGGGCGCTCAAACCGTCGTGTGGGAAGGCCAAGAGCTGACCATTACACAGTTGAAACTCAAGCTGCAATCGGATGATCGCACACTGCGCGAAAAAGTGTGGAAAGCCATTGCCGAACGCCGCTTGGCAGATCGTCCCGCCCTCAATGAACTGTGGACAAAATTCCTGCCGCTGCGCGAGCAAATGGCGAAGAACGCCGGCTACGACAACTTCCGCGATTTGCGCTGGAAGCAGTTCAAACGCTTTGATTACACACCTGACGACTGCTTGACCTTCCATGATGCCATTGAAAAAGTGGTCGTGCCTGCCGCCACCCGCATCTACGAACGACAGCGCCAAAAACTCGGTGTAGATACCCTGCGTCCTTGGGACTTAGACCGCGATGACGTTTATCCGCCCAGCCGCCCACCGCTGCATCCGTTCCAAACAGTCGAAGAATTGGTGAGCAAAGCCGACAATATTCTGCACAAAGTTGATCCTGAACTCGGTGATTACTTCAGCATCATGCGCAAAGATGGCCTGCTTGATCTGGATAACCGCAAGGGCAAAGCACCCGGTGGCTACCAAGCCGCTCTGGTTCAGGCTAAACGTCCATTTATTTTCATGAACGCCGTTGGCACACAGGACGACGTCCAAACCCTGCTGCACGAAGCCGGACACGCTTTCCACTTGTTCGAAGCGCTCAACCTGCCTTATTCGCAGCAGTGGGAATACACATCGGAAATTGCGGAAGTCGCCTCGATGTCGATGGAACTGTTAGCCGCGCCATACTTAGCAGCCAGTGAAGGCGGCTACTATACACCGCAGGAAGCCGCCCGTGCCGAGATCGAACACCTTGAGCAAAACATTCTGTTCTGGCCGTTCATGGCAGTGGTCGATGCCTTCCAACATTGGGTATATAGTAATCCGCAGGATGCATCCGATCCGGCCAAATGTGACGCCACATGGGGCGACCTGTGGGGACGTTTCATCCCCGGTGTCGATTGGAGTGGATTGGAAGATTCGCGCGTAACCGGCTGGCATCGCAAACTGCACATTTTCCAAATCCCCTTCTACTATGTGGATTATGGACTGGCGCAAATCGGCGCGATGCAAGTCTGGCGCAATTCCATGACCGACAAGGCAAAGGCCGTGCGCGATTATCGTTATGCCTTGAGTTTAGGCGATACCAAACCACTCCCCGAACTGTTCGCGGCAGCCGGCGCAAAATTTGCTTTCGATGCCGGAACGTTGGGCGAACTGGTTGAACTCAGCGAAAAGCGCATCCACGAACTGGAACAGGTTAAATAATTTAGGGTTTGTAAGGGACGCACGGCTGTGCGTCCTTATTACGTATGCAGAAT
Organism: Anaerolineaceae bacterium; assembly: GCA_016124855.1. Taxonomy (GTDB): domain Bacteria; phylum Chloroflexota; class Anaerolineae; order Aggregatilineales; family Phototrophicaceae; genus CFX2. The sequence goes on along the minus strand of WGMX01000046.1, from coordinate 115 downwards.
AAGGTCAGGCGATGGTCACAACCCCCGAAGCAGTGAATATCAAAGTCGATGCAGCACAAAACCTCGGTGAACTGCCCCACAACTGGAATTACATCGGCTACGACGAGATCAACTA
>WGMX01000023.1 GCA_016124855.1 Anaerolineaceae bacterium | reverse complement strand
TCTCTACTTTGATCCGCAGGGGCAGCTTGTTGGCCTTGTTCTCAACTCGCTTCATCCCTTAGCCCGCCCCCTTGTCTTGGCCTTTTCCAAGGAGTGGGCTTCTCTCAACTTATCCCTCTTTTTGCGCGAAATTTAGGTTTGAGGAGTTTGAGGATAACTTTTCAGGCGAGGATTTGTGGTGGAAAGTCGGAAGGTCGTTAGGAAACGGTTAGCCGACAAACCAGAAATAAACGTAGAAGATAATAATCAGTAGTCGCCAGTCAACAGTCGCTAGCTATAGCCAAACGGAAAAAAGACGAACGGTCTAAGACCGTTCACTACGACGAGATTTTGGCGTAAATGTCCGGCGCAATTGGAGATTAGCCACCGGAGAGAGTGGCAAGGACGCGCTGGATTTTAAGGGCAAGATGCAGGATTAAACGGTTATCGGGATCGTCAAGATTCATGTCAGTGAGTTCAGCGATGCGTTCAAGACGATAGACCAATGTATTACGATGTACATCCAAGTCAGAGGCGGCTTTGGCTAAGTTGCCGTTGGCCTCAAAAAAGCCGTTGAGGGTACGCAGTAAGTCTCCTTGTTTGCGTTCGTCATGTTCAACCAGCAGGCCAAGCGTCTCTTTATGAAAGCGGCGCATTTGATCGAGGTTACGTTCTTTAAGGGCTAATAGAAGCTGAAAGAGTTTGAGGTCACCGTAGAATGTGGCCTGTTCGCGGTCGCCTAATTCGTTAGCGATGCTGACGGCATCTTTGGCTTCGCGGTAGGCTTCACGAAGTGTTGAAAGTCCAAGCGCGGGCCGACTGATTCCCGCACCAACCAGACCGCTCGGTGTACGTGAGGCTAACTGCTCACGGACTTCATCAACCAAGCGGCGAACACGCTGTGGCTGAGCGGCGTTTTCGAGCGGATAAAGAGCAACGATTACGTCAACGTACTGCCCTACCGCGCCATTAATCTGACGGCGAATCATATCGTCGCGCACCAGTGAGATGAGCGATTCAAGCGGCAAGGGCGCACCCGATTTGGTAGAGGCGCGAAATACAGCTACGACAAACGCGGAATTGATGTCAAAGCCTGACTGTTGAGCACGAGTGGTTAGCAGGTCGTCATCGGCAGGTGTACCACTGAGCCACATCTGAACCCAGTCACCACGCGCCTGTTCAACCGCGAAGGCAATAGCACGGTTCTTGGCGAGTTCGATGGCGCACACATCCGCGCCGTAGGTCATCACCAGACGGTCGAACTCATCAAGCGGGGTTTGTTTATCCACAAGGGACAAATAACCCGCCACACGCTTTTCGACCTTTAAGACGGTCGTAAAACCCAATGGACTGGAAACAATCGCCCCTTCACCATCAGGCGCTTCGCGTTCGAGCCAGTTCTGGAACGCGCCATAAGGCAAACTTTGAAGAATTGCGCGACCCGTTCCGCCACCACGACGCGAGACATTTGGATAAACCTGTGCCATGAGTACGCCCGCGTCATCATGGACGACGACCGGACGAGCTGTGGCACGTGCAACAATTTGCAGGAGGCTGTTGAGATCACGATTTTCGGCGGCAAGCCGGCTGAGCTGCCGCTGAATTTCCATTGCACGCTGGTTGAGTTGGGCGGTGTAATTGGCAATCAGTGTGTTAACAGAGCGTTCGATACGGGTGAGATTACTGTCATCCGGCAGGGCTAGCAAGCCAACACCGCAATCATTAGCAACCGAAATCGCTGTGTCGCTTACATCATCAATGGCAGCAACAGCACTCACGCCAACCTGCGCTAAACTTTGTACAACTTCACCTAATGTCAGGCGGCTGTTATAACTGCGAAGGACATCCATCGAGACTAAAGCCAACTCACCGCCGTACACATCCGGGAAAGCGGGCGGTTGTGCGCGTACTGTGACCGACCAGTTAATGTTTATGTCGGGCGAGCCAGCCGCTAAAGAAGTACCTAAGGGCAGAGCAAACTGCAACAGCGCCTGTAGTGTAGTTGTATTGTTTTCGGTCATTCATGACGCCTTTTGGAAAGATTGAATAAAAATATCCAATCGGATGAGCAATTTTCACAAGCAAGATTCGATGATTTTAGTGATAACAACCAAAATATACAGCAATATGCATGAATATAACAACGTCAATTTAACTGATATTCGATTAGTCAGGTTGCCCAATTGGATAAGAGTAACAAGAATAGTCGTCAGCTATCAGTCGCCAGTCATTAGCAATCCAAAGGACAATCAATAATCGCCAAGATCGCAATGAGAAGACAAGAGAACGCAAAGAGGAATAAAAAAGGGACGCACAGCCGTGCGCCCCTACAAAATATGGAGCAGGATTGAGGTTAGGCTTTGGCGCGTTTGACACCCAGCGAGAGGGTTTCCCCTTCGAAGTTATCTTCTTTGCTGAAGAAACCGTCGGACGGCTGCTTGGCTTCCAGCTTATCGCTCAAGGTTTCAGTACGGATGTATTCCGCAAATGAGTCGATGGCTTTGGTCAGGCGTTCACTCGCCACGTAACGCACGACAATCTTGTCGTCGATATTGAAGTCGGCTTCTTTACGCAAGGTTTGTACACGGCGTACAATTTCACGCGCCAGCCCTTCCAAAATGAGTTCTTCACTCAAGCGGGTGTCGAGCGCAGCCAGATAACCATTTTCTTCAGCGATGGCAAAGCCTTCGGCAGACTTTTGCTTGACTTCGACTTCCTGCGGCGTAACTTCAAAGGTGCGCCCGTCGGTCTCGACTGTGACGTTTTCGCCATTGAGCAAGGCTTTTGCCCAGCGAGTGACATCTGCCTGTGCACCTTCACGTAAGGTCTTTTGGACCAACGGGAAGTCTTTACCGAATTTCTTACCTAAGGCGCTGGGCAGCGGGTTAAGGACATAAGCGATGACATCCCCTGCCCCTTCAAGAACCACTACCTGCTTGACGTTCAATTCGCTCTGGATGAGCGGCATAAGATGTTTGATAGCTGATGCCTCCTTAGCCTCACGCGTCACAAATTGAGCGCTGGCAAGGGGCTGGCGCACTTTGAGATTGGCATTTTCACGGGCGGCACGTCCCAAGCTGACCAAACGCTCGGCGGTGTTCATGTCGTTGATGGTGTCCATATTGATGAGCGCTGAATCGTACTCTGGCCATGATGCCAAGTGAACACTATCCGGCGCAGATTCATCGACACCCGCGACCAAGTTGCGGTAGAGTGATTCGCTCAAGAAAGGCATTGCTGGCGCGATCAACTTGGCGATTGTGGTCAAGCATTCGTACAACGTGGCATATGCACCCTGTTTGTCGGCATCACTTTCGCTCTTCCAGAAGCGGCGGCGGCTGAGACGAACATACCAATTGCTCAGACGTTCCACAAACACCTGAATTGGGCGTGTGGCATCGGTGACGTTGTAACCTTCATAGGCTTCGGTCACTTCTTTAACAAGCAAATGCAACTCAGCCAAGACCCATTGGTCAAGCGGATCACGATCCTTGATGGCGGGCTGCTTATCGGCAGGTGACCATTTATCCAGATTGGCGTAGGTCACAAAGAAGCTGTAGGTATTCCAGAGCGTGCTCCAGAACTTGTTGACCACTTCACCGACCAAATCAACTGAGAAACGGCGCGGATCACCGGGCGGGCTGGAGGTATACAAATACCAGCGGAAAGCATCCGCACCGTGTTTATTCAGCACATCCCAAGGATCAACGATGTTGCCCTTGCTCTTGGACATCTTTTTGCCGTCGCCATCCAAGATGTGTCCGAGGCAGATGACATTCTTATAGGCCACACTGTCAAAAAGCATGGTGCTGATGGCATGAAGGCTGTAGAACCAACCGCGAGTCTGGTCAACGGCTTCGCAGATATAATCCGCAGGGAAATGGGACTTGAACATGTCGGCATTCTTGTGCGGATAACCCCACTGGGCTACAGGCATCGAACCGCTGTCGAACCAGACGTCGATGAGTTCAGGCACACGGCGCATGGTACCGCCCTTCCCATTGGGATTGGGGAAAGTGATTTCATCAACATAGGGGCGATGCAAATCCAAATCCGTCAGATCACGTCCTGCAAGCTGAGAAAGTTCTTCTACGCTGCCGATGCAGAGCATTTCACCGGTCATGTCATCAACCCAGATGGGCAGCGGCGTTCCCCAGAAGCGTTCGCGTCCGAGCGCCCAATCCTTGACATCATCGAGCCAATTGCCGAAACGTCCATCTTTGATGTGTTCGGGAACCCAATTGATGGTTTGATTGAGGTTCACTAATTGATCGCGATATTCGGTCGAGCGAATGAACCATGTTTCGCGCGCGTAATACATTAGCGGGGTACCACTGCGCCAGCAAAATGGATAGCTATGTTCGTGCTTGCCCGATTTGTACATCAAGCCGCGTTCGCGCAAATCGTTCGAGATTTCAGGGTCAGCATCTTTGAACCACATGCCGCGAAATTTGGTCACTGCGTCGATCAGTTTGCCATCCGGCGCGACGGTTCGCAGCACGGGCAGCTTATATTTTTGTCCAACCGCCAAGTCATCCTGTCCAAAAGCGGGGGCGATATGAACGATGCCTGTACCATCTTCGGTGCTGACAAAATCACCTGCCACAACGTAGGCATAATCTTGCTCAACGGGCAGGAAGGTATAGAGCGGATTGTAGTGCTGGTTAAGCAAGTCCTTGCCCTTGAAACGCTTAACGATTTTGTAGCTCTCAGGGTGCTTTAGGACTTTTTCCACCAAGTTTGCAGCAAGGATTAGATTCTCATTGCCATCACCATCTTGAGCAGGGCCTTCGACCTGTACATAATCGATGGTTTCACCGACAGCCAGCGCGACGTTGGCAGGAAGCGTCCATGGAGTAGTCGTCCAGACCAAGAAGTAGACACCGGGCTTATCCTTGAGTGGGAAACGAACATAGACACTGGGGTCTTCAACCGTTTCGTAGCCCTGCGCAACTTCATGGCTGCTGAGGGGCGTACCGCATTCGGGGCAATAAGGCACAACCTTATAACCTTGATAAAGGAGCGATTTCTCCCAGAACTGCTTTAAGATCCACCACACGCTCTGGATATAGTCGTTGCTGAAGGTCACGTAGGCGTTATCCAGATCGACCCAAAAGCCGATGCGGTCGGTCAGTTTTTCCCAATCGGTCAGGTAGCGCAGCACACTATCCCGGCATTTTTTGTTGAATTCGGCAACGCCGTATTCTTCAACTTCATGTTTGAACTTGATGCCGAGTTCTTTCTGAACTTCGATTTCAACGGGCAAGCCGTGCGTATCCCAACCACCGTAGCGCAGGCAGTGGTAGCCGCGCATGACTTTGTAGCGTGGGAACATATCTTTGAATGCGCGCGCCAAGACATGATGACTGCCGGGTTTGCCGTTGGCGGTCGGCGGGCCTTCATAAAATACGTATTCGGGACCGCCTTCGCGCTCCTTCATGGTGCGCTGGAAGACATTGCGTTCATGCCAGAACGTTTGCTGGTCACGCTCTAGCTTTTGGATATCCACTTTGGCATTGACTGCCTTGAACATAAGATTCTCCATCAGGTTATCGTCTGGGATGCGGATAGATCGGACTACACTATATTGGCAAAGCTATTCGACCCAAACGAGGAATCAGCCGCGATAGGAGCATTTGTTGAGTCTCCTTCACGGGGACACCTCCTTTAATAGGCACACGCTATAATCGGGTATTGGTTTGCGGAAACGTAAAACATCCTCATTATCGCGCAAAATAATGGAATGCGGTAGGGAAAGTTCAAGTTATGACGATATACGCCTATGACAAAAAAACCTCCGTTTGATAGGAGGTTCTCATAATATTTAGACACTGTTAAACGCCAAAACTTACCTAATGATGCTAAGAAGCAGTGGTGGGCAGCGGAATATCCGTCGGGAAGTTTGGAAAACCGCCATCCAGAGTCGGCGCATTATAGGGCGGTACAGCGCCCGTCCAGAATATCTCGCGGTTCAGGCGAAACTGGGTCACTTCATTCGCTGTCGCACCGGTCGCGATAATGGCTTCCCAGCGAAGGGCGAAGATGGAAAAGTTTTGTGTCCCTACACAGCGGGCAACATTCTGACCTCTGGTTTTTGATCCTTCGGGTGGTGTTGACGAAGCACTGTTATCACACCAAACAGGGGCAACACGGCACTCAGCCTGCTGGGTTTGGAAGAAATGGACTACCTCACACGGCGTTTGATTGGACGAATAAAACCAGTCATCGGCACCATAGTCTTTGCTAGTGTGGGAGATGAGTGTCGCCTGATCGGGTATGGGAGCAGCAGGCGGGAAAAAGATGGCGTACAGCACACCGATAACCTGACTGCCGATGACGATGGCAAATACGATTGCCACCAAACCCATCACAACAATTCTTATTGGCAGTGGACGACTGGTCGGAAGCGATTCAGCCTCGTTTGCGTTGGTTGGATTATCGCTGCCAGTGTTGTTCATTTTCGATAACGACCATGCCTACTGAATTATTGGCTTCAATACCGGGTTCTATATTTACGCGCGTCGATTGCGAAATTTGGAAACTCGAACGGTCGAACATACAGCTATAGCGGTAAGGGACACCGGATTTATCGCCTTTATCGTAAGACGGATAGTTGCCGGTACTTGGAAAACGCAGACATGGGTCGGCATTACCGCCTTCGATTTGTTCTAATTTCTGCTGGTAATAGGCAGCCACATCATCAACACTGACGCCCTGCACACGATACACGACCTGACGCGCATTAGAGGCTAATGATTTCGTGTACCAGACCGCAGCACCGGGATATGGCTCGATTTCATATGGCCGCTGATGCGAGGCACGATCAATAAAGAAGAAAGCGACACCACCTAGAATGACTAAGATACCAATTATTACCGCAATTGTACCGATGCGGATAACTGAAATATTGCCATCACGTCCTAAAATACTCATTTTGCCTCCACAAGCGATTGCATAAATGCCACATCATCTGCCAGCGTATGACCGTAAGATGTCTCTGCGAACCGGATTGCTAATTCGCGCCAATAATTAATGCCTGCATTTACCTCGTCTACATCTGGAACTGCACTTCGCCCCATCTTATACAACAAATAATCGGTCATTAGTAAGCGAAAAGGTTCCTGCCGGGGGTCACGAACACGTTCCAATACTTCAGCTGCCGCGTCATAGTCTCCGTTACGATACAGCGCCTCGCCCAAATCAAACTCAACGATTGAGGGCGCACCCGCTTCTATAGCCTGCCTGAGTGTATCAACAGCCTGAGCGTATAATCCCCTTATTAGCAGTGTACGCCCGAAACTATAGAGAGGAAAGTGGTCAAACGGCCTTAAGGCTAAAGCTTTTTTTACAATTTCTTCACTTTTGCCAAGCATTCCGAGCTGGCGGTAGGTATTGGCAAGCAAAGTCAAGCTGGAGACATCTGATTTACCGGCTGAAAGATGGCGTTCCAAAATATCACGGGCGGCAACAAAATCTTCGGCCAGATAGCGGCGCTGCGCCTGCGTATAGGCTGTAACCATAGAGCGGTTGCCCCACATGAAAATGATCTGAAGGGCAAAAATGAGACCGACAAAACCAATGAGCGCATTTTGACGCAGACTACCGGAACTAGCCGCCACGACTACAAATGAAATGAGCAGTAAAACAAAGGCCGTGATAAATGCGAGCTGAGTAGAACGTTCCCAACCCCGAAACGCCTTAATGAGATAGGCTGTTATTTTTCCCATAATGTGATTCGCTTAGCTTAAGCTGCCGGCATCTGCCAGCGCATTTTGAATAGCCGTGACTTCATAACGGAGGGCTTGACCGTAAGCCGTGCCATCCAGTGCATCCAGACCAGAGAGCCATGCTACCAGACCTTCACGGGCATTAACCATTTTCACAGTGGCGCGAACCGCCTGCTTGACCTCACCCGCAGTTGTGTAGGCTTGCGCCAGATGATAGTAAACGCGTACACCATACATTGATGGCATAGTGTACTTCGCTGATTTTTTAAAGGATTCGATTGCAGCTGCCCTTTCGCCCGCAAACTGCTGCACAAACCCTAATTCGGCCCAGATAATGGGCTGGTTGGGTTCGAGTTCAGCCGCTTTCATCAGTGCACGGGCTGCTTCGTCATATGCTGCTTGCAGGCGATAACCATTGGCCAAGGTGATATATGAACCGGGGTCATCCGGAAACAGGCGGACAGCACGGTCGGCGGTGGCCTGAGCATTGCCAAGTTGTCCGGCATAGGCATAAGCACTTGTCAGCAGCATCAAGACTTCTGGCGTTTCTTTGCCTTCGTTGATCGACCGCTGTAACAAAGGAATCGCCTCACGGAAACGGAATTCCTCAATCAAACGATAGGCATCTCCGTAGCCTGAACCCTGACTACGTGATTGGCGTACCAACAGCCAACCCACCAGCGTAAACCAGACAAGGAACATAATTCCGGCTATACACAGTCCGGCGAGTGCGACTTGAATTGAAGGGGATAAGATTCCAGCAGGTAAGTTACGATCAGAGGACAGCTCGTTCAGCAGTCCTGAAACAAATACTAAGCCACCGATCATGGCTAAGAACGGCGTAACGTAAATCAGTATAACCTGCAAGCGACGACGCATCAGGCTAACCTCAAATCTTCAACCTTTAAGTCTCCATCCAGAAGTTCGTAGACGGTTTGCAGGTCATCCCCGATGACTTGGCGCAAGGTCGCCGCTTGATCGTCCTTAAGAATGGTTTGCCATTCTTCGAGGCCAGTCGTTTGCTTCTTCAGGGACGCCAACGTTTTGTTGGCCTCCGACATGCGTCCCAAGCGACCGTAGGCACGAAGGAGGTAAAAGTCGATCAACAGATGGTGACGGGTATCTGGCACTTTTAGGGATAACGCTTTTTGAAGGTGTTCCACAACCGATTCGGATTGTTTGAGGCGATCTTCGATCATACCGAGGTTGTAATAGGTCACCCAATCATCAGGTGCAAGTTTTTGAGCCGTAACAGCCGCCTTTTCAGCGAGATCATAGTCATGGTTTTGCAGATAGACCTCTGCCAAACCGTTGAAACCAACCGGTGAATCTGGTTCGAGCTCCGTCATCTTTTGATAGTCGCGGGCGGCCTGTTTTAGTTTGCCCCATAAGCGATAGATTTCGGCACGGAATTTGTAATGATAGGGGTGATTGGAATCAGCCAAAATCACTTTGTCCATAACCTTTACGGCTTCAGCATACTCACTTTTACGCAGGAACTTGACTGCCTGCCGATACTCAACTGGCATCCGGTTGCGCGTGATTAGCAGCATGGCAATAATCCAGCCAACAGCGAGTCCCATGAAGAGTAAGGCCAACTGCGGAGCGAGCATCAACCCAAGCGCAACAGCGACCAATGCCGGTAATACAATGGCTGCCCAATTGCCGCGTTCTTCCGCCGATAAGCGGATAAAGAAAATGATAACCAATCCCAAAAGGAAGGCGATTACGATCAAGGATTGTACAGGCCGCACCCATGCATATTGATTGACAATGACATTGAGGATAAGACTGGCTAGACCAGTAATTGCGACCCATGCCACCAAAATACGGGAAAAGGTTGGCCCCAGAAAGATTTGAATACGCCTAATCATAAGTTGAACTCGAATTGACCCTCGTTATTCAATCTCAAGATAAATACGTTTGTTGATACCGCCCTTGCTCTTGTAATCGCTGATGCGGAGTTTGCCTACCTCACGTGTATTCGCGACATGGGTACCACCGTCGGCCTGTAAATCTAATCCGACAATCTCAACGGTTCGGACTTCGGGAATACCTTCCGGCAGAAGATTGATCTTGGTGCGAATAAGATCAGGAATTTTGAAGGCTTCCTCACGCGGGAATATTTTGACACGAATATCATGGGCGGCAGCTACTTCAGCATTGATACGCGTCTCGATCTCGTTGACCAATTCTTTTTGCATCCGTTCGAACTCGAAGTCCATTCGCCCGCTTAAAGGTTCCATGTTACCGCCGGTTACGCTAGCACCGTAATCCCGCCAGACGACCCCACAGAGGATATGCATGGCTGTGTGTGTACGCATCAATTTGTAACGGCGATCCCAATCGAGCTGACCGGTAATGGCAGCACCAACAGCGGGAAGATCACCCTCAATAATATGTACATTCCCGCGCACCACACTGGTAACGGGATAGACTTTGCCATCCATTAAAAGCTGCCCGACATCGTTCGGCTGCCCACCCCCTCCGGGATAAAATGCAGTACGATCAAGCAAGACACCGTTTTGTTCCGGCACATGCCCAACGACCTGAGCGGAAAATTCTTTTAAGTAACTGTCGGTATGATATAACAATTCAGTCATTTTTTGCTCCCACATCGGCGCGCATTCGTATCATCACGTCGCGGCCTCCAATCGAACGCCAAAAGGCTAACCCTTCAGGATTATTTGAGGCAACGTGCCAGTCAAAGGTCGAAATACCACAGGCACGAAACCAATTCATCAACTCATTAACAAGACTGCGACCGACTCCCTGACGACGAACATGCGGTTCAACATAGATGTCAGCAAGAAAACCGGATGGCTTCTGATCAAAAATATCCGGCATTAAGTCGATGACCATGCCCAACACAAATCCGACAACCTGCCCTTCCATTTCGGCAGCAAGCGCACAGGTATAGGGGTCATCCAATCGTTCCATGATGCGGCGCACATAGCGATGTTCACCGCCGCGAGAAGCAGCCGGTAAATCTTCGGTGAGTTGCTGGTGATAAGCAACCAATGCAAGCCACATTTCCGCGAGTGCATCCGTATCATCTTTGGTGACACGACGAATTATAACTTCAGCCACATTAAATCCATCCACGGTTTAGCCCCTTGCCCACGCCAAAATGCCTGTTGTACCGGCTGGCGATGAGGGACGGCGACAATCAAGTGAGTAATATTTTGTTCCAACAACCATATACGTGCCGAACCCAATAAGAGCTGACTCGCACCAACAGTCGGATTATGTGGATCAACTGCTATATCGGTGATACATCCGACGCAATTTGGCTGCATACCGGATGGCATATCTTGAAGCCACGCCACGAGATAACCAGCCAAACTGCCATCCCGAACCGCTAACCATATTGAGCAGCGGACATTCTCAAGCCAAAGAGCAGCTTCGGCAATCCAGTGGGCTTTCGCTCCAGCAATCAGCGTTAGGCGAGCATCAGACTGCTGTTGGATAACCTTGTTCTCGTACCACATATCGGCAAGTGCATTTAGATCATTTGGAGTGGCAAGTCGGACAGTAATTTGATCCATGAGTTCTCATCACGTTAATGAATTTCAGAATAGCACCGAGCCACATGCAAATCAAGCACGTCATGACTCAGCAGATCATGTACAATCTAACTTATGAGCAGCCTTCAGCAACCCCTTACATCACAGCAACTCCCCGATTGGATGCGCCGAGCGCAACGGGGACTCGATTGGGGATTCCTACTGGTGCTGGCGTTATGCATTATTGTTTCGGCACCATTTCTATTTCGAAGCGAACTTTCCCACAACAATGCTAACGAAAATTATGTGTATCGTACCAACGACTACGCCATGTCCATTGAAGAAGGCTGGTTGTATCCTCGCTGGTCATCGCACGCATTGGGCGGGTATGGCGCGCCAATTCCCAGTTTTTACCCACCGGCTCCGGCCTACGCGGCGGCCATCCTCCAAATACTGTTCACGAATTACGCTGTAAGCGCGGTGCGGCTGCTATATGTGCTGCTGACTTGTATGGCAGGCATTAGCGTTTATATGCTTGTTATGCGGCATTCGGGTGCAACATCAGGCATACTGGCAGCAATGCTCTATATTTATAGTCCATTTGTCAGCTTAATTGTTCCGCATGTTCAAGGAGACTTAACAACGATGCTGGCGCTAGCTTTAGCACCAGCATTACTGTGGGCGACGAGTCGTTTGATTAGCGCACACCAACCCCAAAATTTTTCGCTGGTTTCCTTATTTACAGCGGGATTGTTCCTGACCAGTATTAAAGCGGCTGTCGTCATTTGTTTATTGGCAATCATTTTTGCCGTTTGGGAATTCAGACAAAAACCAAAAAAACGCAAATTCATCCAATTCTTGGCAGCCATTGGATTAGGAGTCTTACTCTCAGGATTCTATTGGATACCAGCGTGGTTGGAACAATCGGCAATCCATTGGCGACCGAATATTGCCAGCGAAGTTCATACACTGCGCTTAAGCGACATGATCGCACCCTTTAGAGCCATTGATACTGCTGAAATGACACCGCGCCCTCAATTTACATTGGGCATCATTGCACTGCTTTTTGTATTTGGCGGCGGACTTACCAATATTATCGTTATGCGTCAGTTTACTTTCGGTCTGTTCTTCCTCATCAGCGGTCTGGTAGTGGCTATGGTCGGGCTGTTGGTTGTGCCGCATGAAACATGGATGCTTGGTGTTGTAATCCTATGTTTATCGGTTGTTGGCAGCGACGTGCTGCTGCTCAGGAAATATCTTTCGGTACGATTGCGGCGCTTACTACTACCGATATTGATGGTCGGCATATGGATCGGTTCGACGGCAATCTGGCTGCCACCTCCGGCTTTACAGCCGTTTGGCAGCGCTAACGGCGAAGCTCAGATCAATTATGAACAACAGGGTTATGGAGTTGCCGTACTCACCGCTGGAGAGGATATTCCCTCAACGCTGCCGAATAATGTTTCCGTCAACCGTAATTTGATCGACAATTACAAATCCGGTGGGCTGATTAACAAGCTGGCACCAAGCCAAGTCACGGTTAATTTCCAAGCGAGTCCGCTTTCACATTTTACACATGGAGATCAGTTTCAACTCCGGCAAGTTAGTTCAGCGGTTACTTTGAACTTTTTAACGGCATATTTCCCCGGATGGCGTGCAAGCGTTAACGGACAACGGGTCAAGCTGCAACCAAACGCAGATACAGGCCTTATACAGGTCGATTTGCCTGTACTCACCAGCCGAACGTCGGAATTATTGATAGCATTGGGCAGCACCGACGTACGATTAGGCAGTTGGATTGTTTCCGGACTCACGTTGTTCATGATTGTGGTCATGACATGGGGAAAATTCAGGACTCTGCGAAAAAACCCGCTTGAAGATTTGGATTTGCTCAAGCAAGCCGAGGCGCGGCTCATCGCACTTCCGGTTGGATGCTTTGCATTGGTTGCGCTGCTTATCCTAATTCCAAATCCTCTTTTTAGGATTACACAACAAGGCAGTTCAGATATCAGCAACAGTTTTGAAACTCAAATGCGGAGCACTACGGGATTAACGTTAAGTGCTTTCAAACTAAGGCAAAATGTATACTCGCCCTCAGATGATTTTGAGATCACATTATTTTGGCAAACGCAGCGCTTTCTAACCCAAAACTATCAGGTCAAAATTGTCCTTCAAAACAACAGTGATGGAAACCGTTGGAATGAGACAGCACTGCGGAATCCGGGCTATTATCCTACACGACGTTGGAACACGACCCAGTACATCGGTGATGCGTATGAATTTTCGCTCGCTAAAAATATACCCGCTGGCAATTATCAAATTCACGTTCAAGTTTATGACTGCTCCAATCGATGTGATGAAAACAACCGTCTCAATTTTTTCAATCCGGATGGGCGGGTGCTAGGCACAGATGTGATTTTACCGACACTCATCAGCGTCGTACCGTAATTCAAAGCATACAGACCATCGATACAAGCAATTTTTGTGTTTCCAGCGCACGATCTGTAGAATTAGAGTTATTCAAATTATGGAGGAAAAGGCATACATGAGCAGCAACCCTATCAACGCTTCAATCAGCCACGCTTGGCGTCATCAACGCGAACATCAAGCCGCGACGGCTGTACCTGAATTCGAAAAAATTTTGAAGCAGGATGAAAATAATCTGGACGCGCTTTATGGGATGGGCTTGGCATTACGCGACAGCGGAAATAAAGAGGGAGCAATCCAGAATTTTCAACGCTGTCTCGAATTGGTAACGGCGGCGGCAGCAGCCCGTAGACCCGCAAAAACCGGCGAAGATGAACATCGCACTGCCAATACCCCTGAAGACGACCGTTTTATGATGTTGACGCGTATGTTGCAGCAACGCTTGGACGAACTCAAAACCGGAAAGTAATTTCTTGAACTATGAACAAACGCGAAAGACTAGAGAAGTCATTCGCTGGTGAAGCCACTGATCGCCTTCCGGTGGCCTTGTGGCGACATTGGCCGGGAGACGATCAGCGTGCCGCAGATTTAGCACGGTCAACCATCGAGTTCCAAAAGACATACGATTGGGATTTCGTAAACGTTACGCCTGCCGAAAGTTTTGCCGTATCTGATTTTGGTTTTCAGGATGAATGGCAAGGAAATCTGGAAGGCACGAGGACATGGGTTAAGCGAGTCGTGACCCGTTCGCTTGATTGGACGAATTTACGACCACTGGATCCAACACGAGGCAGTTTAGGCCGCCAGCTTGAGACTCTGCGCTTGATTACGGACGGGTTACGAAACGACGATACTCCAGTTATTCAAACCATATATAGTCCTCTGACGCAGGCGGCGATGGTTGCAGGGCGAGATCTATTGATTCGGCATATCCGAACCAGTCCAGACCGCGTACAAACCGGTTTGAACGCGATCACCGAAACTACCCTGCGGTTCTTAGATGCAATGAAGCGTTTTCCTGTGTCGGGCATCTATTACAACTTAAGCGAAGCCAGTTTCGATGTGCTGACTGAAGAAGAATATCGGATTTTCGGGCTGCCCTACGATCGTAAAATTCTCGAATCGCTTCAAGATAAATGGTGGTTAAAGGTACTGCATCTTAGTGAAGAAGCTCCTATGTTCCGGTTGTGCAGCCAACTGCCGGTGCAGGTCATCAATTGGCATGACCAGCACACTGAACCGGACTTAGCACAGGCCAAATTATTATTCAATCACGCCGTTTGCGGGGGGTTGTCGCACGTTCAACATATGCACTACGGCACGCCGACGAGTATACGTGAACAAATTCGGGCAGCTATCGCCCTAACCAATAACCGCCGTCTGATTTTGTCAACAGGGAGCGCCATTATGGCTACCACGCCGCTTTCGAATATTCGCGCCGTACTGGATGCCGTTCTAGGATTACAGCGCTAATATGCCACTCCGAGTCATTGCGGGCAGTGCAAAAGGTCGCAAACTGAAATTGGTTCCGGGCGATTCGACGCGCCCAATCATGGACAGAGTGAAAGAGGCTCTCTTCAATATTATTGGTCGGGATATTTACGACGCTGTGTTCCTCGATCTATTTGCTGGAACGGGCAGTGTCGGTATTGAGGCACTAAGCCGGGGGGCAGGAAAAGCCGTATTTTTAGATCTTGAACCGAAGGCAATCAAGACCATTCAAGATAATCTGGCGACAGCAAAACTTACTGGGAACGCTGTTGTGAAGCGGGCGGATGCGCTGAAAGTGGTGGCTCAAGCGCCGACTGAAGACTTTGACATTGTCTATATCGCACCGCCCCAGTATAAAAAACTGTGGTTGGATGTATTAAAAATTTTGGATGCAAATGAAGCGTGGATGAAAGACACGGAGACTCAGTTCATCGTCCAGATTGACCCGACGGAAGAAGTACCGGTTGAGTTTAAACATTTGCAGGCAACTGATCAACGGAAATACGGAAATACGTTGCTGTGGTTTTTCGCCAGTAAGGGCGTGGCTGATGACAAAACTGTAGAGGAGTCACAAAAAGATGATTGATTTTGACCGTTTAGAGATCATTGCTTCCGAACTTATCCGCACCTTTGAAATTGATGATCCGCCCGTTCCAATCGAAATTATGCTCCAGCGCCCAAAAGCGGATATGTGGGAAGATGTCGATATGACCAATATGTCGGTCGGCTTCCTCAAAACGGGCGGACACTATTCGCCACGCATGTCCTTAGTACGGATGCTAGCGCGACACACGATCCAATGCGAATGGGGCGAAAAGCGCGGTCTGCCGGACATCGTCAAACAGGGCAAAAACGACGAAGTAGTTAAGATATTTGCTCGAATGTTAGTAATGCCTATCGAGATGATTAAAACATTGAGCGAAGGCGCGCGTACTCCGGTAACGATGAGTATGCATTTTGAAGTACCTGAAGAAGAAGCTCAACTTCGCTTAGGTGAGGTGATGGGAAAGCTCTAACCTTTGCTCGCTAGATACGCTTTGGCATAGGCTAAAGCACTATCGCGATCATGCACTTCATTGATAACCTGTCCGACGCGAATCTGCTCCAACAGTTCGCCCAAAATGGGTCCGGGCTTGAGCTGTAAAAATTCCATCAACTGATTGCCATCCACGAGAGAAGGCGGTGACACGATTTGTTGGTGTTTGTCGTACCATGCCTCAAGCACAATGCGAACGCGTTCCACCAGCATCAACCATTCATCCTGCTTCAAATGTGATCCATGTGTCGCCAAATAATCAGCTAACGTCATCAAACACACGTCTATGCCTGCTTCATTCAATTTTCGCCAAAAGTGATAGAGTGACAGCGGTGTTGTATCTTCAAGGGTGTAGATAAGGCGTTGATAACGCAAGATGACCATCAAGCGAGATTTTTCCGCAATGCTTAACCGAAGCGCATCGGCCCGAACACCGGCATATGCAGCGCTCTTGGCTGCAAAATTCTCGGTTTGATCAACTTTACCCGAAGCATAAAGCAAACTTGCCAGCATCAATAAAGCCGGATGCGTACGATCATTTGGCCACATGGTGTTTAAATGTGTATGCAAACGACTCCGGTAGCGATCCAGTTGAATTGCCAACATGCCTAAACCAAAGGACGCCGCCGTTTGGTCAGTACGGGTATAACTTATGACGTTTAAAATGCTGGTCATGTTTTCAACGAGCATCAGTGTATGCTGCCACGCATTGTGCAAGTAAGCGCTGGATTCCATTACGGTGTGCAATGGGGCAGATTCAGGAATAACGACTTTGAGCAAACCAAGCGCATCAGCAACACGGATGGCAGCAACTGGCCGAGGCACTGACAACAGTTTGAACCATTCGTCACGGATTCGTTCGGGTGATGAGGCACTCAAGGCGGAAATAGAAGCCTTTATATCGCGCAACGTCTCGGCTTCAATGTGCATATTGAGTTGGCTGCTCTGGCGTACGGCCCGCAAAGCACGAATGGGATCAACCGAAAGGGCATGGGCACTGCAACGCCGCAGCAAGTGGTTTTTGATATCTGTTTCGCCATCTAATGGATCAAGGAGTAAGGACAAATCGTCTTTGAGATCGACAGCCATTGCATTAAAAGTAAAGTCACGGTCATTAAGATCATCACTGAGGGAAGTGCCGCGACAATGAGCCACATCAATTACAAACTGACCATCAGGAAGATTCAGTAATGCACGCCCAACATCGCGATCTGCATCGAGAATGAAAAAATCCCCCTTGAAGTAATTGGCTATTTGCCGCGCCAGTTTTGTAGCCTGCCCGGATGTTGCTAGATCGAGATCATGAAGAGGCCGATGTAACAGTGCATCACGAACAGCACCGCCGACAATCCAGACTTCGTCGGGACTGTCCGCCAATACCTGTTGAAGTTCAGCTACGATATCCGGCCAAATCAGCGGGCGATGAGGCCGCTTCGGACGGATAGTTATCATTTTGGCAAAGCATCCAGATTGACCACGCCGACAAAGCGCAGATTTCGATACTTTTCATCTAGATCTAAGCCGTAGCCAAAGACGAACTTGTTCTCGATTTCAAAGCCGACATAATCGATGGGGATGTCAACACGGCGGCGGGAGGGTTTATTGAGCAAGGTGCATAGTTTTAAGCTGGCGGGACGCCGAGCCATCATGACATCCATGACGAAGCGCAGCGTTTCTCCGCTATCAATGATGTCTTCTACAATTAACACGTGCCGACCCGTAACATTTGAGCCTAAGTCCATGTCGATGCGAACATTACCACTCGATTCACGGACACCTTTGCCATAACTGGAGACAGCCAGAAAATCAATTTCATGTGGAGTTTCGATATGGCGACTGAGATCGACCAAAAACATGACCCCGCCCTTGAGAATACAGATCAATATGAGGTCATCACCTTCGCCGTAATCCGCCGAAATCTGTTTGCCCAGTTCGGCAACCCGTTTTTGAAGGCTTTCTTCATCAATCAATACTTCTTGTAGATATTTGTCATAACTCGACATAGATTTTCCTTAGCATGTGATGGGAGGATTATAGCACCAAGTACGGGAGCTTCTCAAAGCACGTTCGGTCATCCCAAATTATGAGAGATAACTCATTTAGCGCAAGGTGAACTAGGCATTAAGGCTTTTTTTGAATACCCTGTCGTCTATAATGAAAAATGTAAACACCGTTGATGAAAGAACATTGTATGCAATTATCGAAGGCGGAAGAAACAGATATTCGAGCCGCAAAACCACGTAAAACCGTACAAGTTACGATTAAAAATGACATTCTCCTAGAAGGACCAATCGGAACAAGCATCGAGTCTTTTTTGATTGAAGCCAGTAAAATTGATAAGACCATCGCCGCCGATTTGATTATGGGCGGGATTTTAGATGGCAGACTGAGGGAACTCGCCTATCCGGTATCGCGGGATGCTACGCTAACGCCTGTGCTGCTGACCAACAGTGATGGTGGGCGCATTTATCGCCGTTCACTGGTGATGCTGCTGGCGACTGCAGTTGATGAGTTATGGTCTGGGGCGCAGGTTAGAGTGAGCTATGCTATACCGGAAGGCGGCTTTTACTGCCAGATGGTAAATCGTCCTCAACTAACAGAGAACGAGCTTGAGCAGCTTGAGCAGGAAATGCGCATGATCGTGGACAGCGACGATCCGATCACTAAACGGGTCGCCAAGCGAGATGAAGCAGCGGCCTTATTCGCGACCCGAGATGAAAATGCTAAAGTCCGATTGCTGGAGCAGCGAACCCGCAGTGATTTAACGCTCTACAACCTGCGTGGACGCGAAGATTACTATTATGGCTATATGCTGCCATCTACCCGTTACTTGCAGACCTTCCGGCTGATTTCGACCAGCGGCGGGTTCATCTTGCAATATCCGAGGAAAGAAAATCCAACTGAGTTGCCCCCAATTGAAGCCGTTGGCAAATTGGTACAAGTCTTTCAGCAGGCAGACAGTTGGCTGGCACGGTTAGGGGTCGAAGATATTGGCAAGATGAATCAGATTGTGCGTGAAAATCGCGCGCAAGAGCTGATACTGGTCGCAGAAGCATTTCATGAACAGCGCATGGCGCAAATCGCCAGCCATATATACCAACAGCACGAACAAGGTCAAGTCCAACTGGTTTTAATCGCCGGACCTTCGTCTTCTGGCAAAACGACTTTTTCAAAACGCCTAGCAATCCAACTGCTGGCACACGGTTTGCAACCCTATACGGTCGAGATGGACATGTATTTTGTCGACCGTGAACTTACCCCACGTGATTCAAAAGGAGATTACGACTTTGAATCGCTTCAGGCTATTAATTTACCGGTATTTAACCGGCATTTACTGCAATTAATGGCGGGCGAAGAAACGCAGCTTTCCCATTTTGACTTTATTAAAGGCAAGAGCGGCGAAGGTGTTATAGTAAAATTACGACCGAAGCAAATCATTATTGTCGAAGGTATTCACGGACTTAATCCGGGACTTGTGCCGGACATTCCATCAGAAAAAGTATATCGAATTTACGTCTCGGCGTTAACGCAGCTCAACACCGATATTCATAACCGGGTCTCGACCACCGATGTGCGATTAATGCGGCGTATCGTTAGGGATGCCCGACATCGTGGCTATAATGCGACCGACACCTTGCTCCGATGGCAAAGTGTACGACGCGGGGAAAAACAGAACATTTTCCCGTATCAAGAGAATGCTCACGCGATTTTTAATTCAGCATTGGTCTATGAATTAGCCGCGCTGCGACCATTAGCCGAACCCTTGCTGCTGCAAGTCGAACAGGGAACGCCTGCATATATTGAAGCTAACCGTTTGCTTTCATTCTTGCGCTGGGTGCAGCCCCTTTCAGCCACGCAAGAAGCGATGATTCCCGACACATCTTTGCTGCGAGAGTTCATCGGCGGTTCGATCTTGGGCGATTATTTACCCGGCGGCATACGTAAGGGTTGAGAAATCCTTGTGCAAATGCCTATACATTTACTTGACGCTTGTCAAAAAGCCGAAGTAGGATGCAAAAGAGCGATATGAGCACGTATCAGGCAGCATTACTATGATTGAAGTCCAAAACCTGACGAAGCGATACAACAATTTTCTAGCCGTTGACAATATGTCGTTTACGGCAAAAACAGGCGAGATCGTGGGATTATTAGGGCCGAACGGTGCAGGCAAAACCACGACGATGCGTATGTTGACAGGGTTTATGCCTCCATCCGAGGGCATCGCTAAGATTGCCGGATTTGATGTCACCGAGGACTCGATGGAAGTCCGTAAACGTGTTGGTTACTTACCTGAGCGCGTACCGATTTACCCTGATATGACGGTCAAGGGGTATATCACGTTCTGGGCAAAACTGCGCGGGATTCGCAATCCAAACCAGCGCGTTCAGCATGTGCTGGAAACCGTGAATCTCTCTGACCGCCGTAACACGCTGGTGCGCAATCTTTCAAAGGGTATGCGCCAGCGCCTAGGCTTGGCGCAAGCGCTTGTGCATGAACCCGAAGTCGTGATCCTTGATGAACCAACTATCGGCATCGATCCCCAGCAGGTGATTGAAGTACGTGAGAGTGTGCGACAATTAGGCAAAAAGCACACTGTACTTTTTAGCACGCACATCCTCTCCGAAGCGGAACAAGTTTGCGACCGCGTGATTATCATCAACAAAGGTCACATTGTGGCGCAGGGCGCGCCCGCCACACTCCGTAAGCAAATTCAAAAAGGTGATCACTTGTACGCCCAAGTGGGCGGCGCGAACGCAGCGACCGCTGGCAAATTATTGTCGGCTATCCCCGGCATTGAAGGCATTTCGCCACAAGGTGCGGGATTCACCATCCGTGTTAAAGCTGGAAAAGATGTACGCGGTGAGGTCGCCCAAAAGGTCGTTGAGGGTGGCTATCAACTTTTAGAGTTACGCCCTGTAGCAATGACGTTAGAGGAAATGTTCCTCGATGTGGTAGGCAAAGAGTAAAATTATGACGGGAACTTGGACAATCTTCAGACGCGAGATGGGGCAGTATTTCAGTTCGCCCATTTCATATGTCATCGCGGGCGCGCTGCTGATATTGACCGGATTGTACTTTAACGGTGATGTGGCCTACAGCTTAACGGTTAAGCCGATCAATCCGTCATTAATTCCCGATTTTATGGCAACCGCTATGATTTTCTTTGGGCCATTATTGACGATGCGGATGCTCGCTGAAGAACAACGTGAAGGTACAATGGAACTGCTGCTGACATCGCCTGTTAATGATAACGCGATTGTCGTCGGTAAGTTTCTGAGCGCGTGGCTGTACTACAGTTTGCTTTTAGCCATCACTTTTAGCTATCAAATTATCGTGGCACGTATTTCCAATCCTGATATGTCGCACACGATATGCGCTTACATCGGCATTTGGCTGTACGGTGGCGCCTCGTTGGCAATCGGTTTGATGTTTTCAGCGTTGACCGAAAATCAAATCGTCGCGGCATTCTTGAGCATCGCAACCCTCACCTTTCTTTATTTGGGCGATGTTGCCGGACAGATCGTCACAAATCTCGATTTGGCCCGTGCGATCCGCCAGCTTTCATTGGCAGCCCATTACACTGATTCGTTCGCTTTTGGCATTGTGCGGGCAGAGGATATCGCTTATTTTGCAGGCATCATCGCCATTATGCTGTTCGTTGCGGTGCGCATCGTGGAATCTCACAGGTGGCGTTAAGTCATGCGAAATGAAAATATTGTTCTCACACGCGGTCAAATTGGGTTGTGGTCAAGCATTATTGGCGGCGTAGCGCTGCTGATGGGAATTGTTGGGCTTATCTGGCAAGGCGGATTTAACGACCTGATTATTGCGGTGCTGGGTGTTGGTACTGTGGGAATCGTACTGTGGGCAGTGATGACCCCGCAGGAATTCCGCGCCTTCGTCAGTGGTCGGCAGGCTCGATACAGCACATCTGCCGTTTTCGGTGCGCTGCTGTTGATTGGAATCGTGGCACTGGTTTACGTAGTCTTGCAGCGAGCCGTTATTGTGCTGGATATGACGGAAGGTCAACGCTTTAGCATCAGCGACGAAACCCGTAATATCTTACGGCAAATTACACGACCGATTCGGATAACCGGTTTCTATAGTCCCCGCACATTGTCTCAGCGCGAAATTGATGACCAGTTCTTCAGGTTATACGAAGAAGGCTCGAACCAGAAAATAACACGGAATTATGTTGACCCTGATGAACAACCTGCGATGGCGCAAAAATTCGGGGTTACGAGCGACGGCGAGGTGTTTTTGTCCTATCTCAACACGGATGGGTCGGTCGATTTCAACAGCGTATCCAGATTGCCCCGCTCTGAGAGCCAAGAACGGGACATGACCGAAGCCATATCGCGACTGCTAATTTCAGGTACACTTACCGTCTATTTTGACCAAAGCCATGCCGAGCGTGATCCATTGAGCGCTGAGCCGCAAGGCTTATCCGGCATCAACAACGGCATTCGAGAAAGTGGGCTTATCACCTACCCTATTAGTATTTCTGATCTGGCGGCAAGCGGCGGAAATATTCCAGAAACAGCCTCAGCCGTAATTTTGGCACGTCCGACGACTGACTTTTCAGAGGCCGAAATCGCCGTGATTGACCGCTACCTGCAAAAAGGCGGGGCATTGTTCATCATGGCAGATGTTCTGTTCAATCAAGATGCGTTTTTACGCTTTGATGGATTATTCAATCATTATCTTTGGGAACATTTCGGCATACGAGCTTTAGATGCAGCGGTCGTAGATGAAGCATCACACGGGCAAACACTGCTGGATATTGTGAGCGCGGCCATTTACCCCGAAAATGATATTGCCCGACGGCTCGACCAGAATAATGCACCAACTCTGTTTAAGATCGCGCGACCGGTAGAAGTCAGCACGACGCCAGCAGAGAATGTACCCAATGGCAAAGTCATCATGTCATCACCACAAAGTTATGGTGAGACTGATCTTAAAACATTGGGCGAAACTGAGACTTATAAGTTTGATCAAGGGGTCGATATTCCCGGCCCATTGTCGACCGTCGCATGGTCATATAACCGCACTACAGGCGCAAAAGTACTGCTCGTTGGTGACAGTGATTTTGCGACCAATAGTCTGGTACAAACTGGCGGTAATGGCATCTTATTTACGGATGGGTTATCGTGGTTAACCGGCTTTAGTGACCGTATTAACTTTGCGCCCCAAGCCTACGGAACAGGAAGTCCCGTCATTTTTGTCGATGGTCAAACTTTGGATGTCATTTCCTTCATTACGGTGATTTTGCTTCCGGGACTGGTTTTCGCTGTTGGACTAGGCATTTGGATACGGCGGGTACGCGCATGAACCGACGCACGCTCTTCATACTGTTGACGATTTTTGTCGTCTTGATCGCGATTTCACTGCTTCAAACACGCCAATCTTCAGCGCCCGCCAGCGAAACAACCCCTGATCCATCCAATATGCCAACTACTGATGCCTCACAAGTCCTCAGTGATTACACATTCATGGGGCAAACTCTCGGTATGAATATGGAGGATATTACCGCAATACGCTTGCGTGATCCGGTAACGAAGAAAACATTCACTCTCAGTCGTGACAGTGCCGGAAATTGGACTGCACCTGATAATCCCGGCACTCTGGATTTAAACACAGCGACTAACATCGCAAAGACAGTTGTACTGCTGCCTTACGAGAGCACAATCGAAGTCAAGCCCGATACTAAACTGAGTGATTTTGGTTTCCGACCAGACGGCGTTTTCGCAATAGAAATCTTGCTTCGCGGGGACAAGGCTCACGCCGTAACAATTGGCGATTTGAACACAAGCGAAACAAGCTATTATGGATTAGTAGATGATAAAAAAGTAATTTATGTCATGGAAAGACGTGCCATTGATTACCTCTGGGTTCAATTGAGGAATCCGCCTGTAACATGAGCGGTTCATATTTGATTAGCGCTCATTATCCGTAAGAGTTTTGGCTGCACCAGCGTCTTTATTACACTAAACAAGACCTAAAATTGAAGCCAATATCGGCCTTTAATTTTAGGGTCACCCATCCACATTGAAGTCAATTTCAGAGAAGTTCAGGTGACTACACAAGTACGTATGGATAGTTTACACAAGCGACTTGATGTGGATTAACCACCATTAACTTGACAAGATTCCGAAACCTCGTTAATGTATCAAATACGCTAGTGCAGTCATTGTGGAGTAAGCATTTCGCGAGTATCCGCTGAAGACCTCGCCACACCACCGACCGGACTAATTTTTCGTCGTCATAGTAAATACAAGGTATACTTAGGAGAAATCTGACCCTTGTTGAATAACCAGCAAGGCTAGGTTAAACAGCGTATGTTGATGGTAATGGAACAAGATAAACGAGAGCAAATTCGCGCTCAACTGATTCAAAAATCGCAAAGTCAAGGTGTGGTCACCTATGATGATATTTTGGCTTTGCTGCCGGAAGCTGAACGTGATATAGGCTTACTGGACGAAGTTATGGAACAATTGATGGACGCAGGTGTTGAAGTTGTAGCCAGCGCACAAATGGATGTTACACTCCCCGACGATCTCGATCATCCACCTCAAGATGAAATCATGATGGAAATGGATGAGGAGATGGAATTCGTCATGGGTGATATTGTAAATGACCTTACAACCGATGCAGGTTATCAACAAGCGCTGGATACAGACGACGTGGTCGGTTTGTATCTAAAAGAAGCAGGACGCGTTCCTCTGCTTACGGCAGAGGAAGAAGTTTCCCTCGCCAAGCGTATGGAATCCGCCGAGCTAGCAACCGAACAGCTTGAAGAACTGGGCGATGACCTGCCGATGGATGATGTCTATACACTGCGTGAACTCATCGCGGATGGAGAAGTGGCACAGGAACATCTGATACGTGCGAATGCTCGTCTGGTGATTAGCGTTGCCAAGAAATATATCGGGCGCGGTGTGCCGTTCCTTGATTTGATTCAGGAAGGGAACATCGGGCTTATTCGCGCCACGAACAAGTTCGAATATCAACGTGGGCATAAGTTCAGCACCTACGCGACATGGTGGATTCGTCAGGCGGTCAGCCGTGCAGTTGCCGACCAAGGACGCACTATCCGTGTTCCGGTACACATGGGTGACCAGTTGAACCGGATGCGCCGCGTACAGTTGAACTTGATTCAGGAACTCGGGCGTGAACCATCGATTGACGAACTGGCATTAGGCATGGAAACCACGCCAGACAAAATCGAAACCTTGTTGGAAATCGCGCGTCATCCGGTTAGCCTTGAAACACCGATTGATGAAGAAGGCGATTCTACTTTTGGCGACTTCGTGGAAGACGTCAGCAGCCCTGCCCCTACCGAGGAAGTTGCGACACATCTGCTTCATGAGCAGTTGGAAAAAGCGCTAGGCCGTCTGCCGATACGTGAAGCCCAAATCTTGAAGCTGCGCTACGGTTTAGAAGATGGTCGCGTATATACCTTGGAAGAAGTTGGTCAGACTATCGGTGTAACCCGCGAACGGGTACGCCAGCTTGAAGCACAAGCGCTCAACCGGCTGCGACAGTCATCCGCGCATGTCATTCTCCGAGATTATCTGTACGAGGAGTAGGCTGTGCCTGCGAAAGGTTCACGCGGCCCGTGGCTTTGGCCGCTGTTAATCGCCGCATTTGGGGTTGTGCTGCTCCTCAACAACTTTTTGTTGCTGGGTGATTTTGATGCAAAAAGTCTCTGGCCGTTGGCGTTGGTCGTCCTCGGCGCAGTGATTCTTGTACGTGGCGATGTTCTACCGAGCGCGGAAGGTAGAACATTCGGCATCACGCGCGGCAGTGTGGAGTCAGCCACACTGGAAATTAGCGCCGGCGAAATCGATGTTCAAGCGCGCGGCTTGCAGCAGGAAGGCCGCCTAATCGCCGGCCAATATGCGTTAGGTTCCCGTCCTGCCATGCGTGTCAGCGATACGCATACACACCTCGTTATGAACCGCGCCGCAACGCCATGGTATTCTTTAAGCAATTGGGAAATGGGTTTGGCGCGTGACTTACCATGGGAATTGTTTGTGAGTACGCACCTCGGTCAGATTAATCTTGATTTAGCCGACGTAATCGTTAAGCAAGCCGTACTGGCCTCAGGCATTGGTGATATACGTGTCATTGCTCCACCAGAAGTGTTAGACACTATACACATTCGCTCTACGCTCGGTAATATCCATTTGATTACCCCTGTAGGATACCGAACCCGCATCACGATAAAAGAGAGCCGGTTTTTTGGTGTTCATGCCGATGCAAACCGCTATGAGCAATTCGAAGGCCAAACTTTTGAAGCACTTGATGCACACGAGGGTGCGCCGCTCGTGGAAATTTTCATTAGTGGCACCTTCGGTGAAACTTACCTGACTTGAAAAGCAAACCATGACCAATTCCCTGAGCTTTCTTATTCGTGACGGTTTGGAAAGCGATATTCCGGCCTGTCTTCAACTCGACCATCATTACGAAACGGATATGGTTTGGCAGATGACAGTTGATGAAAAACCGGGGCATTGGCACATTGGATTTCTCAACCAACATTTGCCCCGCACCCTCGAAACTGAATACCAATCAAATGAAGACCGTCTGCGGTTATCACTACCAGCCGATCAGTGTTTTCTGGTGGCCGTCACCCGCGACACCAACGAAGCCCTCGGTTATCTTTCGATGCGAAACGAACCCGTTTACGGCATCGCCCGCATACATGACCTTGTCGTTTCCCTGCCGTTTCGGCGACAGCGTATCGGAACGCGGCTGATAGCAATTGCCCGCCAATGGGCTAAAGAACACAAGCTTAATCGCCTCGTAATCGAGGTCGCTACCCAAAATTTCCCCGGTATCCTTTTTGCCCAACAAAGCGGATTCAGTTTCTGTGGATATAACGATCATTATTTCCCCAATGAGGACATTGCGGTATTCTTCAGTCAATCGCTGACATAGCGCAGGGATTTGACATGGATGATTTGCTCAGTACGCTGCTCAATTCAGTAAATGAAACACTGACCACTGCTATCGTTGTGCTGACAGCTTCAATGCTGCTGTACAATCTGAGCCGCAATCTACGCAATCGGGTCGCCCGTACTTCAGGTATCGTATTGCTGTGCGTCACCATCGTATCGATGTGTGATGTCCTGATTTCGTTAGGCCCAAGCCAGACAACGCTGGAAAACATTGTCCGCGCTCAGTGGATCGGTATTGCGTTTATCCCCGCTGCAACCTTTCATCTGTCTGATGCATTGCTTGCAACTACCGGATTGACTTCACGAGGTCGCAGGCGGAGAGTCACACGGTTGCTGTACTTCATCGGCGCATTATTCGTCATTGCAGCCGCATTCACAGATGACTTAATAAAACCGGCAATACGGGGTACAGAACTCGTAAATATAACTGGCGGCCCTCTATTTATCGTCTATATCGCCTTTTTTGTTTCTGCTGTCGTTACAGCGTTCATTAACGTGCAGCGCGCGCGGCAGCGATGCTTGACTCGCGACACGCGCCGTAGAATGGGCTATCTCCAGTTTGCAATGCTGACACCGGTTTTTGGCATATTCCCCTATTCTGTTTTGCTTGGCATTAGTGAAACGGGTTCTATCGGGATGCTTGTTCTGGTGAACATCGCCAATGCTGTCTTGATTATGATGCTGCTGTTTTTATCGTATCCATTATCCTTTTTTGGCAGCGCACAGCCGGATCGGGTCGTCAAAACTGATCTCCTGCGTTTTATGCTGCGCGGGCCAGCTACAGGTTTGTTAGCCTTAGCCGTTATTCTCGTGATTACTCCGGCAACACGTGTTTTGGGTTTGCCAAGCACGAGTTTTGTTCAATTTGCCGTCGTAACAGTCGTTTTGCTGTGGCAGTGGTTTGTAGCATTAGTTCTTCCAATGATCGAAAAACGCTTGATTTATTCCGATGAAGACGATGACCAACTCGAAAAATTACAAACGCTGAGTGAACGATTACTGACCCGATCCGACTTAATGCAGCTTCTGGATGCGATTCTTTCCTCAACCTGTGATTATCTGCAAGTGAATACAGCCTTTGTTATTTCCCTCGCTTCAAACACGGTTGAAACCATTTCTGCGGTTGGGCCACTACAGCCAGAACCGGACTGGCTGACCAAGGAAGCCACCGCGCTACGCGACATATTGGCTCAACAAGAAGCAAACGACCAACATACGTTGAGACAATGGCACTCTTATTGGGTTGCACCTTTGTATAGTCGGCGCATAATTGACGACAACGGTGAACAAATCCTCATCGGCATATTGGGATTGCAGGCACGTTCAGTCTCGGTCGATCTCACAAAAGATGAGTGGGGGGTTTTGCATAAAGAAACGAAACGAGCCGCTGAAACACTCGA
The DNA here is from genome assembly GCA_016124855.1 of Anaerolineaceae bacterium. Taxonomy (GTDB): domain Bacteria; phylum Chloroflexota; class Anaerolineae; order Aggregatilineales; family Phototrophicaceae; genus CFX2. Next base: position 286,185 of record WGMX01000023.1, on the reverse strand, counting down.
TGATCTGCGACTTCAATCTGAAATCTATGCGGCACTTGAAGGCTTGCTACCCCAAATAACCATCACCCGCACCCGCGCGGCTGATGTGGAATATCGTCCCGGTCGTAACGCGAACAAAGACACGAGCATTGACACGTTCGATAGAGAGCAGTTCAATGAACAGGTCAAAGCGGCCTTAAAGCATTATTGGGGCGGGCCGGGTCTGACCAGCAGTGGGTTACAAGAACTGAAAATTGTCCGAAACGCCTTACACGAAAACGGCGACAATCCGACCCGCGCGTTACGGAGTGTTATCCAGAAAGCAATTGAACACCAACGTCCCGTTGGAGAGCGCAAATTCCTCAGCCCTGAATGGTTGGTTTATAACATACTTGATGAACGGTTCATCGAACGTCACAAGGTGCGAGATGCCGCAAACAAATTGGCGTTAAGCGAACCTGACTTTTACCGTAAGCAAAATGTGGCGATAATGGCAGTCGCCGACACCCTCTTAGAAATGGAACTCAACGGAGATAATCCAGACTCCACCCCATGACCTCTGATCTTGATTTTGCAAGTCACACCTTCCCGAAATATAATGAATGTTGGGAAGTGAATAGGGTCACAAATAAACCACATTTATAGTTTATTGACACATGGGAAGTGTGGTACCTATGTGTTGTTTTTTATTGCCGAGGGAACGTGATGTCCACTAATATGCAGCGATGGGACCAAGCGCCCCCACCATTAGATGAAGGTTATTGGTCAGCGCTATTGCACGAGGGAGAGTTCACTGAATCAAGTCCGGAAGAGCCTGAATTTATCGAAGATATGAATCCCGAAGGCAGTATTGATGAAATGCAGCCGCCACCCAACACCCAGTCAACAAATGCTGCGGAGGAGGATTGGTGCGACATTGAAGAAACGATGGTGAATGATGAAGTTATTGAACTCCATGTCATCGGTTATAACAGAGGTGGCATTCTGGTTGAGTGGCGGTCACTGCACGGGTTTGTGCCAGCCAGCCAGTTGACTGATTTTCCAGCCACCGCCAACAGCACGATTCGCCGTAATTCGCTGACGGAGTTAATTGGTAAAACCCTTAAACTGCGTGTGATTGAATTGAACCGCGAACAAAACCGTCTGATTCTGTCAGAACGGGCGGCGCAGGTTCAAGCAGGTGAACGGGCTGGTATTCTGCAACGGCTGCAACCCGGCGACTCGGTCAATGGGGTTATTACTAATTTGTGCGACTTTGGTGCGTTTGTAGATTTGGGTGGGTTGGAAGGGTTAATTCACATCAGTGAACTCAGTTGGGGGCGAGTTGGGCATCCTGCTGACCTTCTGGAGCGTGGACAAAATGTACATGTACATGTACTAGAAATTGAGCGCGATGCGGGGCGAATCGCGCTGAGCCTCAAACGACTGCATCCTGATCCTTGGGCAACGGTTACTGAACGCTACCAGATTGGGCAAATTGTTGAAGGAACCATCACTAATGTTGTGGATTTCGGGGCATTTGCTTGTATAGAAACGGGCTTAGAGGGATTAATCCATGTTTCCGAGTTAGCAGAAGGCCATTTTCTGCATCCACGTAACGTGGTATCCGAAGGCCAAAAGGTCACTGCTCGTGTGCTGAGTATCGACAGCCGCGCCCGACGTTTGGGATTGAGTCTGCGGCTGAATTCGTAGCTCGATAGATATAAGAAGCTTTCGGTCGGGTGTTAAATACGCCTGACCTTTTTTGTTTTAATCAAATAGGCACTCTATCAAAAGACGACTATAATGGAATTTGAATGTCGAGCATAAACGAGGTTTCAAGGATAATTGGCACAACAGAAACCAACTAGCAATAAATCTTCTGCCAAAAGCGGCGCGAATAAATCCGCTAGCACGGCTCCCCTACCACGCAAGCCGGTTGAACGTTACACGGTCAAACAAGAATTCTGGGAATCCCTGTTAAACAGTCTTCCGCCATGGGGAGATGAGATTGCGGCGATTGTGCTAGTGGTATTTGGAATCGTTTCCTTTCTTTCCTTATTAAACGTTTCGGCTGATGCCACGATTTCTGTAGCATGGTCAAACGCTTTGCGATCGCTGTTTGGATATGGCAGCGTGATTGTCTCGGCGGGTATTTTGGCTCTGGGTATCGTCATGCTGCTGCCGAAAATGGGGGTCGTGGTCAAATTAGGAACGCGCCGCATTCTGGCACTCGAACTTGCGTTTTTGGCTTCGCTCGCGCTTTTTCACCTACTCAGCGGGGAAACTGAATTACGGGCATTGGCACGTGCAGGCGAAGGTGGCGGATACGTCGGCTGGGGACTCAGCGTAATTATCGTCAGCTTGTTTGGCTCGATTCCGGCCATACTTTTTTATGGGGTAACTTTCATTATTAGTGTCGGTGTTGTTTTGGGACTGAGGGTGACTAACCTAAAATCGTGGTTAGGCCAGAACAGCCAGCGACTTGGTACTATCGGTCAAACTTTGCAGGTACAAGCCAACGAAATCCTATCAAGGCGCAACAATCGTCGCCAATCTGCGCCCGCGTTAAATATGACGCCGCCAACCATCGGGCTGCCGGAAGATAATCCACAGTCAAAACGAATCACGCAGAATGTTTTGCGCATACGGCCTGACATGGAAAATATCCCGCCGTCGCTGCGTCCCGGCGCGGTTCCTGCCGCCAAAGAAGAGACAACAGCTCAAGAGCTTGGCTTGAGCGAACCCAGTTTGCTAACGTTGGATAATCTCAAAGCTAACTTTAATGCCATCGGAACCGTAAAGGGGAAAAAAGGCAAAGACGGCTACCAATTAGTGGAACGTCCCGATGGTCGTATCAAGCGCTTCTTCAACGTTTCGGATATGAAGGAGGTCAAAAAAGCGATCAAACGCGACAGTACGCTGCCGCCGCTAGAAATGCTGCGGGATATTGAACTAACTGTTCCAAGCGAACAAGAAATCAACAATAACGTAGTACTCATCGAAAACACACTTTTAGAGTTTGAAATCGACATTGATGTCGTGGACGTAAAGGTCGGGCCTACCGTTACCCAATTTGCCGTCCAGCCTTTCCGTGAAAAGAACGCTGAAGGCGAGTCGTTGATGCAAAGGACACGAATCAACAAAATCGCCGCGCTTGCCAACGACTTGGCGCTTGGACTTTCCGCCAAACGCTTGCGCCTTGAAACACCCGTGCCCGGGCAAACATATGTAGGTATTGAAGTGCCTAACCGTAACCCCAGCATTGTAGCGCTGCGTTCGGTCATGGAAAGCAAAACCATGCAGGAACAAATGGCAAAGGCCAAATCCCCTCTTTTTATCCCATTAGGACGCGATGTTTCTGGTGCGCCAATCGGCGTGGATCTGGCGGCGATGCCGCATGTTCTGATCGCTGGAACTACCGGATCTGGCAAGTCGGTATGTTTAGCAGCGCTGGCAACAGCACTGATCCTCAACAACACACCGGATAACGTCAAAATCGTGATGATGGATCCCAAGATGGTAGAACTCAACCGTTTTAACGGTGTTCCCCACCTGCTCGGCCCGGTCGAAACGGATCAAGAACGGATTATTGAAGTGCTGCAATGGTGCACCCGTGAAATGGATCGACGCTACAAGCTTCTAGAAGAATACGCTGTTCGTAACATCGATGCCTTTAATGCGCGCTTAGGCCGCCGTCAAAAAGAAGAATATATGCCGTATATCGTTATCATGATTGACGAAATCGGCGATCTGATGCTTTCCCGACCGGATGAGACGGAGCGCACAGTAACGCGCCTCGCACAAAAGGCACGCGCTGCCGGTATGCATATGGTGATTGCGACTCAACGCCCTAGTGTCGATGTCATTACCGGTTTGATTAAAGCCAACTTCCCATCGCGTGTTTCTTTCGCCGTGGCCTCTGGCACCGACTCACGCGTTATCCTAGACACTGTTGGCGCGGAAAATCTGCTCGGACGCGGCGACATGCTGTATCTGGCTTCCGATGCCGCTGGACCTAAACGTATTCAGGGCTGTTTTGTATCCGATGATGAGGTAAGGGCAACTGTCGATTACTGGAAGAACTGGAGTGCAGAACAGGCCGCTAAAGGCAAGCTCGAAATTGTTACCAGCGGCCCGTGGGAAAAAGGTATGACACGCCGGGAAGTTCTGGCCGAAACCGATCCTATGCTTGAACAGGCTATTGAATTGGTGATCGACGAGGGTGAAGCCTCTGCTTCGCTGATTCAGCGTAAACTGGGCTTGGGGTATCCACGCGCCGCCCGCATCGTTGACCTGATGGCAGAACTAGGCATCATCGGTGAACCAGAAACAGGAGCGCGTGGACGCAAGGTCCTTATTAAGAAGGGGCAAGACCCCTTCAAAGCCGAATTGGAACGCCGAGCGAAAAACCGCAGCTAATTACTATAGTAAATACTGCTGGTTAAAAGGCTGCATCAGTTCAGGCGAGTCATTTGAGACTTTGTTGACGGCCTTCGAAACAGAATAAGCCTGCAAACCATTCTCATCATAAGCCTTCATTAAGCCCTGCAAAACTGGAAGGGGTTCTTCATCAGGTGACAACCAGAGATTATAATCTTCGGGGTGAATGATAACAGGCATCCGATGGTGATACTGCTGCATAAAGGCATTGGCCTCGGTCGTCAAAATGGTGCAAGTACGAAGCTCGCCACCATCAGGATCATGCCAGATTTCCCACAGTCCAGCCATACCATAGAGTTCATTATTAGGGCGATGGACAAACATGGGTGTTTTTTCTTTGCCATGTTCTTGCCACTCGTAAAATCCGTCCGTTGGAATTAAGCAGCGACGACGACGGAAAGCGGCACGGAAAGCAGGTTTTTCGGCAGCACTTTCCGAGCGCGCATTAATCATCTTTGAAGCCATCGACATATCTTTAGCCCACGAGGGAATAAGACCCCATTTGTGATAGGTCGCCTCTTTTGAATTTTCGTTAGTAATCACCATGACAGGCTGTGTTGGCGCAATATTGTAACGTGGCTGCATGTGCGCGGGTGGAACCGAAAGATTGAATGCCTGCTGCACGACTTCGGGATTAGCGGTTAATACAAAACGTCCACACATCTTCATTTCCTATCGTCAGCTATTAACCATGAGGGGGTTATTATACAGAAATCTTGTTCTGAATTCAACTGCCGATTGAACAAATGAACGACGGATTTACTTCTTTTTAGGCGCTGAACGTCCCATTTCACTGATCTGACGAAGCAGAGCCAGCACAGCTAAGCCCAGACCAATTATCTCGCCAGTCGAAACCGGATTGCGCTGAACGCCATTTTGGCGCACATCATCCTCGACTGCGCGCGAATAGAAATAGGCACCAAGCAGTCCAAAAAGAGCGCCTAGAATTCCACCAACGATAATCCGCTGTGGACGGGCTTTAGGTTCATTTAATGGTGAGATTTCAGTCATGGTGATTTTCTCTTGTCTCCGTTTTCTCATCGGGCAGGTCAAAGATACTCAGCAAGCGGTCAAGAAAAGCAAAGCGCGACGCAATATTGACAGTCGTGTTATTAATTGAAGCTGCTGCTTTTGCAGTGCGGTCAGCCGCAGTGTCCGCCAGTTCATTCACTTTCTGCAACGGACGAACAGCGGCTCGGCTTGCCCGATTCATCAAGAAAATACAGGCAACCAATAGAATACAGACCACCGTTGTACAAAGCAGTGCTGGGCAAAACACCAAAACAATAGCCATCCAATCCGCCAATATACTAACCTGCAATTGGCGTTGGAGAAGTAAGGTTACTACAATCCCAAGCAGCACTATGAAGACTGTCACCAGCAACGGTACAATAAAGTACAATAATGTTTCACGCCGATGTTGACGGATTTGTTCCTGTCGGACGGGTGACGGTGTCATACTTTCTCCATAATTACAAACATTTGTTGATTGTAGCCGTAGCCGACAAAAACCTCAACAGCCATCAGGTCAAATTATGGACGACAACTTACCTATTAAACAACGGTTATATATTCGCTTTGGCAAATTCGACGCTTTAATCTATACCAGCAACTTGGATGTTGCCAAAACTTGGGAACGGGTACTAAGGCGGGCAGATTTACCAATCCTATATTCACAAGGATTTAACACACGTCCTCGCATCGTCCTTGCGTCGGCACTGCCACTTGGAATATCAAGTGAATGCGAAATCCTTGATGTATCGATGCGCGAGCCGATTGCCCTTGAAGGACTCGCAGAACGCATTCAAGCCACGAGTCCGGTTGGTCTACGTATCTATGATATATACGAAGTTCCTGTACGAAGTGGTACACTGCCTACTCGTGTTCGCAGCAGCGAATATCGCATTCACTTTGAGGATGGCATCGACGGCACGGACCTACAGGCACGAATCGATAAGCTGATGGGCTCGGATACCATGCTTAAAACTAAACAGGTTAAAGGAAAACCCGTTTCAATCAACGTGCGATCCTTAGTCCATGATTTGCAGATTGATGAAACCGGGGATTTGATTGCACATTTGACTGTTGGCGATAGGGGAAATGTGCGCCCTGATGAGGTATTAGCCGAAATGGGCTTGGCGAATGCCATCGTCAGCATTCACCGTTTTCAACTCCACATTGATCCTGAGTAGAAACTTAGGATAGAAAGAATACAGCATTATGAACGATATGATAACTATTGCACCTGAAGTGAGAGCTGCCCTCGCTGATAACAAGGCCGTTGTCGCACTTGAGTCGACCTTGATTACACACGGGCTGCCCTACCCAACCAATGTCGAAACGGCTTTGGCGATGGAAGCGGCAGTTCGTAAGAGCGGTGCTATACCTGCTACCATTGCCATCCTTAAAGGGAACATAACTGTCGGCATCTCAGCCAGTGAAGTTGAACGTTTGGGTGCCCTGCCCTATTCAAGTGTGCGTAAATGCAGCCGTCGTGACCTGCCAATTGCAGTGGGATTAGGGGAAGATGCGGCGACTACCGTAGCCGGAACAATGATTGTGGCTCATATGGCGGGAATTCGGGTATTTGCGACCGGTGGCATTGGTGGTGTGCATCGTGGCGCGCCATTTGACGTATCGGCTGACCTAATCGAACTGGGTCGTACACCCGTCGCGGTAGTTTGCTCCGGCGCGAAATCAATTCTGGATTTGCCGCTGACACTCGAAGTGCTTGAAACTCAAGGTGTGCCTGTTTTAGGGTTAGGTACGGATTCCTTGCCAGCTTTTTATACGCGCAGCAGCGGCTTGCCGATTGATGCTTGTGTCGAATCACCGGAGCAAGCGGCACAAATTATTGCTGCTGCCCATAAGATTGAAGCCAAGCACGGTATTTTGATTACTGTTCCTGTTCCAGCAGCAGACGAACTTCCATCAGCGAGCGCCGAAAAAGCCATCCAGCAAGCTACCGAGGAGGCAGCAGTACAAGGAATTCATGGAAAAGCCGTCACACCTTTTGTTCTGGGTCGTGTATCCGAATTGACCGAGGGCGAATCGCGACGCGCCAATGTGGCGCTACTTGTAAATAATGCAAGAACTGGTGGTTTGATTTCAGTCGCCTTAAGTCAGTTAGGTTAAACATGGAAGTCGCTGAATCTCCACGACTGGTTGGCATAGGCTCGGTATTCATTGATGATATTGTGCTGCCATCTGGCCAGACTTACATGGCACAGCTAGGGGGTGGTGTAGTCCATGCGCTGATGGGAGCATGTATTTGGGACGAACGCCCCGGCATCATCGCAACGGTTGGTCGAGGATTACCCGATGATTCTGCCCAACGACTGCGTCATCAATTGGATACGCGCGGCTTAGTGGAATTGGATATTCCCCAAATAAGAGCATGGCAGTTATTTGAAGAGGATGGAACTCGACGCGAACTTTATCGGGTTAAAGAAACACTACCGTTTATTCGCGGAGCACAACCCGAACATTTTCCCCCAGATTATGAACAGAGTCAGGGCTTCTATTTGTTACAGGGTGTCGACGAAATACGCGGGTGGCGCAAAGTCTTAAATGGCATTGTTTTATGGGAACCATTACAACAGATTATGGCGGTGGAAAATGCCACCTCGATTCGAGCAGTCCTCAGCGAATGCCAAATTGACATTATTTCGCCTAATCTCATCGAGGCACAAGCTATTTATGGGGAACTTTCGGCTGATGAGCTGGTCAACGCTCTGTTAGCGGATGGGGCGCATTGTGTGGCCTTACGCATGGGAGCACGCGGTTCGATTGTCGCCGATAAGAATGGCAATCGACATCACTTAGGTGCAGTTTCGTTACCAACTATCGTTGACCAAACAGGAGCAGGTAACACCTACTGTGGAGGATTACTCGCCGGTCTCTTGCAAAATAAAAGCCTACTCGAAGCAGGCACTATGGCAGCAACATCGGCATCATTTTGCTTAGAACAAGTTGGGGTTGTTAACCCTGCTGAGGTTCAAACGATGAAACGAGACTTGCGTAACAGGCAGCTTCTATCGACTGTTGCTATTTCCCACTAACAGCGGGTTCAGCATCTTTACTTTTACCGGTCCATGTATGACGAGTAACAACATGTAAGGTGAGCTGTTCCATTGTGGCGAAGCGCCGTTGGCAATAAGGGCAGGCACAAGACACTTCCGAAGTTGTATTTGACTTAGAGGATGATGTATTTTTCAGGTTTGTCAATTTTAAAACTCAATTCTAAATACATTTTGCCTATATGCCTAATTATAAATTCCAGTTGCATTCACAACCTTAAGGTTTTTATTTTCAGCATTTTGGAACAAACTAATAAGATTTTCGGTTACTAGCAGCATACAAAACAGAGCCACTTGACCTATTTGAAATAGCCCAATCGAATTCATATCCATGCACAGTCGGACAATTAACTTTTCAGTCCAAAGACTTGTAATAGAATTTTTATATACAACAGTCAAGAATTAACATTCATTTTAAGAAACGCGCCAAATATCTAGCCCTGTATCACAGCCAACAACTAAGGTTGTACTGTCATCACTAAGTCGAACCATGTCCGGTTGTCGGCTGCAAGAACGATAATCTCCCAAGGCAGCAAGTTCGCCTGTTTGAACATCCCAAGCCACGACAAAAGACTTTAAATCAACATTAACACCAATGATGACACTTGCCGAAGAATTTAGCAAGAGGAAGGGTATGTATTTTCCTTCCAATACTGTTATCATACGATCTATTCCAGATGTGAAATCGAGCAAATGAAGAGCCTTTGAGGGGCCATCACGCCAAGTGAAATAACGTCCATCATATGATAATTGCCCTGCCCCCGGCAGCTCTGATAACGGGGCAGTTGCGTCGACTTTACCATTTTCCAAATTCCAGCGTTTTACAATAAGATCTTGGCTGACTGTTATTGCCATTGGAGGGTCGATACGTCCGATGCGCAGAAAAGCATCCGGATCGTTTTCCGGGCCGGATGGGAATTGGTGAACCAAATCAGGTGGCAAAACTTCATTGATGCGAGAACCTTCATACTCAGACGGGTTGAACACTTGAACATATCGGCTGCGGGTATAATCGGCTGGTGAGACTTCTAACCACGTCGAACCGTTATCCCAGATTCTCAGCGGCACATCGGCAGTATCAAAGCGAAAGTATTCTGTTTGATGCACTTCATAATTGCGATAGGCGATGTAGTACGCCCCTCCTTCAGTGTGCACTGAAACAACTACCGGATAACCAACTCTAAAGGCAACGTCCTGCACCGAAGTTGGCAAGTCATCACCGCCGGGAATTGAATACTGGTCAACAACATTGCCCGAATCATCACCAATGACTACTTCACCAGTTCTAGTCATCAACGCAATACGACTACCATCGCGGTTTAGTGTAAACCATCCGTTTTCAATTGTGCCGACTTGAGCTTTCCAATCCACAAAGTTAATCTGTGACACCGAATGTAATTGTCGAAAATTTTCACTTGTGATGACATTCGAATCCTGTGCTGTAGCGGAATATGCCAGTGAAAAACAGGCCAAAAACAGTACAATAACTCGTGAGGCTTTCAAATGCTTTCTATCCATAGAACTTGTCCGCTATAATGCACCCAAGCAATCATGATGAGGTTTTACCAGATATGCAGCCGAAAACGATTGAACAACAACTCAAGCGGATTCTTCTCAAAGTCACGAAGCCGGGGCGTTATGTCGGTGGTGAGTTTAACAGTATTGTCAAAGATTGGGACAACATCGACTTCAAAGTAGCACTGGCCTTCCCTGACATCTATGATTTGGGTATGTCGAATCTCGGCATCATGATTCTTTACGAACAAATTAATAATCAGCCGGATATGTTGGCGGAACGCGTTTTCAGTGTTTGGGATGATATGGAAACATTGATGCGCGCCAATAGCATTCCATTGTTCTCGCTGGAAAATAAACACTCTATCCGCGAATTCGATTTATTGGGTATCAGTTTACCTTACGAACAGCTCTTCACCAATGTCCTGAATATGCTGGACTTGGCGGGAATGCCGATTCGCAGCGAAGACCGTGACGAAAGCTATCCACTGGTGATTGCCGGCGGGCATTCCTGCTATAACCCTGAACCCATGGCCGATTTCATTGATGCCTTTGTCATCGGTGAAGGTGAGGAAATTATCGTCGAAGTGGCACGAACGATGCAGGCCATGCGTGGCGAAAGCCGCTATGAACAACTCCGCGCGATTGCCCGTATTCAAGGTATGTACGTCCCGCGTTTTTATGATGCAACTTACAATGAGGATGGTGTATTGATTGGCACAGTGCCGAATATTCCAGATACACCAAAACGCGTACTTAAGCGGATTGTGCCAACGCTGCCCAAACCCTTTACCAAGTTCTTGATCCCGAATATCGACACCGTACACAACCGCGCACCGATTGAAATTATGCGCGGCTGCACACGCGGCTGCCGTTTCTGCCACGCCGGTATGATTACACGTCCCGTGCGGGAACGAACGGTTGCCGAAGTCATGGAAGCAATTCAGGAAATTATCACCAGTACGGGTTTTGAAGAAATTAGCCTTCTGAGTCTGTCATCTTCAGACTATGTATATGTTCACGAGTTGGCGGATGCGGTTCACGAGAAATATGCCGAATCAGGCTTGAGTTTGAGCTTGCCAAGCTTACGCATCGAAAGCACCAGCGCTGATTTGCTAGACAAACTTGGTGATACGCGGCGCAGCGGTTTCACTTTTGCGCCAGAAGCCGCTACCGAAAAGATGCGTGACATTATTAACAAATATGTGCCGGATGAACAGGTATTAGAAGCGGCACGAGCAGTTTATTCTCGTGGATGGCGCACGATCAAGCTGTACTTCATGATTGGTCATCCTGAAGAAACTTTGGAAGATGTACAAGCCATTGCTAACTTGTGTAAAGCCGTGCTGCGCGAGGGTCAAAAGCTCATGGGTGGCAAGGCCAACGTGAATGTGGGTGTCAGCACCTTCATTCCCAAGCCGCACACGCCCTTCCAATGGGTTCCACAGGATACACACGAACAAGTCCGGCAAAAGCTGCATTTGCTCAACAGCCAACTCAAAGGTCACGGCTTACATTTGCGCTACAACAGCATCGACGACAGCCAATTCGAGGGCATGATGTCGCGCGCTGATCGCCGTATGGGCCGTGTGATTCAGCGGGCATGGGAATCCGGCTGTAAATTTGACGCGTGGCAGGAATTCCATCATCATGAACGCTGGATGCAAGCCATGGCTGATGAGGGACTTACGCCCGAATTTTATACGCATCGCGAACGCGGGTTGGACGAAGTTTTCCCGTGGGATCATATTGATGCGGCAGTTCACAAAAAGTTCTTGAAAGACGATTACTTGATGAGCATCAAGGGTGAGACGCGGGTTGACTGCCGTGATAAGTGCTTCGCCTGTGGTATCCTGCCCAAATTCAAAGAGGAACGCTCACAAACTGAACCAATGGCATGGGAATGCCCACCTGTGAAGCCCATCGGTGAGCGCAAACGTGCTGGCGGCGACAGTGATCGTGTTCCGAATGTCGAACTAATCGGGTAATTGAACCATTTGTATGCGTTGAAGGCACATACCTTAGAGCTTTGATAAACTTGGATGGTCATATTCGGCGAGGATTACGGCATCAACACTTTCGTAATGAAGCATCCTTGATACCGAGATGCGATGATGACCATCAACCACAAAATAACACTTGCCAACTCGTACTAATTCAACGGGAGGCAACGGCAGTCCTTGTAGCATCATTGACGCTACTCGCACCCAGCGGTTACGTAAATCATCATTCAAAGGGTAAAAATCTTCATCGAAATCCGTAATACGTTCAGCACTTCCCTTAATTTGGCAAATAGGAACGCTTAATATCCCGTTCTTTGGTGTCAAATGCGATGGAAGCGATTGAATTATGTCAGAGAGCAATAATAATTTTCGTGATTGACGGGTAATTCGTGCAATATAAAACCTTAATCCTGCCTGAAAACGTGCACGATCAAATAGTGGTTTCGCCCGAGGATTAAAGACTGTGACTCCGGATGCCTCAGCATCTATCCATTTGGGCGGCAGTTGTTGAAAAAGCATACACAACTCTTTGGAGATTAATCTACTTCCTCAACTTCGAATTTTGCTCCACTGCCAAATTGCAAAAAAGTGTTGAATATCACATATATTCCCTAACAAAAACACTTTCGTGTTCTTAAGAACCCAGTTGGAGCCGCGGAAGTGTTAAAGATTTGAATACCCTATAAGCTTCATACTCAAACCTGTTATAATCTCACCCACTTCGGAGAGACGAGGACTGAATGCGAATTCGCGTAGAAGGCCGAAAACCGCTAAGCGGCACCTATCGTCCAGCAGGTAATACCAATGCAGCAATGGCATTGTTGGCTGCGGCCTTGATGACCGATAAGCCAGTCACGCTGCATAATGTACCACGCACGATTAACATGCTAGCGATGTTAGCCGTTGCTGAAAAGTTGGGCGCAAAACTGACGTGGCAAGATCAAAATACGTTGGTTATCCAAGCGGAACAACTTACGCGCCGATCATTGACCGTATCAGAAACCGGCGGATTGGTCGGCATGATGCTCTATTTGCCGCCCATTCTCACGCGGCGTCAGCATATACGCATTGAGATTGACTTTCCACTCAATCGCATCCGCACCCATCTTGAAGCGCTGCAAGACCTTGGCATTCCTGTAACAACAACTCCCGGTGCAATCGAGTGCAAGACCGCGACATGGGACAAGCGAGAAATTATCCTTTCCCAAACGAGCGTCACTGCAACAGGCATGGTGATGATGCTGGCAAGCAGCTTAGGTAAAGAGACCATTATTCACAATGCAGCCTGCGAACCCCATGTACAGGAATTGGCGGATTTGCTTTGCGAAATGGGCGCACATATTGAAGGTATTGGCTCGAACGTGCTGCGGATTATCTCTCCTCCAGAACTCATTGGCGGTGAAGCGACCGTTGGCCCAGACCACATTGAGGCCGCAAGCGTAGCAGCCATCGCAGCGTTGAGCGGTGGTCGTATCCAAGTTGTGGGAATCCGGCGCGGTGATATGCAGATGATCAGCAAGACCTACCGGCAGCTCGGCATCCAATTGGATGTCGATGATGGCCTGTTATATGTGCCAAAACATGAAACTATCAGCCTTTCTAGCCGCGAGGAAGATGTCGATTTATCCGTAGAAACTTCGCCGTGGCCGGCCTTCCCCTCTGACCTGAGCGCGATTGCCACACTCATTGCGACTCAAGCACAGGGAACGGTTCTTATCCACGAAAAACTCTTTAACAACCGGCTTCTGTTTGTGGATAAGTTGAAGGCGATGGGCGCGCAAATTGTGCTGTGTGATCCGCACCGCGCGATTGTGGTTGGTTCTACTCCGCTCTATGCCATTTATATGGATACGCCCGATGTTCGTGCAGGGTTGGGAATGATCGGAGCAGCATTGGTGGCGCAAGGCGAGTCTGTCATTGATAATGCACAGGTGATTGAACGGACTTTTTCAGGCGTGTTGACCAAGCTCAAAGCCTTGGGAGCACAGATTGAGATAGAACCATGAGTAGTTACAAGTTACAAGAAGCAAGCTTCAAGATCAATATGCTGAGTCTAGAATCTTTTAGCTGCTCATGAGCCAAACACCGACACCATTGACAACGATACAAGGTATAAAAACTGCTGAGGCAGTTATTGGTGCAGGCAAGCCCGTTATTATGCTGCATGGATGGGGTGCAAACCTCGGATTGGTAACACCTTTAGCCGAAAAACTCGCGCCTTATGGCTTTCAATGTTTTGTGCCGGATATGCCGGGTTTTGGGGAAACATCAGCACCAGATGCTGCATGGTCGGTGCATGATTATGTGAAGTGGGTGATTGCCTATTTGGATGCCCATCAACTCGACAAGGTTTATCTGTTCGGGCATTCATTTGGTGGACGGTTGGGACTGGTTCTTGGCGCTGAATACGGCGACCGAATCATCAAAATGGCGCTGGCAGATGCGGCGGGAGTACGACCAAAATCTTCGACAAGTGGACAATGGCGGCTCAAGACTTATCGTCTGGTACTCAACACCTTAAAAACGGTCGGGTTGAAACCCCAAGCCGAGCACCTGCGTAATTGGTATAGTGAACGCTATGGCTCAGCCGATTATAAGGCGGCTAAAGGGAAGATGCGGGACACGTTCGTGAAGGTGGTGAACGAAGATTTGCTCCCGTTCGCGGAGCGGGTAAAACCTTCAACCTTGTTATTTTGGGGAGACCAAGATCAAGATACGCCAGTGGAACAAGCTCGAATACTCGAGAAAACAATTCCTGACGCGGGGTTAGTGGTCTGGGAAGGCGCAGGCCATTATAGTTATCTGGAACGGGCAGCGGATACAGCACGGGTGATGGATCATTTCTTTAAAGGGAGTTAGTCATGCGAAACTTTCTTCTGCGGGTGATTATTTATGCGGTCGGGATTGCGCTGGTGGCGGAAATTGTACCGGGCATCCATATTCCTAATGACACTCTAAGTACGCTTATTATAATCGGGCTTGTGTTCGGGATTATCAACGCGATCCTCAAGCCGATTATCACCTTTCTCACCTGCCCATTGGTTATTCTCTCACTGGGTTTGTTTGTGCTGGTGATTAATGCGGTGGTTTTGTTGGTCACGGCAAGTCTCATTCCAGCGCGGCTACAGATTGACGGATTTTGGCCTGCGTTTCTCGGCGGAATTGTGATGAGCATCATTTCGATGATTCTTGAGCGTGTCCTCGGTGTAAACGATGACAATAAGCGCGGTGGCGGAAATAAACGCAACCCTGATGTGATTATTATGGACAGACGGTAAGCAAATTTTTATGCCGATTGAACTCCTCATCATTGCGCTGATCTGGTTAGGAGGCGCATGTTTCCGCATCTATAAACAGGCGCGATTTTTCCAGATCGAAGAATACATGGGTAGGCGCTACCTGCGTTGGTGGTTAGCACGTCGCGACCGTTGGCTTCCTAATCGACCCGTAATCGCGTGGGCAGCGGGCGTAATCATCGGTGTGATTCTAAGTGAAGCACCGGGAAATTTTATACTCGCGGTAGCAAGTATCATCGCGGCGGTTGTGGGCATATGGCCTCCAAATGAAGGTGAAGTCAAAAAGGGATTCAAGCCGACGGCGCGGGCGAAACGGATGCTCGGCGGCGCTTTTGGGTTAGCTATTATCATCTGTGTTGTGCTCCTCGTGATCTTCAACCGTCTACCGCTACCCGATATTGGTGAGATTAAGTTCGCGGGCGTGTCGTTCCTCGGTCTGTTGATATTTTTGTGTGCGCCACTGTTTTTAATTGGCGGTAATCTGCTTATGCAGCCGGTGGAAGCGTTCTTTCGCCAGCGCTTCATCAACAAGGCAAAAGATGTGCTGGCTGAGATCAATCCGGTGGTAGTGGGCATTACCGGCAGTTACGGAAAGACAACTACCAAAAATTATGTGTCGCATATCCTCAGCGGACGGTATAAGACTTACCCGACCCCTAAAAGTTATAACACGTTGATGGGCGTGTGTATTGCGATTAATAATGATCTGGCGAACGATCACAGCGTTGAATACTTCATCTGCGAGATGGGCGCATATATCCCCGGCGAAATCAAGCAGATTGCAGATTTGACCCACCCAACAATTAGCATTGTGGTGGAGGTTGGGCCACAGCATTTGGAACGCTTTGGAACGCTGGAAAATATTGCGACGGCGAAGTATGAGATTATCAAGGCATTGCCTCCAGACGGTCTAGGCGTGTTCAACTGGGATAATCCTTATGTGCGCCAGATGTACGAACGTGACTATCCGAAAACACGGTTAGCCGTGAGCAGGATGGTTGATCCCGCGAATGTGCCAGCAGGTGGCCCACGCTTCGTAGCCAATGAGATCAGCGAGTCGTTGGATGGGCTGCGCTTTAAGGTGACCGATACGCAAACAGGCGATTGTGAGTCCTTTGAGACGACTTTATTGGGCGAACACAACGTAACGAACGTGTTATTGGCTACGGCAGTCGCGATCCACGAAGGCATGAAACTGCGCGACGTGGCTTACCGGGTGCGGGCGCTCAAACCTGCTGAAAGTCGATTGGTCAAGCAGACAACTGCACAAGGCATCACGATTATCAATGATGCTTACAGCGCGAATCCGGCGGGTGTGGTGAGTGCATTAAAGGTTTTGGCTCTTCACAACACGGGAAAGCGATTGCTGATCACTCCCGGAATGGTAGAACTCGGTCAACTCCACGAACAAGAGAACAAGAAACTGGGCAAAGAAGCGGCTCAATACGCTACTGACATCATTTTGGTGGGCGCAGAGCAAACCGCACCGATCAATGCCGGACTGGACGAGGCCGGTTTCCCCGACGACCATTTGCATGTGGTCGAGAAATTGGCTGAGGCGATTGAGTGGTATCAGACCAACTTGAAAGCCGGTGATACGGTGTTGTTCCTGAATGATTTACCAGAAACGTACAGTACATAGCGATTTTTGTTCAACTGCTTATGGCGATTCTGGCGAAAAAAGTTCAATTTTGCCAATAAGAACAGCGCTTTTTTGGCAATTTCGGCGGATTGCTCGGCTGATTTTGCGGCAATCAGGGTGATGGTTTGTCCGACGCCAATTTTGCCAATAATTGCCTCAAACACTTACGTACATTGCATGATTGTCCAACAATCTTCAAAGCGCAGTAAAGCCAAACTCTCTTTGGGAATACAAATGTATAGGCTTCCTGTTTCGCCCCAAATAACATCCAAACTATCATCTGTATGAAGTTGGAATAAAAATTGCCATTTCTCCGTCTCAGTTTTTATATAGTCAATTTGCTCATCAGTAAATCTGTAGAGCTGATCCGGAAATTTCTGTCGTTCAAGCTGTTGACTATTAATCACAACTTCTTCTTCAATGCTTCCTTGCCAAAGCTGCGGATGACCTAACCAATAATGCATTGGCGCAGGATGAACGACCTTCTCCAAGTTGAAGTAGGCAGCAAGTTCGGTTGGAGTTGACCAATCATAATATGGATTATTAACGTCCCTATCATCTAAGAAATCAAGGCCATAGTCAGAAGCCTCACTCTCAAAAATCGTTGGTATAGATAAGCATCGCTGATATTCAATACGATGTGATCGAAGTGCGCGTATTAATCGAAATTCCCCTTGATGAGTGGGATGAGATGTCCGTATCAATGGCGTGTTTTCGTCTGAAAGGTAAAAAACACGCCACGCATTTCGCTGTTTGTATGTGCCGAAAATCATATCGTCAGTTTCAATGAAGTAATAGAGAATTCCCTGATTAGGTAAAATCCCTTCAGGGTCATATGGAGCAATTTCAGAAAACTTAAACTGTCCAATGAATGTAAGTGGCACATCATTGTAATAAGGCCATTGAAAATTTGCGGGCAAATCAGGCAATCCGCCCAATTTAGACGAGCCAACTGGTAACCTTTCGTCATCAACAGCTTCTCGAATCATGTAGATGCAAGGTTGCGCGAGTTGAATAATTTTCTCTTCTAGACGGTTAAGACCAAAGGAACGAATCTGTTCCCGAAGCGCTTCGACATCTTTAAACATACTGATCGGGAATCCTTTTCGCGTAATTAATCATATTCAAATATAATCATCATAGCACAAATGTTCATAAAACCAAGTTCGAAATCGGTTTGAAATAGGGTAGAATTTAGGGAAGTTGAAAAGTAGATCATTCAAAATATTTACGCAGCGGAGGTGTGATCATGAAGAATGTCGTCGTTACAGGTGGCAGTGGCAAGGCAGGACGGGCGGTTGTACGTGATCTTGTCGAACACGGTTACAACGTCCTTAATGTGGATGTCGCGCCCTCGCGTGATCCGCTTGGCCGATTTCTAAAAGCGGATCTAACCGATTTGGGACAGACGATTGAAGCTTTAGCAGATGCTGAAGGTGTTGTCCATTTAGCAGCAATCCCCGCGCCGGGTTTGCTGCCGGATGAAATTACATGGCGCATCAACATGACCAGCACCTATAACGTCTTCAGCGCCGCCGTGCGTTTGGGGATGAAACGGGTGGTGTGGGCATCCAGCGAAACGACACTCGGACTGCCCTTCGATAAGGAACAGCCCGACCACGCGCCGATAGATGAAACGCAAACCCTGCTGCCGCAAAGCAGCTATGCGCTCTCCAAAGTGTTGGGCGAGGAAATGGCGCGGCAGTTCAACCGCTGGTCGGGGATTCCGTTTGTGGGGCTGCGCATTTCCAACATTATGGAACCGGACGATTATCAAAAATTCCCGACTTATTGGGACGACGCCAAAATCCGCAAATGGAATTTGTGGGGATATGTGGACGCGCGGGATGTGGCGCAAGCCTGCCGCTTGGGACTAGAGGCAGCGGTGACGAATGCTGATCATTATATTATTGCCGCGGCGGATACGTGTATGACACGCCCGAATAAAGAACTGCTGGCGGAAGTGTTTCCGAATTTGCCACTGGTCGGCGATGTGGGCGAACACACTACCCTGCTGAGCATCGACAAAGCCAAGCGGGTGTTAGGGTATGCGCCGCAGTATTCTTGGCGAGAATATGTGAAGGCGTTTGTGTAAGATCGAGTACCCCTAACCCCAACCCTTCCCCCGTAGCAACAGGGGAAGGGAGCAGCGGGTGGTTAACCATTTTCGAAGTAGAAAAGACAGCTTAACCGCAACACGCAAAAAGTAATTCAGAGAGTAAAAGATGACGATTGCGATTACCCGTTTGCCAGCGGCTTCAATAGCCAATTGTGAACTTACGTTTATCGACCGTATTCCCATTGACTACGCGAAGGCGATTGAGCAGCATCAGGCTTATTGTGATGGCTTGCGCGCGTGCGGTGTAGAAGTCGTGACGCTGCCGGCTGTTAATGATCTGCCAGACAGTGTGTTTGTGGAAGACACGGCGATCATTTTAGACGAGGTGGCAATCATCACACCGATGGGGATCGCGTCACGTCGTCCAGAACCCCTGCGGAATGAAGCGGCAATTGCACGTTACCGACCGCTAGCGCACATCACGTTACCCGCAACCATTGAAGGTGGCGATGTGATGCGCTTGGGCAAGGCGATTTTCGTCAGTCTTTCGACACGCACCAACGAAGCTGGAATTGAGGCGCTGCGAATATTAACAGCGCCTTATGGTTATACGGTTACACAGATTGCGCTGCACGACTGCTTACACTTGAAATCGGCCTGCACAGCTTTGGACGACCACACTATTCTCCTGAATCGGGCGTGGGTCGATACATCATCTTTCGAAGGATATAAGTTGATTGATGTGGCGATGGATGAAGCAGGCGCAGGCAATGTGGTTCAAGCAAATGGCAGCATTTTGATGAACAGCCAATTTCCGCAGACAGCAATAGTTATTGAAGAACACGGCTATCCAGTGTGCGCGGTGGATACATCCGAGTTCACGAAGGCCGAGGCGGCGATGACTTGTATGAGTTTGATTATTGAAGAGTAGAAGAGAATTTAACCACAGAGACACGGAGAACACAGAGATCAATGCGGAGAGTTGGTAAGATGAACAGCAAATTTGACAACACTCAGCATAAAAAGCAACTTATGGTAGCGCTTGAGTTTGATGCCGATGATCTCAAGGCTAATCACAATGGCTATTTGAGCAAACGACAGCGAAAGGTACTCAATCGTATTCGACGAATTTGGAAAATCATGGTTGTACTGCCAATATCGACAGCTCCAATTGTGATTATTCTTGCCATCTTAGATGGTTACCGTATTCATGACACTGCTAGCAGCAGATTTGGTATCTGTATTCTCATTATTCTTATCGCAGGTGGATTTTCATACCACGCGTATAGCAAAGTTCATAAATTTAACAAAGACCTGTTTAAAGGGGATGTTTTAGGGATAAGCGGGACTATCATAACACGTTCATTTTCTAGAAGAGGAAAATCTCTATATATTAGTGATCAGATATTCCAAACCCAAAAGCCTTACCGCTTTGATTGGTTCACATCAGGACAAATTTACACGATATTTTACCTACCCTACTCAAAATACGTGCTGTCAGCAAAATTATTTGGTGAACAAGACTCGGTGCCCGAAATACCAAAAATACTGAAGGCCAATCCGCCAATAGTTTAGTGATGAAATAATGTATTCACGAGTGATTAGAAATTCGAAGCCTTTGCACGAGCTACGATTTCTTAGCTTCCCCATAATGTCCACGATTATGAGTAAAAACACTCATTCGAAAATTGGTCGTTTTTGAGTATCTTCTTTACAATTAGCGTCTAGTTTCCGCTAAATTTTCTAAGGACAAACTGATGCACGAAACCGAGATGCGCGTCCGATGGGTCGTCCCCATGCTTCCACGCTCCCCCGATGAAACGCACCGGGGCGCCACGCCGTTAGAACTGCTGTTTGACCTGACAATGGTCATCGCAGTGGCAAGCGCGGCAACCGGACTGCATCACGGTATTATCGAAGGACACATCACGGAAACGTTGATCCATTATTTGATGGTTTTCTTCGGCGTGCTGTGGCTTTGGATGGGTTTCTCATGGTTTGCCTCTTCATACGATAATGACGACATCCCCTATCGACTGCTGGTCTTCATGCAAATGACAGGCGCGTTAATCGTCGCGTCGGGGGTTGAACGCATATTTGCCAATGAAGATTTGAGCATCACCGTATTGGGTTACGTCGTCATTCGCATCGCCTATGTCATACAATGGCTGCGGGTGGCACGCTCCGATATTGAACACCGCACTACGGCACTGCGTTATGGATTAGGGGCAGCGGCCTGCCAGATCGCATGGGTCGCGCTGCTGTTTTTGCCGAAGGAAACGCATCTGCCTCTGTTTGTGTTTCTGGTAATTGTGGAACTGATCATTCCAGTCTGGGCCGAGCAGGCATCCGTGACCACGTTCCATGTGCACCACATTCGTGAACGTTATGGACTGTTCTCGTTGATTGTTTTGGGCGAGACCATCCTTTCAACCAGCGTGGCATTCCAAACAGCCACCGATGAGTCCGGCATGACAGCCTCCTTGCTGCCGCTGGCGATTGGCGGGCTGCTCATCGTCTATTCGATCTGGTGGCTGTACTTTTATCGCCACACCCCTTTACGCATGGATTCGTTAATCTCGACGTTCCTCTGGTCGTATGGGCATTTTGGTGTATTCGCCGCGACCGCCGCCGTCGGTGCTGGATTAGCCATCGCAGTTGACATGGTTTCACATCACGGTGAAATCAGCCAGACCACCGGTAATCTGGCACTGACAATTCCGACAGCCATCTATGTTTTAAGCCTGTGGATTCTGCAAGAACATCCGCGCGGGAAAAACATCGTTAATATGCTGCTGCACCCGATATGTGCCGTTCTAATCGTGCTCACCTCGTTTACCAACCAGACCGTGATTCTCACCGGTGTCATACTGGTCATTCTGGTAGTAGTACGCTTTATCCGGCGGCTCGAGTAATATGCTATCGGTCGATCCTACAGTTCTCCTGATTCTGGCCACAGCCCTGATGCTCGTGACATTGGCGCTGGCGTTCATACCGATACTGCCGGGGCCGCTGATGCCTTGGGCGGTGGGGATTGTCTATGGACTGGTGACGGGATGGACGCGCATCACTCCAGCTGCGGCAGTCGTCATGACTCTGTTGATGATAGTGGGTATAACAGCCGATTATTGGCGTCCATTACTCGGCGCAAAGACAACCGGCATGGGCTGCCGGACATCCTTGGGCAGTTTCGCAGGTGGAATAATCGGCACTTTTTTAATCCCGATTCCATTGGTCGGAACAGTAATCGGGTTGGTGGCAGGTGCGCTGGTGATGGAGTTTATCCAGTTCCGCGATCTAGCAAAAGCCATGAGCGCAGGACGTTCCGCCTTAAAACAGTTCGCCCTAGGCTATGCACTGACGATTGGGTTAAGTATCGCCATTTTTGCTGTCTATGTGGTCAGTGTGTTCACGACCGGATAAGCTGGCGATTGGTTACTTTTCCTCTTTGAATATAAGTTTAACCGTTTACACATAAATAAATCCCCATCTCCGATGGTCACTCTGTCGTAAGCTTGCGTAAGGGATTGCCTATCCCGCTATTGGCTATTAGACGGTAAAATAACCTGACTTGAACCGCCGCTTCGTCTTTACGCGAAGATCGCCAAGGGAAGAAAAGCCAATATGAGTGCAAACCGTAAAACAGTTGTCGGAGTAATCTTCGGCGGGCGCAGCGTAGAACATGATGTGTCTATCGTTACCGGGCATCAAGTCATGCGGGCGTTTGACCCCGAACACTATGAAGTCGTACCCGTTTATATTGACCGTCAGGGCATGTGGTATACAGGTGATCCTCTGCTGGACTTGAAAAATTTCAAGAATGAAATCATCAGCTTAAAAGGCATAAAAACCGCAGTGATTTCACCCGGTGTGCGGCATCACGGCCTGATTGTGAACCCAACAGCAGGACGCTTTGAAAAAGCAGAAACCAAACGGCTGGATGTAGTCTTTCCAGCTCTACATGGTTCGCATGGCGAAGACGGAACAATTCAAGGGTTATGTGAACTGGCGGACATCGCTTATGTTGGCTGTGGGGTGATGGCCTCGGCGATTGCCAACGACAAAATCATGACCAAGATTGTGTTGAGCCAACAGGGCGTGCCGATTGTGGAAGGCGTGTCTTTCACCCGCAACGAATGGTTGGAATCGTCGGACAAAGTGATCAGCCACCTGATTCACGAACTGCATTATCCGATGTTCGTCAAACCGGCCACGCTCGGTTCAAGTATTGGTATCGGTAAGGCCAATGATGAAACCCTGCTGCGGGCGCATATCGAAGTGGCGATTAGCCTTGACCGGCGGGTGCTGGTTGAACAGGCTGTTGAAAACCCTACCGAAATCAACTGCGCGTTATTGGGCAGCGACAGCGATATCCAAGCCTCGGTGTTGGAACAACCCATTTCACTTGATCAATTTCTGACGTTCGAGGAAAAATATACGCGCGGCGGCGAGGGTATGAAAAGTGCTGAACGGATTATCCCTGCCCCGATTAGTGAGGATTTGACGGCAAAAATCAAAGGCATCGCCATTCAGGCCTTTCGTGCCATTGAGGGACGTGGCACAGCACGGATTGATTTCCTAGTGAAACCCGATACAGGCGATGTGTATCTCAATGAAATTAACACGATGCCCGGTTCGGTCGCATTTTATCTGTGGCAGGAACAGGGAATGTCACCGCGTGAGTTTGTTCATAAGTTGGTCGAAATCGCGCGGGATGCACAGGCCGAAAAGCGCAAGAACAATTACGATTACCAGACAAACCTCGTCAATTTGGTGGACTCGCGCGGATTAAAGGGTGTAAAAGGGTCGAAAGGCAGTACAACACGCTCAGGTTAAGACTTGTGCCATAATCCACAAGTCAGATACAAATCAAACCTGACCTGTGCTATGCTTGTCACGATCTTTTACCGTAAGCCTGCTGGATGAGACTGTGCCTTATCAATCCAATGGTGGTCGTCGCAACAACGTACAACTGGGGGTCGGACGCTCGGTTTGGGCCGGGGCGCCGCCTGCTGCAATTCCTGAACGCGCACTCGATGGCATTCCCGGCTGTCTGGCATGGTTGGCTCTGCTTTTCGCCATTGCCAGTGCTATCGCCTTCCCGCGCACCTTACTGCTGATTGCCGCATTATTAGGCTTTTACTCGGCTGTACGCTTTCTATTCGCGGGCATCGCCAATGTAATGGGTCTGCGGAAAATCGACCAATGGGAAAAAACGGATTGGTACAGCCGCTATAAAGATGAGGCCAACAGCGAGTCGTTGGCGTGGCAAGATGTGCATCATGTCGTCATCATCCCCAATTATAAAGAACCCGACGCAATCTTAAGACAAACACTCGACAATTTAGCGGCTCAACATCAAGCGCGCCAATCTATGACGGTGGTGCTGGCTATGGAAGCGGCAGAAGATGGCTGCGTAGAAAAGGCCGAACGGCTCGTTAGTGATTATACCCCCTGCTTCGCCAATCTTTTTTTCGCTGTACATCCACGTGGGTTGCCGGGTGAGATGCAGTGTAAATCCGCCAATGAAGCATGGGCGGCACGCTGGGTCAAACGCAAACTGGTCGATCAGATGGGATACAATATCGATCATATTTGTGTCACAACACAGGATGCAGACTCGCTGTGGC
The DNA here is from genome assembly GCA_016124855.1 of Anaerolineaceae bacterium. GTDB lineage: Bacteria > Chloroflexota > Anaerolineae > Aggregatilineales > Phototrophicaceae > CFX2. The sequence continues at coordinate 261,560 of WGMX01000023.1, read as the reverse complement.
ACAAAGATCACTTTTACGCCCTAACCTATCTGTTCGCTATGACCCCGCAGCGTCATCTCCGATTCTGGCAGGCACCCATTCGCTACCACACCAATATTTGGGACATTAACCCGCTGCTGCGCATTGTGAATGCTTATTCGACGGCCTTTGAGTTGGCTTACTTAGCTGCGCCATGGTGGATACCGATGCCCATGTCCTCCTATTCGTTGAGTCTCAAATTGCTGGACAACAGCGGCTATTGGGATGGTGATGTGATCGCCGACGAGTGGCACATGTTTATCAAATCATACTTTGCGCGTGAAGGCGCGGTGATGCTCGACCGTGTTTTCCTGCCGTTTTCAGCAACCGCAGTCACCGGCGAGACATTGGTACAAGCCCTCAAAAATCGCTATCAACAATCGCTGCGTCACGCATGGGGCAGCAAAGAAGTGGGTTATATCGTCGCCAAAATGTTGGAACAGCCGGAAGTTGACATCAATGTGTCGTTCAAGCTGCTGTTCCGTGTTGCCCACGACATCTTGCTTGCGGGAGCGGGATGGGTCATTATTACCGCAGGCGCGCAGCTTCCGTTTCTGTTCAACCCGACGCTGCTGCCGCAGGTACTGACCGAAGGCATCAATAATCCGGCGTATATGCTGCTCCAAGTTTCATTTATTCTGGTGTCGATACTCGGTATCGTCTTTTGGTATCAGGACGTGATTAAACGTCCGCCGCGCACACGTAAACAAACCTTTATTGAGCGGATATATACCCTATTGAGCTTTCCACTGCTGCCGATATTGACGCTGATTGTGGTGGCGATTCCGGTGCTGCAGGCCCAAACACGATTGATGGTGGGTATTCCGCTGCGCTTTCAGGTCAGTAAGAAAATTTGATTTTTTAACACAAAGACACGAAGACTCAGAGATTTGTTCCTTCGTGCATTTGTGCCATTGAGCCTCTGAGTTCATATTTAATGGGGAGAATATCATGGCAAAAGTGGGATATATCGGACTAGGCATTATGGGCGCGTCGATTGTTCGCAATCTGATGAAGGCCGGGCATGAATTGGTCGTGCATAATCGCAGTCAGCAAATTGTTGAACAGTTGGTGAGCGAAGGGGCAAAAGCCGCGCCATCGCCAAAAGAAGTGGCCCAACAAGTCGAGTTTGTATTTACCAACCTGCCCGACTCGCCGGATGTGGAAAAGGTCGTCCTCGGCGCAAACGGCATTATTGAAGGCGCGCATCAGGGACTGATTTACATCGACAACAGCACCATCAAGCCCGAAACTGCACGCGCTATTGCCGAGAAATTAGCAGCAGTTCATGTTCCGGCATTGGATGCACCGGTTAGCGGAGGTGACGTCGGGGCAAAAAATGGTACATTGACAATTATGGTCGGCGGACCACAAGATGCCTTCGATAAGGCTGTGCCACTTTTCCAATCAATGGGTAAAGCGTGGGTTTTGGTCGGTGACAGCGGTGCGGGACAAATCGCGAAGGTCTGCAACCAGATCATCGTCGGCGCACAAATGGCGGCACTCGGCGAAGCCCTGATTACCGCACAAAAAGCGGGTGTTGATCCTAGCCGTGTGGTTGAGGCCATCAAAGGCGGCGCGGCACAAATGTGGACGTTGGATGTCAAGCCACCACGTTTATTTGCAGGCAATCGTGGGCCGGGTTTCAAAGCCCATATGCAGCATAAAGATTTGGGTATTTGCCTCGATACGGGCAAGACTTATGGCATTCCGATGCCACTCACTGCCGTGATTCAACAGTTGTATACGACGATGTTACAGCATGGTCAGCATGACCTCGATAACAGCGCGGTCGTGGGCGTATACGAGCAGTTGGCAAACATCAAACTTGATGAGCCACTGCGCCCGAAACCTGAACCGGTTGATCCAGTGGAAGAAGCCGAACTGGAATCATTTCCCGGCAGTGATGCGCCTGCCCGTTAGAGCAAACAACCACTATGAAACTGGGTGATTATTTCAAGCGCATTCAATATACAGGTAATGTAAAGCCCGATTTGGCGACATTGACCGCCATTCATCGGGGGCATTTGCTGCATATTCCCTATGAGAATTTAGACATTCACCGTGACTGTCCGGTGACGACTGATGGTGAGCAGATTTACGAGAAAATCGTCAAAAGGCATCGCGGCGGTTGGTGCTTCGAGATGAACGGCTTATTGGCATGGGTGCTGCAAGAAATAGGTTTCAACGTCACAATGTTGTCGAGCTTCGTCGGGCGCGAAAAAACTGAGCCGACACCTGCTGGCGTTGGCGATCATCTTATCTTGCGGGTCGAGCTAGATCAGCCATATTTAGCGGATGTCGGTTTCGGTAATGGTATTTTTGAACCCATTCCGCTGTCGGAAGGCTCGTTTCAGCAGGGCTTTTTGACCTATAAACTGGCGCAAGAGAATAATCGCTGGTGGTTTACGAACCAGATTTATGGTGGGCCGGGGTTTGACTTCGACCTCAAATCTCACCAACTCAGCGACTTCGCCGGACAATCGACACGCTTGCAAACCTCGCCGGAATCCGGTTTTGTGAAAACAACCGTTTGTATGCGCTTTACGCCTGATGGTGGCATGTTCATTCTACGTGGTGCAGTCTTGCGGCGCATCACAGCCGAAGGCGCACACGACCAAACGATTGATAGTCGAGCAGATTACGAACGTGTACTGAATGAATACTTCGATTTGAAGTTACTCGATGTTGATGCGATATGGGAGAAGGTTTGGGCGCGGCATCAAGCATGGGTGAAGTCAAATGGATAGGCAGTTGCTATGCGTAGAGTGACGTGTTTCATTATCTCAACCGTTTTACTCATGCTCTCTTGTACAGCGACTTTGGCCCAAGATAGTCCTGCTCCATTTGGAAATTTGGACGTTATTACAGCTCAAAATGCTAATCGCATCACCGAGATCACGAGCCTCGGTGTGGGTATGTACGGCATACCGTTTTGGTCTGATGAGCAGACATTTTACTTCCCAAGCACCGCCGGTATCTGGAAATACTCGATGAGCGATTTGCAGCATCCAGTGAAATTGGCAGAAAGTGATGCACCAAGCTACCCACCATTACCTAACTCTCTATTTCAATCGCAGGAGATTCGCTCGCCAACGCCAATGACGGAGAGCACGGACCACCGATATAAGGTTAGCGCAGCCCCCGGTGACTTCGGTGGCACAATCTATTTGTTTATCAAAGATACACAAACTAACAGGACGATTAAGCAGCTTACTGCCGACGAGTTGAGGTTGCGTACCTATTCCGGGATTATTTTTCGACCTCAGTTTGTCGGTCACACGCTCTTTTACATCTACAAATCAACCTTATATCGCTGGCGACCGGAAATGAACGAAGAAGCACTCATTCAATCAGCAGGTGATCTCGCATTTAGTCCTAACGGACACTTTGTTATCGACTTCACGCTCACGGCAACTGCTGATAGCCCGATCAGCTTCAAAGTTTATAGACTTGATTCAGCACCAGCGACCATGATTTATAACCCCAATTATGCCGGTACAGATCGATGGCAAAGTCTGGCTTTCTCGCCTGACGGTCTGCATGTGGCAACAGGTGGTAATAATGGAAACGTCCGCATCTGGGATGTACCAAGCGACGGTTCACGCTATTTTGACATCGGCAAGCCAAAAGAATTTAACGAGACACAGGTTGTCGATCTGGCTTACAGTCATGATGGGCATTACATTGGCGGCGTGGTGACAACTGTTAGTGGCAGCTATGCTTTTTTGTTGGATGCACAAACACATGCGGAAGTGGCTCGTATAAACGGCAGATCGTACAACGGTGTAACCTTTTTCGGCAGCATCGGTTTTCATCCAATGGAAAATGTTGTAGCGTTCGGCGGTGCGGATGGAACCATTCGTCTTTGGGATATTTCCGATCTCATCGCAAAGAAAAGTATTGAAGTTGATACTGCATGGCGCGTATTACACGCTCACACTGATATGGTTACCGCAATCGTTTTTAGCGAGGATGGGAACAAAATAGCCTCCGCGAGCTGGGATACGACGGTGCGAATTTGGGATTATCAGACGGGCAAAAATAGCCTGACATTAAACGCACATAGCGATCAAGTTTGGACGGTCGCGTTTAATCCGCAAGCCACTTTGCTGGCAAGCGCTGGCGATGATGGCGCGGTTAAACTTTGGAATCTCGATACTCAAAAAGATGTCACATTGAGCCAAGTCGTCAAGAAAAACCTGTATAGTTCTTTACGCATGAGCGATCTGGCTTTTAATCGCGATGGCACAGTCTTAGCGACCACGCGTATTAACGGCGATATATCACTGTTCAATGTGGCAACGCATCAGCAAATCACGACCTTCAATGGCGGCGATACAATTTGGCACATCGCTTTTAATCGAGCGGGAACACTCTTGGCCTCAGCAAGCGCGGGCGATACCTCTGTCCGCATTTGGGGCATTCCGCAGCAATAACCCTTTCAGATCAAGTTCGTCCTACTCAAAACCCCAACTCTCTCTATAATGTAATCATCTGATGTTTAAGTAGAATTTAAGACCCCTGTGAAAGAACGTGTACAGAAATTAATGGCGCAGGCCAATATTGGCTCCCGACGCGCCTGTGAGGACATCATCAGTCAGGGACGTGTGCGCGTCAACGGCAAGGTGATTCACCTCGGCGACCAAGCCGACCCGCAAACCGACGTAATCGAAGTCGACGGCACAAAGATCGCCTTCCCCGACCAGAAGTTATATATCGCTTTCAATAAGCCCAAATATGTACTTTCGACTGACGAACCGCACGAAGGTGACACACGAAAAATCATCACCGATTTCCTGCCCTTCAAAGAACATCTCTTTAGCGCGGGACGTTTGGATGCCGACAGTGAGGGATTGATGGTGCTGACCAACGATGGTGATCTGGCGAATACGCTGACGCATCCACGCTACCGTCACACCAAGACCTATAAAGTAGTCGTCAGCGGACTGCCTACCCAAGAAACATTGCAGCAGTGGCAAAAAGGTGTTCAGCTCGAAAATGAAGACGGCACAATTGATTACACCGGCCCCTGTTATGTGCAGGTGACGGACGGCGGCGAAAAAGAATCGACGCTGCGGATCGTTATGACTGAAGGTAAGAAGCGTCAAATCCGGCGGACGGCGGCGCTTTTCGGGCATAGTGTCAAATCATTAATCCGCACACAAATGGGCAAGTTGATGCTCGGCACGCTGCGACCCGGTGAATGGCGCGAACTCAACGCAAAAGACTTGGCTCAATTGAAAACACCTGCAGAAGAACTAAGTCAGATTAAGGGGAAAGCCGCCGCGCGCCGAGCCAGCGGCAGACCCTTCGTTGAAAATCCGCCAGCACCAACCAGCGGCAAACGACGCACCGGCTCAAAACCTTATAGCAAAAAGAACAAGGACAAGAAAAAACGTCCCCCGCCCGGAGGACGGCGCAACCAGAGGACAGGCGCGAAATGACTCTTTCGGCAGAAGTACAAACCTACGTTGCACGGCAGCCCGCTTTGCGATGGCGGCGGGTACTGATGCGCGGATTAATTCGGTCATTGGGCTTCAAAGTGCTGTGGGATGTTTCTGTCACAGGGACAGAAAATATTCCGTCTGATGGCCCAACCATCATCATGATGAATCACATTTCGATGATTGATCCAGTGCTGTGTATGGGCGCAGTCACTAATCGTTTTGTGATTCCCATGACCAAAATCGAGAATATGCGAAATCCATTAATCGGTCCGTTCGTGCGCTGGTGGGGATCATACACCATCAATCGCGGTGAAATTGACCGGAAAGCGCTTACCAACTCGATTGAACTCATCAAGCACGGCCAGCTCATCTTAATTGCGCCGGAAGGCCACCGCCATCCTGAAGGCTTATCCGAAGCCAAAGACGGATTGGCTTTTGTAGCCACCAAAGCCGACGCGGTAATCGTGCCGACAGCTATCTCCGGCGCAATCGGTTGGAATAAAAAGCTGTTTCGTTTTCAGCGTCCCCAGATTAACGTCAACTTCGGCAAACCGTTTAAGTTCAAAACGGGCGGCGGGCGCGTCCCGCGAGAGGCGCTGGCTGCCATGAGCCACGAAGCCATGTATCAGTTAGCGATGGCGGTCAAAGATGAAAGCAAACGCGGCTTCTACAGGGATTTGAGCAAAGCGACGACGGAATATCTGGAGTTCGTGTCGTTCTGAGTGACGTTTATCTAATTCTGCCACGACCAATAACTGAGCAACCTTCTTTCACACCCCAATTATGAGGGATTCAAGTTGTTCATACTGCTTCTCATGTCTATAATTCATAAAAGGCTGAGGGATAAAGTATGAAAAATGATGTTTTTATTAGTTACAGTAGTAAAGATCGCCCATTCGCCCAAAAACTCGCCAAAGCACTGGAACAACAAGGGATAAGCGTTTGGATTGACCGCGATGATATTCGCGCGGGCATTAAGTGGAGCAGCGCCATTCAGGAAGGTCTTGACCTATCCTCAGTCATCATCGTCATCATCAGCCACGATTCGATGAGTTCTAAAAATGTCGAAGACGAATGGCAGTATTTCCTCGATAAGCGAAAGCCGATTGTCCCGATTCTCCACTCGCGCGCAGACAATATTCATTTTCAATTGATGCGGATTCAATATATTGATTTTGTGAATAACCCATTTGAGGATGCGGTTCAACTCTTAGTTTATGAACTGCGCCAGTACAATGTCGGCAATGCTTCTGCCAATTATCCAGTCAAATCAATTCCTCTAACAACCTCAACAGAAGCACCAACTGCCAGTCGAAGTCTACTGATTCCACTCGGTGGCATCGGTTTGCTTATCGCCATTATTCTTGGCGTTGTACTCGTAAATCAGCCTCCTAGCTCGAACATTACACCGACAAGTCCAGTTGTGACACAGGAAGCAACAATTGACTCGACTGCTACAGAAGTGGCTGTTGTGGCCGCTACAGAAACCGCTATGCCGCCGACCGAAGTTACAGCCGAGCCGACCAAAGAAGCCGTTATACTAACTGCCACACTCACACCGACAATAGGCGTAACACTCGATATTCCATACGTGTCCCAATTTGGAGCGGGTGCTTCTTTTCCAAATGACGACGGTCCGGCGGCACTCCTAATGGTTCTGCGCTGGTATGCCAAAATCATGCCTGACTCGGAAACAGCTAGACGGGTAATTGGTGTGACAGTTGAAGATGTGGGACGCGAGGCAGGAATGACGTCCACATCTAACTCAGTGTCATTCGGCGGATTAATGGTTGCCGCGAATTTCTACAAATTACCCTACGAACCTTGCAAAGGTATCAACCGAACGCGCATTTTTACGGAACTCGATAATGGAAATCCTGTGTTAATCTTGGTGGATGCGAAACGTTTCCGTCCTGACATCAATTATGACGGGGGGCATACCGTTGTGATTGTCGGCTATGATGCTGATCATGTCATCATTGATGATCCGCATAATCTTCACATTATTCCTCAACCCAAAGTTGTCTCATTGACCTACGACGAATTTGACAACGTTACTGTGAATATCTACAACCTCAGTGTAAAAGTATCGCAAGCATTGATTTTTGGCGAAAATAATCACTGCTAAACCAGTTTTGAATCCTTTTGGACATTTCCACACTCTTACTGGATGAATATTCATTATCATCAGGAGTGTGTGAAGTGTTTTACCCTAAAAATGTACCCAATTGGGAACGTGTTATCCGTATCGTACTCGGTATCGGCTTGATCATCGCGGCAATACTTCAGCAGCCACTGGGGTTGTTGGTTGCTCTTGTGTTGATTGCATCGGGTATATTCACCATCGCAACCGGCTTCATTGGATGGTGTCCGGCCTGCGCGTTGGTTGGCCGTAAAATCAAACAGCATCAGCCAAAGTAAGATCAAAACAGTTATGACATCACTTGTTCAGAATGCGATGGCGGGGAACACTGAAGCAATCGAATCCTTACTGCTTCAGTACCAACCATCGCTCACCCGTTTCGCCCGAAAATTCTGTGCCACACCCGATGATGTGGAGGACGCGGTACAGCAAACGTTGTGGATTATTTACCGCAAAATTAACGGTTTGCGAACCTCAAAAGCCTTTGTTTCATGGATATTCCAGATTGTTCGTAATGAGTGTTATGCCCTACTGCGGCATGGTCAATATGGTGCAGATCATATCGAAATTTCGAAGTTGGATTACCTTGACTATATTTCCAGCACGGATCACGATTTGTATTCCACGCTGGCACAAGACCTTATCCGGGCAATTGAACAACTGCCAATCCATCAACGGGAAGTACTGATTCTGCGCGACATCGAAGGGCTGACCACCCCCGAAACTGCGGAAACGCTCAACATTACCGTCGAAGCTGTCAAAAGCCGCCTGCACTATGCGCGGACTTCTCTACGGCAGTCCCTTCAAGCATGGGCATTTTAATATCATGAGTTGTCTTATGGCTCAGTTTCAATTATCATCCGTTACACTTTAATAAAGAGATGAGGAGAAAAACACCGCGAACTGATCGGGGGCATAGATAGCGCACGGCCCTGATGCTCAATACATCAGGATGACGAGGTGGCGGTTGCTTGCAGCGATGCAGGCTTAATCCCCAAAATGGGGAGAAAATCGAAAGATCAGCGGATGCCGCCGGGGTGTTTCCACCATCCCTTTGTCTTACCCCTCCGTACAAAAAAAGCGATCCACGAAAGCCGGTGTGTAAATGCCGGGACAAGTGGCAGCGTGTGGACAGGATGCCCGCCCGCAAGGGACTGGGGCTTCACGTAATCGTACTCTGCCTGCGCCGCAGAGGACGTTTGCATCCTGTTATACACGCGCGGCTAGGCGCTCGCCTATCCCTACTACGGAGGAAAACTCATGTGTGGTATTGTCGGTTATGTTGGTAAACAAGATGCGACTCCCATCATCATTGACGGGTTAGGTCGTCTGGAATATCGTGGCTACGACTCAGCCGGTATAGCGGTCGTCGCAGATGGCTGCGTCCATCTGCGCCGTGATGTCGGCAAACTCGCTAATCTACGGGCTAAAGTGCAAGCTGATCCTATCAGCGGCAGCATCGGTATCGGACACACACGCTGGGCAACACACGGCGCGCCAGCAGAACGCAACGCTCATCCGCACATCAGTATGGACGGTGAATTTGTGGTCGTCCATAATGGCATTGTCGAAAATTACCTCGAACTCAAACACGATCTGATCGCCGAAGGCGTTGAATTCCAATCGGACACCGATACTGAAGTCATCGTCCAATTGATCGAACGCTTCGCCTGTAACGGTGCGCGAGGCAGCTTGACCGAAGCCACACGTAAAGCAGTCAGCTATTTACGCGGCGCACACGCCATCGTGGTTATGAGCCGCGCCAAACCGGACGAACTGGTCGCCGTGCGCATCGGCAATGCCGGCGGTGTAGCCCTCGGTTTAGGCGATGGCGAAAACTTCATCGCCTCGGATATTCCCGCCATTCTTGAACACACACGCCGGATGATCTTTCTCGAATCACGACAAATGGCAACCATTACCGCCGATGCGATTCATGTCCAAACTATAGATGGTCAAGCCGTTCAAGAGGACATTCACAACATCCAATATGACCCGATTTCGGCAGCCAAAGGCGAGTTTAAGCACTTCATGCTTAAAGAAATCTTCGAACAGGCTCGCAGCCTGACCGATACAATTGGCGGACGAGTCGATTTCGAGCGTGGCGAAGTGCTGTTAGCCGATCTCAATCTTACCGGTGAAAAAGCACGGGCACTCAATCAAATCGTCACCATTGCCTGCGGCACCAGCTACTACAGCGGCTTGGTGGGCAAATTTTTCATCGAACAAATGGCGCGGCTCAATGTCGAGGTCGATTATGGCAGCGAGTACCGTTATCGCGATCCAATTATCGACGCACAAACCGCCGTTCTTGCCATCACTCAAAGCGGCGAAACTGTAGATACCCTTACGGCGATGGAAGAAGCGCGTAGCAAGCAGGCCACATTGTGGAGCATCGTCAACAATATGGGCAGCCAAGCCATGCGAATCAGTGACGGCTTCATCACGATGAACGCTGGCCTTGAAATTTGTGTGGCTTCGACCAAAGCCTTCACCACCAGCATCGTTGACCAATATTTATTGGCGCTGCATCTCGGAAATCTGCGTGGAACACTCACGAGCGAACAGTCCCGGCAGTACGCTTTTGATTTGGGCCGTCTGCCTGACTTGGTCGGTCGAGCCTTAGAAACCGAAGCAAAGATAAAAGAACTGGCTGCCCTGCTGTATCATTACACCAATTTCTTATATTTGGGGCGCGGCATCAATTATCCGATTGCCTTAGAAGGTGCGCTCAAGCTCAAAGAGATTAGTTATATTCACGCTGAAGGTTATCCGGCTGGTGAGATGAAGCACGGGCCAATCGCGCTGATTGACGACCAGATGCCTGTCTTGTGCATCGCGCTTAAAGACGCGCTTTACGACAAGATGATTAGCCAGATTGAGCAAGCCAAAGCGCGGGGTGGCATCGTAATTGCCATCGCGACCGAAGGCGATACCTTCATCGCCAGCAAAGCCGATCATGTGCTCTATGTGCCGGAAACACCGCCGCTGCTCAGTCCGGTAGTGGCAGTCATTCCCCTACAACTGCTGGCCTATCACATCGCGGTGCTGCGCGGCGCGGATGTCGACCAACCGCGCAACTTGGCTAAGAGTGTGACCGTAGAATAATCACTATTTATCAGAGGGTGAGCTATTAGTTCACCCTCTGAGGGAATGAAAACTTCCCATATCTGTGGCATACTACAATTAAATAAGTCACGAGGTTTCGCTATGGTTACGCAAACGCGACAACAAATGACAGCCGCTGAATTTTTCGAATTACCAGAACAGACTCAACAAACCGAACTCATTTATGGAGAGCTTATTGTGAGTCCTACGCCTATACCGAAACATCAAAATGCAATGCTGAATACAGCCATCGTTCTTAAAAACTTGCTGCCCCAAATTGGGGGGAAAGTATTTGCGGCACCACTCGAAATTTATCTGGATGATCGTGTTATCCCTCAACCGGATGTTATGTGGATTGCGCCTAATAGCAAGTGCATTATTGATGAAAAGCGCTTGATTGGCCCACCCGATTTGGTGGTCGAAATCTTCTCACCCGGCAGTGTGCTTTATGATCGCGGTGATAAATTTGACATCTATCAACTTTACGGTGTACGTGAATATTGGATGATTGACCCTACTGAGGAATACATCGAAGTTTACCAGCTTAGTAATGGACAATTTGTGCGGCAAGGAATCTATGGAACAGGCAAAAAGTTCACTTCACCTGTTTTGAACGGCGCATCAATTGATGTAGACAAGATTTTCGAGTGGTAGTTGTCAAACTGAATGTTCACTGTATTTCGCAGTGATAAAATCGATTGTCGCGCACAAACGGTTTCCCGATTTCGACATGCATCGGTGCTGCAAACAGCGGGCCATCGAAAACAAAAGTGTGAAATTCGCCGTTTTCGCCGCAAGGATCAACATTTGCAGGCAGATCAGCCAAAAATTTTTCGTCAAACCCTCGTCCCGCAAAAGTGCTGCTCAACTGGGACAAATCGACACAAACCACCCGTGCCTTAAACCCCAGCTCAATAAACTGCTGCGACAAACTCCGCGTGTTTTCACGCCATATTGGATAAAGTCCCTGCATTCCCATCTTCGCCAACATCTGTTCACGATATTGGCGAATATCCTCTAGAAACAAATCGCCGTAGGCGAGGGTGTCAATACCTTGAATCCGATACGGTTCCAAGGCAGCCGCGATGCGTTCTTCGTAAACGGTGTTAGAAGGAGACGGCGGCAGTTCAACAACCTTCAACGGAAGATTTAGCGCCTGCGCCTGCTGTTCCAACAACTGCCGTGGTACACCGTGAACGCTTACTTTTTGGGTTGTCTCATCCACATGGCATACCAACGCTTGTACTTCGTAGTCATGTGAAGCTGCTAGTTTATGAAGAACAAGCATACTATCTTTGCCTCCGCTCCACGAAAGCAAAATCTGTTTAGTCATGTGAATGATTCCTTTACCACAATCAAACCGCTTCCCTATCAGGAGACATGAAAGCCGGTGCAAATGTAGTTTTACGATTATTGGGAAACCAATTTTGCGAGATTTTGCACGAACGCTTTGGGGCTTATCGGTTTTGCATAAAATGCGTCAAAGCCGGCTGCACGCGCTTTCTCAGCAACCTCGACTGAATGATAGGCTGAAATAGCGACAACCGGAATCATTGCTGTTCTAGGGTTGGAACGGATCGCATTTAACGTTTCCCAACCGTCCATCTCCGGCATGGCTAGATCAGTCACAACCAAATGTGCTGAATTCATCGTGAGCAAATCGAGACATTCTCTTCCGTTGTGGGCAATCAAGACATTGATGCCATGAAAGCGAAGTATGTCGGATACCATTTGCAAACTGTCATACTCGTCTTCTACGACAATAAATTGCCAGCCTTCGTGAATCATTTAACAACCTGCTCAGTGTTGCGTTCGATGACTTTTTGTAAGCACCCTATCAACTCTGGTAAAAAACTTCCGATGCGAAAAGGTTTCGGGATATAGCCGTCAAATCCCGCTTCAAAGGCACGTTCGCGGTCACCCGCCATCGCGTGAGCCGTCAAAGCGATGACCGGAATATGCTGGGTTTTGGGGTCTGTACGAACTTTGGCGAGCATTTCCCAGCCATCCATGACAGGCATCGAAAGATCAAGCAATATAAAAGTTGGCACAATTTCTTCTAGCAGCTTCAATCCATCCTCGCCGTGAACAGCGGTATGTACCTTAACACCTGCAAACGACAATACAGTATGGGCAATTTCGCGGTTATCAGGTTCATCATCCACAATCAACACCGTCCATTTCGAAGTGTCGTTGATCAGAGCCTCATCCAAATGCGCGGTTATTTTTGGGTCAATCATAGGGTTTCTGTCTCCAATTGAACCATTGCTTCAGGAGTTGTGGTTTTCGATATCTCGGCTTTTAAAGGGAGTACAATCGTAAACGTACTTCCTTTACCGACTTCACTCTTAAGGCGAATGTGTCCGCCCATCATGACCACCAATTTTCGAACAATTGCTAAGCCTAAACCCGTACCGCCATACTGCCGGTGTGAAGAACCATCTACCTGCCTGAATTCTTCGAAAATGGTCTCTTGTGCATGAATTGGAATGCCGATGCCGGTATCCTGCACATCAATCTTGAGTGTATCCACATCATTTCGAGTGACTGCGATTTTTACTGAGCCTTCCTGAGTAAACTTCACCGCATTAGACAGTAGATTTATGACCACTTGTTTCAGACGCTCGGAGTCGGCGACGATCACTTCAGGCAGTCGGGGATCAATACTAGCCTCGATTACCAACTGCTTTTCTTCCGCTAGAACACGGTTTTGCAGCACAATTTCGTCTAGCCAAGTTTGCAGGTTAAATGGTGTCAGCAGCAAATCCATGCGTCCCGCTTCGATTCTCGAAAGATCAAGAATGTCATTGATGAGTCCCAGTAAATGAAGGGCATTCGCTAGAATACGATCCTGATACTCACGCTGCTTACCGGACAGCTCACCTGCAATGCCCATCAGTTGAATTTCAGAATAACCAATGACTGCGTTAAGGGGTGTCCGTAATTCGTGAGACATCGTCGCCAAAAATTGGCTCTTGAGTTGCGTAGCATGTTCAGCCTGTTTTCGTGCCTCAACGAGTTGATGGTTTGCCGTGACCAAAGCCTCATTTTGATGCCGAATCTGCTGCTCGGCCAGCTTGCGATCAGTAATATCCCGAAATAGGACGACACGCCCCGACAGCTTGTGATGACTGTCATAGAGGGATGATAATTTGACATCCAAGGTACGCTGGTTAGCACCCTCACCTATAACCAGCTCGTCCTGAATCTCGCCAGTTGTTGCCGACCAACGCGTTAAATCTAGTTGGGCATCCATCATAGCAATTACATGTATTAGACGTTTTCCGATAGCATCCGGCGTAATGCCGCTGATAATCTGATTGGCGGCAGGATTTAAGTCGACGATACGGCCTTGAGCATCAAGGACGATTACCCCATCTGTCATGCTATCAACAACAAGGTTGCGGGCAATGGGAACCAGCTCCAATAGTTGGAATCGCAGTAATCCCCATGTCAACGCAAGACCGGTTACGGCAAAGGCAAACGGTGTGTAGTCGATAGGCTGGTTGCCGAATATCGTAACGGCATTGGCGATCATGGGCGCAATGACCGAAACTAAGAGCGCCACAAGCTGCCGCCGGTACAGCCCCGGCGAGCCAGCAAACTGCCGGAACAAGAAGTACGAGGCGGTCATTATCAGGACATATGAGTAAGCCGAATGCACCCAAAACCATGTACTGGTGATGGATGTTACCAGCGAGATACCGCCTATGTCACCTACCCCCAAGTAAGTCCACATTAACCCATGAAGTTCATTCGTCCATATTAAGAGCGTCGTCACACCGGGGAAGATACACAACAGCGCGATGCGGCGCGCAGTCATCCATTGCAAACGTCCTGTATATTGCAACCCAAACAACATCCAAAAGACAGGGATGAATACAATAGCTAGAAATTTTGCACGAAAGCAAAACTGCTTAAAACCTTCCGTGCTGCTGACAATCTCTAGACCATAGAATATCGTCCACCAGATGACAGCGACCATCAAGAAAGCAATTAGCGATGCTGACAGTCCTGCCGTTGAGCGCTGTCCCCAAATTTGGTAGATAAGCACCATCGAAAACACGACTGTCAGCCCTAAAGCAATCAAAACCACACTAACTGCCATAAACGCGCCTCTCTCGCATGGAAGAGTAATTTTTAATTACAGATCGTTAATAATTATACTCTTATTCTTTTTCTCAACAGTTAAATTTCGCTAATAATTCATGAACGCTAATGCGTCTATGGAGCATCAATTCTTAGGTTTTTATCGCGGAAAAAGACGTGCGAGGATTTAATCAGCCAACAACGCAGACGCAGTTCAATAAAGCACAAACAACTGAGGCTCGTCCGTCGTCATAGCGTGTTGTGTAACGCAGTGTTTTTGGTGAGATGTCATCAACCGTTTTTTGGAGGTTAGCCAGCTCGCCCTAGAAGTAAATGTAAATGATCAACTTACCCAGTCGGATTTCATCATTGTGGCGCACAACTCTACGTTGACGGGGCATCACGCGTTGTTCATTCAGAAAGGTACCATTCGTACTTCCTAAATCCGTCAGCATTACCGTTTTTCGCACCAGTTCCAGCGACGCGTGCTGGCGCGAAACGCCATATTCCGTCGCCTGATACGGGCTTAAGTCGATATTTAACTCGGAGTCCGTTACTTGATCTTCACGTCCCATAATCACTGTCCGACCAAGCTGAACCAATATTGGTTTTGGCATTCCAAGGACTTGCAGTTTAATCTGGGCATCACCGGCAAGCGTTGCAGTACCCCATTTAATAATGTGTTCACTGCCTTCTAAATCAGGCATTCGGCGGGTGGGACGATCCATAATAAAATTCGCTCCAAAGCTACTGACCACAAATATCAGTTAAATGGGAACCATCATAAGCACAACTACTATAAAGCATCTATGTGCAATCCTCGTAGTACTGTTGGGCATCAGGAAGATATTTTTTACGATTTACAGAATTAATTCACAAACAGCCAGTTATCTTCGCCGCCAGTAAACCAGTCACTAACACAAGGTAAATTGTTTCTAGCCCAAAGTTTATCTTGGCCTAACTCCCAATTCCTATAATAAAAGTCCAACAAGTAATTTCTCGCTTCATCCGAGTTTACAAATAGAAAACAGTCAATTATACACGGTAATTGCACGAAACTTAGATGTCAAGCAAGCTATTATAGCACCCTATCAAACTCTGAAGGCAATCCGACAAAACAAAAGGCACACCGCCTAAGATGTGCCTTTCATAACGTTATTGCTGGTAGTGACTATGTCGCCATCGGCACTATGGTTGTGGCCGGCTTAGCCTCGCCCTCGCGCTTCCCATTCGCATGTCGATCTGCGAACAGGCTAATCTTTGGCGAAGGCGGCGCTTCGTCCGGGTTGCGGAACTGCATGGTGTACAAATGAGCATACAACCCGTCGCGTGCCATCAGTTCGTCATGTGTACCCAACTCCACGATATGTCCCTCATCCACAACCGCAATCCGATGTGCTACTTTGATAGTGCTTAAACGGTGTGCCACGATAATCGTTGTCCGGTTTTGCATCAGACGGTCGAGCGCTTCTTGCACCACACCTTCCGATTCGTTATCCAACGAACTTGTCGCCTCGTCCAGCAGCAAAATCGCCGGGTCTTTCAGGATAGCACGGGCAATAGCTATCCGCTGGCGCTGACCGCCGCTCAAGTTCATTCCACGCTCACCGACAATCGTTTCATATTGTTTCGGGAAAGCCATAATGAAATCATGAGCATTGGCCGCCTTTGCCGCCTCAATCATCTCGGATTCAGACGCATCTAGTCGGCCATAGAGGATGTTTTCGCGGATGCTGCCTCCGAACAAAATGGTTTCCTGTGGTACGATCCCAATCTGGTGACGCAAACTGTCTTGTGTTACATCCCGCAGGTTGTAACCATCCACCTGAATACTGCCGCCGGTCGGATCATAGAAACGCGGGATTAAGTTGAGAATGGTGCTCTTGCCCGCGCCGCTTGGCCCGACCAATGCTAGGATTTCACCGGCATGAATTTCCAGCGGGACATGTTGCAAAACAGGAGTCTCTTGGTTATAGCCGAATGACACATCATTGAAGGTGATCTTTCCCTGCACCGTCGGCAGTACAACTGCATCCGGTTTATCCTCTATTGCAGGCGTGGTATCCAGCAGTTCAAACACCCGTTGGACGCCGCCAATGGCTGCACTCACCTGTCCATACAGGCTGCCAAGTCCGCCCAAGCTGGCGGCAATACTGATGCCATACATCAAAAAGCCGGTAATCATGGCAGGTGTCAGTCGTCCGTCAATAACCTCATGCCCGCCGTACCATACGATGGCCACCACTGACCCAAAACCCAGAAACATCATGACCGACATAAACAACGAGTTATACACCGCCATCTTCAGCGACGCTTTGAAGGTTTCCTTCATGGCAACGTTGTAACGACCGGTTTCATATGACTCGCGTCCAAAGCTCTTGACGACCCGAATACCTTGCAAACCCTCTTCAGCCACCACCGTCGAATCCGCCAGTTGATCCTGAATACGGGTGCTACCCTTCTCGATTCGACGTCCAAAGAAAAAGGCGATGATAATCAGAACGGGAGCTAAACCAAGGATAAACAAGGTGAACTGCGGATTGAGCTTCAGCAAAATAATGATTGAACCAACCAACGCTACGATTTGGCTCAGAAAGGTTGTAATGGTAGTCGTCAGCACAGTTCGCATCTGTGTTACATCGCTGGACAACCGTGACACCAAATCACCGACGCGCCGTGTCGCATAAAAATCCAACGACAAATTTTGCAGATGCTGATAAAGCGATGTCCGCAAATCGAAGACGATTCCTTCACCGATATACGATAGCAAATAGGATTGCACGAAGCTAAAGGCCGCTTGCAGTAAGAAAATGCCGACTAGCAAACCCGCTAACATATTGAGTGTGCCGCTGTCGCCGGATTTACTAACGGCATCCAGCAGGCTGACGATCACAGCCGGAAATGCTAACCCAAATGCGCTGGAAAACAGCAGCGCCACAACGCTAATTGCCATCCGTCCCCTGTACGGTTTCAGATAACTCAATAAGCGAGTCCACTTAACCGCCTTAAACGACACTTTTGTGCCTTCCTCATTTGAGGCTCCCATCCGGTTTGCTTTCATGTTTTCTCGACGATTTTCCATTTTTATACGCTGTCCCCATAATTAGACACCGAAGTGTTTTGATTGAATATCTACATCCTAGTGGAGTTATTTAAACTCAATATAAACAGCCGGAAAGTTCATCAGCGCCCCAACACCCGCTGCAAATAATCCAGCACCGGCTGCGGATTGATACTCCCTGCCGTCAAACCCACATAGCCATCCGGACGCACTAGAATCAGCGCATCATTTGTTACACCATACGCACGACGAGCGTTTTCGTCGCAGTCAATCAGTATATGGTCGCTACTCTCGCCCTTATCACCTGACGAGCGAATGGCATAAGTTTGCACATCCGTGTGATATTGATGCGGCAAACACGGCGCAAATTCATCACTAAAACTCAATAACGAGAAATGTGTCCCTTGGAACACATCAAACAAGCGCATGGGCTTGCCATCACAAACCCGAATACAGGCTGCATCCGGCGCACGATCTCCCGCTCGAATGCCTGTTGCCCCATCAACATTCGCAGAAAGTGAACTCTCGCGGTAAGCAATGCTAAGCTGCGTAATATCCCCAAACGGGTCTTTTCCGGTCACTAGATTAGTCAGGGCTTGTACACCTGTTGTCTTACCCCCTGCATCCGTTTGCTTCATTGCCTTGTGCCGGTTGGTGGTCGAGTCCAAAACGCCTTTTGCGACAGGCAATCTTTCCGACTCATACGTATCCAACAGCGATTCCGGTGCGCCGCGCAGCACATGCGCCAGCTTCCAACCGAGATTATAAGCATCTTGAATACCTGTATTCATACCCTGCCCTCCCGCGGCTGAATGTACATGTGCCGCATCACCAGCCAGAAGTACCCGCCCATTCCGATAACGATCGACCATCCGAATATTCGGTCGCCAAATCGTGATCCATGTAGGGTTGCTCACCGTAACCTTGGGCGACTTCACCGCCATATCGACCAACTTTTGCAGCGTTTCCAATGATGTACTCGGCAGTTCACCTTGTTCATCCGCAGCAGCCGGAGCAGCAAAGAACCACTCACCATCATGCATCGGTTGCAGCATGACCGAGCCCCCACCCGGCAGCGCCCACGAATGCCAATAAGTTGGTTCGAGTCCTTGAACTTGAACATTTGCAAAAATTTGATGGGTATCATCCCATGTTTCACCGAGAAAACTGAAGTTTCCGTTTTTACGAACGACGCTGTGTCCGCCATCGCATCCCACCAGAAAACGGGTCACAATCGTCTCAACAGCATCTCCTTTTTGGATGGTCGCTGTTACGCAGTCCGCATCTTGAAGGAAGTTTGTCAGCAAACAGCCCATTTCAACCTCATAGCCAAAAACGGCCAAACGCTGACGCAAAATCACTTCGGTATCTGTCTGGCGAACCATCAACGGTGCGCGATAGGGCATATCACTCGTCGGTACAACTGCCGGATTCGCCCTTGGATCAATCTCCCGTACAAGCCTGCCACCAGCATCAAAAAAGCGCAGCGGCAAAATCGGCGCGGCACAAGCAGCCACAGATTTCAGCACACCCAAATCCTCAAAAATTTCCTGTGTACGGGGGCTAATACCTCTCGCGCGTGAACCGATTGCAGGGAAAGTCAGCTTATCAATAATGCGCAACGCAATGCCGCGACTTGCTAAGTCAATGGCAAGAGCCAATCCCACCGGCCCTGCTCCGACAATCAAAACCTCGATAGGCATAAAATCATTCATGGATAACCATTTCCTCCGTGTTTCGTTCTGGTTCGTCCACAAGATTAGTAAGCTTGTTTAAACTCAATTTAAACGGACGCCTTTAAACAAAAACCCCGCTAGTCGTATGGAGAACGGGGTTCGAATATCCGTTTAAGATGCCACGGACTAGGTGCTAATAAACCCACTTGAGTTCAGATGAATGATTATTCTCTCGTGGTAACGGTGAGCCATCAATTCGATGCACGGTGAAGAATGCCGCGCAGTACCTCAGCCCATTCTTGCGGTCGATCCATGTACGACAAATGATTACCGGGGAACACGACCATTTCGCATCCTAGCAGCTTCGCTAGTATCGGCGCGGTTTCCCCATAAAATTTCCGTTTGTCCAATGTCATTTTGCCTGCTGCCATGAACAGCCTTACACCATTTCGCTTAATCGCGCTTAAATCTGGTTTGTAGCTCGAAAAAGGAACCATCTCCTGTTTGACAAAGAAATCATGGTTCTTTCCCATACGTTTGGCGGTATCTTGGGGAACGCTGGTGTAGGCACTTCTTGGAATACCGGTTGGCAGTGCAAATCCCAACATAGCCAGATTCGTGCCAAAGGTCTGACCAATCCAATAGATTCCGGCGAAAAAGCGCTGCCACGTTTTACTATCAGGATGAATTCGGTTGACAGGGGGTTCATGCACAATCGCCGCCCGAACGGCTTGCGGTTGCGTCTTCGCCATATCGAGTGCAATCACCGCACCGCCGCTGTTGCCGAACACAAAGGCCGATTCTTCGCCCGCCGCCTTAATGACAGCCACCGCATCACGGCTTTGTTGGCTAATCTCAAAGTTTTGGGGGTCATTTCGTGTGCTGCGAGAATTTCCCCGCCGGTCATAGGTGATGACCTTGTATTCATCTGAGAGAATGGCCGCTACAAACGAGAAAAATCCGGCATCCCCACCCCCGCCTGAAATCATCAACAGCGGCTCACCCTCGCCGCGCACTTCATAGTAAAGGTCGTCTCCTTCAGTGGAAACGCACCCAGTTTGCACGCCCACTTCCCCACTAATCATGCTTATCCTCCGTTTCCTATTTCGCATTTTCATTCAGCGTATTCGGCTTGTGTAAACAGAATTTAAACAACAAAAAACGCGAATGATTGATTCGCGTTTTTCAAGGAATGTGGTTATTTAATACGGACTTCCATTGATAATTTACGCCGCTGATTGTTCGGCCTCAATTGGACTAGCTTTGGGAGCTTCCGCCAGTGGCAAATTCACGATGAAGGTTGTCCCAATACCAATCTTGCTCTCGACCGAAATCGTACCATGATGCATATCGACAATTTTTTGGACTATCGACAGTCCTAATCCGCTGCCGCTGTTATGGGCGCGGGTACGAGATTTGTCGGCTTTGAAAAAGCGTTCAAACACATGCTGTTGATCTTCGTCTGAGATACCAATGCCGCTGTCAGCAATCTTAAAGGCCACATGATTCCCTTGCTGGTTTAAGTCAACCGTAATGTTGCCGCCTTCAGGCGTGAACTTGATGCTGTTGGAAATTAAGTTCATCCAAACTTGGCTGAGCAAATCCTCGTCTGCCATGATGGTCACATCATCAAGCGACACATCCATGTTGATCTTTTTATCCGTCCACTGCGGCTCACAGGCCAGAATTAACGTGCGAATTTGCCGGTCGAGACTGTATGTTTTCGGTTCGAACCTCACACTTTCGGCTTCCAGAGTGGCTAACTTGAGCAAATTCTCGGTGATTCTCGAAATGCGCACACTTTCAGTCTCGATAATACTTAAATAATGGTTGCGGTCTTCAACACTCATATGGTTATTTTGCAGCGCTTGGGCAAATCCCCGAATTGAAGTAATCGGTGATTGGATTTCATGCGATACATTCGAGATAAATTCCTGCCGCATTTGCTCCATTTGGTTCAGTTCGACCGCCATTGTGTTCACACTTTTCGCCAGCTCGTTGATAATGCCTCCATCACCTTCCAAATCGTCGTCAAGTTGCACGCTAAAATCACCTTTCGCAATCTTATTCATCGCTTCAATAATCGGGTTAAATATTCCCATTCGTGCGGCGCGCTGCTTTGACCCGAACACCCGCCCGATCATCGCCAGTGTAAAAAAGCCAATAAGAAGTCCTAATATCGTGTTGATAATCTGAATGGCTAATGGGGTTGGTGGGTGCTGCATCGAACCAAATACCAATCCTGTCAACAGATACACAACCGTAAAAATAGCCGTTTGCACAGCAAAAATACTGAGAATAACTGCCAATATTCCGATCTGCTCCCGTCGCCGACGGCCAAACCAACCTTTCTGACCCTCACTATCGTTCATTATTCAGTCTCCATGCGGTAGCCTAATCCGCGTATCGTTCGAATGCGGAACGAATATTTTTGTTCAGGAAATCGTTCACGCAGCCGGTTGATATGCACATCGAGCGTCCGTTCATTCCCCTCGAAATCGTACCCCCAGATGTCCTCAATCAGTTGGTCGCGTGACAGCGTTTTTCCCGGATAACTCGCCAGCTTAAACAGCAGTTCGAACTCTTTTAGGGGTAGTGTAATATTTTCGCCATCCGCTTTGACCTCGAAGGTTTTACGATCCATCAACAATTCACCAAATTGAACGGTCTGTGAAGCCGCGATTTTGTAGCGTTTCAAAAGCGCTTTAACCCGAACCACCAATTCCAATGGCTCAAATGGCTTGACCAGATAATCATCCGTACCCAGTTGGAAACCGTGTACCTTATCGGTCATTTCACCCTTGGCCGTCAGCATCAAAATGGGGATGTCATAATAGTCACGCACTTGACTGCAAAATTCCCAACCATCCATCTTCGGCATCATAATATCCAGCACGATCAAATCAACTTTGGTCGTTTCTAATTTTGCCAGAGCCTCTACACCGTCCGAAGCCTGAACGATGTCGTATCCCTCATCTTTGAGAAATACCGCCGCTAACTGCCGAATATGTGGATCGTCATCCACAATCATAATCCTATTCATGCCTACGTCTGATTCCTTAATGCTGAATTTCCGCATCACAATGATGCCACTCTCAACAGCATACGCCTGTTTTTTAAACTGAATTTAAATCAATTGGAAAATATTCATGTATTATCCTACTGGACTGATTGAAATAATCAGGCGAAAACTAACCGATGTTAATTAATATTTTTCTTAATGTTACCTTTTGTCGCCTGTTTATCAGGAAACTATCCAAATAAAAAGGCACACCCGAAGATGTGCCTCTGCTAAAAATCAAATCGCCTTCAGGCTATTTGCCCAAATTGCTCAAGCCTTCGTACATCCGTTTGTAGGCTTTTTCGGTCTTTTCCGGTGGCAATGCGTATGAAAAACGCACCCAGTTCTTCCCGGCTTCAGAGAAGTAAATCCCTGCCACAACCGCCACACCATACTGCTCTGATAAATAGGTCATCAAGGCTTCGCTATCTGCTAAACCACCCGCTTTAATGAATGGTTCGCAGTCAATAAAGGCATAATAACCGTCGCCCATAATGGCGTTCACACCGGTGGCTGCCAACTCATGCCGCAGTACCTTCCGGCTTTCACGGCATGGTTCAATAATACTGGCCGCTGCTGTACCAAAGCCCATTTCGTAGGCTGCAATGGCTACAGCCTGTCCATAGAAACTGGGTACAACCCCATGCGATGATTGGCTGGTAATGTAATCAATCACCTTCTTGCCCGCCACCAAATGGGCACTTCGAATGTTACTCCCGCCCAGACTCTTGGTAATGCCATCCAAGAAAATCAACCGGTCACGCTGTTCTGGTGGAAATGCCTTCAATACTACATTGATGTCCGAAGGCCCACCGTCCGTCACCCAATGGTAAATCCAATCGAACAACACAAACGCATAACCGTTTTCTAAGGCTGCTCGTGCCAATTCAATCTGTTCTTCCACCGGAATAGTCCGTCCTGTTGGATTATCCGGTGAAGTAATGACGATACCTGCTGCCTTACGGCCTTCTTTAGCCGCATATTCAGCTGTGGCCTTAATTGATTCCGGTGTATATCGCCAGCCATCTGCCGGATTACCCGGTGCTAACAACACGTTCAGGCCAGCCATATACGGCCCCCAGTTATACGTAATCCACGGCACACGGCTGACAACCAACGCATCGCCGGTTTCTTTGTTGCCCAAAGCCAACATCGCCGAATAGGCTTTTTGTAAACCGTCACGTCCACCTTGAACGAAACAGATATTGGCTTCGCCCCATCCGGTCGTTGAATCCAGCTTCCAATACTGCTCGACCGCAGCTTTACGGAACATCGGTGTCCCCCACGGCTGGTCGTAAGCCGTACCATGCTGAATTTGCAATTCGGCTGCCCGACGCAAAATTTCGGCTGGCACACCCGGCAAACTCGCACCTCCATCACCCTGTGACGCATCAAAAGTCGGTGCATCAGCCCCTGCCTTCTCCTTATATTTCTTCAACGCATCCCGTATAAGAAACATCCGTGAAGGTGGAATCGCCAACATATCCGCCGGATAATGATTCACCGGAATCCGGTTCTCCGACGGCACGACAAAATGGGGTGTCTCCAAACTGATTGAATAGTCTTTCGTAACCAAAAATGACCTCCAAATATTCTAATCCAACAAACAAAAACACCCCGAAGTGGGGTGCTGTGTCAACAAACGTATCAAACTGGACAAGCCCCCACCGGGTCACGTTATGACAATAGTATCCATATTAGTGGTGGTATTGGTCGCCAGCATGTTGTGAAAATTCCTACTCATATTGAACGTCTGTATTGTGACTCTTGAACAAGCGTCTGTCAATGTGGCAGGTTGCAGCATGGAAATCCAAAAACATTGTGCAGAATGTCTCATTAAGCTTCTGCGACAAACTTCTGCAACGCTTCGACACCATTAATCGCCTTACCAGATTTCGAACGGTCAATACGCTTGAGCAGTCCTGTCAGGACATCCTTGGGGCCAAGCTCGATGAAAACTTCAGCACCCGCAGTAACCATTGCCTGCACCGATTCTGTCCAGCGCACCGAACGAGTCAGCTGCAAATCCAACTCGTGGCGAATTCCATCTATCCCTGCTAAAGGTTGCGCATCGACATTACCATAAACAGGTACACGCGGCGAAGTAAACTCCGTATTGGCCAGCACTTGCCGGAACTCTGCTGATGCGCTTTCCATAAGTGGTGAATGTGCCGCAATGCTAATTGGCAGCTTCACCACCCTCTTGGCCTTAGCCTCCTCCAGCAGCCTCATGCCAACTTCTAGCGTCGCATCGTCGCCCGAAATCACATTTTGACCGGGGCAGTTATCGTTTGCCAGAATCAAGACACCGCCTGTTTGTTGGCTGGCACGGATGCATACCTCACGAACCACAGATGCGTCTAAGCCTAGCACAGCCGCCATCGCACCAGGACTTTGTGTTCCAGCCGCTTTCATCAGTCGGCCACGTTCACGCACAAGACGCAGCCCATCTTCAAATGAAACAGCGCCTACTGCCGCCAACGCTGTAAACTCACCCAAGCTGTGTCCCGCTGCAAAACCGGGTACAGCCCCCGGCATTTCCGCTTGCAAGACTCTTAACGTCGCGATACCTGCCGTATACAATGCAGGCTGCGTATTATAGGTATCATTCAAGCTGTCTTCAGGGCCGTTGAAGCACAAATCACTCAGTGCGAAACCGAGAATTTCGTCGGCTTGCTCCAACGTTTGCCGTGCAACGGGATAAGTCTCAGCAAGGTCTTTGGCCATACCAACCATTTGCGACCCCTGCCCCGGAAATACAAACGCAGCTTTTGTCCAATCCATCATCCATAGTCCTTAATAAATCGAGTCTATACTTATGAACACAATCATCCAAAAAACGTTACACCATCAACACTTGTAACAAAATAAAAGCCGCCCTGTTCAACGCAGCGCGGCTCTCATAAACGTTCGCGATTATGCTTACGCTTCTTTGATTTCAACAACCGTTTCACCTTTGTAAGTCCCGCATTTCGGGCAAACGTGGTGGGCAACATGGTATTCACCACAATTTTCGCAAATAACGAGGTGATTGAGCGTCAAAAAGTCATGCGCACGTCGTTTGCCACGACGGCTGGGGGAATGTCTACGTTTTGGCAGCGGACCCACGGGTTATTTCTCCTCAGTTCAATGTTCGACAGTAAGGCGATTATAAATTCTAGGCCGGTTGAAGTCAAGATATGGTCGCTTGAGCCGGTGACTTATATACCGCGCTTATCAGGCGGGTACCAAATGCTAAGCGTTATGTTTCTTCAATAAAGCGGCAATTTCATCTTCGACATTCTTGAGCAATTTTTGGGTCATCTCTAACCCGAACTGCTGACCGGGCGGCTTTCCAAGTAAGTTATTGACCTTCTGGCGAAAGAGCGCAGCGGATGCGTTTAGTTCATTCAGCTTACGAGCCGCATCAGGCGGTAAATTTGGGTTAAGCGGGGCGGCGGGAACAGCAGTTGGAGTAGGCTGCACATCTGCATAGCGTGATTTTTTGACATCCGCAGCAGGTGTTTGTGGCTGTACAGGCGCTGGCGCTTTGGCTTTAGGAGCCGCTTTGTCAGACGCAGGTTTAGCCTCTTTAGGTGGCTTAGGTTCTTTAGCTGGTTTGGGCGGTTTTGCTGCGGCAGCCGTTTCCTTAGCCTTAGCATTTAACAATTCACTGTATACATTGGATGCAAAGACTGCAATGCTGTTTGTTTCAGGATCAAGCGCGCATACCCCGTCGACCAATAGATTATCGGCAGGATTAGCCAGCGACTCCTCAATTCGTGCCCATTGTACGGCAGAGATATAAATCGTATACAAGGTTGGCTGTTCCGGAGGTCTAGGAACCACACGTGGTAAGTTCGAAATCGGCGCGCTTTGAGTCATCGTGGTAACGACCACATCGTCGCGTTTTTCAATATTTCCGGGTCGTCCGTTGAGTAAAATTCTCATCGATTTAACGTCTCCTTGGACAGTTTTCAACAGTTCTATGAGGGCAATCCGTTCCTTCCATGAGAGGATTGGGACGCCAATCGGGGGGCGAGTATCCGATTTCTGATAATTCTTAAAAGGAGGGAAAATAACGAAACGCTGTGCTTCGGTAATTTTTTCACGGGTAAGATAAAAGAACACGCCACCCATCGTACGACGACGGTCTTGCTTGGAAAGCATCAAACCACCCCGTGCCTCAATTTCCACAGTCTCGTCATAAACTTCGCGGACGAAGTCGAAGCCGCAGTATTGAATAATTCGTTTAATTTGCTTGATGGGTGCTTTCTCAACTTCTCCTAGCAGGCCAGCGAGCTCTGTGACCAGCGCATCAACTTCCTCTTCCGGTAAATCGAGTTTATCCATATGTTGCTTCCATCCCTTTTGTTAGTTGATCTGGAAATCTGCGAATTCACCAGTTGCTGTTAACCAGTCAGTTTCTACACGTGTTACAGCAGCCGCTTGCGGCCCAACATTTAAGAACTGTACCAGTCTTTCTATTTGGAGCGCTGTTCCTTCAGCGACCACCTCCACCGAGCCGTCGCTGCGGTTTCGCACCCAACCGGTTACGCCAATTTGTGACGCAGTAAGCCGGGTATAGTAGCGAAAGTTTACCCCTTGTACGTGACCGAAGACTTTTGCGTGAAGTCGCCGGGCCTCTGCTGGCATTTCAAAATCCTTTTTCCTTTGTATTCACGGCATAAGAAAGCTATTTGTAGCAGCTATCCCAATACTACCCGACTCTCGTGATCTTCATAAGGGTATTGATGGAAGGAGCATCAAGTATTGAAACATCCCTATTGGGCCAGTGAATTTCGAGCTGCTGCAAATGAGTTCCTTTCGGAAATCCAAAATGAACACGAGCCGCATCTCCCGAAATATATCCACTCGCCGCTTTCACATCCCGGTAATAGGTTCCGCTGTCGGTATGCAAAATTACTCGAGCGCCAATGGCTCGCGTATTCAACGTATCTGGTGCGAACAAATCCACTTCTAAGCTGCTACCAGTGCAAATCTGATTCTCAAAAAGTTGAGACGGACTATTAAGATTATTGACAATTATATCTAAATCACCATCACCATCCATGTCTGCAATGGACATACCCCGTCCGCCGCGGGTAGATCCCAAACCCCAATCAGGCATCGGCACAAAACGACCAGTGCCGGTATTTCGAAGCGCTTGGTTAGCCTCAACCAACTCGTGATTCGCCAATTGTGAAAACGTCGACATCTCAGCAAAACCGTTGACAACATACAAATCCAAGAACCCGTCTTGATCAAAATCGCCGAACTTACCCGACCAACTCCAACCGGTTGCATAGACATCATCTGAAGCCGCCATATTGGTGAAACTGCCAATCGTCTGCAACACATTTTCATTCACTTGGGGGTCTGCCTTCAGGTTTCGCCCTTCGTTCACCGATTTGGTAATCGCAGGCAGTACAGCCTGTCCTTGTTCATCGCCATTATATGGCTTCATGTCAGTCGCGAAAACTTCATTTTTTCCGTCGTTGTTAATGTCACCGAAGTCAAGGCTCATCGTACTATGTGTCATTGTCGTCAAAGGCTTGGCAGACTGCCAACCTGATGGTGACCAGTACCATAACTGGTCAGGAACGGCAAAGTCATCGCCAACCCAGATATCCAGATGACCATCGTCATTGAGATCAACCAGCATTAACGCAAGGGCTTGTGCATTCGTCGAAAGGCTGGACAAATGAAATTGTCCACCTCGGTTTTCATAATAATAAACCCCACCATTGCCGCTTAGCAAGAAATCCTGACCATAATCGGTCAACAAACTGGCATCATACGTCGCACCAACCAAATCCAAATCACCATCTTGATCAAGATCACCCCAATTGATGGCATACACCGGTTTGCCCACACCCGGCAGGAACTCGCGCAAGAACCGGCCTTTTCCCTCGTTGTGCCAATAAGTGGGAGCGGTTTTCGTACGTGTAAAAACCATATCTGACAAACCATCGCCATCAACATCTACCAATGTCACCGCACGCGAATCACCATGTGCCATCCGTTCGGTACGAAATTTCAAACCGCCATCATTCCACAAGATGGTATTCATACCCGCTTGATTGGTCAAAACAATATCCAAATCACCGTCATTGTCCAGATCATTAACGGCGACTCCGCCACCGTTCGCCTCAAACATACGAATACGATCCCCCCCCATGACCGTCGTCGTGTGATCAAGATCGTGGGCGACAAAATGCCCGCTGCAAACCACATTTTCGGTAAAAGGAATTGTCTCAATGCGAATTTTGTTATCAGCCATCACGTCATATGGGCCAATTAATCCGCTTATAGCCAGCGACAATGATAAATAACAGAATCGTTCAAACTTAGACAAACAACTCATATTTTTCGCGATGAAACACACTTTCCTGCATTCGAATAGCCGCACATGCCACGATCATACCACGCCGCAAACCTTTATTCACTTATGCCCGGTTATGAGATCAAGTGTTCCAAATGGGTTGGTTACAATCGATACAGTTAGTGCTAAAATACTCAAGATGAAATTGATTAAAAGAAACAACAAATCATGGATACAGGTGATCAGGTTCTAAAAGACGCTCACGATAAAGCGCTAGAGGTATTACACCGTTGTGTCACGCCGAGCGGATTTCGGGCATCCGGCTTATCGGCAGGTTATCCCCAAGTCTGGGCGCGCGACAACGGCGTGATGGCCTTAGGCGCGTTTGCCAGCAACGATGCGGATTTAATTGCTACCGCAAAAGCAAGCCTAACCACTTTGGGGGCGCATCAGTCAAAGCGTGGCCTCGTTCCGCTGAATGTAAACCCTGATAACGGTTATATCAGCACCGAAAATGCGGGTGCGGTCGATGCCAATTTGTGGTTTATTTTGCTGCACTTCCTACAGGTACAAGTGACCGGCGATGTCGATTTTCTAAATGAGAATTGGGAAAAGATTACCCAAGCACTCATCTGGCTCGAATATCAGGACATGAATGAATGCGGCCTGCTGGAAATTCCTGAAGCCGGTAATTGGATGGATTTGGTTGCCGTTCGCTACAACACACTCTATGACAACGTGCTGTACTATGCGGCGGTTCTCGCTTACGACCTAATGTGGAAGCGATTAAGCGCGGAAACCATTGGCCATCAAGTTCATGTCAATGCTGCCCAAATCCATGAACGCATCAACCTGCTCATGTGGATTGACCGCTGTTGGGTCGCGGAACATTTCGCCGAACATCTTGAACGACTTAAGACGATTCGACTTGAATGGTTCATGCTCTATCACAATATTGGAACTATTTCGAGCCGTCCCTATTATCTTCCTTGGGTTGCCTTCCGTGAGTATGGTGACTGGTGCGATACACTTGGCAACTGCCTCGCCATCTTGACCGGAATTGCGGATTATCATCGGAGCGAACATATCCTCCGCTATATGTATCAAGTTGGTATCGCAGAACCCTTCCCCAGCAAGGCTATATATCCACCGATTCACCCCGGTGAAGCCGATTGGCGCAGCTACTATCGCAGCCGCAACCTCAACCTGCCCCACCAATATCACAATGGCGGCATTTGGCCGATGGTCGGCGGCTTTCATGTAGCGGCTTTGGTTCGTCACCAATGGCAGTCCGAAGCCGAGCGCTTGCTAAACTTACTTGCAACGGCTGATTTACAGGGACGCAGCAAAGATGAAGGTTTTAATGAATGGTTGCACGGCGTAAGTGGTCATCCGATGGGCTTTGATTTACAGGGTTGGTCAGCATCGATGTATCTTTATGCCGAAGCGAGTGTTCAAACAGCTAGGTTACCCCTGTTTGATGATTTATTAGCCGCAAAACCGGAGGCCGCTCGCAGCACCGAAATTAATGATTTCGTCATTCATGCAGGCGGGGGACCTGTTTAGCATGGTTTTATGGTACTGATGGCATTACTGCGCGAAGGCGCTATAATCGCTGTTGTTGGGAGTGAGTCGCGAACGTTTCGCAAGTTCACAGGAGCTAAAAAATGAAGAAACGTCTTACAGGTCTTTTTATTATCTTTTTCGTCCTTACGGCCTTTAGCAGTGTGACGGTCGCACAGGACACGACAACCCTACTTTGGGGTATGTGGGGCAGCCCGGAAGAAATCGCAGTCCATCAGCAAGTTGCTGATGCCTATATGAAGGCCAATCCAAACGTCAAGATTGAACTGTGGTCGCAGCCATGGGGTGATTACTTCACCAAGTTAGACACCTTGTTCGCGGCGGGCGATGGCTCAGCCATTCCTGATGTATTCTTTATGTCACCCATTCAGAAGTATGCGTCCAGCGGCTTGATTCAGGATCTCACCCCATACATCGACAAATCAAAGCTGGACTTGACTGATTATTGGCCGGGCGCCTTGGAAAGCACCTCATGGGACGGCAAAGTGTATGGCCTCCCCCGCGATAGTGGTGTTGAAGTGCTGTATTACAACAAGGACGACTTTGATAAAGCTGGCCTTGCCTACCCGACTGATGACTGGACTTGGGACGATCTGCATAAAGCAGCCGAAGCCCTAACCATCAAGGATGCCAGTGGTCGCGTTTCCCGCTACGGTCTGGCAATGGAAGGCGGCAAATACTTCGACTGGGTTGGTGGCAATGGTGGTCACATTTTGGACGATATGTTCAAGCCGACCGAATGCCAGCTTAGCCAGCCGGAAGCGATTGCCGGTGTCGAATTCTTCGCTGGTATGATGAACGATGGCATCGCTTGGAAAGATGCAAATCTTGGTCAGGCTGGCGGCGATCAAGCCGTATTCCTCTCTGATCAAGCAGCCATGTTTATCCAGAACGCCAGCCGCGTCCCCGCGCTGAACGCAGCCGGCATCAACTATGATGTCGCAGCCGTTCCGAAAGCACCCAGCGGCGGTCGTCAGGCCGGCAGCACCAATGGTGCTGCATGGGTTATGAGCGCCCTCACCTCCAAGTCAGAAGCAGCATGGGCATTCATGCAATTCCTGCAATCACCTGATGGTGGTCAGGCCGTGTACTTCTCAGCCGGAGACGCCTTCCCTCCCACCAAATCAGGTGCCAACTCGTCAGTGTTCTTGGATGATAAACGCGGTCCGGCGAACAAACAAGCGTGGCTGGTCGGCGCAGAATCCTCTCCTCCGAACGGTAATGGTTGGTTCGCCGAATGGAATGAACTGAACAGCACCATTATCAATCCTGTCATGACATCGATCTGGGCAGGTGAGGCCAAGGCTGCTGACGTGCTGCCGGGTGTGTGCGACAGCGTCAACACCTATCTAGCCGATCACGGCTACAAGAAATAGTCTCAGCTTAACGGCAGCCAACGAACTGCCTTGAAGTTCATAAGGCGCGGGGTTGGAGTAGTTTCTCTACCCCGCGTTTTATTCAATGTTGAACGGAGACAGTTATGGATAGTGCGAGGGATTTATCACAACAGACACAGGCACAACAGCCATCCACTCCACTCCAAAAATTAAGTTATAAATTGGGGATTGGGGTTTGGCGCGCCGATCAGCAGTTTGAAGGTTATCTTTTTTTACTCCCCAGCCTTATCGGTTTTGTTATTTTCGTTTTAATCCCGATTGTTGTTTCACTCGCCCTCAGTTTTCATCAGTGGGACCTCATTACCCCGCCTAAATATATTGGCACTGCGAATTATATAGAACTATTTACCAAAGACCCGATTTTCGGCAGCGTCCTCAAAAACACCTTCTGGTACACAGTTCTCATTGTTCCCGTACAGATTGTATTGGGCTTCATACTAGCTGTTATTCTGAATATGGGGCTGCGGTGGGCTAAATTTTACCGGATGCTGTATTTTATGCCGGTTGTCGCCAGCGTAGTTGCCGCCGCAATGGTTTTCCGCTTTTTATTCAATCAAAATGGTGTTATCACCGCGAGCATTTGGGAGCTTAAAGGGTCGTTGCTCGGTCAACCTTGGATTCAGTCATCACCGCAGTTATTAGAGTGGGTCAACAGCATCAATCCACCTGATTTCTTGAATGCCCCCGGTCAAGGTATATTTCCGGGATGGGCACTTGTGAGTGTAGCCATTTTCACCGTATGGAAGAACGTTGGCTTCACCATGGTCATTTATATGGCGGCTTTACAGGCGGTTCCAGACGTACTCTACGATGCCGCGAAAGTTGATGGCGCAAACCGCAGACAGTTACTCCGCTTTGTGACCATCCCGCTGGTCAGTCCGACGACCTTTTTTATTCTCGTGATTCAAATGCTCGGCGCGTTCCAAATATTCACCGAGCCAATCATTATGTCCGCCAACACTCAACGTCAATTACCCGCCGCAGCAGCATCCATTGTGACTTACATTTACCAGAACGCATTTAGTTTCACCCGCATGGGCAAAGCCGCCGCTATTTCATGGGTACTGTTTGCGATTGTGTTTGCAGTCACCATCTTACAAACAGTTCTGCAGCGGCGTTGGGTTTATTACGAAACGGACTAACGGGTAACGGATATGGCGACTACCACCTATAAACCACGTCCACAAGTCATCGTCATCCCTTGGGGACGAATTGCCTTACATCTCATCTTGCTGATTGGCTCGTTTATTATGGTTCTGCCCTTTTTATGGATGGTGAGTACCTCTTTAAAAACGCAGACCGATATTCTACGAGAGTTTCCGCCGCGTCTCATTCCATCTACCTTTATGATTTCGAATTACAGCACTGCGCTGACATCGCTGCCCTTTGACCGCTTCTATTTCAATAGTTTGCTGGTAGCAACCTCGGTAACCCTTTTGCAATTAATAACGTCGTCACTGGCGGCCTATGCTTTCGCACGACTGCGCTTTAAGGGACGCAATACATTGTTCTTTCTCTATCTCATTGGGCTAATGATCCCGTTCCCTGTGCTGCTGCTGCCAAATTTTCTGATCGTCCGTCAATTAGGCTGGTTTGATAGTTATCTTGCGCTAATTGTGCCGCCGGCATTTTCAGCCTTTAGTATCTTTTTGCTGCGACAGTACTATCGGGGTCTACCGATGGATTACGACGAATCAGCCCGCATTGACGGGGCATCTTCACTACGCATCTGGTGGAGCATTATTTTGCCGAATTCACGCCCTGCCCTCGCGGCTTTGGCCGTGTTCACATTCCTCGGCACATGGAATGACTTCTTGTGGCCCTTGGTGGTAACCAACTCGAATAATATGCGTACGCTACCTGTCGGACTCAGCATGTTTCAGGGCCAGTTTACCGTTCGTTGGGAACTGCTCATGGCAGCCTCGGTCGTCGCCCTTATACCTGTGCTGATTGTCTATTTCTTCGCCCAAAATTGGATCATCAAAGGCTTATCGGTTTCCAGCGGTTTGAAAGGCTAAACTGACTTTCCTAAACGCCGGAGCGTATATCACTGAGTAGTTGGGGCAGAAACGTTATTTCGGTAAAGTTTGCCGTGCAGCCGCCGCCTGTTGGCGATTGTGACAAAAAACCAATCTCAAGATTCCGGCGTTCACCGAGGCTAAAATAGCGCACCAGATTCCATGTTTGATTATCAAGCGAATAATGAAAAGCATACGCCTTTTCAAGAACGCTTAAGCGCATATAGACCGATGATCCACCTATGGGAACCGAATTGCAGTCATCGGATGTAACTTTAGTAACAACCGAGACCATAGTCACCTGCCCCTGTGGTGAAAGTTCTAAGCATAATTTTGCCCACTGGTCATCCGCCTGATAAACAGCTAATACACCCGCGTCAAACATAGCCTGACTATTTGAGCGCACCTGCGCTTTGAGGATGCACGGCCCTTGAACCGGCATGAGTAAAGCGGGTGCGTTTAGAATATTGACACTTCCACCGGGGTCAATAAACCAATCGGTACGTCCGCCCGCTGTAATGGTCAGTCTTTCCTTTTCGAATGCCCAGCTTTCAGGATCATTCAACCAGCGTGACGGAGAAGGCAGTGCCGGAATCATAATCGAGTGTTCTTGCGACATGACTATTTAACCTTTCGGCGAGGAATAGGCCGCCCATCAAAAAGAGCCGTCAAAAGAGTTATGTTCCGGCTAACGCGCCAGCCATCGCCCCGCGAATGAGATACTTCCGCGCGAAGAAGAAGAACAACAACGAAGGCAGTGCATAAATCAACGAAATAGCGTTCATCATACCGTAGTCAATCACGGTGTAATTCAGCAATGATCGGAACAATGCTTGCGGCAGCAGCATTTTTTCGGGATCAGACAGCATGATCAATGGCAAAAAGAAATGTCCCCATGCCCCATTAAACGCCAATACGGTCGCCGCCCCGACCCCCGGCAGCGCCATGGGCAGCACAATCCGGAAAAGAGCCTGTAACCGGCTCGCCCCATCTAACCAAGCGGATTCTTCAAGTTCCATCGGCACAGCATCGAAGAATCCCTTCATCATCCACAACACGAAAGGCACTTGGAAGGTGGTTAGACCGATGGCTACACCCTGTAGAGTGTTCAGCAGCTTTAAGTCGCGCATGACCAAGTACAAGGGCAGAATGGTTGCGGTCGCGGGTATAACTTGTAGCAGCAGCACGCCGTACATAATCGCGCTGCGAGCACGAAAACGCAGTCTCGAAAGTGTGTATCCCGCCAGCGCGCAAATGACAATCGCTGCAATGACCGCAGCGCCTACAGTCACGAGGCTGTTGAGCATGGCCCGAACCACATCGCCCCGTCTAGGATCAATCGCCTTACCGAAATTTTCCAGCGTCCATTCAGTCGGAATATAGAAGAATAAACCGGATGTATTTTCCGGCTTGACACCAAATGCGCTGGTAATGAGCCATGCGAAAGGTATCAGGTCAAAAATCACGATAATCAAGATGAAGGCATATATGCCAATCAACTCGATTCTGCTCCACCATAATGTAGGTTCTGCGGCGCGTTCCCGCGAGGACTGAATTTGTAACCCTGTTGCCATCGTTAAACCTCAACCCGCATAAACCGAACATAAATCAAGGCCATCACCAAACTCACGACCAGTAACACCAGTCCTGCAGCACTACCAAGACCCAGTTCAAAATACCGGAAACCTTGGTTATAAACATAAATCCCCATCGTTGTAGTCGTCGTCCCCGGCCCGCCACCGGTTAGCGCGTAAATCAATTCAAAAGTATTGAAACAGCCTAGCGTGTTCAGCAGTAACCACAGCAAAATGACATATCGAATAAGCGGTAGTTTGATATAAATGAGCTGCTGCCAGCCCGTCGCGCCGTCAATTTGCGCCGACTCAATTAACTCGCGTGGAATATTTTCTAGACCCGCCAAAAACAAGATCATCGCGAAGCCGGAATTATTCCAAAAATTGACAAGAATCACCGAGAACATAGGAAACTCTCGTGTCCACTGAACAGGTGGAATTCCCACCGCACCGATCAGCCGGTTGAGTGTGCCGAACTCTCCATTTGCCAGCATCGACTGCCATAAGAGCGCCTGAATAAGCGAGGGAATAACCATCGGCAAAATCACCGCTGCAAGCAATATACCTTGACCAATCAACTTGCGCCGGTTCATCAAAAGCGCACAAATCATACCAATTACAAATTGACCGGCAATGGTTCCAAAGGCATAAATGAATGTCCTGCCGAGGGCGCCGAAAAATTCTGGATCGCTGAATAATTTTTGATACTGCCGCAGCCCAACGAATCGAAAATTAAGAGCATTTGGGCCTGTCAGCGCCATGTTGGTGAAGCTGGTTCGAATCGCCCATATGGCGGGGAAGATATAAAAGGCCACCAGCAGCAAAAAAGCAGGAACTAAAAAGCCGTAGAGCAACCATTTTTCATAGCGATTGGCAACCATAATATTAAGTGTAATCTCCCCAAGTTCAGAAACAGGCACTATTTTTCATAAAAAGGATACCGACACAGTAATGACCGTGCCGGTATCAACTATATTGCTTACAGCCTAGTCAAAGGCAACGCTTAGAGTTCCTTGACGCCCTCTTCACCAATCTGATCTTTCATATAATCTGCAAAGTCGCTCATGGCTTGGTCAGCGGTCTTGGCTCCCGTAATAACAGCTTCGGTTGCCTTCGCGATTCCGTCGGCAATCCTCGACTCGCCGACCGCCGGTTTCAGGAAACGACCATCATTCAGTGTAAGACCAGCTTCATACATCTTGCCGTTAATGGCGGTCTTGTAGTAAGGGCAGTTGTCAGCGTAGTCAGCCCGCGCGGAAGGCCCACCAAAATAAGTTTCCAACGCCTTGCACGAACCCTGTGGACTATCTGCAAACAAAATGTAGTCAAGAGCCGCTTCAGCGTTCTTCGATTGGCTGAAAATTGCGTTTCCACCGCCAGCGCTGATGAATGGGAAGGGTTTACCCACTGACGACGGGAACAACCAGCGATCGACCTTGTTGAAGATGTCGTCAATTGGTGTAGCGCCGTTTGGACCCCAGTCAAATTCCCACTGCCAATCGCCACCCGTCACGACCGCGACGGTTCCAGCCGGGAAGCCCTGATATTTAATCGGTTCCCACGGGTTCGGGCTGAGCAAGGCATCAACCGTCAGCCACTTCTTGCTGGCAAGAGTTTCATACACTTGAAGCGCCTTCAGCAAACCATCGCTCTTAACGACCCACTTCTTGTCAGATGGATCGTAGATTTGGTCAGCTTCCGCGAAGCCCATCCAAACGTGACGGAA
The DNA here is from genome assembly GCA_016124855.1 of Anaerolineaceae bacterium. GTDB lineage: Bacteria > Chloroflexota > Anaerolineae > Aggregatilineales > Phototrophicaceae > CFX2. The sequence continues at coordinate 224,351 of WGMX01000023.1, read as the reverse complement.
GCCTTCTTCCCATGTACCACCACCCCATGGTGTTGCTGCGGGGATTCCAGCAGGTGTAGCTTTGGTCTTGGCAGCGATTTCTTCACAGCGGGCGAAGAAATCATCCCATGTAGCAGGTTGTTCGGTAGAAATGCCGGCATCAGCCAACACATCCTTGCGATAGAACATGGTGAAGGTCGTCGGGCCGCTGATGGCGTAGATTTTTCCATCGATGACAAGTTGATCTTTGACAACCTGCGAATATTGTTTCCAATCTTCGGAAGTCGCCAGCATATCGGTCAAGTCTAACAAATAACCAGCCGCGGCCATATCGGCGTACAAGCTGCCATTCACGCTGACCACGTCACCCAATGTACCTGAAGCAGCATCTAAAGTGATTTTAGTCTTATAGTCGTTGTCGGTTGCCGGGCCGGGAGATGCCTTAGCACGGATTGACTTTCCGTCAGCTTCCATCTTTGTGTTGAAAGCTTGGATGATGACATCGTTATATTTATTGCCGAGGTCCCGACCGGGTGATACGATGGTGATTTCGGTTGTATCCTGTGCCATTGTGAGCAACGGCATTCCGATCATGTTGGTGGCGGCGACACCACCGGCGGCAGCTGCTGATAGTTTTAGAAAATCACGACGGGACAAAGATTTTGAGAAAGCCATAACAGTCTCCTTTTACATAATGAGAACATTAATTTGTTTGAGGCGAACTATTTGGATACGCTCTATTTAACCTCCTCATAAAGTATTTAAAATGACTGAAATATCATGTAGGATGTCAGGAAAACGTTTTCCCAGATTAGGTAGACTCTAGCATATCCAATCGATAGTGTCAACAAAGACAGGAATTTCACAAATGGCTTCGATTAAATCAGTTGCGAAACAGGCAGGAGTATCGATTGCTACCGTGTCGCGCGTCCTCAACGGCACCAAATATGTTAGTCCATCAATCCGCGACAAAGTGTTGAACGTAGTCGAAGAACTCAACTACAAACCGAGCATGACAGCCCGCAATCTGCGCCGTCAGCAAACCCAAAGTATCGGTGTGCTCATTCCCCACCTTAACGATCTGTACTTTTCAAACTTGGCTTTTGCCATCGAAAAGCAGCTTTCCTCACTTGGATACAGCCCTCTTTTCGCCAGTACCGAGAGTGACAAAGCTAAAGAAAGTATTGCTGTGGATAATCTCATCCAACACGGGGTCGAGGGAGCATTTGTGGTACCATCCCTCCCCGTGACAGGTTCCGTCGAAAATGTACAGCGTCTCGTCGATGAAAATATTCCTGTCGTCCTAATGGATCGCGGCATTCCCTCTTTGAAGGTCAACCAAGTCATTTCGAACAACTTTCAAGGCGGTTACGATGGCGCTCGATATTTGATAGAACTCGGACACAAGCACATCGGCATGTTAGATGCTGGAACAGATGCCTTACTCCCCAAATTTGGCCCCGGCAGTGAACGGATCGCGGGTGTTCAACAAGCCATGTCCGATGCTGGGCTTGAGTTTGAAAACAGAAACTGCATCTTCAGCGATGAACAAAATCAATCAGTCGCGGGATACAAGGGCACATTTACCTTGCTGCGGCAGTCCCCCGAAATAACCGCCATTTTCGCCTTAACGGATGCTTGCGCAGTTGGCGCGTTACGAGCGGTGTATGAACTAGGCATGAGTGTGCCGCGCGACCTATCCGTCATCGGTTTCGATGACATCCCGTTGGCATCACACGCCATTCCGAGATTGACGACACTCGCCCAACCACCGCAGCAAATTGCCCAGACAGCAGTTGATCTTCTTCTAAAAGAAATCAATGAACCGACCGGACAATTTCAGACGGTAACGGTGGGGACACAGTTGATTGTACGGGAATCGACTGCGCCCCCATCGCGCTAAAGAAAGCTATTTATTCTTCGGCTTGAGTGTCTCAATCGGCACAACACGATGCCGCTCAGCCGTAATCGTCGCACCTTTTGTCGGTGCAGCCCATTTGATACCGTTGGCAATCACCCGAATAACCTGCTCATTGTGGTACGTTGGATACGTTTCGTGACCGGGACGAAAGTAGAAAATTTTCCCACGACCACGCGTCCAAACAGCACCACTACGGAAGACTTCGCCGCCTTCAAACCAGCTAATGAAAATCTGCGCATCCGGTGTTGGGATATAGAACGGTTCGCCGTACATTTCTTCCTGTGGCAGTTCAATATAATCGCCAATACCTTCGACAATCGGATGTCCCGGCTCAGATACCCACAAGCGCTCCGTATCCGTCGCCTCACGCCATTTGAGATCACAGGTTGTTCCCATCAGGCGCTTGAAGATTTTCGATTCATGTCCTGAATGCAGCACGATTAATCCCATGCCATTCAAAACATACTTTTGCACACGGTCAACAATGTCATCGCGTACATCATTGTGCAGCATGTGTCCCCACCACGTTAAAACATCCGTCTGTTGCAGCACTTCTTCCGTCAAACCATGTTCAGGCTCATCAAAGGTGCAAACACGAGTGGTAAATCCATAAGTTTGAATACCTTTTGCAATAGTGTTACCCATACCGTCAGGATAAACCTTCTTAACCGCTTCGTGGATTTGTTCGTGCCGGCCTTCATTCCAAATCGTTACACGCAGTTGATCGCTCATATAATTAGTTCCTTAATCGGTAAATAGTCAAATTATTTCAATCGAACAGGCACACCGTTTTGTGCTGCCGAGGCACGAATCGCGTCCCAGAGTTTAGCCATGCGCAATCCGATTTCTGGAGGTGACGGATTCTTCATCTTGCCGCTGCGAACGGCATAAAATTGCTCCCACGCCCCCAACGAAGCAGGAACTGGAACAGGTTGAAGTTGTTTTTCACCCTCGCGCTGAATCTCAAGATATTCGCCCCAGATGCCTGTGCGGATAATGGCCTCCGTACAGAACAGGCGTATTTCAGATGCACAGGAATGAATTGCGTTGCCGCAGGAATTCATCGTCACCAGCGCCCCTGACTCCAAACGCCCCATCACACAGCCGAGAATGTCGATTGCTTTACCACGATTGTCGAGCCACGCCGCTACTTCCACAAAATCTTGATTAGCCAGATCGGACACCGTGTTCAACATGTGTGCGCCAGTATCAAACATGAATCCCCCGCCAGAAATTTCGGGGACTTGTTTCCAATGCCCGTTGTAGTGTTCAGACCAATCTTCCCAGACATAGGCCACGATATTCTGGAGTTTACCGACTTCCCCCGAAGCAATCATGCCGGATGCGGTACGTATTTGGTGTGACAAACTGCCGTTGAAAGCAATCACCAACAGTTTACCGGTTGCATCGCGCGTCTGTATCAGGCTTTCCGCCTCAGCAGCGGTTACGACCATCGGCTTTTCGAGGAGTACATCTAAGCCCGCTTCCATACAGGCTTTCGCTTGTTCATAGTGGAAAGCATGTGGTGTTACGATAAACGCCACATCAATTCTTCCCTGATAATCACTCAAAAGTCTAGTTAAATCTTTTTCGTTCGGCGGTGGCGTGAGATTGGCGTCTGTAAACACCTTCTGCATTTCTGCATACGCTTCATCTGACGGATCATTGACAACAATGACCTCGGTTGTATCTTGCTGTTTCAAGATATTACGCACATGTCCGCGCGCCATACCACCGCAGCCAATCATGGCAACACGTACTTTTCCAGAAGAACTCATAAACGGCTCCAATCTAAATATATTTAATCCAAGAATCAACTCAATGGTCATTAGGAAAACGTTTTCCTATATTCTGGCATGTCACCAAATGACTGTCAAGTTCAAGTAACACGATAACTTGTGGATATTGCTAAACAGACAAAATCAATGAGCCAAACCTAAACATTTAGGCGGCTATAGATAAGAACTTCTCAAGCTGGAGAATAGTTTGTAAACTCGAACCGATTTCACTGTACTTTTGTTCTAAAATAATCTGTGGTTAAAGGGTATATTTGTCCGCGTTGCTCTCCAATTTTGTGGTAAAACTTGCATTGCCCATTGGCAACTTGCATGGCGGTGGCAGCAGCCGAACAATCCGCCGAAATCGCATAATATCAGCGGCATCAGGCGAGCATCCCAGCGGCACAAAATGGCAATTCAGCGCCGCCAGCCGAAGCTCCCGCCGGACAAATCAGCGGCAATGATGCGAAATATGCAAAACTTGCGAATAATTTGAACATTTACTGCACAACATTCAACCTTCGTCAATGAGCGGAAGCACATCTTGGTTCACACCAAGTTGATTTTCGGGTGTTGTTGCACGACCGGCTAATAATAAGTAAGCATACATACATCCCCCGCTAACCAATCCAACCGCCACATGGACAGCCAAAGGAGCATCAGTCGGCGAAAAGAAACCCTCTATCGTTCCAGCGACTATAAGAAGGGGAACTGCCACTACAGCCAGCATTACAGCGCGACGTGCTGCTTGTGCCAGCGCATCTCGGCGGGTATAAAGTCCGGGATTCAGCAGTGCCCAACCCAGTTGTAGCCCTGCCCCGCCCGCCATCATAATCACGCTCAGTTCGATAACACCATGCCCAACCACAAAACCAAATAACGAGCTGCCCATTCCATAATGCGCCGCAAGCCCTAACACAGCCCCGATCACAAGACCATTTGTCGCTAGTACATAAACACTAAATAGACCGAAAGCGATTCCACCAGCAAAACACAGCAGAGCAACCCGAATATTATTGGTCATGATGAACGTTGAAGCGACAGGGCGCACATCAGAAGGTATATCCGTCCACGTTTCGTGGTTGGCAAGAATTTGTCGTTGATCGCCCAATCCTAGAGGCTCAGCAATATCAGGGTTAATATAAGCCAGTCTATATCCCGCAATTGCCGGGATTAAGAACAATAAAAAGGCAGCAAACATATATTGCCATGTTTCGCGGAACAGTTTAGGAATACGATAGGTAAAAGTACTGATAAATTCTTTGAAATCGCTCGACTCCTGCTGGTAAATGTACGCGTGGGCGCGCGTAAGCAGTTGGTTCAGGAAAATCGTCACGCGTTGGTCAGGGAAATCCCGACGAGCCAGAGCCAAATCTGAAACAACCGCTCGATACAACGTCCCTAATTCATGTACCTGTGAAGTCGTGAGAGGCTTGCGCCCGCGACGACTGTTAACGAGCGCTTCCAAACGCTTCCAATCTGTCTCACGGAGCTTGATAAAGTCATTGACTGTTGACATCTGAGTGTTTTACCCGCCAATAAAGGACAAAACGTTTGTTTCCATTTCTCAATTTCTAGAATATCATAAATTTATGGCACGAAAGTGCTAAAAATGTGCAGCTTACAATAGCTTCAATGAGGTATCGAATATTGGAAACCTATTCCGATAAACTCTCGATTGATACGCCCGAAAACATCCTCCTAGACGCGGAAATTGCCGGCTTTGGCTCTCGTTTTGTAGCCGCGCTAACAGATTATGCGCTAATTATCATTCTGATAGTTGCCGTAACGTGGCTCTTCATTCAGTCCCAAGCCAAAGGGTCTTCAATACTCGCGTTTTATTACATCTCGGTATTTTTAATTGCATGGGGCTATCATCTTATTTTCGAACTCATATGGAATGGTCAAACACCCGGTAAGCGCCGAGCCGGCATTCGCGTCATGCAATCAAACGGGCTGCCTGTAACCGTGAGTGCAGTTCTAATCCGAAACATCATTCGTTTGTTCGACTTTCTACCGCTGTTCTACGGCTTGGGTTTGGTGATGCTGTTCGCGACCAAACGAACGCAGCGTCTCGGCGATTTAGCCGCGCGAACAGTGGTCATCCGCGAGCAGCGACACGTAAATCTTCAGACCATCACAGAAGATATGCGTGTTCAATACATTTATGTAAAGCCGATTGATCCCATTCCGGGCTTCATTCAACTAGATCGACTAACACAAGATGACCGTCGGCGGATTGTAGACTATCTTCGCCGGCGTTCATCAATGACAGACGGCACAGGATTATCAGATATGCTTGCACGGCAGCTTGCTCAAAAAATGGGCATAGATAATCTCGCAATGGGAACCATTGCCCGTCAACCGGATTTGTTAATCGAACAAATCGCGCGCGCTTTCGAAATCGCCGAACACTTTCAAGACGACAAGTCGTAGCCCATTCTTGCTTATTAGATGACCGAGCGTCGCTTCAATTGTAAGTAGCGGTTAACAACATCGACAGACAAATGCGCAGCGTCGACGTCCAGTGTGAGGACACCCCGTCGCTGTAGATTATCCAGCAGTAAACGCCGCTCATTGATAAGCTGCTCGGCGACCGCTCGCCGGTACAGCGCATCGGATTGGGTTGGCGCTTGAGCCGCCTCAATATCAAGCACCGGGTCACGGATGGTCACCAGCAGCGGAACATGCTGTGGGGCAAGTCGCGGCATATTGGACAATAATTTCTCGGAAGCGCGTGTACCGCTCAAGTCCGTGAACAAAATGACCAGCGAACGCTTCTTTTGTTTTGCCCGCAAATATGTAATGGCGCGAGCATAATCCGCTTCTACTGGTTGACTGTTGAGCGCATACATGGCTTCGAGCAGCTTTTGGAAATGTGCATTGCCCGGAGCTGGGGGAATATATTGCATAATTTGGTCCGCGAATACCAGCAGCCCAACCTGATCGCCTTTGCGGCTGGCAACGTAACTCAGCAGCAAAATGCTGTTGATGACAAAATCAACTTTCGCCATATTCCATGCTTCGCCATCAGGATCATCAACGCGGATAACACTCCGCATCATTCGCCCTACATCTAGCAAAATCACTACCCTCTGGCTGCGTTCCGGTTCGTAGTTGGTGCTGATGGGTTTGCCTCGTCGGGCAGTAGCCTTCCAGTTGATTGTCCGGTAAGGGTCATCAGGCGTGTAGTCGCGCAGGCTTTCAAAAGCCGTACCTTCACCACGCAGACGAACATTTTTCAGCCCCATCTCAGTCAGTTGATCACGTTGAACGAGGAGTTCGTAACGTCGTATCTCGTAGATATTGGGATAAACTTTGACTGGCGCAGACATCTTATATACCGCCTGTCGTACATATAAACCAATCGGCCCGCCCCAACGCAAATTGAGATCCCCAAATTGAAAATCACCACGTTTAACCGGACGTATATGGTAAGGCAGGTTCTGGGTTTCACGCGGGGATATAAATAACCTACCCCCGGGTACGCCCTTTAATTTCAATTCTTCGCTGGTGTTGGTTATAGCCATTCCAATCGGCGGCTCATCGCGCACGATGAGGGTCAAAGGTCGCACGGCTCGTGAATCAATTTCCAGTGTCACTGGATTAGCAACCCCTAACGATAATTTTTGATCATTGTGGCGTTCAAGCGAAAATTGCTCGGCTGAACCGGCGCTGCGTCGATCCAGCCACGTAATTAGGAGTAAGCCAAAGGCGTAGATAGGGACTAAAGGAGTCACAACTGGAACGAAAGCCGCCACTAAAAGCAAGGCCGGAACGACCAAAGCGAGGGCATACCAGCGCAAAGTCAGCATACAATAATTTCCTGTTGATTTCGCGGGATAGCCTTCATCGCGGAACTTCTACCTTAGCGAGAATACGCCGGATGACCGAGTCACTATCTAGACCTTCAACCTCGGCTTCCGGTCGCAGCATAATACGATGACGCAATATCGGTGGAGCTAGCGACTTCACATCATCTGGTGACGTGTAATCCCGTCCACGAAGCGCCGCAAAAGTTTTGGCCGCCAAAAGCATCGCCACTCCTGCACGCGTGCTTGCCCCCAATGCTAGATCATTACTCCGTCGTGTGGCATCGGTAATGGCCGCGATGTAATTGAGAATGCCATCTTCAACCGTTACTGACTGAATAATCTGCCGAATTTGGGCAAGTTGGTTGGGGTTTAAGACCGGATGTAACTGCACAGCGGCGAGGTTGTGCGCATCAAATCCCTGATGATAGCGGCGTAACACTTCGGTCTCTTGCGGCTGCGCTAAATAGTCAATCTTAATTTTGAATAAGAAGCGGTCAAGCTGCGCCTCTGGCAGGGGATAGGTTCCATCCATTTCAACCGGATTTTGGGTAGCAATCACCATAAAAGGTTCAGGCAGAGGCATGGTTGAACCTTCGATAGTGACCTGCCGTTCTTCCATCGCTTCGAGCAGCGCAGCCTGCGTTTTTGCAGGAGCACGGTTGATTTCATCCGCTAAAATAATCTGAGAAAATATTGGGCCGCGCTTTAGGTTAAAGTTGCTAGCTTGCATATCATAAACAACCGTACCCACCACATCAGACGGCATTAAGTCCGGTGTAAACTGAATACGGCGATATTCAGCTTGAACCAAACTGGCAAGCGTTTTTGCCATTAAGGTTTTGGCCGTGCCCGGTACACCTTCCAACAACACATGGCCTCGCGTAAAAAGCGAGACAAGCAGTAATTCAATCGCGGCTTCTTGTCCGATTAACACCCGCGAAGCTTGTTCACGTAACTGCTGTGCAAGGGGCAATAGTACCGCACTCGGGGAAAACGTTGGAGGTTCGGAAGAATATGTCAAGTTTCCACTCCTTGATCGGAAAATTGTTTACTAGGTAGAAGGTCAAACATGATCGTTATTGAGCTGCTTCATAAAAGTATCAACATCACTGACGGTTCTCACCAGTTCTGCTTCACTGATGTTTGGCTTACGCAGCCGAGCCAACAGCTCACGAAATTCGGTTTCATCAATTGAAGGATTATGATAAGTGACCATTTTGAGTAGTTCATCATTTCCAAGCGTTGTATCAATCGCATACCGCTCAGCAAGTCGGCGGCGCAGTTGGCTCTCGTAATGTTTGAGCATTTCAGTCCGTTCCCCAGAACGTCGGAACAAAGTTGCCATCGCTTGAATGTATTCCCCCGACTCGCGACGAAGCCGGTCATCGGGTAGTGGAAGTGCGCGCCCAAAACGTCTACCACGCAGCGCAAGATACACCATGGTAATCGCTACCCCCAGTAATATGCCCCAACCGGGTGGTGTGCTGAATAACCAGCTGTTGAAATCCAGTGCTGTTTCATCGCCAAATCCATGTGCCGCTTCGTCAAATCCAATCGTGGCGCTTGCGGGAATACTTGCTAACAGGTTGGCGATTATTTTGGCATTCCCATCGTTTTGAATTCCAAGATTTGTGAACGGCACGGATACGCCGGAAACCCAAACCCGCCCCTTTTCCTCCGGCACGGACATTAGTACCGGCAGATTACTGATAAATAGATGTGGAACTGCATCAGCCCGTTCTGTCCTAATCGAATACGCGACCTCAACTGATGCGGCATCAAATGTAGGATGCAGTAAGGTTGGCGCGGCTGAGGCAATCGGATCCGTTTCGACTAATGGATACGCTAACGAAAGATCAAAGGTTTGCACAAGGTTATTGACGGCATATGGTGCGCCGCTCACAATCAGCGTGTTGCCTTTTTGCACCCAATCCGCAATGAGCCTGATTTCACTATCGCTGTAACTAATAATCGGTTCAAGTACGAATAGGACTTTTACACCAGACAGTTGTTTACTGAGCGAAAGCACTTCCTGAACTTTATATCCATTACGTTGTAACCAGCGCTGCAGAACCATTGCCCCATCGACTTTGTCACTGCGAACGCTAAGACGTGGCGCCTCAGAAGGAGGTGCGGTCAAAACCGTGATGATGCTCAGCAGTGCGATTAAGACCAAGGATCCAAATAGAATTTTGGTATCAGCTCCGAGGTTACGAAAGGTTGCTCTCATGCCACCATCCGTTTCAGTTCATCAACCTGTTGGCTAAAGTGTTGATAATAGGCTTCGTTGATGGGTAAATAGCCGTACCAAACTTCTTCAAAAGCATTAATCACTTGTCTAAGGACATCATAAAGCTGTGGCTTATCTTTTACGTGGCGCAAGTGTTCGCGGTTTGTTAGGGTCGCATCATAGTGAATAACACCACGCTCATCAAGCATAAGCAGGCTCGCGAGATACAAATAGCGAATGGCAGTCCGATAATCCTGACTTTGTGCGTGATCCGTCGCTAAAGTTTGAGCATCGTCAGATGTGGTGGGGTCAGTATTCGGTATAGTTTCGATTGTAGCCTGCTGCACCTGTAAATTGCGTGCGAAATAAACAAATACCACAATCATGATCACCAATCCGGCTGCAAGAAGTACTGTTTGGGCAGCGGAAGCAAGCGCAGACGATTGTGCAACTTCTGCACGAGGCTCATCAGGCACAGGCGTGGGTGTTATGTCGGGATATTGAAAGCGCGGATCACGCAAGACGTCCTCGAGAGCGCGCACAGAAACATTGTCGTTTATGGCATCCGTTTGTCCCTCGTGTCGGTCATGGTAATCAATCAGCGCCTTTACTTGGCGATGCAGTGCCGCCAGAGAATCTGGTTGACCATCAATTAGTGCTGCGCGTATCCAACCAAGATCAACAGCAAACCGATGACCATCGGCTAAGCGTATTTGATCTATCCCTTTCCAGAGCAGCAGAATTTCATCAATTGCAGCCGTTGAATCAGCTTCCGTATTTGCGGATGGCGACAGCAGCTTGGAACGCAGTAGTACCTCGGTCTGATTCAGCCGTCCCCAAAATTCATCAACACTCAGGCTGTTATCCTGAGCACGAACCGTCAACCCCCAAATCGGCAGCAAACTCAAAATAAGTGAGATAGCTGCCCGCCAACAACATTTCATCGCAGCGTGCGCGAGTATTGTTCGACAAACGCTCTGATCAGACCGCTGCCGACCAAACCAGTCACTAAACCAATCGCCGTAAGAATGGCGATATTGCGCCAATCGTGACCGTCCAAGCGAAATCGAGTTTCAGGCGAAGAAAAATCCGAGGGACGCGCAGCGGGATTGCCACTCGAATCCAGCATAATATCTAAGCCTTCGCTTCGGGCACGAATGTCGTAATACAACAATGTAAAAGCAATCGGAGAAATCGGAGTGATAAAAATGCTGATGATCGAATTCAAAAAGGTAACGAGCAGTAATTGTGAACTGGAGTTGCGTCCCGGCGTGGTTGAATAAATTAAGACCGCAGCAGAACCACCTAAGATTGCCTCCACGATTAAGGTGATAATGGCTAAGATGATACCCAAGCCAACGACCGTCCAGAAACGTCGTTTTCCCAATACATATGAACGGGTGATCGCCGTCGACGGGCCGATATCCTCCAACGTAATTACGGGAAAGAAAACCGAATACGCCGCAACAATGATATAGATTAAGATTCCAAAAAGTGCCAGAGCCGGTGGTATAGCAACGATAAGGACAGCAGCAATCACAATTATGACAAGCACGAAAACACCGAGTAAGATGATCCCACACCCCATTTTTGTGAAACGGCTTCGAGTAGCCCTAAATGCCTCACCAATCGTCACTTTGTGATTAAACAGGTATTCAGAAGCGATGTACGTCAGCGGCGCATAAATCAACACAACTTCAATCAGGCTAAGTAAACCCGTCAAACTTTGTAGGGGGCTGGTTGTTCTGGAAAATGCACCCGGTTGATTGCTCAAAGCGGCGCTTGTCGCAGGATTCAAAAGCAGTGATATGATCGTGATCGGAATACTAACCATCGCCACCAAACCTACGATGGTCAAAAAGTTTTCGCGGTACAGCCTAAAAGTTCGGTCAAGTAATTCGAGAAAAGTAAATGTCATAGGGCGGCGAGATGGGGCTTCATTCATATAATTTCCTCGATTTCCATAGTGTATAAAAAGTGAAATCCATCATGTAGAACTATACATTCATTATATGACGATTTAGTTTTTGGTTTATGTAGAATTGAATCGACTTCCCACAATTTCGAGCAGCCGGCGTATAGTTTAATAACTCGCCGAATGGATATAGATCTTCTTATGCTCCAAAAATAGACCATGATCAATGCTTAATGCGAATTTAGATGTATCAGGTGGACTGTTTCAAAAATGCATAAGATAATGAAGATATGGGTGGAACTATATATCCTGTTGATTTGTCAACGATAGAGAGTGTTTATGCTGGCAATTGTGCGTGCCTGTGCAGTCATAGGATTAGATGGCTGTATCATCGAAGTCGAAGTGGATTTTAATCCTCGCGCAGGGGTTCCAATCTTCACCATCGTAGGTTTGCCCGATAGTGCCGTAAAAGAAAGCCGGGAACGGGTGCGCGCCGCCGTAAAAAATTCCCATCTTCAATTCCCGAACAAGGGCTATGTTGTCAACTTATCACCTGCCGATATCCCCAAACACGGTCCGGCCTACGACCTTGCGATCGCAGTTGGCGTGTTAGCCGCTACAGATCAAATCCCTTTAGGTGCTTTGGAAAACAGTCTCTTTATTGGCGAACTTTCACTCGATGGTAGTATCCGTCATGTCAAAGGCGTTATGCCTATGGTGTATACAGCCTATCAGGAAGGTATGGAACACGTTTTTGTAGCCGCCGAAGACGCCCCGCAAGCTGCATTAATCAGCGGCATCGAGATTATTCCCGTAGAATCTCTCGGCCAGTTGGTCGAACATCTTTACGGACTTAATCCCATCACGCCCTATGCGCCTCCTCCTTTGACTATTGACGACGATGTATTGCCAGACGGAATTGTCGATTTTGCCGATATAAAGGGGCAGCAGCATGTCAAACGCGCTTTAGAAATTGCGGCAGGTGGCAATCACAATTTATTGTTATCCGGCTCACCCGGCGTCGGAAAAACGCTGCTTGCCCGCGCTATGCCCGGAATCCTGCCCAAGCTCACGCTGGATGAAGCCCTAGAAGTAACCCGAATTTATTCCGTAGCCGATATGTTGCAAGGCAGCAAACCACTTGTACAGGCGCGGCCTTTTCGTGCGCCGCATCACACTATTTCTCAAGCTGGACTCGTGGGAGGCGGCTCAACGCCAAAGCCCGGTGAAATTTCGATGGCTCACCGGGGTGTACTTTTTATTGATGAGATTGTAGAAATGGCTCCAAAAACGTTGGAGGTACTGCGACAGCCGATTGAAGATAAGATAGTGACCATCAGTCGGGCGCAGGGGAGCATGACCTTTCCGGCCAATTTCCTGCTCGTGGGAGCAATGAATCCCTGCCCCTGTGGTTATTTTGGCGATAATACACGTGCTTGTACTTGCTCACCAACCATGATTACCCGTTATCAGGGGCGGCTCTCCGGCCCACTGCTCGACCGCATTGATTTACATGTTGATGTGCCGCGCGTCGAGTACGACAAATTGATGAGTGACGAACGCGCCGAAACATCAGCGGTTGTGCGCCAGCGCGTCGAAAGCGCACGTGAACACCAGCGCAAACGTTTTGAAGGTCGCGCCGGCCTCTACGCAAATTCCGATATGGGTGTCAGCGAAATTCAACAATTATGCTATCTTTCACCGGAGGCCAAACAACTGCTTGAAATATCAACTAAACGGATGCAGCTAAGTGCCCGGTCGTATCATCGTGTGATAAAACTCAGCCGTACCATTGCCGACCTCGAAGATAGCCGTCGGATTGAAGTCCAGCATATCGCCGAGTCGCTGCAATATCGTCCTCGACAGCAAGCAACCTGAAAAATTAAAGGGCGCTTTTGTTCAGCGCCCTTCACTACGCATCCTTATTTGACAGCAATTAATTGGTATAGGCAGGCAGCCAATCGCCATGCGCCGCAATTAAGTCATCGACCAAATTCCAAATTTGCTCGAGGCTTAGCTCAGCGGCAGTGTGGGGATCAAGCATAGCAGCATGGTAGATATGCTCACGCTTACCCGTCAAAGCTGCCTCGACCGTCAACGACTGGACGTTAACATTGGTTTGCATGAGCGCCGCGAGTTGTGGTGGTAATGTTCCTATCTTAGTCGGCTGAATACCACTCTTATCCACCAAGCATGGCACTTCCACGCAGCAGCCTTGCGGCAGGTTATCAATCAACCCTCGATTAGGTACATTTCCGTATACCACACGCGGTTGGCCCGTTTCTTGGCTGTGGATAATCAATGAGCCATATTCATGGCTGCGGTGCACTTCAATCTTTTCTTCGCCATTTTCGAGGCGCTTCCGCAGCGCTTCCCAACCGGCAAGTTGAACTTCGCAGCGGCGGATATACTCGTCCAACGGGATGTTGAATTCCTCAATCAAATCAGGACGGTCACGCTTAATGAACCATGGCGTATATTCACTGAAATGTTCGCTGGATTCAGTCACAAAATAACCAAGGCGTTTAAACATTTCGTATCGTACACGGTTCCAATCCGGCTGGCGACCATCATCCAAGACTTTGCGAATCAGCGGGTATAAGTTCTGGCCATCACGCTCGAACTTAAGATAAAACGCCATGTGGTTAATACCCGCGCAGATATAGTTGATGTCTTCAATCGGGATATTAATATCGCGGGCAAGCTGTTCGGCTGTCCCTTGAACACTGTGACACAAACCTATTGTCTTAATCGATGTAGCACGGCTCAATGCCCAGCAGTTCATCGCCATTGGATTCACATACTGAAGGAATGTCACATCCGGGCATAATTGTTCCATGTCACGGCACATATCGACCATTACTGGAATAGTCCGCAGGCCGCGCATGATACCGCCAATACCGAGCGTATCAGCAATGGTCTGCCGCAGACCATATTTTTTGGGAATTTCAAAGTCGGTGACCGTACCGGGTTTATATCCAGCGACTTGGAACATCGCAATGGCATAATCCGCGCCTTCAAGTGACTTTTTACGGTCAAGCGAGGCTTCAATTTTGGGGTTTACGCCCAATGTTTCGGCGACTTTATGCGCCACAATCTCCGAGGTTTTGAGGCGCTCCATATCAATGTCATGCAGACTAATAGTCGAATTAGCCAATTCAGGAAAGCTCAGAATATCCCCCATTAAGTTTTGGGCAAATACTGTGCTGCCTGCTCCAAGAAAAGTGATCTTCGGCATTATCTTGATGTCCTTATCGATGTTTTATGCAGTTACGATTTTCTGAGCATTTCTAAATTGAGGCAACCATTGCTGTTCGGCTGCCAGTAGATCGCTGACCATAGACCGAATTTGATCCAATGTGCAAACCGCAGCGGTTAGTGGGTCAAGCATCACAGCATGGTACACGGCTTCTGTGTTTCCAGTTAATGCCGCCTCAACGATAAGTTCCTGAACATTGATATTGGTGCGATTCAGCGCCGCAAGTTGAGTCGGCACCGAACCAATCTTCGTCGGTTGTATCCCATTGCCATTAACCAAACAGGGTACTTCAACGCAGCAGCCGTGCGGCAAGTTGTCAATTAATCCCACATTAGGAACATTTCCAGCAATAACGGTTGGTTGGTTAGTCTCCATCGCTTCGATAATCCACGAACCATATTCGTGGGTACGTTCGGTCGGCACAACCGAACCATCAGCGATCATGGCTTCATATTCGTTATTGAATTTGTTCTGGCGGTCAATGCAATGACGATAGTAACCACCGGTACGCCCCCAATCAAACCAGTGATCATTTGGACTCTTAAACTTGGGAACGAGTTCGTTATTGACCATATTGGCGGTCTTACGGAAATAAGGCATGTACTCGCTTGCATGACCGCTCGACTCGGTAACAAAGTACCCGAAGTGTTTCATAATGTCGATGCGAACCGGTTCTTCACC
The DNA here is from genome assembly GCA_016124855.1 of Anaerolineaceae bacterium. GTDB lineage: Bacteria > Chloroflexota > Anaerolineae > Aggregatilineales > Phototrophicaceae > CFX2. Next base: position 208,773 of record WGMX01000023.1, on the reverse strand, counting down.
ATAAATAATCGGCTGTTCAATGGCCTTCCAAATCAAAGGATACAAATCTTCATTGCCACGTTTGAAATCAAGAAAAAACGCCTGATGGTTAATACCAGCGCTACGATAGGTGACTTCGTGGTAAGGCACGTCAATCCAACGCGCCAACATTTCGCTAGTTCCCTGTACACTGTGACATAAACCAACGTGTGGACGACCGGTGCCCTTACCAAACGCCCAACAATTAGCCGCCATCGGGTTCACATAATTGAGCAGCAACGCATCGGGTGCAAGTTCATCCATTTCGCGACCAATATCCAGCAGCACCGGAATAGTACGTAGTGAACGAAATACACCGCCGGGTCCTAAAGTATCCCCGACACACTGCTCAACTCCATAACGCTGCGGGATATCCAAATCGAGTTTGTAAGCATCCAGCCCACCCTGCTGGAAGGTGGTCACCACATAATCAGCGCCTTTGATTGCCGCGCGCCGGTCAGTAGTGGCCTCGATTCGCGCTTTTAAACCCCGTTGATCGACTATGGCCTGAACGACCTTTCGTGATTGCTCGAGCCGTGCTGCATCGATATCCATCAAAGTCAGCGTACTATCTTGCAGCGCTGGCACAAATAAAATGTCGCTGCACAAATTGCGGGTGAACACGAGGCTCCCCGCGCCAATAAACGCAATTTTAGCCATGTGAAGTTCTACTCCTTCTAAGTTAGTGATTTATGTAATCGGCAGTCGACTCGCCCATCGCCCAAATATTGGCAGTGGGATAGATTTATTTTTCAAAGCATTTACGATGCCCATAACCAGCGTTAACGCGCCAAAAAAGTAAGCTGCAATAACAATGGTGAACAGCGCAACACTAAAAGCAGCCATATAAGGAATAAGCCCGATTAAGTAGGCCACAATCGCCCAACCGACCAGTGTCCCAATCAGAAAAAGCACAAGGCCAATTGACTGACGGAGGTGAAAAATGGCGGATGGATTTTTACGCTGCAAAACATACACATAAAGCCATCCGATAATCGGAATATAGGCGATAGCAGCCTGAATAGGAGATTGGGTATTCATGCTGGCATAATCCCCTTTAGCTGTAGTTCTTTAGCAAAATGGCAGCTTACCCAATGCCCCGGTTCAACTTCTGTCAGTTGAGGAACTTTCTCGGCGCATTCCGGCTTGGCATACCGGCAGCGTGTGTGAAAAATGCATCCGGCTGGAGGGTTTGCGGGACTGGGTACTTCGCCCTGTAACTGGATACGTTCTTGACGAAAATCAGGATCTGCCGGAGGAATCGCCGAAAGCAGCGCTTCGGTATAAGGATGCAGCGGATGCAGCAGCAGCTCTGAAGTCTCCGCTAATTCCACGATTTTGCCGACATACATTACTGCAATCCGGTCAGAAATGTGTTCAACCACAGACAAATCATGAGCGACAAAAATCAACGTCAAGCCTAGCCGTTTTTGCAATTCTTGAAGCAGATTCAACACTTGTGCCTGAACCGACACATCCAGAGCAGACACCGGTTCATCCGCCACGATCAAACGTGGATTCAACGAAAGTGTTCGTGCAAGGCCGATGCGCTGACGCTGTCCGCCTGAAAACTCATGAGGATAACGCCGCATCAGTGCCGGGTTTAAGCCTACTGACTCCATCAATTCCGCTACGCGTTTTTCAGCTTCTTTTCCACGCGCAATCCCATGAATCTCAAGCGGTTCGCTGATAATATCCTTCACTGTCAGGCGTGGATTCAATGAACTAAACGGATCCTGAAAAATCATACGCATGTCACGCCGCAGCGGTTTCATTTGTTTCTGGTTTATTTCGGCGAGATTAACGCGTTCCCCGTTACGCCGTTGATACCAAATTTCGCCGGAAGTAGGGTCATAAAGCCGCAGAATTGTGCGACCGACCGTTGTTTTGCCGCAGCCGCTTTCGCCAACTAAACCTAATACTTCACCATCACGCAGTTTAAAACTTACACCGTCAACGGCCTTAACGTGACCCACAACCCGCTGTAATAAACCCCGTTGAATAGGGAAATGGAGTTTCAGGTCTTTTACTTCAAGAATAATATTGTCTTTTTCACTCATTATTGTTTTCCATTAATTCGCTGGTAACTGTACGGTTGCGTGTTCCATAAGGATATCAGGATCGTTCCAGCCCTTCTGTTGCATAAGTTCATAAAATGCCCATCGGTATATTAGTTTTACGTTTACCGTAACAGCTTCGTTAGTCCGCAGCGCGAAGACATAGTTAGATGTATCCGTTGCCATGGCCTTGATGCGGTTATCTTCAACTATTGTTACCGGTCGCCAGAAGGCTATCGTAGGCGCTTCACCGGTCAATTCATCCCTCAGAATTTTGGCGAACGTCTTACCCGGTAGTCCTGCATAATCTCCTGAATATGCCGGATTTACTGAGCCATCAGCCAATGTCAGTAGATTGCCTTTTGCATCCAGTGCTTCAACCACAAGTATCACTGACCGCATTGGGACGTCCGTAGGGACATCGTGACCTGCCCGATCATTGGTAATGCTGACCTTGACCCGGATTTGGTTTCCCACGTGCTGAGCGTCGGTTGTCATCGTCACTGTATTTTGAAGCATATTTCCATCCGACGGTCCTAACATCGTATGGTCATGAAGCTGTACACCATCCCGTGTTAACCCTCCTTTTTCTGGAAACACAAACCAATTATCAGCCGAAACCGACATATGACACTGCTGGCAGGTTTTGCCGGTCTTGGGGTCACTGTAAGGGCTGGTTAACCACTCACCATATGAGTTGTAAACAACCGTTCCGTCTTTAACCCGCTGCATACCCACAACACCGCCAAACACTCCGAAATGACATCCCGCACAAAATTGGCTTTCTGAAAGTAGTGGCAAATAACTATCAGCACGGGCTACGTCAACCAGCGTACCAAAAAACACCTGTTGGCTGTCATCGCGGGGTCGCCGCAGTTCCATCGAGAGAATTCCCGGCATGTCGGGAAATGGCATACCTGTCTTCGGGTCAATAATGACATTCACCGTCTTATGACAGAATTCGCAGCTAATGCCTTCAGCAGCATCTCCCTTCAAGTTTTTTGACGGTATTGCCGAATACTGCAACAGTCCATTTGATCGTTCAATCGTTAAACCCGTGTGACATCCTGACCATGTGCAGTTCTGATCGTTAGATACATTTGAGGCCGTCGGCGTGTGACATGTGGCGCAGTTACCCCCGCGACTTGGATTATCTAACCGAAAGCCCGGCCCATGAAACGGTTGGCTAGAATCGGGCGGCAGTGGTTTGCCATCAACATCAAAGTTAGTTTGTTGACCCGATTCACCGTTTATGTCAGTACCCATATAAACATCAAGAAAACGGTCATTGGTTGCGGCCATTGAATGCCGATCTGCCTGCCATTCTGTATATTCTCGATGGCACAATCCACACGCCGCCGAACCATCAGTCCCATCGAATGAATACCATTCATACTTAGAGTAGTCACTTTGAGGAAGCGCCTTCAACATAATAGTGATATGGTTGCTCCCCTTCCAATCCGGTGAAGTGGGGTCTAATTTAGTCCATCCAATGTAATGTCCGGGCGCCCACGCTGTTAGCACAACTGACGTTAAATCCTTAAGACCGTTTAATGAAAAAGTGCCGTCCTCAGCCGTTTGCGTTTTATTGTCTGTAGCCTGCACTTGAACGATAGCTCCTGCTACAGGGCCGTCATCAGTCATAATTGTGCCTGCAACAACAAATCCTTGCGTGGATGCCGCGGCATCATTTCCGGCGTTATCTTGACCAAAAACTACCGCCATCGACAATCCGGAAAGGACAAATGATATTCCAGCAATCAACAATACAACCGCTAACCGTCTTGGCTTATTCATGCCACACCTTAGTATTACCGCGTTGCGTATGGATCAGCAGCGTCTCGCAAACCATCTCCAAGGAAGTTAAAACCCAGTACAGCGATGACCATAAATGCAATCGGAGCCAAAATCCATGAGTTTTGCCCTAATGTTTGAATGTCTTGCGTGTTCCGCATCATAAGTCCCCAACTGATGAGCGGCTCAGTGATGCCGATGCCCAAGAAGCTCAAGAACGACTCAGCGAGGATAATACCGGGAACCGTCAGTGTCAGAATGACGATTACGTGGCTCAACACATTTGGATACAAATGCCGGAAAATGATGCGCGCGTCCGAAGAACCCATCTCTTTCGCAGCCATAATAAAGTCAGACTCACGCAGCGACAGCACTTTACCACGCACTTCACGTGCCAGCGTCGTCCATGAAAGCAGCGCGAAGATGACCGCCATCACCACAAAAACGCTGAATGAATCAGCCGTTTTAGGGATCAAAGCAGCCAGTGCCATCCATAGTGGCAGTTGAGGAAAGGCCGTTACAAACTCGGTAAATCGCTGCAAAACGTTATCAATCCAGCCACCATAGTATCCCGATGCAACGCCGAGCACCGAGCCAATCACAATACTGATGACCGTACCAAACAGACTCATCGTCAGCGAGATTCGTCCCGCCTCTGATGCCTTGCCCCACAAATCCCGCCCCAATTTATCTGTGCCTAAAATATGAATACTGCCGCCTTCTTCTACCCCGAATAAATGAAGATTCATGGGGATGAGGCCAAGGAGCTTGTATTCAGAACCTTGCACAAAGAAATGAATATCGTAGGCTTTTTTCGTATCTTCGACCCACATCACTTGGAAAGTCTTGGGGTCAAGCGTGTAATCCATGTTGTAAACATACGGCCCCAAGTGGAATATACCTTCGGCATCCGTAAAAAAATGAATTTGCTGGGGTGGAATAAACGAAGATTTAAGATCAACCCCATATATTGTCGTTGGGCTGAAGAAATCGGCGAAGATCGCCAACACAATTAGCGCCAGCACCATGAACCCACCGACAATTGACACTTTACTGCGCCGGAAGCGTCGCCAGACAAGCTGGGTATAACTTTCGTTTTCGTCTGTTGGACGCAGTACCGTAACATCCATATTTTCATTTTCGGCAGATGAGCTAATGTCTTGCCCCAAGTTTGCGCCGCTTGAAACAAAGTCCGATTTTTCAACAGTCATCGCTTTTCACTCCCTGCCCTAACTATAACGAATACGCGGATCAAGTATCGATAGAAATATATCTGCCAACAAATTGCCGAGTAATATCAACACGCCGTAAATCAACAACAGCGAGCCGGAAATATAAATATCACCGTTGACAAGTGCTTCATAAAACAGCGGGCCTAACGTCGGCAGACCCAACACAATCGCCACTTCCAACTCACCTGCCAACATATAGGGCAGCACCGTACCTTGATACGCTACAATCGTGTGCAGCGCATTTGGCACAGCGTGTCTCATAACAACTGTGCCTTCTTTTAGGCCCTTCGAACGCGCCGTTTGCACATACTGCGCACCCATTACGTCCAGCAAATTTCCACGCATTACCCGCATATTACGTGCCACGCCACCCAAACCGGCGATCAATAACACCGGCCATATATGTGCGAATAAATCCACAACTTTGTCAAAGCTCCATGGCGCAAACACATATTGAGGTGAGAAAAACGAAGAAACACTTGGCAGTTTAAGGTCAATCACCAGAATGTATAAAATGATAATCGCCAGCGAAAAACGAGGCACCGAAGTCAAAATAAATGAAACAATCGCCCAAATATTGTCCGCAAAACCATATTTTCGCGGTGCAACATAAATACCTAAACCGACTCCCACTACCGTCGAGATCAAGTGAGCAAGTATAGCGATTAAGAGTGTCATCGGTATGCGTTCAGCAATTAATTCGCCCACATCTTTCCCGTAAGCAAACGAATAACCGAACTTACCTTCTGTAACAATTCCTTTAATCCAGTCGAAGAATTGTTCGATTCCGGGCTTATCCAAACCATATTGTTTACGGATTAAGTCACCCGCCCGCGTTGCATCTTCTTGGGTAGCGCCACGAGCCAGCAAATAGCCCTCATAAACACTGGCATAATCGCCGGGCGGCAGCTTAATTACAACAAAAGAAACTATTCCAATACCAATTAGCATAAAAAAAGCAATAATTAATCGTCGAATAATGTAATTAACCATACCTGCTCCGTAAAATTGGCTGCCGATGCACCTTCAAGAACCGCCGCCATATCCAAACTCAGGTGGTTGGAGGAACACTCCCCCAACCAACCTGTGCAATCAAGTCCTAAAACTTACTTAGGATAGACCGCGATTGTATCCGGACGATTTTCCGGCAGTTGGTCAGCCTTAGGTGTCCAGATTTGGTCAAGAAGAACTGCGTCCTCGACCCATGTATACATGAATACAGGGGTTCCATCTGCAATATTCTTCACACGCTTGGCAGTACCTAGACCATAGCGACCAACAAACACACCCATGTCATACACGTTCTGGGTGAATATGTTGTTATATTCGGTCAGCAACGACTTGCGTTCAGCAGCATCAAAAGTGGATTTGTACTTGTTGACAATGTCCACCAACTGCTTCTCGAAGTCCATCATTTCGCGTGGCTTGTCTTCAGTATCTTTGTGCCAGTTGAAGTTATGTCCAACCGGTGCCAACGCATTCGGATTCACGAACGGCAGCGCAAATTCTTGGCCTCCACGGAAGGCATACAAATCCCATGTACCAGCAGCCTGTGTGTCAGTCCAAGTCTGGCTGTCAATAACCTTCATATTGACCTTGATACCGATTGCGCCCCATTGGTTGACCAATGCTTCGGCAACACTTTGGGTTTCCTTAGCGTCTTGCGATGCACCAAGTTGAACAACGACAGGCTGTCCAGACATCGGGCCTGATGTCCATTCAACGACACCATCACCATTCGTGTCTTTCAACCCAATTTCATCCAGAAGCGTCTTGGCAGATGCGACATCGTACGGATAGTACACTACCGCACTCTTGTCAAAGTCCGGTGCACCCGGATACAAACCGCCAGCCCAACCGCGGAGGAACGGCCCCTTCATGATTGATTGAGCAATACCATCACGGTCTGTTGCATAACTTAGTGCTTGACGGAACTTCAGATCACGGAACAGCGTTCTTATAGCGACATCACGCTTTTCGTCGGTGATACCAAAGTTCAGCGCGTAGTTAAATTGGACACCGTAACCAAGCAGTTCCGGCCCCCAGCTCACATTAAACTTGGAGTTCGGGTCTTGCGCGGCGGTCATCGCCTGCACGAACGTGCTGGGATTCTCAAGATTCATGTGATCGCAATCACCCGCAATAGTGCACAGGTCACGGCCAATGCCGCTAGGACCTTTGCGGTATTGAACTTCATCCAAGTAAGGCAGTTGGTTACCGGCTTCGTCGACCTTCCAGTAGTAGGGATTACGACGCATGATCATCAGTTCGTCGGTCTTGTATTCGGTTACAACCCATGGACCCATCGTGACCAAAGGCAGATGATCCGGAGCCAAAGCATTGGTGAAATCTTTGTACGATGGCTTAGGATTGGCAGTGCTCCACTGCGGGTGCAGCGGCTTAAGCTGGTGAGCGGGCATAACGTCGAAGTTGCCTTCGTTCATCAGGTAGAACGCGTCAAATGGCTTCACCACTGGGAAAGTGAACTTGACTGTGTAATCGTCAACTTTTTCCAGCGTCGCGGGTGTTCCATTCCATGTCCAAGCGTCCTTGCTGCGAGGCGCATTGACGTTGGTGTCTTGAATGTAACCATCCCAAGTGAACATGACATCGTCAGCGTTAAATGGCACACCGTCTGACCACTTCGCGCCTTCAATCAGGTGCAAAGTCAACTGCTTGCCATCCTCAGACCATTCCCAGCTCTTTGCAATTTCAGGCATAGGTTCAATGTCCTGATCAGCACGGAACAATGGGCCAGTCTTAACCAATGCGCCATAGTGGACGGTGTACGATTCAATACCGAACCACCCCATCGACACATTTGCCATATAGTTATAGCCAGCTGTCGGGCAGGCCGAGAAGCCGCGCCACAAATCGCCATATTCACCGATACCATCCTTCATACCAGTCTTCATATATACGGCTGGTTCTTTGGGAAGGCGATCCTTAACATCAGGTAATGTACCGTCGGCAACAAATTTATCTAGTGATGGAGCCTGATGATATTCCGGTAATGCTTTATATTGAACAATCTGATCCATCGGCAGCTTGGTTACAGTAGCGCCGCCTAATCCAATATCGGTTGGATCAGGATATGGAATGGGGGGGGCAACTGACCCTTGGGCTGCGACAGGTGTGCTTAGCGCTGCACCCAACAGCATCGTCACGCACGTCGCTACAATCGCGTAACGCTTTATACTACGGACCCTCATTATTAGGCCTCCTCGATTCATAATTACTATTTCGAACAACAAACGGTCAAAAATCTTAACTCTGTCACTTATCTATAAGCCTCACCCCCTCAAAGTGATAAAGAAATACACAGTTAAAAGTCGAGACATCTGTGCGTGTCAGGCATCCTCATACAGCCAACATGCCGTCTGGTGTCCGGGACGTACTTCACGCAGCACGGGTTGTTTCTCATGGCAAATTTTCATCGCATGTGGACACCGGGGTGCAAACGCACATCCGGGAATAATCTCAGTAGGTAGGGGAACCATACCCTTAATCGGCTCAAGTTGTTGATGTTTCCGCCCCAAAACCGGAACCGAATTTAAGAGACCTTTGGTATACGGATGGAGCGGCTCATGATAAAGCTCTCTCGTTTCGGCGAATTCAACAATTTTCCCGAGGTACATGACCGCGACTTGATCCGCCATTTGCGAAACCACGCCCAAGTTATGCGTAATGATGATGATAGAAGCGCCGACATCCTCTTGTAGTTCATTCATAAGATCCAATATTTGGGATTGAACGGTTACGTCTAGCGCCGTTGTCGGCTCATCAGCAATCAAAATAGATGGGTTACAGGAAAGTGCCAGCGCGATCATAACCCGCTGACGCATACCTCCGCTGAGTTGGTGAGGATATTCGTGCAAACGTTGTTTCGGTGCACTGATTTGCACCTTTGTCAACATTTCTAAGGCACGATCTAACGCATCTTTATGACTTAACTTTTGATGAAGTTCAACAACTTCAGCGATTTGATTGCCTATCGTATACAGCGGATTCAATGACATCATGGGTTCTTGAAACACGATAGCGATTTCGCCGCCACGTATACGCCGCATCTCAGCGCCGCGTGGGTCTAACTGAGCTATATCAACAACTTCGCTAGAATCCCTGCGATACAGGTTAATCTGACCGTCAACAATTTTTCCCGGAGGCGAGGGAATTAAACGCATAATCGACATCGAAAGAACGCTTTTGCCGCAGCCACTTTCACCGACCAATCCCAGCGTCTTTTTTCGCCCCAACGATAAATTCACACCATCAACTGATCGAACGGTACTCTTTTCAAGAAAAAAATAAGTTTTGAGGTCTTTAACTTCCAAAATGGTGTCATTTGAGGTCGTCGGTAATGGAGGCATACTGCGATTTTCCCTCTAAAGATAATCAAAAATTTTTTACTACTAACGCCAAAAGAGGACGTTAATTTGTTCGCCGCATTGTCCATATGAACATACGGCGATAAATCGCGCAAGTGATTACAAATTCGCCATTATCGAATCATTTTATTGATACGTGATTGAAATTTGGTTGATGTCCGAAACGGATGAGGTGCAGAAAAATAAGGCTTAGTGGTAAAATGGTCAAACAAATAAGGTAGTATTTTCATTTTGATTTGCCGGAACATAAGTTTGTAAAAAAGTTGCTTGTGCAATATAAAGAACCACAAGCGCTGATTTAAACATTATTTTGTGTGTTTGTCAAATTTTAGTTATTCAAACAAACATCAGAGATGTTCATTCGAACATTTAGGGCTTAAATGAATAAATTAGAACGTCAACATCATATCATACAACTCATTGAAAAAGCTAATGAGAATGAGATGCTGGAAACACGCAATTTAGCAGAACAATTCGGCGTTTCAGAGATGACCGTTCGGCGTGATTTAGAGGAACTATCTCACAAAGGGCTAGTGAAACGCAAACATGGGGGTGTCAGCCATAACACAGCAATTACAGCTCCCAAGCAGGAACGCAAAGAAATCGGCGTTTTGTTAGCATTTAGTACCGGAAAGTATAGTGATCCTTTTTTCAATGCTGTCCTAGAAGGAGTAGATCGCAAGCTGCAAGAACTAGACTGTCGTATCGCCTACATTAAACCCCATAGCGAGATCAAGTCAGCCGCCCAAGTGCGTGATCTACTAGAGAACAACAAAACCAGCGGCATTATCTTTCTCGGACCACTTCCCAAAGGCGAAAGCACAGCCTATCTGAAAGAAAATTTAAGAGCCTTAGTCGCAACCACCGAATCACTAGGGCCTGATTACGATACCATTACCTTTGACGGCTATCATGGCATACGTTATATGGTCGATCATTTGGTGAATTGTGGTTATCGTCGCCTAGGCTTCATCACGGGACATCATGATTTCCGCCGCAAAGCGTTTCTTGACGGCGTGAAGGCGCATGGTCTACCGTCAGATGCTGACTTATGCGTCATAGCGCCGTTCGGAGAAGACGGTTGGACACCCAAATTGGGTCAGATCGGCGCGGAACAACTTATGAAACTGCCCAATCCACCCGAAGCCATTGTCTGTGCTTCCGACCTTATTGCCATTGGAGCCATACAATGGTTGCATCAAAATGGCTTTCATGTACCGGATGACGTTGCAGTAACCGGTTTCGACAATATAAACGAATCGGCCTTTACCGTCCCTGCCCTCACGACCGTCAATGTTCATAAACAGCTTATCGGTGAACTAACCGTCGAACGTGTGGTAAAACGTATCGAAAATGAGGACGGTATCGCGCTGGTCATCCAAACACCGACCAACTTGGTTATACGCCAATCATGCGGCACTAAAAGATAAATGAGTTAGTACGTACATTTAGGGGTTCGATGCTCACGATCGGACAAGTCATCGTTATATGGCTTTTGGCTGCACTCTTCATCGTTGCTGGTATTGCCCATTTCACGTTTCTACGACATGATTTCGCTCAAATCGTACCGCCATTATTTCCCCATAAAGATGACATTGTACTCTTCACAGGTGTCCTTGAAATTCTCGGTGGCCTCGGTCTCATCATTCCTCTTACCTCACGCTGGGCGGGCATCGCCCTTATCCTCTACCTGATAGCGGTCTTTCCTGCCAATATTTACGGTGCAAGAAACCACGTTTTAGTTCTTGGCAGACCGCATCCCCCAGTATGGATACGACTCCCCTTCCAGGCCCTGCTCATTATTCTCTTGTGGTGGGTCACGCAGCCCTAAAACAAAAAGAGGGTGCATCACATTGCACCCTCCCCAATAACCGTCAAACCGAAGGCTAGATGGGCTTAAAGAACTTCAGCGAAGCATCCATTAGGCTCGCGAGGTCAGTATTCAATTGCGCGTCACCGGTTGTTTCGAGCCGGAAAACGACTGCTGAGCCTGAATCCGCGTTTATCACACTATAGGCAGTCCCAGAAATTGTACCGTCATCCGTTTTACGGGTATATGTCGCGCCGTATGCGGGTAATCCTCCAAATGTTGTTTCATCCGATTCGCCAACTTCAGCGCCAGTTGTGGTTAAGGCACTTTCAAGCGCTGTTGATACATCTTTGTCAGCAAACGTCTGCACATAGACGGATTGCGTTCCTGTGTCACTGCTAATGGCATTCGTCACACTGCCATCATCATTGCTGATGAGGTACGACTCACCCCAAGCATATGGATATTGGAAATGTACACCATCGTTCGTATCGGTATACCCGCGCACACTCCCATCCACACCATCATTATTGACGGTCACTTCCACTTTCTTATAAATACGATTGCCAGCTAAATCACTCATGCTCAAGCCGACTTCATATGTGCCGCTGCTTGCCGGTTCGTAGTTAAATGTAAATGGCTGAACCCCAAAGGTCAGTGGTATATCCGTCAAGGGTTTAGTTTCGATCTTGCCATCCGCAGTGAGTGTATACAAATCGACGATAAACTGATCGCCGGGCTGCGGTTGTACTTCATACGGCGCGTTATCTGCCACAGCCAACAAGCCTGTATAGGAATTCGTGCTGGTATCAAAAACCATGTATGCGGGTTGGCTGCCCTGCGCGTTGACATAAGTACCTGAAACCGTGCCTTCGCTCCCCGAGCTGCTCGTCGCCTGCATCAAACTAAGCACTTTGTTTTTGCCATCACTGACGAACGGAAACTCCACACTCCAATTGAAAGTACTGGGTGTTAATTCGTTCGGGTATTCTATTACCGTTTCGCCAGTTGGTAGCGTCGTGTTATAGGAAATTGGTGCAAGGTCGACCAGCCCCCGCGTTCCATCCTGCTGCACATACATGATGCTGTACGAGAGATCAACGACACCTTTGCCAGCAGCATCAAAAAACACAACCGGTGTATCAACACTGCTTCCTGTCTGCCCTAATGTAAACACATTTTTGATATCCAATTGCAGCGCACTTCCATCAAGTGAAGTCGCAATCGTACTGTAAAACTGCTTTAAGTAATCCTGCCAGAAAGCAAATCCTGATGGAGCAAGCTGCGGATAGGTCGTACCATAAGCATCATAAAAGATGGGCGTAGATGGCAAATAAACGCCCATACCTGTAGCACCCGGCAGTTTGCTATCCGCAAGTGAATAAACGACGGTGGTGTCGTATGCAGCGATGACTTCCTGCGCGGCATGGTATGCGTCCTCAGTAATCGTTGTCTGGAGGCTGAACCACGTCATGAAATCTTTCAAGTCAACATACGAATAAGCATCTGCCCGGTCGCCTAATGATGTACCGAACGTCTGACTATTATTGCGCGCCGTACCCAGCGCCGATAGCAGTTCTACTGAGTTCGCTTTGACGGCCTTAGCAAAATCTTGCAGTGCTGCGAGCAGCTTGGGCAAGCCCGCTGTTTCAACCAGAGACAAATCTACTTTGGTACGCGCCCCCGGTCCTGCATAGTACGCCATATAATTGTCAATAAACGAACTGCCTACTTGGAACGCATCCCAATTGGGATTGGCTTGCATCGAGGCAATACTTTTCGTGTATTCCCATCCGTTTCCGGGGATCACTTCCTGCGAAAACAACACATAATCCGCATGGGGTTCGAGCATCACTGCGACATCCGTCACACCCATCAAACAGGCATCAAAACCCACAATGTCAAACTTCTTAATGCCCAATTGAGCCTGAGCATCAGTCAATGCCGTGTCAATTTCAGGCAGTTCCAAAATCGACGGACTACTGCCCCCATCATCAGGGCCAATGCCGCGCCAGCCTCCCCCATGACTGCCGATGACGATCATATAATGATTAGCCGGGTAATTTTGCACTCCCCAGACAACGAAGTCAGTCAGCGATTTGGGATCACCCATATCGACTTCGCCCAAATCTTGCACCGCCGTCTGATTAAACGAAACACCTACGTTTTTATTTTCGAAGATTTTTGCGACCGTAGCGTCATCCAAAGTGTCAATTTGTGGCTTCAGACTCTCTGCATCACCGTAACCTTGTTCCACAAAATAGGCCAGCAGCGCATCACGCTTCCCTGCTGCATCAAGTTCCGGCATCGGCGGAGACTTCTGGATGAAAAAGCGCCGCGTGTCCGTCCAGTCACCAAACCGCTTATCAAAACCTTCTGCCCGATCAAACTCGGTAACGATATTGACACCTTCGCCGCTGCCAACAGTTTGCATTTCATAATAATCGTTGAACGCTGCCCCTTCCAAATTGTTATCCACGGCGGTGTAATGCAATATCGTCCAGTTTGCCTTGTCCTGTGCATGTACTAGATTTAATGAAGTCAAAAGCAGTAATGCAAAAATAATTATTCGTCTCATCATGCCTCCTAAGCTGTGCGGAAAAAGCTCATCCTTCCCTCATCCTAGCAAACTACGTGTCATCGAATAGTTAAGGATTATAGGTTTGTATTGGACAATAATACATTCCCCACCTACAGGCGATTCAAAAACCAATAGTTTGATATTCGTACTTAGTTTATTTTGGCAGTAAAGTACTTCGTCTATCGCGCTATTTTTTGTGCGGATGTATACCATAACCAACCTACATGGGTTTGTTTTTGTTCCTTAAACAACGCATAATAATGCCTTGATGATGCCACTGTAGCATGAACCGGTTCGTCTGTGCTTTCTAGGCACATTGCATTCAATCAGGAGAAAACAGTATGAAATCGTATCGTTCCATTTATGCAGCGCTTTTCGGCTTGGCGCTCCTGCTGCTAACTGTATCCCCATTCAGTCTGCTCGCTCAGGATAGCCCTGTAGAAGTAAAGTTTTATTATCCAACCGCTGTTGGCGGCCCTTTAACTCAGATATTTGATAGCTACGTCGAACAATTCAATAAAGCCAACCCCGATATTAAAGTCATCGCGACCTATGCCGGTGGTTACGATGATATTTCCGCCGCTGTCCAAACCGAAATTCAGGGACAAGGTGAAGGTCCGGATGTTGCCGTAATGTTGGCTGCTGATCTGCCGACTTTCATCGACAACGGCTACATCGTTCCACTGCAAAAATTCATTGATGCCGACCCCGATGGCAAAGCATACAGCGAAGATTTCTTCCCGGCATTCATGGGAAACAGCGTCGATGCCGATGGTCAAATTTGGGCAGTTCCTTTCCAACGCAGCACTCCCATTCTGTATTACAACAAGGCTGCCTTCGCCGAGGTTGGACTTGACCCAAATACCGCCCCCAAGACTCAGCAAGACTTGGTTGACTATGCCAAGAAACTAACCAAGCCCAATGGCGAACGTTGGGGCATTGAAATCCCATCGGATGGTTTCCCCTACTGGCTGTTCCAAGGATTCGCCATCAGCAACGGTCAAAACGTTGTCGGCGATAACTTCAATGATGTTTATTTCAACAGCCCCGAAGTGGTAAAAGGTCTGCAATTCTTCAGCGACCTCTCGCAAAAAGAAAAGGTTATGCCCAGTGGTGTCATCGTTTGGGGTGATACACCGAAGGATTTCACCAGCGGTAAAGCAGCTATGATTTACCACACCACCGGCAGCTTGACCAATATTCTCAAGAACGCGACCTTTGATGTCGGTGTTGGCTTCCTGCCCGAAGGTGATAAGAGCTACGGTGCACCCACAGGTGGTGGCAACCTGTATATGTTCAGCACCAGTTCAGAGGAAAAACAGGCCGCTGCGTGGAAGTGGATTCAATTCCTGTCGTCCCCTGAAATTCAATCCAATTGGGGTGCAGCTACCGGTTATATCGCCGCCCGTAAATCCGCTTGGGATCTCGACCCGTTGAAACAGTTAACCGTCGATAAGCCGCAGTACGCCATCGCCCGTGACCAACTGGAATACGCGCAGCGCGAACTTTCGACACACCAGGCACTCGACGTGCGTCAAATCTTGGGCAAGGCCATCGTTCGTGTGATCTCCGGTGAACAGGGCGCTCAAGAATCGCTTGACCAAGCACAGAAAGAAGCCGAAACTATTCTGTCGCAATACAAGTAATCTCGTAGTATAAATCTAGGCTTGTATGAATAAGGGCATTCAATCGAATGCCCTTATGTTTGAACAGAATGATGTTGAAAGAAATAATCTATGGAAGCATCCGCACCGACCTCTGCCACGTCAAACCGCGCAAAATCGCCTACCGTTTATCGCAAACCGTTAGCTGCACGATTGTTTCCCTATTTTTTAGTAGCGCCTACATTGGTATTTGTTTTTCTTTTCACGCTGTTACCCACAGTCCAATCCGTATCAGGCAGCCTCTATCGTGCGCCGCTCACCGTCAAACAGCAGCCTGCCTTTGTCGGATTACAAAATTATGTCGATTTATTTGATGCCACAAACAGCACCCGTCCTGATATTAGTGATGCCTTCCCTAAAATTCTAATCAACACCATTGTATTTACACTAGCGACTGTGCTTGTCAGTGTGCCGTTAGCCTTCGTTTGTGCCCTGCTGCTCAATCGCAAACTTAAATGGTTAGGCTTATGGCGCTTCAGCCTGTTTTATCCGGCGCTGCTCCCGGTCATTGGCGCGGCCAGCATTTGGTCATTTTTATATTCAGATAACATTGGACTCATCAACACAGTTCTCAAATCATTTGGGCTTGCAGGGGTCAAATGGATCGGACTTCCCGGCATGACACTCGTCTCCGTCATCATCGTCATTTGTTGGAAACAGGTCGGTTACTACATGATCTTCTACCTTGCCGGATTGCAAAGCATTCCGCGCGATATTTATGAAGCAGCTGATCTCGAAGGCGCGAATCTTTGGCAGCAAATCCGCTATATCACCTTCCCGCTGCTCAACCGTACCACCCTTTTCATTTTGGTCGTTGCGGTTACAGGCGGCTTTCAAACCGTAGAGCAGTTACAGGCACTGGGACAAGGTGGCCCAAACGAGAGCAGCAACCTCATGCTCTACTATATCTTTCAAAAGTTTTCCGAGCCACGAAACCTCGGCTATGTCAACGCCATCACTGTCATACTGCTCATCATGTTGATGGTCTTTACAGTCGCCAATTTCTACTTCTTCGAGTGGAGACGCATTAAAGATGACCAATAAACCACAAACCATCGGCGGACTAATTGCCAACGGACTCGTAGTCGCACTATCAGTCCTTTGGCTTGTACCATTGGCCTTCACCATCTTAGTGAGTGTCCGTCCAGAGCGTCAACCCATCACCAACGGCAACATCTTCTTTGATTGTCTCAGCGACCCCACCGAGGCTGCCGCAGCCAACAACACGACTCTTTTCGGCTGCACTTTCACCCTACAAAACTATCAAGACGCACTGCAAGTTGCCCCTTGGCTCACCCATTACGCCAACAGCCTGATTTTTGTCATTGGGACATTGGTCGTTCAATTGGTCACCGTCACAATGGCGGGGTACGCCTTCGCCCGAATGCGCTTTGTAGGCCGTGACATTTTGTTGTTCCTCATTCTGCTCCAGTTAATGATTCCCACCGGTGTACTAATCGTCCAAAACTTTGTTATTGTTCGCAATTTAGGCTTGTTTGATACACAGGTAGCGCTCATGCTCCCTTATTGGGGTTCAGCATTCGGCACACTGCTGATGCGACAAGCCTTCCGTGAGATTCCCTACGAATTGGAAGAAGCCGCCCGAATCGACGGCGCGAACTGGTTGCAAATCATGCGCAGCGTTTATATTCCACTTTCAATTCCAACCTATGTGGCTTTCGCGCTGGTTTCGGTCAGCAGCCATTGGAACGAATTTCTGTGGCCGTTCATCGTCACTCGCTCCGATCAAGTACGCCCGCTAACCGTTGCCCTCAACAAACTTCTCAAAACCACCGAGGTCGGCGCACTTTATGGGCAGTTGATGGCTGGCACAATTTTGGTTATCGCGCCTTTAGTGATCTTATTTATGCTCTTTCAACGTCGCTTCATCGAAAGTTTCGCCAGCAGCGGCATTAAATAAATCGCCAAATTTAAATTCAATTTTTATTTTTTACTGTTTATTAACACGGGCAGAGAGTGTAAGTGGGCCTACCTCAATTATAGCACTCCGAGCTATTTCAGTTAGAGTTTCTGAGAATGTGGGGATATCAACAAAACGAATCGCTTCCGGTGAACTTATATAGACCTCACTAGGCTGTTGTTTGCCGTCAGGAGTGACTATAAGTAATTGGAATGAGTATATATCACGCCTATTAAAAGGTTGGAGTGTAAAATCAATTGCAGACTGTGGTTGAGAAAGAGTAGTTGGCGTAAGTTGTGTTACCTGATGATGTCGGTCAAGTGACCGCGGTTCAATATATACTGCGAGGTCTCCTTCTAGTAGGGTAATGCCAAATTTGAAATTGGCTAGATCCTTATTGCCTTGATTAACGAGTTGAAGTTGACCAATATACAAATTACTATAACTAGCATTATTTTGCTCATCTGAAATTGTCACTTTTACCTGCACCGAAGCGGGACGGATTGTATCTTGGAACACCGGCACAATATCTATTCTACGGCCAATCGGCTGAATTCTGTTGCGATATGCTGTAACAATTGCAGTGAGAATAGCTCCCATTGCTCCGCCTCCAATAAGGGAGGCTATTATGGTTATTAATTGTACTTCTGTCACAAATTATCCTATCTAAAATTAATGTTAAAATTCAAACTAAAGAAAAAATATTTACAATTGTATAATCTTAGCATAACTCAAACTTTGAGCCAAGAAATTATAAGAACTAAGTGAAAGCCTAAATAGTTTTTAGAACTTTCCATCCATCTTTCATTTCCAGCAAATTACACCTTTAAAATAGTTCGCGATACAATTGGCATATATACTGCAATAGTTCCTTAATACGCTAATACGCTGTGGGTATGCTCAACATATAAATTTTCTATTTATCAGTTTAAAAATAATTTATTCCATTTGTCGTTTTACCATTTTTAACTTTATTTATTCTATAAAAATTTAGCGTTATTCAACATAGCGCGACAAAATATTGGCCGCGTCTGCCACATCCCACACCTTGAAGCAATCTTCTTTGGTGTCCTGAAAACCACCAAATATGTTTAGCGCCAATTGCTGGTTTTCAGCCGTTGGCACAGGATTAAAACGCACCAGTTCAAAAAAGTCCCCCAGAAAAAACACACGGTCTGCAAAAAAGTTAAACTCAACATTGATGTCCTGCGCAATAGCAAAACGTATGTAGCCCAGTTGTTGCAGGGCTGCCGTTGACGGTTGCTCAATGGATGTCGTCCGCCAAACCTCATCAAAAACAAGAAAGTCTTCAGGCAGTAAGCGTTCTTCCATAAAATCCAGAAAATCGAGATAAAACGCTTCATGTTGGTGCAGCACATTCAACCCCTTAAAGCGCCGAACCTGCTCCTGCCGAAGTGACTCAATATTCTGAATCCCCTTACTGATACCCAATCGCGAGTCAAAAGATAAGTCAAAAGCGCTCGCCGTTCGTTCGCCCAATGTATCCACATTATTCATCTGGTTCACCAGCATTTTCGCTGCCGGATTAGCCACCCAATAGGTAAAACTTCGGTCAAGCAGATAAACCGGATAGGGATACCCTTGAATCGCCTCAATAATTGGTTGTAATTCTCGTTGAATTTGTTCTAAAGTCGGCACTTGCATGGGAGGCAGATAGCCCGCAAGACCCAGCAGCAAACACTGGTCAGCAAACGTTCCGTCGAGGCACTTTACTAACCGGATAATCGTATCCTGATCCGGCATTCGCCGCCCCTGCTCCATCAGTAAATAGGGCGATTCACTGTTCCAGTCCATACATTTACGGGCAACCATATAGGTTGATTTTCCAGTGCGATTGCGGAGGGCTTGCAGTGTTCCTGCAAATGGCAAATTAGCTGTTTTGACGTGCGCCATGTTTGAGGGGATTCTCCATGCCAACTCGCGAGTTAGTAGTCTTTCAAACTTATAAATGGTTTAATAATAATCGGGCTGCACTTTCTCAGCACTATTATGGAGATTATAGATTATCAAACCACATCACATAACAAAAACCACACCCGGAACGAACCTTTATCGTAAAAACATCCCACGACTTACCCGTAAATCAATCCATAGACCTTTAATCGGCCACGCCTAACCTTTAACAATTAAGCAGCAAACCTAAATCAAAGTCACGCAAGACATTATCTCCTAAAAGTATCGAGGGAAGTTTTATCCTCCCTCGATGCCAGAAACGTCTTTCTAGCCTTTCAAATACTGCTCACGATACAACCGGATGGCATGTTGCAGCGGATTTGCATAATACACTTCCGGTGAAACATCCAACGTTACCGTCTTTATAGCGGGTTGAACGGTCGGGTTTGTCGCGGCAAAATCTCTAAAAACCTGTGCAATCGGCTTCAGTGAACCATCTGGACGAACCAATCCGAAGAAGCGCTCATGTCTTGCCTCTTCACACGGCGGCTTATCCCACAACTCAGGTACATAATCAGCAAAACACCATGTCATCGCACCCGTTGCTCCAACTTCAACCAATTTAGGCAGGACAGCACGCAAATAATCTGCTAAATCTTGCTCAGAAGCCATAAACTGCTTCTTAGGCCGCCCATAAGACACCCACTCCCAAAACTGTGATGCGCCGCCATCCGGCGCAGTGCAGCCGCCGAATTCTTCTGCCAATGTCGGTTTCCCGCAGAGTGCCGTCACCAGCGCACACAAGTACGGCACAAAATCAGGGTCGAGATCCGACATCGACCATCCTTCAGCGTACATCGGGTAGCCATGCATCACTGCCACATCGGTCTCAGCGTAAACCTCGTTCACCCTCAAACCTACATCATCGTTCAAGCTAGCGGTATGCAGCCCACATGTCACGGGATGCTTACTGTCTATCGACTTGATAAGCTGCGTCATCTCATGCACCCAAGCCTGACCCGTTTCATGGCTGTTCGGGATCGCGAACAAATCCGGCTCATTACCCAAGTTCCACATCCAAATCGCGGGATGATCTTTCAAACGGCTAACCACGGTACGCAAGAGCAGCCGTTGGGCGTTCAATGCGACCTCATCATGATAGGGATTGCGGTAGCCACCCTTGACCACTTTTCCACCGCTAACCACCTGCCGAACCCACCGCGCCGGTATCGCAGCATTTTCATCCAGCAGCCATCGCGGTGACCAATTTGGCCCGCTCATATGTCCCGTAAAAAATGTGACATCCAACCCTAATCCGTATTCGGCAGCAATATCACAAACAGTGGTCAAATCGCGCATCCGCTCTTCCGAAACACTGTCCGGTGTCGGCTGAAAATCATCCCACAGCAAGAAAATACGCACCACATTCAGCCCAATATCACGGATGATGCCAAATTCCTCGCGCACTTCCTCGGCCTCAAAATTTGTCCACCAGTACATCGCTTTGCGGCGAGGCCAGTAGTTCACGCCTAACGTAAACGGTTGTGCCAAAATACCCTCCATAATCGGATAACGAAAATTTGGACTCTACTATGCCTCGTTTGCGCCAATCTGTACAGAAGCGAATACAGGTGTCTGAACAAGCCGACAATTTACGCTGCTTCTAACTCAGCTAATTCCTCGCGGGATAACACCACATCCAACGCCTTCAAACTCGATTTCAACTGCTCAATCGTCTTACACCCAACCACCGGAATCGTTACAAAAGATTGTGATAATAAATAACTCAGCGCGATGTCGTTCACGCTGACCGCATATTTTTTCGCCAAAGCCTGCACACGTAATAATCGTCTACTATTAATCTCACTAAAATAAACTTTTTGATCGCCTTCACTCAGCCCGTTTCGTCCCGCTCGCTCAACTTTGCTAAAAAACCCCTTCGCCTGTGATGTATACGGAATCACCGCCATTTTGGTACGTTTATGAAAAGCCAATGCCGCGTCATCCATCCCCACCAGTGTTTGATCTGGAATTTTGGACATATCAGCAGCAGCCAAACTCCACAGCGGTTGGTTGGCTACAAAGCCATGAATCCCTTTGCGGGCAGCATAATCCAATGCTTCCTTAATACGGCTAATTGTCCAATTCGAGCAGCCAAAGTAGCGAATATTGCCTAACCACACTTGCTCGTTCAGGGCCTCGATAATTTCCTCTACAGGAATGTTCACATCGTCGCGGTGCAGCCAATACAAATCAATCGTATCGATTTGCAAATACTCCAAACTTTCATGCACATCCAGTTCAATATCGGCCTTCGATAAGCGCGAAACATTCATACTTGTTAGCTCAGGGTGTGCGCCTTTTGTGGCGATGATGACATCGTCTCTCATACCGCTTTTTCGCAGCCATTCACCAATCCACTTTTCGCTCGTACTTTTGGTGTTGGGTATCCAATTCGAATACACATGCGCCGTATCAATAAAATTTCCACCTTCAGCGATGAATGCATCTAATAACTTAAATGCTTGGTCTTTTACAATCGTGGCACCGAATTCAGCAGATCCAAGACAAATCTGCGCAACCCGCAAATCTGCATTTGGGATCGTTACATATTTCATAGCGATAATTCCTCTCTATAAGACTTACACCATGAAAATATACCCACGTTTTCATATAACGAGCAGGCTTTGGACTTAGACCAATAATTTGAAAACCCTAACTTGCCAAACAGAACAAAAGTTCATATACTATAAATATGAACATTATTTCTACGCCTACCACGCTCGAAAAGCTGCAAATCGCGGGGGATACGACTGCCTTCGAACCGGCTGGCAATCAGCCCCAAGTGGAACGTGCTCATAAACGTCTGCCGCACAATTTACCCTGTGTCACTAACGTTTCTACACCTAGGGGCTCTAAAGCCATCATGAAAACCATGATGACCACTGCCTGCGAACGTAACTGTCACTACTGCCCTTTCCGTGCCGGACGTGGCAAAACTCAGCGTGTTACCTTCAAGCCGGATGAAATGGCAGCCTCATTCGATCAGCTTCAACATGCCAAAGTTGTAGATGGCATTTTCCTATCCTCCGGCATTATCAAAGGCAGCGTCACCTCGCAGGACAAAATCCTCGATACCATCGAAATCATCCGCCGCAAATATCATTACAAAGGTTATGTTCACCTCAAGATCATGCCCGGCGCCGAGTACGATCAGCTCTATAGAGCCATGCAGCTTGCAGACCGCGTATCCATCAATCTCGAAGGCCCAACCCAAGATCGGTTGACCGCCCTCGCGCCCAAAAAGGACTTCAACAACGAACTTTTGCAGCGCCTTGCATGGGCGCATCAAATTCGTCAATCCGGTATCCGTGCCAGCACTGTCACTCAGTTTGTAGTCGGCGCAGTCGGCGATACCGATGTCGAGCTGCTTTCCCTCAGTGAACGCCTTTACACCCAAATGGGCATCAGTCGGGCTTATTACTCGGCGTTTCATCCTGTCACCGATACACCCTTCGAGAACTTGCCCTCAACCTTGCCCGTTCGCGAGTTTCGCCTTTATCAGTCGAGCTTTTTGCTTCGTGATTATGGCTGGAGTGTCGAAGAACTTCCCTTCGAATCATCTGGCAATCTCCGCCTCGACACCGATCCGAAAAAGGCATGGGCAGAACAACATCTACGTCACGCCCCTATCGAGATCATGCATGCCACCCGCGAACAACTCTTGCGTATTCCCGGCTTCGGTCCCAAAGCCGCCGATAGCATTCTCAAAGCACGTCGCACCGGTCATCTCACCGACTTGTCTCATCTTCGTGCGCTCAATATCCGTGCACCCGAACAAGCCGCACCTTATATCTTGCTCGATGGTCATCAACCCGCTGTTCAATTGTCTCTGTTCTAGTATCTAATTACCTATACATAAGGGAAATGAAGCGTGACCGAAGAACAATACATTCAACTCATTGAAAGCAATGGAATGAGCCAATTTCGGAATGACCTGTTAAGTCTTGCACGCAATGGTATTTCTGTCACAACCCAGCAGGTCGGGGATGAGAACGAGATACCAGTCGGTCACACTAAAATGGGAGGCAATCCCGATCTCCCCAAAGGTTTCGTATGGCCAAAATATAAAGAATTTCCACTAACATTTATCAGTCAGTTCCGCCTGTCTGAAGTAACTCCTTACGACATCAATCGTGAACTTCCTCGAACAGGGATGCTCTATTTCTTCTATGAGGCATCCGGCGTTTATGGCGGGAGCCGTGAAGACCAAGAAGCGCGTCAAGTCGTATTTATTGATGATGAGACCACGCCTCTTATCCGACATATCCACCCCAAGCAGTCAGGAGCGATCTTCCCCATTGAAGCCTTACCCGCTTGCAAAGTAATACTCGAACAGACAGTAAATACGCCGCACTACGAACAAGGGTGGGAACATCTTCGTACAGTATGGGACAAAAAACAAGAAAATCTATATTGGCACATAATGTATCGGTGGGAACCACACCCCAACAATCATCTTCTCGGAACACCCTATCAAATTCAAAACGATATGCGCCTTGAATGCGTCAAAGAATCTAAAATCCTTGAATGGCAAGCAACCCACACACCGGAAGTGATCGAAGAAGCAAAAGATTGGCAGCTATTATTTCAAATCGATTGTGATAATAATCTAAAAGTCGAGTGGGGAGACGCGGGTATGGTCTACTTTTGGATAAGAAAACAGGACTTACAAAACAAAATATTCGACAAAACATGGGCAATCATGCAATGTTACTAACGGTTCTATCTGCGACTTACTCCCTCATATCTGCCAACGAAATGCACAAACTGCACAGCGGCGGCATTGACCGAGCCATCCGCTGCAAGTGCGCCGTTTCAGCGCCTTCAGCCGAGCATCCCGCCGACACAAAATGTCAATTCAGCGCCTTGCTCCCTCATATCCGCCTGTCATTTCAGCGGATATATTGCACAATCTGCGAAATTTGCGAATCTTTCGCATGAACTCTTTCGCTGGCGACTATCCGAGTAGCTATCCACTAAAGCTTTATAACTTCTTGTCACTTGCGACTTGAAACTTGTAACTTGTCTCCAAATCCCGCCCGCTTCAGCTTGCTCTCAATCTGCTCCCGTGTCTCTTGCATCGACAAATTCAGATAAGGCAGTCCCAACCATGCATTCATCAACCCGAAAAGTACACCGGTCACAATCCGAAACGCCGGCAGTGTCTCACGCGCTGGCCACCAATTGAAAGGCGGATACCCCAGCAGTTGACTCAACCCATCAATCCCAATCGGTGCCAGCCCCAAAATTACATAAATATAAATCGGAATTGGACGCAGTCGTCGCCGCACCACTGGAATAGTGTATATAAAAGCGCCTGCCGTCAGCGCCCAATAAATTCCGATGTCGCGGGCGCAAAGCGTCATCTTATAGCCCATTTCTTCATTGCCCCGGAACTCCCGCGCTGCCCCTTGAAACCCACCCGTAAACGCGTATATATCGCCCACCGGCCCATAAGGAAACGGCAGCACACGATCAGGCGCAAACTCCGGCAAATTCTTCACAAACGACTCAAATGGCTTTAATGAGCTGCCCGTATTGTATCGCGGATACATCGGTTGCTCGCCATAAAGAAAAATCGACCGGAAAGCAAATTGGTGGCAAACAACGCTGTACATGGAGTAAATCACATTCGCCGGTCCAGTTAAACCCATTTTCATCAACGTCGGCGCGATCACCGGCAGACTCGAATAGATGATCAATAGTGCCAGTACAATCCGTAACCAGTTTCGCGTCACTCTTAACAACCATAAATTCAACCGCAGTGCTACTGGCTTATTGTTTAGTGGTGTCATTGCGCTCATAAATAACCTATCTGTAGGGATGTGCCGCTGGCAAATTTACCCTAGAAATTATTTCGCATTTTATCGTAGGGAAGGGTCTGATAACGCTTCCAATTACTCAACTGTTGGACTTGCACACCCAAGTGTATCAGGATGGCAGCAGCGGCGCTATCGCTGCATCCAAACTCTGCCGAATCGTCGGGCCATAATAAATTTGTGTAATTACTCCATCTTGCGCCACCAAATAACTCGATGGTTGCCCTCTCAATTGATACAGGGAAGCAATTCGCTGCCCGTCATCCATCACAATATCGAACGTCAACCCGAGCTGAGTAACCCATCTCTGAACTTCAGCTCTATCCTCTCCCAAATTAACACCTAAAACGCGAAGCCCTCTTCCATGATACCGTTCATAAATCGCCTGCAAATCGGGCATTTCGGCTTTACAGGGTTCACACCATGTCGCCCAAAAGTTGATGAGTACCACCTTCCCCCGTAAATCCGCTAATCGAATGGAATTACCGGCTAAAGTTTTGGCCTCAAAAGGTGGCGCTACGGCGTTTAATTCCGGCGCATATTCTTCCTCTGCCGAAATAAATCCTGTATAAGTTGCCCGATCAGGTAGTCCGGCATTCCACACAACAAAAAAGGCTGCGATCAAGCAGATCACAGCCCCGACAAACAATATTAAGCGGCTTAGCGGCTTCACCTAAGACTTTAACGCCCTGCTGATTAAAGTATCAATTTGTTCCCCGGTCATCGGCCCAAACTGCTTGGCGATAATCACACCCTGCTTATCCAACACATAGGTACTGGGGTAACTCACCACCCCATACTGCCGTTGCAAGTCGCCTTTTTCATCCATCACCATCGGGAAAGTCAATTTGAACTGCTCACGGAATGCTGTCACTTTGTCCAGCGACTCCGAATTATTAACAGCTAGTACAGTGAAATTATTCTTGCCGTTTGCTTGGTAAGCCTTTTCGAATTCTGGCATCTCGATCTTACAGGGTTCACACCACGTCGCCCAAAAATTCAGCACCACCACCTGCCCCTGAAAATCGGACAGTTTAACGGCTTTTCCGGCATCGGTGAATGCCTCAAAATTCGGAGCAACATTACCGATATTCGTTCCCGACACGGGGCCTGTACTTGCTGCCGCCGCTCCGGCGATACTGTTTAACACGCTAGCTGGCGTTGGTTCAGCTGCTTCCGTTGGAACGGCAGTTGCCGAACTCCCACTGATTGAACTCACAACCTGAGTCTCCAAATCAATCGAAAACTCTGAATATTGCCCTTGCAGGTACTGGCTCAAACTCTGGAGTTGACCACTGGCAACCAAGACACCTATCAAAATCAAGAACGCACCGCTAACTAATTCAATAGTATGCATACGCCGTTGTAAGCGTCGAAGTATCCCTTGCGCATTGTCAAGCAGCAGCGCCGTTAGCAGAAACGGTATACCTAAACCCAGCGAATAAGCTGCCAGCAGAGGTGCAGCCCGTGCCACATCACCTGTATTAGCCGAATAAGTTAACACCGCTCCATAAAGCGGGCCAATGCATGGAGTCCATCCCGCCGAAAAAATAACTCCCATAATTGCCGATCCCGCATATCCTTCGCCACGGGTCGTCATCTGTCGGCGTGTATCGGTATAAAGGATATTTTGAAGGCGAATAATCACGCTGCTCCAAAAGTCAGACGGCTTAAAAAATGCCCCGCTTAAGAACAACCACAACAAATAAACCACCACCAACGTTAATGCAACAAGCGTCGGCCAGTTGAGTTGCATAACAGTACCGGCTGTAGTTTCTATAGTGTTATAGACGGACGGCAATAATCCGCCAGTAAATCCCCACAAAATAAACACTACGCCTACTAATGCCATTCCGGAACTAAACAATCGATCTCCCAAGAGTTTCTTGTCAGTCAACAAATGATTTAAATATTTAGGCAGCACACCCATGAAGTGCAATCCAAAGAAAATGATCAGCACGCCACCCAAACGCCCGATTATCCCCGTGACTAAATTGATATTACGCCCGCCAATTTGCTGCACAAATGCTGTCGAGAGCAATCCAATCGTCACAAAAACAAATGAGAAGCCGAGAACAAAAAACAATCCGTGTAAAGCAATCGTAAATCGGTTTCGCCCCGTCACTTGGGCAACTGCTTGACCATTAGCCCCAACAGTTACTTGACTTGCAACTTTGTTGGTAAGTCTCCCACCCATATAACCAATATAAGCTGGGACTAATGGCAGCACACAGGGCGAAAGAAACGAAATAATTCCAACCAGAAGTGCTAACCCGAACGAGATATTATCAACGTTCACGACCAATTCCCTTCACAATCCAAACTTGCTCCATAACTTAACTATAGAATCCATTTCTTGCACGTTTATTACATTAGAAACCCTAATTACTTAACCACAATATGAGCTTCCTCACCCAACCAACCATACAACCATCGTGCGACCAATGGTGTGGTCTGCACTGCTGGCCCATCATGAATAGGATGTCCAAACTGATTGTGCCAATAAACCCCGCCGATCATTTGCCCTTCACCAAAAAGTGTCTGCCATCCAATACCTTCATATCGTTTATTGGCTTGCCACGATACTCCACCAATAACACCGTATTGGGTTGCAAAATTGCCTGCCTGCAATCCAGAACCCGCCGAAAACGGAACTTCGAGAACAACTTTTGTTCCCTCATAAGCACTCATCAGACCCCGCTCACGATCTACGCTTAGCCTATGATCATCGCCAATGTTTTTTTCCGCATTCACCGGTCGCCAGAATACGCCCTGCGTCCACCCTAATAACTCACCTTGTTGGTCAGCAATCCCATACCAGCCGTTTGGCTCACCCGGCAGCGCATCAATTACTCGTGATACCCCACCATGTCCAATACGTGCCACTAAAGGCGCGTCAGCCGCACAAAAAGCCCGTACTGGAGCGACTGGAGCAGCCACTTCCGCCCAAAACGGAACCGCCCCTACAAACTCATAAGCCTTTGCATCATACGGCAGAATGGGCTGTAAACCCTCTCGCCGTACCCACCCACTTGGAACTTGATACCACTCATCATCATGACTGAGTATGGGTGTAATTGCATCCGGCCACAGGTTGGCTGTCGGTTTCGCATTCAAATTCCGTGAGTAATAAATTGGCAGCGTAGTTAATGCTCTACCCTGATAAAACTTGTCCTCAGCCGCAAACAGGGAAAAATTAGGGCGCAGCGTACTCGCAGCGACGGATGCGCCGACCAATTGAAGAAATGATCGTCTAGAAAGCATTCTGAATAAAAACCCTCAATTCACATGGAAACGCGGAAAACAACAGCGTGGATAGCACTGGAGCCATTCGGGAATATTGGCGAATTTGTCACGTCTGGTTGTGTAAAACCATGGCTATCCGTAGCCCTGACTTTTATCAGATAATCCCCCGGAGCAGGCGCTTGCCAATCAATTTGCCAGCATGTCCAGCTACCACTTTCGGCTGGAACAAATGAAACAGGCATCCAGTCTCCATCATCAATACTCACCTCAATCTTGGTGATAATTCTTGTACCGGCAAACGCCATACCCCTAAATGACACTTTTCCATCTACCACCTCGTGCATCCGCGGTGAAAATAGTGCGGATGTCGTTTGAACGATACCGTCAGTTGACCATCCACGCGACTCATATTGGCCTGAGACTGGCGCAGCGACGAGCTCAACTGACTGAACCCACTTTGGCATTTTGTAGTCATACACACCCGGAACAATCAATCGTGCCGGATAACCCTGTTCGACTGGCAGTGTTTCGCCATTTATCGCCAAAGCCAGTATCGCTTGATCCAACATCTTAATTGGCAAATAGGTAACGTATCCATTCACGCTCGTGAATTGGGCATATTTCGCATCATTAAAAGGACTGGCACGATCAAGCAATTGCTTGAATCGAATACCACTCCACAAAGCATGTCCCATTAATAGATTTTGCGGCGTACTAATGATGGCGGCTAACGTGCAGGGCATTTCTACCGACGGCATCTTCAGCATTTCAGCCAGCGAAAAACTCATCGGTTGCTTCATCAACCCATGCATCTTCAAGCGCCAAGTATTGGTATCGACTTCAAACGGCAGATGATTAATGTGTCGATAAAAATTGGAAACCGGTGTAAATCCCCTACTTCCAGAGTAAGGATACACAGTTTTAGCCGTTGACATGACACCTACAGGAACCTGATTTGAAAACGAGGGCGATTGAAGCCGCATGAACTGACTTCGACTAATCTGGATTTGATGGGGTCTTCTAATACGCAAATTAAAGTCAACCTTGTTCTACAAACTTCAAAACTTATCACTAAACAAAAATGCATTATAGTGGCGTTTACTGTTTAGGCGATAGTCAGATTCTAGAATTATTAACCTCGTTGGAAATAAAAGAGCCGCCATTTAGGCGACCCTTAAAATAACATCCAACCAATGATTCCTAGTTATGATTGACGCGCCACTGCCGCTTCGACACATTTTGCGCCGTTCGCGCCGACAACCGTACCATGCCGCACACCCGCGGGAATATCCACACGGTCGCCGGCACGCAAATTCATGCGTTGGTTTGAATCGGGCAAGCTGATTTCAACCGTACCCTCAACAACATACAAAACTTTATCATATCCGTGCGTACGTACCCCATACCGGTGATTTGGCGAATTCACCCACATGTAAGGGCGAAGTCCTTCTTTTTTCATATCACGGGTGATCGCAGAAAATGTGGGGTGTTGACTACCGTGCCAACGGGTAACACGAACGGAGGATTGCTTGATATTCATATAGTGCGAAACGTCCTTTCATGGTTCAACTAGCCACACCGCAACCAATCAACCCGAACACATCGGATTGTATACAGCCACAGGCATGGGTGGGCATTTTAACGCAAAGTGATTGTTTTCTGCAACAGCCAACATGGTTCCGTAACATGTCGCACCTTGCCCAGATGATCAGTATAGCTCCATTCGCCCTTATCATCCGTAAAGACTTTATAACCTAAACGCTCATAAAGTCTTCGCGCTGCCGGGTTGGTTTTAGCTGCCGCAATCGTTATATGATCATAGCCACGTGTTGCAAGCTGCGCTTCGGCCTCAATCAATAATCCCGTTCCGATTCCCCTCGAATGAAACATCTCCATCACACGTAGTGAATACAAATAACCTTGCCTATTACCTTCACCATCATCCAAAAATAACATAAAGACGTGACCAATGGGAAAACCATTGCAATCTGCCACCAGCATAAGCCGCGTTCCAAGTTGTTGATCGCGGTACGCGCGGCGGAATAAATTGCGAAAATGGATATATTGCCCATACCATTCAAGACGTGGCAAATCATCCTGTGTCGCTATCCGTATGACCACCGGAAGCGAGATGTTAAGAACCGATTGTTCACGTGTGGTCATCGCAAATCCTTTCATCGTGGATCAAACGATTAAGGAGTTCCTTTTCTTCCATTTCGTTCTGAACAAATCCATCAAGCCAAGCTTCCCGCACGCGTGTCAAAATTAGTCGATAACATGGCCCAGCTTTAAGTCCCATTTGCTTCAGCGTCTCGCCAGTAGCAATTGGCTGCTTATGCCGCCACGTAGTCCAATAATTGGTTAGGTTTTCGCGCACTTGCAGATTATCTGAAACATACCATAAGGCTAACAACGCAAGCTCTGGAACATTTTTGAGGTAGCTCACAATCACACTTGGTCGTATTCCGGATTGCGACAGTGCACCAACTTGATGAACCAACTCTGAGGCTTTTAACAGAGACTCGGTCATCTTACGTCCAAACATCAATCGATCACAAACTGATTGAAGTTTGGTCATTTCAAGCTGACTGAACAAAATATGCCAATAAAGGTCGGTCAAGGGTGTTGGTAAGGCTGTTCCACTCGGCTGTATAGTCCTCACATTTTGGAAAGCATCTCTAGCAATATTGTTTATACGGAAAGCAGGGTGAATAGCAACCAACACACCCTCATCCTGCAAATTCACTAAGCCTTGTTCAGGTTGATTTTCATTGAGAAGCAAACTAAGCTCATTACGTAAGCGTTCTCCGGTAATTCGCGCTAACATCGGCAGTGCGGTCTTAATCAGCTCTAACGTATGTTGCTCTATCTTAAACCCCAAACGCCGCTCGAATCGAAATGCGCGTAAAATACGCGTTGGGTCATCAATAAAACTCAAACTGTGCAATACACGCACTAATCTCGCTTCTAAATCACGCTGCCCGCCGTAATAATCGACGATACGACCAAACATCGAAACCGGACTCACCCGAACAGCGAGCGTGTTAATCGTAAAATCACGTCGCTGCAAATCCAGCTTTATGGAACTGTCATAAACAGTAGGCAGGGCAGTCGGATGCTCATAAAATTCGTATCGGGCAGAAGCAAAATCAATATGATCCAATGAACTTTCATTCGAGGGCTTCCATTTGGCAGTTCCAAAAGGTTTGTATGCCGTCAGTTGTCCACCTCTTTGCCGTTGAATTCCTTCCGCGAACTCAATAGCATTGCCTTCCACAACAAAATCAATGTCAAAATTTGCCCGTCCCAAAAGCAAATCCCTGACAACACCACCGACTAAATAAACACTTACAGCAGATTTTTGTGCTATTTCGGCCACAATTTGAATAAACGCCGCCGCATGTTTGCCGAGTATATTTTCGAATTGTTGACTCGTAAGCGAGCGTTCAGAATAATGCAAAGTCGGATGCAAAGTTGACCAATACTTTAACAAGTCTGTCCGGGTAACAATTCCGATTAACTTGCCAGCCTCATCAACAACTGGAATTTGTCCCCACCCCGTCTCTAACATAACCTTTTCCAGTTCGAATACCGACTCCTTTGCCATCAGAGTCACATTGCCCGCCGACATGACATCTCGGACCAGCAAATCTCGCATTTGATGCTCATCAGCACGATCCAGATCACGTCGCGTAAGCAGCCCTACGACGCGTCCCGCCTCCACAACAGGATAGCCCTCATGTCCAATTTGCCTCAACCGCCGAATAACTGCGCTTAAGGGTTGCCCTACTTCGACCGTTTGAACACCAAACGACATCAAATCTGCAACACGAGTCATAGGTAAAACTGATGACTCAAGCTCTTGCCAAACTGAGGCGATGATTTCTTCTAGCGAAAGATCGCGAATTGTAGCCGCAGCTGCTCGTCCATGCCCTCCCCCACCTAAGGCGCGCGCAACATCACCCACATGAATGGCATCAACAGTTGACCGTGCAACCAGCAGTTTGCTGCTCGGCATGTCAACGATGACGAATAACGCTGCCGAACTCAACAAATCGCGCAGCCGGTGCGCCACGCTGCTAACCTCCGGTATGTATTCAGACACCGTTACCGCACTCAGCGAAACGCTATAACCCTGAATGTCACGCGTTTCCATATGTGATAGCAATAATTCAAGTAAATTCTGCTGTTCATCACTTAGAGAGGGGGAAAGAAAACGTCGAACCGTATCTAGGACAGCTTGATGCTCCAACAACCAACTTGCAGCCTTTATATCGCGCGCAGTAGTCGTTCCATAGGTCAGTGTGCCCGTATCTTCATATATCCCCAACATCAGCAGAGTTGCCTCAAGCGAGTTGATGGCAATCCCTTTTTGTCTAATTTGTTCCACCATCAATGTGGTCACTGCGCCAACTGGCTCATATGAAAAAGATTGATGTGGAATTGCTTCCCCACTTGCAGGATGATGGTCAATAATCATGACGTGTGCATCCTTACGGATGTGTTTAATTGATGCCATGCGCTGCGTATCAACAAGCAGTACATGACTAATAGCACGAGCCGTCAAATCCGATTGATACACGAAAGGAAAGGCGCTGCCATAAAGTGCTAAGAATCGCACCACGTTTTGGTTAAGCCGTTGCGGCAGCACTGGAATATAATCCGGATGCAAACGCGCAGCGGCCAACAATCCTGCTACGGCATCAAAATCAGCATTTTCATGGGTGAGGATAATTTTCACGCCACGGCCTACTCACATGTCTATTATCTGCATCGCCCGTTGTGGACTCAGCAGATAAGGTGGCAAATAGGCAGGAATATTGCTGAACGGCAGCACTTCGGGCTTTAGGTGAATACCCAAAACATTTTGCATATAGTCTCGCCGCGCCTGAATACGTGTCCATGCCTCTGGATAGCGTTCCGCAAAGGCACCCCTCAGTTCCTCATCCGCTAATGCGATCCCGTCTTCAATATTGGTCGTAAAGTAGTCCGTTCCCGTCGCGGGTATCACATCGACTTGCAGAGCCATTCCTGATTTCAATGGCACCGTTGAATCCTGATATACAGGTGAATGAGCCCACTCATCGAGATGAATAAAGTGTCCCGGATTAAGACTGACACCAAAGAAAGGATCGCCAATATGTTTATGAACCGCAGCGTATAGCTCTCCACCCGTCACACCAATGCCCACCAACTCATACCAATCCACAACTGCTTGGAAGTATGGCACGACTAACTTATCCACATAATCTCGTATCGAGTCGGGCAGTTCTTCAGCGTCATTAACCACAAATCCAGCGCGGGCATTCAAAGCCCCAAATAACCCGAAAGCCATCGTAAACGGATCGCCATGTTTGATCACTTTTGATGATGGGCTAGCCAAACCAAGTTTTGTTCGCTCGCCACTGGATAGCATCAAATGCACGGAATGAGGAATACCGTTGAGTTGCATCAATTGCACAGCTTCATATTCGGCCATGCCTGCCTTCAGGCCGAACAACACATTTCGTAACGACTGCGATGTATGAGTCGCAGCAAACTCAAAAACAGCCAACTGATCAACATCATTAATGTTTTTCAACCCGTCTACGGGGTCAATTAGTGAATCAGTGACGTTAACGACATCGCCTTTTTCGCCTACAATGGAGCGTAATGTATCGGCGATATAAGCAGGTACGTCTAGCCAGCTATTTTCACCCGCGACATCTTCATCGGTAAAAGATTTCCAGCCGACGACACCGACTTTTGCATCTTCGCTAATCCCGGCTTTTCGTAAAATTGTCGTTAATGACTCGCTTGAATTGCGCGGTTGTCCCGGTAAACTAAAATTCTGATACAGCACTTTATTCAATGGTATGGGGCTTACAGACGCATATGCCCACCCTTCATTTCCAACAAGGAGCGTAGGCGTTCGATCAGGCAGCCGATTGGGGATCATATCGGTACGAGTGGTAGCTGCATCGGATGCTTCTGGCTGTAAATTAAATATGAGCAGGGCTTCTTCAAATCGTGGATCATAGCCAGTCAAATAAGCAAGATTTGCCGAGTGTTCCCGGTCACCATAAACCACAACGGCGTTCAAACGTCGCCAAAACCATAGATTTTGAGCAACCTTGTTGCGTTTCAGATATATCTCTGCGGGAATTGCCGGTTCGACGGTTGGCAACCCAAACGCAGGCAGTTCAAGTTCTGCAAGACGGACTTGACGTACCAAAATGCTTATCCTCCACTCTAAATCGCACAGCTAAAAAGTATAGCAGGATTTCGGAGAATATGTGTCTTACTGGGGCAACCATGGCGTAATCAAGCCACGTTGGAACATACTGATTGATGTAAAAACATTGAAAAAACTAAGCAGAGAAAAAGCGATAGCCGCGCTGCGGTCATCACGCCCGCGAAGCAGCGAGTACAAACCGGGCATAATAATGACCAGCCACGCCATGTAAAGAAAATATATGGTCGTTCGGGCGAGCCGCAAACCTTGCGCAGTCATGATAACACCTAAGAGCAGCACGACTGCCGCTAAAATAGTCGATGTCGCCACAGCGCCCCAGTAATTTCCAGAGATAGACTGATTTCGACCGGCCATTACCGCCGCCCAAACAGCTAGCGCAAACGAATACAAAATATGCATGTTAAAGAGAATGGTGTGAATTGCGTTGAGTGTCATGGAGTTAAGATTCAAATACCGTTCTTGGGAACTGTAAATACAAATGTTGCGCCTTCATTCAGATTACTTTTTACACCGATACGCCCGCCATGCCCTTCAACTATTGATTTGGCAATCGCCAAACCAAGACCCGTTCCGGGGTAACGCCGTGCGACACCGCCATCAACCTGATAAAACCGTCGGAATATCTTTTGATGTTCGCTGGGGTCAATTCCAATACCATAATCACGAATTGCCACCTGCACGACTGCACTGTTTGTATCCTGTAAAACAACGTCGATCGTACCGCCGTTACGTCCAAATTTAACGGCATTATCAAGCAGTTTATCAAACACATCGCTTATATGCTTTGGATCAGCCACCACTTGAGGGAAATCCGCCGAAACGCGAAGGTTAAAGTGAAGATTTGCTTCTTCAGCCGGTTTCTTGTATTTACTCAACACCTCGGTAGCCACTTCGACCAAATTCATTGGCTTGCGGTCAAATGTCTGAGTTTCCAAGGCTTGTACCGATACAATATCTTGTACAATGTCGGCGAGTTTCTGCGACTTTTGAAGAATATTTCCTAACGCATCTCGCTGGTCATCGTTTATTGGCCCAAACTCGCCCTCTTGCAGCAAACTGCCATAGCCAATGACCGAAATCAATGGTGTCCGAAGTTCATGAGAAACATTCTGGATAAACTCGTCTTTCGCTTTATCCGCTTCCTGCAATTCTTTGTAAGCACTCTCAAGAGCTTTGGCACGGCTATCAAGCGATTGATACAAACGGGCGTTCTCCATTGCACTACTCACCACGTTGGCGATACCCTGTGCCAAACGAACCTCATCTTCGTCAAACAACCGATCTTCTTGGCTAACCAGCTTGACGATACCGACTGTTGTGCCACGTTCGATAAGTGGGACCGCCATGAAAGATTGCCCACCGCGATGAACAAGCCATTCCACTTCAGATGCGTCATCATTTATACCGGAACGAGTTCCCATCCGAACTTCTTGTTGGTTAATTACGGCTTGCATTGTCGGATAATTTTCAATTGCTAATGTGGTTCCCGGTCTACGCGTCCATTCTGCATAGCCTTTTTCTCGCAGCAAGTAACTAAAGTCATCACTGGTTTGCCATGAACGAACACTCACCCAACAGGCAGTGCCGACATTCATCAGTTGTATGACGAGATCATCAATGTTTTCCGGCGGTACATCTGACAAGGAATTCGACCCGGATTGATTATCCTGCCAAGTTCGCACGATGGCATCTACTTCTGAGGTGTCATCGTCGCTAAATGCGGCCCGGCCATTGTTACTATAGAGGTTAACCGAACCCACAACCAGATTTTTGAGTCGAATTGGAAGTGCGATTATGCTAAGCATCCCGATTGATTCGAGGCGACCGCGATATTCCGGGGACAAATCAGTATCTAAGGTAGAGGCGTGGACCATCGTGCCGCCCTCTAGTGTCATCTGGACAAACGGCTCAGAAGTAAAATCACGTTTCGGGGCACTTTCAACATTCCAGCTTAAATCGCAAATTTCTGCGAGTGACTCAAGGCGGTTTTTCGGCTGATTCCACGACATGATCGTGCAGCGTCCAACTTCAAGCCCATCAGAAAGATTTCGGGCGATACCTTCCAAAACTTGTGAAAATTGCAGGGTAGAAGATGCAGCACCACTTGCATTCAGAATGGTTGCCAATTCATTCACCCGGCGCTGCGTTTCATCAAACAGTCGAGCATTGACGATTGAAACAGCGGCAGTACCAGCCATACTCTCCAACAGTCGAACATCATCCTGCGTAAAATAACTTTCGTTGACTTTATTCACAACTTCCAAAACACCGATTACCCTATCAGCATTAATCAGAGGAACAGCGATCAATGCACGAGTACTCATGCCCGTTTGCTCGTCAACACCCTTGTAGTGGCGTGGTTCTAGCTCAGCATCTCCCACCAACTGCGACTTAGCCTCACGGGCAACATACCCCGCAACACCTTCTCCAAGTGATACTCTTAGTCCTTGAAGAATATCTGATCCCGTGCCATCGGCGGCCACTACAATCAATTCTTCAGGGTTATCTTTGTTGATCAGGAAAAGTGAAGCCCCCTGCGCCTCCACCACTTTTCGGGCAGAGTTCAGAATATTTTTGAGTGTCTCATGCAGCGAAAGATTTGCGGTGATGGTGTGTGCGGCCTGATTGAGTGCCATCAAGCGCCCCGTTTGGCGCTCCAATTCATCTTCGCGCCGTTTCTGCTCGGTCATATCACTCAACACAATCACCTGTAAATCATCAGATTGTGCCCGCGACCGCGTTAACCAAACAGGAATAACACGGTTTTCGCGCGTCACTAACCGCTGCTCAAACTTCATCGTCGCGATACCTTCGCGCAGCAGA
This sequence comes from Anaerolineaceae bacterium, assembly GCA_016124855.1. GTDB lineage: Bacteria > Chloroflexota > Anaerolineae > Aggregatilineales > Phototrophicaceae > CFX2. The sequence continues at coordinate 171,208 of WGMX01000023.1, read as the reverse complement.
CCGACCATAACTTCAACCCGATCATCGGGATGAAACAATTCTCCAACAGAGTGTCCTTCCAAATAGCCTTTTGGATAATTGGTCATCCGCAGAAAGCGCCGGTTGATATAACTGATCGTCCCCTTCGAATCAATAACCACCAATCCGTCGCTCATCGTATCTAATATCATTTGGCGGAAAGCCTGCTCACGCCGCATATCATTCTCGCGCTGGGTTAAATCACTTATTAGGCGAGAATAATCCAGGGCAATCGCCGCCTGCGTGCCGAGTGAAGTCAAAATTTGTCTGGCACGTGGCGTTTCCATATCATGCGGTTGCAAATCACCCAAAACCATAACGCCCGGTGTTTTACCGGCAGCCGTTAAGGGAACAACTGTCAGATAGTTTAATCGAAGCAGTTCCGTCGCCTTAAAAATCGGCTCTGTCGATGGATTGTCCCGTAAACTTTCAGTCGTGAGGTTCACCGACATCTTGCGCGTAAATAAAGTTGAACAAAACGGATTTGCACTATCGGATAAAGAGAACTTGGGAATAGACTGGCCATTTGCTGCATTCAATAGGAATTCGGTTTCTACCCGTGCGCCACCAGTTGTCGCCAGAATACGACTTCGCAGCACTTGCTCATCGTTGTCCACACCTAACAACCACACCATATCGCTCGGCATAATGGTCAATGCCGAATGTGCAACCTCCTCTAGTAAGCGCTGCACATCAGCCGGTTCTTGTGTGGTCGTTGAAAGCACTGTTTCAATACGCTTGATTAGATCAGCCAAATTGACAGGCTTGGTAATATAGTCAACTGCGCCCGCCATCATGCCTTCGGCACGCGCATCACTTGGATTTTTAGCTGTGACAATTACCACGGGAATGGTAGAGGTGCGTGGGTTGGCCTTCAAACGGCGGCAGGTTTCCATTCCGTCCATTTTCGGCATCATAACATCGAGCAGAATCAAATCTGGCTTATGCTGCTCTGCAAGATCTAACGCTTCGAGACTACTGGTCACGCCAATAGCATTAAAGTCATGACTTTCCAACCAATCTTTAAGAAGCTGTACGGTATCGGGAATATCATCCACTATAAGGATTGTTGCTTTGTTACCGCTGCCATTCACCATCTGAAGTAATCCCATGAAACTGTTTAGTTAGAGGAATGTATTCATTATAGGGTAAGCCCCTCTCATGCGCCATGAAGAGCCTATGAAAATTGTGATATGGCAAAAAATATGGAAATAAAATCAGGGGTTTGTGACCCCTGAAAACAATTTTAGTTGCATAAAATCTTAGAAAAGTTTTAGCTGAGTGACAATTGCCCATACCAACCAAACGGCAACCGTCACATTAGCAATCATCAAACTCTGAATTTGCAAGCCACCGCTCACATCAACAGCTTTCCCACCACGCATATCAGTCTTGGGACTAAACACACTGCTGATCGGAATGGCAATCAACACCACAAGACCTAACCACAACGGGAAAGCACCTTGTACAAGCGCAGCCATAAAGCAAACTCCTGCCAATGCTACCGCCGCATACATGGCAATTCGTGTATTATTTTCTCCAAGAACAATCGCGGTATTATATAAACCAGCGGCCTTATCCATGTCATAATCCCGCAACTGGTTATAGAGCTGACCATACACGGAAATCAAGGTGACAGCAGCCGCTACGAACCAAACGATGCCGGGTTCATTATGATATGTAAAATAGCCTGCCAGTAAAAGTAATCCACTGAGCATCAAAGAATGCGAGACAATATCAGTGATGGGCCAAGCCTTCAAACGCACAGGTCGCCAAGAATAAAGATGCGACAATAACAAGGTTGCAATACCGATAATGAGCGCCCAAAATCCACCCAGAGCATAAAGCAGAAGTGTAACAGCCGCAACTGCTCGACAGGCCGCATAACCGAAACGCACCCCAATCTCGCCCATCGTGATTGGATTACGCGCAGCTCGATCAGGGTCACGCGCGTCATCTGGCGCATCTTCGATATCATTAATCATAAATGCGTAGGCCACTGCCAGAATATTGGCCGCGGTTACCACAATCAAACGCCAGTCCAGTAAAGTATTGTTTGGACGCGCTGCAAGGAGCGCCCCTAAAATCGTTAACGGTATAACAAAAGGCACATATTCTTTCCAACGGGTCAACCGGATCAGCCCTTTAATTTGTGAACGAACTGACATCTATATCCCCTCCCACTCATATTTCACAGATAATAACACGCAACCTCTAAATAAGCTGCGAATACTCGTAATTAAAGCGTCGGGCAATCGCCTATTGGCAACGACAACCGCTCACGGTAACATGGCATCCATGAAGATATCAAGGGTTGCTTCAGTCATCGCATTCATGTTACTTACCGCATGTACGTTGGCACAAGGTATGGAGATACCAACTACCTTACCAACGAGTCGTCCCACACTTCCACCAAGCACTTTAGTCTCGACAACTGCCCGAGATGTGCATTCCATCGCAACGGCGTCACCCGCTCCAACGGCAACAATGTCTTCGTTTGATTGCAGCGACTTGCGAAAGGACAAAACTACTGACTATAACGTCACTGCTGAAATGCAATACGCGAGACATTACCTAAAAGTTGCAGAGACAATCACCTACACCAATATCACAGACAAATCGCTCTCGACTATAGTTCTGAACGTGAAACCAAACTGGCAAGCTGGAATTTTTAAATTAAGCACAGCAGAATTGGCAAACGGTGAATCGCTCAAAACGAGTCTGGTCAAGCAGCGCCTTGAAATCGAGCTGCCGCAGCCTCTCGATCCAAGTTGCACGCTGAACCTCAACCTGAATTTTGATCTTCACATACCGCCGATAGACACGGCTGGGCTTCATGCTTATCAAGGTTATCTGGGCTACAGCGCCCGGCAAACCAATCTTGGGCAGTGGCTACCTGTGGTTGCGGCTCACGATGGTGTTTCTTGGATTAGTCATGAAGAATTCCCCATTGGGGAACAAGACGCGCTAGACAGAGCTAATTGGGATATTCATTTCCATATAATAGATGCCACTGAGTCAATTCAGATTGCGTCTCCGGGTACAGTTGAACATGTGAACAACGCTGAGTGGCACTTTAGCCTGCCTCAAATGCGTGATTTCAGCCTTAGCATCGGCACAAATTATCGGTTACAACAGCAAAAGACCAACAGCGGCATCAATGTAGAACTATACAGTTTCGACGATGCAATTATTCCTAACCAAAGCAGCGGGCTAGATAGTGGCGCCTATGCATTGAATACCGTTGTTAAAAGCGTCAACTTATATGAAACACTTTACGGCGCTTACCCACTAAAACGGTTAGTGATTGTCGAGGGTGATTTCCCGGACGGAATGGAGTTTAGTGGGATCGTCTTTGTTGGTGGAGAATATTTCAGAGGGTTGAATGGTGTAGAGTCCTATTTGACGATCATTTCTGTACATGAGGTGGCACATCAATGGTGGTATGGAAAAGTCGGCAGCGATCAGGCCATTTACCCATGGCTGGACGAAGCCTTAGCCACGTACAGTGAGCTGGTTTTCATTGAAAAATACTATCCAACTTTAGCAGATTGGTGGTGGAATTTCCGTGTTAATAGGCTGGCCCCCCAAGGCTACGTCGATAGCACGGTCTACGAATTTACAACACGGCGAGCGTACATAAATGCAGTTTACCTACGCGGCGTAAAAATGCTGGCTGAGCTACGAACCGAGCTGGGTGACGATGTCTTTTTTGGTTGGCTGAACCGGTATGCCTCAGAAAACAGCGACCGACTGGTGACTCCACAGTATTTCTGGTCACTGCTAACATCTGAACAATACACTCGAACCGAATCCATTCGCCAAACTTATTTGCGCCAACCTCAAGTCATAGCCTCCACACCTTCTACCTGCACTTCAGAGACGCCTTGCACACCTTAGTCACTTAGCTTCGAGTATGGGTTATTTTGAAGAATTGAAGTAAATGATTCGCAAATTTCGCAGAATTTGCATATTTCCCGCTGAATCGTCTGGCGGATTTGAGGGAGCAAGGCACCGAATTGACATTTTGTGTTGGCGAGAAGCTCGCTCAATGCCGCTGAAATGATCCTTTTGCAGCGGAAAACTCCCGTAGTGCCACCGCTGTGCAATTTGCTTTTGCCGCTGCTGTAGTTGCAATACTTTTGAACTGCAAAGGCGCTGAGAACGCTGAGATTACGCCGAATAGGTTGATGGGGTTTCTCCCCAAGACTTTCAACGGAATTGCCAAGATATTTCGCTTCATTCCTAATGGCGATTTACTAATTGGAATGGTAAACAATTGGCGGTTGAGGCGCGCCTCAACCCTCCATTTTCAACGCTTAAGAAGATGTTTTGTTTACCACATTAAATAGTAAACAACCATTAGGATAGATAGGCACAAACACCGAGATTTTGACAGTACAGAACTACATTAAGTGGTGGAGGTCAACCATACCCCACCCCAAACCTCACATCCGCAACGTTCTTAGGCTCATTCTGCTGATAGCCGCTGCGCAGTGAAGGGATTTTGATGCCGCACAGGTCTAAGATCTGTTCCTATGAAAGCAGGTGATTAAGAACACGGTGCTACCCTAGGTTGGGTTGGACTTTGCAAAGTGGTGGAGGCGATTTTTAACCCTAATCCCCCAACCCCTTCTCCCTCATGGTGAAGGGGAGCCAAAACTATATTCAGGGAGACTGTTTGTTAAATATCAGCAAGAACACCATCTCCACCGTTTAGTGTGGTGCTTCCCCAAGTTGCAGATAAGTTCATTTTAGAACAAGTGTTCACCGATGTCAATGCGAGTTCGTTCGAGTTTTCAAACTATTTATCAGCCGCGTTATATAAATCGGACGCTACAAGGCCTGGAGCGTAGTTTCGGCTAATATCCGATTAAATGTCTCTAGTGGAAAGTCCCCGCCACCAACGGTTGTGGCATTGGCCGCACCTGCCGCAACCGCATGTTGGAGCGCAACGTTAGCCGCTTGTCCCAACGAAATCGCGGTCACGAGCCCCGCCAGAAACGAGTCACCACTTCCGATGGGGTCTTTGACTATAATCGGCGGAGGTTTCGCCCACCAGCGTCCGGTTTCATCGACCATGACTGCGCCGTCTTTACCCAAGGTAATGACTACATTCCCCGTCCTGCGTGATTGGAATTCGAGGGCTGCTAAGACTGCTAAGTGCGGCGTGTTGACCGTTTTATTGAGGATATCGCCTGCTTCGTCGCCGTTTATTTTGATGGTAATGCCATTTATTGGTAAGGCAGCATGAAGCGGCGCGTTACTTGTATCTACCCAAACACGCTTACCCGCATCACGAACAGCTTTCACTAAATCCACGAACATTTCAAGAGGGGAATTAGGTGGCAAACTCCCGCTGAAACAAATATCCGTTACCTGAGTTAGGTCAGCCATAATACTTTGACTAAAATTCGTCCAGTTTAATGCTGTAACGCCGGGTCCCTGTTCATTAATTACAGAAGCTTCGCCTGTACCTTCAACCGCAATAATTACGCAGGTACGAGTTTCACCCTCTATCCATGTCCATGTCCCTTCAAGCGCCTCCTGCCGTGCTAATTCGGCAATTGTTTTCCCCATTCGACCACCCAGAAAACAGAAAGAATGGGTCTTTGCGCCCAATACTTGAGCGGCCCGCGCCACATTGAGTCCCTTTCCGCCAGCCGCAGAAAGTGACGACACCGCACGCATGACGTGTCCTTGCTTAAATGACGGGACAACCAGAGTATGATCCAAGGCCGGATTTGGCGATACACAATAGATCACGAGTCCTCCACCGGAAACGGTCATCGTAAATAATCAGTCTCTATACTAGCGAATTATCGCTGGTTCTCACAGCATTGGATAACAGAAGCCGCACCAAGCTTAAAAATAAAAACTCCCCTTTATATTCGGGGAGTTTTTATCTAGTTGACTATGGTGCCATCACCTTAGGTGTTGGCGTTTGGCTGCGTCGGCGGCGGCGGATTCGTCGGCGGCTGCGTCGGCGGCGGTGTTGCCGTCGGCGGTTTGGGTGTAAAGGTTGCCGTTGGCGGGCCCTTAGTCGGTGTCTTGGACGGTGTGAGCGTCTTGGACGGTGTCAGTGTTGGCGCTGGCGTGTCCGTCGGTCCCTGTGTCGGCAGCGGTGTTGGACTCGGGTAATTGACGGGCGTAATCTTACCGGTTGGTTGACCACCACTGGTCGTACCTGCCGCACCACCCGGTGTACCGCACGTCAGTTCAAATTCAGAGAAGTTGAAATCGCTCGAGCCGCCGTACTTGGGATTGGTTGAACCGGCATTCTCGTCATAGGTATAGATACCGTCAAAGTCGAAGTATATGGGCGTGATGGACGGCGCGCCTATGGCACCGGCTGCCAAGGTATAGTTCGTCAGCCATGTACCTTCAGTCTTGCTGTTGGTCGGCGGCGTCGAGTCTTGGTTGGCATTACCAGAGTCCCAGACGATCACTGCACCGGGTTTGCCGGGAGGTGCCATCATACTGACTTTAACTAGACGCTGACTGTTGACATACTTGACCCAGTTGATCTTGACGCTCACGAGGGTGGAGGTTGTGTTGCGTTCGCTCAGGATATCGTAGCGTACCAATCCGAAGGTATCGAACGAATTGAACTTGATTGATATCCGGCTGGAAGCGCAGTCCGGCGGCAGCGTGTTGGTAGCCGTCGGCTGACCCGGCGGTATAGGTGTATTCGTAGCTGTTGTAACCGGCGAACTCAACACGCAGGGCGAACCCGGATTCAATGGATTAAAGAGCGTAAGGGTAATCGCGTACTGGAATGGCTTCACGTAGCTGGACAGCAGCGGAGGCCCGTTGAAGGTAGCCGCGTAGATTGACGTATCGCCAGCGGTGACCTCACGAATAGATGTCGACGTGCTCGAGAACGGCGGATTACCCGGTTTAGAATCGGTATCGGTGGTCGTAGTCGATGCCGCTGTATTCTGGAGATCGTTTCCGACCCAGTTTTGTACGGTATTTAGCGACATCTGTGTTAGCCCCATTTGGGCATAGGCAGTGATATTGGGCCATGTAATTTGTACACGGGTTATGTATGTAACGGTACTTAGCGCATTATCATTCTGGATGTCCAGAAGCACCTGAGAACCACTCAACCGCTTATTGGAAACCGAAATCTTAGCACAGTCAAAGGGGCCTTCCGGCGTATTGGTCGGACTTGCGGATGGCTTCGGAGTTACGCTAGGCGGCAGAGTATATGTAGCCGTCGGCTGGCCCGTGGGCGTTGCAGTTGGTTGGTCAGGTGGCGCATCAGCACCAATCGGCGGAACAAACACGGTTCCTTTACGATTACCGGCGGTACGAAATGTTTCAATAATAGCCGAACGACGTGCCTGTAGGGGAATGAATGGTGCAATACCCAACGGGGTAATCAAAGGATGGTTAAATGTAACCGTCACATAGACCGTGTCTTCGGGCGCACCGGCATCCATCCAGTTTTGGCCTGCATTGCTGAAACCACCGTTCGCCAATAAGGGATTAGGTTGTCCATTGATGGTGGCCGCAGGCACTTCATTTTCAAGGCATGAAGGCGCCCAAGGACTAACGGTTGCCGCTCCTACGGTCAGGCTCACATCACCTTGATAGGTAATGAACCGGTTCGGAGCCGCTACGCCATCAACTTTATACATTCCACTGGATGTGTCGGAGTCAAAGCTGCGGTTGCTACAGACAACCACGTTAAACCAGTTGCGTTGATCAGAACGCGGTGGGCGCGGAGCAGTTTGCCAGCCTGCGAACCACGGGAATTGGCTCCAATTAGCCTGTATAGCCGTTTTATCAGGTGGCATCGTCCACTGATTGGGTTCAATAGCCAATCCAGCGGCGCCGCGCCGTGTCTCAAGCATAATTGAAAGAATACGCGCCATGTCTTTGCGCCGGTCTTGATCATCGGGATTAGCCGGATCACAATTCCGACCGTTATACCATGTGGCGAAAAGACTTTCGATGTCACCAGTATAAATATTTACAGGCGTGCTCCCGGTGCCGTTGGGCAGCACAGTCGTCTTTGTCCCTCTACGGTCAATCACTCCGTAGGTTTTGCCCGGGCCATCATCAACACACGGGATAAAACCAGTCGGATCACTCAGATTAGCTTCGTTAATGACTGTATTCATTACAAACTGATCTTCGTAGTACTGACCCGTACTCGCATAACGAGCACCTGTACGGGCGGCATTTTGGAGCGTGACCCACGCCTGAAAAATGCGCCCAAACTCAATGATACCGAACAAAAGAATGAGGAGCGTAGGCAGCGTAATAGCAAATTCTGCTAAAGTTTGCCCTTGTCTTCGTCTTCGGTTAGCGGTTTCCGATTGTATTGTATCCATCTGCACCCCCTACCATCTAAGGGACTGAATAAATGCCTTATCGAAATTGACAGAACTTCCCCTGCTTGAGTCCAAGCCGGCAGGGGAAAACCTTTTACTTGGTAATACGTGTGAACATCCGCGACGCGATATCCTCAAACACCTTCGTTAGTTCAGGGCCGCCCGGCGCATTGTAATAATTGCCGCATGATGTCTTGGGTGGCAGCGGGTTGTTAAATAATGGCTTGAAGTTTCCCGGCCCGATGCCCCCTCCGGCCAATGCAGAATCGGCATTCGTATAACCGGGGATGGCCGCTTCACAGGGTCCACGATCACCATAGAAACTTGGCCCACCTTGATTGGGCGGATCGTCTACAGAGCCATTAATAACACCATCATTGATCCAGTCTTGCTGGTAATCGGTATCAATACGGTTGTTATCACCCACATCTGCGATATAGCGAAGTAGTTCCTCGCCGAGACAGTCGTTAATGTTGGTGTACAGGGCGTTGCTGCTGTTAGCACACTGACCTGCCGGATCTTCGGTGAAGTCCAAACCGAAACCGATTGTGAAAATGGTCGGCAGTTGGAGCAAGCTGCGTGGATTGTTGCAATCTTGATCCGGCAGCTTACAGAAAGGACTCACGTGCGGAAGCTTCGTCAAGCCGATAAAGTCCGCCCAATCGCGTGCATAATCGTCTACGTCATACTTGGTGGCGCAATCACCGGTGAGTTCACCGCTGACACCAATGTCGATGTTGGCATTGTTATCGGTACCAACAGCCGAATCCTTGCAGAAGTGGCGGCTTACTGGCCCCATGATGCCACGTGCCCCGCCGTTCGACTGTTCACTGCCGTCATCACTGCAACGGGGTGGACGGGTTTGCCAGCCAGCGGTCAAACTCATTTGGTCGGCTACATCGCCATAAGGGCACAGACCATATGCGCCATAACCACCGGGCTTCGGATTATCGGTAAACTTCCCGTAAGGATAGCCGCTGGGAATAGAGGCTCCATTACGGACGACAGGATCGCTAGCACCAGCCGCGCCGTCGCCCAGTAATACCATGACCCAAACCGCGCCCGTGTTACCAATACGAACGGTACGCGGATCCAACAGCGCGTTATTACCGACGCGTAAGGCAGCACCTACGTTATTACCAGCACAGCCCGCGCGGAACTCATAGCTGAACAGCGGTTTAGCCGCTTGACGACCATACTGTTCGGGGTTGTAGGCCTTCATGCTGTTATCCCACGCCGTCAAATTCAGGTTAGGATTCATCATAGGCGTACCAGTCATTGCAGCCAACGGTGTCGGCCAACGGCTCGCCATAACTGTTCCGGTCGTATCATAGGGATAAGGCAGTCCGTAGGCCGTGATGTTGGCCTGTGTCGCTTGCGAACTGTACAAGCTGAACGGATAGGTCATGGTCGCATTTTCCCAGTAGCAGTTATAGCGCACCGGGTAATCATTCAACGCGCCCAGTTTCGTATTGTTATACCCGGCTAGACCGTCGGTTGCTGTCGTATTGTCTACCCACGCCTTTTTTGTAAAATCGTATCGTTGAGCATAGGTAATTGGAATACCACCGCCAGCCGCGCCGGTGTATGCGGTCGCGCCAGTAACCATTGAGTTCCATTCGCCATCAGTCGGGTTGTCCGTGTCGGCATAATAATAAGGTTCTGCACGCACACCTACGATGCGCCTCAACGCGGCAACAGCATTGCTTTGCGCCGTGATCATCGGCAGCTGCGGGCCTTTTTCGCCATCTGGATCGATTAGATAGGCGGTCTTGTCAAAGGTGACAAAAGCGACACGGTCACCGCGTACAAAGTCAACATGATCCAAGAAGCTCTCGGTTGCATCACGCACCTTCTTGAAGGGCTGGCAAATGAGATCATCGAATTTGTTATCGCCGTTTGGATCGTTGCAGCAGCCAAAATAGTCGTAGGCCGGCATAAATCCATCAAAAGTGCTTCCGAACGGCGCTGTTTTGCCGTTCTTCTGCAAAATCGCATTGTAGGAGTTCTGCAAATCATTGGCTACGGTTACCGGGCCAGTGACTTGCCATTTCATAGAATTGGGGCCGGTCAATTCAGCATAAGGGAAGAACCGGACGCGGCAGTCTGCGCGCGGTGCACGCGGATCAGTAACCCCGTTTACTTGCGTCGCCGTACTACCATTCCATGTAAACGCAATTTCAGGGAAATATGGGGTGATTGTCGGATCATTACCGGTAGGATAAAGTTGTGCTTGGGTCGTGTTGAGGAGCTGCGTCCATGCCTTAGACCATGTATTACTTGCGGCAGGCCAATACTGCCAGAGGGCATCAGAACCTGCTGTTCCCAGCCAATTGGGACCATAATCGACCCGTACAGGTAAATAACGAAGACTCTGATCTTTAGTCTTTACAGTGCCATCCGGATTGTAAGTCAGGCTGCCGCCAGCATCAGTAACCGGCACTGTTTTCCAATCGTTATAGGTGGTTTGCTTCAACATCGTCTCGGCGGTATCGAAAATCAGCACCACGTCGAGAACGGCGGTTTCAGAAATCGCACTGGCTTCGAGCGTTACCGTCCCCCAGCCAATTAAGCGCAAGAACACCGTCGGTGACTGCAATTGGGCGGTGACCCGTACCATTTTACGCGGCTGCTTGTCATTACCACATTCAAGTAACTGCATAAGGGCAATATCTGCCGCTGATGGAGCAGGATTCTGGGTAAGTGTATCGCAGCTATCGACCGACACATTCGAGGGACTTAACCCGTAAAATTCGATAAACTGCCGCGCTGCAAGGTTGATATTGGTCACATTGCGAGCAAAAGCATAACCTTCTGCGACAGTTTTGTTACCACCGGCGGCGGTCAGTTCAGCTGCCGTTGGCAGTGTACGTCGTACTTGTCCCGCTGCAGCTACAGCCGCCGCGTCCACGGCACGTCGCAGTGTCGTATAACGGACGAACATGAGCGAAACATCGGTTACGATGCCCACAAAAGCCAACAAGACGATAAAACCGAAGGCCATAATGACGATAGTCTGGCCGACCTGCCCCTGTCTTTTCGAACGTTTCGCCAAACGCGATAAGAGAGATTGTCTCATTGTGTCTCCTTCTCTCCTATGATCCGACTGCGAATTTAATTTTCGGTTCGGTAGTGGGCAGCGGGAATGCGGCCCAAACGGAAATGACGGTGCCCCCACCATTCGGATTACTGGGGTCATTCAGAATATTGAACACAGGATTAAAAACCGGATTTCGCAGCAATAGCGTGTGCTGCCAAAACATTTCTACCAAGATCAAGCCTTGACTTGGGAGCATGGATCGTTGGTTCTGGTTTTGCATACCGTAATTTGCCACGTTGATGAGGTCTTGGACACGACGAATCGTCCACTCAGACCCATAACAGCGCGAAGCAGCCGGAAGTGTGCGGGTTGCAGTGATGATATGCTGTCCCGTCAGGGCAAAGCCACGCTGCAATTCCGGGCCGGTGTCATAACCAAGCAGCTCCGAAAAAAGTTGGGTGCCGCTGCTCATTACAAAGTTACGCGTGCCAGTGTTACCGGGGCTTGTCGTATCCGTATTCGATGCGCCTGTATAGCTAATGTAGTTAAACGGGTCGCGCGGGTCAGGATCACTGGCATCGGTAGTGCATTCATTTGCGTTAGTCGGATACCGGCCAATGACCAGCACCTGCTGCTGGGTACTTGGGACATTGGGCGCAAGGTCAATGGTGCTTCTCATTGCGGCAGGGATATTCGAGTCAGTTGGATTAATCGAGAGCAGACTAAACGCGGACACAACAATTTCATCGACGCTGTTCCGGTCTGTCGGGTCAGCGTTCGTAACCTTATATTCGCCTCGAAAATCCAGCGGTGACATGGCATCAAACATCTTGCATATGATGATGTTGTAAAAACGAGGAGTACCTCCGGCTTCCGAATTCGTGCAAATTCGGTAAGCCCTTGCATTTTGCGTCAATGGGCCGCCGGCTGCATTAGCCACATAATCGGCCTGCAAGTTCGGCAGTAAACTGGCAGAATTATCCCACTTGTCTGGCGCAAAATCGCCAGTCTGCACAGCCCCATAGCGTGCGCCAACCCTCGTAGTTTCTAACAAAATCAAATAATTGTTAGCAAACCACCCGATTTCTGCTAGTCCCATCAGCAGCACAATCAATAATGGCGTGACAAGTGCGAGTTCTGCCAAACTTTGTCCACGCGAATATTGACCATAAACGGCTGGAGTACCATCCAGAATTTGGAAAATCTTCTTTGGAACGCTTTGCATTAGTACGTCCTCAGAAACTAGATAAGAAATACTTGATAAATCACAACAAAATTATCATACCACAATGTTTGTCGGCTACGACGCGAGGAGTGATAAGAAAATGATAGGGTTTTGTTCAGGAAATTGTAAATAAAAAGGGCGGAGTATTCACCCCGCCCGCCTATTTTACGTTAACGAAAACAATTAAGACGACAATGCAACGCTGCCTTCAATGCGGATGCTGGCGCGCACTGCGTAGCCTCTCCCATGGCGGGACTGAATGATCGCAGGGCGTTCCGGATCGTCCTCGATTTTTCGGCGCAAATTTCTCACGTGGTTTCTCACTAATGCCGCATCCCCTGCCCCACGAGGATACTGCCATACACCTGTCAGCAAGTCTTCGGTACGGTGTAATTGGTTCGGCTTACGGCATAAAAATGAAATCAATTCAAATTCCACTTGCGTCAATGTAACTTGACGGTCATTGATGAAGATGGTCTGTGTCTCGGGCAGTATACGCAGCATCGGCATGCCATCATTCAAGTTGCCTGAAACGCGCCGCAAATGCGCCCGCATACGGGCTGCCAATTCACGTAACGCAAATGGCTTCGCAATATAATCGTCGCCACCGGCTTCTAACGCATTCGTTACTGAATAGTGCGCATTTTGTCCCATCAAGATAACTGGCAAATTGGCAGTGTGTGCGCTTGCGCGAATTTTGCGGCACAGTCCGAGACCGTCTAATCCGGGTGCGTTCGTATCAATGATGCAAAGGTCCGGTGTATTCTTTTCCAAATGTAAAAGACCATCACGAACTGTGAAGGCTGTTAACACCTTATAACCTTCGCGGCGGAGGAAATGCTCCATCATATTCACATTTTCAAAGTCAGTATCAATGATGAGGATTTTGTACATTTAGCTACCCGTTACCCTGTAATCTTGTTTCATATTGTTAGTATAACGGGATAGCAGGTTCAAAATCGTATGTATGTCTGAAAGTTTTGTGAAATTTATCCAGCGACTTCAAGTAAGAGCACCATAAATAAAAAGAAACTCAAAAATTTGAGTTTCCTTCACTATAAAAGCACGCAGCAGCGAGAAATAATTCACAGTGAGATCATGTATCCAACACCATGAATGGTTCGAATATAGCGACGGTCAGAATTCTTCTCTATTTTTGAGCGCAAATTACGAACGTGTGCGCGAACGAGATCAGGATCACCGGTGTTCGGAGGATATTCCCATACAACCTGAAGCAAATGACCGGGAGAAAGTGCACGGTTCGGGTTTTCCATTAAATAGCGCAACAAACGATGCTCAGTGGATGTCAACTGAATTCGGTTTCCTTTGATATACACTTGATAAGTATCTGAGTCGAGTTTCAGGTCGTTTAATTGCAATACTGCGCCTGTACCCGAATCGCGAATGCTGCGGCGCAAGAGCGCATGAATACGCGCCCGCAGTTCAGCCAATTCAAAAGGTTTGACGACGTAATCATCTGCACCCGCATCCAAACCATCGACCACATCCTCAGTGCTGCCTTTTGCTGTTAAAAACAAGATGGGCAGCGCATTGAAGCGCGAGTCGCGCCGCAGTTGGCGGCATAACGTGATCCCATCCATACCGGGCATCATGATATCGAGAATCATGGCAGATGGCACACGCTGATCTAGCAAAATCAATGCTTCAGCGGCAGATCGGGCCAACCCTACGTCAAATGATTCACGTTCCAAGACCCGCCCTAAAGTATCAAGCACTTCAGGATCGTCATCAACAGCCATAATATAGGTCATTCGTCATTTCCTCCTCGCTTAACCGGCAGCCGAACTAAGAAGCGTGCGCCTTTTCCTACAGTGCTTTCAACCGTAATACTACCACCAACACGTTCGGCGGTTTGGCGACAAATATGCAAACCTAACCCTGTCCCCTCACCGACTGGTTTGGTCGTAAAAAAGGGTTTAAACACATTTTCGATAATCTTCTCAGGAATTCCCGGTCCATTATCCCACACGTAAACCTCCAATTGATCTGAGTCCGGTGTATATGAGGCAGAAATCCCGAGTTGGGCATTCTCGCAGCCCATTAATGCGTCATGTGCATTCAGCAGCAAGTTAAGCCAAATATCATCTACCAGCCCTTGAACCGCCCACACAGGAGGCAGTGGTTCCTCGGGTAACTGCGAGATTATTTGGATATGATCACGCTCGATATGAGCCTTAACTAAGGAGAGTACTCCTTGAATCGTTTCGACCACATCAATCCGTTCGGGTGGTGATTCGGGATCATTTGGACGCGAAATAGCGAGTAATCGCCGGGCTACGCCGGATGCACGTTTGCCTGCCCGATGAATTGCTTGCAGCGACTTATAGTTTTGTGAATCAGGACTTTCATCCAGCAGCATCATTTCTGAGTCTACCATGATTGTCGTCAACGGATTGTTAATTTGATGAGCGACCGCCGCCGCTAGTTCGCCCATCGCAGACAGTCGAGCCGTTTGAACAAGGCGTTCTTGTGTGTCTTTCAGTTCTCGAAAACTGCGTTCCAAATCATGTAAAAGATATGAATTGGAAAGCGCGGTAGAAGCCTGTGCGATGACTGCGCGCCCTACATCAATATCTCGTTCGTTCAATACACGACCACGCCGTGAATCGGCAAACACGACAACGCCCTGCGGCTGCCCGCGCAAAATAAGTGGGATTCCCACAGCCGAACGACAATGGGTCATCTCTAAAAACTGTTTGATGCCGTTCGTCATTTTGGACGCGTTCGGGTTACGAACAATAATTTGCTGCGATTTAATACTTTCGGCAAGATCAGTGCTTTGAAACAAATCGACATACTGCTGCGGTTCAGACGACCATATACCCATGCCTAATGCAACCTGTGTGACCAGCGATTGGCGATCTGGCGTAAGCAATGCGACTTCACACCAATCCGCCCCGATGAGTTGATTGGCATTTTCAAGAACACGAAACATCCCTTGCGGTTTAGATAAGTTGGACTGGCTCGAAAGCATTGCCAGTACTTCAAGGGTCATCAATTGAATGCGTTGCAACGCATCCGGAGGAGGTAAATTGACAGGAGGACGAACATATGAAAACTGGATAATGCCCAGTACCTGCTCGCCGCCAACAATCGGGACGATCTGAATAGTATCAATGCCCATGCGATTGAGATATTCTATTTCACCTTCGGGCGTTGACGCGTCCCGCCGCGTAATGACAGGGAACGTGCTTTTTTCCAAGGCGTACTGAACCACCAAACGCTTTGACAAATCAATGACCGGTCCATTTCCGGAATTCCAAACGGTTCGGAAGCAGCGCGCGCTCGTTCGCAATTGATTGCTAGGGGTATCCCATTCGTGAATAGCCACGTAATTCACATTGACGACACGGAGTAACTGTTCGCAAATATTGGGAAGTGTTTTATCAAGCGACAGGGAAGAATTGAGGACCTGACTGGCCTCAACCAAAGTCTGCAACTCTCGCGTATGTTCAACGGTTTCCTCATGAATCCGGGCATTTTCGATGGCAATTGCCGCAAACGCCGCCAGATTCATCAACAAATCTTGATGCCGTGGATCAAAAACCGCTTCAGTGGATTTATTGTTAACACCTAAAACACCAATACAAAGCCCTTCATAATTGATCGGTACGTACAGCAGTGCGTTAACCAGATATTCCGTTTTAACCTTTTGTGGTCCCTGCGCGCCAATCAAAACCGGTTTTCCAGTTCCAAAAACTTGTCCGGCTAAGGTATCCTCCGTCTTAACGCGAAAATTACGGGCAACCTCAATATCAATACCCACTTTTGCACGAAGGTAGAGTTGTCCGCCTTCATCACCGGGTAACAAAATCATGCCTTCTTCAGCGTTGGTCAAACGCCGAGCAGCCTCAACAACCCGGTTGAGAACCTCACTCAGATCAAGCACTTCGGTTAAGGATCGGCTTAGGGCAAACAGCGTCTGCAATTTTTCAGCTGAATTCGCTGTTACATCCGGCATATCCGACGTGGCAGGCAGCGGCGCGGGTGACGGAGCTTCAGTTAAATTTTTGGTGTTTGGCTTTGTTTCTGGCGCATCGACTGGCGGCGAAGTATCTAGACCCAACGCCAAACTGACTGTTTGCCGAATCATCGTTTCGCCGGGAACGATCACAGTGATGTTTGACGAACCACCCTTATCAGCCAATATGCCGGGGTCATTCGCCAAACCAATCATCGGTATTGCGTGGTTAAGCTGCGCTAATTTGATAAGCGTGGACTGTCCATCACGATGGTTCACCATCAGCGCGTCAATGACAACGGCATCAAAATCACCATTCTCAAGCGCATAAAGACCATCAATATGGCTGTAACCGATCTGAAATGTAACACTCAAATGCGCTAAAGCTTCTTTTACAGCGCGAACCAAACTGTAATCACTTGTAACAATAAGGATGCTTTTAGTGTTCTGGTTCATGTTTTAGTCAGCGTCTACTCCGGTTTAGAAAGTCTCTGGCGGCGTTTTGCCAGATCATCTTCTACTGGTTTTGGTTGAGTCTCGGTGATTTGAGAAGCCATTTCTTCACGCGCAGTTATCTGGTCGCGCAGTTCCAACACCCTGTCACGCATATCTTTTAGAACACCCGAAACACTGTCATTTAGCGTCGATGGTGTCGATTCATCCGGTTGTTTCCGGGCTGCGGCATCAACTGCTGCTTCTAAGGTATTGACGTGATAAATTAATTCCTGTGTGACGTGTTCATGAGCGGCATAGTCCGACTGCACCATTGTGAGCTGCTGCTGAACACGCTGCATCTGTTCAACAGCGTAGTGGGCTTTTGCCTCATCGCCACTTTTGACTGCCATATCAGCCTGCTCATCCCAATCAGAGACCTCAACCTGTAAGGATTGGATTTGTTTTTGCAACTCATCCTCAAAGGCCAGCGTTTCCTTAATTCGCTGGCGTAGTTGAGTAATCTGCTGCTGACCCTCTTGAATAGCGGAAGGCTTATCGGCATTGGGATTCGCCAACTTGTTCCGACGGCTGTCACCAGTCAAAGCATCATTAAGTGTGGCTTTTACAAGTACGTTGAGTTTATTGAGTAAATCATTCATAAATACATTTTACAGTTTTCACAACTTACAACGCAACAGGCTAAAACTTAAGGGTTGGGGCAAATACCGTTCCAAGTCAGTTGATAAATCGTCATATTTGGCCCACCAGATTGGATTGAAGCCTGCCCGCCGGTCGTAAAGACTGGACACAAATGCGGATCATGAATGTCATCACCCGGGATTTGATCAGGAAATGCCATCAGATAACGAGCGTTTCTTTGCTGGAGCCACTGCCACAATTGATCTTTATCGAGAATGAATGGAATAATCTCGGGACTAACCAACCCCGCGAGATCAAGAATCGGACGTGGAGCAAAATAACCCACCGCACCAATATCATGAATCGCTAACATCTCATCAGGGGGAATGTGGTCTTTTATCCAATGAGCCGAGGCGACCATTTCTTCATCAATAATTCGGACATCCCGCGCGTAGACTCCCGCGCCTTGAAAAAAGAAAAAGGCCAGCGCCAATAATAATGAAATTGCCAGAGAACGAGTCAATACCCGTCCGGCAACTGATTTACGTCCTACCATTATCAATTGTATCGTACCGGCAACACCAATAACGATAAACGCAGGCAGCGCCGGAATTACGTACCGACCATGTTGATAGTAAGCGGGCAAACGGGCTGCATATAATGCGATCAATCCCAAGCTCCACAGAACTGGCACAATCAACAGCAATCCGCGTTTGTCCTGACGTAAAGGGCGTAATTGTTGGACAATTAAATAGATGACACCCGGCACGAAAAAAATCTGTACCCCCGCCACCAATGGCAGCAGCATACTCATGAGGCGGGTCGGGTAGCTGTCGAGGAGCAGCGGTGCGTTCTCTGCTTGTTTAGCTGCCGCCGTGTCTGGCAGTAGTCCACCTGTCAAATGAAGGTTGAGGGCAAAATATGGACTAATCGCCAACAAAAATGCAATTGCCGCCCCAATCCCCCACATTGCGAACAGCTTCCAAGATTTTTGAGGCTGCACGACCAAACTGATTAGACCGATTAATCCGGCTAGTGCAACACCTTCTGGACGCGTAATAGTGGCAAAAGCAGCAGCAACACCGAAAACACCTCCACGTAGTACAACGTCTCTTGCGTTTTGTGATCTTTCATCTAATTCCCGCCAGCCAACATATAAAAGCACTATTGTCCACATGCTGAACAGCATCGTCTCCATGCCGGATGCTGCTGCCCATACCAAATGCCATGCGAAAATGATGGACAAGCCACCATACAAGCGAACAACCTTCTGATCAGGCAGCAACCGCTCGGTCATTCGACCACCCAACATGCCTGCAACCCACAGCGCCACAATCCCTAATGTATACGTCCACAGTTTGAACGAAATACCCACCTTGTAGCCTATGGCCAACAAAACCGTATACATGGGTGAAGTCGAAGCCGCACTCGGTACGCCGGGCACAAATGCCCACATGCCCGTTTCAGCCAAGTTACGACCATAAACTTGATGTATCCAACTGTCATCTAGGGGGAAGCCTCCATTTGCAGTCAGTACATACAAAGCAACAGCGAGAATTGCAGCTATCAGCAAAATAATGTCGTTTTGCTGAAAACGTTTAGTAACGAATTTCATAAAGTCTCACATTCGGCACATTGAACGGCATGGGAACGAGGAAATCCGGCGGCGCAGTTAAAATTGAAACCATCTTTTCAGTAATGGCATTTGAACTCCGTCCGTCATCGCTCACTTCCTCAATCAACACATACTTCACACCGTACTTCCGCGCAATATCAACGATCACATCTGGCGATTCATTGGGCAGCACCACACCACCCAACCCGGTGAAATAATACAGTTGCGCCGGATCATTAATCATCACTCGCGCAGCAGGAGGCAGTTGCGCCCCCAACGCCTGATAAAATGGTGAAGTATCACGCGGCGGCACTCGGTTGGGCAAACCAATCCTTAAGCTCAACAAGATCGCCATTGCAACCAATCCGATGGAAAAAACTGTCTTCGCTGAACGGGCATTCCAACGTCTTCGCCGCCGTGCGACCCAATCGACGACAGCATCTAATCCGACAACACTTAACGCTGCCCAGAAAGGAACCAAAGCCGCCGCAGAATGCAGCAATCCACCACGATAGCCCGGAAAGGGAAACACAAACGTCATCGCCAGATGTAAACCAACGACATAAATCCAAAACGGCTGTAAGAATTCTGTTCGTCGTCGCCCCCAAAAACCGATCAGCATCAACGGAGTCATGACGATCAACCCCTCGACTGCCACAAACGTGCCGAGATTATTAGTCAGTGCTAACCACCGTGAAGCCACAAACTCACCAATCCCGTTTGCAAACAGTGTTGCAGGCGTAGACAGCGGTGGATAATTAAAGAGATCATCGTAACTTGTGAACCAGATGGTTTGTGTCCCACCCAGTGGCATTGGCGTTCCCAGCACATTCAAGTTTCGTATGAACCATGGCAGCATCACCACCAGATAGCCAAGTGTCAACGCCACACCTTGACTGATAAGTCGTCCCAAACCCATTCTCTGATCCGAACGGTTGAACAGTAATGACCAGCCAAGTGCTGCCCATCCTACGAGAACTAGCAGCACACCATCTGCCCGCGTCAGATGGGCAAATCCAGCAAACGCGCCACCCAAAACAGCATAAATCAATGTTCGCTGCGGTCTCACCTCGGCTCGATTGGATAATCCCAGAAACACCAAGCTCAACGAACCTGCCAGTGCATAGGGTGCAAAGGTATCAATGGCGCCCCAATAGCGCACAAAAATTCCGCTGAACAACGTAATTAATCCCGAAACCCACATATGGCGGCGCGTGCCACCTAAATATGCCCCACACCAAAAACCAACTAAGACTAAACCTGCAAACATCAGCGAAAACAACAACTGTGCGGCTGTGTAACTGTTCGGTGCATTTAGCAACCACATGCCAACCGCCGCGCTCAGAGAAGTCAACGGCATCCAATACAAATGCGAAGGCGCAGGTAATTTATCTGTCGCCCCGATGTATGTCCAATAATAAGGATCAGTCAGTCCCTGCCCCGTCACCAATCGATTCGCCGCGTTCAAGTGATAAAACACATCGGTGTAACCCGGCCCCGCTACAAAATAACGGGTAATGAAAAACGCGCCTACCAGCGCGACCATCACCAATATCAAACGCTCACGATTCGTAACGCTCACACCCATCTCTCAATTCGCCACAAAATTTTATGACCAAAAATTACTGTAGGGGCGCACGGCTGTACGCCCTCATATCAAATTGACGAACAAACTCCGGCGAGTTATTCCACCACAACCGCCGCGTGTACCATAATAGGAAGAACAGTATGAAGGGCAGCGGCAAATAAATACTTGGATGTTCAAAATGTTTATCCACCGTCAGCAAGAAATGTACCCACGGTACAACCAACAGCAGTAACAGCCACAACATCACCCATAAATTTCCACGCCGCCGATTTCGCTGAACCAGAATCGCGAAGTAAAACATCAGCGGAATAATGAACACCACATAATGGGGAGTCGCGGTGCGTGGCGCGATCAAATGGGTTACGGTTAAAGTCATCACTGCTGCCCACATGAATTGTTCGGGATGTCCACGCAGTACCCAATACCAAGTGACCAGCATCGACAAACCCAACAATCCACTGATGAGCAGTTCCGCCCAATTCCCCAAATGCAGATAGTAGCTGGTGACAATCCACACAGGCGAACCCAACGCCGTATATGATGTGTAATTCCCTAACTGCTTCAGCCAATCACCCAACCATGACGGTTGCAGCAAGAACGACACTGCCAAAAGCATCAGCATCGCCACAACAAAACTGCCGATAAACTTCCACCGCCGATAACGAAGTCCCCACAGCAGGAAAAACGGCACAATCAAGAAACCCATCTGCGGTTTCACTGTCGAAATCGCCAGTGCGATTCCCGCCAAAATGCTCTTATCTTTTATCAGTGCCCATAAGGTAACCAACTCAAGGAAGTAAACGACAACGCCTACCTGCCCTAAAATCAACCCGCGCGCTGAGTAATAAAACAGCAGCACCCAAACACACAAAATCCCTAACAACCACGAGGCAATCCGCCACCTGAACAAATCCAGTAGAAAGAACAGCGAACCGATTAAGAATGCCGCTAACAGCACCATCCAAATGGCAGATGCCCACGCATAGTCCATGTAGACTAACGGCCAGATTAACACCGCTGTGTACATCGGGTAAGCAAAGAAACCGGGATCTTCACCTTCTACAACAGCTCGCCCGTAGATTTGCTTCTGTATGTTTAGGCTTGCTTCATCGCCATAAGGGTTCAGGTGGTCAATCCAAAAAGACCGAGCCCCTTCCCACCGTGACATAAAATCGTTATGACCGGGATACGGCTCAGTCAGCATATTGTGGGTCACAATCACTGCACCCACGAAAAAAACACCCGTAATCAATATCAGGATCATTGAACGGATTTGGCTTTGTGCCACGCTCAACCTCAGTTCACTTGGTATATGATAACGCTGTTAGAGGTAAATACAGGTTTGAGATAATTCACGTCAGCCGGATTCCAATTGCCTAACTGTCGCGCACTTTCATCGTACCAGATATACGCAGCATGTGTTTCCTTAAGAAAATCACGCCGCCAGTCGTCTGTGGTGGTCGGGGCATAAAACTGCTTGATCTGGCTCATCTTAATTTGGAAGTTGGCGGTCTCAATCCAGTGACCGATGAACACCCGTAAACCAGTCGCCGCTACGATGCGATTACCGCTGCCCTTCCCGTTTTGGTCAAATGTCGTTAGCACCAAATCGCTTTCAGTGGCATGTTCACGCAGCCAAGCAAAACCGTTCGCCTCATCTGGTTGATAAAATGCCGCCAGATTCTTTTCGGGCCTGGTAAACGCAATTGCATTGACTGCTATGATTGCTACTAAAGCAATGGAAGCTATCACAAAATAAAGCAGTGTCGCCAACGGACGGCGCTTGGCGTTAAAGCGTGTCAATATCGCCCGTGACCAGCCATACGCCGCCAAAACTCCGAGCGGGGTTTGCACACCCAACAAATAACGCCGCTGCGTCGGGAATGGTACATACAGCAGTACCACTACCAACACGACCCAAACAATTGGCATCCACCAGCGGTCATTTGCTTCAGCCCGAAGACGTTTCGCCCCAAGCGCAATTGGGATCAAAAACGGCAAATAACCCAGCAAATAATAAATCACGGGTGGCGACATGGTGATATTCTGTGCCGTGAAACTCGCCCAAACCGGACTAGCATTCAGCACAAAATATTGATAAAGCACTAATCCGGCATGAATTCCAAACGGAATGACCAGTAACAGGGCTCGTTTAAACGTGAGTCGCTTTGCCGAGAAAACATAATATAGGGTCAACAATGCCAACAACGGCAGCAGCAGCAAAACTGCATAGGGCTGAATAATCGCTTCCAACGCCAGTGCAATTGTCAGACTCACAAACGAGCGCTGGTGTTTTTCCCGTACCCAATGCTCGTAGCTCAGTACAATCACAATTTGTAGGATAATCGCCGCCGCGAAATGTGGCATATATAACGCGCCCAACAGATTGAACGCGTCAATCAACCAGAACTCAATCGGCCCAACTTCGGCAGCCATGGATGGACTGATGAACAGTAAAAACCAACTGCACCCAACAGCGATTGTCCCAAAAAGTGTCGCTAACCAGCGTTCGGACAGTTTCTCAAAAAAGTGGCTGGCGAATGCCCATATTGCCAGCACCAAACCAAATGTCAGAACAAATCGCGCGATATGAAACACCAATGGCAAACTAAATGGGGTGATGCGGGCAATCGCACCCAGCAGAATATAAAAACTCTGCACCACCGGCAAACCGGGATGATCTTCATGTGTGAACAGCAAGTGATAATTCCACTCGCCGCGGCTGCCCTGCCACATCTTAGCCAGATGGCTATCCACATCAAACTGCGTACCTGTGGGCAGCACCGCCACGCCGCTGTATTCCCAACCAGCTGGCGTACTCAATTGCCCTACCAGATATGGCAGCGAGGTAATGACCGCCAACACCAGCGCGAACACCCAAATTGAAATGGAAAAACGCTTCATCACGGCTGACATGCGCCACCTAAATCGCCGTGAGCATCACTGTACAGAACGACATTCAAATCGTTGAACTGCTGCGTTGAAGTCACTGTATAATGTTCATTCAGCCAAGCAACAGCCTGCTCGAATTCCGGTCGGTTTGCCACTTTATACTGCGCTTCAGCCTGCGCGAATACCATCCACCAAACCCGTTTGCCTTGATGGGTCGCAGCCTGCACACAAGCATCTGCCATAATATTCAGTGCCTTCTGAGTCGGCAGCGCTAATGTATCATCACTGCTGCCCGGCTTATCACCAATGAAGTACTGTGGCAAATCCCGTTGATAATAAATTCCCGGCAGCGCCGTTAACTTATTCTGATGCACCACCACATCACCCACTTGCCAATTCTGGGCGATATAATTTTCTGCTACTTGGAATGGCGAATTAGGGAACGTCGCAATCGTATACTGGTAATACAGCCCGATACCGACCAGCACCAAACCCAGCGCGGCGATAATCCCAACAACAAGTTTTGGCATACCGCTTCGCATGAACAACCACGCCAGAGCGACATACAACATCAAGGCCGAAGGCAGCAGTGACCGTTCCAGATAAACCGGCTGAATTTGTGACACAACCCACATCACCAGTGGTGGAATCATAGCCAACCACAACACAAATAAAATCGGCTCGCGCTGTGTCCGGTTTTTGGGCTGACGAATAAACATCAACACTTGAACGACCAGCAGCAAGATTACGAACAAACCGCCGAAAAAAGCGATCATTGAGGCCGGACTTGGGAAATCCAAATTGACTGATAGGAAAGATCGAATGGTTAGTAATGGTGTCGCAATCGTAGGTTTATCCAACCAATAATACGATTGTACTTTCTGCAACTGTCCCGGCAGATTCACCAACCACGGCAGATAAACCACAATCGCCGTAATCGCGCCAACAATCAGACCAATGATCTGTCCTTTGCGGCGGGTCACAAATGGAACGAGTCCGATTGCCACTAAGTAAAACGCCGCCAACTGCTGCGTATACATCGCCAAACCAGCGAACAGGCCGAAACCAAGCCAGTAGCGCCAATTCATCCATAATGATTTTTGGGCAACTTGCGACTCATCGTGCCATGACTTGATGAAGCACCAAGTCGCCGACATCAGCAGCAAACCGAGCAGCGCATACATCCGCGTCTCTTGCGAATATTGCACGTGAAACGGAGCAATCGCAGTAATCAGCGCCGCTACCAAACCCGTTCTTTCATCAAATAGACTTTTCGCCAGCAAGTAAATCAGCGCGACGGTTGCAACGCCAAAAACAACACTCAACAAGCGAACAGTGAACGCACTTTCACCGAAAAAATGCATCCACACATTGAGCGTACTGTAATAAAGGAGAGGATGAATATCCGCCGCGCCGCCCACGACCGGAGTCAACGTGCCATACAGCATGGCACTCAACCCCTTCTCGGCAAATAAGACTGCAAACGCTTCGTCGTACCAGAGCGCCCGCCCTGCCAAATTAATCAGTCGTAATCCAATCGCCAGCAGGAAAATGAGTGAATGCGGCAGCCAGCGGTACTTTGCAAATATCGAACTCATTGATCCCAAACGTCGATTTTCTTAACAACCGCTGCACCCGGTCGCTTGAGGATGTAGATCGACATTTCATTAATGGACTCGAATCCAATCATTTCCCAGCCTTCGCGACCCAATTGGTTGAGCGCGTAATAAATGGGTTGATCTTTCCAGTCCAATCTACCTTCGCCATTAACCTTATATTGGATACCATACGCACGTTTAACTTCCAGAGCGGCATATTGCCATGCAGGTGCTTCACCTTCACTTAGGGCGTCACTTGTAGATTGTTCCGCTTTAACAGGTGCGAGCTCATCCAGCTTTTCCAACCACTTTTGCGCTGTGGGATCAGCCTTGACCTTCATCAGCAAAGTACGCGCTTTGTCGTATTGCTTTTCATTAATTAGTTCTTTAGCCAGTTCCAATTCCTGTCGGGCCATATTCGATAAATCTCCTGAACAGATAATTTGATAAATCGGACAACATTAGCGTAGCATGAATTTAGGTAACAAGACCTTGACGATCTCGGGACTGGCGTAATATCCGATACTGCGCAACACAAATCCCCACCAGCATCACCGTACGTGCCAGCACCAGCGCCGCGAAAGGTGTTACCAACGCACCTGTGATTTCCCCACCGGTATCTCCAGTACGAATAAACAAAAACGGATATTCGGTAAAGGTTACTAAGCTCAACAGAACAATAAGCAAAACACCGTCACGGGTCGGAAAGCAGAGCAAGATAAACGGAATAATCTGCACCAACCACTGCGGACTCCATCCCTGCGCTTGGAGGAAAAAAACGAGCACGGAAATGCCAACGAACGCCACCAACCCTTTAGCATCAAATCGCCGTGTCCGCATAAACACGAACACGCCAATCGCTACAGCCACACCAAGCCGCAACCAACTCGGAATTTTTGCCGGATTGCCCAGCGTGATATTTGCCTTTGCCGGATCAAGCCGGTCATCCAATGGCCCAAAATTCCCTGTTTTATAATTTCCATCAATTAATGCCCAAACAGTCTCATACGATGCTTTAGAAAATTGGGCTGTCACCGAAGGCA
Organism: Anaerolineaceae bacterium; assembly: GCA_016124855.1. Lineage (GTDB taxonomy): Bacteria > Chloroflexota > Anaerolineae > Aggregatilineales > Phototrophicaceae > CFX2. The sequence continues at coordinate 144,788 of WGMX01000023.1, read as the reverse complement.
CACTCATCGCCGCGTTCTGCACGAAGAAAAAGACATAGACGATCACCACAATCCCTACCATAATAATCGTCGGCACAATCGCCTTCCGCACCGGACGATAGCGCCATATCGCACCTAGTATCACAATCGGCGTAAACTTCACCAACACGCCGAGCGCGATCCCTACACCAGCCAACTTATCGCGTTCTTTCAACAGCCACCACAAACTAAGGAGCATGAAGAACGCCACCACCACCTCAAACGTCCAAAACACAAAGACCAACGGAGCCAGCAGCACTGCATAAATCCATGCCAAAGCCTGCGCGGTATCCTCTGAATAAAGCTGTGTTGCAATCTTGCGAATCAGCACCAAGTTACCGACATCAAACAACATGAAAATAAAACCGAGTAACATCGCAAATCCGGTGTAATTCGGCTGCAATTTGTAGATCAGCACCGAGAAATACGACCATAGTGGCGGAAACTCGCTCCACCAATCGCGCATCGGCAGTCCAACTTTGCTCGAAAGCGATGCAATCTGGAAATACGTTTGGAAGTCGCCGCCCGCTGTGATACCGCGTTCCACTCCTTGCAAGATAAACGGCTGGTAAATCAGCAGCAGCAGCACACGCAAACAGACAAATAACACCAATAGCAGCCGAAAATCCGACAGTAATGCGTGGAGTTGTAACGGCGCTTGTCCACCCGGCTTTGGCTTAGCCATTACTCACCGCCTCGCGCACGAACACCACCGCCTGCTTATCCTCGTAATCCAGCTTCCACCCCGGTGCAGTTCGCAAACTCCGTGCCAAACCGCTGTCCGCTTCCATCACCACATAACCAATCTTATATTTCTCTAAAGTTGCGTCCCAACCCGGTGCGCCAGATGCCGTTTCCAAATAATCCTTTGAGAGAAATGAGTCGCCATACAAATCCGTTCGCCCATCGACAAACACTGGTTGACCCGGCAGCCAATAGATAAAATACCCGCCCCAGTTATAGGTGTTAAACATGTTGCCCGATAAATTCGCGGTTTTCAAATGTTCCGTGACTGCCACCGGAAGAAATTCTTTTTGTGCTTCATCCAACGATTTTTTATCCAGCACCAGCAGCACTTTGCCGATACACGCTAACAGAATCACACCGACCAAAATAGCGTTGAGTCGTGCCATGCGAGGTGTCACCCGCTTCACCGGATTAACCACCCAACCGCGTTCGCGCAGGACATCATCCAGATAATGGGTTAGTACTGGTGTTGCCACCACCGCAAACACCGAGATATTTCGCCCTGCCAGCAATCCCATAAACGTTGTGCCGGTTGTCAGCACGAAATCCGTCCAATCCAGCCGCTTCTTACTGGCTCCCAGCACACCAATTAATCCGAGAATCAAAAACACAAAAGGCCACGTCTGCCGCTCATGAAAATTCGGTGAATTCCACTCTTGGATGAAGTTTTGCAGCGCACCGATGCTCACCGTCTGGAACGGCACGGTTAACATCTGCAACCCGTAAGGATTAATCACCAGCGCCACCACTGAAAGCATGGTCACAATCACCAACTTGCGAACGCCTGCCCACGACACGACATACTCCCCTTTAGGGTTAAAAACGTGCCCTAGCACCTCGCCAGCAATTGACCCACCGAGAAAAATAAACCCAATCGAAAATCCCGCGTGTAAATTTCCCCACAAGCACATGATCGGCGGGATCAACCACAAACGGTCAACCTTCTCACGCTTCTGCAAATACAGCAGATATAGCACTACTGTACTCAAGAAAAACGAAAGCATCTGCGGACGCGGTGACCAGAACACTGCCGCAGTCGATGCCCCTACTACCAACGCAAAGGCTTTGAGGTAAACATTTCCCGAACACATCTTGTAAACAAACCACATGCCGCCGGTCGCCAGTGCCGCCACATAAATCGCCAACCCGAAGTTACCCGCGATCTGCCAAACCGCATACAGCACCAGTTGCGATCCCCAACTGTGGTTGATCCACGCCTCCCCCGCCTTCGTGAAAGAAAATGGATCGACTCGAATGATCCCATTCGCCAGCGTATATTGCCCCGCCCGCAAATGCCACCACACATCCGTATCCACCGGAATCCGTGTCGCCAACGCGAATAGCAGTGCAAACAGAATAATCGCAGCCGCCCGCTCAATCGTCAATCGACGCATGTAAAACCTTTATTTTAGATAAATTTGCTAACCCGGATCTGCTAAATAATAACAGTAGAAGTCACCATCCATGTGTGTGATTTTGTCATCAGTACTCCCATAGGGTGGAACACCTGTGGGTGCATAGATATAGCCAGCCTTTCCAAAACGGAAACGAGGTGCCCATAGGCTAACAACGACAATCTGCTTAGTATTAGAAAATCGATCTTCCGCAAAAACAGTATGGTTTTGTCCGTCAGGGAAATAAAACTCAAAGCTGGCATCTTGTATGGATTCAAATCGCTTATCCCACTCTTTAGCCTGAAGTAAAAATGTCTGATAAACAACATCTTTCTCAGTACAAAAATTTGAGGATAGTACATCAACGCCAGTAAAGAACCGATACAACACAAAAAACGGCGATAAACATATTAAACATCCAACTATTAGAGCGAGAAGAAGGAACAGCAGTTTATATCTAGATGTTTTACTACTTGTCATACTAATCTGATGTCTTCTCTAGCAAATATAACAGCACCGGGTCTTTCCGATAATTCACCTGTGGCAAATATTGACGCTCAATCGCCACCTGCAAGAACTGTGCGTAAGCGATATTAATCAGCGTATCGTCATCAGCCGCCAACTCATCTTTCGCCAACGCTGCCTGTGCAGCCGACAACTCGTCTCGCATCAGCGTCGCATCACCCATGAATTTGGCCAAACGTGCTTTGCCCATATGAACCCAAGCCTGCTCAACCGGACTGATCATCAATTTTTCAGCATGTGCCAAAGCATTCGCTGCGCCGTTCGCGTCATTTTTTGCCAGCAACAGGACAGCTTGAATTACATAACTTGGAGCCGAAGTAACAGGCGTTCCCTTCCAAACCGTTTCCGCGCCTTCAACATCACCATGTTCCAGCAGCCAAACGGTGTGTGCTGCCACCGTCAATTTCGTTGAGTCAACCGCGCTTGGATTAGCTTCCGCAATTGGGCTTAACTCAGTATACAAGCTGGCATCAGGATAGAGCCTTAAAGCCTCCAAATAAGCGGCATTCACCACATCTGGCTTACCCATCCCTTGAGCAAATTGTGCCAGCAGCAGTTGGTAATTCCACTCGACTGAATCCAACTGAATCGCCTGTTGCAAATCGGTCATCGCCGCGTCTTGCTCACCCACTTGCCACTTCAACGCTGCCAGATTAGCCCATGCCACCGCATATCCCGGATCAAGTTGAATGAAACGTTCATAAGAAGCGATTCCCGATTTCGCCGCCTCCAAATCCCCTTTACTCGCAGCCATCCCATAAAGGAATCCCTGCTGCATATCATATAAACTCAACTGCGGATCAGCCGCGATTACACTGTTCATCGCTTCCGCGCCATGTTGATAATCTCGTGTTTTCGCCACATCGCTCAAAACCGAGAAATAATTCGTATAAATCCCATTGCTCCAAAAACCTGCCGCCAGCAGCACCGCCCAGATGCCAGCCATCTCAATCGGATGTCCAGTTTTCGCCCATGTTTCATTCACCAATTCTGGCTGTTTTGGAGCCAGTGCCAGAACCAGCGCGATCAATCCTGTCAGCGCAATCGCAGGCATCATCGCTGGAATATCTGTCAGTTGATGCACACCGAACGCCACCACCGCACCAACTGCCCCTGCCAATAAAACTTTTTCTCTCGCTGTAGACCACTGCCAATTCGCTTGGATCGTTCGGTAGCCCACAAATATTGTCACCACCAGCGCGACAAGTCCCAATACACCCAACTCGGCTGCGATATGCAGCGGCGCATCGTGCGCGTGGCTGTGCGGTTTGTCAGGGTTAATACCCGGCAAACGCACCAAACCGCGTCCGAAAGTAAATAAGCCTTGTCCAGTCAGCGGTTTTTCCTTGAACAGTTCAATCGCCGCTGTATAAATTTCCGTCCGCAGTCCTGCTGAACGACCGGGATTTGAAAATGAACGGATAAAAATCACCGATACACCAGCAGCAGCTACAATCCCGACAAGCACCACTGCCACCAAACCACCCTTAATCACACCAGATTGTTTCTGCCACCATCCGGTTATCGTGCTGCGTGTGACTCGTCCATTTCGTGCCGCCACCATTCCGCCCCACACCACTAAACCAGCAGCGATACCAATCCACGCACCACGAGAATCCGTCAAAAACAACAGAACGAACTGAATAATCGAATATATAGCCAATAGAATACGTGGCACCCGGCCTCGCGCCCCCACCATTCTGGATAGCGTCAGTGGAGTCAGCACAATCAAAAAGTCGCTCAAAAAATTAGGATTACCAAACACACTCACCGGTCGCGGTGGCGCGAGAAATTGTCCTGATGCGAGCACTTGTCTTAGCCAGCCTTGCAGTTGTACGAACCCAAACAGAACAATGACAAAGCCCGCAATCAATAGCGCATCAATAATGACTTCACGTCTCACGGCTCGGTTGGCGATAAGATCGTGCAGCACATACCACACCCCGATATATAATCCCATGTACCACAAACCGATGGCAATTCGCCGCCACACATCCGTATTCGCAATCAACGACACTGCGAACGCCAGCACCCACAACAAAAACACCGTATCCAACGAAGTGCGATACCATTTCCAGCCGCCGCGCCAATGCACGAACAACCACGAAACCACCAGCAGTCCCATCATGGATAACGAAATGGAATCCAATTTAGGATCAAGGATGCCGTTAAAACTTGCACCGATTGTGATTCCGTAACTGAATACAATCGTCAGCACAGCCAATGCTACAAAGTCAGAACGTTTTGCCAAAAGAGCAGCCTTCCCGGTGTATAGTAGAACTCAGGCTCATCAATGAAGGATTATCGAAATGTCACAAGTCCGTAGGCTAATGCGCCCTTGGTTTATTGTTACTGTCCTCTGTTTAGTCTACGTTGGGTTTATCATTTTGAGCAATAAAGGTAATCCGATTGCCCTCGTGACTCTGGGAACGCGGTTCAGTGATCACACCGTCGCAGTCGATGGTGGCAGTGAAGGCTATGACGGTCAATTTAATTACTACATCGCCCGTGACCCGAATACCGCCGCCCAATTTTTGGATGTTCCGGCCTATCGTTTTCAGCGAATTCTCTTTCCGGCTCTTGGAATTTTACTCTCACTGGGTCAAGCCAATCTGATTCCTTGGGCATTCCTGCTGATAAACATCATCGCTTTAGCCGCCGGAACGATCCTGCTGGAAAATTTACTCGTTCAATTCCATGTCAGTCGCTGGTACGCCCTCACTTATGGACTTACCCTCGGCATTTTCGGCTCAGTGCGTCTTAGCCTTTCCGAGCCTTTAGCTTATGCTCTCGTCCTCGGAGGCATCACGCTCGCGCGCAACCGGCACTGGCTCTGGACAGCGATCATTTTTGGTTTAGCAGCACTCGCTAAAGAAACCACCCTGATCTTCTCCGGCGCATATGTCCTTTATTTATTCCCACAACGGGATTGGAAAAACGGTCTACTTGTCGGGATTATTTCAGTACTGCCCTTTGCCTTCTGGCAGCTTATTTTGTTCAAAACCTTGGGATCATTTGGCGTCGGTTCAGGTGGGGCGCAGGCCACATCTTTCGAAATCATCCCGTTGATGGGGATCATCCGCATCTGGACGGATACCCCCGCGGAAGCCCGCCTCAAAATCCTACTAATTCTTGCTCCTACGCTCATCATCTTCGTCATCGTCCCGACGATTTGGGCGCTTTGGGTGAGTATCAAAGACATCCGCCGCCATAAATGGTCAGCCGAAATCAGCCTCTTACTGGTCACCGCGGCAGTCATGCTCTTTGTTCCCTTTTCCACCTACCGCGAACCGATTGGCATCCTGCGTTTCATTGTCGGGCTACAAATTGCCGTCATCCTCTATGCCGCCCAAAACAAACGCTATCGAGCCCTCCGCAACAGCACCCTCTGGATCGTGACGATCTTCTATATCGCCACCTTAATCACCGGATAAGCCATAAGATCATAAATATATGCACTATGGACCTGTATAGCACAATATCTTGTGCTGCGCCGTTGACGTTAAATCGGTGTCGGTAACAATTTCCCGGTCTGGATTTGTAAGTCTGCCAACGAACGATGAGCCGCATCGCGCACATCACTCTTTTTATCACGCAGCGTGGTATACAGGACTTTCGCCATCTGAACTTCCCCTAACTGGCCTACATTACGCGCGGCCAATGCACGTACTGCATCCTCACCCTCTTGCAAAGCTTTAACGAGGATCAGATTAGCATCTTCACCGGGAGGAATATTCTCTTGGCGTTTCGATGCCCATTCATTAAGCCATGTTATGGCTTCTGGAGGGGGATAACCATGCGGACCGTTTCCAGTACCGTAACGCATCTCTTGGAAAGCCATTTGGGCTGCTGACCGTACATACCACTGCGAGTCTTCTAAAAATGCTCTGTAAATTGCGACCACGGCCCAATCCGATTTCAGCCGTTTGATGCCGAACACAGCCGCCCGCCGGACGATCATTTCTTCGTCTTGTATCGCATCAAATAAGGTGGGGTAACCTTCTAAAGGAATGTCAGCGAGTGTTTCAGCCACCGCTTGGCGCAGCGACTCCGAACCATCTGTTAAAGCATCAACAAGAGCGGTTAACGCCTCTTCAGTGCGAATTGCACCCAAACCTAAAGCCGCAGCCAGTTGAACATCACTGCCGCCGTCTTTAAGTAATGGAACAATGGCCGATGTACCTTCTGGCTGACCTAAGACACCAATACCAAGACAGGCTAGTTGGCGGATTTGGGCAACCATACTTTGTGTCGCCTGTTCAAAAATCATCGATATGTTCGAATCATTTGTTGTAAGCAGTGCTGCGGCGGCACGTTCACGAAGGAGCGGATATTGGTTGGGGGCGGTAAACACTTTTCCCAGATATTTAATGTACGGAATTCGCCATGCAACATCTTGGGGAGCGTATCTTAGCCAATGGGCAATTTCCATGATGTTACTCTGAATGATGTCCGTCGGATTGCTCATTCGGAGATTAACAAAATGGCTTAAGTCCGTATGCGATGCACTATAAGTTATCGCCTGTCGCCACGCGGGCATATTTATTTTATCAGCGAGTAGACTTTCGTCGGCCTGCTGTAAACTCTGACTTGCCAAATAGGCTGCAAGATCTGAATGACGGAAGCGGTAACGTCCACCTTTATAGCGTACCAGTAATCCTGTTTTATACAGTGCTGCCACGAACTTATCGGTCGGGTTAACTTTCTTTTCAGCTTTTTTTTCTTGTGGCTTGGCTTCAGGCTTTTCTCTAGTACCGTCGGTAAGTTCGGCTAATGGATCAGGAATTTCTGGTTCAACCGGTGCTGCTTCTTCAGAAGCGGTTGGCACTTCAGGCTGTGGCATCGCTTCATCCAAGAGCGCCGTTAATCGTACCCTCGTAATATAACCCTCATCCAGTTGCAGAGCCGCAGCCGTTGCTAGATATTTTGAAAGTTCTTCATCGGTTTGATCAGTAGGTAAATAGCGCTTAATGAACGTGGTGACCCAATCCCCAAATTGACTATCTTCGCCACTGCCCGAAAAATGTGACCATGTTCTTAGGGTCAAATCAAGAGGCGTAAGCAGCCGCGAGTCAACCTTGGCGAGTTGAACCAATTCTTTGTCTGGCGCTTTAATGGACGATCGCCTGCCTCCGGTTCGACTCCACACTTCCGCCCAATTATCGACCGATTGTTCTCGATCAACGTCGCTCCATGGACGGAGATAAACAGGCGTTAGGCCAATCTCCTGTGTCAAAACCCCGTGTTGTTCCGGAGAACCTGTAATGATAAAAAAGTTTTGACGGTAAGCACTAATAAAGGCTTTCAACCATTCAATTTGTCCCTCTAGTTCTGGGGGGGAAAGTTCATCATAGCCATCAATGAGCAATAACGTTTGACCACTGTTCAACCGCTTATAGAGATTTTGGGGCGTGGTGCTGGCCGCAACGCGCCCAAGTTGACGCTGTACGGCGCGCACCAGCGGCTCGGCAGGATCAATCTCTTTTCCGAAAGTTGTTTCATCGGCACGAATATCCGAAAGATGAACATACACGGGCATCAAGCGATTAAAAAGCGGAATACCGACTTCGTTTTGGTTATCGAGCGCCATGCCGCGTTCTTCTGCCAGTCGTTCTTTAGCACGTTGTTCAAGGAGTACGCGTTCTTTAATACGAACGGCTCGCTTTTTATCATCCAATGCGGCTTCTTCAGCGTCCAACTTTTGTTGAACGCGATCAACCGGCTTTTTGAAGTGTACTCGCCCTAAAGCGCGCAGCATAATTGCCATCAAAGCGGTCGTACGCCCACTACCGGGCACAGCTAACAACGCCAGCGCACGATCCCCCGTGCCAAGTTCATCAATTGAAAGCGTGTGAATATTGTAGGGCGCTTGGAGCACTGGCATATCCGGTAAGTGAGGCACGACATGAAATATGCTGTGGGTGACTACATCTTCAAGAGGAGCGGCTAGAGGCGGTGATGTCAAAAAGCGCGGCTCAACTAAAATATCACTGAGATTAGCAGCCGTGCTGGCAATATGGTTGCGCTGTGCTAACCGGACGATATTATTGATGTAACGTGAGTCTGAACTTTGAGTTGCGTAACTTTGAGCGCTGCTCGCTTGCTGATTTACTGATCGAATTGCGCTGCTTATGAGATGGCGCGCGCGATACACCCCGTAAGCAGTTGCCCAACCAGCAAGCAACCCTATGCCAAAATTTTCAGCATCAAAACCCATGTTTAGCCCTCCGTAGGGTTAACTCGTTCTAGGGATAATTATGCGACCACAACTGGAACAATAGGCGAGTGAATCGCCTTTTCGTACGGCCTGAATGACGATCATATCTTGCTGGACATGGCATACTGAGCAGCTCTGGTCGACGAGAACCGCAACTGCGTGGTTATTTTTGCGGGCACGCATTCCGTTATAAATTTTGAGCGTATCGGAGTCGATAGTTGGGACAAGTTGTTCCCTGCTTTTGAGCAACGCGCTGCCTTCAGCTTTTACCCGCTTTTTCTCGTCGATCAAATTTTGATTTGCCAGTTCAAATTGAGCGCTTATCGTTTCAAATTTGGTCGTACTGTCTTTTAAGGTTGCAGAAGAAGCATCCACTGCTATCATCGTTTCAAGGAGAACATCTTCCAGTTCTTGGTTGCGCTTCTTTAACGACTGGATTTCATTCTGCATATCTTGAAGTTCTTTAGGGTTTTTTACCTTTCCACTGTAAAGCATCTCGTCTGTTTCGCGCAGTTTTGCGATATTCGACTGAATTTCCTGTTCAAGTTTGCGGACTTTACTTTGAAGTGGCGCAAGCGCTTGCTGGTCGTTGGTTACCTGCTGTTGTGCTTCAGTTAAAGCCTTATTGTCAGCCAGTTGAGCATTAATTTCATCAAGGCGTTTATGACGCTGCTGGACATTCAGATCGATTTCTTGTAGGCGGTAAAGTTCAGACGCTTGTATCATAAATATGTTTGTCCATCTAAAACCACATTTAGCAGTGCATACTATGAAGTGTCGCGATGTCTTAATGTGAATTAGCTATCATTTCAGTTTACAGTTTAAGTATACACTGGGCTGAATAATCCGTGAAATTATGTTTTGTGGTCAAGTCCAGATAAATGCATGGGTTGATTTCTTTACATATGCTTCTCGAATCCCCATGACAGTGAAGGCGGTCTGAATGCAATCAACTCACAATACGGTTCACATCACACCTATTGAATGGCGATGGGTTATTTTTTTTGGCAGTGCACTGGTCATTTTAGCCTTTGTCCCATTTTTATGGGTAGGCTTTAGTGGCGCGAACAACAGCCAATGGCAGTTTATGGGTGTGCTGAATAACTATATTGATGGTGCCACGTATTTATCTAAAATGACGCAGGGCTATGAAGGGGCATGGTTAATCCATTTCCGCCACACATCAGAACCCCATAATGCCATGTTCATTCAAGTCATCTATCCCCTGCTGGGGCAGTTGGCGCGGTTAATTTCTATTCCTTCAATTGCGTTATTCCATGCGGCTCGTGTCGTGGCGTCGCTCATTATGTATATGGCGATATACCATTTAGCGGCAACAATTTGGCCTCGTCGCCGATCCAGACGGATGTTTTTTATTCTGGCAGCAATCGGTTCAGGACTGGGCTGGTTATGGGTCTTGTTCACAGGGGATGCTGGCTCTGTGCCAGATTTTGTCATTCCAGAAATGTTCCCGTTTTACAGTAGTTTAGTAAACGTCCATTTTCCCCTGACAATCGCCTGTCTCGCCCTTATGAGCAGCGTCTTAATCATCACTTTTCGCCCCGGTTCGAACGAAGATCCTTCCATGAACAATGGCGGGTTGTTGGTGGGCGTGGTCAGTATAGTTCTGTCGCTTTTATATCCACAGGCACTTGTTCCGTTCGGTCTGGCCGCCGTGAGTTTGGCTGCGATGCGTAGCATTCGCCACCGTCACATCAATATGCGCGATGTTCGCTGGCTTTCTGTCATCATTTTGCCTGCGTTTCCGTTCGCAGCTTATTATTTTGCACTTGTGAATTACAACGCGGCAGCAGCAGAATGGAACCGCCAAAATGTTACACTTTCACCCTCTCCCGTCATATTGGTAGTTGGATTGGGTGTTCCATTACTGATGGCGCTGCCGGGGATTTGGCGCAGTATACGGCGTTTCGAGCCGGACGGTGATCAATTTATGCTGGTGTGGTTAGTCGCAATGTTGGTGGCGATGTATCTTCCGACAAATACACAACGACGTTTTGGCGTTGCGATGATGATTCCTATTGCTTACTTTGCGACCCGCGCACTTGAGGGATTCTGGTTTAACTATGTAAATCGACGTTGGCGCTATTGGCTGCTAGTTGCGGTTGTTCCAACTATTACGCTTAGTTATGTGCTGGTTTTAATGGGCAATTTAACCATCAATAACGGGCCGTTTCTCCAAAGAGATTACGCTGCCGCGTTTCAGTGGTTGAAAGAGCAAGGGCAAACTGATGAGGTCATTTTGGCTGCTCCTGAAGTAAGCGCTTGGATACCGGGCTGGACAGGCGATCGAGTTGTTTACGGTCATCCATTTGAAACTTTGAACGCAGCATTCAAAGAAAAGCAAGTTGAGGAGTGGTATAAAGGCACTGATTGTGGTCAAGTCATCGAGCAATATGACGTTCGATATATCATTGTTGGGCCACTGGAACAGGCCTATGGCAGCTCAACTTGTATTGAAACACTTCGTCCTGTATTCACATATAACTCGGTGACCATCTATTCTCCTTAATGAATATTGGCCCGTTCGAGCTGCTCAAACCTTTTATATCATCAAGGCAAAACCGGGATGCTGAATCGTTCAGTGAGTCGCAATAATCTTGCTCTTGTTGTGCTTGCAATTGCGCTGCTTGTGATTTTTCACCGGTTATTACTGGGTGAGGTATTCTTTTGGGGCTTACCTTCGTTACAATTTTATCCTTGGCGCGAGTACGCGTTTGACTCCATTCGAAGTGGTCATCTGCCATTTTGGAATCCCTACAATGGTGCGGGCGCCCCTCTATTAGCCAATTATCAGTCCGCTTTGTTGTATCCCCTCAATTGGTTTGGTCTTTTCCTGCCACTGGCATGGTCAATGAGTGTTACAGTGGTACTTCATCTGTTTATTGCTGGATGGGGTATGTGGATGTTTACCGGAGAGCTTAAGCTGCCAGAACTTGGGCGGGGCATCAGTACACTGTCATTTGCGTTAACAGGTTATCTCGTTTCACGGTTGGGAACATATCCAACTATTTTTGCTGCGACGTGGATTCCTTGGCTGTTGTGGGCGACACTAAAAGTATTCACAGATACCCGCCGACGCGATATTGGTTGGTTGGCGGTGTTTACGGCACTGCAATTGTTAGCTGGTCATGCCCAAACCACATGGTACAGCATGGTTTTATTAGGGGTGTTTTCGGCATGGTGGGCAGTAACACATCGTGTGAGATGGCAGCGGCTCGGCATCGTGATTTTGGCGCTGATACTAGGGGCAGGAATAGCAACCGCTCAACTGCTTCCTACAGCAGAACTCCTAGCCCAATCTCAACGTTCGGGCGGCGTTGATTATGATACTGTGATGAACTTCAGTTATGGTTGGCTGAGAATTCCGAATTTCTTATCCCCAAATTTCTTTGGAACTCCGGCGAATGGGACTTATGCCACCGAAGGTGCTTTCTTTGAGGATGCAGTTTATCTGGGTCTAATTCCTTTGATCTCGGCCTTGGTTGCAGTGTTGACTTGGGCATGGGGGAAATTACGCCGATCTGAACGTCCAGATTATTTTGCCAGCGTGCCGTTCTGGTTAGTCATCGTAGCCGTGGCTTTTGTGCTGGCACTGGGTAAGAACTCGCCGGTCTTTCCGTTTTTGTACAGGTATATTCCAACGTTTAGTATGTTTCAAGCGCCAGTACGGTGGCATATTTTGACGGTGTTTGGATTAAGTGTACTGGCGGGTATCGGTGTTGGGATGTGGACACGCGGACATTGGGTGTTGTTCGGGACGCGATTAGCCATCGCGGGTTCGATTGGGGCAGCGATACTGGCTGGAATTGCTCCACGCTTTTTATCGGCTGATTTGATGAAAATACCGGGGGTTTCGGCGCTGGTTTACGCGGTGATCGGGCTAGGCATTTTAGGGGCGTTAGCTGGTTTATTGACGCTGGCACAGCCCGAAGAACGGACGAACCGTTGGTATAACTGGTGGGTTTTGGCAGTTTGGGTGGTGGTAGCTGGTGATTTGGTTTACGCGTCATGGGGATTAAATCCCACAGTTCCAGCTTCATTTTATGATCGGCAGCCTGTCGAAACACAGACCACACGAGGGTATTGGCCTGCGAAAATTGAAAAGAATCTTAAGTTTGAAGAAGGCGGCTATTTAGTATTTGACGATTATCGGGTGGCGGTTGACAAGCAAGCAGATTATCGGGCAAGTGAACTGCCAAACATGAACCTGATTGACCGCATTCCTTTGTTGAATAACTTTGAGCCTTTGTTGGTTGACCCATTCAAACAATACATTGACTTAATTGAACGTAATCCGAACCAGCGCGCGAGTTTATTGAATGCAGCAGGTGTTGATTACACATATGACGCACAGGGGAAGAAAATCGCCTTAGATGAGACGACTGCACGAGCGTGGTTTGTCGATACAGTATGCTGGTATGGCAATGATCTTTCAGTTAAATCAGCTATGCTTAGGGATTGGAACCCTGAACATGTTGTCAATCTAGTCAAATATTTAGGTGAAGGCATTTGTCCGCAATCGGAAATAGAAGGAAATGTGGTACAAAGTGTTGAGGATAATAGTGACAGCCTGACTGTTAAGGTGACGACTAATCATACTGCGTGGCTGGTTTTGGCGGATACTTATTACCCCGGTTGGAGCGCGACGATTGACGGCGCAGCGACGGAAATTCGACAAGCAAATTTGGCTTTTCGAGCAGTGCAGCTTCCGGCAGGAGCACATGAAGTCAAGTTTGAATACCACTTCCGTTGGATGTGGGCAGGAATATTGGTGAGTATCGCTTCGCTCATGATTGTAATGGTACTATTTCGGTCGCGAGAAACAACTTAAGTCAATGAATAATCAAACACGAGAACACAGCACTATGTTATTTTCTCCTTCGCCTGTGCGTAAGCGTTTGCAACTTCAGATTTCTGAGCGTCGTTTGATGCTTATGGCTGGCGATGTGCTAGGTGTTTTGATCGCGGTGACGATAGCCTTATTTGTATGGTCGGTCGTTGCCCGTGATCAATTTGATGTCGAGTTTATCCTACCTCGCAGTCATTGGTTTTTCGTACTGACGGGGCTTTGGTTACTACTGGCGAGCGCTAATGATTTTTATGAACTGCGGGTAGCAGCAAACAGAGGGGCATCAGCTCAACGCCTGATTTTGATTAACTTGCAGATGGTCATCCTTTATTTAATTGTGTTTTTCTTCGCGCAGCCGCTCGCATTACCCCGACTCTTCATTCTGTATTATGCGGTGGCATCGTTCTTATTAATCGCAGTTATAAGGCTGTTGAATCCGGCACTTTCGGGTTGGATTAGTGCCCGTCGTAAAGTGCTAATCGTCGGGACGGATTGGGCAGCGATGACAATAATTGGCGCGATTGGACGCTATGCCCATGATTTGTATGATATTTCGGGCGTGATCGCTGAATCTGACGATGTGTTGAAAGACATTTGTGATGTGCCGGTGGTCGGCACGGGTAAAGACATTGCACGGTTGGTCTATACAGAGCAAGTTAGCGAATTAATCGTCACTTCTACACACGAACTGAGCGCAGAGATATTCCAAGGTGTGATGGATGCTTATGAGCATGGTGCAGCGATTGTGCCAATGCCCCTGCTTTATGAACGAATTACGGGGCAAGTCCCCGTTGAACACGTGAGCAACAATTGGGCGGTCGTTCTACCGATGGACGGCGGTTCAATTTTTAACCCGCAGATGGCAATCAAGCGGATTTTGGACATTGTTATCTCTCTGGTCGGGATGATGGTCTTCATCATTTTGCTTCCTTTCTTAGCGTTGATTATCCGGCTGGACTCACCGGGGGATATTTTTTACTCGCAGGAACGAACGGGTTTAAACGGACGGACGTTCCGTATTTATAAGTTCCGGTCAATGCGGGCGGACGCGGAGGCTAAGACCGGCGCAGTATTTAGCCAAAAAGGTGATCCGCGCGTGACGAGAGTCGGACGATTTATGCGAAAAACACGATTAGACGAACTGCCACAAATCGTCAACATTCTACGTGGCGATATGAGCATTGTTGGGCCACGACCGGAGCGACCAGAACACATTAAGCGGCTGACCGAGAAAATCCCATTTTACCGGACGCGGTTGGTGATTCGTCCGGGGCTGACGGGTTGGGCGCAAGTTCGATATAACTATGGTTCGACCGATGAGGACGCGCTCATTAAGCTGCAATATGATTTGTACTATATTCGCCACCAATCACTTTTGCTGGATTTAAACATTATTTTGCGAACGGTTTATAAAGTCATTCAGATGGGTGGGGTTTGAGCGTAGTCTTTAGTCGATCGTCAGCAGTCTTTAGATCATTCAGAACCTTGATAAGCCTTATTGCACAAGATTCGCAAATTTCGCAGTTTGTGCAGATTTTCCGCTGAAATGACTGGCAGGAAACTCCCTCAATGCCACCGAATTGACAATTTTGGCTGGCGGCTGACCCGGCTGATGCCGCTGAAATGGCGCATTTGCAGCGGATTGCTCGAGTGTGTCCGCCGCTTTGCAGTTAAGGGTGTCGTCGCAGCGGTTGGACGGTAGAAAGTCGCCGACATAAGAGTTATCAGTTGCAAGAACAGGCAAATACAATTTAACCACAAAGACACAAAGATCACAGAGAGCAATGTGGAGAGAGTAGTTATTTGGCTTCGCCCGATGAGACTCAGTACAGTTCATAAGGTGATGCAGTCCGATTGGTTAATGTCTAGCAATAGGGTAGCACAGATAGAAGATGATAGGGTGACATTTTGGAAGAACATTTTGTCACTGTTTCAGGAGGTTGGCACTAACCGTTTTGAGGGAAAGGACTTGTTAACCGGGTTGTAGGAAGGTATGGAAACGGTTTAGGCAGGTTTGCGACTATAAACCCAGATACGAAATTCTATGTTGATAATATTTTTCAGTTAGCGTTTTAAGGAATGGTTATGACGTTGGCGTTGGTGTGAGGGGAAGTTTTTCCTTAGCCGCATCACAAGCGACGATACGATCAAAATCGGTGTGGAAAATGTATTCTTGACTATCCACACTGAGGACGATGCGATAGCCATCCACTTCTTGTGTCGGATAGGTTGTATCAGGATTGGGACAACCGAGACTAATATCCGTCCATTTATAGGCGGTGACGTCAACGACTTGAACGCGACGAACCGGCATGCTGGTTAATTCTGCGACACGACGTTGGGCTAGTCCAACCAATTCAGCGGCTACAGGGTCATCAATGGTTTGATTGGCTTCATCTGTCGCGGCAGTTTCACCGACCGCAGGGGTAGCAGTCGACAAATCGCCAGCGCGAGGAAGCGGAGTTAATGTCAGGGTTGGCGTTTGTGGAATAGGCGTGATGGTGATGGTGGGGATGACTAAGGTTTGAGTAGGTTCGGCAACCAAAGGGGCAGTAGATGAACAGGCAGTCGAGATACACACGAAAAAAATAACGACCCCATAACGCAACCTGAACATCTACAACACCTACTCGGCAGTTTTGAAGCCACCGAACCGCGCCTCAAGGTCAGCCGTTGTAATGCCTTCGACACTAATCATCTTGTCGCGACCATTCGCACCTGCGACGATTTCAATTTTGCTGGTTGGAACCTGCAATTGGTCAGCAAGCAACTGAACGAGTTCTTGATTGGCCGCTGGGTCGCCAGCTGGTGACGCAATTAAGCGTACACGAAGCGCGCCATCTTCCTGCGTTCCAATGATTTCCGAAACTTCCGACTTGGTGACAACGCGTACTGCAAATGCAGCCCCACCACGCGCATCGGTAATTTCAAATTTCCGGTTCTGTGACATAATTTATCCCTTCCTCTGTTGATATAGATTATCGCAGAGAAAACCCCAGAATAAGCCATAAGACTTAAAAGTTAAATGTGCTTCACTTTTAAGTTTTAACTTTACTGCGAAACAGCCGGAAACGCTATTGCCCCGTAAATGATTAACGAATACCGCGCAAGACGGTCGATAGAACCTGAATTATTAGAAAGACTATGAGCGGGCTAAAGTCAAACATCCCGCCGGAAGGCAGCATATCCCGAATGGGTCGTAAAACAGGCTCCGTTATATCGAATAGGAACTGAATGATGGGATTGCTACGATCAACATTCGGAAACCAACTCAATATGATGCGTGCCAGCAGTGCTAGTTCGAACAACTGCAACAGTAGAATAATGATTTGAAGGATGAACACGTCTTTGCGACCTCACTTATTAGCTCGTTCACCAAAAATAGCGCGACCTACACGAACAAATGTGGCACCTTCTTCAATAGCCACCGGATAATCATCTGTCATTCCCATACTTAGATCAGGCAGACTTATCGAGAAAGCTGCTTGCAACGCCTGCCGAAGCGAGGCTAATGAAGCAAAAACTGGACGTGCGTCTTCAGGATCAGCGACAATTGGCGCCATCGTCATCAGTCCACGCACCCGTATCCCCGGAAGCATCAACACCTGTTCGACTTCCGACCAGAGTGCGCTCTTAACTGTTTCATCCGTCGCCCAGTTGACTGCCACATAACCATGCTTAGCTTCTTCACCAGAAACATTCATTTCGAGCAATACGTCTAACTGTCTGCCCTGCTCCATGCTCAAGGTCGAAAACTTTTGTGCCAGCTTGAGCGTATCAACCGAATGCACCATCTGAAACAAGGGCACAACATCTTTCGCTTTACGACTCTGAACATGTCCAATCATATGCCAAGCCGGTGATGCAGAGACTTGAGCATTCACGATTGGAATTTTGCTTTCAGCTTCTTCTACGCGGTTTTCACCAAAATGTTGCGCACCGGCATTGTATGCTTCGATAACTGCTTCGGGCGGATTTGTTTTGCTAACCGCAATGAGCGTCACTTCATCAAGCTGACGACCTGATCTTTTACAGGCATCCGCAATGTGCTGACGAACGGCTTGAAGATTTTCGGAAATGGTCATAGTGACAGTACTGCTCCAAAGCGTCCGGTCTTGCCCTTCTCTGCCCTATGTGAAAAAAATTCGTCGGTATGAAGTGCCGTATCAATTGCCGCAACCTCAATCTGCTGGACACCGGCACGCTCTAAGTCGAGGCGATTGGCGGCCCATAAATCAAGATAGGCTGTCCCATCGGATGGATTACGAGAAATCAAACCTTCAGTTGTGCCAAAGTAATCCTGAACGGCTTGAACGACTTCCTCACCAACCTGATAGCTCTGCGGTCCGATGCTGGGGCCGATCCCAGCTTGAATGTCACGAGGATTACAACCAAAGGCCATGGTCATCGCCCTAACCGTATTTGCGCCAACGCCTTTAACTGTTCCGCGCCATCCGGCATGGGCAATGCCGATGACGTGACGAACGGGGTCATGAAATAACAAAGGTGTGCAATCGGCAAAACGCATCAATAAGGGTGTATCAGGGCAATTGGTGACCATACCATCAGCCAATGCAATCCAGCGCCTACCCTGTATAGGGCCATCAACAATTATGGTGTCGGCACTATGTACCTGCCAAACGCTGCACACGCGATTTGAGGCAAGATTCAGGCTCTCGTAAATCAGGTTTTGATTGTGGCGAACGGCAGTGTGATGGTCGCCGACATTGCCACCGAGATTGAGTTCCGACCAAGGGGCGGGGCTTATTCCGCCCTTACGGGTAAAGATACCGTGATTCAGGCCTGACCACATGCCAAACTGATAATAGACAAGATCACCCGACTTGACTTGATTCAAATTTTGCCTCGCACACTACTGACCGTTAAGACTCATCTAGTCTACAAGCTTTAAGTCTAAAAAGCATCAGAACAGATTTAAAGTTGATTAGAGGTTGTAGGGACATGAGCCTTGCTTGCGGGGGGTAACATTTCCGGTGTATACTGCCGATGTAATCATAAACAATTATCTTACCCATAATCATGATACAACGTGAATTGTAAGACATCCTGTGCTTTGCACCGGGATCATCTTAACCAAGACTCTCAGCGCGAGGATCATAAATGAATAGTCGGGACGATAATCGGAAGCAGCGTAGAATATCGATTGTGATTGTTGATGATCATCCAATGTTCAGGGATGGACTTCAGCAGGCATTCGGTTTAGAGCATGACTTAAACGTCATCGGATACGCTGAAAACGGGGAAGATGCCCTCAGGCTTGTGCGCCAGCTTGAACCTGAAATCTTGATACTGGACATCAACCTGCCCTTAGTGAATGGCATGCAGGTTGCACGTCAACTCAAGACTGATCGGCTCAATACATCGATCATCATGTTGACGGCTTATCACGATGAAGAACAGGTTTTGCACGCCATGCGTTCGGGAGCAGCGGCTTACTGCTCCAAAGACATTACGCCTGATCAGCTTATACAGGTGATACGGGATGTCGCTGATGGTCAGCATGTCGTGAACGGTGAACGGATGGATGAACGACAGCTTGATGAATGGATTCAATCCAGCGTGGCAGCAATGAGCGGGCCTTACATCGTTGATGCTGATGAGCATTTCATTCCATTAAGCCACCGTGAAATGGAAATTTTGCAGTTTGTTACCGATGGGTTAAGCAACAAAGAAATCGCGGTTAAGCTGAATATCAGTCAGCAGACCGTCAAGAATCATATGACTTCGATTCTCAAGAAATTACACGTCGAAGACCGGACACAGGCTGCTGTCAACGCGATACGCCGCGGATGGGTTCGGCTAAGTAACAATCCGTCTACTAATAATTAACTTCTAAGGTGATTGGCTATGGCTGATGGACAAACCCAACTGCTCGATGTCATTTCTACAGAAATGAAACGGCTCAAAGACAAACTTGCTGAAATCAAAACCCAAATTGATCAGACGCAGTTGGTCGTTGACCGTGAACAGCAGCGAAATGCGGACATTGCGACTGAGTTACGAACCATTCAGGACAATATTGAAACCGTTCCCCGACAGGACATTCGTACTAAATATGACGAGGCGATTGATGCACGTTTCCGGTTAACGACCATGCGCGGACAACTGGAAAAGTTCCAATCGCAACGAGACGCACTCGAATCTGAGCAAAAAATACTGGCACAAGTGCTTAATATGACCCAAAGCAGCGGCATACAAATTAGTTCGGGCGAGGAACAAGCGCCTGTGCGTATGCAGCCGGCTTCCATCAACATTGTACGCATTGTGCAAGCGCAGGAAGAAGAGAAGAACCGGCTCGCCCGTTTGATGCATGATGGACCTGCCCAATCCCTGACGAACTTTATTTTGCAAACCGAAATTTGCCAGCGTTTGTTTGACCGTGACCCGGCACGCGCAGCCGAAGAACTCGGCAACTTGAAGTCAACGGCCAGTGTCACGTTCCAGAAGGTACGTGATTTTATTTTTGACCTGCGTCCGATGATGCTCGACGATTTGGGTGTTGTCCCGACAGTACGTCGATACGTTGATTCCTTTAAAGACAAAAATGATATTGAAGCGAAACTCGATTTTATGGGGGAAGAGCGCCGACTTGAGAGTCACCGTGAAGTAATGGTGTTTCGCGGGATTCAGGAGTTGATGGGACACGCACGTGATTACGGCAGCGCAAGCGAAATCTTCATCCGGCTCGATATTTCAAATGACCTCGTTAAGGTCGATGTCGAAGACAACGGGCGCGGTTTTGATGCACAGGCCGCATTTACGGGTGATGAGACGCACATTGAACCACGCGCGCAAAGCATAATCACACTTCGAGAGAAGTTTGAACTCGTTGGCGGGCTGCTTTCAGTAACGAGTGGTGAGACCGACGGAACACGGGTTCATATGGAATTACCAACCAGTGATGAGGCAATGTGACGGAAATTGCTGAATTTCTTAAGCCTTTACGTACTTCAGTCTATTTGACAGTGGCTAGTATTCGACTACACTAGAATTACGTTGCTGTCACAATTTTATGTTTTTGCCGTTTCATCTGGCAGATGACAGGTTTGTCATACAGGTGGGACACCCGAAGGTCTAACGGAGGGACTTCATGCGTGGTCGCTTACTCATTCTGATTGGATTGATTGTTCTTTTGGCAATAATTGCTGTAGTTGTGATTTTGCCGGGGTTAAATACACCCGCTCCGGTAACGGTGACCGATACTAGTGGCAATACGGTACAACAAAACCCAAATGCTACTCTGCCTCCGACACCCACACCTATTCCTCTTGTGAAGGTTGTTCAAGCATTGCAGAACCTTCCACGCGGGTATCGCTTCCCCAACACGATACAAGAGCTTGAAAATATTGTGGGTTATGCCACGCTCCCCGAAGAAACTGTTCCGTTTAATGCGATTAAGGAACAGGACGGGGGTCTGGAAAAAGTTCTTGGAAAAATTGCCCGTACTGATGTCTTCCGCGAACAGCCAATTCTTTCTACCTATTTGGTCACGGACTTAACACAGCTCGCGGCTGTCGGTTCTGACGCAGCGGCAGTACTGCCGAGTGATCGCGTTGCGGTTTCACTGCCGATGGATCGTATTACCAGCGTGGCCTACGGTTTGCAAGATGGCGATCATGTCGATGTCATTATATCCATGCTGTTCATTGACGTGGATGAGGTGTTCCAATCGATTACACCTAACCTTGTGACGCTGTTTACCAAGACTGACCAAGGTATTCAACTGCAACAAGGTATTGCTGGACGTATCGACCAATCCAGTATTGGTACGGTGATTGTCGGCCCAGCCGAACGTCAGCGTCCACGTTTGGTGACACAGCGCACTATCCAAGATGCACTGGTGGTGCATGTTGGCGAGTTCCCGCTCAATGGTCGTTATCTGGGTGAACTCCCAACCCCGACACCTGTACCTGCAACACAGGAAGCAGATAGTGGTGGTGGAAACAACCAAACACCTGTACCAACAGTTACACCCGTACCGCCTCCGAATATTGTGACATTGGGTGTTTCACCTCAATATGCGGTGGTTCTGGTGTGGGCAATCGATGCGAAGCTGCCGGTGACTCTGGCCCTACGGTCGGTGAATGATCGCAGCACGCAGCAGACGACACCCGTCACATTGGACTACATGATGCAAGAATTCCGCATCGACGTACCTGCCCGACGTGATTACAGCATTGAACCGGCGGTTCGCAGTATTCGCCAACTGGTAACGGGCGACATTATTGATCTGAGCAGCAGTTCGATTAATACCCAGACGACTGCCGGACAATAAGTCTAGAAGTGCGTAAGTCTTAGCCCCAAACAAATCCCTCACCCTTACAATTAAGGTGGGGGATTTATGGTATATTGAAAAGTGAAATGATACGGGAAGAGATGTGTCAATAAGGTGCGATGAAAGAAGTCTTCAGGTAGCCATATGAACAAATCAGGATCCGCTCAGGGCACCGACGGCGAAATTATCACTATTTTGTTAGTAGATGATATTCCCGAAGCTCGTGAAAATATCAAGAAAATGATTGCTTTTGAACCTGACATGAAAGTTGTGGGTTCGGCTGGTACAGGCCGCGAAGGCGTGGCACTGGCCAAGGAGCTAAAGCCCAATATCGTCATTATGGACATTAATATGCCCGATATGGACGGTATTCAGGCTACGGCGCTCATTACACAGGCCGTTCCTACAACAGCCGTCATTATGATGTCGGTGCAGAGTGACCAAGATTATTTGCAGCGCGCAATGTTGGTTGGCGCACGCTTTTTCTTGTCCAAACCTGTCTCGATGGACGATCTGTATAACACTATACGCAGTGTTTATGTCCAGCACAAACAATTGGCCGAGCAATATCGGACAATGGCTAGTGCAAGCAGTGGTGTGGCAGTTAAAGCACCGTCTCAGGTGGCAAGTGGCGACGATGACAATCGCGCGGGGCATATTATCGTCGTTTACAGCCCTCAAGGGGGCGCTGGCTGCACTACTATCGCCACAAACCTCGCAAGCGGTTTGATGCGAGAAGGTATTCGTGCCCTGCTGGTTGATGCTGACCTGCAATTCGGTGATGTAGGGGTATTTCTGAATATCCAAGCTCAATCGACTATCGTTGATTTGGCGCGGAGTGTTGGTGATTTGGACACTGAATTGTTCGACAATATCGTTGTCACCCACGACAGCGGCCTCAAAGTGTTGATGGGTCCAACCCGACCGGCTGAAGCGTTTGTCGTGCAAGAAAACCCGTCGGCAGTGGCCACCATCATACAAAAGATTGCGAATCATTATGACTTTATCATTGTCGACACAGGTCGACATATGGACGAAACGTTAGGGGCTTTGTTCGATGTTGCCAGCAAAATTGTACTGGTGGCTACGCCAACCTTGGCCGGTGTCAAGAATGTTCGTTTCGTGATGGATGAATTTGATCAACTCGGGTATTCCACAGACAAGACGATGATCGTTTTGAACCGCGTACCGTTAGATCGCAATCTACAAAAATTCGCAATCCCCAGCGAAAAAATCTCGAAGTTCTTAAAACGGCCTGTGGAGGTCGAAATTCCTTCTGACGAGCTTACGGCATTAACAGCAATGAGCAAAGGTGTACTCATCGTAGCCCAGCGAGATCGAAGTCGGTCACCGGTAAAGGAATTCATGCAACTGGCAGATTTGATTTACACAAAGATGATGGGAACTGAAACAGAAGCAGAAGCGAAGCCGCAAACCGAAAAGACTGGCGGCCTTTTCAGGACGAATATCTTTGGAAGAACAAGTTAAAGTAAACAATCCAAGCACACCGACCCCGGTTGTAAGTATGGAGGATCGCAATGTCACTATTACGACGAATTGATAAAGGTGGAGGAAACTCAGGTGGTGACCAAGGGTCTGGAGGGCGTCCTCCTGAAACCGGCGGGCTAGGCTCGGGGGGCGAAACAGAAGAGTCGAAACTAGCGGCTATGCGCCAGCGCCGTCAAGCATTGGCGGAACAACAGCGTCCCGGAGCGGCTGGCAAAGGCAATAATTACCTCGATCTTAAGACGCGCGTTCAAAATAAGCTTGTGTCGGAACTTGACCATCAATCGATGGATGTATCACGCAAGAATGAAGTTCGTGCGCATATCGAAGAATTGTTTAACGCCATTCTTGCTGACGAAAGCATTGTGATCTCGCGGGCGGAACGATTGAGCCTGTTTGAAGCAATTGTGGCGGAAATTCTCGGTTTTGGCCCATTAGAAATTCTGCTGAGCGACGATACCATTACTGAAATTATGGTCAACGGCCCCAAGAACATATTCATCGAGCAAAAAGGTAATATTACACGGGCGAATGTGGCCTTTGAGAACGATGAACATGTGCTGCGTATTATTGACCGTATCGTGGCACCGCTTGGTCGCCGTATTGACGAAAGCTCACCACTGGTTGACGCGCGTTTGCCTGATGGTTCCCGCGTGAACGCAGTTATCCGCCCGATTTCGCTGGTCGGGCCAACGATTACCATCCGTAAATTTTCCAAGAAGCCATTGACGATTGATGACTTGATTCGTTTCGGCTCGATGACGAAAGAAATTGCGGATTTCCTGCGTGCCTGCATCATCGCCCGTTTGAACACGATTGTGGCAGGCGGTACGGGTTCCGGTAAAACCACCCTGCTCAACGTACTTTCAGGTTTTATTCCCAATGACGAGCGGATTATCACCGTCGAAAACGCGGCTGAACTTCAACTTCGTCAGGAACATGTGGTTACGCTGGAAACACGCCCGTCTAACCTTGAAGGTAAAGGGCAGATCACTATTCAGGATTTGGTCGTCAACTGTTTGCGTATGCGCCCTGACCGCATCGTGGTTGGAGAGTGTCGTGGCGGCGAGGCGCTGGACATGCTTCAGGCGATGAACACCGGTCACGATGGATCGCTGACGACCCTCCACTCCAATACCCCGCGTGATACAGTTTCGCGTTTGGAAGTTATGTGCTTGATGGCAGGCATGGATTTACCGGTGCGCGCAATTCGTGAACAAATTGCAAGTGCGGTCGATTTGATCTGTCAACAAAACCGTTTACGGGATGGTTCACGTAAAATAGAGAAGATTACGGAAGTACAAGGCATGGAAGGCGAAATCATTACCATGTCTGATATTTTCGAGTTCGAGCAGACAGGTATTGAAGGCGGCAAGATTATTGGACGTATTCGCCCAACAGGTTTGCGCCCCAAGTTTATCGAACGAATTGAGGCCGCTGGTATTCATCTACCGCCGTCGGTCTTTGGTATTGGGCGTAGTTACTAGAAACCGCTTTCTTGGCAGCGTATGACAAATACTATGGGATATACAACTGCTTGACGTGTATTCCATAGTATTCATACAATGTAAGGCAAACTCAAGTCGATAGTTATAGGGAGGAGGCTAAACAGTGCCACCCCAACTTGTGCCCATAATAGCAGCTGTAGCCGGTGTCGTTGCACTTGGTGTCATTATATTTGGCATTTTAAGTGTACGATCTGAAAAGGATTTGGTCGAAGAACGGCTCGGTCGTTTCGAGCAAGATTTCCAATCTTTTTTGGAAGTTGAAGAGCCTGAAGAAGACACTAAAAAAGAAGATAAGCGGGCGCTTGACCAAATCGATAAAGCAATTTCAAAACGCCCATTCGCGCAGCGTACACGCCTGCAATTGGCCCGTGCGGATATCAAACTAACGGTTGCTGAATATTTTGTTTTACAGGGGCTTTCCCCGGTCGCGTTTTTCGCAGTGGGATATTTCATCATCTTCCATAACGACATTATTATGTCGATTGTGGCGGGATTTGTGGGCTTCTTTTTCCCACGCATCTATGTTTCGCGGGCAACAAGCCAACGCCTGATAAAGTTTGAAAATCAGCTACCGGATACGCTCGCACTGTGGGTAAATGCGCTTCGTTCCGGTTTTAGCGTCCTGCAAGCGATGGAAGCAATTTCGCGCGATGCACCCGAACCGACCGCAACCGAATTCAAGCGTGTTGTGCAAGAGGTTCAGCTTGGTATTGATGTAGAAGATGCGCTTGCACATCTTCTGGCAAGAGTGGAAAGTGAAGACCTCGACTTGGTGATCACGGCTGTAAACATTCAGCGTGAGGTCGGCGGTAACCTTGCTGAAATTCTGGAAGTTATCGGTCATACCATTCGTGAGCGTATTAAGCTGAAAGGCGAAATCCGCGTTCTTACTTCACAAGGGCGTGCCACAGGTTACTTGATTAGTTTCTTGCCGATTGCGGTAGCTATTTTTCTATCGTTAATCGAGCCGGGGTTCATGAACCCGTTGTTTGAAAATCGGCTTTGCGGCTGGCCGCTGCTCGGGATTGGTTTAGCGCTTATCGGCATGGGTATGGCAGCTATCCAGAAAATCGTCAACATAGAAATATAGCCGGGGATATTGTCATGGAAAATCTAATAGTCCTATTGGTTATCGTTGTTGTGGTCGTCATTGTCGGGCTTGTTTATATTGCGCTAAAAGATGATAAGAAGCGCGACCCATTGCAAGACCGGTTGGCCCAATTTGGCGAACGAGAACTTCCTGAATCCCTAGAGGAAATCGAACTATCGCTTTCGTTTAAAGACCGCATTTTAATTCCGCTTCTGCGCAATATTGCGGAAATCACAACGCGCTTTACGCCACAAAAACAAATTGACGAAACGCGTAAGGTGATTGAGCAAGCTGGTATGGCTGGCTCAATGGAACCGACGACTTTCCTGACCATCCGTATTGTGGCAACCATCGGTATTGCACTTGCGGCCTTCATGGTTTTCTTTGTGTTATCACCAAAACGTGATCCTAACGCCCTGCTCTACACGGCAGGCGGCGCTGCGCTGGGCTTTTACTTCCCCGTATTGTGGATCAAGGGAAAAGTTTCGCGGCGGCAGGATGGCATTCTCAAGAGCTTGCCGGATGCGCTTGACTTGCTCACAATCTGCGTAGAAGCAGGTCTGGGTTTTGATCAGGCGATGGGTAAAGTTTATGAAAAGTGGGACAACGATCTCGCAATCGGTTTTGGCCGCGTGCTGCGCGAAATTCAGCTCGGTAAATTGCGCCGTGAAGCCATGCGCGATATGTCTGACCGTATGGGTGTTCCGGATGTCACCAGCTTCGTGGCAGCGGTTATTCAAGCTGACCAATTGGGCGTGAGCATGACCAAGATTTTGCGGGTTCAGTCTGACCAAATGCGTGTTAAGCGTCGTCAACGTGCTCAGGAAAAGGCGCACCAAGCACCGGTTAAGATGATGATCCCAATGGTGTTGTTGATCTTCCCGTCACTGTGGATTGTACTGCTGGGACCGGCTGTCATCTTCTTGATGGGCAGTGGTACACTCGGTAAGGTGTAACTAAAGCGACACGAATTCTATTTTGGACTGGCGCATTATCCATAGCAGCAATAGCGAGACGTATGCCAGAAAATTTGCCTCAGCAACTGAATAGCCACCAAAAACAAAAAGCCCCAATCTGGTCAGGGCTTTTTGCGTCTAAGGCTATTTTGAATCGACTGTCTTCAATTGGAATTGACTTGATTTTCCCGCCTCGCTGCGCCGGATGTGGTCACATTGACACGCACTGGTGTGCCGATTGTCAGCGCGATTTAGACCTCCTCACATTCACAGAGCGCATCGAGCCAAAAGTCCCGCTGGAAGCTGTGGCCGCGTCCGGTTGGCATATGGATAAACTGCGAGAGGCGGTACAAGCGCTTAAGTACGAAAATGCCCGGGAGGTCGCCCGGCCACTCGGGGAAAAGTTGGCGCGATGTTTGAGCCAGCAAAATTGGACAATAGACATGATTGCACCTGTGCCATTGCACACTAAGCGTTTAGCCGAACGCGGTTACAATCAAGCACAACTACTGGCGGAAGTCGTTGCCGATATTCACAATATCCGTTGTGAAGCACACGCCTTAGAACGTGTGAGAGAAACACAATCACAAGTTACCGTCAGTGGAGCAGAAAGGCTGGTCAATATCAAAGGGGCATTTACAGCTAATAAGACACTCATTGACAACCAATGTGTATTGATTGTCGATGATGTATACACAACTGGATCAACATTGAGTGCCTGCGGAGAAGCGCTGATTTTGGCTGGCGCTCGTGCTGTTTATGGCCTTACTGTTAGCGTTGCTGGTTATTCTATTACGCACAAAAAGGAGATTGTAGATGAATATCACCATTAAAGGGCGTAATGTTAAGGTTACAGAATCGATTGAGAAGTATGCCCGTAAGAAGGTAGAACACTTTGATCGTTACTTACCCAACATCGTCGAAGCACGGGTTGATTTGAACCATGAACATACGCGACGTGGTGAAGACCTTGTCGCAGCACAAATCACTATACGGCATAGTCGGGGCGCAATTTTACGAACAGAGGAACGAACTACCGGTGATATTATGGCGGCAATTAACGGTGCAGTCGAAAACATGCACCGCAGAATTCAGCGCTTTAAGAGCAAACGAAATCGCAAAGGCAAGGAACGTTTTAGCGCTTCTATCGAAGAACTCAATGCGGCGGAGGCAATTCCCGATGTCGAGGAATTTGTCGATGAAGCACCGACGGAAGTTTTACGACATAAGGAAATACCGGTGGTCGCCATGAATGAGGCAGAAGCCGTTGAACAGATGGAGTTGTTGGGACACGCGTTTTTCATGTTCTTCAACGGGGATACGGGCAGTGTGAATGTCTTGTATAAGCGTTCTAGCGGTGGCTATGGCGTTCTGGTGCCAAAGGTCAATTAACAGACATTTGACCGTTAGTATAATCATAGAGCAGTGGGCTAAATCCACTGCTCTATTTGTTTCCGCGCCAAAGATTTCGTAGATAAATGTACTTGCGAAACTCGTACCATCCCATCAACGCACTTAAGCGAAAACCATGCCAACCGTCTTGATAACCTTTTAGCGTTACAAATCTCCACCAGAATTGACGAACGGGCTGCAAAATAAAATTCTGTGGTTTTGGATGAATACCTTGCTGGTAAAGTATGTTCGCATCGTATGCCGAATAACGCTTTTGTTTCGTGTGAAATTGTTGAACCGTTTCGTAATTTAAGTGAATAAAGTGCTGATGTAACGTTCCTTCAGCACCATCCAATACAACTAATTCATGAACTTTTCTGGCGGGGTCGTAATGGGCTTTGCCAACCCGTAACAGACGGGTTTGATAATCAGGATACCAACCTGCGCCTTGAGTCAACTTGCCGAAGATATAATTGAAACGCGGCACCCGCCAAGCAACAATATCCTCGTTATGGATAACCGTCTGAACTTCAGCCGCTAATTCGGGGGTACCACGTTCGTCGGCATCCACAAACAGCACGCAATCAGCCCTGCCCTCGACATATTTGAGAGCAGCATTCCGCTGACCTGCGTAATCGTCGAATTTACGTTGGGATACTTCCACACCGGATTCACGGGCAATCTGAAGGGTGTCATCGGAGCTGAAAGAATCAAAAACGATAATCGCATCAGCAAAGCGAAGACTTTCAATACATTCTTTTATGTGTCGGGCTTCGTTGTAGGTCAGAATAACAGCGAATAAAGTCATCGAGAGGTCATTTCGTAAATTGACTGATAAGCCTCGGATAAGGCGGTTTTATCCGCAGCGGTTAAGCCAGATAGACCTGTAAGTTGATTTAATTTTCGCCGTATCCCATAGGCAACCATCTTACGGGCTATAAACCGTTTCAGCGGATCAAAATAGCGGTCAATCAGGAATAGCCGACTTTGCCAAAGATTCATCAGGCTGCGCGGACGCACCTGCGATGTACTTTGTCCACCGAGGTGAGTCACATGAGCGGAAGGGACACAATAGACCTCCCAACCTGCTCGATGGATGCGCCATGCCCAATCAATTTCCTCACAGTACATAAAAATTTGCTCATCAAACATGCCTGTTTGCTGGATGACTTCAGCCTTGAGCATCATGGTTGCACCTAAAACAAAATCCACAGCAAAGGGTTGACCAACCCTATATTTTTCGCGGGGATAACGTCCGTTAAAGGGACTCTCAAACAAACGTCCCGGTGTCGGGAAAAACTCAACCCATAGTTGACGCAAGCCGGGAAATGAAAAGGCGCTGTGTTGAAAACTGCCATCTCCATAGGTCAGAGCGGCACCGACCAAACCGACTTTGGGGTCTGAGAAAAGTGCATCGTAAAGGGCTTGGGTTGCACCGATATGTGTAACGGTATCGGGATTAAGCAGATAAACTGCTTTAGGAAGGGACTGGGAATCAGAATTCTTTCCGAAGCCCATGTCACGCAGCGCGAGGTTATTGGCACTACCAAACCCTAAATTTTGAGTGCTGGTTAGGAGCTTAACCTGCGGAAAAGTAGACTTAATAAGCTCATCAGTCCCATCGTTGGAAGCGCTGTCAACCACGTATACTTCAAATGTGAGCCTAGTCTGTGCAAGATCATCCAACAGACTCTGGAGAGCATCGGTAATGAGATGGCGAACATTCCATGTGACGATAACGACCGCTAAATCGACCGCCATTAGCTGCCTAACTGTGTAAAATCTTGCTTGGTGCTGGCAGCAAAATCCAGAAACGGCTGTAATTCGTCGATTTTGGCGGGGACTAATGCAGACTGTCCCAACAATTCACTCACGTTGGTGTTGAGCAGGCGATCTTTAGATAAATTTACCCACTCATCATTCAGGTCAGTGACTATACTTAAGGGAATATCTGAAGATGCAACTAATACGGAATAAGGGAAGGCAACGCTGCTGGTTAAGCTGGACACTTTCGCTGAAATCGTCTTATCATCCGTAACCAATTCGGCTAGCAAAGTATCCGGAATAGCAGCGGCATCACAGGTGCTGCTGGATACGGCTTTCACCAGATCGGCGGGTTCGGCATATTCTTTAATGGTTTTTGGATCATTTTCAGGATCCATTCCTGCTGCTTCCATCATCATTGAAGGAATAACCCAACTGATTAAATCGGTGTTGGAGATACGACAAAAGATACGCCCTTTTATATCCGAGAGTGCGCTGATGCCACGCCTAACAACGATGGTGGCAATCTCGCCTGTAGCAGCATCTTTACCCGTTCCACGACTCACGAGCAACTGGGGTTGTCCACATTTCTTGGCGTTGGCAGCGATGTAGCCTAATCCGGTCAGCCACGCGATGGCCGGTTGATCAGCAGTCGATGCACACAAAGCGGATAACGCAGCGGCATCAGTTTCAACCAGTTCGATTTTGACCACCCAACCGGTTTTCTTTTCAATCGCAGTTTCAAGATCGGTGACTATTTTATCTGATTCGGGCTTGGTATTCGGATGAACTATCAACCGGAAGGGGTTGTCAGCATTGCCGATGGGAACGCTTGTGGGCAACGCAGGTAACGGTGTAGACCGGGGAACAGCCGTTAAGGTTGGGATAGCTGTGGGCACGATCGCTGCGGCTTGCGGACGACAAGCTACCACAATCACAGTTAAGAATCCCAACAGAAGTGACCGCAGCAGGGGGATTTGAAATATGCGCTTCGGTTGGGACAAAGGTATTCCTCCACTGGTTGCCTGATTACAACTATTATTATAGCATCACCCGCCCGAAGAACCGTCAGTTTGCACAAGCAAAATATCACGCGCGCCAACCCGTTGATTAACGACTTCAACATCTTCGTGGATAAGCCCTGCCCAACACTGCTGCGGATTACGTGCTTTGACAAAGTGCGTCATGTGGACAGCACCCCAGACTTCGCTTTGTCCACCAGCAGGCAAGTAATAATAGACGTTGCCATTTTGTGGATCAGTCTCTTTGGTCAACGCATCCGGTGAACCAACTGCCCAACGCCACGGCCAATTGGTTTCAGAAGTAGAACACATAATGCCCACACGAAATGAACCTGATTGTTCATACACGCCGGTAGCGCCCCAAACTTGATTATCGTCGTAGACTGTACCCGGCCATGGCCCGCTGGTACGGATGGCCACTTTGCCATAGTTACGTACCGTGAGCTTGAAAACCAGCATAGCACCGACTTTCATGGAGACGGTGCTAAAGCCTAAATCTTTATCAAAAGTCGGGGACGACAATAGTTGACCCTGCTGGTTGGAGTTAATGGCATATTTCGGGTCATAAGGTTGAGCAGCAAACACCACATCTATATCAGTTGGTTGTGGCGCAATTTCGGCCTGTGGAACACCACCGTTATTAATGGTCAATTTGGAGGTTTGACTGATGCGCTGGCCCTCCAAATCTTGAGCAACGGCGACCACTGTGTAATCACCATTCGGGGGCGGTTCCACGCCCCGTTCGATACCACCGTCATAGTCAAAAAAGTGTTGGCCTGCTTCACCGGGTTTACGTCCACTCAAAATTTCGGGGATAAAAATCGACTGTCCATCCGAACCCTGTAAGTAGACAGTCAGGGAATCAACCGGTTTGGTCAGGTTCAGATTCATGATGACACGGTCTGCAATACCATCTTGATTGGGCGAAAACTCGTGACGATCCAGTGTAAAATCGTTGATCGTCGGCAACTGCGAACCTGCGTCCGCGATTTCCAAGTTTCCCGTCTGTTCGGCAGTCTCGCCTGTTTTGGAGTCTTTGGCCTGCAAATGCCATGTATAAGTGCCATTGGGGATTAATCGGCGTTCGATTTCGCCGGTGACATTTTCATTTGGGAGCTTGTAACCACCCACCACGCCACTAAACGCAACCGTATAATCTGCGGGAATGCGGGCTTCGTTCTGGCGAAACACGTAACTCGTTCCATCAGCGGATTGAAAAGTGAGTGAGACTTGGGCGTTTCGCGAAATGCCGTATGAAAAATTGGTCACGTCCGCGTCGCCATCGGCGTTTGGCGTGATACGATCCAATGAAAACGCCGCGTGGGTAATCAGTGGCAAGTTGGGTTGAATCAAAGATTGACCTACCAAAATTACCAGCACTAATACCACAGTCGCGACAAGAATTGTTACCCAAATTGATGCTCGCATATCATTTCCATTTATTTACCAACCGTAAAGAAGTGTAGCGGAAAGGTATGCCAACGCCAAGTGTAGGCCAATAATATTGAAGCGGGATGTTTACTGTCTGATGACTCTTTGGTAAACTTACAATCCCCTTTTATCTTTCACCGCTTGAGGTCAGTTCATTGGCAAACCAGACAGGCATAAATGAATTTCAGAAAATCGCGAATGCCACTCCTGATAAAGATGGCTTAATTGTTTGCCCAGTAGTACCACTACGCGGTCTTGTCATTTTCCCGAACGTTATTAGTCCTATTTCAACCCGTAATCCAAGAGCAATGGCTGCAATTCAAGCAGCATTAACCAGTCGTAAAACGGTCATTGGCGTGGCACTTCGCGATACGAATATCACCAATATTCAAATCAAAGATTTGTACAGTATCGGAACAGAAATTGCGCTCAGCCGCATTATTCGCACCCCTGATGACAGTCGCAACGTGCTGGCACAGGGACGACGACGGGTTGAGATCGTCGAAGTTGTGCAGACTGATCCTTATATGATTGTCAAGGCACGTCAATTCGAAGAACCCGATTCCGACGCCGATGAAATTTCAGATTTGGCAGATCGTGTTTTCCAACTGGTACAGCAGTACGCTGACCTTAACACAACGCTGCCCGATGATGTCGTTGACCATCTTTTAGACGTCGAAGACCCTGAGCTGCTGTCAGATTTTGTGAGTTCCGCGCTGGTTTTGCCCCTTGAAGAACAGCAGCGACTGCTCGAAACACGTACTCTAGAAGAGCGGTTACAAGGAATTGCGCTCTTGTTAAGCCATGAGATCAGTGTGCTCGAATTGCGCGACGAGATTAACAGCCAAGTTCAACAAGAGATGGATCGCAGCCAGCGCGAAGTGTATCTACGCGAACAAATGCGTATCATCCAAACCGAGTTGGGCGAAGGCGACATCTTCCAGCAAGAAATTAATGAAGTGCGCGACCAAATCGTCAGTGCCAATTTGCCGGCTGACATCCAAGAAAGAGCGCTCAAAGAACTCTCACGGTTGATGATGATGCCGCCGATGGCTCCAGAAGTTGGTATCATCCGTACCTATATTGATTGGCTGGTGGGGTTGCCATGGAGCAAATCGAGCGACGACAATCTGGATATTAAAAATGCTCAACAAGTCCTCGATGAAGATCATTATGGGCTGCCAAAAGTTAAAGATCGCATTTTGGAATACATCGCGGTGCGCAAAATTGCCAGCAGCAAGTTGAAAAGCCCGATTTTGTGCTTCGTAGGCCCGCCCGGTGTTGGCAAAACATCATTGGGTAAAAGTATCGCACGGGCTTTAGGGCGCGAGTTTATCCGTGTCAGTTTGGGCGGTGTGCGAGACGAGGCCGAAATTCGGGGTCACCGCCGCACCTACATTGGCGCGCTGCCCGGTCGAATCCTGCAAACGATGCGACGTGCTGGAACGATCAACCCCGTTTTCATACTGGATGAAATTGACAAGTTAGGCGCTGATTTCAGGGGTGATCCGGCATCGGCGTTGTTAGAGGTGCTTGATCCAGAACAAAACAACACCTTCTCAGATCATTATTTGGAAATGCCCTACGACCTTTCCAAAGTGTTGTTTATCACAACGGCTAATGACCTTGATCCGATTCCTGATGCGCTGCTTGACCGGTTGGAAGTGATTGAATTTAGCGGCTATACCGATGAAGAAAAAATGGCAATCGCCCGTAAATTCTTGATTCCTACCCAACTTGAAGCGCACGGGTTACAAGATGCGAAAGTCAGTTTTGACAGTCGAGCGATTAAGGCGCTGATTCGTGAATACACATATGAGGGTGGTGTTCGCAATCTTAACCGCGAAATCGCCAATGTGTGCCGCAAAATCGCGCGGCGGCTGGCTGAAGAAAAACCGTATTCGCCCAAGATTACCCGTCAAAAGGTAGTTGAACTGCTTGGCCCGCCGCTGTTTACTAACCGGCTGGCTCATAAAAAAGATAGTGTGGGATTGGTCACGGGATTGGTCTGGACGTATGACGGTGGTGACATAACGGTTATTGAAGCCTCCGTGCTGCCGGGTAAAGGCAACTTACTCATGACCGGTCAATTAGGCGAGGTCATGCAGGAATCGGTACAGGCGGCGTTGAGTTATGTGCGTTCGCGCGCCAAAGATTTCGATTTACCCAGCGACGATTTCGAAAGCTACGACGTGCATCTTCATCTGCCAGAGGGGGCTATTCCAAAAGAAGGCCCATCAGCCGGTATTACACTGGCTACGGCTATCCTTTCGGCTTTTACCGAACGCAAAGTACGCAGCCAATATGCAATGACCGGTGAAATCACGTTACGCGGTAAAGTCTTAGCCGTCGGCGGTGTGAAGGAAAAGGTACTGGCGGCGCGGCGCGCGGGGCTAACTCATGTTATATTACCTGCTGAAAATAAAAAGGATTTGATCGATATCCCGAAAGAAGCCTTAGACGACCTGCATATTTCGTTTGTGTCGGATATGCAGCAAGTGATTGACAAAGTGCTTCTTGCACCCCCACGTGAAGGCCGTAAGCGGGATAAAGATCGCCAAGAAGAGGAAAAGGAAGAAACCTCAGAAACGGCAGTTCAAACGTGAGTACATCAATTGATGAGCTATGGCACCTAATTAAAAATGGGCGTAACCATCACACCGAGTGGTTTAGTGAGCAATCCGCGCCGGAGATGCTTGCTGAAACATTGGCCGCTATGGCGAACGGACATGGTGGAACCGTGTTGTTGGGCGTTACCGGACATAATGGAAACATTATTGGCGTGCGTGATCCCAACGAAGCAGTCGATACCATTTTGCAGGCCACACTCACCATTGAACCTCACCTGATTGTGCCGCTGCCGCAAGTTGTCCGGTTGAGTGGCAAATCGATTGTTATTGTTCAAATTCCCACAGGAATGCCTCATGTTTATGGACTCAAAGGTCGTTATCTTCAACGTCAAGGGATTGATAACACTCCGCTTAATCCGCCGGAACTCCGTAAATTGGTCGTTGAACGCAGCGAGGGCAGCTTCGAAACTGAAACTGCATTGGATGTCAGCATTGATGACCTTGATTGGGAAAAGGTCAAGGCTTACGCAGCCAGTTTGAGCGGCGTAGGAAATACATCGCCCGAAAAAATTCTGATTAAACGCGGCTGCCTGACTGAACAAAATGGCACTCTAAAACCGACCTATGCCGGTATTTTGCTTTTTGGTAAAGACCCGCAGCGTTTCGTACGCGGCGCAGATATTACGGCGGCGCGATTTGCCACCGAAACTATGAGCGATACATTTACCCGGCAAGATATGAGCGGCACACTGCCTGACCAAATTCGACGGGCTGAAACCTTTCTGGTTGATCACCTGCGAAAAGGGATTCAGCTCGGCTCAACGATGGCGCGAGCCGAGACGTTTGAATATCCTCTGGAGGCTGCCCGCGAATTGGTTGTAAATGCTGTTGCCCACCGAGATTATCGGATTAATGGGGATGGCGTGCGGTTGTTCATTTTTAGTAACCGCATGGAAGTGACCAGTCCGGGAAGGCTGCCGGGACCGGTTACCATTGCCAACATCAAAGATGAACGTTTTTCACGCAATCCTGCGATTGTACAAGTCCTTTCTGATATGGGCTTTATCGAGCGATTAGGATATGGGGTTGACCGCGTTATCGACCTGATGCAGCAGCAGCAATTGAGTGCACCCGAATTTGAAGAAACAGCAGGTGGCTTCCGTGTTGTATTGCGAAATGCCAACACGAAACCTAAAGTCTATGCCGCTCCGGCTAACCCTGTGCCCCAGTTGAACGGAATGTATCAAGGGGTTGAGATTAACCCTCGACAAGAAGAAGCAATTTTGTTTTTGAACCGCGAAGGTGGCAGCAAACGTATCACCAACAGCGATTTGCAATTGCTCTGCCCTGATGTGCATCCCGAAACGATTCGGCGTGATTTGGCCGATCTGGTTACCAAAAATATCTTGCGAAAAATGGGGCAAAAACGCGGCTCTTATTATGTATTTCGCCCTGAGTTAACCGAGAGCAAATAAAAACATGGCACGTATCCGCATTGCGTTTTGGCTCATCATGCTTTTACTGACCGGATGCAACTTGAACCAAGGTGCGGAATCGACAGCTCTGCCACCCAGCCCATCGCCAACCATCGCGACCGCGCTCAGTTGTGATGATCTGGTAACCGTAGCTCTCAATAAGGCCAATCAAGTTTGTACGACATTGGGGCGTAACCAAGCGTGCTATGGAAATAACTTAATCGACGCGGAACTTCAGCCGAATGCTACTGTAAGCTTCACCAAAGCCGGTGATATTGTCGGCGTTGATTTAATTCGCAAGTTGACAACTGCCCCACTTGATACCTCGAAACAAGTGTGGGGTATCGCTATTTTGAAAATACAGGCCAACTTAGCCGATACAGTACCGGGACAAAACGTGACCTTTTTGCTGTTCGGGAATGCCGTACTGGATAATATCACGCCAAAAATGCAAGCTGTTGTACTCCGAACGGGAGTCGGCGGAACAACCAGTTGCAGCAATGCCCCGAAATCGGCGCTCCTTCTGCAATCGCCTGAAGGCAGCCAAGCGACAATGACGATTAACGGCGCAAGTATTTCTCTGGGATCAACGGCTTATCTAACAGCTGAGCAAAACTCGGAACTGACGGTAGCAACGATTGAAGGATCAGCGGTCGTTAGCTCAGCCAATATTACACGTGTGGTACAGCCGGGAGCACAGGTTCATTTGCCGTTAGGTGGTGGGGATGGTTTGCAGGTGAGTGGGCCGCCCTCTCAGCCAGAGCCTTTTGATGTGCAAGCGGTCGGCCAAGCGCCGCTGCCTTTACTTGAGCGACAGGTACAGGTACCACCACCGATTGCGCCAGTGGTACCGACCAATACAAGTGTGCCGGTGGTACCGACAGCCTGTGTTGTTCGAGCGGATTGGAATTTCAGCTATACGATTCAGACAGGGGATACCCTATTTAATGTGGCACAATCCTTTGGTTTGAGTGTCAATGAATTGCAACAAGGTAACTGCATTGCAAACGCAAACCAGATACAAGTCGGGCAAGTCATACGCGTTCCGCGCCAACTGGCAACAGCCGTTCCACAGCCAACTGCTCAACCAACCAATACAATTGCGCCAACACCCATTAATCCGAACTTACGCGCAGATAGTACACAATTACAACAAGGAGAATGCACAACTATCCGTTGGGACGCAACGAATGTCAGTCAGGTGTTATTCCAAGGACAACCTGTAACTGT
This sequence comes from Anaerolineaceae bacterium, assembly GCA_016124855.1. Lineage (GTDB taxonomy): Bacteria > Chloroflexota > Anaerolineae > Aggregatilineales > Phototrophicaceae > CFX2. The sequence goes on along the minus strand of WGMX01000023.1, from coordinate 106,777 downwards.
CACCAGCCAACAAGTATGCCCGCGTGTGGATACGACTTACACCTTGTTGCTTACTTATCAGGATGGAAAACAAGTGCCATATTCCGTGAGAATATTGGTTGCACTGCCACAAGCAACCACCGACACGACCGCTCCGCAATAGGTGAATGCGTAGAGTAATCGTCAGCTTTCAACAGTAGGCCGAGCAGGTTCGGCATGGTATTCTAAGCATTTTGTGACCGCCTAAGCAGGGATTCTGATTATGAAAGTTCGTGTTTTGATTTTAGCCATGATGCTAATGAGTGCATCATGTAGTCTGGCGACTTCGCCAACGCCCACACCGATTCCCACAGAAACTCCAACCGAAACCCGTACCGCAACAATCGCACCGACAGTAACAGCGATACCACCGACTGAAACCGCAACAGCCACTAGCACGGTGACTGTAACACCGACCATAACTCCTACCCCGACAATTACACCTACGCCGTATCCGACCGCACAAGCAACCGTCGGATTCATCTTTGATAACTGGCAGCTGCTCACCGTTCCCAAAGATATTATTACCAGTTTGAGTTCACCGATGCTGGCCTTCATTAACCAGAATGATCGAGATAATGTCCCCAACCAAGGAACGCCACAACCTGCGACCGGATTAGAAACACTGTACTACGTACAGCCCAACAATCCCGGTGGTCGTATTCCAGTGATGCAGCTTGCCGCCAGCACCAATAACCAGATTTATATTTCCGCAAACGGGCGTTCAGTGGCCTATTTCAAAGATGGGCGCGACAGCACCACCGGGCAAACAGGTGGGCTTTATATGATGAGCCTCGAAAACCGGATTAGCGGACGTATATTGCCGATTAATTCATTGGTGCAGCGCGGCTTCTTTAGTGATCCGGCATGGACACGTGACGGAACACGTCTGGCAATGGCGGTCGCGACGGGTTATGACATCGATATTTTCACAATCGGCAGCGATGGAGCTGACCTCAAAAACCTGACTAACAACGGCTCTTATGATATTTGGCCATCATGGTCGCCGGATGGCAGCAAGTTGATGTTCGTCTCCGACCGAGATACCTGCACTAGCTGGATTCCGGGGGATGCGAATGCCTGTGATCCAGCGATCAATACGCCACCGATTGAAGGCAGCGTTGTCGGCAGCATTTATTTGATGGATATGGCCAGCGGCGAAACCCGTAAACTCACCGATGAGAAACTGAGCGAACCGCCCCGCTGGTTGAACAATACGACGATTATCTTTGCCACAGGCGATCCAACACTGGATAATCCGCCGCAGCGTCACCTGTGGATCGAGGACATTAATGTTGGACAAGCACAGGAAGTCAAATTAGCCGATGGAAGCGACGGCCCAATACGCTTGTCGGAAGCTTGGGCAGCGGACGGCAGCGCAGTTGTTTATCAAAGTGTAAGTAACAGCACGTCGGAAATTATCGCATTACGGCGTGATGGTACACTCATCGGGCGTACAAGCGAACTCACTTTCCCCAGATTTGGAATGAGTGCTTCATGGATTAAAGACGGTTCCCGTATCGCACTGGGTGGTGTTGGAGGGCAATGCCCTTATGGGGCACGGGTATTGGATGCTGCTTTCAATTTTGTCACGCGAGGAAATCCGCCTCCCGGTATGTGCAATCCAAGCTACTCGCCGGATGGCGCGTGGCTGGCATTCATTGGCGTTAATCCACGAGTAGATGGGCGCGTCGATGTCCTTGTGGCAAACCAGAACGGCACAGGAACGGCCAATTTGACAGGTGTACTCAAGGGAACAATTAATCTGATTGGGTGGGTTGGGGGTTCATGAATATGGCTGAGAACCAGCCAAAACGGTATAGTTTTATCTAAGGTTTTTTTGACAACGGGCTTTGCCAATTACAAGTTTGGCGAAAGGGGATGAATATGGCTCAATTGACCGATAAAATTGCGATTGTCACCGGAGGCAGCCGGGGAATCGGTAGAGGGATTGCGCTGGAGCTGGCAAAACGCGGCGCAACGGTGGTTGTGAATTATAACAGCAGCCCAGACGCAGCTAACGAAGTAGTTGAAAAAATCACAGCCGACGGCGGCAAGGCGATGGCTTTTAAGGCCGATGTCAGCGACGAAGAAGGTGCAAACGCACTGATAAAAGCGGCGATTGATGCCTATGGGAAGCTCGACATTCTGGTGAATAACGCCGGAACAACCCGTGACAACCTGATTATGATGATGAAACCAGAAGATTTTGATACGGTTATTAAAACTAATCTTCGCAGCACGTGGTTATGTTCGAAAGCGGCGGTTAAGAGCATGATGCGGAAGCGCTACGGGCGAATCATCAACATCACCAGCATCAGCGGAATTGCGGGTAACGGTGGACAGACCAATTACAGCGCTAGTAAAGCGGGTATCATCGGCTTTACAAAGTCGCTGGCACGAGAAGTCGCGTCCCGTAGTATCACGGTGAACGCGGTCGCGCCGGGTTTCGTGCTGACAGATTTGACGAAAGACTTGCCAGCAGAAATGACCGCGAAGTTGAATGACAATATTCCATTGGGGCGTTGGGGGGCGATTGAAGATGTGGCCTACTCTACGGCCTTCCTTGCGTCAGATGAAGCTGCCTATATCACCGGACATGTGCTGGTGGTTGATGGCGGCATGGCGATGTAGAGGACGAAAATATGCCAACGATATTTGCAAAAATTATCGCCAAAGAAATTCCCGCCAGCATCGTATATCAAGATGAATTGGTAACAGCTTTTAAGGATATTAATCCTGTCGCTCCCGTCCATATTCTGATTGTGCCGAACGTCGAGATTGCTTCAACCAACGATGTTCTGCCCGAACATGAGCAGATGTTGGGTCATTTGTTCACTGTGGCTAAACAGGTGGCTAAGGAGCAAGGAGTGGCGGAAAGCGGTTATCGACTCATCGTCAATAATGGAAGCGACTCAGGGCAAGAAGTGCCGCACTTACATATTCATCTGATAGGTGGGCGCAAACTAGGGCCACTGCTGCAAGCACGGGATTGACTACATGCATCAAAAAAGGCGATACAAGTTGATCGCCTTTTTTATACCGCAAGTTGGTTAAGAAGCAGTCGCCTCGGCGGTCGCTTCCATTGTGGCCTCTGTCGTGGCCTCCGCCGTCTTTTCGACAGTCGGCTGTGTAGTTGCTTCGGCGGTCACTTCAGCGGCTGTGGATTGGGTAGCCTCAGCCGTGACTTCAGCGGGTATGCCGCCCGCAGCTTGTAAAGCCGTATTAATCGCATCCATGAGGGATACGTTACTGGCGGTATCCACGACTGTACCATTGACCAACAGTGCAGGCGTTCCGGCAACATTCTGCAACCTGAAGGCTTCCATCGCCGCCGTGATAACCGTTTCAGGTTTGCTACTGCTAATACAAGCGTCCCATTTGCCTTTATCTAGACCTAGGGCATTCACACCACCTGTGAAGCGGTTTTGTGAAAAGGCCGTGTTGGCATAGGTCTTTTGCCAACTAAACAGGGCGTCGTACATTTCCCAGAATTGTCCCTGTTCCCCGGCGCAAATAGCCGCTTTGGCTGCGCCCTGCCCATTTTGAATACCGCCTGTGCCATAGACTGGAACATAGGTAAACTGTACCGCGCCCTTGCGAATGGTATCCAATACTTGCGGCCATGTTCCCTCATGGAAATCAGCACAGTGGGGGCAGTCAAAACTTGAATATTCGATGACCTTCACCGGGGCGGAGTCTTTGCCTAAAACGGGAAAGCCCTTATCGTTATAACTTTGGTCAATTCCTTGATAGCGCGTTGCGGTGCCATTGGGAATTGGTGCTTCAGCTGGCACTGTAATCAGCAGTACGATGACAACAGCGACCACCGCTATCACCACGCCGCCGATAGCGAATGTGAGCTGACGCTGCCGCTTTTTTTGCTGCTCACGTTCTTTGCGACGTTCCAGCGTTCGTGTACGACCCATCTTTTCCTCATTTCTAACAACAATTAGCATCCACGACAAATCAAAACTTAAGTCTACTTCGTGTCCGGCAAAGTGCAACGGTTTCTTCGTAGACTCTCAGTCTTTCATATATGCGCGCATTGAAGCAATGAGATAAGTCACCAAGTCTGAAACATGAGCGGGCAGCTTATCCACCAAGATTGGATTCTTGAGTAATAAGTCTGTGTTAAAGCGATCGTCGATGTCATAGATCGCTGAGAAAGTATTTTCGGCTGTTAAAGGTGTCACCTGACCCTGCGCGATCAAATTGGCGGTGAGGATTTCAATCTGACGCACATCTTCATCATTCACAGGACGATAGCAGACATTTCGAAGCCGGTTGGATGAATCAAAGGCGAGTGTGAGGCCGCCATAAAGATCAAGATGGGATCCGTTGTAAGTTAGGAACTGTGAGCCTATTAAATTAATGCGACGGGTTATTCCGTAGGTCATGAAAACGTGACCGACCGCATTCCGATAGGCAGCAAGAGGCGAGAAGTCAATATTAGGAGCCAAATTGAGTTTAGGGACAACTTGTTCGTACAAAAATCTAAACGCCACTTCGGACGAATCGACCGCAGATGGTGCCTGTATATCCGGCAAATTTTTCCATTGGGCAACGAAATCTCGCGCAGCAGCAGATGTTAGAATTTTGCGCTGGTCAAATACGCTCATTAAGATGTTGATATGTTTACCATCATAAAGCAAATTATCAGCGGCTAAAAAAGCCTGCGCCATGTCGCTAAAAGTAAGTTCGCATACAGGGCCAAGTTCGACGGCAGTGGTCAAAATGCTGGCGACAATATCACGGCTATTATGAATAGCGATGCGATCTGCTGGTGACTGGCGCAGTTGTTCGTAGACGGCGACCAAAATGTCATAGAACGCGCCTGTAAAGAGCCGGGAATAATTGTGTTTTTCGCGCGAGAGTTCAAGCTCGGGATCATTTGGAGTCGGCGGCAATTGGTCAAAGGGAACATCGGTAAATTTGTTAAGGGCGTTGCGGAGATAAACTGTCCGCCCTTGAATTTTTTCACCCCGCGCTTGCAAGCGGCTTGTGACCTGTTCCGCGACAGCGGCGATGAAATTATCTATTTTCAGATTACCACCTGTCCAATCGAGAAGTCGTCCAATGAGCGAGTCATCATGTAATGCGACCAGCACAGCGGTCATATCACCAAAACTTTCGTGGAAGGCATTAGAACCCAAGCCAAATGACTCGTTATATAGGTCGCGCATTCCATCCAAAATAGCGTGTCCCGTTTCATGGCTGACAATATCTGCGCTCTGTGAGGATTGAATAAGGTCTTTACCGTCTTGAAACCCATTAAATCCGAGCAGTTCATCCAATTCGCTATAGTAAGCATTTCCCCCAACACCCGCGTGAGGGTCGATCATGAGAAGTTCTTGCTTGAAAGACCACGGCAGCGCTCGCTGCGCATAACGTTCGTACATTCGCAGGGTAAAGGTAGCGTAATAAAAACTATTGACCTGATCAAATTCCAGTTTTCCCGGCCAAAACATATAATTGCCCTGCTCATCTGGCTGAGCGGGTGCGGCAAGATGATCTCGCACTTGAAAACGGGTATTCACCAAACCGGGATTAATATAGCTGGCCGTCATTTGACGAACTTCTGGCGCGCTCACAAATGGGTCTTGGGGGTAAACCATCACGTTCACAAACCCCGGACCTGATTCTGACTGTGGCTGCGGTTTCGGCTGTAGCGTAAAGGTCGTCTTGGATTTCTGGGCGATATTCGACGGCGCATCCGACTCATTCTGCTCTTGGAGGCGGCGCAGCAAATTGAAAGTCGTTTTGATTTCAGGCATTGAAAAGGACTCCTGTTATAGCTCAGTGATTTAGTCTTTGGGAAAAGGCAGCAGTGCCATAAAGGCGGTAACAGCTTCGTTGGGAACAGAGCGTTTTCGAATAGCAATTAAGTAGGTACGAGCATCATCCGCGCCGGAAAGCGCAATTGTGCAAAGTGTGCCCTGCTGTACTTCGCGTTCGATGGCGATTTTCTGGATGAGGGCGACACCCAAACCCAGTTCAACACTGCGCTTGATGGCTTCCGTTTCCCCTAGCAAAATTGTTTCGACGTGTGATAGGCGATCTTCGCCAAAAAGACGCGAGACCGTGGTGTATAATGCTGAACCGGGTTCACGAGTGAGCAGCACCCGCGTAGCAATCTGGTCAAGAGTCACACTTTGCAGTCCCGCCCATTCATCTTGAGTGCTAACGATGACTACCAGATGATCTTGCATAAAGGCTCTAGATTCGATATCTGGATGTTCGGCAGGAGAACCAACTAAGGCAATGTCTATTTCGCCAGAACTTAACTTTGAGAGTAATTCTCCTGTGTTGCCGACGACCAAACGCACATGATAATCACTGTGGCTGTTACGGTAACGACTTAAGGTATCGGGCAAGATATAAGTGGCTAAGGTATGACCGACCCCAAGTTTAAGCTGCTGCTTGGCAAGGCCAGCTTCTTTACGGACGGCAGCCAGCGCTTCATCGGCCAGCTTCAGTATGCGTTCTCCGTAGTCGAATAAAACGTCACCGGAAGCCGTCAGACGCATGTTACGTGTATTGCGGTCAATAAGATGAATGCCGAGTTCGCTTTCGAGGGCGGCGACCTGCTGGCTGACGGTGGGCTGCGTCATATGAAGGACGGACGCGGCACGGGTAAAACTACCCAAACGGGCGACAAACACAAAAATGCGCAGCCTATGTACATCTAGCATGGCGATTTATTGAAGCAGCCTATGAATTCTATAAAAACTATCCATTTGAATAATAACTAAAAGTGACTTACGATACAACACGAACGCTCATGCTGAATTTGGATACGTACTACTCTTGAACCAAACTTATAACAGTGTTATACCCTTTATGGCTGACAGTAATGCACCATTTTGGATAGAATCATTTGCGTTTTAGCGTTTACGAAAAGATGGACGTATTTAAATAGATGATTTTGGTAGCAACACTGGATTAGCCATCCAGTTCTAAAGATTTTGAGCAACCTACTAACGAGAGGATGACATATGGCAAAGATACTTGACAATTTCGGTACGCGCGGAACCCTGAACACGGCCAAGGGTGAAGTGACAATTTATCGCTTGAGTAAACTTACTGAAAAAGGTGTCGGCCATGTCGACAAGCTGCCTTTTAGCATCAAGATTTTGTTGGAAAATGCTCTGCGCAATCTCGATAACTTTCAGGTCAATGAAGAAGCCGTTCAAAATTTGGCCAATTGGGAAGCGAAGAATGTCAAACAGGTTGAAATTCCGTTTAAGCCTGCCCGCGTGATTTTGCAAGACTTCACCGGCGTGGCCTGCGTGGTCGATTTGGCGGCGCTGCGCAGTGCAATGGTGCGGATGAACGGCGAACCCAAGAAGATCAACCCGACTATTCCGGTTGACTTGGTGATTGACCACTCGGTGCAGGTTGACCGCTTCGGCTCGGCCAACGCCATTATGATGAACTCGACATTGGAATTCCAACGCAACCAAGAACGCTACGAATTCCTGCGCTGGGGACAAAGCGCCTTCGATAATTTCAAGGTGGTTCCTCCGGCAACCGGCATCGTGCATCAGGTAAACCTTGAATATCTCGCCAAAGCGGTTCAATTGTATACGGATGACGAAGGCCGTACCGTTTTACTGCCGGACTCATTGGTTGGTACCGACAGCCATACCACGATGATTAACGGGTTGGGCGTGCTCGGTTGGGGTGTTGGCGGTATTGAAGCCGAGGCCGCGATGCTCAACCAGCCGATTTATATGTTGATGCCCCAAGTCATCGGCTTCAAGCTGACGGGTAAGCTGCGTGAAGGCGCAACGGCAACCGACTTGGTGCTGGTCGTCACACAAATGCTGCGTAAGAAGGGCGTGGTTGATAAGTTTGTCGAGTTCTTCGGCACAGGATTGAGCAAACTGTCGTTGGCTGACCGAGCAACCATTGCGAACATGGCTCCTGAATACGGCGCAACGATGGGTTTCTTCCCGATTGACGATGAAACTTTGAGCTATATGCGACGCACAGGCCGTGACGAAGCATTGGTCAAAACTGTCGAAGCGTACTGTAAAGAACAAGGCTTGTTCCGCACAGAATCGACACCTGATCCTGAATTCACCGATGTCCTCGAACTGGATTTGAGCACGGTTGAACCGAGCATGGCTGGACCGAAGCGTCCACAAGACCGCGTCCTGTTGAGCGACATGAAGGAAACTTTCGAGCAAAGTCTACGCGCTCCGATTGACAAGCGCGGCTTTGCACTGGACGAATCAGCGATGGAAAAGACGGCTATGCTGGGAACCAACGGTAATGCCGTTCCGGTCGGTCACGGCGCGGTGGTGATCGCAGCTATAACAAGCTGCACCAACACTAGCAATCCTTCGGTGATGATTGCGGCAGGTTTGGTGGCAAAGAAAGCAGTAGAACGCGGATTAAGCGTGAAGCCATTCGTCAAAACCAGCCTTGCCCCCGGTTCGCGCGTTGTCACGGAATATCTGGATAAAGCGGGTTTGACTCCTTATCTTCAAGCCCTCGGTTTTTACACGGTTGGTTATGGCTGCACGACTTGTATCGGTAACAGCGGGCCGCTGCCCGAGAAAATTTCCAGCGCCATCAAGGAAAGTAACCTTGTTGCCAGCGCAGTTCTGAGCGGCAACCGTAACTTTGAGGGTCGTATCAACCCGTCGGTGAAAGCCAATTATCTGGCTTCTCCGCCACTGGTGGTGGCCTATGCGTTGGCCGGTACGGTGGACATCGATATGCTGAACGAGCCAATTGGTCATGACCGCGACGGCGAGATGGTTTACCTGAAGGATATTTGGCCGACACAAGAAGAAATCATGGAAATGGTTCAGAACACCATAACGCCTGATCTCTTCAAGACACAGTACGGAAACGTTTACACCGGCAACGTGATGTGGAACGAAATTCCGGTTAGCGGCGGTTCGGTTTACAGTTGGAGCAAGAAGAGTACCTATATTCAAGAGCCTCCGTTCTTTGTTGACCTCGCCCCCGAAGCCGAACCGATTGCCCCGGTCAAAGGTGCGCGCGTGCTGGGTCTGTTCGGTGACTCGATTACCACTGACCATATCTCCCCGGCTGGCGACATAGCGTTGGACAGCCCGGCAGGTCGCTACTTGATCGAGAACGGCGTGGAGAAGAAAGACTTCAACACCTACGGTACTCGCCGAGGCAGCCACGAGGTGATGATGCGCGGTACATTCGCGAATATTCGTCTGCGCAACAACCTTGTCCCCGGCACTGAAGGTGGCGTAACTGTCCACTTCGGCACGGATAAGGTGATGAGCATCTACGAAGCAGCCATGCAGTATATCGACGAAGGCACGCCGTTGATTATTCTAGCGGGCATTGATTACGGTATGGGTTCAAGCCGTGACTGGGCCGCTAAGGGTACTTACCTTCTGGGTGTTAAAGCGGTTATCGCGAAGAGCTTCGAGCGTATTCATCGCAGCAACCTCGTGATGATGGGTGTGCTTCCGTTGGTGTTTAAGGAAGGCGAAGGCTGGGAAACACTTAAGCTGAGCGGAACTGAAACCTATGACATCATCGGCTTGGATGATAACCTACAACCGGGGCAAGACCTGACGGTTCGCGCTACGGCTGAGGATGGCACGGTTAAGGAATTCCAAGTGACCGCGCGGATTAATACGCCGGTGGAACTGGAATATTATCGCAACGGCGGTATCCTTCACACGGTTCTGCGGAACTTCATCAAGAATTAGCCTATACTCTCTCCCAAGCCCTCCCCTGTAAACGAGGGTGAAAAAACAAAAGAAACACCTGATCTCTTATGAAATCGGGTGTTTTTGTTTTGAGTAACCCGACATTCCAAAAGTCGCGCGGAAGCATACAATAGGCGTTCCTTATTTTTGTTGGAGTGGATTTCGATGAACATATCTGCCTCAAACCGCAGACTTTATAAGCATTTGGATTTTGTGACCGCTTCGTTGGTGGCAGTGCTGATTGTTTCGAACATCGCGGCAACTAAGTTGATACAGATTGGGCCATTTCAGTTCGACGGCGGGACGTTTCTCTTTCCCCTTTCGTATATTTTTGGCGACGTCTTGACCGAGGTTTACGGGTATAAGTCCAGCCGGCGGGTGATCTGGACGGGTTTCTTTTGGATGTTCGTGACGGCCATTACTTTAGCAATTGTAGACAGCGCTGCTCCAGCACAAGGCTGGGAGCTTCAGGCGAGTTTCCACGCGATTTTGGGTCAAACCTTCCGGATAGTGACCGCGAGTTTATGCGGTTTCCTCGCGGGTGAATTCAGCAACAGTTTCGTGCTGGCAAAGATGAAAATTTGGACGGAAGGTAAGTATCTTTGGATGCGAACCATTGGCTCCACCATCGCGGGAGAAGGTGTTGATACGATTGTATTCACGGTGATTGCCTTTGCCGGAACCATTCCGAATGAGGTGCTGGTCAACCTGATTATCTCCGGTTATTTGTTCAAGGTGGCGATTGAAGTGGCCTTTACTCCGGTTACTTACCGTGTGGTCAGTTGGTTGAAAGCGGTTGAACACGAAGACTATTACGACATTGGGACGAATTTTAATCCGTTCTTGATTGGTGACGTGAATACGGCGTCGAAAACGGGAAGCTAATGCGATAGATTCGCAATTTTCGCAGAATTCGCATATTTCCCGCTGAAATGTTTGGCGGGAAACCCGGCTAAAGCCGCTGAATCGACAATTTGGTTTGGCGGCTGGTCCGGCTATTTCCGCTGAAATGACACTTTTGCAGCGGATCACTCGGTTAATGCCGCCGCGTGCATATTTCACATTTCGCTTTGGCGGATATACGGGAGCCAGCCGCTGAAAATGCAAGGGCAAAGACGATTAACCACAGAGCCACAGAGAAAATGCAGAGAAAGAAAAATAAACCGCCAAGTCGCCATGAACGCCAAGTTTAATTCAGAGAGCCTAATCATAGAACAAGTGTACAATTTCGTCAATTTGAAAACGGTTAGAAAATCGACTGGAAACAATTGGTCTTTACGGTCGTTGTAAGCGAGATCAAAGTGGGTAATAATGGCAGGACTATGACAAAACCAAGCGTAACAATCTATTCTGACGGCGGCGCGAAACCGAATCCCGGTGCGGGGGGTTGGGCTGCGCTGCTCATTCGAAATGGCGCAATCGAGGAGATCAGTGGGCGCGAGGACAACACGACCAACAATCGCATGGAGTTGACGGCGGCAATCATGGCGCTGCAATCGCTGGAAGAAGCCTATCAGATTGAGTTCCATACCGACAGCCAGTATTTGAAAAATGGCATCACCCAATGGATGTCGGGTTGGGTGCGTAACGGTTGGCTGACAGCAAACAAGCAGCCGGTGCAGAACCAAGATTTGTGGGAAGAACTGCACGAGGCGCTGCAAGATCATGACCTTAAGTGGCACTGGGTTAAGGGTCACGCGACCAGCAAATACAATAACCGCGTGGATGAACTGGCGACAGCCGCACGGGAACGCAAAGAAGCCTCGCCGATGGTGATACCTGAAGTCAAAGCGAGCTTAGGTACAGATGCCGACGCGCAGTTGTACGTCTACTCCAACATGGATTACAGCTCCAAAGTAGGTGGTTGGGGTGTGGCGGTTGTCACGAAAGAGAGCAAGCGCCTTTACAACGGCAGCGAGGCAAATTCGTCGGATAATCAATTGGTGCTGGCGGGTTGTGCGCGGGTTCTGGAAGAATTGAGCGGCCTTAAGAGTCTGGTGGTCTACAGCGACAGCGAATATCTGACCAACGGCATGAGTAAGTGGCTGGCGGGTTGGATGAAGCGCGGTTGGAAAACAGCCAACGGTGATCCGGTGAAAAATCAAGCGCTGTGGAAGCGGCTCTATGAGGTGGCGCAGCCCTACTCGATTAAATGGGAACATCTGGAAAAGTTCGAGAGCGAACACGGCAAGAAGGCTTACGAGGCGGCGAAGAAAGCTGTCGAAAAAGGTTAATTATCAATAATACCCCTACCCTAACCCACCTCGGCTATCTTCGCAGGCTCAGTCCGCCGATAGCCCATAGCAATGGGGAAGTGAAGCAATTCAGGATTTAGGGATGGGTTCGCGATAGAGATTGAATATTCATCTGCAATTAGGAGTCAGTGTTACCCATGCCCACCTTTTCCAAGCGCGTTTCGACATTCGGAACCACCATTTTCAGCGAGATTAATAATCTGGCGGCGCAGTATGGCGCGGTCAATTTGGGACAAGGTCGCCCCGATTTTGATACGCCAAATGATGTTGTGCAGGCCAGTGTTAAAGCGCTGATGGATGGGCAGCACAACCAATATCCGCCGGGGAATGGAACGGCTGAACTTAAGAAGGGTGTGGCTGACCATGCCAACCGTTTTTACGGGTTAGATGTTGATCCTGATCGTGGCGTTTTGGCAACGGCGGGCGGAACCGAAGCGGTATTCTCGTCCATCTTGGGATTGGTTGATGCCGGTGATGAAGTCATTGTCATTGAGCCTTATTTCGACAGCTATGTGCCTAATTTGATTATGGCAGGTGCAACTCCAGTTTACGTGCCGCTTCATCCGCCAGAATGGACGCTTGATCCCGATGAACTGCGGAAAGCCTTCACGCCAAAAACAAAAGCAATCCTGTGGAACTCGCCGCAAAATCCGACCGGACGGGTATTCACTATCGAAGAGATGACGCTGGTGGCGGATTTGTGCAAAGAACATGATGTGGTCGTGATCGCGGACGAGGTTTATGAACATCTGGTATTCGAACCTGCGCGGCATGTGCCAATGGCGACACTGCCGGGGATGTTCGAGCGGACGGTAACGATCAACAGCTTGGGCAAGAGTTACAGCGCGACCGGTTGGAAACTTGGCTGGGTTTATGGGCATCCTGATTTAGTAGCAGGAGCGATGCGCGCACATCAATTTGTGACGTTCGCGGTACATCATCCGTCACAAATCGCGGCGGGATACGCGCTGCACCTGCCGGGTTCATACTATGAAGATTTCCAAGCGATGTATACGGTTAAGCGCAATCTGATGATGGAAGCACTGGAAGGCGCAGGCATCAAAGCCAAAATACCTGAAGGCACTTACTTTGTGATGGGCGACTTTTCAGAAGTCTTTGACGGTGATGATATGGAATTCACACAACACTTGATCAAAAACATCGGTGTGGCGTGTATCCCACCTTCCCCGTTTTACTGCGAAGAACACCGTTATATCGCGGGTAAGCTGGCGCGGTTCGCATTCTGCAAAAGTGATGATACACTGAGACAGGCAGGCGAACGGATGAAGAAACTCAGGGCATAGTTCAACCGCAGCGGTGATGGTGCGGATAAGGGGGCAGCAGTGAGTAGTACAGACAAACCTGATTTGATCGAACACTATTCACAATTTCTGCTGGATTATCCCACCGCGCGGTTGATTGCACATGATGTCCGTAACCGGCTGAATACAATTATGCTGGCGAGTGACATTCTGCCGGAAGAAATTCAGGAAACAGACGGCGACCCGCTCAAATATCTGGCACTCATTCAGCAGGCGGGACGAGAGATAATCGCGATCTTGGATGCCGCGATGGCAGCGGCAGCCAATCAGGACGACTCAAATACCACGCCATAGTGATTTTTGCTTATCAGTTATGTCTTCAACACAAATACTCAAGTTTTGGAAGCCATATGACGTGCTGACGCAGTTTACCGATACACAAGGTCGGGCGACGTTAGCCGATTATATTCAGATTCCCAACGTATATGCCGCTGGACGCTTAGATCGAGACAGCGAGGGTCTGCTGCTGCTGACCAATGACAATAAGCTCAAAACACGATTGACCGAACCCCGTTATGCTCATCCGCGCACGTATTGGGTACAAATCGAACGTATTCCCGATGAAGAAGCGTTAGGCAAACTGCGACATGGATTGCAATTGGGTGATGGGCCAACCAAACCAACGATTGTCCAACGGCTTGAACCGGAACCTGACTTGCCACCGCGTGATCCACCGATTCGGGTGCGGCAAACTGTGCCGGACTGCTGGATACAAATGACGCTGACCGAAGGCCGTAACCGTCAAGTGCGGCGGATGACAGCGGCAGTTGGACATCCGACATTACGATTGGTTCGCTGGGCGATTGGAAAGATCACGCTGGCGGGTTTAGAACCGGGAATGTGGCAGCCGCTGACTGAGGTAGAAGCCAATGAACTCCGTCGCAGCGTGAAGTTGAAATAGCGACATGACACAAACCGATTACACCTCATCGTATTTGCCGAACTTTGCCTACACTCAAGCAGATGTCGAGGCCAACCGTCAAGGGATATTGACACAGGATCAGTTCTTTATCGTCGAGTCGGTTTATCAAGCACGTCAAAGCGGCGTGCGGCAGACTTACCGATTATTCGCCCTGTGGATACCGCTGCTGATTGTTATCGGCTTCATCATCGAATACCGGCAGGCTAATCAGAGTCTGGCTGAATTTTTACCTTATGCCCTGCAAATCGCGGTTATTATCGGTGCGGGAGTGGGCGCGCTGATGTTGATTTCGTGGGTATTTACCGTTCGAAATGCGCGGGATGCACGGGATAAGCGTATCAGCGTGGCAGAGGGTAAGGCAAAGGTCATAGAAGACGAAGTCCATTATCGAAGCCGACATTACATGCGTTACGAGCTAAAGTTAGGAAACCGTTTGTTTCGCTTTGCGAACCACAGCTCGATTGCCCACTTTGAGGATGGTCAAAGCTACCGTGTGTACTACATCAAATACTATCCCTTCCCGTTGATGTTGTCGGCGGAAGAGCTGTAAAAGACCACTTGGGAAAAGTTTTTGAGATATTGGGATATGTTGCGATTGGCTTTTTTGTTCGATTGGAGTATAACAGGATTCATATGAAATCAGTGTTAACCAAAGAGCCAATTCCATGATCGAACAACAGGGTTTATTCGTCGCCATTGCGGGCAATATCGGTGTAGGAAAAAGTACACTCACCAGTATGTTGAGTGACGAATTTGGCTGGGAACCGTTTTATGAGGCCAACGCCGAAAACCCTTATCTTGCTGACTTTTATAAGGACATGGAACGCTGGAGCTTTCATTCACAGGTGTTTTTTCTTGGAAAACGGCTCGAACACCATCATCAATTGATTCAGCATCCGGGAAGCGTCGTCCAAGACCGCACGGTGTATGAGGACGCGGAAATTTTCGCACGGAATTTGTACGAACAAGGCAATATGTCGGCGCGGGACTATGATGCTTACCGGCGCTTGTATGAAGCCATCAGCGCTTTTCTGCCCCCACCCGACTTGATGATTTATCTAGAAGCCAACGTCGATACTTTGATGGCACACATCAACCGGCGTGGACGTGAATACGAACGGAACATGTCACCTGAATACTTGTCGCGGCTGAACCGCCTTTATAATGAATGGATTGGCCGGTGGAAAGCCAGCGAAGTTCTGCATATCAAGATTGACGGTTTGGACTTCCAACACAACCCGAATGACTTTGACCAAATACGTGATGCTATCGCTGACCGACTCCTTTTTATGAATTCTCGCTGAAAACTTAAGGCATCTCTATAGACATTAGTTACAAGTCATGCTAGAATCATTTAAACCTATTTATATGATTCATCTGATGAATAGTGTGAATTGTGACTGAAATACGGTTTGAGTCCGACCTTCTAAATTACATCATCAAACATGGTTATCAACCGGGCGACCGTCTGCCTACCATCAGCGAGCTGCAAGACCCTGATAATCTGGGCATCAGCGTTAGCAAAGTTCGCGAACAGCTTGAGGTGGCGCGGGCGTTGGGTTTGGTGGATGTACGCTCTAAGACCGGAACCCATCTCAAAGAATACAGCTTTACACCGGCGGTACGTCTAAGCCTGTTCTTTGCGTTGGCACGCGACCTGAGTTACTTCGAACACTTTAGCGAACTGCGGACGCATATCGAAATGGCCTTCTGGATTGAGGCTTGTTCGCAGCTTACGGATGCTGACAAAGAAGAACTACGCAGTTATGTCGATGCTGCCCGCGTTAAACTGCGCGATACACGAGTCCGTATTCCTTTTGAAGAACATCGCGCATTTCATCTCACCATTTTTAAACATCTCGATAATCCTTTTGTGATCGGTTTGCTCGAAGCCTTTTGGGATGCCTACGAGGCGGTGGAACTCAACCGTTACGCCGAATATGGCTACCATACACAGGTTTGGGATTACCATGAACGCATCCTGAACGCGATTTGTGCAGGTGACTACAGCGCGGCACAGGAAGCTTTCATGCAGCATACCCGTTTACTGCATCATCAGCCACGAATGCAGGACATGGAACATGGGACAGAAATTATTGAGTCGAAAGTCACCGAATAAGCCGCGAGGCGCAACCCGCAGGACATCTGCGAAAAGGAAAGATTTATGGTTTTAGATGTACAAACTTCAACTAAGACACAGCAAACTGGTCAACGCATTGTCAACGATTTTTCTTTGACAGCAGCGACCAAGAACGGTACGGGCAGTCAAACCTCGAACAACGTGCTTGTGTTGTCCTTGTTCAAGATGGGTATTCCGGTTAATGGCAAGAACCTGTTCCCGTCGAACATCAAGGGTCTGCCGACTTGGTATACCATCCGCGCCAGCAAGGATGGCTATATCGCCCGCCAGAGCACCGCAGCAATTACTATCGCCTTGAACGTGGATACCGCCGCTGAAGATGTTCTAAAAGTTCCGTCGGGAGGCGTTTGCATCCTTCCGAAAGAATGGAACTGGACGAAGAGCCGCGAAGATATCACTTACTACGAAATTCCGGTTGACCCGATGGTGAAGGAAGCGGGCATTAATGTCGATTTGCGCGAACGTGTGGCCAACATGGTTTATGTGGGCGCGGTTGCTCAACTTTTCGACATCCCGCTGGATATTGTGTGGCAAGCGCTGCTGAGTAACTTCAAGGGCAAAGAAAAGCCAGCTAAAATTAACTTTGAAATGGTCAAGAAGGCCTACGAATGGGCTGCCGCCAATCTGGTCAAGCAAGACCCTTATCATTACGAGACTATTCCCAACGGCAATCCGAACAAGATTATCATTACAGGTAATGAAGCTGCCGGATTAGGCGGTTTGTTCGGCGGTGTGCAAGTCGTGGCGTGGTATCCGATTACACCATCGACCAGTTTGGTAGACGCCATGTTCGACCACCAAGATTTACGTAAAGACCCTGAATCTGGCGCGAATACGGTCGCTATTATGCAAGCTGAAGACGAAATCGCAGCCATCGGCACGATTATCGGCGCAGGCTGGGCGGGCGCACGTTCAATGACTGCTACCAGCGGCCCCGGCATCAGTTTGATGGCGGAATTCACCGGCTTGGCCTACTTCGCCGAAATCCCCTGCGTGATATGGGACGTGACGCGCATCGGCCCCAGCACTGGATTGCCAACACGCACCAGCCAAGGTGATCTGCTGTTCATTCATTTCCTGAGCCATGGTGATACCCGACAAATTACACTGCTGCCAGCCAGCGTGGCAGAGTGCTTCGAATTCGGTTGGCGCGCACTGGATTTTGCTGAGCAGTATCAAACGCCAGTTTTTGTGATGAGCGATCTCGACATCGGTATGAACAACTGGATGAGCGATCCATTCACCTATCCGTCCGAGGGACTTAATCGTGGTAAGACACTGAACCTCGACACCTTGAAGGAATTCATTGCCGAAAAAGGTGAATGGTACCGCTATAAAGATTATGACCAAGATGGAATTCCGTATCGCACCATTCCGGGCATTGACCATCCGAAAGCAGCCTATTTCACACGCGGTACAGGTCATAACGAGCGGGCGGGTTACAGCGAACGCAGCGAAGATTGGGTGGCGAACTTAGGCCGCATCAGCAAGAAGATCAACAATTCGCGCGAAACACTGCCGCAGCCGATTCTAGAATCCGGCAAAAACAGCCAAATCGGCATCATTTCGTATGGATCAAATGATCCCGCAATTCAAGAAGCCCGGGATCGTTTTGCGGCTGAAGGCATTGAAACCGATTACCTGCGTATTCGCGCGCTGCCATTGGCTCAAAGCGTCCATGAGTTTATTCATTCGCATAAGCGCGTGTATGTCATCGAAAACAACTTTGACGGTCAAATGGCGCAAATCATTCGTATGGAAACCAGCAAGAGTACCGAACATATGGTATCACTGCCATTGGGTGACGGTTTGCCCATGACAGCGGAATGGGTCTACAAAACAATTAGTTCACACGAGGGTAAGTAACAGTATGCCACCGAAGACAAATTCACTCGGTTTGGAACGTGAAGAATATAAGGCAGCTAAAAGCACCCTATGCCCCGGCTGCGGTCATGACTCGATTGCTAACCAGATAATCAGCATGGCGTATGACTTGGGCATCAACCAGCACAATGTCATTAAACTGAGCGGTATTGGCTGCTCCAGTAAAAGCCCGGCTTACTTTTTGGGCCGCGCGCATTCCTTCAACTCGGTTCATGGGCGTATGCCCTCGGTTGCAACCGGCGCAACACTCGCCAACCGCAGCCTGACCGCGATTGGGGTGAGCGGCGATGGCGACACCGGCAGCATCGGTTTGGGACAGTTTAAGCACCTGGTACGCCGCAATGTACCGATGATTTACATCGTCGAGAACAACGGTGTATATGGTTTGACCAAGGGACAATTCTCTGCCACATCGGACGAGGGTCAAGTTCTGAAGTATTACGGCAAGAACGAACTGCCCGCGCTTGACCTGCCATTGGAAGCGATTATCGCAGGCTGCACCTTTGTCGCGCGCAGTTTCTCTGGCGATGCCAAGCAAGCACAAACCTTACTCAAGGCCGCCATGAGCCATCGTGGTACCGCGCTGCTGGACATTATCAGCCCGTGCGTGACCTTCAACAATGCGCCGGAATCGACCAAGAGCTATCCTTACGGTAAGGAACACGAAATCCCTCTACATGAAATCACCTATTATGAACGCGGAGCAGTTCCGCCGCGTGAAGAAATTTTGGTGGATGAATACGCCGCCGGTGAAGTGATCGAAGTCGAGATGCATGATGGTTCGTTTATCAAGCTCAAGAGCGTGGACAAGGATCATGATCCGCGCAACCGTGAGTCAGCGATTAAGGTATTGGAGAAGGCCACGATGGAACAACAATTCCTGACCGGCTTGCTGTACTACGAAGAACCACGCGCGACTCTGGCCGATACGCTACATTTGACCGAGACTCCGTTGGTTCACCTGCCGGCAGAAAAACTGCGTCCATCACAGGCTGCGCTCGATAGTTTGATGAAGGACTTCATGTAATCCCTCATCTAACGTGATGAAGAAACTCTAAGACAAAGGACGTGTTCGCAAACACGTCCTTTTGTTTTCAGATATAATCTCAACAATAGATGGGAGTATTTCGATGGCGATAAAATTCCGCAAGAATATCTACCACGGTGTGAATGCTCATTTGAACAGCTTATTACAGCACGAATATGGCGGCTGGGAAGTGTTTCACAATAGTCATATCACAGATATTCTACGCGCTGTAGATGTCGCGCTACCGGTAGGGTATCTAGCAGAGGCGGAGCGAGGGCTACAAATTCGTACCATCCAGATTGACGAAGAAGACGCTTATTTTAGAATGAAACGTCCGCGTCCAGATATCACAATTCATCACACAGACCCCATAGCAGAAAGAAAAATAGGCCCACTAGGTCTGGATGCAGCGATACCAACCCGCGAATACCCGGCACTAGCAAGTCTAGAGTACGGCGAAGATGTTTACCTTAATGCGGTAGTTATCCGTGAAATCCTAGAAACGGGTGAGATTGGCAAACCTATAACATGGATTGAACTCCTTTCCCCCACAAACAAGCCGCCGGGGCAAGGATTTGTGCAATATCGCGAAAAAAGAATCACAGCGCTGAAAAGTGGAATTGCTCTCGTCGAAATTGATTACTTACATGAAACTCGTTCACCGATAAGTAACAGTCTAAGCTATCTTGATCGCGAAGATGGCGCAACTCCTTATATGATTACCATTACAAATCCACGTCCCGACTTGCAACTGGGGCGAACACAAGAATTCGGATTTCATGTTGATCAAGCTATTCCAACTGTAAAAATCCCCCTTAAGGGAACGGATAGCATCACGGTTAATTTTCAGACCGTTTATAATCAAACATACGAAAGCATCAAGGTTTTCAGCTACCGTGTTGATTACGACAGTTTACCGGTGGGGATGGATAATTATGATGCTACCGACCAGAAACAGATATTGGCGGTCATGGAGCGGGCAAAAAACACAACCGCCAATCCAGAATAAAGCTCAGTAAGCCAGCGCCAGCAGCGGAATTTCGAGTTCGTTGGGCGTAAGTCCACCGTGATGCCCGTAAAACACCATTTCATAACGCCCCTTCTCATACCACCAGACCGTTTCGCCGGAGTAAGGCAAAATCACCAGATCAGCGACACGCTGCAAGAAAAGCGGCGAGGCTTCGCCGAAATACCCCTGTGCAATCAAATCCGATACGCGCCGCACATCAGCCTTGCCCTGTAAAGCAGGATGCGTCGAGAGCAAATTGAATGCTTCATCCACATGCCCCTCTTTGATGTAGATGAACAAATCGCGGGCTGAACCTGCGGGAATGAGTAAGCGCCCGTCACTATCGGTACGGACATGCGGTGTCAGTTCGGGAATACTGCGATTGACAAAGACTGTCTTTTCGGGGAAGACGTCGTCTTGCCCATGATCGGCAGACAAAAGCAGCAGGGTCTTACCCGCTTTACCCGACAACGCTGCGTGAAGCAGATTTTCGGCGGCGGTGAAATAGGCATCAACCTCAGCATCAAAATAGGCCGACGATGGGCCATATTTGTGCCCCATAGAATCTATTGGATCGTAGTAGTAGTAATAGTATGCCTTACCCTGCTCAGCAACGACCGATTCACCTAAACTGAGCAAGCCTTCGGACATGGATTTAAAGCCGTGAATTTCAGCGCCGCGCAGTGCTAAATCGGCGAAACCGCCGCTGGTGTAGGCGGCATTCTGGAACACATAGGACTTAACCCCCTGTGACTGGAGTTGTTCATAGATGGTTTGGAAGCCGAGCGCAGTGCCAACATTTACGCCGGGTGGCAGCTTGATGGTTCCCGTTTCTTGATCACCCGCATAGGAAAATATGAGCGGCGCAATCATCCGGCCAAGCAAAGGTTCATAATAAAACCATTCATAAATGCCGGTTTGCCCTACCGGTGTTCCCAAATGAATTGTGCTGAGGTGAGCGGCTGTGGTCGAGGGAAATTGTGACGTTATTTTGGAGGCCACCCCTTGCTCTATAAACCGTTTCAGAAAGGGATATTTATCGGCGTAGCGTTCAAAAAAGCGCCAGCCAAAGGCATCGACATACAAAAATACGACTTTGTCATATTGGGTTGGCAAGCCGTTCAGGACATCCGGTGCAAACCCAAGTTCACCTATGCCGGTCAGTAAATGCCGAATAAACTGCGGCAGTCCTGCAAAGCAATAATTGCCGTAAGCGGGTTTGGTAAAATGCCTTCCATCACGAAGAGCATCAACTTGTTCAATGGAATTTTGGTTAATCACGATTACAGCCGTGCGGCTACTCCTTTGACTATACGCAAAAATGATAAATGTTCTGGCGCCGGTTTAGCACCAAGCAAGATATTGACCAGCGCCTCCGGCAGTTTGGGACGTGCGGCTGCCAGCGGAACCAGCCAATCTAAAGCACGGCGATTGAGAGCCATATGACTCACACGCTGTGAAAAGCGAAATAGATTCTGGTAGCGCTGGCGTAGAATTGTATCGTAAGCCTGTAGTTGACTACGAGAAATATCACCAAGTCTTAACATGTGTAAGACATGCTCAGCGGCGATTTTGCCGGATTCCAGCGCGAAGTCGATACCATCACCCGTTAAAGGATTGACTAATCCGGCGGCTTCACCAACGAGCAAGGTGCGTTCAGTAAAAGTTGGCGCGCTGGCGAAATCAGTGCGGATGGGAAAACTTCTGAGACTGCCCACCTGCGTGGCTCCGCCGAGCATAGATTTGAGCACGGGGCTGTGAATGAAGCTGTTGAAGGCAGTTTGGGCTGATTGATGATGTTCGCGTTTACCTGTGCGAATAAATCCCGCGCCGATGTTGGCGGACGACGCTGACAGGGGGAACACCCAACCGTAACCGGGCAGTACCACGCCATCAAAGCGGAACTGAAAATAAGGTGGCAGAGCCTCGATACCTTCGAAATAAGCGCGCGCCGCGACAATGTTTGGCTTTGGCGGATTCATGCCAATGCTGCTTAATAATGCAGTGTTCGCGCCAGTCGCGACAATGACAAGCGCGGCACGGTAGCTTTCGTTGGCGTAAACAGTAACGCCATCAGATTCGGTTTGTAGAGCGCGGACATGAACGCCACCGCGAAAATCCACGCCACTTTCGATAGCCCGCTGCAAGAGAAGGTTATCCAGTTCCAAGCGGGGAATTACCAGCGCATGATTGGGCGCATGGGGCAAACGTGGAATATCAAAGTGGACGCTACGTCCGGACGGCGCGGATACTTGCAAATGATCGAGTTTACAACCGCGAGACGTAACGGCATCAACAACACCCATTTCCGCTAAAATCGGCAGCGCACGGGGAACAAGGCCATCGCCACAGGTTTTGTCACGCGGGAAATCTGCTTTATCGAGCAGGAGAACTTTCACACCGGCATGTGCGAGATAAAAAGCAGCCGATGATCCAGCGGGGCCTGCGCCAACAATAACGACGTCAAAACGGTTGGACATACGAACAAAGCCTTCTTAACTGGCAGAAAACACAATGGCATTATACCCTTGACTGCTGCCAATTGAACTTTGGATCGAACAAAAAGCCACCAAATATTAGGGGATTAATTGCCTTGCCAATGAGCATCAAAATCACTTGGCATACGTAATAGAAAGTATAAATCATGACCTATGAGGAGCATCGACATGAATAAGAAACTACTGATTCTGGCTGTATTACTGGCAATACTAGCCGCAGCGTGCAGCCCGGCTGGTAACATCAGTAGACGGAATCCCGGCACACTACGCGACTACATTTTTAGCGTTGAACCACGAAACAACGGCTCATATATCATCTGGATGCGAAATGACGACGTAGCGGCTTACTGTACAACGGACAAAGCATTGGGAGATACCGCGCTGCAAGCCATTCACAGCCGCACCGGATTAATTATTATGGAATACCGAAACCGTGAGGCATTGGACAAAGAATCGCGCGATGTTAACCAAGGTGGCTGTGCGGTCGAATCGACAGGAAGCAAGAACGATACAACTCCCATCTTCAAAATCCTCTCCATTGAAATTGTCTCACAGGAATAATAAACACTGGCGGCGGATGATCCGCTCAATCTGCCGCCATATGTGAATTTGATGAGGGATAGATGGCAAGTTGCTGTAACAGAATTATGCTCGTTACAGACTACACAATCTAACAAGGAGCGGGTCTTATGACTAATCCATCTACGCCTCAAATGGGAACGGTAGACAGCAACAGCCCAATGGCTCGATTGAACGTCTTTCTGGATACGTTTGTTTTGCCTTACCCGGTTAAATATCTGACCAATCGCCTGACCATTCTGGCAACATTATGCTTGCTGATTCCGTTAATTGCCTTCGCCAATGTCGAGGTATTTGTGCTTGCAGCCAACAGTTATTTGAATGTGATGTCTGTTGTCGTGAGCAGCACCGTCCTTCTGTACAGCACAATATCCGAAGTCCGTGACCGCAAAGCCGCCGAACAACGGGAAGCGTTAGCAGCTCAACATCAACAAATGATTGATGAGCAGATCGCCTCTAATTCGGAAGCGCTGGAAAAAATTCAGGACGAACTACGCCAGCACATTAACGAACAGTTGGCAACCATCAAACATATTTTGCTGGAACGTTTAGAGGCGAACCATGCCGAAATCAGCACCATGCAGCAGGCGATTATTGACAGTGCTAGCGCCCAAGACATTGAAGTAGCCGCGATTCGTGATATGGTTGCCGCGTTGAAGAAGTAGTCCTGTGGAAGAACGTGTGTTGATTAAGATATTTTCTCGGCGGTTTCAACCGGAGATATCTGAGTTTCTTCGACAAGCATCCGGCGCAGCACTTTGCCAACAAAACTCTTGGGGAGTTCATCACGAAACTCGACTTCCCACGGCACGGCATATTCTTTGAGGCGGCGTTTGCACAGCGCGATGAGTTCGTCTTTGGAAAGTGTGCTGCCGGGGCGTGGAACCACATATGCTTTGATGCGTTGTTCACCTTCGTGACCTGCTACTGTAAGGCCAACAACAGCGGCTTCTTTTACACCGGGATGTTCATACAGCACTTCTTCAACATCACGTGGGTAAACTTGATATTTGCCTGCCAGAATCATCTCTTTTTTGCGGCTGATGATTTGGAAATAACCATCTTCGTCCATCCGCGCGAGATCGCCGGTCAGCAGCCAGCCATCGGCGGTTATCGGTTGTTCATCATCATCTTTTCCCAAGTAGCCCAACATCACCTGCGGGCCGCGTATGGCGAGTTCACCAATTTGTCCCACTGGCAAACGTTCGCCTGTAATTAAATCGTTGATGCGGGCATCCGTGCCGGGCATGGGTATGCCGATGCTGCCGATTTTCCGCACTCCCCTCAGCGGATTGGAATGGGTTACGGGTGAGGCCTCCGTAAGGCCATAGCCTTCCACCAAGCGGCCACGCGTGAGTTTCTCAAACGCTTCCTGAACCTCGACCGGTAATGGTGCTGCGCCAGAAATACACGCTTTTATGCTGCTAATACCATACTTGCGAACCCCTTGAAACTGGTTAATTGCCATATACATCGTCGGGACACCGGGCAGCAGCGTTGGTCGATAACGTTTGATATGGTTGAGAACGTCCTGCGTCACAAACCCCGGTAAAATAACCATTCTTGCGCCCAACGCAATCGGCACATTCATAGCAGCAGTCATCCCATAGGAATGAGAAAATGGCAGCACGGACAAGACAGTTTCTTCGCCTTCTTTCAAATCGGTGATCCAATGACGTGTCTGCAATGCGTTTGCCAGCACTGCGTGATGACTTAGCAGTACGCCTTTTGGTTTATCAATGGTCCCGCCGGTGTATTTGATGACTGCGACGCTGTTAGGATCAACTTCGACCTGTGGTCGTGTAGGGGGATGAGCGCGCAGCAAGTTAAGCCAAAGATGCTCGTTTTTCTGCAGCCCTCCGGAAAGTGCATGACCCTCTTTTTGTTCACGGGTAAAGGTGAAGGCGAGTTTTGTGGGCGGACTGAAATAATCTTTGATATTGGTGAAAATAATTCCGCGAAGGGGCGTACCAGCATGGACAAAACGCGCCGTTTCACTAAATAGGGTGAGTGTAATCAGAAAGTCTGCTTCGGAGTCCATAATTTGCCGTTGAAGTTCTTCGCGGTCATTGGTTGGACTGGTGGAAACCACAACACCGCCGGCTTTCAGCACCGCGTAGTAGGCGATGATGAACTGCGGCGTGTTGGGTAATAAAAGCATCACCCGCCTACCCGTTTCAATTCCGAGGGAACGAAGCGCGTTCGCCAAACGGTTAGCTTCATTATCAAGCTGCTTGTAGGTCAAAGTACGGCCACCAAACACAGTCGCCGGACGATTCCCAAAACGGCGCACGGCACTGTGCAGCAAACGAAACAACGGGCGATTGGGTAAACCGAGAGTGATGGGTACGCCCTGCTCGTAGTGCCTCGTCCAAGGGCGCTGAACGGTCAATTCAGAGGTTGTACGTTTGCCCCACCAACTTGGTTCATCAGCTTCGCCACCGATAAAGCGACCAATAGCACGGTTAACCGCTTCAGCGCGTTCCAATGGCACCAGATGCCGCGACACACCGATGTTCACGTCTTCAGCATTAGGAATGGTGCGGGCAACTTCTTCAAATACGGCTGTCGGATAGACTTGATCGCGCTCGCCGCGAATCACCATGACCGGCATCCGCAGGTCACGAAACATGCTCCAACCATTCCATCTGGACATGTTGTTGAAGTAGACATCACGCAGCACATGGGCTTCTGCGGCTAACTGCTTGCGAACCATGCGGCGGATGGGAACAAGCACTGCCAACGGTAAGCGCAGTGCTAAAGCGGCTGGCTTAAGCAGCGGATATTCGCCGGTGGTCGCAATGAGGATTAAACGAGCAATATCCTGTGGGCGGCGGTGCGCAAATTCGGTGACAATCGCCCCACCAAAGGAATGACCGACCAGAATAAAGGGTATTTTGACATCGAGTTTCGCCAGCAGTGTATCTAAATCAGCTTGAGCCTCGTTCATTGAATATTGGGAATAAGGCGCGTCGGAACGTCCATGTCCGCGCAAATCGTAGGCAATGACCCGATAATTGTCAGAGAATGCTTTGAGCTGATTCTTCCACTGCATGGCGTAACCACCGTAACCGTGTACAAACACAATTGTTCCGGCGGGATGTTCCGGTAAAACTTCGATATAACTGAGGCGCACAGGAGGATCTTCTGAAACTAAAATATCTTCACGATAAAGTTCTAAATCAACCTGCATAATAAATAACTCCGAATAAGTATTGTTGGCTATTATAGCTATCGGACTGCGAAGGGACGAATCGCAGTTCACACACAGAAAAAACGATGTATTTGTGAAGCCTTACACATACCCCTCAAAACTGGGGGTTTATTCAAGGTTTAAACTCCTATTCTATGCAGCTAGCGTAGAGTAGGTTATAAGTGGATATCCCTGCCACATCCTTACCTAAAATTTAATTGTCTACCCGGTCTGCTTATGCGCTTATATGCAGGCTTATTTTCACCGTATCCGAATGAGGTTATCGTAAATGTCGGAATATTATCAGCAGCCTATTGCTGAAGTGTTGAATAATTTGAAATCCAATGTTGCGCAAGGTTTAGCGGACAGCGAAATCGAGCGGCGGCAGACCACCTATGGCAAAAACACGCTGCCGGTTGCTGAAAGCACCAATTGGCTGCAACTGGTACTGAGCCAATTTCAAGACCTGATGGTCATTATCCTGATTGTCGCGGCTGTTATTTCAGCACTGCTAGGAGACAGCAAAGATGTGGTGGTCATTCTAGCCATTGTTATTTTGAATGCCATCATTGGAACGTATCAGGAATTTCAAGCTGAAAAAGCCTTAGCGGCTTTGAGCGCCCTGCAAGTGCCACAGGTGCGCGTGCGGCGCAAAGGCGAAGTAGAAGAAATCAGCGCCGAAGAGTTGGTTCCGGGTGACATTGTCCTTCTGAATGAAGGCGACCGCATTCCGGCTGATGGGCGGTTGGTCGAGAGCATCAATATACAAATTGATGAGTCTGCCCTTACCGGCGAATCAATGCCCGTGAGCAAAAACACTAATCCATTAGAGACTGACCAACCGGTAACGGTGGGCGACCGAGAAAATATGGCTTTTATGGGTACAGCAGTCACGTATGGACGGGGCGAAATGGTCGTCACCCAGACTGGACTCAAAACCGAACTCGGTAACATCGCCGCCATGCTCCTGCAAGTTGAACAGGGTGTCACCCCACTCCAGCGCCGACTGAATGATCTCAGCAAAACGCTGGCAATCGGTGCCGGAATAATTGTTGCCATCGTGTTCATTGCAGGCGTGCTGCGTGGCATTCCCGTTCAAAACATGTTCCTGACCTCAATCAGTTTAGCGGTAGCCGCCGTACCAGAAGGCTTACCGGCACTTATCACAATCAGTCTATCGCTAGGTGCGGCGCGTATGGTGCGCCGACATGCATTGATCAGGCGATTACCCGCAGTTGAAACACTCGGCTCGGTGACCGTGATTTGCTCCGACAAAACCGGGACACTCACCAAGAACGAAATGACGGCCACGCGAATCGCCTTACCGGGTGTTGATGATATTTCGATTAGCGGTATTGGCTATACGCCACACGGCAAATTTATCGTCCAAACAGGTGATGAAAACACAACCTTAGACGTAAGCCTAAACCAACCTGTACGCCGCTTTGTCTCCGCGATAACGCTGTCCACCAATGCTCATCTGCAGGATGGTGACCGCGATGGAACATACACCATTGTTGGCGACACCACCGAAGGCGCGTTGTTGATTGCTGCCCAAAAAGTCGGATGGACACGGCAGCAGCTTGAAACGGATATGCCCCGCGTGGGAGAAATTCCTTTTAGCAGCGAACGCAAAGCCATGACCACCATCCATCAGGTTGTGACGGACGATGCAAAAAGCATGTTCCCAAATAGTCCATTTATTGCGATCACAAAAGGAGCACCCGACCAACTACTTGAATGGGCTACATGTGAGATGACCCCTCATGGACGCGAATCATTAACACCCGAACGCCGAAAACAATATAGCGACCAGACTAACACAATGGCGCAGCAGGGATTGCGTGTACTGGGTATCGCATTCCGAACATTGGATTATATTCCCGCTGAAGTGACCACCGAAATCGAACGCGAACTGTGTATCTTAGGGTTAGTCGGCATCGTTGACCCTGCCCGCCCCGAAGCGCGCGAAGCAGTCAGCACCGCACGGGCGGCAGGTATACGTCCGGTGATGATCACGGGAGATCACGCGTTAACCGCAGAAGCGATTGCGCTTGATTTAGGCATGATCACAAAAAATGAAGTGGCAGTCACCGGCAGCCAGCTCGACAAAATGAGCGATGAAGAACTCCAAAATGTCATCAAAGAAACTTCGGTTTTTGCGCGGGTTTCCCCACAGCACAAACTGAAATTGGTGCAGGTGCTTCAAAAACAAAATGAGGTCGTCGCCATGACAGGCGACGGAGTAAACGATGCCCCTGCCCTCAAACAAGCCGACATCGGCGTAGCAATGGGAATTACGGGTACTGATGTGAGTAAGGGTGCGGCAGCCATGGTGCTGACGGATGACAATTTTGCGTCGATTGTCGCGGCTGTGGAAGAAGGCCGTGTTATCTACGATAACATCCGCAAATTCATCAAGTACTTGCTAAGTTCCAATGTCGGTGAAATTCTGGTGATGTTCCTCGCCCTTTTAGCGGGCTTAAAAATACCGCTGCTGGCGATACAAATTTTGTGGATCAATCTGGTTACGGACGGCCTGCCTGCCATTGCACTCGGTTTCGAACCGGCGGAAGAAGGCGTGATGAAGCGCAAACCGCGTCCTACCACGGATAGTGTATTCGCCGGTGGTCTGGGCATTCACATCCTTTGGGCTTCCATACTTTTAACAGCACTTACACTCTTCAGCTATCTTTACGGGTATGCTTCACATGATATGAACCCGCTCAGTTCGACATTAGCCCTTGAATACAAAGACGCGGAACAACTGGCAATCACGATTGGCAGCGATGCAGCAGCGCGGCTGGTTCCAGCCAACTGGAATGTGCTGACTCTGGATGAACGACGTGCTCTATTAACCGGTCACGAAACGGACGATGCGTCAGGTGAAAATGCAAGCGGCGGAATCATCGGCGCAGCGGAAGAATCGCCGCGCACGATTGCATTCAGTGTTTTGGCGCTTGGTCAAATTTTCCATGTAATCGCTATTCATGCGGGTGATAAAGAATCATTCTTCAAACACCGCTTCTCGAAAAACAGAATACTGCTTTATGCCTGTGCTTCAACCTTCGTTTTACAGCTTGCCGTAATCTATGTGCCATTTTTGCGGCACACATTTGAAACAACCGCACTCCCAATTGGCGACCTGATAATCACAATTGGATTAGCGGCACTCATGTTTGTAGGCGTGGAAATCGAAAAAGCGCTGCGACGCGGCGGGATTATCACATTTACGGCGTAAGAACTACCCGACTAGATTATGCGCTGACCAAATAAGCTGGCAGCTAATTCCACAGCAACCTGTGCGGTACGGTTGCGTTCGTCGAGGATCGGGTTCACTTCAACCAGATCAAGCGTACGGACGCGACCATCATCTGCCAGCATCTCCATGATGAGATGACCTTCTCGAACCGTTAGTCCGCCGGAAACCGGTGTGCCGACACCGGGCGCTACGGATGGGTCGAGCGAGTCCATGTCAAAACTGACGTGAATCGTTTCTACGTTGCCCAAAGCGCGCAGCGATGCCCGCAGCACCTCTGCCATGCCATTTTCGTCAATTTCACTCATGGACATGACTTTAACACCTGCCTGCCGGATAGCAATTTTTTCGGCAGGGTCAAGATCACGCGTAGCAATCATCACAATCTGATCAGCTTGCAAACGACGCTCACCAATTAATAGTGGCGGCGGACACATGCCCATCAAGGAGGTGACAACCATGCCGTGAACATTGCCCGATGGCGTAATATCGGGCGTATTAAAATCGCCGTGCGCGTCGATCCATAGTACGCCGACTCGATCAGCAGCATCAAGCGAGGCCGCCACCGAACCTAGCGCGACACTGTGGTCGCCGCCCAATACAACAGCCCTTTGTCCATCAGACTGTGCTTTACGCACCGCCTCGTAAGTACGCTGGCATACCGAGGCAATCGCCCCAGCATTATGCATGTGATCATCTTGAGAAAGATGCCGCACCTGCTCGATAATCGGTACGGGGATGTTACCGGAATCCTGCACCTGATAACCAAGACTTTGTAAACGCTGCTGCAATCCTGCGTAACGGATCGCGCTTGGCCCCATATCCACGCCGCGACGATTCTGACCCAAGTCCATTGGCACACCAAAAATATTGATGGGATAGGCGGCTTGCGGCATATAATTCCTTTATTGCGATTTTAGAGTATAGAACGGTTAACCTTCAGGACGGTTAAATCGCATCCCGATGCTCACCAAAATGATGCTCAGCCCGTAAAGCCCCATCAGCGGCCCCATGACCAGCATCATATTGACTGGATCAACAGTTGGGGTAATTACTGCCGCCGCAATGGCAGTACCAACCACGGCGATACGCCAATTTTTAATCAACGGACGGGGAGTCACAAAACCCAGAATCGACAGCACAAAAAAGATGAGCGGCGTTTCAAAAGCGACACCCATCCAGAACAAAAGCGCTGTTACGAATCCCAGATAATGATCGGCTGTCCATTCTGCTTTAAAGATGTCGGTTTGAAAGTTGACAAGGAAGCTTAATGCTGGCGGAATAAGGATATACCAAGCGAAAATCACACCAATCAAAAACAGCACGGTTACAGGTGGAATCGAGTACAGCAGGTATCGCGTTTCCTGCCGCGTCAATCCGGGCAGTACAAACATCAACACTTGATAGGTCATCACAGGTATGGAAAGGATTGCGCCTGCCAAAATGGCGACGCGGAAGTACTGCACTACGCCACCGGTCGGATCAAGAACGATAAACTCTTTAGCATATGGTGCTCTAAGAAATTCTAAGATAGGTGTTGCAAAAATCACCCCGATCACAGAACCGATCACCAACGCTAAGACGGCCTTAAATAAGCGCGAACGCAGTTCATCCAGATGATCCCAAAGGCTCATGCGCGCGCCTTCGCCATCGGCCTCCGGCAAATCGGGTTCTTCGATTTCAGGCGGTGGCGCTGAACCACGCTGTAGCTGCATTTCCTATTCTCCGTTTTCCGTGACAATGAGCTGTGGTGAATTATCCGCAGTCACCTCGGCTGCAATCGCGCCCAAGACACCATTTACAAAGCGCAACGAACCTTCAGCGCCATAGATATTAGCCAATTCCATCGCTTCCGCAATGATGACATTCATGGATGTGTTCTGCTGTGCCGCCAATTCGTATACCCCTAGACGCAGGATATTGCGGTCAATAATCGCAACCTGATCGAGCGGAAATTCAGATGCGAACCGTTGAATAAAGGCATCCAATTGATCAAGGTTGGCGGTTACACCTTCGACGATTTGACGCACATATTTTTCAACACGGCGGGTTAATTCTTCGTCATTTAAGCGAGCAGTTATCACATCGCCAACCATGTGATGACTGCAATCAATCTCGTATAACACTTGTAAAGCAATTCGCCGCGCGGCACTGCGTTCAGTCGCAGCCGGGGGATGTTCAATGACTTCTACTTCGGCATTTTCCATATCGAAATTCGGCAAATCGGTCAAGTTAACACCACACATCAAACTCTAATCTTTGAATTGAGTTTGAGTGTACATCAAAAAACACTGTTTGACTATGTTCAACACTCTTGACTCTAGTGTTTGCATTGTGTTATAGTGTTTCTTTAGGGGTCATATTAGGTCATATAGGTTCAAAAACTCTAAGACGAAAGGAGCAATGCGATATGTGGATAAATGTCTGTGTCAATTTGATGCCGCCCCGATGTGTCGGGATTGGTGCCGAATATGAAAAACCTATTGCTCTTGCTAACGGACGTTCCCGACTTCGGAAACACGTCAACGGATAAGGCCGCAGGAGCAAATTCTGCGGCCTTTTTTTGTTTACCAAACCTATTCGAAACACCTATGAGGACATACGAAACATCATGTTACATCCGTATAGACAACAACTCCTGCACAAACAGAAAATGCGGGAAATGCTAGAACAAGCTGAACATGACCACTTGCTTCAATTGGTCAATTTGAATTCATCGCAACCGCAGACAACCTTAGCACTGTACTCGTTGATCAGTCAGTGGTGGCGGAATCGTTGGACTGCATTCCATGAAAATCAAAATGTCGGGGACAACGTCGTTGTGCCTGAAGCGTAGTCATAAAGGGCGTAAACTACAGAGGGTGCGCTCTTTATTTTTTGGGGAGCAGGGATTGTGGCACAGAAGAATCGTCAATATCGATCACGAGCTGCCGCAGTTCACGCTCCTGACGGGCAATAAACCATTGATTAAGCTGGGAGCAAAGTTCTGCACTAAACAAAAAAATGGCTGCGATTAAATAGGCCCATAGTAAGAGCACAATAGCAGTAGCAATGCCGCCATAAATAAACTGAAAATTAGCCACAGTTGAGGTATACCAGACGAAGCCGCTCTTTGCCAATTCCCATCCAACCGCCCCGAAAATCGCTGCGGGCCAAACCGCATCCCAATGAACCTCGCGGGCAGGCACAAAGCGAAACAGCAGTGCAAAAATGACCATATTCAAACCGAGCGGCAAAAAGATTGTGCCGATAGTCAACCAACTGCTTTGCTGCCCCAATAATGAGGCGGAAATCAGCCGTAATACTGCCGAAGTCACGAATGAAGCCGTGACCAAAACCACTAAGATCAAGGTCATCGCCAAAGCAACCAAACGCTGCCGCCACAGGCTGCGCCGCGCATTTACGGCAAATACGACATCCAACGAAAAGGTGATGTTTGAAAACAACCCTAAAGCTGACCACAACAAACCGGCCAGCGCAATTATGGTGAACGACTCGCTCTGGTTTAAGGCATCACTGATATTCTGGCGAAGCAGCCCTGCTGTATCTGCAGGCAAGAATAAACCTAACGCGTTGGCGATCTGTGCCTGAGCAGTGACCGGCCCGAGGATGCGACCTATCAATACGGCAAACAACAGCGTTAAAGGAAAGATGGAGAAAATAGCGTAGTAGGCCAGCGTGGCAGCCTGACGCGTGCCGCCCCCAAAGAAGTTTGTTACCGCGTGTCGCAAATAAATCGGCAATTCACGCGTCGCTTCTTCCTGCTTTAACCACCACTCATTCACCCGCTGAATTTGCTGCCTAAATCTCACAAAATCCCCACAGTGTTATGATGCAACATGACTTTCATTTTATTATAACGGCTTGCGCAGATGAACCTAAACTTTTGGCCTAAAACGACGCTTACGCGCAATTCCGCTATTCTATCGACCGCAGATTATTTAATGTTAGCGGCTGGTTGTCCAGAAAAAGCCATAACTCTACAATCAGCCGAACAAAATCGTGCTACTATTGAGATGAATCGTCACACTGTCGAAAGGAATTCAACACGTATGAACGGATTGACAATACAACAGGTTTTAGCGCACCTCGGACCTCGAAGCGACATAGGTCTTCTTTACGATATTTTCCTTTATGTCATTTTTGTTTTGGACCTTGTCTTGATGTTTGGGCAATCCGATAAGCAGACACTAACCACGGTCATGGCTGGCGGTGCGGCGGCTTTGGCAGTTGTTGCCAAAATCGAGGTCTTTACGCCAAGGTCATTTGGTTCATTAATCATCAATGCGGGCATGTTAATTCTGCCACTTCTGGTCGTCGGCATGAGCAAGGCTAAAAAGGTGCAGCCGTTGGGAGTCATCAGCGGTATATTATCGGCGATTTATTTTTTCATGTTCTGGCTGATTTCGCAGCGCGGTTAATTCCCCCTATTAATGGGCGCAGCGCCATCTTGCGCCCATTTTACCGCGTACCAACTTCCCAAAGCTGCTTGCCATCCGTCCAAAAATGTACCGCGCCGGAAATATCGGTGCGCACTAGGGGTGTATTACCTACCAACGCCAATGTGTCACCATTTGGATCACCAAGCCTGTTGGTAGGGTCACTTTGCAAGACAACCATCTGCGGCTGAACCGCTGCTAAAAATGAAGCGTTCAGCGAACGTATCCCACCGTGATTCGGTAACTGCATCACCGTTGCCAGAGGCCACTCGCCCGACTTGAGCAAATCAAGTTGCGCGGTTTGGCTGGCATCTGAAGTCAGCAAGAACGATATATCGCCGTAACTCACACGTATAACCAGCGCCGAATCATTCAGGCTGTCGCCCATTTGGGGAGTATTCTGAGGCGCCAACACTTCTAGACGCGTCCCATCTTCCATCGAGAATGTATAACCGGCGCTGCCTGCCACGATTTTGTCAGGGGGCAAGTGCTCAAGCAGTGCTTTATATTCAGGTCGTAGATTGGGCTGTCCGTTGGTCAGCGCCATCTCCACCGTATAGCGATTCATCACCGACGATACCGCGTCATAATCAAACGGGTCAGGTTGACTAATCACTAGCAAATCAATAGTGCGCTTATTGAAAGGCATCCGATCCCCTAAGGCTGTCAATAACTGCGATGGAAAGCGCCCGCCATCCACCAGAATATTCGCACCCGCAGGTGTTTGAATCAACACCGCGTTGCTGTGTCCCACATCCAACCACCAGACATGCAGCTTGCCATCAGGTCGGCTCAGCAGCAGTAAAATGAGCAGAATCGCTGTTCCGCCAACTGCTCCGGCGAGACTCGTCACCACTTGGCGACTGCGGATGAAACTGGCGGCTCGCGCGGCCCATGTCGGTTTTGTGGCGACCATCAATGCGCCTCCTATCACAACGATGTAAAACAGGGCAATCAAGCGTGGGTCAACTTGTACATCGACTTGTGCGAACGGTAATCGTGCGAACGCCCGCACCACGCCCAACGTCCACCCCAACAACAGCA
Organism: Anaerolineaceae bacterium; assembly: GCA_016124855.1. Lineage (GTDB taxonomy): Bacteria > Chloroflexota > Anaerolineae > Aggregatilineales > Phototrophicaceae > CFX2. The sequence continues at coordinate 71,475 of WGMX01000023.1, read as the reverse complement.
TATCGAGCCAGAACAACAATTGGGCAATAGGAAATGCCACAAATGCCAGCAGCGTTGCCACCAATCCCAGCACCATCAACACCGATTGCACCGGAATTACCAGAAGGTTCACAGCCAGAGAAATGACCGATAACTTTCCGAAGTATAAAATAATTAACGGCAGCGACATGATTTGCGCGGCGATACTCACGATCAACGGTTCGCCAAGAAAATCACCGACCATCACAGCGGTCTTACGGGGGAATAATCGCACCAAAAGTGCATTAAAATATTCTGTTAGAGGGTTAGCGAATAACGCCAATCCGAGCGTAGCGAACAAGCTCAATTGAAACCCGACATCCCACAACACCGTCGGATTTTGCACCGAAAGCAAAACCGCCACAAACGCCAACGAGGTCGGCACATAACTCTTACGCCTCAGCAGCGCGCCAATCACCAGCATACTGCTCATGATTGCAGCCCGTACTACCGAAGCGGATGCGCCAACCAAAATCGTGTAGACCACAATCACACTCAAGCCGATTACCGCCGCCCAGCGCGGACGCACACGAAAACGCCCTAGCAAACCCATCACGACACCGCTCAATACCGCCATGTTGAATCCGCTAATGGCGATAATGTGAGACGCACCGACCGTGCTAAAAGCATCCGATATTTCCGGCGAGAGTCCCCGTGCGTCGCCGAGTAAAATCCCGGTTAGCAAACCTGCCGCGGGTTCTGGCAAGCTTAGACTAATCATTTTCCGTGCCTGACTCTTAAAATCAAGCAGCATTCGCAGCAGCGCGTTCCCTTCACCGCTGCCGATCACCTCCACCGAGGCATCTGGCATGATGCTAAATACACCGCTGCGAGCGAGGTAATCCCGGTACGAAAAAGTGTCCGAAACAGAGGGGATAACCAGTGATCCGGTCGCAGTGACGCGGTCACCATAATGCAAAACGGCACTGGCAGACGCTTGAACCAACACCAAGCCGCTGGATGGGGTTGTTTGTCCAATGCGCGTAATATTCTGTGCTTCAAGCCGCACTTCCACGCGGTCATCACGCACATCAGGCTCGGCGGCTACAATACCCTCGATTGTTAATCCGCCAAGATTGTTATATTGCGCGACATCGCTACTCTGGGGAACGAAACTATACCGCAGCCCACCCAGCGCAAAAGCGACTAAGGCCAGCGTCCAATTGCGAGAGTTCGCGCCTGACCACATCAACCACGCGACAACTAAAGCCATTAAAGCAAGTATCAGCCAAGGAACAGCCGCATGAAGACCTGCTCCCGATGCCAGAACAATGCCTGCCGACCAGCCGAGCGCAATCGCAATCAGTCGCATGAGTGATATTCATCAGAAAAGAAAAAAGGGTATCGTGGATACCCTTAAAAGAAATTAACCATGAGCTTTACTGTTCTTCTTTACGGACTTCGACCTGCTGGCGCATCGCTACCGGAAACTGTGCCGGCGGCATCTGCTGTACCGCGCCCGAAGTGTTGACCTCATTGATGCCGTTGCGGACAACGTTAAGGGCCTTTGCCAGTTGTTGTTCCAGCTTGGCAAGTGTTTCGGCAACGTACTTATCCGCGCCAGCTACGACTTCTTCGGCGTCCTGTTTAGCCTGCTCGATGATATTGGCAGCGCGGCTTTGGGCAGCTTGTACTGTAGCCTCACGATCCATCAGTTGTACACCTTGTTCACGTGCCGCCTGAATCAACCGTGCCGCTTCTTCGTTGGCCTGTGCCAGAATGCGATCACGCTGAGACAAAACGCGTGAGGCTTTTTCGATTTCTTCAGGAATCGAAATACGCATCTGGTCAATCAGTTCCAGTGCGCGTTCCTCGTCAATCATGGTGAATTTACTAAAGGGCATATGCCGTCCTTCGTCCACCAAATCTTCAAGTCTGTCTACAAGGTGCTGAATGTCCATTTGACTACCCCTCCCAATTTCCGTTAATCCCGAATACTAACATTATATCCGGGGCTGCTTTGATTTTCGTTGAGATCTGCGAACCGGTTCTTTAAGGCTTCTACCACAAAATCCGGTGTCATGCCCGAAACATCGCCACCCAGTTCCGCAATTTCGCGAATCGTACTGGAACTAATGTATAGATGCTTCTCGTCGGTCATCATGGCAATGGTTTCGATTTCCGGTGCCAATTTGCGGTTGGCAAGCCCCATTCGGAACTCTAACTCAAAGTCAGAAAAGACCCGCAGCCCACGAATCAATGCCATCGCGCCGATCTCTTTGGCGTAGTTCACAGTTAACACTGAATACTTCGCCACTTGAATATTACCATGATCTTTAAAAGCGCGCTGTGCAAACGCTACCCGCTCATCAACTGTAAATAAAATATTCTTTTTCGGCTTATCGTATATTGCAACTATAACCTCATCAAATATTTTAGCCGCGCGCACGGCAACGTCAATATGACCATAGTGTATGGGGTCGAGTGACGCGGGATAAACAACTTTCCGAATCGTATTTGTCATAAGTATCAATTGGATGACAGAGCGCCACAGTCTTTAACCTGTAGCTGCTCTGTTCTTAACCTTTTAAGTTTAACTTTTAACTGACATCCGTGCGTTCATTATGCAGCATCACGACACGCTGCGCTAGCAAACGGTGCTCTTCACTCGATAAATTCGGGTCTTCTTCATAAATGGTTCGCGACTCGCGCTGTGCCATCTCCACCAACTGAGGAGTCATCTGCTCGGCCAGCTGCATCTTGCTGCCACCACTTTGCTTGGTGCCGATCAAATCACCTGCTCCACGCAGCCGCCAGTCCATCTCAGCCAGTTTGAAGCCGTCGGTAGTATCTTCCATCGCCTGCAACCGCATCTTGGCTTCTTCCGAGTTCGTATCGGCCAGCAGCAAGCAGTACGAGGCATGTTCCCCTCGTCCAACACGTCCACGAAATTGATGAAGCTGCGACAACCCGAAGCGATTTGCCCCTTCGATCACCATCACCGACGCATTCGGCACATTCACACCGACTTCCGCCACCGACGTTGTCACCAGCACGTCATATGCGCCACTGGCGAAGGCTTCCATCACTTCATCCTTCTCAGCAGGTTTCATGCGACCATGCAGCAAACCAACTTTATTCCTAAAGAAAACCTGCTGCAAACGTTGATAGGCTTCCATGGCTGCGGGTGCTTCGATCTTCTCCGAGGCTTCCACCAACGGATGCACTACAAATGCCTGCCGCCCCTGATTAATTTGGGCAATGATGAAGTTATTCACCTGTTCACGCGCTACCGGCTGCACCACCTTCGTTTGAATCGGGATGCGTCCCGGCGGCATCTCATCAATAATCGAGAGGTCAAGATCAGCATGAATGGTCAGTGCTAAGGTACGCGGAATCGGAGTCGCAGTCATCACCAGCAGGTGCGGATTAGTTCCTTTACCCCGCAAAGCCTTACGCTGTTCCACGCCGAAGCGATGCTGCTCATCAATGATCGCAACCGCCAAATCTTTGAAGTCCACACCTTCTTGAATCAGTGCATGTGTGCCAATCACCACATCAATAGAACCGTCACTAATGCCACGATAAATCGAATGGCGTTCGCTAGTTGTGAGTGAACCTGTCAATAAGGCTACCACCGGTTTACGGTCACTGGGCATCTTTGCCAGCGTCGCGCTAATTCCACGATAATGCTGTTCCGCCAGAATGCTCGTCGGAACCATCAAAGCGGCTTGCTTGCCCTGCGACAAAGCCATCGCGATCACAACCGTCGCCACCGCTGTTTTACCTGAACCCACATCGCCTTGCAGTAAGCGATTCATTGGGCGGGTTTGCCCCACGTCACGCCGTACATCTTCAATCGCTCGACGTTGAGCGCCTGTCAGCGGATACGGGAAAACTGTTTGCATAAATTCATTGAGATATTCATCACTGACGTTCAACGGCTGAGCAGGCGTTGACTGCCATTCGCGACGGTTTCCCAGCATCGCCAATTGCAGCGTCAGTAGTTCATCAAAAATCAGCCGCTTGCGCGCCAATTCCAGATGATCCCATCCTTCGGGAAAATGAACATTCTTCAATGCCCAACCTAGATCACCTAGTTCGGTCCGTTCCAGCGTACCTTCCGGTACAAAGTCCGGAATCCGCTCCGACCAGTAATCAATAGCGCTTTTCATGAGTTTACGCAGCGAGCGTCCACTTAAACCCTCTGTCAGTGGATAAACAGGGACAATACCCACTGTATGCAAATTTTCAGTTTCGAGCGGTTCCCATTCGGGGTTGGTCATCTGCACTTGGCGACCATAAATCGAAATCACGCCGCTGACGACAAGCTGCTGTCCCTTTTTCACCTGCCGGATCATGAAGTGTCTGCCGAAGAAGGTCACGCCCATTCGGGCCGTTCCATCGTCCAAAACCACGAAAAAGTCTTTGCGATTACCACGCCCGATACGAATTTCAGCGTGGATGACTGTGCCAATAATCGTCACGAACTTATCCGGGTCAGGCACGAGCTTGGCAATCGTCTGTAAATTAGTGTAATCGTCATAGCGGCGGGGCAAATAATAAAGCATGTCATTCACGGTATGGATGCCCAGCTTTTGCAGCATCTTCGCCATACCCGGCCCGACACCACGCAGCACAGTAACCGGCTGTTTGAGGCCACGCAGTAAATCACTGGCCTCTTCCGATGAAATTTTCGGACGTGGACGGCGTGGTACGCGCGCCAATTTGGGCATCGGCGCAATATCCAACTCACCCTGCTGGTTACGCCCCCCACGAGTGCGAACAGGCACGTCATAGCTGTCATAGCTCATGTCGTCGCCGCGTTCACGGAACATATCACCGCCCTCATCACCATCTTCTTCATCGTTGTCGCGAGCCGGTTTCTGAGGTCTACGGTTATTCTGATTGTTCTGGGGACGGTTTTGCTGCTGATTCTGCTTGGGTCGATCAGGCCGTTCATTACGCGGACGATTCTGCTCGTTTGCAGGCGTTGGCGGCGCGGCATTTTGCTCATCTCGAGCATTTTCTGCCCGGGGCTGTTCCTGTTGACGATGATGTTCGCGTCTTTGGCGCTGCTCGCGACGTTCCTCGCGCGCTGGAGGTGCATTTTGTGTTTGGTCAGTTGGCGGTGCTTCGGCCTGTGGGGATGTGTCCCGCGCTCCTTCAACTACTTCCGGCGGTGGAGTCGGGACGGCAGGCGCTCGAAATTCCGGTGGCGGTGGCACGCGTCCGGTAATTCGATCCAGCATATAAGCAATACTCATCACGCGATCTGGCTTGGCTTCAATTGTCTCGTATTGTCGCAGTAAAATCGTCAGTTCATCTACCAGCAAGTGATGTTCCGGCTTACGCGCCTGTGTGTGCGCATCTTGCGCCCATTTATCGCTAAATGCGGCCAATCCACCAATGACAGCCGTATTCTTAGTACCCTGTTCGCGCTCTAACTTTAAGATTTTGACCAGTGTTTCCAGTGCAGATGGCATAATGTCGTCTACTGTCTCCAACCCTGATTCAGGGTAATCACGCCCAACGCTTTCGGGCCAACATGTGTTCCCAAAACAGGCGTAATGTTAATGATATAGGTTTCGGCAGGTACCGCGCTGCCCAACATTTGCTTCATGTCCTGTGCGCCATCGGGATTATTGGTATGCAGAAGCGCTAAACGGTCAAACGGAGTCTGCTCTAATGCCAGTTCCACCATTTTTTCGACCGCTTTTCCGAAGGTGCGCACGCGTGCCGTTGATTCTACCACACCATCACTGAGCGATACGATAGGTTTGATTTGCAGCAGCGTCGCCGCCCCTGCAGCCGCCCAACCGACGCGGCCACTGCGCCGTAAATAAATCATCGATTCCGGTGCAGCATATAATCGGATGTGCTGTCGTGCCCGTTCGATGGCGTTCACGACTTCCGAAACGTCGCCGGTAGCGTCGGCCACCTCTGCCCCAACCAGCACTTGAAAACCCATTGCCATGGTCGTCGTGCCGCTGTCAATCAGAGTATAACGATCCGGCGGCAAACTGCTTGCACCTAACCGAAACGCGTTATAAATGCCGCTGAGTTTAGCCGGTACAGTCAGCATCACCACATGATCACACTCCGCCGCCACCTTCGTAATGATCGACTCAGTCAAACCCGGTGATGGTGCAGCCGTCGTTGGCTGCGACGACATCGACGGCAGTTCGTCGTAATACGCCACGCGATCAAGCTCTTTACCATCATCGGCATAGCTTCCGCCGCCGTAATTCACAAACGCCGGTATGATCGCAATATTCCACTTTTGCAGCATGTCAGGGGGTATATCACAGGTACTATCCGCAATAAAATGTATTTTTTTAAAAGTCATCGTCTAGATCGTCCGTTTCTTTTTCGAGAATGACCACCCCGGTCGCGTCTGTGCCGATCAGCGCCGCTAATGACGTGCCATAAAGTGCGTGGGGAAAGAATTGTCCGGGGAAATCAACCGATAACCGGTCTTGAATCATCCGCGCCTGTTCACTCATATAACTTTTGTGCTGCAAAATCACGACATCCTCAAGGTCGGCAAACTCCGTCACAAACTCCACCATCCGTTCTACGGCCTGTGACCGGGTTCGCACCTTTTCCACCAGCTGCATTCGCCCGTGTTCCACACTTAAAAACGGTTTGATGCCCAGCATATTGCTCAGCACGCTGTGCGAAGCGCTCATAATTTTATTTTGCTGCAAATAACTGACCGACTCGGCATAATAAACTGAATAAATCCGTTCGACCGCCCCGCGTATAGCCCTCACCATATCGTCCAGAGTCGGCTCCTGTTGGATGGACTTCAACGCCGCCTTGACCAACATCCCTTGACCTGCGCACAAATTCTGCGAATCAATCACGGCAATCGGGCAGTTCCCGGCGAAGGGACGCGCCGCCGCCAGACCATTGGTATAACTATTATAAATCTCCCGCGACGCATGAATTGAAATGATTCCGTCGCAATGGCGCGAAAGATGCCCGTAAACCTCAGTGAACTCGGCGACCGTTGGCGAATGAACTATCGGCGCATATTGTTGGGATGCAATCAACCGCAGCCCTTCTTCAGGCGAAAGATCAACCCCTTCGCGGTAACTTTTACCGGCTACATTGATTTTATTGGGAACAACCGTCACCATTGGATATTGGTGCAAAAAATGGGGGGTAGCAAAATGAGCACAGCTATCAGTTACAATCTGGATATTGGGCATTTATTCCACGCCGATGATATAAGGATAGAGTGGTTGACCACCGTTCACGATTTGGAATTCTGGCTTAGAAAACTGTGTGGACAATTCATCAACAAGTGCTTGTGCATCAGCTTCGGTCACCGTATCACCATAGTATAACGTAACCAGATCATGCTTGTCCGTATCAATCTTGTGTAACATGGCTTCCGCCACGCCTGACACTGTATCACCCGCCACACTCAACTTGTCGTCAATTAACCCGATATACTGACCCTCAACCGCGCTCACACCTTCCAACGAAACACTGCGTGTTGCAATCGTAATCTCACAGGTGATGACATTTTTGAGAGCCTTCCCCATAACATCGGTCAATTCAGGCAGCCCCAAACTTTGGCGCTCGTTCCCATACTCAATCATCGCCGCCACCCCTTGCGGGACAGTCCGGCTGGAAACAACGTTGACCTGTTTGTCCGACACCAACCCCGAAGCCTGCTTCGCCGCCAGTAAAATATTCGGATTATTCGGCAGCAGAATAACCTCATTATTCGGCAGCTGCTTTAAGGCCAGCAAAAAATCCTCGGTGCTGGGGTTCATCGTCTGCCCGCCGCCAATGGCATAAGCCGCGCCCAAGTCGCGCGTGAATAAGGTTCGCAATCCAGCACTTGGGGCGACCGTCACCACCGCCACACCCTTGACTGGCTCACCTGCAACCGCGCCCTCTCGCCCTGCCCGCTCAACCACATAATCTTGATATTGAGCCTGCATATTTTCAACGACCACGTCATCCAGCGACGCACCTAACTGAATGGCATAACTAATCGGCACACCCGGATCATGCACATGCACATGGACTTTAATCAGATTTTCGTCACCCACAACCAGAGTTGACCAACCCAATGCGTCAATTGCTGCGCGCACAGCATCCACATCCATCGCTTTCCCGCGCATCAGGAACTGCACATCGTAACCGTAACCTTCTTCATCTTCTGGCACAAGCGCCTCTTGCCATGCTTTCGAGTCCTTAGGCGATGAAGTATCCCAAGCCGAAGCCCTTAAGCTTTCCCCTTTAACTTGTTTGAGCATACCCTCAATAATGTAGGTCCAACCCTGCCCACCTGAATCGACGACACCCGCGTCTTTCAATACAGGTAGTAAATCCGGCGTATGCTTGAGCGAGTTATAAGCCGCATCCACCTTAACATCAATCAATCGGTTCAGGTCGGCTTCTGTCCGTGCCTTCTCGACGACCGCTTCCATCGCCTGCCGCGTAACGGTTAGGATTGTCCCTTCCACCGGCTTAACGACCGCCTTATAAGCCCGTTCAACCGCGTTCTCGCAGGCCGCCGCAAAGATCGCCGCGTCGAACTGCGCGTGGTTTTCCAGCGCCTCGGCGAATCCTCGCCACCACTGTGACAGAATAACGCCGGAGTTTCCTCGTGCACCCAGCAGCGCACCGGCTGCGATCAGCTTGCACACTTTACCGGCATGACTTTCATCCATCGAAATCAAAGGCTCGCACGCCTTCCGCATCGTTAAATACATATTGGTTCCGGTGTCACCGTCAGGAACAGGAAATACATTTGACTGATTGACCCGTTCTTGGTTCGTATCAAGCCAATTCAAACCGGCTAACGCCAACTGCTTCAACAAATAACCATCGACACTCAATAACTTTGTTTGAGCCACAACACCACAATCCTTACGCCTAATAACGCAGTAAAACACTGTTTCATTACATTACAGTGTAATCCCATTCTACAATTCTAAACACCTGTCTACTATAAGTGTTACGCTAGCCGCTTACAGACTCTTTGAGAGCATCAATGCCTGCTTTAACGCTGAATTTCGGGTTATAAATGGAGCTTCCTGCAATCAACACATTCACGCCCGCTTCAACGCACTTTGGCGCGGTTTCTGTGTTCACACCGCCGTCAATTTCCAGATCAATCGCTCGTCCACTATCATGAATCATCTGCCGAAGTTGGCGCGCCTTGGGCAGAACTTCCGGCAAAAACGCCTGTCCACCAAAACCGGGATTCACACTCATCACGATCATTACATCGACCATATGAATCACTTCGCTCAATAAAGAAGCCGGTGTGTGTGGATTAAGCGCTACGCCCGCCCCGCAGCCCAGCCCTTTAATCGCCTGTAAGGTGCGGTGCAAATTGGGGCAGGCCTCTATATGGACTGTGATACGGCTAGCACCCGCTTTGGCAAAATCCCCCACCAGATGATCCGGTTCGACAATCATCGCATGGACGTCCAGCGGCAGTTTTGTCGAACGCTTGATAGCCCCGATCATCACTGCACCTAAAGTCAGGTTGGGTACAAACCGCCCATCCATCACATCAATGTGGATTAAACCCGCACCACCTTGCTCAGCTTCCTGTACCTGTTCGCCCATACGGGCAAAATCTGCCGCTAAGATCGATGCAGCTACTTGTATGGCATTTGACATAAAAGGTCTTTCTACTAACACAATCTGAGAGATATGATTTTACTCAATCCGTCGTGCGAAAAATAAAGCAATTTCATAATTATTGAGTGTCGTATCATCATAAAGTTCGGTATCCAGTCCACACCATTCAAATCCCATCCGCTGATAAAACTGGATAGCCGGATAATTAATATTTTGTGTTTCGAGCCATAAGCAGCGCATATGGCTGCTTTTTGCGTAATTCATACTGCTTTGAACCAGCAATTTACCGATACCTAAACTACGATACCCTTCTGAAACGTACAGATGTTGGAGAACTGCCCGCTTATTCCATGCCTCAATATGCACAGCAGCAACCCCACAAATGACGGAATGTTCTTCTGCTACAACCACGAAAGGATATTCATCTAAATCCGTAATTTGTCCATAATCTTTTCGTAGTGTTGGATTGATTTGGACAAGTTCTAAGCTGTAGCTCAATCCAGTTCGCTTCACCTTGTAAACGCGATCCGTAGAAAATGCGGTATTCACTTGTAGAATCTGAGGTTCATCCTCACCACCTCGCATCAGACGAATAAGTGCCATCTTACCGCACGACCTTTGCCATCTCAGCGATCAACGGATTTCCTGTGTAGTAGCCATGATATTGTTCCGGCATTAACGCGGCGATAGCGCACATGATGCGCGTCGTATATTCTGCTAATTGGTCGCCCCGCGCTCGCCCCTCCGGTAATTTATACGACTTACCGATCACCACATTGACATCCGGGCGAACGTGTTTGAACATCAAATTTGTCCCCATCACGGCGACTGGTACAATCGGTACACTTGCCCGCGTTGCGATAAAAGCGACCCCTTCATGACCTGCCAGCAGTTCACCCACCTTGCTGCGTGTCCCTTCTGGAGCAATAGCAAACGCTGTGCCTTGTTGCATAATCTTCAAAGCAGTCGTCAAAGCCTGTCTGTCAGCCGACTGTTGCTCAATCCATATAGGCGAGCCGACATGTAACAGAAGTCCAGTCAGTGTGCCTTTATATTTCCGTGCCACAAAAGTAGGCACAGTGTCTTTGAACTGGCTGCTAATAGCCGGCTGATCCCAGTATGAAACGTGATTAATCGTCACAAAATAAGGCGCTTGAGGAATATTTTCCGTTCCGCGAACATGATAATTACTAAATAAGTGCATAAAAATTTTACAGATCGTTCGTGAACCGGGTAGTGGTTCCCAAATGGGAACTTTGCTCTCGTTGTTCAAAATTTCCCTTTTTGGTTTCTCCGTAAGGGTTACATTTTACGTCCGATACCATATGACCTTAATCTCAGCTAATTATACCCCATGCCGTGCAGGAAACTTAGCGAGTGCATTGAAATATCCGCCTAATATGATCATTCTCATTTTCGTACATCTTTGAAACCCGATTCGAACTTTAAAAACAGAATTTTTGTGCTACAATAGTTATCCACACATTTACCGGTAGCACCGCACTAAACGGTGGAGATATATTTTCGCCCAATATAACCGCTCACTTGAACCGTTAATGCCTTTAAAGCCCCCTCTCTATGCAATGGAGAGGGGGTTTGGGGGTGAGGAGCATAGGAAAATGCATCATCCACCACTTAAGGTGGCGCTACCCATTTGCCCGTGAATAATTGCAACTATGGATGCAGTTTTCCGTAATCATAAGCAGATTAGAAATCGGGATAACATCAATGAACGACTCACTTCAACTTCACATTATTTGCCTTCAAATTCCACCGGATGTCTGGCGCGGCGAACCAGCCCACCGTTTCGGATTGCAAGATAAAACAGGGATACTAAACGACGGCATTAAACTAGAGGACGGAACCCGCCTTTTCGAATGCGAGGTCACACCCCGATTAAACGGAGATGATGTAGATTTCAGCGGCGATTATGTGCAAGGCTCAAAAGGATCGCGTTTCTTGTATCTCAGTTGGGCCTATGATGCTGGCGGTTGGGTACGCCGCCTCAAAATACCGCTGAGCGGCATTACATCGGAGCAAGTCCTCAGTGGCAAACCACTTGAAGCCATCATCGAAGCCCGCGATTCCGCCGCCACTGTCAAACCACTATATGGTTGGAAAATGGTATGAATTTCTTTAGATGCAAAAGTGGTGTCGATTCAGCGGCAGTCTCCCGTGCAGCCGCAGCCGCAGTGCCAATATTGGCGCGCGGTGGCATTACGGGAGTGATCCGCTGCAACTGCGCCATTTCAGCGGTTATCAGCTAACCACCCGCCGACACAAAATGTCAATTCAGCGGTTTCTCCCGTGTTTCCCGCCTGTCGTTTCAGCGGGAAAAATGCAAATTTTGCCATAAATAGAACAATGTTTGCCTTTTGTAATAAGACAAACTGCAAATCACCAAAAGCGACCAGCCATAAGGGTTTCACGTCAACTGGTTTAAAGCTATAATAACCGTCCTTTTGCTCATCTGGAATAAAAGCCATTTATATTAATTGGAGGTGCGGGGTGGAAGCGGCTAGAATCTTGCTCATTGGACGCACGCCCTCAGCAGGTGCATCAGTTTCGAACACGCTCATTAAACATTATCCCGTGATTACGGCCACCAGTGGCAAACGTGCCATAACACTGGCTCACGAAAACGCCGTTCGCGTGGTGGTCTTGGATGCGATTTCAATGCGTACCCCCGGTGATCGCATTTGTGAAGAACTTCGCACGGCATTACCATCTGTTTCGCTGGTCCATCTTCATCCCGGCCCGAAAGCCAGTATCCAGAGTCAGGCCGATGTCGTACTGCTCCATCCAGTTACACCACGCCGCCTGCTGAACAGTATCGAGTCACTGCTTCAAGACAAGTCCGACGATTTGTTAATCTGTGGCCCTTTCGTCATCAACCGCACCCGCCGCCTCTTGATGGCAAATGGTCAAGAAACGCCGCTGACGCCCAAACAGCTCTTACTGATGGAAACCTTTTTTACCAATCCCTGCCTCACGCTTGACCGCCGCACCCTTATGGAAAAAGTCTGGCAAACCGACTACATCGGTGATACACGAACCTTAGATGTCCATATCCGTTGGGTGCGGGAGATGATTGAGGCCGATCCCAGTCATCCGCAGTATCTCAAAACAGTGCGTGGGGTTGGTTACCGGCTTGACCTTCCCATCATCGATAGTGCCGTACCGCTGCCTTAACCCACATTGGCCTAAAACAAAAAAACCGACCCCAAAAAGGTCGGTTTGTAATCAAGACACAAATTGTTTGAATTACGACTTGGTTTGAAGTGCAGCCAACTGCTTCATCAGACGACTCTTACGACGTGCCGCATTTTTAGGATGAATAGTACCACGGCTCGCCGCCATGTCGAGGTCACGCACGGCGCTCATCGTTGCGGCTTTCGCTGCTTCAAAGTCATTACCGGCGCTGATTTCGGCGCGTGCCTTCTTGATGAGGGTACGAACACGGGTGCGGTAAATACGGTTATGGATACGTCGTTTCTCACTCTGGCGGAAACGTTTAATTGCGGAACGATGATTAGCCATACTGCCTCTAGCAATAATTATAGGTCGGGTTAATTAGCTGCGAATGTTATCATATGTATAAAGCATTTGTCTAGCTTAAATTCCCACACTGATCAGCTAAGCGCCTGTCATTCTTTGAATAAAGAAAACAACTGCCCCGATATTGACTAAGATCATGACCAACAACCCAACTAAAGCCAGCACCGGATAACGTTCACTTGTTCCCGGCAGCCGTGTCCCTGTTATTTCACGCGGGATAAATTGAAAGTATTCCTCAGCATCCGATTTTTCGATTTCAGCGTTGTCAAAATCAGATTCATCAACCAGTGCGCCGCCGCGCCGCACCATTTCTTCTTCTTTGAAAAGGTCGAAGGTTTTGTCCACAGCCGATTTTGCAGTCTGCTTCGGCGCAGCCTTGCTGGAAGGAAGTGGTGCTGCTGGCACAGATGATTGGTTGGTGGCCTGTGGTGATAAAGGCGATTGCCGTAATGGACTTTGTGGTTTGGTTGGCTCTGCTTTTGGAAGTTGTTGTGTGGATAAATCTTGACTGAAAGGCCCTGATGAAAACAAATCGTCAACCGCGTTCACATCGAATCGTTCATCGTCCTCATCATCATCCGTAATGGACATTAAGTTGTTAACATCGTCAAGCAGCCCCGGTTTTATGTCGGGCGCGTTGCCGCCAATATTCAGCTTACTGACCCAATCATCATATTCTTTTTCAGAAGGCTCGTTCACCTTATAGTTTGAACTGGCACTGCTGCTAGCTGTAGCGGGTTCACCCCATTCGATGCTGCTGGGTAATTCGTCGTCGCTCGATGGACGTGCTGGAGGCGCTGCAACGGGTGGCGGAGTAAAACTTGTTCCAGCCATAACATCTTCGGCCTGCGTTGGACTAACCTTTGGGTTACTTCCAAACTTCTGATCCAACATATCGATGCCCTGTTTGGCACGGTCACTGTTGGGGTTAATCGTCAGCACGTTTTCAAGGCAGGTTCGTTGCTCTTCCGGCGTTTCAACCACCGCGCTCAACCATAACCACGCCTGCTCATTATATTGGTCAATCTCAACCGCGCGCAGGAGCAGTGTACGAGCTTCTTCCTTGTTACCAGCTCGATACGCGCTAATCCCTTCTCGCACCATTCCGTCAACATTAGCAGGCATAATGATTGCTCCCCTAAGCTGCATCTCATCTCATAGTTGTATCATAACATGAAGATCAACTGTACGAAACTTGATTTCCTCTCTGCCATTCGAACCGCTTTGTCAGGATTATATTGATACAAAAGATTGTTTCTTTTGCGCTATAATATATGGGGTATGTTTGAGAAAAATCTCAGCCAAAACAGTTAAAAATCGTATTGTTTGTCATTACCCTATAAGTTGTAGCCTAAGGCTATGAATCGTTATAGGCGTCTTCCTACAATTTGCTCATTAGACATCCCCAGTGCTTAGGGGATTTTTTAAGGCATTCTGGTGCTAAACTTTGTCTTTGTGAGGGAGAAATAACAACATGCAATGTCCAAATTGTAAGCACTGGAACGAAGCAGGTTCCCGTTTTTGCGAAGAATGTGGTTTCGAGTTGGAGGCCAATCAAGGTCAGCCTGTTTCCGCGCAAGTGAGCGTTCGCGCGGCTGATGAGGATGAAATTCCAGCGCCTGAACCTCAAACACTGACACCTTCTGCATCGCCTGCGCCAGTTCCTTATAGCGGGCCACGCCTGCTCTTGAACAGCACCGGTTCGATATTCCGTCTGGGTGATGTCGCCATCGTCGGTCGCGAAGATGCGTCGCTGCAAATTGATCTTGAGGGCTACCCCGAAGGCAAATATGTCAGCCATCGCCATGCCCAAATTACCAAAATCAAAGATGTCTATTACGTCGAAGATTTGGGAAGTTCCAATCACACTTATGTCAACCAGATCAAGTTGGCATCGGGGCAAGCTGAACCACTCAAAGAAGGGGACATCGTTCGCTTCGGCAAAGTCGAATTGACGTTCCACGAAAGCTAAAGTAAATCCTATGAATGCTAATATTGCATCAAAAATCACATGCCCGCACTGCGGCCAGTTAACCAGCACTGAAAGCGGTTTCTGTGATGAGTGCGGGCTTGAACTGACCACCCAAGCCCTCAAACCAGTGACTGCCGCGCAGCTTATGGCTACAGGTGAATTAAGCAAAAACACCGGTGACAAACTGATCTGCCCATTCTGCGGTGCTGCTCTGCGTCCCAACGCGAGGCACTGTCCCAACTGCGGCAAGAAACTCCCGCGTGACACAACCAAACCGGCTGTCGTTGAACAAGCCCCGCTTGCCGGCAGCATCTTACGCCCCGGCC
This sequence comes from Anaerolineaceae bacterium, assembly GCA_016124855.1. Taxonomy (GTDB): domain Bacteria; phylum Chloroflexota; class Anaerolineae; order Aggregatilineales; family Phototrophicaceae; genus CFX2. The sequence goes on along the minus strand of WGMX01000023.1, from coordinate 56,043 downwards.
TCGTTATCGCAGACCGATATGGCCTCGAGGGCGTCCTCGGTGAAGGCGGCATGGGTCGCGCATGGAAAGCCTTTGATCGCCATCTCAATAAGTATGTGGTCATCAAAACCATCGTCACACAAGATGATACCCTGCGGGATGAACTGCGTAAGGAAGCCGAATTCCTCATCAACGTTCGCCATCCCAACATCATCGCCGTTATCGACTTCTTTACCGTCGAAACCGAACTCTGTTATGTTATGGAATTTGTATCCGGCCCCAGTTGGGCGGATGAAATCGAAGAACCGGTAAACCGCAAGCTCGTGCTGCCCATGTCTGCCGAGCAAGCATTGACGCGCGTTAAAGGTTTGCTTCCGGCCTTTAAGTATCTACATGGCTTGAATCCGCCAATTATTTACTGCGACTTCAAGCCGTCGAACGTCAAATCAATGACGCTTTCCAACGGCGATCAAATTGAAGTACTCTTGGATTTTGGTACAGCTTATCGTTATGACCCTGATGTTCCGCCGAAGCCCGCACGTGGTACACCCGGTTATCATTCACCACAGGCCGCTCACCCGGATTGGCGAGATGATTACTTCACCATCGGTCGTACCATCGCCGAACTGATTGGCATGGCAGAAGTTCATACCGAACAGTATCGTTACACACTTACGCCAGCCGACCAATTCCCGTGGACGCAGTACGATGTCTCTTTGCGCTATCTGGTCGAGCTGCTCACCGCGCCTGAACGGGAAGATCGTCCACAAAATGTGGATGCCATTATGGCTGAAATTGATGGCGTAATGGGTTATGTCAAAGGCCAAAAGCCGGATGCCGCCGCGCTTGCCCGTCACCGCACCAAAGCGAATTTTCAGGGGGTTACGTTGGAAACGATGCGTGCTGCGACCGCTACAGGTTTACTCACAGGTACAGCCAAAATCGAACTGCCCGAAGTACCAGCGACCAATCCGGCTTCCACAATTTTGCTCTCGGCGCAAGAAGCCTATCACCAGCGTGACTTAACCCGCGCCCTGTTACTCGCTAATCAGGCCATCAACAACGGTGGTGGTGCGGCAGCATATGTACTTCGTGCGCTGGTTCGCAATCAAGGCGGTAACTTGACCGATGCGGCAGCCGATCTCGACCAAGCCCGTAAAATGTCTGACCCGCAAATCAAATGGGAAATGCTGCTGGCGGAAGGTCAACTGCTCGAAAATCAGGGACAGTTCGAAAAAGCTGCCGAAACCTATCAGCAGCTTATGGCGCTCAAACCCGGCGATCATCGTGGGCGTTTGCTCTTGGCTGATCTCTATCGCCGCAGCGGTAATATCTTACAGGCCATCGCGGAATACCGCTCCATCATTCAAGCACGACCAAGTGTTGGTCAGGCATACCTCGGTGCGAGCCGCGCCTACCTTTCCAACAAGCAGCTTGAAGAAGCCATCAAAGTACTTGAATCGGTCAGCAGCCGTAACACCAGCTACAACGAAGTCATGATGGATTTGATCGCCCTTTATAATGAACGCGCCTTAAACGGCACACCGGAAAGTCTGGAACAGGCCGCCCGCGCGATTGATGTCCTCCAAGAAAATGGCGTCGAGTCCCGTGCCTTCTACCGGCTGGTTGGCGAGTTCTATTTCACCGCCTATAAGGTCGCCCAGAAACAGGACAAAATCCCTGCTGTCAACTGGCCCGATAATCCCGTGAAGTCTATGTCCGATCTCTCGCGGGAAAACGAACGTGCATGGCGAGATTATCTGGCGCGGGATGAAGATGCGGATCGTGAAGATATTATCACTAACCGCATCATGAGCGCGCGTTCATGGTCGCTTGTGTAGCAGCTTTGCATTAATCTGTAGAGGAACGAATTATGCCTGCCTTTCAATTCAAGACCTATTACAACCCGTTCATCAGCCCGATAGCAAACTCGGTATGGGGGGTCATATCCGTAACCGCCAATGAAATGGTGGAGCAAACTCAGGACACAATCATCTCCCTGATATGTGATGTGTCGGGGTCGATGCAGGGCGCGAAGTTCAACAGCATGATCGCCACCACTGAAGATCTGATTCGCAATATGCCTGATGGCATCATGTTCAATATCGTTGTATTTGACTCAGCGGTCAATGAAGTGCTGCCCGTCACCCAATTGCAGCCCGGTATGAACCGCGAACGCTTGGTTGATCAGTTCCGTAACACCATGCGGATGCTCAAGATTTTTGGTGGCACATCCATGTCGCTTGGCATCATGCAGGCCATCAAGTCACAGTCAAGCGTCGCTGGAAATGTCTCACGTTATGGCATCTTTCTGACCGACGGACAAAACACCGAACCGGAAAGTGCGCTAGCGGCGGCTGTCAAACAGGCCAGTGACCTCCACATGCACCTCTGCGCCTACGGTTACGGGCAAGACTGGACACCCGAAGTACTCGTCAAAATGGCACAGATTACGCAGGGTTGGATGCCCAAAGCCGTACCCAATCCTGAAGATTTGCGCGACGAATTCAACGGTTTGGTTACACGCATGGCCAAAACCGTTGCCAGTGATGTCGCCTTACAGCTATGGACACCAACCGGCGCAAACATCTTATCGCTCTCGCAGGCCTATCCTGATTGGGTCAAAGGTGAAGCCGCGCCACAAGGGGACGGACACACATGGGTTGTACCCGTTCCGCCCATGTCTGCCAAAGATCACCGTGATTTCGTCGTTCACATTGAACTTGCCAGCGTAGGCGCGCGTGTTGTCGCCCTCAAACCTTCGGTTGTCTACGTCAGTGGCGGTCAGCGTGTCGAGGAAAAAGGTGACCAATCCAATTGGATGATTTTGGAACAAACCAACGATGCCGCTAAACATCAAGCGGTTAATCCGGTCGTAGCCGGTTATCTGGGTCAAGGGGAGTTGGCACGCGCTACCCAAGCCATGACCGAAGCCCTCAACGCCGGTGATAAAGTCACTGCCGAACGTCACCGTACCGAAGCCCTCGAAATCGCGCAGGCTGCCGGCAACCGCGCCATGACCGAGGTCTTAGAAGCAACCGGCAAAGGCAGTGAACTTGCTCGTAAAACAGCGGCACTCGGCACATCAACCGTCAGTTTGACCGACGAAGATCAGCCCTAAACGGGTACGCAGTTCCAGAATAGAGTAGAATGATAAAGGGGCGAGCCAAGCGGTTCGCCCTCACTTATTTCTGATCTCGATAGTCATTTAATTAATCAACCTATGATCGAAAACACACCCTCTGACCGTAAAAGTTGTTCCTATTGTGGGCATTCTAACCGTGCAAGCGCCAAAATTTGCACCGAATGTGGACGTTCATTCACCCTCGTTCGTGCGACCGGAGTCTTACGTAAGCGCTGTCCGGAATGTGGCTATGAAAATCGTCTACGCGCAAAAGTATGCAGTCAATGCGGGCATACTTTCCAAGTCCAAAAAGCCCCCATGCGCCCCGTGTCATCCACAAAAGCGAAATGGTGTCCAAAATGTGGATCAAAACGGAGGCCCAATGCTAAGGTTTGCAGCCAATGTGGCTACCGTTTCGAGGTTGATAAAGCGTCGCCTACTGCACCCCCCATCGTGCAAATGCCACAGCCCGCGATTACGCAAAAACCTGCTCAACCGCCACCTGTCAAGTTGCCACCTGACCTAAAAGGGGAACCGGCACCCTATATTACCGATGAAGAACTGAATAAGCTGCGTCAGGGGACGTCTTACCACTCCAACGTATTCGTGCGTATGCTCTACCAAATGACTAAAAAGGATGACACATGATCGTTCATCAATATACCCACGCATCCATCGAACATCCCGAGCGCAACGAGGATGCACTGCTTGTCCTTCAAAACGAAGGATTTGCGCCTGTTTTTGCGGTTATTGATGGCATGGGCGGGCATCAGCATCAGCTTGCCAATGGACAAGTGTTAACAGGGCATGATGCCTCAACCTTTATTGCACAAGCGCTTGCTGATCAACTCGGCAAAGTTCCTCCAACAGTTGATGGGTCACCCGGCGGCGAAGCAGAAAAATTAGTCGTCGAAGCCATTCGGGTCGCCAACGAACGCCTCTACAACGAACTCAATAAGAACGAAAGCCTGCCCGTCAACCACCGTGTTGGGGCTGTCTTAACCGTTGGGATGCTTTGCGAAACCAGCCAGCGCTTATTATGCGTACAAGTAGGCGATACCCGCGCCTATCTTTACAGCGACGAAGAACTCATCCAGCTTTGTTATGACGAAGACAACATCGAATTCATGGTGTCACAAGGACTGATTAGCGCCGAAGATGGCTCTCGCGTCACCGACGTTCTCAACAGCTACGACGGTGTGAATCCACCAAAAGTCGATGGCAGCATCCTGATTAACGGACAGCCCTTCGAGTTATATATCGCGTGGCGCTGGTTCATTGTCGGTAATAGTGCTCTGGGTATTCTTCCCGCCAATATTGTCCTAAACGCCTTAGGAATCGACCCCACCTCGCCTAAACCGCAAATCTCACGCATCGAAGTAGGTTCGCAGGACTCAGTCTTCTTCTGCTCCGATGGTCTGTACAAAAATATGAGCGACGATGAGATAGCAGCGGCCTTAAATGCGCCCGATACCGCGGCCGATAAGCTTGGCGAAGCCGCCCTCAAACGTTCTGAGGATCGTAACAATCAGCGCCGAAATCCCGATGATATTTCGGTGTTGGTCATCACTTTATAAGCAAAAATAAAAGAGAGGCAAGTGCTGCCTCTCTTACTTCTCCTCTACACTCTGCTTTCTCTGCGGTTCAATTCCGGCTTTATAACTCACGGAAGCGGTGTACTACACCCGCAACAACCAATCCCATCAGAATCAGATAGCCAGCAACACCATAAAGCACCTGATTACGTGGCAAGTCCTCACGCTGTGTATTCCAGATGTCATCGAATACTTGTTGGTTGACCGTTCGCACTTCATCAATAGCGTTCACAAACCGGTTGAATGCTTCTTCGCTTGAACCATCAGCCGTACCGGTATTCAGTTCAACCGCACCAGTCGTATCCCCTGCATCAATCTTCTCGCGTAGTTGGGCGTTAACCTTAAGGTAGTCCACAAAAGCGAGCCGTGCTTTTTCAAGTGCAAGGACTTCATCCCCATAGGTTAAATGCGCCAACAAAGGCCGAATGTTATCAATGATGGCTTCATTAGCATCTGAAATGGTTTGCGCCCCTGCGACAGCCTGAGAGTTAATACTCAGTCTGTTGGGTGCGGTGAACGTCTGCTGCATACAATCCGGCTGCCCACAAATACGCAGTTGGATTGACTCTACTGCATCATCAAACTGCTTATACCAGTCTGCTTTGCGATCACTATCAATGACTGCACTGCTTTCAGCACGGTTCGCTTGGTTCGCCTGCACCAACACGCGTGATACACCGCTGATGCTAAAATAAGCATCATTAGTCATCTGTGTTAGTTGCGTTGGCAGCGCCAATAAATTGAACACCATAACCAGTATGAGCAACCATCCGAGTATTAGCGCAATATCAATCCCCGGTGTTAGTATTCGGCGCACTTTCCCGCGCAGCCAGAACGACAGCACGGTTAACCCAACGGCGAGAAGAATCCCAAAGACCGCCAACAAATAAACCTGTTGACTAATCTCAGTTCCCGCCCGTTGACCTGCCGCCACCATCGCATCAAAGTTCAAGGCTTCAAGTTGTTGCAGCGCCGGGATAATACGGGTACGCAACTGGGCATCCGCAAACAGATATTCTTGCCGCGCCGCCGTCAAATCGCTGCGCTGTGCCATCAAATTGCCCACATGCCGCCAGAATCGGCTGTAGGTATAGGTATCCGCCACCGTGAAAGCCGCCTTCTCATCCTCACTTTGAAGGTTGCTTTGTAGGACAAACATCTGGTCACGATACCGTTGGAAGTTACGGAAGATGTCGTTCTGGGCTTGCTCGTACAGCGGCGTATCCGAAGTCAACGCCGTATAATCGGCTGTCGCTTGGCTGGTATTCGCCAGTCGCTGCAACGCTTCTTCCGCAGCATCAACCTTTGTGCTGTTCACAACCGCGATACCTTGAAACAAGTCATAGGCTGTACGGTACGCACTGGCTGTTTGTGCGATCACCACTAATGACAGCAGCAGCGCCAACGCACCATATAACAGCAGCATGTATCGGGTCTGCCGGCGAATGATTGGTTTGCGCCGCGTCGGAACTTTTAAGCTGGCTACATTGGTCGTCATAATTACGGATTCCTATTCAGGGTTGCTTTTAAAGCATCCCAGTTCTGCGTGAAAATCGGTGCCAGTTCAGGGCTGGAAACCACATAGAACAGACTTTTCATCACCGTTGCGTCAGGATAAATAGCCGTGTTCGATAGATAAGTTTGCTCAATTAAGCCATTATCAATCGCGGCCTGATTAGGCGATGCGTAAGCGGTAAAGTTGCTGATGTCCGCGCCAACCTGTGCATTCAACACATAATCAATGAAGGCTTCTGCCAGATCAGGATGCGGCGCGTTCACCGGAATCGCCATGTTATCGACCCATACACGCGTTCCCTCTTGCGGGATCACATATGCAAAGTCATTACACTTGCAATCAGCAATCAGGTGAAAAATATCGCCGCTGTACTCAATGACCATATCTTCTTCGCCCTTTGCCAGCCGATCTTGACCGTCATCCGGCGCAATTACTTTCAAGTTTGACGAATGGTCTTTCAAATACTGCGCCGCTTTCGCCACCTCGTCAGGGTTGTCTGTGTTCGGGTCATATCCCAGCAGTCGCAGCGCCACTCCCAGCATAGCACGTTCGTCATCCAACCATGCAACCGAACCTTGGTAGCTAAACAAGTCATTCCAACTGGTGACCGTCTTACCAACCTTCGTCTTGTTATAGCCGATGCCTATCGTTCCCCATTGGTAAGGCACGGTGAATTGATTTTTCGGATCATAAGGCGGATTCTTTAACTGTTGGCTAACATTCGCAAAGTTCGGTATATGATCGAAGTTTAGTGGTCTGAATAAATTCTCAGCCACCATCACATAAACCGTCGAATCAGTTGGCACAACCACATCATAGCCAGCCTCGTTACCCTGCTCCAACGCCTCTTGCATCTCGCTGTCGCTGGCATAGGTATCATAAACAACTGTTACACCGCACAATTCCTCGAAGTTCGAAATCGTGTCCTCGGCAATATAAGTTGTCCAGTTATACACATTCAAAGTTTGCCCGCTTAGACCTTCAGGACAAGTCCAAAATCCATGCTGCTCATCACGCGCGGCAGCCGGAACACTCCCAACAGTCAGGAGTGTTCCCAACAATAATAAAACGAACCGCTTAACCATCGTTCGCTCCCTAGTGATTCCTCTTTGCAAACCACATTATATGACCCTTTTAGACTATATCCGAATGCTTCCTCAAACTACCCTCAAGATTGAGGGTCATATCTGCGAAAAATAGTACCTTTACAACTAAACCGACTTAGGAAAAACGGGCATGAAATAGCCGCCCATATGTCTCTGCCACACTTCATTAAACGGTGCAAAAATGAGTCTAGAGTAAAGAGTCAAACAGAATTCAGCTTAAACGCACTACTCTGATGTGAAAATATGAAAAGTTACGGGAGGTTCAATCATGAGTACCAAGATTGATCGGCGTACTGACGTAAAGCCCGGCGAAGGCGAACATAAATATGGTGATGTTGAGTTCGCTGATACGACCAACAAGAAATATCCAATCGACTCGGCGGAGCATGTTCGCGCCGCTTGGAGCTACATCAACCACAAAGACAACGCCAGCAAATACGATGCCGACGAAGTAAAAACCATCAAGAACCGCATCAAAAAAGCGGCAAAAAAGTTTGATGTCGAAATCAGCGACTAATCACTATAACTCGACACCAATCAAAATCATATATCGTCGAAAACATCTCGGTGCAAGCTGAGATGTTTGTTTTGATCATTACTGATCAGGTTAAAGCGTTTATACTTGCTGAGTTCAGTTATGTCGTAGACTAAACTTATGCTAGCGGAACACATCAGAATGGAAACAGCATATGCACAAAGAACTCCTCAACCTGCTTGAGCATTATCCCGATTTGGAACCATGCATCACCGATATTGACAGCGCCTTTAACCTGCTCCGTACTACCTATCAAAATAAAGGCAAACTCCTGGTTTGTGGTAACGGTGGCAGCGCCGCAGATAGCGATCATATCGTTGGTGAATTGATGAAGGGCTTCGAACTCAAGCGCCCCATTGGCGATGATTTGCGCCAGCGACTGAGCGAAATCAATCCAGACATGGGAACCTATTTAGCCGACCGTCTACAGGGCGCACTGCCAGCGATTTCATTGTCGGCACATGCAGCTTTAGCCAGTGCCGTTATCAACGACACGGCTGGCGACATGACCTTTGCCCAACAGGTACTCGGCTACGGGGTCAAAGGTGATACCCTTATCGGTATCAGCACATCGGGCAATTCGGTTAATGTTCGCTATGCCTTAACCGTCGCCAGAGCACTCGGTCTGCACACCATTGGCTTAACTGGCAAAACCGGCGGGAAAATGCGTGAGTTATGCGACGTAACCATTTGCGTCCCCAACGATCGCACCCTTGCCATCCAAGAACGTCATTTACCCATCTACCATACCCTGTGCATCATGCTCGAACAGGAATTTTTCGGATGAGCAGTCTTCTCGCAGGCATCGATATTGGCGGCACGAAATGCGCGGTTAGTTTGGGTCAAGTCGAAGGTGACCATATCAACATCGTCGATAAATTCCGTTTCCCGACTCCCTCAACACCACAGGAAACCCAAAACCTCTTGGTTTCGCATCTACAAACACTGATAGCAAAACAAACCTTATCTGCAATTGGCATTAGCTGTGGCGGCCCGCTGGACAGCAGAAAAGGGCTTATCCTCTCACCGCCCAATTTAGCCGGTTGGGATTCCATTCCTATTGTCCAACATTTCGTAGAAGCTTTTCATGTACCGGTCGACCTTCAAAATGATGCCAACGCTGGCGCATTAGCCGAATGGTTATGGGGCGCTGGTCAAGGTTGCCAGAACATGATCTTTCTGACTTTTGGCACAGGTATGGGCGCTGGCCTCATCCTGAATGGCAAACTCTACGGCGGCACAAACGACATGGCTGGCGAAGTCGGTCATGTTCGCCTTGCTCAAGATGGTCCTATAGGTTACGGGAAATTCGGTTCATTCGAAGGGTTTTGCAGTGGCGGAGGCATCAAACAACTCGCCACTTCGTATACTCAAGCTGCAATCCGAGCAGGTAAATCACCAGATTTTGCGCCGACAGAAGCTGATCTCACCTCAATTACCGCTGAGAAAGTCGCGGCCAGCAGTGATCCACTCGCCCGTGAAATTTTTGAGATAGTCGCTCGTCGCCTCGGTCAGGGATTGAGTATTCTCATCGACATACTCAACCCTGAGCGAATTGTCATCGGTGGCATCTACATGCGCCAGCGCGAAATACTCGAACCAACAATGCAAGCTGTACTCAAACAGGAAACACTGTCCTATGCTTTATCCGTCTGTCAAATTTTACCCGCAGGCTTGGGCGAATTTATTGGCGACTATGCTGCCCTAGCCGTCGCCCGTTACCAAAACACCACATAACTGCTTACTGATACGTATCAAAAAGCGACTTCACTTTTAAATCTGCGATAGCGTCCGTCGCCACATGAATAGTCTTAGGCGTATTCGGACGCAAATGGACGAAATTATCACCAAACTTTGCGCCGGATAATTCAAGCCAGACATACAAAGCGGTGGAGTCAGTCAGCAATTCAACATCGTATCCGCCTGCGGGGGTTGAGCGCACAGTTGTCGAAATCTGAGGTTGCTTCAAATTCAGATGCTTTGGACGACAGAACAACGCCAAATCCTCTGAGATAGTTTCTCCGTTCGCCTTGAGTTGCAGCCACACCACCACCTCACGTGATGAATGTGCTTTAATCAACTCGCTCAAATCAAGTGTCTTGAAGCAGTCTGTCGTTCCAGCATCAATCGACACATCAAAATGATCCTGCTCCAATATGTTGCCCTGTGCATCCGTGATCGTATATTCTACTGTCCCAGTCTGTTCAGTTTTCATGTCATTGGTCACATGAATCTGAACGGTATGGTTCTCCCAATCTGGCACACCTGAAACCATCAACGGCAGATTGAAGCGCCGCGCCATGTAATGCAGCGCCTTCCAGTTGCCCTTCCAATCGAGCGATGCCCAACTCGGCGCGGGCCACATATCATTCAACTGCCAGTACAGCGCTCCCATGGATCGTGGCATATTCCGCCGCCAATGCTCGACCGCATATTTCATCGCCATCGCTTGCAAAATCTGGCTCAGCCATAACGTCGATTCGAACGATGTCGGCAAACGGAACCAATCCAGCAGGTAATGAATAATTGTGCTGTTGCCAATCCCACTGCGTTGATGATGCTCCATCACATAGCTGGTGATATTACGATCTTCTGGCAGCGTAAACTCAGAAACGGTTTCCGGTTCAGGGAACGACTGAAAACCAAACTCGCTCACAAACCGATCCAAACGGGTGTGATACCACTCGAAAGGTTTCTTGCCATGCCAAACATCCCACAAATGGGTATCGCCGCTTTCAGGGCTGCGATGATCCTCTCGATCTCCAAGTGATGTATGTGGGCTTCCCGGCCAATAAGCTGTTTGCGGCGCGAGTTCATGCACTAAATCCGCCAGAAGCTTATCAAACAAGCGACTGTAATCTTCCCAGCTCATTGACTTCTTCCAGCTTGGATCAGGCATCCCCTGCTCAATCTCATTGTTGCCGCACCACAACGCCATACAGGCATGATGACGAATACGCTTGATATTGTCCTCCGCCTCAGCTTTGACATTCTCCATAAACTCGGTATCAAAGCTCGGATACGTACCGCAGGCAAACATGAAATCTTGCCAGATGGCGATGCCATATTCGTCGCACATGTCATAAAAGGCATCTTCTTCATAAATGCCACCGCCCCAAACCCGCAGCATATTCATATTGGCATCGGCGGTCGCTTGAATAAACCGTTTGTAATCGACCGCCTCACCCGGATAGGGACTCGCTGGAATCCAATCCGCGCCCTTAGCAAAAAATGGCACACCATTACAAGCAAAATAGAATGACTCGCCCCATTCATCCGAATGACGTTCAAGCGTCAACGTTCGCAAACCAATCTTCTTTGTTGATGAATCTAACGCTTTACCATTTGTGTCCTGCAACACAACCTCAACTGTATAAAGCGGCTGTTCACCAAAGTTATTCACCCACCACAATTCCGGGTTTGGGATAGCGATACTTGCTTCAGCCAAGTCACCCGTAAACGTTACAGACTGGGTAACAACAACTTTGCCATCTTTAGAAATCGTAATCGCTGCCATCAACGAGTCATTGGCTGCCCGTTCCGCCGCTAACTTGATATTTAACGCCACCTGACCGTCGTAATGCTCTTGCTGGATATTCACATCGGTCAACCGTGCCGTATCGAAGGCCACTAACTCAATATCCCGCCAGATGCCGCAGGTAGGCATCTTTGGCCCCCAATCCCATCCGAAGTTGCACGGCTCTTTGCGAATCCATGCACCGCTGTTGATTCGCATCGGCTCGACCCAACCGGCCATCTCCCCTTTTTCTGCGTCCATCCGCCGCACATAAGGCATCGGCGCGGCAAATTGTATTTCAAGTGTATTCTCGCCTTCATGCAGTCCCGGCTTCACATCATATTCCCATGTGCGGAACATGTTGTCAGCGCTTCCTAGCAAAGCACCGTTCAGATAAAGTGTTGCAATCGTATCCAACCCATGACATCGCAGCAGTACACGATCATGGCTTAGGAGTTCTGAGGTCACATTAAAACTGCGCGAATAACGCCAATCCGTTTCGCCAACCCACATTTGCTGGAGTTCGTTATCGCGGTAAAAAGGATTTTCCAGCAGCTTATTCGCCAGCAAATCGGTATGAACGCAGCCCGGTACGGACGCTGGAATTGCGGCCTGTTCCTGACTCTTAAATAGGTTCCACGAGCCGTTCAAAGATAATATTTGTTTCACGATGCTAATGTCCTTGTCTACAAAGTGATATTCAACGTGTTCGCCGTTTGGCGTACAAATTCAGCCGAAGGTGCATACTCACTCATCGGTAAATGTTCCAGCATAAACGGCATATCGGCATCAAGTTGATTAGCCCGCCGCAAAAATGTCACATAATCGAGCGTTCCCAATCCCGGACGGACTTCATCAATGTGAACCGTAAGCGGATTGCGTATGATGGTGTCTTTCGCGTGGCAGCTTTTGATATAAGCCCCCAGTTTATCGAAACACTCATCCAGAAAAGCCGCGTTACTGAAATACCGGCGCGGGCTGCTAATCATATTCACTGGATCAAGATGGACTGCGAACTGTGGGCGGTCAATTGCCGCAATCAATTCCAGATAACTATCCGGCGAGTCGGGAACGATAGCGGGCATCGGCTCTAATGTATAAAAAGTACGCTTGGGATTGACGCTATCAATGATCTTGCGAACTGTTTCGACAATCAAACCAAACGTATCTGCCGAAAAATTATCTGCATACGGGCCATCCCACTTTTCGCCCCGCGCGCCTGCGATATTAACGCAGCAGCGCGCCCCAACGTCCTCTGCTAATGCTAACTGCTGCTGGCATTTTTCAATCGCTGCGTTGCGAACCCCATCGTCAGGACTAATCGGATTGCTCCATGCGCCAACTTCAGCAATGATAATATCGGCTTCTTGTGCCGCGTGAACATAGGCTCGTCGTGTCGCTTGGTCAGCACTAAAATCAAATGGACAGTACGCCGCCCGATAACCCTGTTTTTTGAGCGATTCAATCCATTCTTCAGGAGATGCAGTCGCTTCAATCGGTGCGCCCAAACGCATAGCATATCCTCCCATTGCGAAGAACGAGGTCAGCCTTCGTTAAGCGCAATAATGTATTGAAGAAAATAAAAAAATAAGCGAAACGCATTACCACAAAAATGGTTTTGTAGGGGCGGACGGCTGTCCGCCCGCATCATTGAATGTTTGGGCTTTACTTAACAGCCCCTTGTGTCAACCCATTATAAATATATTTTTGCAGGAACAGAAAAATAATCAACGTCGGCATAATCGTAATCACCACACCTGCACAGATCACTTCCCAATGAGCATTATACGGCCCGATAAACCGGAACAACGACGTTGAGATTGTACCCAATCCCTTGCCGGGCATGTACAAAAAGGGTGTGTAAAAATCGTTGTAAATCGCCACACCTTTAATAATCAGCACAGTAGCAATTGCTGGCATCAAAAGTGGCAGGATAATTCTCCAGTAAACATCAAGGAACGATGCCCCATCAATCAGTGCCGCTTCATCCAGTTCGCGTGGAATACCGTTTAAAAACTGCAAAAAGATATACACCGAAATCACATCTGTACCCAGATTGAGAATGATGTTCGAACCGATTTTATTGAACAATCCCAAAGCGCTGATAATCTGAAAAGTTGCCACCTGTGTAGATACACCCGGAATCAGCGCGGCCAATAAAAACAAGCCAGAAACCACAGCGTTGATTCTAAAATTGAAACGGCTCAACACATAAGCCGTCATCGTTCCAATGAGAATAGTACCCGCACACGAAAACACCAATATGATGGTGGTGTTTGCAAATCCCTGCACCATCAAACCGCCCGTAAAGGCATCGCTAAAGTTTTGGAAATTCAAGAAATTGCTCGGCGGCGAAAAAACCGGCGTGTTATAAAATTCTTGCTCGGTCTTAAATGAAGCCATGAAGATCACAACCAGCGGCAGCAAGATAGCCGCCGAGCCGATAATCAGCGACAGATATTTCAGAATGGATGTCACAACATTGCTACGCTGGTTAATCGACCGTTTTGCAAAAATGTTCTGACCATGTGGCACGGGATTCGAAAGAGTAAGCACACTATCCGATTTTGATTTCATAATTTTTGGCTGTCCTCTTTCTCATTCAGCACCACATTTTGAAAGATGGTCACGATGACAATCAAAATCAGCAGAACGACAGCCATCGCCGCGCCCAAACCAAATTTATTATTTTTGAACGCTGTATTGACCGTTTGAATGACAAACGTTGAACTGCCATTCATCCCGCCCGTCATCACGTATGGAATTTCAAAAACGCTCAACGCGCCTTTCACTGACAAAATTAGGTTGAGTACCAGAATCATGCGGATACCCGGTAATATGATGTATCGGAACTGCTGCCAGCGTCCGGCGCCGTCTAATTCACTCGCTTCATAGATTTCGGCTGGAATGGATTGTATTGCCCCTACAAACATCACAAAGTTAAAACCCATATACCGCCAGATGGAAACCCCTGTCAGAGAGATATTGATCAAGCTGCGTTCGCCCAACCATAAAGGCGGATTGCTAACACCCAGTGCCTTCACAACCGTATCAAGTCCCCCCTCAGGCTGGAAAAAATACAAAAATGTAAAAGCAATCGCAACACCATTAATCAAGCTCGGAAAGAACAAGATTCCTTTGAATAAATTCTTAAACCGAACATTGAAGCTCAGAATGGTTGCAAAGTAGAGCGCCAAACAAATCTGTACGATTGAACCCACAAAATAAAAGAGACTGACTGAAAATACCGAAAAATATTCAGGCTTGGTAAAAATATCAATATAATTTTGCAGCCCTACATACTTATCAATCGTGCCAAAACCATCCCATTTCGTAAAACTATATAGGAAAATATTGATGGCAGGTAAATAGGTAAAGACCAGCAGCAAGATAAGTGGCACTGCCAAAAAAAGAATGCTGATGATGACCTTTTGCCGTTTATACGTGAATGAGGATGAGGATAAAACCCCACTCCCTATTTTCATTAATGATCGACTTGCCATTTTTACTCCCTACTCAAGGCCCTAACACGAAAACATCTTTGTCCAACCTGCTGCGTGACGTATTTTTCTACTCAAAACCAATGCTGTCGTGGAGACACGATAATGGGTGTTTACTATTTAACATGGTAAAGGGTAGTTAATTTTAACTACGAGCGTTTTCGTAGGGACGGCATACATGCCGTCCGTCGCTTATTTACCATCATTACGTCCAGCATTTGAATTGTCTCAGTACTCGGCACTCAGAACTCAGTACTACTTAAAGGGGCAGGGAGCAGAACCACTCCCTACCCTCTAGTAAATCATGAACCGCTTTTAGTCGGTAACACCCAGTGACTTACGAGCATCCGCCCATTTCGTATTGGCGGCGTTCATAATATCATCAAAGGACTCAGATATTTGACCGCGTGCCGCATCCACGATGGTGGATTGCCATGCACCGCTGCCGTTATTCCAACCCACCTCAGATTCCTTATCGATGTTATTGACCCAACCTTCTTCACCAGCTTTAGCCGGAGTATCAACCACGAGGATTACACCTGCTGCTGAGAAAGCATCGTAGGCCGGAGGTAATTTCGCGCTCTTCAGCGGGGGGATACCGCCTTGGTCAAAGGCAAAGTTGGATTCGTCCATGAACCATGTCACAAAAGCCGTAGCGATTTCTTGGTTCGGGCTGTTCTTATTCACAGCCATCTTATAATCGCCACCCGCACCGGCATACTGCTTGCCGTCAACACTGGTTGGATAAGGCATGTAACCAATGATTGACGCATCTTTGCCAGCGGCAACCGCTGCTTGCTGCATCTGAACAATTGCCCATGAACCGAGGTTCATAACACCGATTTCGCCATTAGCAATCATCGCTTTGGATTTTTCCCAATCGGTCGTGGTTGGGTCTTTTTCGGTGTAACCAGCCTTGACCGCATCGTACAGCATCTTGTACGACAGATAGAGCGGTTGGTCACTGGCAAACGGAGCATCCATATGAGGCAGCTTGATGTTGGCGTAATCTGCGTCACCGCTGAAAGCCTCGATCCCCGTATTCCATGAAGTAAGAGGCCAACCAGCATGGTAGTTGGTGTACAACGGAATGGCCTGAGTCTTGTCCTTGATCAGCTTCAATGCCGCAAGGAATTCTTCTGGGGTCTTGGGTACGTCAGTGATGCCTGCTGCTTTGAAAACATCCTTGTTATAAAGCATACCATTCGCATTGCCGGTGGTCGCAATACCATAGACATTTCCGTCATAAGCACCTTCATTGATGAAATTGTATTTCTGACCAAGTTCATCAACCGTTCCTAATACGCTGAAAAACTGCGGGAATTTGTCTGCTGGAACAGACGGCGGAATATTCAGAACATCCCCATAATCGGTCGTGTTCAAGCGGGTTGCCACTTCACCGGCATAATCGGTAATCGTTTCCCAATTCACAGTGACATCGGGATACTTGGCTTTGAACGCTTCCGAATATTTCGCTAATGTGCCATCTTTATCAAGGTCAGTGCGGTGGTTCAGAATAGTAATCGTGCCGGATAGCGTTTGCGCCGCTATCGGAGCCTGAGCTGCCAATATCAGCGTCAACGATGCGGCAGCGACCAAACTTTTACGGAACAAATGTTTAAACATGTCTATCTTTCCTCTTGAATAGTCTACTCGTTTTAATCAATTTATTTACCGATGTTATTTTTGTTTGATCGTGCTTTTAGCATCACCTCCCTTTCGTGGTTCATTTATTCAAAACCAGATGAGTGAGCGACAAAGTCCAAAACGCCATCGACACAAGCAGACACAAAGATCATCAAGCGCCGTGTGCCGCTCTAGTTAATAGCCAGCCGATGAGTCGGCATATCAAATACGCCTCTAACCGACTGATCTAGGCTATTTCATATTGAGATATGGAGTCTGATGACTGTTGGGGAAATAAGAACGCGCGTAAAAAATAACACGCCTCTGTAGAAGAGAATTGCGTTTCATTCAAATACCTCCTAGACTAGAAGGGCACTCTATTGTGTGTGGGGCGTGGGACACATTGCTACAGGCCATTCTGGTTGGTCGCCATAACCTGCGGCAGTGTTCGATCCACGCCCTTCTATTTATGGATTGCTCGTACCGTTTCGCGTTCAATCACCTGTGTACTTACTAATGTTTTGAGCGCTGCGCGATTAGGATGCACTGCCCGATCCATCAAATGCCGCACCGCCACAATCCCCATCAAGACCTTGTCAACATGCATCGTTGTCAAAGCCGGTTTTAGCTCCTGTGCCAGATCAATATTGTCAAATCCAATAACAGATACTTGATCGGGTACTCGAAGCCCCTCATCCTGTAATGCATTTACAACCCCGATAGCCACATTGTCATTGCAAGCAAATATCGCCGTGATTTCCGGTGAACGGGCTATCAGCCGTTTTGTTGCTTCATAGGCTTCGGGACGGTCTAATACACTGTCTTCAATAAATGATACCAAGTTATGCTGTGCTAAAGCCGCCAAATACCCTTGACGGCGCTCCGCAATACTCGGATACGAATCGAATTCACTACCAATGAGGCCGATGTTTCGATGCCCTTGCGCGATAAGATGCTTCACAGCTTTCATCGCACCGCTTACATTATCAACCAGCACCCGATCAAAATCGTCCCCGTTACTGGTATATGCGTCAACAAGCACGATCTGGCTGGCGCGAGTACTAATATGTCCAAGCGTTTCTTCTAGAAAAGCACCCAAAACAATCACCGCGTCCACCCGTTCCTCCAACAAAATAGAAGGAAGGCTCGTAGCGTGGTTATGCTCGTCTACTTCGATATTGGCATACATCAAACCGATATTGTGACGGCGGCATTCTGCCTCAGCCCCCGCAATAATCGGCGAATAGAACGGATTAAAACTAAGCGCATCACCATTTCGGCGTTTGGTGAGGAAACCGATAGTCTTGATTTCTACTGAAAGTGGAGATTGGGATGAGATTTTGGTTCGATAACCGAGGTTTGCAGCCGCAGCCAGAACGCGATGCCGCATTTCAGGGGACACATTTGGTTTATTATTGAGCACCTGTGAAACGGTGCTTAAGGCGACATCTGCGTAATCTGCAATCGCACGCAGAGTAGGTTTTTTATTCATTAAATATTCTCAAGAAATCAATTTTGTTCGCGTATTACTCGAACATTTCCGAACTTGTACGCGATTAATTTCGAGATTATAGCAAAGCAATTATTTTGTCAAGTAACTAGCTAATGAATAAACCAAATGAATATTCGGGAAATGGTTTGAAAACTCGAACAAAAATCGCTGGACAATACTGAACTTTTGTTCTATAATAAGATGTATTTTTCTCTCAAAAATAACAGCACACGAAGGGATGGAAGAGGATTTCTTGCCAAAACAATTTCTGCTCGGAATGTCCGTATGCGAAGTGCTATAAACTTACTCTGTGAATCTTTGCGTTCTCCGTGCCGGTGCGAAGCCTCCCGTGGGACTGCGGTTCAAATGTTTTCGCTTTTGTTTTTCTGGTGACTGGCGACTGATAGCTGATGACTACTTGCAACTACAGCAGCGGCACACCCAAATCTGCACGCGGTGGCAATACGGGAGACATCCGCTGCATTTGCGCCATTTCAGTGGCAACACGGGAGCTTCCCGCCGACACAAAATGTCGATTCAGCGCCCGGCTCCCTCACATCCGCCCGTCATTTCAGCGGAAAATATGCACAAAATGCGAAATTTGCGAATCGTGCGAATCATTTACTTCAATTTTTACGAACGGCCTTCATTTTCAACGTCGATAGGGTTAGCTTCAAAGTGATTGTTAACCAATTCAACCAGCGGATTATCGACAAGGGCTATTGCTTTTTCAACATTACCTACAAATCGATTTTCAGTGAGCCTCGAATCATCAATACGGAAGAACTTTGCTCCCACACGATTATCTTGAAAGGTGTTCTGATTGATCCTGTAATCCCGCCCATTCTGACCAACGATTTCTGCGCCGGTATAACCATTGAAACCGATGTTATTTTTCTCAATCCGGTTGTTCTCAATACCAAAATCGAAGGAAACTTCCCAACCCTTCCAACTTTCGAGCGTTAGGCCGCCCCGTGTAAACAGGCGGATTCCCTCTCCATTGCTCAAAATCCGATTGTTGCGGATGGTGAAACCATGACCATGTTCAATAGCAATTCCAACCCAGCGGTTAAACTCAATATGATTATCTTCCACCACGTTATCCCACGAGTAGCCCATCCAAAAACCGTAGTTGGAACGACTACAATCATTCCGTCGGAAAATATTCCCTCGGGAAAAAGTCGACTCAATAGCATTATTCGGGCTGAGTCGGCAGTCATTATCCTCAAACAAATTATCGTCGCAGCTTGTTCGGTCCCCTTGTGGAGTACACCCCGCCACGAATATCCCGTCACCCCCGCACAAACAACTATTACGCAGAATCTTGTTACGGCACGAACTCATCACCATCACGATACCTGCCGCGTCCGCCTCCACCCGGATCGAACCATTTTCAGGCCGGCGGTAAACACGGTTACAAAAATCCAGCCGATTATCTTGAATAACATTGTCATTACAGGCACTCATATAAATGCCCCATCCACTGTTGAATGAGGCGTTGTTGTTCTCAACAGTAAGATTGGAACAGGCATAGAGGAGCAAACCATTCATCTGATGTTGCAGGTCGCAGTTTTTAACCACACCACCCATCACATCGTTGAGTAGAATTGCGCCACTATAGACTTCATCAATCGGTCGCCATAGATACAGAAATTCATCGATGCCTTCAATCTCGTCGGTATCACGCGCCCGAACATCCTCAATGGTGATGTTCTCGCAATGGTCAAAACGGAGGCCATGATTAAAACCGGAAGTCGATAATCCTTTAACCGTTATCCCTTTTCGGCTTTCGGCCTGAAGTGCTATACCTTTATGACTCATATCAACCAAAAGTACGCCCTCAGCTTCAATCGTCACATTGTCTACGTTGATGATCAGACCTTTGCTCATCGGGTAAACGCCGGGAGCAAATCGGGTATCTTCAGTAATTACCATCCCATCAACCGGAATGACATTTTCAAGCATGATCGTCCTTTTAAATAAGAGAAAATTTCTATTCTGTCCTAACCCAGCTTGACAATAACTCGTCCATTTTCACGGGCAGAGACATCTCGAATCTCAAGCACATTCCCATTTACAACTTGCCAATTATCAAACAGTTGCTGCTTGCCATCCGTTTCGAAGGTCACTGATGCAACATTCGTTACGCCGTTCAACCAGAGTGTTAAACTTCTCTCTAAGCCATTTCGCCAGCCAAACATGACTTCGTTGTGCTCAACATTCCCAAAGAATTTGGTGATGCCTTCATCCTCTTCAAACTCATAGTGCATCTCTGGTTGGACATAAATATCCAGAATTAATGACTCAATAAAGCCTTCGGGAATACGTGAAGCGGGCCACATCATCGGAATAATCGCTCCCCCTCGAACAAACAAAGGCAGGGTATCGAGTGGCGCATTGACCGTAATCTGAGTCATACCCTGATAGGCTTGTTTCGTCCAATAATCAATCCATTGGCCTTGGGGTAAATAGATCGTGCGGGTGCTGCCTTCGTCATAAATCGGTGCGACCAGCAGTCCATCACCCAGCATAAATTGCAGGTCTTTGTCGTACGTATTAATGTCATCCGGAAAAGCCAATGACATTGCGCGTATCACAGGCATTCCAGTTCGGCTGGCTTCATGCGCCAAACTGTAAAAATACGGAAAGAGTTGGTAGCGAAGATTTATATAACGCCGCACAATCTCAGTTGCTTCTTCACCATAAATCCACGGCTCACGAGGACTATCCCCATGCATCCGGCTGTGCGAACACATTAACCCGAACTGCGCCCACCGGATATACAGATGCGGAGATGGCATCTTGCGATAACCACCAATGTCATTACTCCAAAAAGGAATGCCAGAGAAGCCAATAGACAATCCACCACGAATCGTACAAGCGAGACTGTCAAAATCCGCCGCTGGATCACCCGACCAGCAAATCGGATAACGTTGGTTTCCAGCTGCGCCCGCTCTGCTCCACACGACATCATAACCCCGTTCTTGCTTGGTCACTTCAAATACACATTGGTTATACAAAAGCGGATATAGATTATGCAGTGTCGAGCCAGTCTGCCCGTTATAAAAAACGGCATCCTCAGGAATATCTTCACCAAAGTCAGTCTTAAAAACGTCGATACCCATTTGGAGAATTGGACGATGCAAATCCTGAAACCACTTATAGGCTTCAGGGTTTGTTAGATCAATAATCGCAACCCGGGCGTTCCATGATGTTTCGGGTGTGGCGACACGAACGATGCCGTCGGGACGCGGCGCTAATGACAAACCGTAGTCAATAACATATACATCACCATTTGACCGCTTCAGAAAGTATTCTTGCTGTTGACCAAAATCAAATAAATCACTTTCAACTGAAATATACGGATGTTCCCACAAGCAAATCTTCAATCCACGCTCGTGCCAATCGGCAATCATGCCTTCAACATCAGGAAAAGCTGAACGATCCCACTTAAAATCGCAATAAGTGCGCCACTTCATCCACCATGGATCAATGTGCACCACATCCGCCGGAATTTTATATGTTTCTAAACCATCGACTAACGTTTGCATCGTTTCTTGGTCCCGGTATGTCCCTCCCGACGAAACCCACAGCCCAAATGTCCATTTGGGCGGGACAGGTGCATGACCAGTTAATAAGGCATACTGTTCAAGGATGTCAGCAGGTGATGAGCCGCAAATCAGATAAGCATCCAGCGTTGAAGTCTCGGAAATGATGGTCGCTGATTGAGCCGAGACTGTGCCGAGTTCCCAAGTAACTCGCGCACCGGTATCGAGGAATAAACCATAACCACGTGTACTCAACATGAATGGAATGTTTTTATGCGAACGCTCGCTGGTTGAACCGAAGGCATCTTGCGTCCATGAGATAATCCGCTGTCCAACTTTATCGAGCGGTGTAAACTTCTCCCCCAAACCAAAAAGATGTTCATCTTGGCGTAGGTGAAAAGACTGTGTCACCGACTGGATGGCTTCTCCCTTTCGTACAAACCCCAAAGGCAATACAAAAGGGCGACCTAAGCCGTCAATATCGCTTGGATTGTCGCGAAAGATCTCAAATCCATTAGCATCCAACCAACGCAGTGCCCATGGATCACGGTCGATTACTAAACGCAAACATGCACCAGTTACGGATAAGCCCTTTTCCGTTTCTTCAACAGTCAATGAAATTGCTTTGGGTAGCAATTGAATAATTGGTGTCTTTAAAACGACTTCGCCTCGCGGGACAAACGTCATCCTCCAAATTTCAGGCGACACAGCAGAAAATACAATCTCGACGGACTCCCCTATATTAGTTTCAGCGTTCAGATGCAGCACATTATTATCCAGATGCCAGTAAGTGAGCTTAACAACCCAATCAAAACCATCTGGCGCATTATGAGGTAACTTACGCATTAAATCATGACTCCAGCAATGAGGGTAAATTGGCTGTTAAGCAAGTTGCTGTCGCGCTCGTTCAGCCGCCCATAAACACACGTTCCACAAATCCGCTACCGGCACGTTAGTATAAGGTAACGTATGCAAATAATTCGGTGGGCCATATTCGGGTGTGAACGTCAAAATATCGTGCCCGCTTTGCTCATGCATCCCTTTGATTTGCCGCCATTGATTTTCATGCCAATGAAGCTGTGAGGCATATTCAGGTGCAGAAGGATCCGGTACTTGAGGCCCTTCTTCATAACCCACGCGTCCATGAATATGAACCACCGCACGGTTGGCAGCTGCAAGAGCATCAGTTTGATCTTCAGGCAGCCGTTCGCAGACGTTCACCCAATGGCTGTAATCGGCGGTCAATTTGAGTTGAGGAAATTGGCTGAGATAATAAGCGGTATCCCATGGGGTATATAATATTCGCCCACGATGCGTTTCATGCCCGACCGGAACACCAATCACGGATTCAACACGCACCGATTCTTCAAAAAATGCACTGCCTTCGTCGCGCGTCATCGAGTCGCGTCCGCTGTGTAAATTTATCCGTACGGGATCGTATTCACTGAGATACTTGAGCTTTGTCTCAATTTCTGCGAGTGATTGCAGCGATGTTCCTACAATCATTTGCAAGTTATGGCTTTGTGCCAGCGCCATCAATTCCTGACGCGATATGTCATGCTGTTCGGGCCACAACTCGAAGCCGTCATATCCAGCCGCTGCCACACGCTCAACCTGTTTATGGAGCGATCCTGTCATGCCCCACAGGGCTTTGAAAATTAGTAATTTCATTGGTCAGCGCTCAAGTTCGAGATCGGAATAAACTAAGGTGCTGCACAATAGGCGATAACCGTCAGCAATTTCGCCAGCATCAATACTCAATTCGTCGGCATATTCCGGATCATGCTCCGCTTGACCAGACACAATACGTGTCATACACGAACGACAAGTTCCACCACGGCAGCTGTAAGACAACACTATTCCGGCGTTTTCAGCTGCTTCGAGAATCGTTTCGCCATCCTCGACAGCAAACGTTTTACCCATTTTTATAAGGTGCACTTGGTAGGTCACAATTATAACGCTTTAAGAACTTCTTCATCCGCCACAACAGGAGCCCATTGAATATCCAAACCGTCGTCCGGAATATCATGAATCATTTGAGCAATGATGTCGTGTAGACGGTTAAAGTAGGGGGCAAGTTTGGCTTCTGGGTCGTCTTTATGATCAGCTACGAACTTTGCGTGGATAGCACGTGCTTCATCAGTCAGCCGTTTGAGTTCCTCTTTACCGGCACTGTCATCACCCAATAAATGTCGCAGCCATCGAAAACCATAACTCACATGGATAGCTTCATCGGCCCAATCAAAGTCCATATCTTGAACACTGCCATCATCCTGCGCTGATTCAAGTATTTTGATCTCAATTTGCTTCGTTCCAGCGCGGAGCAAGCCTTCTTCATAAAAATAAAGGAGAGCCAAACGCTGAATCGGTGGCATCGGCCCCATCGCGTTATACATGGCATTACCCCAAGGAATCAGATCAGGCACATCCCAACCCCAGCCTTGTAAAGCGCGGTAACCCATAGTGCTGTGGCGCGTTTCATCCCATGCCCAGCGTGCCAGATCGAGATAAAACTCCCAAGTCTCGTTGGCGAAGTCCCACATCGACGCCGCCACCACTTCAGCCGCCCAAATTTCATTGAAGTGGCTAATAGCTGACCAAACTTGCATGGCAACTCGCTTATCCAGCTTCTCGATGCGCTGCCAAGCCTGACGACCCTCTACGTCATATTTGTTTTCATGCGGCAGATGGAATAAAGTTGAACGCCAACGTGCATCACGGTTGACCTGACGCTGAATGGCATATGCAGGACGATTCGCTTGAGAAGTTGGCTTCTCTACCTTTTCACCATCACCCGAAACGCCACCTATAATGGTGACATAATCACTAAGATAGATTGTCCATCCATGATTCGCACCAAACAGAGTCGGGGCGATCTCAGAAGCAAGTTTTTGCATCCGCTCGATTTGTGCTTGTTTATCACTAATGATATGGCGCAGGATATAAACAGTCGGTGCATCATCCAAGTCGTCGGTTTGGTCAAGATAGTCAGAATAGGCTCGCACCAACTCTGGTAACACCGCACCATAAATGCCCGCGACAAATTCTTCAGTGTTGGCGGCTCTGGCAAATTCGCCCGTCCACGCCAGCACATCAGCATCATATTTTTTATCAACATCGCGGCGAGGATAACGCAGTTCAAGAATGCGCGTCCGCAGCATATCGGCATGTCGCGAAGTCTGCCACATGTCATTCGCCAATTGACGTTTCAAATCCCATTGACTGGTATCAACAAACCACGCCGCCAAAGTCCGCATCAATTCACGTTCAGCCACATAGCAGCGTTTCAAATTATGCGAAGCTTGGTCAACGCCCGTACCCTCATTTACAGCACGGGACGAAGGTAATACTTTAACCATTCGGTTTACTCCAAAAAGGAATGTCTTTTCAGATAGACGGAACTATTTGTAAAAATTGAGCGAGGAAAACGACAACAATCTTCCTCGCTTACAATTTATCAGTGTGCGTCGAGCGCCATCTTTTGCTGCATCTTAACGGGTGTGTTTTCGAGCAACCACGCTTCGGTTCGGGCAGCAATTTGCGCCGGAGACTCGTCATATTTGTAAGTTTCTAGCAGTACTGGTGTCCATTTTTTGCCCCAGCGGACATGAAAATTTTCATCACTCCAGTCATAACTGACTGCTGCGGCTGAAATCTCGTCGCCAATTTCTTCCCAATGCTCACGATTGGTGCTTTTTTCAGGCATCCCATTGGGTTCAATCACCGTAGTAAGCAAAGCATATTGATCCACCGCTGGCAATGTCATCATCACGTCATAAATTTGGACAACCTGCGGCACATCCGAAATGTTCAGGCCAAGCTGCTGCACACGTACTTGCCCAAGCTGGCTGTGCCGAATTTCGTCCCATAAATGCCGGGAGACATTATGCTGATACTCCCAAGGCATTTCGGGTGTCATCCATAGAATCGAACCTAATGTTTCGGCAGCGGTCATCTCGTTGAGATAATGCTTAAATCGCCATAAACGATGGGCTTCGGGTTCACTTTTGCGATCAGGCTCAAAATCCTGATTCGGATCAAAGATCGGCCAGTCGGGCATCCGCTGACATTTACTCCACGGCAGCAGTAAGTCATGGTTTTCTGGTCGTATTGGGAGATCAGCTTTAGTATCGTGACCATTAACACCACCATCAGCAGCCATTAAACCGGCAACATAATCACGCCACGCTTGCCAGCCGCTGTAATTAGCCTCAATCGTAGACAAGAACTTTTCTGCCCAAGCAACCTGCTTTTCTGTGATCAAAACCAACCGTTCAATCATCTTGACTGTCGGGCGGTCAAAATCTGCCCAAGTCGTTTCCGGGTGCTGACGATAGGCTTCCAACAAACCTTTTTTAACAACAAGATAGACTGTCGAAATAATTTCAGCAGTATTTTGTCCGTTGTCCAGTTCGGCAGCTAGCGTTTCAAGAACTGAACTGATCCCGCGTTCCGGTTGATGACAACGCAGTTCCCTCAGCCGTGCGCGGAGTTCATCAGCGGCATCTGCACTTTCCCATATGTGCAAACCAAATTCGTTCTTGGCTTCCCACTCCGGTATACCCGGCAGCCAACCTGCAAGGGTTCGCATACAAGCCCGTTCTAAAAAGGCATACCGCTTTAAATATTCCACATTTTCGTCAATCGTAATTCGATATTGGTTTTCGGAACTCATAAATCACATTCCTCGGAAAACTGTATTAATCATGTACTCAAATGACTGTACATTTCAAATCTGAATGTTTAGTCATAGTTTATTCGGCGTATGACACACTGTCAAGCATTTTGATGACGATTTTTTACCGAAAACAGGAATCTTGACAGATTTGACCAGACTAGATAATCTAATTGTACAGACAAGTTTCTAAAGTGTTACAGACATTACGTGTGCAAAGTATTTGAAGGAGGTCATACAAGATTTTCTAAACAACACTTGTTAGCCATATAGCAAAATGTCTTTTTCAGTCTGGAGGAAAATTTCATGTCTCGTAAATGGTTTTTAGCGCTCCTTGCTTCTTTACTCTTAATTCCGACAACCGTAATAACAACCAAAGCCCAAGCGACTTGTACCGGGGACAAAGTAACACTGCGCGTTGATGATTGGTCAAGCGGTGACCGTGTCGAATATATGAATCAGGTGATTGACGCGTTTAAGGCCGAAAATCCTTGCATTGACGTAACACTTGAACCAAACATCGGTGATGATCAAAACACCAAGCGCTTAACGTGGCTGTCGGCTGGCACTGCCCCCGACCTGATGGCATATCCACCGGAATGGGCCGCCCTATATATGGAATCTTCTGGCGGCAAAGCCTATATGGACTTGACATCATATGCCACTGGAACGGACGGAATTAAAGTTGGAACTGATGTCTATGAAGGTATCTATAATCAGGGTATGTACGATGGCAAGCTCGTCGCACTGCCCAAAGACTACAGCACCAGTTCGTTCTATATCAACACCGCTCTATTTGACGCAGCAGGTATCAAATACCCAACAGAAGGCTGGACATGGGATGACGTGTTAGACATAGCCCAGCAGCTCACTGTTGATAAGAACGGCAATAATGCGACTAGTCCAGACTTTGATCCGGAGAATATCGCACAATGGGGTATCGATATCGTGAACGACGGTTGGTGGCGTGCCTTCCAATCGTACCTCCAAGAGTGGGGCACGCTGACTATAAGTGACGATGGCAAAACCACTTCTGGTATTCTGAACAGCGATACAGCTGTGAAAGCACTTGAATGGTATCGGGATTTGGTCTTCAAGCATCACGTTGCCCCGTCTGGAACGACTGTTGGCGCAGTGACCACCGGTATGGGTGGACGTGTCCAAATGTTCCTCGACGGTAAGATTGCGATGGGTGTAACCTTCCACGGCCCATGGTGGCAAGATGTTATGAACCAGACACCGAATCTCAAATGGTCGGTTGTCCCTGTTCCAGCTGGCCCCGGTGGGCACAAGAGTGTTCTGATGTGGTTAGGTTGGGGCATCTCCGGTCAAACTAAACATCCTGACGAAGCATGGAAGCTGCTAAAGTGGCTGACTACCGAACCCGGTCAACGTGTCTTCGCCCTAAAAGCGCTCAGCGGCAATCCGGTCGTTTCAAAAGAAATGCAGCGCGATAGTGATCCCTACTGGGGTGTCTACATCAAGGAAACCGATTATCTTGGGCCGCTAGAAGAACTCAAAAGCCCCTATTACAGCCCCTGCGTTGCGACTCCGGCTGGCGATTTGATGAAGCGTGTTATGGCCGACGGCGGTGATCAAATCGACATCAAGGCTGAGTTGGACAAATTGACTGCCGATGCCGATAAATGTATCGCCAGCGGCGGTAAAGCATAAAGTGGCTTGGTAGCCTTGTAAACAATATGTTCCCGTGAGGAAGAGTTGGGCGCGATACTGTCTTAAAATCGCTTCGCGTCCAACTCATTATCAAGGACGAAGTCATGTCATCGATGCTCCGTAAGTATGAGCTAGGTTCGCGTTTAGCGCGTAGAGAAGCCTTCACATTTTATATTCTTATTCTACCGTGGGTACTCGGGTTCCTTGTCTTCTTAGCCTATCCCATGCTGCGCTCCTTGTATTTATCCTTTACCTCATACAATCTTTTGTCGCCGCCTGAGTGGGTTGGACTACGCAACTTTCAGAGAATTCTGAGCGACACCGATTTTTGGCAGTCTCTAAAAGTAACATTGCTATATTCGCTGGGCAGCGTTCCCGGCGGAACCATCATCGCCTTGGCGCTGGCAATGGTTCTGGCACAAAAACTGCGTGGGGTCAATTTCTGGCGAACGATTTTCTTCTTGCCTTCTATCCTGAGCAGCATTGCTGTTGCCGTACTGTGGCTGTTTATCTTCCGCCCGCAAGATGGATTGCTAAATATGGCGCTAGGCTTGTTCGGCATCAAAGGACCGGACTGGCTCTTGAGTGAACAATGGGCGCTTCCAGCCCTCATCTTGATGAGTTGGTGGAGCGTAGGCGGACAAATAGTCATCTATCTCGCTGGACTTAAAGGGATACCGGAAGTCTTATACGAAGCTGCCGAAATTGACGGCGCAACCGGATGGGCGAAGTTCCGCTACGTCACTGTCCCTATGCTCAGCCCCACCATTTTCTTTAACGTGGTACTGGCGATTATCGGTGCGCTGCAAGTATTTGATGTGGGTTGGGTGATGACACGCGGCGGCCCAAATAAAGCCACCCTCTTTTACATGCTCAATCTCTACGACCGCGCCTTTCAACTTGGGCAAATGGGCTACGCTTCGGCGCTGGCATGGATTCTTTTCATTATCATCATGGTTATTACCTTGCTCGTGATTCGATCCTCTGCGGCTTGGGTTTATTACGAAGCGGAGGTGCGCTAGACCTATGGCTACTACAACACAAACTTCATTAGTCGCCCGCGCCAAAACCAACTGGCAAGAGTATCGTACATCTAAGTCATGGCAGCGCACATTACGCTACTTAGTCAGCTACGGCGTTCTTTTGTTGGGATCTGCATTTATGCTGTTTCCTATGCTGTGGATGATTTCCTCCAGCTTAAAGCCAAGCTGGCAAATATTCACCCAACCACCGATTTGGATTCCCCAGCACTGGGAAGAAATTCAGGTCGGGAATACCAACAAAATGCTTAACCTCTGGCAAGTGACGGTCAACGGCGAGACCCAAAAGGTCATACAAATGGGTTTGCGTCGCTATACAACGGTCATCAATGCCAGTTTGCTCAAAAACCTGCAAACTGCTCCGGCAGATGAGGTCAGCAGTGCGACCGCCACCACGGTTGGAGGCTTGACTTTCAATGTCCGCACTTGGACAACAAATGGCCAGACCTTTCAAGTTGTCGCGCTGGCGAAAGGGGATAATAACACGCTGATTGTCGCCGATATAAACGATTTGCAATCTGCCTCCATACGTCTGCCATTGGATGTCGTAAACGGCGGAAAAAACACAGCATTGCAAGTCGAGGGAAAAGATTTTCGCGGGCGTGAAGTCGCACTCGACAGTGGAACAATTCAGGTCATACCAATTGGCCCTGAATCTCAGTTGACAGTTGTTGGCACGGTTGGAACAGCATCTTCAGCCACGTTGGCTGATCCAGCCAGTCTCCAAGATGCTGGATTTGCCTCGGTTGGACATACTGAACTACCGCTGGTGACGATTGGCGATCAACCGGACAAATTTATCATCCTGTCTAAAGAGACATGGCAACCGGTTATCAACGAGGATGAATTCAACGCGAACGCTATGGTTGTTCCTCGTGTCGATTTGACCGAAGATAAACCTGTCACTGTCAACAACGTAGTCGTACAAGGGGCGACCTACACACCGCAAAATGGTAATCCTGTTCAGGTCGCTATTATGCTCAGCGGCACGGAACAAAGCGCTGTCATTCCGGTAGACAAAGCGTCTTCCCTACACTTGGCACAGTTAGGTGGATTAACGACCACGCACGGAGCACAAATCAAGCGTAATCCCTATCGCGTGCAAGATGGCTATACATTAGATGGTACAACCCGCTCGGTTGCATTGGTCGGAGAACCGCGTGACATGTCGTTGGTAATTCCTGAATCAGTTGTCAATGATGCATTCGATGTCACGCCTGACCAGTTACAACGGGCACTGTATCCCGAACTCCGATTTGACGGCTACAAAGAAGCCTTACAAACCAAAGTTGCGGAAACTTATTTCCCGACCTTTTTTCGCAACTCTTTCCTTCTGGTGCTGCTCAATACCATCGGGCATGTCCTCTCATGTATAGTCGTAGGTTATGCGTTCGCCCGTCTGCGCGCACCGGGCAAAAACTTCTTTTTCATCCTTCTGCTCGGAACCATGATGCTGCCCTACCCTGTGACGCTGGTTCCTGTGTATGAAATCTTCCGTGATCTTCGCATGGTCAATACGCTTTGGCCGTTGTTCCTACGTTCGTTCTTTGGCAACGCCTTTCTCATCTTTATGCTGCGCCAGTTCTTCTCGACCATTCCGCGTGAATTGGAAGAAGCTGCTCGCATTGACGGCGCACACGTTGGGCACATCATTCGCTACATCATTATCCCTTTGAGCAAACCGGCGATTGCTACCGTCATTATCTTTACCTTCTGGTGGACGTGGAACAGCTTCCTCGAACCGTTTATCTATCTCAGCAGTCCGGAGCTTTTCCCTGTTTCCGTTGGTTTGAATTTCTTTAAAGATCAGTACGGCACCATCTACTACGACCGCCTCATGGCAGCCTCGGTCTTGAGTATGGTTCCCATGATCGTGATTTTCTTCTTTGCCCAGCGCTATTTCATCGAAGGCATTCAGCTTACGGGTATGAAAGGTTAGCAGTCACATGGTTCTCGGCATGAGTACACTCGCTGGTTTGCCAATTCTACGCCCCGGCGTCAAACGACGCCGTTTATCCAGCTATGATCCGTTAGGTGGCAACAGTGATTGGTGGGAGTTTGAACCCGGCCAATCCCGCGACATCGCCAGCATTAAAGGCCCGGGCTGCATCAAACATATCTGGATGACCCTGTGGTCAGACGATAAGTACACCTTGCGTAAAGTGCTGCTCAGAATGTATTGGGATGGCGAAGAGTCTCCCAGCGTGGAAACACCAATAGGCGATTTCTTCGGCATGGGGCATAACCTGACCAAAAACTTCGTGTCGCTGCCTCTGCAAATGAGTCCCGAAAATGGCCGCAGTTTTAACTGCTGGTTCCCGATGCCCTTTGAATCAAATGCGCGCATCGAAATCGTCAACGAAGCCAGCAAGAAGCTGAACTTCTATTTCTACATCGACTATGAATCTTATCCAGAAGGCACAAGTCTGGCGGATTATGGACGCTTTCATGCTCAGTGGCGGCGTGTAAATCCGACACCGGGTTGGCAAGATCCATCCGAACGTTGGGAAGATAACCACGAACGGATGCGTGAAGTATGGCGTACACCAAACACCACAGGGGACGACAATTACGTCATCCTTGAAGCCGAAGGGCGAGGCCATTACGTCGGCTGCCACTTAGATATTGACTGCTTCTCACGCCAGTCAAACGACTGGTATGGTGAGGGCGACGATATGATCTTTGTCGATGGTGAACCCTGGCCTGCAATTCACGGCACAGGTACAGAAGATTATTTCAACACCGCATTTGCCCCAACCCAAGAATATAGTGCGCCATATCACGGTGTCATTCTGTATCAAGGCACAGCCGATTGGCCATGGCGTGGCAAAAACACGTTGTATCGCTACCACATTGAGGATCCGATTTTCTTCGAAAAATCCATTAAGGTGACGATTGAACACGGTCATGCCAATAAACTGACCAACGATTACGCCTCGACCGCCTATTGGTATCAGGCAGAGCCTCATGCATCCTTTCCGGCAATGCTGACCATCGAGCAACGACTGCCGAGGTTATAAGTCATGCAGCAGTGGCATAATGTACTCGCGCACACTTTGTCGCTTGATGGTGAATGGGAATTCTCAATTGGCGGACAATCCAGTGCTATTCAAGTCCCCGGCACTTGGGAAGCACAAGGCTATCCACGCCGCGTAGATGGGCCAGCAGTTTATCAGCGACAGATTGATATTCCTGCCGATTGGGCGGGCACTAACATCCAACTGCAATTGGACGCGGTTAGCTATTACGTTGAGGCCGAAATCAATGGCGTTGCCGTTGGAACGCACACAGGACTTTGGACGCCCTTTGCTTTTGATGTTAGCAAAGCCATCCGAATAGGGGAAAGTAACTTTATTCGACTCACGATTTACAAACCCGGTGAACGTTTCCCCATGCGCGAGTCGCTGGCGGGTTTCTTGCCGGATGTATGTTTGCCTTTCGGCGGAATCTGGCAAAGTGTTCGATTGATTTCCTTTCCGCAAGCAGCAATCAGTGATGTCGATATAAAAAATGATCCCCACTCGGGTAAAGTCACTATAAAAGCCCATTTGCATAATGCGTCGGAATTAACTGTTTTAGTTCGCATCTTTTCGCCCGACGGAAATATGGCCGCCTCATGGCAATCAAGCGCTGCTGATTGTGAATTTAGTGCCGATTTGTCAGTTGAAAACGTTCAAATCTGGCATCCTCAAAATCCTGCCCTCTATAAAATCGAAATTTTTTTAGAGGATGAATCAGGTACGAGCATCGCTCAAATCAGCCGCACATTCGGATTTAGATCACTCTCACGCGATAACGATCAACTTCTTTTGAACAGTACACCAATCTTTCTGCGAGGTCTATTGAATTGGGGCTGGTATCCACAGATTCTATGTCCTGCCCCAGATGAAGCAACCATTCGCGATGAGTTCCGCCGCGTAAGGTCACTCGGTTACAACATGGTCAAGTTGTGCTTGTATGTTCCGTCACAGCTATATCTTGATATTGCTGACGAAGAAGGCATGTTGTTATGGCTTGAACTACCGA
This sequence comes from Anaerolineaceae bacterium, assembly GCA_016124855.1. Classification (GTDB taxonomy): domain Bacteria; phylum Chloroflexota; class Anaerolineae; order Aggregatilineales; family Phototrophicaceae; genus CFX2. The sequence goes on along the minus strand of WGMX01000023.1, from coordinate 23,090 downwards.
TGTGGTTACCAGTCGTCAGTGAACGCTTACGACAGCAAGCCCCTATCGAATACGCCGACATTCTGGCGGATGTCAGCCATCATCCGTCAATCATTATTTATAGTCTCGGTTGCGAACTGGGTTCGGCGGTTGACAGTGAACTGCTCGGTGAGTTAAACACGATTTTGCGCGAACGGACAAGTGATGTTCTTGTCTGTGACAACAGCGGTTCCGGTGAGGCTTACGGTGGATTAGCTTATGACTACGCTGACTTCAACGACTATCACTTCTATGCCGATTTGCACAACTTTAATCCACTGATGGACCACTTCCGCCGTGACTGGCGGACTGCACGTCCGTGGATTTTTGGCGAATTCTGTGATGCCGACGATTATCGTGATTTGGACGAAATTGCGTCCACAAATAATGGCGACCTGCCGTGGTGGCTGCTCGAACAAAATCCAATTCACGCCTTAACCGCTATCGCTTACTCACAGCAGCCTATCCGGATGCCACAACTTGACATTCCATTTGATGGACAAGCCCTACAGCGAATCTCACATCAACAGTCTTTCGTCGTCAGAAAAGCTATTCTGGAAAAAGTTCGTGCCAAAGCCAGCATGGGTGGCTATGTCGTCACCAGTTTGCGCGATACGCCGCTGGCAACCTCATCCATGTTTGACGACTTAGGACGAACCAAGTACGACGCCGAGGCTTTCCGCCAATTCAACGGCGACTCGGTGCTCGTTCTAGAACAAGGACGGGGGCGTATCTGGAAAAATGGGGGGGATCGCCCTGCACCCGTTGACCGCAACAATCATCTGGCAGGATCAAAACTCGATTTTCGCGTTGTTTTGTCCCAGTCAGGAAATAGGCTGCCCGCTGGCAACATGCAGTGGCGATTAATCGACGACAATAAACAACCAATCGAAAGTGGAACACAGCCTTATTCCGAAAAATCAGCGGGACACATCCCCACTGAGATTGCCAGCATCTATTTCACTGCGCCAAATACGGAGATAGCTCAACAATATACTTTAGAAGTTGAACTCGAAAACGGCGTTTGCAACCAATGGCCGTTGTGGATTTATCCGACTATGAACGAATGGCCTACTTCAGTTGCCGTTTATGACCCCGGTGGAACACTTACTAATTTGGATGGTCTGAACCAGAGCGCGCAGCGTATCACTGGCTTTGGAGAAGTGGACGAAGCGCTTCTTTTGGCCAGTGTCTTAACACCACAAGCCCACAACTACGTTCAAAACGGTGGCAGTGCCATTGTCTTACAACCCGGAGATGGCACTCTGCCCGTAAAACCCTGCCCGTTCTGGCGCGAATCCATCAAGCTGCTATACAACCATCCAGTCTTAAAAGACTTCCCACATCGAGGCCATACCGACTTACAGTTCTATCATCTCGCAACCGATTACGCAGTAGATAGCACACGGCTCAAGTCACAATTTTCGGATGTTGGTTCAATTCGACCGGTCATCCGGCGGCTGGATGCCCGTCAGTTCACGGTACTGGATTATCTTGTTGAAATCAAAATTGGCAAAGGTACGCTCTTAGCTTCTACCTTGCGTTTCGGAGGTGGCGTTGGAGATCAAGTAAATGGCCTTCAGCAAAATATTGCTGGTAGATATTTACTATCCCTGATGTGCCAATACTCCGCAAAAGCGGGAGCACACTAATGCTTATGCCAATTTGACGCTCTCTCGGTTCGTTTCTATAGTATGCAAAGGTATAGACCACATATCGGAATGTATTCTCACAATGATAACTAGGTTAAAGTAATCATGATCGAATCTTTGGATAACGGAAAAGCAGCTGAACCCAAATATATTCAGGTTGCAAACATCATCCGGCAGAATATTTTAGACGGAACATGGCGTGAAGGTGACGCTATCCCGCCAGAAAAGATACTCTGCTCGCACTTCAATATCGCACGCGGCACCATGCGTCAAGCCCTTCAAATTTTAGAAACTGAAGGTTATTTAGTCCGCGAGCAAGGTCGTGGCACATTTATCAAACTCGTTGACCAACGCACAAACAACGGCAATAACAGGCATCTGGCGTTTGTTGTCCCGTATATCCGTGATTCCTCAGTCTCAACCATTTTGATTGGCTTCCAACAAGTGGCGGAGCAATCAGGCTTTTCGGTCATCTTTAATCATGTGAACAACGACCTTCAGCAGCAGCAGGATGTCGTTCAAAAACTTGTACAACAGGGTGTCATGGGCATTGCCCTGTATCCGGTTGATTCCGAATCACTCACTGGCATCGACAAACTGGTCAACGCCTCCTTTCCTATCGTCCTTGTAGACCGTTATCTTAAACATTTCTCGACAGATTATGTGATTTCTGATCACTTTGGTGGGGCGCTGCGGGGTGTCCATTACCTCATCAATCAAGGACACACCCGCGTGGGATTTGTCACGTGGTTATCACCTGCTGTCAGTATGGATCATCGTTTACTCGGTTATCATCAGGCCATGCGCGAACGCGGTCTTCAAATCGACGAAAACCTGATCTGTCGTGTCGAAGGTTACCCAACCGTCAACCGTGCGCCGCTTGAAAACTATCTCGCCAGTGAAAATCGTCCAACTGCTGTCTTCGCCGCCAATGATCAAATTGCCATCGCCATTTATCGGGCAGCAGCGACCGTTGGCTTACGCATTCCACAAGACCTTTCCGTTATGGGCTTTGATGATTTGGATATGTCTATTCATCTCGACCCGCCGCTCACGACCTTAGCTCAACAATTCACAACTCTCGGACGGCAGGCGGCACAAGTACTGCTCAGTCGTATAAAGGGCGAGGTTCGTCCTTTACAGCAAATAACCGTATCGCCGGAATTAATCATTCGCGAGTCATGTACACACCTGCTTCAGCATGATATCGCCACTTCTTCAAAAGAATGGAGTGTATCTTGAGTTCGGTAACTCCAACCCGAAAATGGCACGTCAACTTCATCAGCCATACCCATTGGGATCGCGCATGGTATGTCACATTCCAAGAATACCGGATGCGCTTGGTCCAGCTTATTGACCGCCTCATCGAGATTCTCAAGAATGATCCTGAATATTGCTATTACATGCTCGACGGACAAATGAGTGTGTTGGACGACTATCTCGAAGTCAGGCCGCAGCGCAAGGCAGAACTCCAAGCCTTGACACGCTCAGGTCGGGTACAAGTCGGGCCTTGGTTTGTGCTAGCCGATGAATTTTTGGTCAGCCCTGAATCGCTTATCCGTAACCTGATACTTGGTCATCGCATCGGCGAAGATTACGGCGGCGTAATGAAAATCGGCTATGTACCCGACGGCTTCGGACATATTGCTCAACTACCACAAATTTTGAGAGGTTTTGGCATCGACAACGCCTTTTTCTGGCGCGGGATGGGTAAGGAAGGGGACGAACTTGGAAGCGAATTCGAGTGGGTCGCCCCGGATGGATCAAGCGTAACCAGCATTTTAATGCCTTGGGGATACCACACCGCCAGCAACATCGGTTACGGTGTCCATTGGGGGGATTTTTCCCAGATGGCCTTTAACCCTCAACTGGCACAAGAAAAGCTCGATAAATTTATCGCCAAACTCACTCCGATGGCCCATACTGACGCCATTCTGCTGATGAACGGAATTGACCACCAAGAAGCGCAACCGCAAATCCCATCAGTGCTGGCACAGGCCAACACACGAGATGATTTTCATATTGAGCAAACAACACTTAAAAATCACTTGGATGATGTTCGCGCTTATGCCCAAAAACATCAGATGAAGTTCCCCTCCTTTCAAGGGGAGTTTCGTTGGGGGCGCTACTCTGAAATTTTACAGGGCATACATGCCACCCGCCTGCATCTGAAGCAGCGAAATCATCAGGTCGAAACACTGCTGGAGCGCAGGATGGAACCCCTAATTGCGATGGCTGCTTTAGCCGGCGCGACCATCACTGAGCAGCAGGCCGGCACAAATGATCTGGCGTGGACGGCATGGCGTTGGCTACTTTTGAATCACCCACATGATGACATGTATGGATGTGGAATCGACGCGGTACACGAAGAAATGGCTTACCGCTTCAGCCAAGCCGAGCAAATTGCGACCTACCTCTCACGAGACAACCTGCGCGCACTCGCCCGTCATGTGGATTTCACAGGTCAAGGCGGAATACCTGTGATATTTGTCAACAGCCTCAATTGGGGGCGAAACGAAATCACCGAAGTCAACATCGATTTTGATTTCGATGATTCTGTGGCCGATAGTTTCGAATTGGTCATGTCTGATGGCTTCCCTGTTCCACATCAAATCTTGAGCGACGAGCAAACCTTCTGGATGGAAACGCTCAAGGCCAACCGTAAACGCCGTATTCGTGTACTCGTTCCGGTCAATGTTCCAGCTTGCGGCTATACCACACTTTATGTACAACCCAAGCGTCACCCACGCATCGCTGCCGAAAACTGGCTCGTCGAAGAACGCGCTGCCGAAAATCGTTATATCCGTTTACAAATTGAAGCCGACGGCGGCCTCACGGTGACGAATAAAGCCAGTGGTAAAGTATATTCAGGCTTGAACCATTTTGAAGACGTTGCTGATGCAGGTGACGCTTATACGTTCTGTCCAGTCCAAGGCGACAGGCCGATTAGCACCAAAGGCAGTCCAGCTGAAGTCCGGCAGCTTTGGGTTGGCGCAAATGCTGTAGCCTTTGAAATTACTCATCATCTCACACTGCCTGCCCAAATTTCAGAAGACCGACTCTCGCGTGAGGGCGCAACACAAATTGCTATCATCTCAACTGTCACCCTCAAACACGACTGCCCTTATGTTGAGGTCCAAACCCATTTCTATAACTCCGCCCGCGATCATAAGTTGTCTGTGGTGTTCCCAACCCTAATAACCGTTCAATCTGCGGCAGTCAATGAATCATTCGCGGTTATAGACCGTGAGATTGATCTCCCTGCCTCAGATGGTTGGGTAGAAGACCCCACGCCGCTCATGCACCAACGCGCTTTCACTGACCTCAGCGATGGGCAAAACGGTTTAGCTATTCTTAATCGTGGCCTAGCTGGCGTTGAAGTCACCCGCACCGAACAGGGCACACAAATTGCAGTGCCTCTGGTGCGTGCAGTTGGGTGGCTGTCCCGGGATGACTTGTGGGTGCGTCGAATCGCAGCCGGGCCGCTTGTCCCAACTCCCGGTGCACAGTGCATCGGTGAACGAACGGCAGAGTACGCTATTTTTCCGCATGATGGAGATTGGCAAATGGTATATACACAAGCTTACAACTATATCACGCCCATCACTGCTGAACGTGCCGACACCCACGCCGGCATCGACTTACACGACATGAACATCACCCGCGACGATCCTTCCAAAATTACGTATGTACCGTTCCCGCGTGAAGGTGAACTGCCAGACACTTGCAGCTTTGTACAAGTCGACGGAGATGGCATTGTTCTCAGCGCTTTACGCCGCTCAAAGACTGGCGAAACGGTGATTCGTTTCTTCAATATCCAGCGAGAAGCCACGACTGCTGTGATCCGGTCTAGCAAACCGATTACTTCCGCTAACTTACTGAATCTCAATGAAGATTTCCAAAGCACTCTACAAATAGATGATGCGCACCAGATCACGCTGCCGGTGCGCGCTGGTCAGATCGTTACGGTGGGCTTGATGTTTGGTGCCTAAACATCAGTCTGCTTACGATACGTTTTAGAAAATTTTAAGTTTTAAGGAGTAGATAATGAATTCGAACGAAAAAAAGGCTTTTGTTAAACGCAGTTTGATGTCGCGTCGCACTTTCTTAAAAGGGTCAGCAGGAGCTATCGCCGCTGCATTGTCACTTACAGGCGGAAGCAAATTTCTGACGCAGGGCATCTTCGCACCGAATATCGCCCGTGCCCAAAATAAAACGGTCGTCTTCGCTATTCAGGAATTCACCCACGACATATTCAAAGAAGTGCTACCTGAGTTTGAAAAATCAACCGGATTAACCGTGCAGCTTGAAGGCGGACCGGTCAGCGGCAATGATATGCTCACCAAATATGCTTCGGCCTTTGCCTCTGGCACAAGTCCGGTCGATGTCATGAGCGACGCTGATGACAGTTCGCCAACTTTCATGCGGGCAGGTTGGGTCAAAGCGCTTAATGATGTTATTCCACAGGAAACGTGGGATGATTTCCCTGAAAGCATGAAGGCGCATATCGATGGCTTCCTGAGTATCGACGGTGTACACTACCGTATCCCTCACGAGTTTGCAGTCGGTTACTTCTTCAACCGCAAAGACTGGTTGGACGAGAAAAACTTAGCCGCGCCAACCACATGGGATGAACTGGTCGCTACCGGCAAAGAATTTACCGATTCAGCGAAAGGCACATGGGGAACCACAGACGGCCTTACCAAACCCGCGCTTCTGTATGTCTTTATTGCCTATTTAACGGCTCAATCAGGCGGCAAGGTCTTTGACTTTGATGAAGCAACAGGCACAGCGCTGCAATTCCTGTATGACCTCATCTATACCCATAAGATTTTCCCTGAAACTGCTTTGAACAACGACTACACCGCCCAGAACGAACTTTACATGGGTGACAAAGTTGCCTTCATGCGTCAGTGGCCGTTCTTCCAAGGCGTGGCCCAAGGCAACACTGATTGGTATGCGCCGGATAAAGTAGTCATTACTGTACCACCGGCTGGTCCGGCTGGCAGCAAGAGTTGGATTGGGGGTTGGGGATACTCGATTCCAACTTACGCCCCGAATCCAGACGGTGCGGATGAGCTGATTAAATTCCTCACCTCGAAAGAAATTGCGCCCAAACTTGCTGAAAAACAAGGCTTCCTGCTCACCCCGCGCAAATCGATTTTGGCAGTGCTTGATGCGAAAGACCCGTTGGTACAGGCAATGTCGCTTTACGCCGAAAAGGATGTCTTTGCTGCACGTCCCTTCCACCCGCGTGTTGCCGAAGCCCAAACGGTTGTGGATGATATGGCATCGCTCTTCCTGTCGAAGCAGTCTTCATTAGCCGACGTTCTGAAACAAGGCAAAGACTTGATCGCCGCGTTGGATCAATAATCAACTTTCACATAGGGGCATTCAAACATGCCCCTACTCTTCCCAACGCCGCATCAATCACGAGGAGTATTCATGTGAACAGCGCCATTGCCACGAAACCAAAACCCCAAACACGCCCATTATCGTTAGCCAGAGGACGTTATTTATTAGCGGCGGCCTTGCTGGCACCCGTTATTATTCTGCGTCTGTTTACGACGCTCTACCCATTTATCCAGACGGTGTTTCTTAGTACTCAAAAATATAACCCGGCTTTTCCACCGCAAAAATATGTTGGCTTCGGCAATTTTGAACGGCTTTTTAACGACATCGTTGTTCAGCAAAGCATCGTTTTTACGGTCATTTTCGTGCTGGTGTCAACCTTTTTTCAGTTGATCTTAGGATTAGCTGTAGCCCACCTCCTGAATGCACCTTTCCGGCTGCGCGGATTGGCTCGAAGTCTGAGCCTTATTCCTTGGGCGATCCCGATGGTGGTCGCGGCAATCGGCTTCCGCTGGATGTTCGATGACCAATTCGGCATGATTCCCGATATTCTGAGGCGGGTATTCGGCCTAGAAACGACGTGGCTGATCAATCCGCAGAATGCACGGCTGGCGGTTGTGCTGGTCAACATCTGGAAAAGCACCCCCTTCGTCGCACTGCTGTTATTGGCTGGAATGCAGGGCATATCACAAGATCAATACGAAGCAGCACGGGTTGACGGCGCGACATGGCATCATACGCTGCGCTTCATCACGATTCCGATGCTGCTGCCGATTATTGTTTCGGTCAGCATGTATATGTTGGTTTGGCAGTTAGCGGTCTTTGATTTGCCCTTCGCCATGACCGGTGGCGGTCCCGGTTTTTCGACAACCGTGATTGCACAGAAAATCTTTCTCGAAATTAACTCACTCAATTATGGCTACGCGGCAGCTCTGGGCGTGGTGATGGTTTTTATCGTCGCCATTATCGGCACAATCGGCCTGTATATCTTCCGCCGTGTTGAAGTTTCAGATTAGGACTAACCAATGAGCGCAAGCGTATCTTCACAAATTCGCTCGATTTCTTCTCAAGCCGTTTATCACCAAAGCTGGCTGCAGCGACATGGGCAAGGCATCCTTACGTACATTTGCTTTGCTGTTTTTGTGGTGATCATCGGAGTGCCCTTTTACTACATCTTTACGTCATCAATCACACCGAAAACCGAACTGTTTCAAATTCCACCGCAATATTGGCCGTCAACGCCGACGCTCGATAACTATCGCAATATGGCTGACTCAGTTCCGTTCTTCACCTATTTACGCAACTCGTTGATTTTTGCTATCGGTTCGAGCGTGGTTTCGGTCGGCGCAAGCGCTCTGGCGGCGTATGCGCTGGCACGAATCCGGTTTCCGGGCAGTAATATCATCTATATCGCCCTCATTTTATCGGTTGCGCTGCCTCAAATTGCGGTGATGGTGCCCATGTTCCAAACACTACAGCAGTTCAAAATGGTCAATACCCATCATGGATTGATTATGTTGATGAGCAGTTTGCTACTCCCCTTCACCGTCATGACGCTGGTATCGTTCATCATGCAAGTGCCGGGGGAAATTGAGGAAGCAGCACTTATCGACGGTGCCAGCCGCCTGACGGTCATTATTCGAATTGTTTTCCCGCTTATTCGTCCCGCGCTGGTGACGATGTTGGTCATCAACTTTATCATTAGCTGGAACGAACTGCTTTATCCGCTGATCTTTGCCCAGAGGGTGGATGTTAAAACCTTGAGTGTGGGCATGATGGAGCTTTCGAGCGATGCTTCGACTTATACCCGTCCGTGGGACATGATGAGCGCGCTGAGCATTGTGATGGTCATCCCTGTATTGTTAATGATTCTATTCGGACAGCGCATGATTATTGGCGGTCTTTCACGCGGCGCAGTCAAATAATTGTTCAAATGATTCGCAAAATTCGCAGCTTTTGCATATTTCGCACGTTTATCCGCTGAATTGGCAGGCAGAAACACGGGAGCAAGCCGCTGAATTGACATTTTGTGGCGGCGGGAAGCTCGGCTAAGGGCGCTGAAATGGCACACATTCGGCGGATTGCTCGGCTGATGCCACCGCCTTGCAAAAGTTGCAAGATTCAAAGTAGGTTATCGAAAGAAACAAGCCAACCCCCACCCTAACCCTCCCCCGCAAGCGATGGAGGGAACCATAACGGTTGACTGGTTTTGAAGCTCACAACTTTCGAGAAACCACTTATGTAGAGTCTCGAAAGTTTCAAGCCGACCCCACCCTAGCCCTCCCCGTAGTAACAGGTAGGGAATCTATATATCTAGTGACAAGTTTTCTCGAAATATTTGGGAAACCACATTAGTGGCAAGGAACAAGTTTTAAGTCCTCTGTTGAATCCTGATCGCATGTGCGACATCCCCAAACTAGATTCTTAATCAATCCAATCTTAGAACAAAAGTTCAATATTGTCCAGCGATTTTCGTTCGAGTTTACAAACTTTTGGATGCGTAAAAAACTTTGCACTTATCCGATTGAATGGTAAGCAAATACGCAATGCTTTTTATGTAATTGCCTGAGTGCTGCCACGAACGATTAGTTTCGGTTGCAGCACACGCTGATGCACAGGCGTGCCGGGATTTTCGACCATATCCACCAAGAACTCGACCGCTAAACGACCAATTAGCTCAAAGTCCTGTCGCACTGTGGTTAGACCGGGCACGAAATGAGCGGCCTCTGGAATGTCGTCAAAGCCGACAATGGAGACATCCTGTGGCACGCGTAAGCCGCGTTCACGCAGCGCGGTATGTGCGCCAAAGGCCATTGAGTCATTACCTACAAAGACTGCGGTAAATTCCGCGCCTTCATCTAGCAATTGATTCATGGCACGATAACCACTGTTGATATTGAAGTCGCCTTCGATACTCAGCGAATAATCCAAGCCATTGTTCTTTAAGGTTGTTATCCAACCTTCATGGCGGTCACCACCATCATAGTTGAGCAATGGCCCACTAATTTCAGCCATTTTGCGGTGACCCAAATCAATTAGATGCTGTGCGGCTAGCCTTGCCCCGTGCGCTTGGTCGTACATGACCGAAGGAATATTCGAACCGGACTTCCCACTTATTTGTACGAAGGGTATGCCATCGGTTAATTCCATCAGGTTTTCGTAGTCTTCAATTCCACGCGTAGCCGGCAGCAGGATTAATCCGTCAACAAAACGGGATGCAGCCCCTTCGAGAGTCGGCACAAATTCTTCTTCTGTGATAGCCGAAATACTGAAGTGGTAACCTAACTGTTGTGATGCGCGCGCCATTTCATAAAGAAAATTATTGAATCCGGAATAAAACAAAATGACTTCTATGGTGTGTGACCGTTCAGTCTGCATAATCTGAGCCGCGCGATTGGGACGAAAGCCTAAGGAGTCAATGGCTTTCTGCACCCGATTGCGCGTAAGAGGCGAGACATGATCTTGATCGTTGATGACACGCGAAACGGTTTGATAAGAAACGTTCGCTTCGCGGGCAACATCTCTTAAAGTAGGGCGTTTTGATCTCATAAATTTGAATAGGTTCTGTACCCACTATTGAAGTGATACAAATATATGTGACTTTTCACAAATTTTCAAGGAAGCACGACTTGAAAATATCACCTAAAAGTGTGATCAGTCACAATAGTTTCGCCCTCTGCTGGAAAATTCCTCGACAATTTGCTTGAAATAATTGTAAAACATGTGGTATAAGTTATGTGACTGTTCACAATTTGCATCACATAGCGCTCTGCATTTACTCATTTTCTTATTTCAAGAGCGTGTATGGATCAGTCAAAAAATTACGTTTTATCGAAATTGGAAAATGATTTTGTCACAAAATTTCCTTCACTTTTGCCAAGACCCGCGCTTCGGTCTAGCGGCTGCGATTTCAACTAAGCTGCATGCCGAGCATGGCTGCCTCCCCTGTAGAACTGCCGGTTTTTATCGGCTTTCCCATTCAAGTGTATTTCACTCAAACACCCACAGCGTAAATCGTGCGAATCAAATCGGTCAACCGGATTTACGTCCACGCGAAAGGAGCTTGTGAAGCACCTCTATTAACTTTTGGTACAGCTTCCTAAAAGAATTCTCGAATTAAGACTTAGGAGACATTTTCATGAAATACCGTTTGTTGTTGAGTTCGGTCTTTTTGCTTCTTTTTGCATCATTCAGCCTGACGGTGGCGCAAGACACCAAATACAGCGATTCGCCTTTTCTGAGCGAGGCGGTTTCATCAGGTAAGTTACCACCGGTTGCGGATCGTCTACCGGCTAATCCCCGTGTTGTGGACTTTTCGTGGTCAGAACCCGGCACATATGGCGGTGACTTCCGTGATCCGTTTGTAGGCGATTCTTACTGGTCAAGCCAGATGGTCTTCTGGACAGCGTGGAAAAGTTTGGTCAACTGGAATCCGGATTATTCCGATTGGACGCCAAACATTGCTGAAAAAGTCGATGTGAGTGACGATGCGAAATCCTTTACGTTTCATCTGCGCCAAGGCTTGAAGTGGTCAGACGGCGCGCCTTTCACTTCTGACGATGTCGTGTTCTACATTGATGACATCCTGAAAAATCCGGAAATTAACGGCGGGACATTCCCAGACGGTTGGCTGAAACCGGGTAAAGAAGCACCTACCATTACCAAAGTTGACGACACCACCTTTACACTGAGCTTCGACGTTCCCTATGGCATGTTCTTGCTGAATATGTGCGGCTGGCCGGGATGGGAAATCGTGACCGCGCCCAAGCATTATCTACAACAGTTTCATGACAAGTACAACCACGACGGGATTCCCGATTTGATTAAGCAAACTGAAGGCGCAACCGATTGGGTGACCTTGTTCCAAGCCCACTCCGCTGTTGGGCCGGGCAGCGATGCCGCCGTGATTAGTCGTGATGTAAATTACCCGACGATGATGCCGTGGATATACAAAGAGCCGCTGGGTACGGGAACACAGTTCATCGCCGAACGTAATCCCTATTATTACTGGGTGGATAAAAACGGGCAGCAGTTGCCGTACATTGATCGCATCGTCGGCAGCGCTTACCAGAATGACCAAACCATGTTGGTGGACGTTCTGGCAGGTAAGTATGACACGATGGCAAACTCCACCGACCAACAGCGTTCACTTTTTTATGACAATGAGACCACCTCCGGCTTAAGCATTTACCCGACTAAGAGCGAAGGCGGCGGTACAGTCAGTGTCAATTTTAATGAGACACATGCTGGCTTAGGTGAAATATTCAGCCAGAAAGACTTCCGCATCGGCATGTCCTACGCGATTGACCGGCAGGAAATCATTGATATTGTGTACTTTGGTCAGGGTGCACCGCGCCAAATTTCGCCAATCGAAGATTCGCCGTTGTACAACGAGCAGTTGTCGACCCAATATCTGGATTACGATGTGGCTAAAGCCAACGAATATCTCGATAAGGTACTGCCCGACAAGGGTGCAGACGGTATGCGCCTGAACCCCACGACCAAAGAAAAATTGTCGATTGTCTTCACGGTACAAACCGGTGATTATGGTCTGCGATTCCTTGATGTGGCCGAACTACTCAAGAAATATTACGCCGCTGTGGGTGTTGATATTGTTATCGACTCGGTAGATAACGCAGTGCTGACGGATCGCATCAATGACAACAGTGTCGAAGCGGCTATATTCACAGGCGAAGGTGGCTTCGGTATTACAGCGATTACTGATCCACGCTACTTTGTCCCGTTCCATGGGCAGTCGATCTGGGGCAATGGATGGCAGTTATGGTATCTGCAAACTGACAATGAAGCTAAGGTCGAACCGCCAGCAGACATCAAAGCACAGGTTGAACTGTACAAGAAAGTATTGCAAGCACCGACTTCTGAGGAACGGTTGAGCCTGATGAAGCAAGTTCTGCAAACGGCTGCCGATAACTTCTGGGTTATTGGCATCTCAAGCGCGTCGGACAGCTATCGCCCTCTGAGCAAGCGGCTGGCTAACGTGCCTGAAAGCTGGGTCAACGGCTGGAATCCCGGTGGGACGGCGATTGCCTTCCCTGAACAATGGTATTTCAAGGGCTAAGTAACTGATCTGGAACGGATTGAAAACGGGAGGGTCTGAGGCCCTCCCCTACATTAGTGTCATTCATGGTTCAATCCTATAAAAATGCAGTATGAGCAAAATGGTTCTATGATTGGCCCGTAAAAATCATTTTTGTTTGATAAGGCGTATTCATGGCGAAATATATTGTAAAGCGTTTATTGTATGCCATTCCTACCCTGTTCATTATTTCGATAGTGGTCTTTGGGACGATTCAGCTGCCGCCGGGTGATTTTGTTTCCAACATGATGGAACAGATGCGTAACCAGAGCGGAGTTACGTGGTCACCGCAGTTTGCCGAAGCTATGCGCGAACGCTATGGTTTGAACGAGCCGTTACCAACCCAATACATCAAATGGATCGGCAACATCATTCTGCATGGTGATTTCGGCTACTCATTTCAGAACTCAGAACCTTCTGAGAAAATGATTTCTGATCGCATGGGCATGACGCTGGTGGTTTCGTTCGCCAGTTTTGTCTTTACATGGGTGGTCGCACTACCCATCGGCGTACTTTCAGCCGTGCGCCAATACAGCCTTGCCGATTACTTCTTTAGTTTCATCGGTTTTATCGGGCTGGCAACTCCCGGTTTTCTGATCGCGCTGGTTCTGATGTACGTGGCCTTCAAGTCAGGCGGGGTGACGGTCAGCGGGTTGTTTTCAACCGAGTATCAAAACGCCCCTTGGAGTTTTGACAAATTCGTTGACTTGCTGAAACACTTATGGGTTCCCATGATTATACTCGGTGTTGGCGGAACAGCCGGCTTGATCCGCATCATGCGCGCCAATTTACTTGACGAGCTTCACAAACCCTATGTGGAAACCGCGCGGGCAAAGGGTGTACCAGAGTGGAAACTCTTGATTAAGTATCCGCTGCGACACGCATTGAATCCGTTTGTCAGCGGCATGGCGTGGCTGCTGCCAACGCTGATCGCGGGTGAAGCGATTGTCTCGATTGTGCTGAACCTGCCAACCAGCGGGCCAATTTTGCTCAATGCGCTGCTTGTTCAGGACATGTTCTTGGCGGCAGGCTTTATTATGCTCTTGAGTTTGGCGACTATTATCGGGATGCTGCTGTCAGACATCATGCTGGTGTGGCTTGATCCGCGTATTCGGTATGAGAGTTAGGCAGTGAACTTATGACAAACGAAATCCTTGAAGTGAGTGAGCTCATGCCGCAAAGCCAAACCGCCGCTGCCGAAGAAGTCGTGCCACGCGTGGCAGTTGCTTCGCAGTGGAAGTTGATGTGGTGGAAGTTCCGTAAGCATCGGTTGGCAATGATCGGGCTGGTGATTATTGTTGCCATGTATATCGTCGCCATCTTCGCCGGATTCTTCGCGCCGCAAGCTCCCGACAGTTACAGCCGCACCTATACACAGGTCGCGCCTCAGACAATCCACTGGTTTGATAATGGCACGTTTGCGCCATTTATTTACGGATATACACAAAAGACTGATCCGAAAACCTACAAACGGACTTATGCAATTGATGAAGAGAAGAAAATTCCGCTTGGTTTTTTTGTGAAGGGTGATCCCTACCGAATCGGGCTGCATGGTATTCCGCTGCCCATATTCCAGAGCTTGAGTATTTCTTCCGATATTCATCTCTTTGGGCCGCTAGAAGCAGGTCAGCCTTTTTATCTACTGGGTTCTGACGACGTCGGGCGCGATATGCTCAGCCGGTTGATTTATGCCTCGCAGGTATCGCTATCAGTAGGGTTAATCGGTGTTTTTCTGAGTCTGACACTAGGAATTTTTCTCGGCGGTGTATCGGGGCTAATCGGTGGATGGGTGGATAACATTATTCAGCGTTTTATTGAAATTCTACGCTCCATACCGGATATTCCGTTGTGGATGGCGCTGGCAACGGCTGTCCCGCCTCGTTGGGATCCTGTAGTCGTATATTTCGGCATCACCATCATTCTATCGCTCCTGCGCTGGACGGATATGGCTCGTGTGGTGCGCGGAAAGTTCTTATCACTACGCGAAGAAGATTTTATTACAGCGGCAGAACTAGATGCAGTACCTTACAGCCGGATTATCACGCGCCACATGATACCGTCATTTATGAGCCACATCATTGCGTCGGCAACACTTGCCATTCCCGGCATGATCCTTGGCGAAACGGCGCTTAGTTTCCTACACTTGGGTTTACGTGCGCCGGTTGTCAGTTGGGGAGTTATGCTGCAAGACTCGATGAACATCACGACCATTGCTAACATGCCGTGGCTGCTGCTGCCGGGTCTAGCTGTCGTCATTACCGTCCTGTCGTTCAACTTTTTGGGCGATGGTCTGCGCGATGCGGCTGATCCTTACCGTTAAAAATTTAGACGAGCGAAACGAAAAATAATGACGGCTTCTGAAAATATCTTACTCGAAATACGCGATCTAAAACTTCACTTCTTTACCGATGAAGGCGTAGTAAAAGCGGTTGAAAACGTCAGTTATTCAATCCAGCGCGGCAAAACGTTGTGCGTGGTTGGCGAAAGTGGCAGCGGGAAAAGTGTAGCAGCACGCGCCATCCTGAACATTGTTCACCGCCCCGGCAAAATCGTAGGCGGAAAAATTCTGTACAACAGGCAGATGCCAGATGGCACAAGCCAAACGGTAGATATACTGGAGCTTGATCCGCGCGGCGGGAAAATCCGCAGCATACGCGGCAACGAAATTGCTATGATTTTCCAAGAGCCGATGACCTCTTTTAGTCCCATGTATACGATTGGCAACCAGATTATAGAGGCCATTCGATTACACAGCGATTTTTCGAAAGCCGAAGCACGCAACCGAACCATCGAACTGCTGCGGCTTGTTGGCATTCCCAAGCCGGAAACGCGAATTGACGAATACCCCTTCCGGCTCAGCGGTGGAATGCTGCAACGCTGTATGATTGCTATGGCATTGTCCTGTAACCCGAAACTGTTGATTGCAGATGAACCCACGACCGCCTTGGATGTGACTACCCAAGCTCAAATCCTCGATTTAATGCGCGCACTTCAACACGACCTGAATATGGCAATCTTGTTCATCACCCATGATTTGGGTGTGGTGGCAGAAATCGCTGATGATGTAGCGGTGATGTATCTGGGTAACGTGGTCGAGAACAGTGATGTCGATACCATCTTCAACGACCCCAAGCATCCTTATACCAAAGCCCTGCTGCAATCCATTCCCAAAATTGAAGAGTCGCCAACACGACTGAATCCGATCCAAGGTATGGTTCCCTCACCTTTTCAGCGGCCATCTGGCTGTCCTTTCCATACCCGCTGTAATATGCGAATCAAAGGTTTGTGTGACCAAGTTTTACCGGAAACAATCCCCCTCAGTCCAAACCATGATGCCCGCTGTCTGATGTATGACTCGCGGTATCAGGAAGCATTTACAACAAAAGAGATGAGTCATGCTTAACACAGCACCGTTAGCCGCAGCAACCGATTCGACCAACATGAATGACGATGTTTTGCTGGATGTACGCAATCTGAAAATGTGGTTTCCGCGCCACAAAGGGTTTTTAGGGCGCGATGTGAGCTACATCAAAGCGGTGGATGATGTCAGCTTTTCAATACGAAAGGGCGAAACACTGGGATTAGTTGGTGAAAGTGGCTGCGGCAAAACCACCGTCGGACGCTGCATAATGCGCGTGTACGAGCCGACTGCCGGAGAAATCATTTATCACGAACGGTCATCAACGACGGTTGATTTAGCGGGACTCTCGCGCAAACAACTCATCCCGTACCGTCAAGAAATCCGTATGATCTTCCAAGACCCTTATGCGTCTCTCAATCCGCGCATGACCGTTTTTGAAATTGTCAGCGAGGTTTTACATGTTAACCACTTAGCATCAGGCAGCGAACTCGAAGAGCGTGTTGCTCAATTATTACGGCGTGTCGGTCTGCGCCCCGAATATATGCGACGCTACCCGCACACCTTCAGCGGTGGGGAACGTCAGCGCATCGGGATTGCACGGGCGCTGGCAACCAACCCACGGCTAATAGTAGCTGATGAAGCCATCTCTGCGCTTGATGTTTCTATCCGTGCACAAATCCTGAATTTACTCAAGGATTTACAGGATGAGTTCGGCTTGACTTATCTGTTCATCGCGCACGATTTAAGCGTGGTGCGTCACATCTGCAACCGCGTGAATGTCATGTACGTCGGAAAGTTGGTCGAGTCGGCGGAGTCAGGCATTTTTTACAACTTTCCCAAACATCCGTATACAGAAGCCCTGCTCTCAGCCGTACCCATTCATAACCCACGTATGCGCGATAAAGGGCGGCGTATCCGGCTGCAAGGCGATGTAGCTGATCCAGCGAATCCACCGAGTGGTTGTTATTTTCATCCACGTTGTAAATATGTACAGGATGTGTGTAAAGTACAAGCACCTCTGCTGGAAAATAATTCTGATGACCAAGCCAAACCCCATGCTGCTGCCTGCCATTTCGCAGCAGAGTTGAATCTGCGCGGTGTGGTGGAACAAGATAGGACTTAACATCAATTGTTGACTCATCAAAATCCGACACATTTAAATCTGACTGTTCAACGAGGATAATCTATGAAGTTCAATCGCGGTCAATGGGAGCTGCTGCCGGGAACGGAAGCTATTTATCCAGTTACGATAACCAGTGTTGAAACCGACCATCAATCCCTGACCATGATGGGTTATAGTCATCAGGTGCATGGGCGGGGCAGTTTCATTCACGGGACAATTATCAACGTCCGTTTCAGTTCCCCGATGCCCAACGTGATTCGGGTGCAGCTGAGTCATTTCAAAGGTCGTGCACCCCGCTTGCCGGACTTCGATCTGGATTACAACCTCACCAATTCCGATGCTGCAACCGGCTGTGACGAGGAACACGCATGGCTGCAAGCGGGTGATCTTTCCGTCACCGTACCGCGCAAAGGAGAATGGCGTTTTGTCTTTAAACGGAACGGACAAAACCTGACCGAAAGCGAACCGCGCGCCGTTGGCCTCTTTACCCAGAACGACAAAATCTATCTGCGGGAACAGCTCTCGCTACAAGCAGGGGAAATGCTCTATGGACTTGGAGAACACTTCGGCCCATTCGTGAAAAATGGTCAGTCAATTGATTCATGGAACGAAGATGGCGGCACGAATTCAGAATACGCCTACAAAAATATTCCGTTTTATCTGAGCAATCAGGGATACGGCGTACTGGTCAATAATCCCGGAAATGTATCGTTCGAGATCGCGTCCCATCATGTCAGCCGCGTCCAATTCAGTGCTGAAGGCCATGAACTTGATTATTATCTTTTTGGCGGCCCAACGATGAAGGACGCGCTGGAACAATATACGGCGCTTAGCGGTCGCCCTGCCCTTATTCCGTCATGGTCATTTGGATTATGGCTTTCAACCTCATTTACAACCAACTACAACGAGGTTGATATTCTCGATAACATCGACCGCATGGAAGAACTGGGTATTCCGATTTCGGTTTTTCACTTCGATTGTTTCTGGATGCGCGAACTGACATGGACAAGTTTTGTTTGGGATCGTGAAAATTTCCCCGATCCCGAAGGCATGTTAAAAAAGATCAAGGATAAAGGCATCAAAATCAGTCTGTGGATCAATCCTTACATCGCGGAGGCTTCGGAAATATTCGCGGAAGCAGCCAAAAAGGGTTATTTGCTGAAAGCAGCAAATGGCGACACCTATCAAGTGGATCATTGGCAGCCGGGAATTGGCTTTGTCGATTTCACTAATCCCGATGCGTGTGATTGGTACACAGGTCACCTACGCCGAATACTCGATATGGGTATAGATACCTTCAAAACCGATTTCGGTGAGCGAATTCCAACCGCTGTGGTGTATCACGATGGATCAAACGCCGAACGGATGCACAACTACTACACCTACTGCTATAACCAGACCGTCTTTAACCTTCTTCGAGAAGTGAAAGGTGAGAACGAAGCGGTGGTATTCGCCCGTTCAGCTACTGCTGGCGGACAAAAATACCCGGTGCATTGGGGTGGCGACAACAGTTCCACTTATCCCTCGATGGCGGAAACCTTGCGCGGTGGATTGTCATTAGGACTCAGCGGCTTTGGCTATTGGAGTCATGACATCAGCGGATTTAATGACACAGCAACACCCGATCTCTATAAACGTTGGGTGGCTTTCGGGCTGTTATCCTCCCACAGCCGGTTACATGGCAGCGGCAGCGCACGAATGCCATGGTTATTCGACGATGAGTCGATTGCGGTACTGCGTTTCTTCAACCAATTGAAGATGCGTTTGATGCCTTATCTACTGGACGCGGCAAAAGAAGCACATCAGCATGGTTGGCCTATCATGCGGGCAACTGTCCTAGAATTTCCGGATGATCCCACCTGTGCTTACCTTGATATGCAATATATGCTCGGCTCAGCGCTCTTGGTCGCCCCGATTTTCAGCAGCGATGGCAGCGTTAAGTATTATCTACCGCAGGGCAAATGGCGCAATTTATTAACTGACGAGGTTGTTAGCGGCGGAGCCTGGCGCAAAGAAACACACAATTATTTTAGCTTGGGTCTGTGGGTACACACCGAACGCGGCGCAGGCTGGCCATGCCTCAAACAATTTCAGTTCAAGACATGACCATAAATGAGGTCGCAGTCATTCTTTGAGATGCGTTTTATTTAGCATTTCAAATTGGTCATCCAAATCACCAAAGGCCTGATAGACTGCTTCGGAAAAAGTGTGGCCCTGAAGCGCTGCCAATAGGAACGCGTTTTGCTGATTCACGATATGAAGTGACAGCGCGGGATTGTTCGTCGTCACGTTTTCGAAAGTGCCAGCCAAGAGATGATTAGCCGATTTATTAGCGTTCAGTGTTTTCAGCAGCCGACCGAATTGATTGACAAAAAAGCCGCCGATTGGATTAGGTATGCCGGGTAAAGAAATCTTGCTGAGGCTCAATTTGAGTTTTTCCAAAAAGCCGGGTGACCGTTTTTCAATCTCAGCCAATTCTAAGCCCAAGTCACCCGTTCCCAGAATGTTGACCAGATTATTGTGCTGCTGAAGTGCACCATTCGAATTGTTTTGCATGTCATATTCAGCCGGATACATATAGGGCGCAGTTCCTCGCCGCACTAAAAACCGAACCAGTCTTTCATGCATCACACGCAATAAATTGGGATCAAGCGGCAGCTTGTAATGATGCGCTAAGACCGTGTAATAAGCGTTAACGATGATAAGGATGTTCTCCTCATCAGCCGGTGTAAGATTCTGTTTAGATGTTGGGAGTAATTGAACTTTCTTCACAAGTATCTGATTCAGTTCACTACTTTTTGCGATAGCCATCTGGCTCTTCAATTCGATTTCTTTATAATCAACACTTTGACCAATCGAAGGCGCGAAAATACCCAGCGTCGCCGGAATCAACAGTAACAGCGTAATAATAATGATGTATTGCGAAAGATATCGAATTGTGTCGAGCACCGTCTTGCCCATGAAAAATTCGAGCATCTCGTCCAATTCGGTACGAGATTGTTGAATATCAAGGCGAAACATGCGTAAGACACTTTGCTGCCCCACAGTTTTCGCGGTTCGGTAGGCATAGGTCAGCAGACCCAACACCGATAATGCAAAAAGAATAATATTGGCACGGACGTTAAAGCCGTTACTTAAATCGCGCACTTGATTTGCAGCGTTGAGGGCATTGGTCAATTCAATGCTGGTCACCCCGCCTAAACTTTGAATGAGTAGCAAAATCGCGATGACCAGCAGCAGCGCAACCGCAAAAACGGCGGTCGCAAGCCGAAGTACACGTAGTGTGGAGTGCAGCGCATAATTTGTGACGTATTGTGTTACGCTTGTTGTCGCATCAAGGCTCGCCTCCATATTCGAGGTCGTCCTTTGAATAACAACAATTGCAACCGCACACAGTATCAGAAAATACATCGGGTTCATAGTCTTCCCCTCTATTGAGTCCCCTGACCCCCGTTCCCCTAACAAAACCACTTCAAAAACCCTTACATTCGCACTTCTGGATGATCTCGTCGTCGTACTGTTCGTTATTGGGTAGCTACTTTCATGATAAGCAACTGATCTAACATTTAACTATCAAACGCTTGGGCTTCAACACATCAGCGGCGGTAGATGTTAAACAAAAACGACCCTTTCGAAGCAACACTGTGAATCCACACCACACACACCTTCTATTACGACGGAAGTGTTTTTATTTCCGCTCTCAATACAGACTAACGCTAATGGATGCCCAAAATCATGAGTTTTGTTGTCCTAGTAAATCGGGACATTTCTTTTCGAATAGATGGGCGGATAGGGTGAAAAACAAGGAAAGTGAATGTCCCGAATGGAAGGCAGATAAATTTAGCGGCGCGTTTTGCGAAGATCAACAACTTAACTATATGAAATTTTCCCGAATAAATCGGGACACAAAACTATAAAATCAGGATATTATATGAGTTATATTTATTTTATTGCTTATCCATTATCAGTTAAGAAGAGACTTTGCTATTATGCCGAGACAGATTGACGCTAATTTTACCCATTCGAATCCTGTTCTGGAAACCATCTGGGAAAATATCCAACAGCTAGAGGATGTCATTCAAAGTCAGGCGTCTCAGGCTGATATCGGTTTCATTAGTGACACGTCTGATCTGTTGGAAGCCTTGCAGCAGCAGTTTCAAATCATAAAAAATCAATCAGAACAAAATGCTGACCGTCTTAGTCAATTCGAAACGCTGATTGAACTCAGTAACCTCCTCAATTCAGGTCTAAATGTAAGCCAAGTTCTCGAAAAAATTATTGATTCGGTCGTGCTGCTAACAGGAGCGGAACGCGCTTATCTTATGCTCCAAGACGAAAATAACAGGCTCAACATCGCTATCGCGCGTAACTGGAATAAAGCAACACTTTCGGAGGATGAAGTCAAGTACAGCCGAACCGTTATCGATGGAGTGCTGCAAACCGGTAAAGCACGGGTCATTAGCAATGCGCAAAGCGATACGTCCACTCAAAATGCCAAAAGTGTAGTGCAGCTCCACTTTTTGTCTATCTTCTGTATCCCGTTGATTTCGCAAGACAAAATAATCGGGGTCTTATACGCCGATAATAACCACGAACAAGATGTGTTCTCGACGGAAAACATACCTGTCCTAACCGCGTTTGCAAGTCAGGCGGCTATCGCTTTAGAAAATGCCCATCTTTACGAACAAATCAAAAGCAACCTTAATTCGTTGGACACAATGCGCGATGCTGAACGCCGCAGGCTCCGTAACGACTTGCATGACGGAATAGGCTCGACACTGGCAGCCATTAATCTTGGACTCGATCGAACTCGTAGTTTGATTTCCAACAACCCGGGGCGAGCAGCGGAGGTTCTGTTAGAAGTCAAGTCAGACGTTCAACAATCCATCGCCGTCATTCGTCAAGTGATTGAGGAATTACGTCCACCAGAACTGGAAAAGGGCCTGCTCGTTGCATTGCGTGAGCGTTTTGAGCGTTTCAATTCATTTGAAACTGTTCACATTGAATTTCTCGAACCCCCTTTCTTACCGCGCCTATCCGATCATGTGGCAGCAAATCTGTATTTAATCGCCCTAGAAGCAGTCACCAATGTGATTCGCCACGCCCATGCGACCGAGTGTCGGGTAGAGTTTATTGTTTACGAAACTGGAATCAGACTATCTGTGGATGACAATGGGCGAGGTTTTCAGCCCGCGCAGGTTGATGGCACAGGCGTTACTTCCATAAAACAAAGAGTTAAGGACTTGGGTGGCAGTTACTCAATTGACTCAAACCCATCTAAAGGAACGTATCTGCTGATTGAAGCACCATTTGTTAAGGTGAACAGCATAACTTGAAAGGAGAAAAACGGGGTCTGTCAAGAGTTTTGTGTAAACGGATTTTGCCATACAAAATTAAATTGGGAAACGCCCCTCAAAACGGATAGCGAGTTGGTTCAAAATCAAAGCCCAATTCGGGACAGGCATCGTCCATTTTTTGATGATGTTA
>WGMX01000026.1 GCA_016124855.1 Anaerolineaceae bacterium | reverse complement strand
GTTTAACAAATTGGAACGGAGAAACAATCATATCCCTAACCCCAGCCCTTTTCCCGTAGTAACAGGGCAAGGGAGAAATACGGGAGCACACATAGGTGCTCCCCTACGCCGGGTACTCCGTATTAAAAAGTTAAATGTCATTATGTCGTCCCTACGCTTGCTTATTTGATTACGAACCGTCTGGAAATCGTCCATGACCAATGAAATCCGCCGCTGCCTGATCCTCGACTTTGATGGTGTGCTGGTCGATACCGAACCGCTGCACTTCGAAGGCTGGCAAACGGCATTTGACAGTTTGATGGGCATCCGTATTGCTGATAATTATCATCAACTCGTCGGCTTGTCATTGGAGCAAATTTATCAACTGTGGGGCGGTTCAAAATTTGACCTGCTCACGCCAGATTTACGTCAACAGCTTCTCGCCCTCAAAACCGAAACCTTCCTTAGACTGGCAACTGAAAAACTCCAACCGATGGCGGGGAGTATTGATCTCCTACGCCGTGCTCAAGCTGCCGGATGGTATACCGCGCTGGTGACTCGCTCTTTACGGATGCGACTACATCGCACGCTGGACATCATTCATATGCCCGCGCTGTTTGATGTCATTCTCGGTTCGGAAGACTCGGTTGATCCGCTGACTGATCGCAAAGATCATGCCCGCGCCGCCCATATTTTCAACATTGATCCGCGGGACTGCGTCGTCATCGAAGACAGCGTTTCGGGGATCAAAGACGCGCTGGCTTGTGGCATTGGTAAGGTTATTGGTTTAACCTCTTCCCTATTAGCCGAAGCGCTATCCCAAGCAGGCGCACATCAAATCGTCGCGCATTTGGATGATGTGCAACTATGACGATCATCGCCATCACCGGAGCAACGGGATACGTCGGGCGATTTGTCGCTGCTGAACTGCAACATCGCGGGATGCAAGTCCGCGCCTTGTCCCGCGCTCATTCTGACAGAAGTGGATTCGCTCAACCGGTTGAGTGGGTTACAGGCGATTTACGGGATGAAAACGCAATTCACCAACTTGTCCAAAACGTAGATGCGGTTGTCCATCTGGCTTATGAACATGTCCCCGGCAAATATCGAGACGGAGAAGGAGATAATTTACCCGCGTGGTTGGATGCCAACCTCAATGGATCGCTGCGGCTGTTACAGGCATCGGCTCAAGCGGGAGTCAAACGTTTCATCTTTCTTTCCAGCCGTGCGGTCTTTTCACGTACTGAAGCAGGGCGAGTGTTAGATGAAAATCATCCGATTTCGCCTGATTCGCATTACGGCGCATACAAAGCGGCGGTTGAGTCCTTCCTCCAAAGTTTCGCTCACACCGCCAACATGTCTACCTGTTCTGTCCGCGCGACAGGTGTTTATGGTCTGACGCATCCCGTCGAGCGCTCCAAATGGTGGGAACTCGTTCAAGCGGTTTTAAATGACCATCCGATTAACACGAATCGCGGCGGCACGGAAGTTCACGGCGCAGATGTTGCAAAAGCGATTGTGGTCTTACTCACGCGCCCCAAGTTGGATATTCCGGTGCTGCACCTTAGTGATCTGTACGTCACTACGGGAGAAATCGTGCGCATCGCGCAGGCGCTTTCCGGTCATGCGGGCGAATTGCCACCGCCGTCACCCGAACCAATCAATGTTATGGTATCGCGTTATTTAGCAGATTTGGGTATTATGCTGGGCGGAACACCACTGCTCGAAAAAACCATCGGGGAATTGGTGCAAGCCGCAAAGTCGCAGCCTTAAACAAACCTTAAACCGCTTGGTAACGCAACTTTTACGGTTGTCAGGCGTTATAGTTCTTGTGCAATACTACAAAGGAGCAACCTAGTGCGAATCTTAATTTTGGGTGGTGACGGATACCTCGGTTGGCCGCAAGCACTTTATCTTTCCCAAAAAGGGTACGAAGTTGCTGTCTTTGACAACCTTGCGCGCCGCCATTTTGATCTGAAGCAGGGTTTCGACAGCCTGCAGCCGATCTACACCCTGCACCAACGTATTGATGTCTGGAAGCAGCTTACGGGCAAAACCATTACCGCTTACGTTGGCGATACAACAGATTATCCGGCGCTGTCCCATGCATTTCAGGAATTCCAGCCGGATGCCATTGTCCACTTCGGTGAACAGCGTGCCGCACCCTATTCGATGATCGACCGTGAACACGCGGTTCATACCCAGTACACCAACGTCATCGGTACATTGAATGTCCTGTATGCTATCAAAGATTTCGCCCCTTCAGCGCATCTGGTCAAGCTGGGCACGATGGGCGAATACGGCACACCCAACATCGACATTGAAGAAGGCTTCATTGAGATCGAGCACAAAGGCCGCAAGGACACGCTTCCTTTCCCGAAGCAGCCCGGTTCGTTCTATCACCTCAGCAAGGTGCATGACTCGCACAACATTCAGTTCTGCTGCCGTGTTTGGGGCTTACGCTCAACCGACCTGAACCAAGGCGTTGTTTACGGTGCTGACACCGACGAAACCCTGATTGCACCTGAACTCGCTACCCGTTTTGACTACGACCAGATTTACGGAACTGCCCTCAACCGCTTCTGCATTCAGTCCGCCGTCGGCTATCCGTTAACCGTTTACGGCAGTGGTGGACAAACTCGCGGTTATATCCACGTTCGCGATACCGTACGCTGCATCGAACTTGCCATTCAATCCGAACCGAAAGCCGGTGAGTTCCGCGTCTTCAACCAGATTACCGAATGGTTCTCGGTCAACGATCTCGCCAACCGTGTACAACGCGTCGGCACTGAAATGGGCTTGAACGTCCAGCTTCAACCGCTGTCCAACCCGCGCGTCGAACTGGAAAACCATTACTACAACGTCATCCACACCAAGCTGCTGGATCTCGGTTTGCAGCCGCATCTCTTGAACGACGCCGAAGTCGAACACCTGATTGACGTCGCCATCAAGAATCGCGACCGCATCAACCCGCGTCTGATTGCCCCGACGGTCAACTGGCGCGCGACCGACAATCAAGTTGCCGAGACACCCGAACCCGTCTTGAACACTGCTTCCTCAAATGGTGCATCGCACGCCTAAGCTTCACTGAATTCAGATTGAGTAGGGGTTTGCCAACGGCAGCCCCTTTTTTATCTATCGTTAGGCAAGATCCATATGAACCAAGCCAGTCAATGGCGTTTGGAAGTTGCCCGGTTTGTCGCCCCTATTATCGCTCGTAATCCTCATGTCCAAGCGGTTATGCTCGGCGGCTCTGCCTCGCGTGGACATGCCGACAGTTATTCGGATATTGAAATCGGTGTCTTTTGGTCGCAGCCTCCGACCGATGCAGAACGCATGAGTCCCATCGAACCTGCTGGTGGTGTTTTCTGGGAACTCGACCCGTACAACCCCGAAGAAGATCATTGGATGGAAGAATGGGGATTAGGTGGGGTCAAAATGGATATGCGTAACCTAACCGTTGACAGGTTTGAAAACCTGCTGACCGATGTCCTTGAGCGAAATGACACAACCGATTACAAGCAGTTCACCCTATCTGCTATACAGTATGGTATTCCACTTTATAACGCCCCACTTATCCAAAGCTGGCAGGTTCGCCTTAGGGATTATCCGGCCAAATTGGCACAAACGATGGTGAGGCAGCACCTCTATTTAGATGACTGGTGCTGGTGGGTCGAACTCTTAGCCACTCGCGGCGATTTATCCCTATTTTATGGTGCGCTAAGCGAGGGAATTCATCACGTACTCTTGATGTTGCTTGGGGTAAATCATCTTTATCATCCCGGTTTCAAATGGATGAAGCGCCTCATCACTGAGCTGGTCATTCAACCCCAAAATTTAGGTGATCGCGTTCAAACAGCTTTCCGTTCCGATCCGTTGGCAGCGTTAGCAATTACACGCCAACTGACTTTGGAAACCTACGATCTCGTTGACAAACACTTACCTGAAATGAATACACGTGAGGCTCGAACGGCTTTCTTAAGGCAGCGCCCTCAAATTGTAAATTTACCGGATGGGATTCTTCCTAAGTGATTCTACATCGTACGAGTCACGGCCTCTTCACGCTTAATGGAACACGATCTTAATCCTAAAATCGCTTTCCTGATTCGCAGTCTTCGCGTATGATAAAACTAGGATTGCAATTGCCCGTTGGAGTGAGATAAATATGGCCGATTCGACCAATTTTGAAGACGCGCTGGAAGCCTTTGAAAAACAGGTTCTTGATAACATTAACCAGCTCTCCTCAAAAGACACGAAAACACGTATGAAAGCTGCCGCTTGGTTAGGGGAAGCAGGGGATCCAACCGCGATTACGGCACTGATGAGGGTTTACAAAGGGGATGCTGATCCCAAAGTACGGGCAACCGCTCAATACTCCTTGGGCATGTTCCGCAAGTTGGAAGAAGAACTCAATCAACCCGACCAAAGCAAAGTTCAAAAACTACTGGAAGATGTGGCGGTTCGCGGAAAAATGGGACGGCGTGTGCCCATTCCAGTTCGCTCGTTGGTCAAGTTCGAAATTGCCATGATTATTTCCGCAGTTTTAGTTGCTGTATTAGCACTTGTTCTGCCCTCAATATTTCGGCAGCAGGTCAGCCAAGTCGTACAGCCGAATGAGACGGTCATTCCCACGGCATTAGCACCTACTGCACCGGCTGTCGCCAGCAAAACCCGTCCTGAGGTGATCGCAGATTTGCAATCCACATTGAAACAGGTGAGCGACAACAGTAATACCCTTCAGAGTCAATTTCAACTGTTACAAAATGGCGGTGCGCTGGATTGTAAGGCTTACTTCAATCTCTTGATACCGGTTGCTCTTTCTGAGGAAAACAGCCGCGATTTCCCGGATTTAGTCACTATCGCTACTGACATTAATAACTTGGAAGCCAGTTTCCGTTCGGCAAAAGCCACTTTCGAACAAGGCTGTCAGCCGAATGCTGCACTGGACGCAACAACGGTTAGCACCGCAAACCGGGACATACTGGCACTGGTTCAATCCATTGCCAACACCCAGACAGCGCTGACCACAGCAGCCGCTAAACCGGCATAAATATTTCCCGCTCAAGTTACAAGAGGCGTTGATACGCCTCTTTTGTTTGGGTCATATTAGCCGTTAGTGACGGGTGTGAGCAGTGGCTTGATTTGTGCTTCGATGCGCTGGCGAGGTTGATAACCGATCATATGATGTATAGGTTCACCATTCTGGAACAAGATCAGTGTGGGCAAACCCATCACCCCGTAGCGTATCTGAAGATCAGGATAATCATCGGCATTCACTGAACCGACACGCATTTGCCCCGCATAAGCATCGGCAATTTGATCCACAATCGGTTCCAGCATCCGGCACGGCGGACACCAATCCGCGCCAAAATCTACCAGAACTGGCAATTCAGCATCCAATACCAATGACTGAAAGTTACTGCTGTTGAGTTCAACAATGTTACTGCTATGCATAATTAAACAATCCTCTCTTAATGACCATGCTTGACGAAAGTTTTATCAGACAGGGTGTATCTGATGTTTACGACTATACAAGTTCCAGTTCACTGGAAGTCAAGGGGTTCGGGATGGCGAAAATCAGTGGTTTAACGGTGGGCGAAGTTGCCAAGCGGGCGGGACTGCTCCCAACTACGCTGCGCTATTACGAAAGCATCGGCCTGCTGCCTAACCCTGCCCGCGAGAACGGAAGCCGCCGCTACGATACCAGTATCTTTCAACGGCTGGAGATGATCCAAACAGCGCAGCAAGCCGGATTCACCTTAGCCGAAATTCGTGTCTTGTTCGACGAGATTTTATGGAACGACGCTCCCGCCGCCAAATGGAACAGCCTCATTCAACGTAAGCTGCAAGAGATTAACATCATGCTGATGAATATCCAGAGCATGAAAAATTTGTTGGAGGATATTCTGAACTGTGATAATGAACATCTGGCAGAGTGCATGTTCCAAACCGGACAAAAGCACCGTCAGAGCATCGAATCGGGTGATTAATGTTTGGTTATCTGAGCGAACGTTTGAGATCGCTCAAATTCCATATAACCTGCACATCTGTAGGCAGAATTTCATAAATCAATTGGCGCGAGTAGCCTAAGATGAATGGGTGATCATCTTGTTCAACCGTTAAACGGTTTTCCACAATACGATAGGTTTGCGCGTCAAAACTCAGCACAGAATAGACATCCGCCGACATTGGATCCTTTCGCAGCTTGGAACGCAGTACATATACTTTGCGTCCGTCGCCTGTCGTCCATGTTTGTTCACTAACCAGTTCGGTGTTCGGGTCGTTTTGCATCCTTTCGAACGCTTGGCGGTTATCGTTAAGGAGGTCCAGCGCAAGCGAACCACCTTCTTCCCTGACCGTTGCAACACGTTTTGTGCGGTAAACGACAAATTTACCGAGTGAGTCATCATTTTGCCACGCGTTGTAAGTCGTTACACCGTCATAAGCCGAGGCTTCTGCCACATTACCTGTTTCAAAGTCAACCACTGTCTGCCGGTGTCGGCCATCTTGATAATCATAATAACTTTCAATCAAGAGATGAACTTGGTTGGCAGCCCTATCATTCCGAATCAAGGCGAGATCACGATAGGTTTCGGTTTGAATGTGTAAAATGCCCTGTATAGGTTCGACAGTTTGTGCGGCCTGTGCGCGATCCAAAATTTCCCTTGCGGAAACGGTCGATTTATTTTTTATCGACAACACGACCGCGAAAACGATCAGTATCATGATCAATGCGGTCAATGACAACCGCCGGACACTGGCTGTACCGGGGCGTAATGGATTGTTCGAGATGCTGTGGGGCTGTGCCAAAGTTTCTTTTTCGGCGGCGATTTTCGCGATTAAGCGATCCCATGCTGAAGCCGATGGAACAGCCGAAGCCGCCCATTTCTTAATTTCCTTCTGAACGCGTTGGCGAGTAATCTTCATCTGAACAAGATCGTTGTGGCACGCTTTGCATTCCGCAAGGTGCTGCTCAATCAACGTTTGCTCATATCCCTTGATTTCGCCATCGATGTAAGCAGCAAGGCATCGTTTTACATCACGGCAGTTCACTGTTCAGTTTCCTTTTCTCTTATCCTATCACCAAACCGGATGCTCACCGTTTATAAGTGTGATTCTGGTCTTCACTTTACTATGCACCGTGACATGCAAAAAAGTTCGGTTTCTCCCGTACTTTGAACCCGAAACTGTTCGAAGTAATAAGGTCAATTGATAAGTGTTATAATCGGTATAACACTTATATAGAGAATAGACGGTGGTAAACATGAACGCATTATTTGATGAACTACGGCGAACGGAATTTTCGCGTTTGGATGCCGGCGGACATGTTTATCTGGATTACACCGGCGGCGGCTTATACGGCGAGTCGCAAATCCGCGCCCATGCTGATATGCTCATGACCCAAGTTCTCGGTAATCCGCATTCACAAAATCCCACGTCGCTTGCCAGCACCCGTAACGTCCTCCATGCGCGGGAACGCATCCACCAATTCTTTGAGGCTGATCCCGAAGAATACGAAGTCATCTTTACCCTGAATGCCAGCGGCGCGCTCAAACTGATTGGCGAAAGTTATCCTTGGGGAGTCGGATCACGCTATATGATGACCGCCGATAACCACAATTCGGTCAACGGCATCCGTGAGTTCGCGAAGGCCAAAGGCGCGACCATCGAATATTTGCCCCTTAACCGCGAGCTACGGGCTGAAAATCTCGAAAATTTACTGCCTACCGTTGACCGTTCCAAACCACATCTGTTTGCATTCCCGGCGCAGTCCAATTTCTCCGGTGTCAAGCACTATCTGGATTGGGTGGAGTTGGGGCACAGCCGGGGCTATGATGTTTTGCTTGATGCGGCAGCTTATGTGCCAACCAACCGCCTCAGCCTGCGTGAGATTCATCCGGATTTCATGAGTGTCTCTTTTTATAAAATGTTCGGCTTCCCAACGGGTGTTGGTGCGCTGCTCGTCCGGCGCGAGATGATTGATAAGCTGCATCGTCCTTGGTTTGCAGGCGGCACAGTCAAGTTTGTATCAGCACAGAATAAAATGCATTTATTGGCTACATCCGGCGAAGGTTTTGAAGATGGCACACTCAATTATCTGAGCATCGCGGCGATTGCAAACGGACTCGATTTCTTAGAACAGGTCGGCATGGAGAATATCCATGCCCACGTCGCAGGCTATACCGAAATGCTGCTCAATGAACTGCTGGCGCTGCACCACACCAACGGCAATCCGCTAATTAAGCTCTACGGCCCACCGAACATGAACATGCGCGGCGGAACGGTGGCTTTTAACCTGACCACTCCCGACGGAAACTTGGTCGATTCGTATGAAATTGAGAAACGTGCCAACGGCGAAAATATCTCGGTCAGAACGGGATGTTTCTGTAATCCCGGCGCGGCAGAATTCGCTTTCAATTACCTCCCCGATGAAACCTACCAGTGCTTTTCAACCATCCATCCTGACCAATTCACCGTCCAACAATTCTCGACTTGCATGAACCATCTTCCGGTGGGGGCAGTTCGCGCTTCGTCAGGCATTGCCACCAATGACCACGATGTACAGCGGTTGATTGCTTTCGTCAGTACATTTATTGATTTTGTCCCCGCTTCTGACAAAGTTTGGCAAATGCCCGTGGAAAATAGCTGATCACGAACTAAACTGATTATCGGTATTTAGGGTCGTCATTTACATCTGTATTCTTCATTAAAAGCCGGATGAATTAAAGCATCCGGCTTTTTGATTCACTATTTTCACTTTCTCAATTCTTCAATAATTGATTTTAAGGCTTAAGTATTGTCAATTTAAACCATTAAATTTCTATCGAATTAACTAATAATGCCATTTTATTGAGACGAGTATGTCGTAACATTTCATGCAAAACATTTCAAATTTTTGCATCTCAATCTCCACTGTACTTGATAGCTAATAAACAATTTTGAGGGAAAAATAACCCTAAAACGCCCGTTTTTCGTAATCTAAATTTGACATACCTTTATGAAATGTTCCCTGTAATTATTATTACACGAATTGATGATTAATTAAGATTTTGTGAATTGACCTAAAATTCATTGACAATAATTTTGGGTCAGTTGTAAATTGAGAATAACAAAGCAGGCACTTAAGCCAATCTCAATTATAGGAGTAGAAAATGTTCGGTAAATTCTCTATGCATAAAGATGAAAAAGGCCAGACCGCACTCGAAACCGCAATTATCTTGATTGCCTTCGTGGTGGTCGCTTCAGTTTTCGCCTTCACCATTCTGTCAGCCGGTTCTTCCTCCACTGAAAAAGGCAAGCAGGCTATTCAGGCGGGTTTGGAAGGCGTTCAATCTTCCATGAACGTTAAGGGTTCGATCATTGCCAAGGGTTCCGGCACCTCGGTTACCGACGCGGTCTTCACCCTGTCATTGGTTGCTGGTGGTTCACCCGTCAACTTGTCCACAACGGCTAAGGAAGTGGTCGTCGGTTACAAGGATGCCAAGCAGTTCAAGAACGATGTGCCTTGGACCATTACCTGGATCGTCAGCAAGCAGACCCCCGCTGATGACATGCTCGAAGAAGGTGAATTGGCTGAAATCGACGTCAATCTTTCCAGCCTGAGCCCGGCTCTGGGTGCCAACACCGCCTTCAACTTGGAAATCAAGCCCCCGACGGGTGCCGTTCTGAACATCAACCGCACCACTCCTCCCGCCGTCCAGACGGTCATGGATTTGAACTAAGTCTAGTCTCCTGAATGAATGACTGCACCAGTTAGTCACAAACTGACTGGTGCTCGTTCTCGACTAAAAATAGCAGCTCAAAATATGTTTCATTGTGAACCATTAAACATGAAGAGAAGCGAGGAAATCATGTCCGGTCAAGAAAAAAATCTACATCAAAATGAGCAGGGACAAATCGCCTATTCAACGCTTTTCATCGTCCTTTCTTTAGTGGTAGCAGGCGCAGTATTTACGACAACTTCCGTCAGTTCGCAGGCTGATCTTTTGCAAAAGATTATGGTTTCACTGGCACTCGCGTTACTTCCGATGTTAATCATCGTTAGTAGCATACTCTGGTTATTCGGGAAACCTGCGGACGACATTCAAACCAACACAAAATAATAACCAGAGTCTAATCCGTCCGGGGGCATGTTGGGAAACCAATGGCACGGCCGCCATCCCCGGTCATTAATCTTGGTCTTATTGCTCTAACGAGCTGAGAGACATTTGCCCTACACACTTGGCCGTGCCTGTAGGGCAAATTTTTTATACCGTTGGTCATAGTAGGTGAGAAGGGCCGCAGCGATGGAATCGGAACAAAGAATACAAGCCCTCGAACAAGAAGTGCAGATTCTGAAAACGCAAATCCAGTCGATTCTGCTGGATATTCAGACGCACCTCTTAACGAACGCATATCCTGCCTTACGTGGTCATCATACGGCAGGCTCCTCGACGGAGGATGACGAAGATGATGACGAATATGATCGGGCTGCCCCGGTAGCAAAAGTTCGCAAGGTTTCATCACACGCTGCTTCGCCCAAGCATGAAAAAGCTGCGCCTCCCGTTCATCAATCGGAAACCATTTTGGCGTCGTTGGATGAACAGCAAGAGTGGGTGCTCAACAATATTCAAAACCTCGGCATCAGCCGCACCCGTGATTTGATCCAAGCAAACGCAGAAAAGCGCCGCTTTACACCGGAAGTCAGCGACACCTTAATGCGCTTTACCGATATGTATGCTGCCGCAGCCGACACACCGACTATTCCTTCACGCCCTGCGGGAATGCCGACTGTCAAGGCTGTCACGACTGCGCCACAGCAACCGGTCAAGACACGCGCGCCACAGACACCTGCTGCCGCTTCGATTCCGGCGCCACAGGTCGTCAAACCCGCGCAAAAAATAACGACCACTAAGGCCAAGCCTGCTGCGCCAGCAGCGCCAGCCGTTATTCAGCAGCCTGACCAACTCATTGAAACACCGACCACCCAAGAGAACGAAGACCCTGAAGGATCGAGCCTTGTTTTGCGTTTAATCGCGGGTGTTCAAAATGCAGGCGCAGGAGTGCGCTGGGGAAAGAATAAAAGCTAATGGATAAAGCAATCACCACTGCCCTGCTGATCGTAATCAGCATGATTATGTCGGTACTTCTTTTTAACGCAGCCTACCCGGCGATCACACGCGGTGGTGAAACGATCACCAGCATGGCGAATAACGTCACCAACCGTATGAAAAGCCAGATCGAAATTATTCACGCGGCAGGCGAAATGGATGCGACCGGCTTCTGGCAAGATACCAACGGCAACGGTCAATTCGAAGTTTACCTGTGGGTTAAGAATATTGGTGAACTGCGCATTAACGCACTAGAACAAACCGATGTCTTTTTTGGGCCAGAAGGCAACTTCGTCCGCATTCCCTATTCCGCCGATGGCAGCAGTGGGTTCCCCTATTGGTCAGCTAATCTTGAAAATGCGTCCGCCTACTGGGATCCGAATGCGACATTGAAAATCACGGTTCATTATGGTGTACCGCTGACGACCGGTCGTTACTTCGCCAAGCTCAGCACCGTTTCCGACGCTAACGCCGAATATTACATGGGCATGTGAAACGATGGACTCCGTTATTGCAGCTTTCTTGATGATTTTCCTAAACCTGTTCGCGGTGCTAACGCTGGCTTCGTCATTTATTTCGAGTCAAGACGCGTATCAGGTTGGACTGCGTGATATGCAGGCACGCCTGAATGAACAGGTGCATACCAGCCTGCAACAAATCAACGGTAAAACCATCAATAACGGCACCGTCATCCAGATGGTCTACAAAAATAACGGCAGCGAAAAGATTTCGGACTACAAAAATTGGGATGTAATCGTCCAGTATTACGATACTTCATCCCCAACCAGCAAATATTACACGACATGGGTTCCCTATACCGATAGCATACCGTCCAACAATGAATGGGCCATCAAGGGTATCTACGCTGATTTTAAGCGTAATATCGCTGAAGCCTATGATCCCAAAATCTTGAATCCCGGCGAAGAAATTGTGATTGAAATTCACCTGCCGCGCACCGTGGCTTTATCTTCACAGGTACAAGTCACGCTGGCAGTTAAAAATGGCGCAAATGTATCGACCGTATTTGTACGCAACATTCCACCTGTTCTGTTTAACAATTTTGGCGTCAAGATGCCGAGTGCCACCAGCAAAACTATTGATGAAACAGCGCTTAAATCAACTGACGCAGATAATGATGTAACCGAATTGGTTTACACCGTGACCACGCCACCGGCACAAGGGACACTCAATCTGGGTAACAACTTTACCGAATTTGACTTGATGAAAGAGCATCTGCGCTATACCCATACTGGCACTGGCTCAGACAGCTTCCAATTCACTGTTAGTGATGGCGAAGATGAAATCGGTGCTTATACGTTTAACATCACGGTCAGCGTACCACCTGTCCTGCAAACCAATGCCGGATTGACAATGGCTTCTAACACGACCGCGCCAATCATCGGCTCTAACTTGACCACAACCGATGTCGATAACACATCAGACCAATTGACTTACACCATCACGACTCTGCCGCAGCAAGGCAGCCTGAGTAAAACAACCTTTACACAGCAAGACATCGACAACGGTAACTTCCAATATACGCATGTGGGAGCCGGCCCCGACAGCTTCCAGTTTAAGGTGAGCGATGGCATCTCTGAGATTGGCCCGTTCACATTCAACATCAGCGTTAGTTAAGAAAGATCATGTGTCATGGCTCCTAATCGTAAAACCAATAAGGTTATTTCCGCCCACAACACCGAACTCGACAGCCGTATGGGCGGCGGTTTGCCAGTGGGTTCACTCACAATGATTGAAGGGGGTTCCGGTTCTGGAAAATCGGTTCTTTCACAGCAGATTATGTGGGGAGCACTCCAAGACGGCTTTATCGTGAGTCTGTTTTCGAGCGAAAACGGCGTAAAAAGCCTCGTTACCCAGATGAAAAGTATTGATTTGGACATCTTCGAATTTTTGTTGATGGGCAAATTCAAGGTTTACCCGATGGAGCTTTCGCATCTCGGTGAACAAGCCGTCGAAGCACTGGTTGAAGCGATGCAAAAAGAAGGCTCGATGGGGCGCGATGTGATGGTGGTGG
This sequence comes from Anaerolineaceae bacterium, assembly GCA_016124855.1. Taxonomy (GTDB): domain Bacteria; phylum Chloroflexota; class Anaerolineae; order Aggregatilineales; family Phototrophicaceae; genus CFX2. Next base: position 14,270 of record WGMX01000026.1, on the reverse strand, counting down.
ACTCGTTCACATCGGCCATTATCCACACCAGCAATGACCAGAGCATTCTGCACTTTTTTGAAGAATGCAAACGTTTATGCACCAAAGGCGTCACTATTTTGGTGACGATGCACGCCGAAACGATGGACGGCGACATGATTGGTTCGATCCGGTCAATGTGTGATGGACATGTGGTGCTGCGCTCATCACAAGATGGTCAGAAGTTGGTCAAGACGTTGGAAGTCGCCAAGATACGCGGTGCAAGCAGCGTTACAGGCGGCATATTTGGTTTTGATGTCGAACCGGGCTGGGGAATGCGCGTCATTCCAATCAGCAAGGCACGAGGGTAATTACGCATGGCACAGACTGTACTTCCTTTTGAATTTTGCCCGGAACCTGTCAACAGTTGGGAAGACTTGCAGACCATGGTTCCACAGGTTTTCCAAGAGGCGTTGATGCAATCGCCCTTTTTAGCGGCATACGTGCAGCGACTGCCCCTCAACGCGATAGGTGTTCCCGAATTTCATCCCAAGCCGTCACGGGCTTTAGGTGGCGCGGAACATCAAAACTTTATCTACCCGATTAAGGAAGGGTTATTCGTCCACATCTATCCTGACCCCAGCGGCGCTCGTAATCACTATATCTCGATTGAGCCGTCGATTGTGGTCGATACTGACCACATTATGCCAGCCATTGAAGAAAAGTTGGTGCTGTGGGCAGAAGACATTGGTCGGTTGGAAGACCCGAATGAAAAGCGTGAGTTTCTACTGCAACTGATCGACTCGTTGTGTACGACGTCACGCAAACCTGCTGCACAAAACGGGAACGGCAAGACGAAGATCCAGAAAATTTACGTCACGCAAAGCGAGCTGGAAGCCATCCGTTACCGTGTGCTGCGTGACAAAGTTGGCTTAGGCATTTTGCAACCCCTGCTGCTCGACTCAAATATTGAAGATATTAGTTGCAGCGGCGTGGGACACATCTTCATTGAACATAAAATTTTCAAAAGTGTTCAATCGTCGATCACCTTTATTGACCACGATGATGTCGATGATTTCGCGGTTTGGCTCGGTGAATGGATTAAGAGTCCGGTGACAGTCCGTAATCCGCTGGTGGACGCGGTGCTGCCCGATGGTTCGCGTATCAACATCGTATACGGGCGTGAAATTTCCAAGCGCGGCAGCAACTTTACCATCCGTAAGTTCTCCGGCACACCAACAAGTGTATTGGAACTCGTCGATTTCAAAAGCTTGAATTACACGATGGCTGCCTACATTTCGCTGATGTTGGAAACGGGTATGAATGCCTTCGTGGTAGGCGCGACAGCTTCCGGTAAAACGACACTGCTCAACGCCATCACCGCCTTCATCAAAGCGGACTCCAAAATCGTCACCATTGAAGATACGCCAGAAGTTCAAGTGCCGCATAAGAACTGGGTACAAGAATCGACACGCAGCGGTGGTGGCGAGAAAAAAGGCAGCGACGTCGGCATGTTGGAACTGCTGCGCGCAGCCCTCCGTCAGCGTCCCGAATATATCATCGTCGGTGAAATTCGTTCCGTCGAAGCAGTCACGGCTTTTCAGGCTATGCAGACCGGTCACGGTGTTATGTCCACCTTCCACGCGGCTTCGGTTGAAAAGCTGATTCAACGTCTCACGGGTGAACCCATCAATATTCCCAAGACCTATATTGATAACCTGAATCTGGCGATTATTCAGTCAGCAGTGCGTTTGGCAGACGGAAAAGCAGCCCGCCGCGTGTTGAGCGTCAATGAGATTATTGGTTACGACCCGGTGACAGAAAGCTTCTCGTTCTTGGAAGCCTTCCGCTGGAACCCAACCACCGACGAATTTGAATTCCCCGGCTACATGAACAGTTATCTGCTGGAACAAATCGTCGCCGTGAAGCGTGGTATTCCACCCCATCGCCGTAAAGAGATTTACAACGAAGTCAAACGCCGCGCCAAGATTTTCGAGAAATTGCACAAAGAGAAGGGTATAACGGACTATTATGAGTTCTTCCAAGTCCTTGCCGAAGCACGCAAGCAAAAACTCTTTTAAGCTTGTTACTGCGTTCGACATGTTTTATCAATTGACTTATATGTCGGCGATGGCGGCGGCGGGGATTTCACGCGCCAAAATTTTTGAAATCGCGGCGCAGTCAAAGTCCAACGCGGCGGAGTATTTCGCGGCAGTCAACACGCTGGTCGATGAATTCCGTTATGACTATGCCGAAGCCTGCCGTTCAATCGGATTGCAATCCAAGTCCGAGAATATGAAAACCTTCTTGCTGCGTCTTTCTGATGCCCTGCGCTCCGGCGAACCGCTGGCTGAATATCTGGCGCGTGAAGCCTCTGTCACCAGCGAAGATTACGAGAACAGCTACGAGCGTGATCTTGAAGGTTTAAAGCAGTGGTCAAACGCTTTTTCGTCGCTGGTGATGTCGGTATCACTGATCATCATTATTCAGATCGTTTCCGCCATGATTTACTCCCTGAATCCCACCATGATGATGGGCTTGGTGATTACGGGCGTGTTCGTGGCGGCTTTTGGCGCGTGGATTATCATGCGGTCGGCGCCGAAAGAAATCATGATTGTCCCGGCGGCTCAAGGCTCAGCCGAACAACAAAAAGCGCTGAGTTTATCGCGCATGTTAATCCCCGGCTCGATTGTTTTAGGGGTTGTACTGGCGGCAATCGGACTGCCCACGAGCTGGTCAATGATGATTTCGGCAGCGGTCTTACTGCCTGTCGGCTATATCAGTATGCAGAGTGACAAATTAGTAACCAAGAAAGATATTGAGTTCAGTACCTTTCTGCGTTCGCTCGGTGGCATGGCGACTTCCAGCGGTACGACACTCAAGCAAGCCCTGACCAAAATTGACCTGAGTTCCTTCCCCACTTTGGAACCCGATATTGACCGCCTCAGCACGCGCCTCCGTGCTTTAGTCGAGCCGACGATTTGCTGGCATAAATTTGGTTTGGAGAGTGGCAGCCGCCTCATCAGCGAAGTCAGCGATATTTTCTACGGCGCGGTCAAAATCGGTGGTGATCCGGAACGTGTCGGTTACTTGTGTTCACTGTTCACTGCCAAAACGACTCAGCTCCGCTCCAAGCGGCGCTTAACCGCTGGAACCTTCTCTGGATTGGCGACGGTCATGCAAGCGGTTGTCACCGGTTTGATGATTTTCGTGCTGTCCATCGTAACCAACTTCGCGGGCATGGTTGAACAGTTGATGCCCAAGAATACCGATGCACTGGGTTCAGCACCTGCCGCCAGTTTGACTATCGGACAATTTTCACCGGGCGACCTGCAATTCTTAGGTGCGTTAACCCTTTCAATGGTGCTGGTATTGGGCATTGTGAGCGCTGCCGCCATGATTTTCTGCGATGGTGGCTACAAGCTGAAAGTCACACTGTACTTAGCCATGATCATTTTTATCTCAGGCGTATGTTTTCTTGTTGTCCCGCCGATGGTTGCCGGTATTTTGTCCGGTGCAGCGTAAGGGAGTGCTGTGATGCCATTATTCGACGATATTTTCTCGCAGCCAGCTATACTCATCAGTGTTGGTTTTGCCTTTCTGTTCATTGTGGCTGCGATTGTGCTTGCGGTCTTGCCCCGCATCAAGGCCAGCCGCGCCCGCGCGCAGCGCCGTAAAGTAGCAGCAGAAGCCGCGCGCGCTGAACAAGCAGCCATCGAAGAAGAAGAACAGGCAGTGGCCCAAGCGGCTCGTCGCAGCGGCAAGCGTCGAGCAGCGGCACAGACTCATGAGGAAGAAGAAGCAGCTCCGGCAGCAAAGGGCGGAAAATCTTCCGCGCCGGTTGCTCCCATTCCGACAGCAGCAGCAGTCGCCCCTGTACCTTCGGCACCTGCCGCAGCCAAACCCGCCTCGCCGCTGGTTTCAACAACAACGACAACAACGACCAGCACCAAAGAAGATGAAGTCTCGCCGGAGATGCAAGATTTGCTCTCCAGCGTATTTTCCGACGAAGAGAATTCTGAACGTCAGGCCATTTTGTTAAAAGGTATGCAGCCAGTTGCAATTGATGAGTTGTTGACACTCTCTAAATCCGTAGCAGCACAGTTGCGTGGCGAACAACCGTCTAATATCGTCCGGGTGAAGGAGACTGAACTCTCATGACTACGACAGCAGCCAGTGACCTCATAAAGAAAGTAACCAGCGAACTGAGCGACGAATTCCTGCGTGAACAATTAAATTATACGCAGGATATCACTTATCATCCTGTGCCTAAAGGCACGGCAGCGAAAACGGAAGCCCAATGGCGTGTGCGTTTGGATGTCACCTTCGACTCGCACATTCAAGTCGGGTTAGATATTTACAGCGAAGTCGTTTTAGGACGCGGGCAAGAAAGCCAAGCCTTCGACGCGATTTTCAGATCATTCGACATTGAACAGATGGGCCTTTCCCGCCGTCACGCAGCTATCCGCCCGACGGATGAACATCTGTATTTGGTTGATCTGGGCAGCACCAATGGCAGCGGCATCAACGGCAGCACGATAGGTGTCAACACACCCTACGCCCTCAATCATGGCGATTTGATCCGTTTAGGCCGGCTGGAATTCACGATTTACTTCATCAAGCAGCCGATGAATACCCAACCCGCCCGAAAACAAAATGATGTCTTTAGCAACCTATCGACCATTGCGCGGACAATTTCATCCCAGCTTGATCTGGATTCCGTCTTAAAGCAGTCGATGGAAATGGCAATGTCGTTCATTCCCACCGATGAAGTCAGCATCTGGTTGGCAGATGAACAAAGCGGTGAACTGTTCCTTGAAGCCGGACGTGGATTAGAAAACGAGCAAATCCAGCGACTGCCGGTGGTTGATACGCTGGCAGGGCAAGTGATGACCAGTGGAAAAGCCGTGCGTTCGCATCGTGGTAAAGACGGCGCACAGGTCAAAATTAAGACCGGTTACTTGGTTGAGGCGGTTATCTATGTTCCGCTGATGCTAGCCGGAACACCGTTTGGTGTACTTTCGGCAGCTAACCGTGAACGGGGCAGCATCTTTACCGATAACGATGAACGTATCCTTCAGGTCATTGCTGATGTGACAGCCGTAGCCGTTCATAATGCCCGACAGTATCAGGTGACGACGCGGGCATCGCTGCGCCGTTCGAAGATTGTGACGGCACTCAACGTTGTGCTGGCACATGATATGAAAAACATGGTAAAGTCAACCGTTGGCTACGCGGGCATGTTGAATACTTATGAGTTTTCGTCGCCCGATATGGCAGACATCGTTGCCGAAATTGGTCATAACGGCAGCAGTATGTCACACCTCATTAACCGCTTGATTGAGGTTACCAACCTTAATGATGAGCCGACACTCAGCCAACAACCTTTTGACCTGTTAGAGACAGTCAACAGCGCGGTAGAAGAAATGCGTCCGTTTGCACAATCCAAAGCTGTCCAACTCAACTTGGAGGTAATGGGCACACCCTGTTTCATTCAGGGCGATCCGGCCATGATCTACCGGAGTATGTTGAATTTACTGGATAATGCCATCAAGTACATTCCCGACGAAGGTTATGTGCTGGTGCATACGATCTTCAATAACCATGAAATTGTCATCCGAGTCCAAGATACTGGCCCCGGCATCCCGGAAGAAGATTTGCCGCATCTATTCGACCAATACTATCGCGGTTCTTCAGGGGATAATGGTCAACCCAACATCGGGCTTGGGCTGGAATATGTGCGTTCGACGATTGAAGCCCATCGTGGACATATCGTCGTTCGTAATGCCGAAGGCGGCGGCGCAGAATTTATTCTATCCCTGCCCGGTCGGCTGCGAGTGGTCTAGCTAGAGAGGACAGCATGACGATCCTTGTATTCGCTCTAATCGGCTGGTTCGCTGGCTGGCTCTTGAATAGACTATCGGACTATCTGCCACGTTTTTCAGTGACGGAGAAGCCCAAGCCGGTTACGACCCGTTCCTATGCGCCCGCCGTTTGGGAATTCGTCGCCAGCAAGCAGCCGTTGAAGCGCTCGTGGCTGCTGTTGGACGCGGGTGTCGAAGTCTTCTCGGCGCTGTTCTTTGCGCTCATGTGGTCACAGCTTGAGGCAACAACAGCCCTACTGTTTGCCCTATGCGGATATTTCTTTTTTCTTTTAATCGCCATCATCGACGTAAAATATAGGTTGGTACTCAACGTACTGACGTATCCGGCGATTGTTGTGCTGCTGGTGCTGAACCTAGTCACACTGCCCCAACAAACTTCTAACATCCTACTGGGCGGCGCGATGGCTTTCGGCATTTTCTTCTTAACGGCTTGGCTGCGTCCGGGCGAACTCGGCGGCGGTGACGTGAAGTTGGCGACCTTGATCGGAGTCGCGTTCGGATTTCCCCAAATGCTGCTGGCCCTATTGGTGGGCGCGGGCATCGGCGGAGTAGTTGTGATCTTTTTATTGGTAAGCCGCAAAGCCGGATGGAAGAGCCAGATTGCATATGCACCGTTTTTGTGCTTGGGAGCCATGTTCTTGCTGCTCTCGCATTCGGTGCTGATCTTAGGTTGATGGAAAGGGACTGATTGTGCCACCAACAGATGTGGACTTGGAAAACGAAGAAGAACTGCAAGACGGCGAAGAAGCACCTGCTGGTGGGTCTAAGATCGTTATCTGGCTTGTGATTTTGGGATTGGCTATCCTGTTCTTGCCCTTATATGTGATCGCCACAACCGTTAAAACGACCAATGAAAAGCTAACCAGCGACATCGAGCATATTCAGGCCACGCTCACTGCGCCTCCGCCGGTGAACCCCGTGTACGAGACACTGTCGGCACAATACTTGGATGTTCAAAACCAGAGCAAAACGTTGGGCAGCATCCAATCAACGCTTTTGGCAGGCCACATTAACTGGCCGACGATTATGGCGATGATCGGGGCTTACGATACCAACCAAATGAAGGTCAATACGGTTTCCCAAATCGAAACCGGCCTCCGCATTACCGGGCGTGCGCAGCAAGAAATTGTGGCGATGTCTTATGCTGATATGCTGCGTAATTCGGGTTTGTTTGATTTGGTGGCGGTCGAATCGATTACGCTGCAAAGTATCATGATCACGGTTACACCGGAGAACACAACAGCCGCACCAACCGCAATTACGCAGGCGACGCTTGTGCCTAACCAGCAGATAACACCCACGCCTGTACCTACAATGGAGATTAAGGTCACGGATTTCATTATATCGGTGACCATCAAGAAAGAGACTGCGACTGATGGACGAAGCACCTAGCTTAATCATTGGGAAAATACGAACCCTACTGCCGCTTTTGCTCCTGTGCATGATTCTGGTTGGGCTGGTTATGTTTGCGGTCGTCAATATTGTTCCGCGCTGGAAGGTCTACCAAGAATTGCAGGCCGCGGCAGATGCGGGCAATAAAGCTATTGAAGCCCAGCTCGCGCAATCCGATGACACGGCTGAAATTGCTGTTTTGCAGCACCGTATTGAAAGCTCGCAGACCGATCTGGCTGCAAGTACCGGCATTTTCATGAGCACGGTTCAAGCAGACGCAATCCTGCAAAAGCTGTACACCTATGCCAAAGATAGCACCGTTGAAATCGAGAATTTGCAGACCCAGCACAATCTGGATGCGAACCAATCATCCGACCCGACAGCCCGTCTCAAGCAGCCTGCGGGCAATAATGGCGGGCAAGCCCCCGTGCCGGAGCCGGTTACAACGACCGCATACTCGGTTCGGGCGCTGCGCATTATGGCAACCGGCTCTGTCCCTAATTTACTTCGCTTTATGACACGCATACGGGAAATCAGCGTCGCTGGTATTGCCATCAACAACTTGAACATCAAGGAAACGGACGTTGGCGCGTCGTTAGTGATGGATTTGTTGATTTACACCTCACCATTGTCGGACGGCAAAGCTTACGAAAATCTGCCCGAAGTGGTTCTGCCGACACCGTTGACGGTCGCAATTGAACCCACTGCTATGCCCACACCGATCACCGCTGAAGCCACTGCCGAGGCAACCGAGCAAGCGGTCGCTGGTGAAGGCAGCATCACGATTGTAGCGAAGGATTCGGTTCCGGCAGAACCCGCCTTGAACGCTGTTTATTCCGATAACTTTGACAGCGGCAACCTCAACCACTGGAAACTGGGCGCAGGCTGGATTTTGTTCGGTGATCCCGGCGCGAAAATGCTCCAAGCAACGGATGCCAGCGGCGATGCAACCTTCGCTTATGACACCCTGAATAATGCCGCCGTTCAAATGCGTGTCTTGATGTCATCCAGCAGCATCCGCTTGACCTTAAGGCAGAGCAGCGCGGGTTGGTATGGAGTCGTCTTGCAACCGACTGGCCAAGTGGCCTTGTATCGGGGCGATGTACTCATCAAAACCACGACCACCAGCACGTCATCCATCGGTCGCTGGCGTGATCTTCGCCTATCGGTCGTGCAAGGCATTATCCGCGTGTCCATTGATGGTGTTGAAGTGCTGACGGCACGCGACTCTTCCGAGTTACCGCCCGGAACCTTTTCCTTCAGAGCGGTCGGACGCGGTATCATCCGGGTCGATGACGTTCAATTATGGAGCTTAGACACTAACACACCCTTCTAATTCACGTGTCGCGTAGAACTGAACAAAACAGGCCACTCGTTATGAAGTGGCCTTTTTTATTGGATTGGTTCAGCCTTAGCGGTTTACGAACCAAAGCGTTATCTTCAGCAGAAGTTGATTACATAGCTTATCCTGATTGACAGGTCAAAGGCACATCATGCTCCAACTTCCTGAAGTTCAAGCGCTAACCACGCTCACACCTGATGGGCGCTTGTTGTTTACGACGCGAATGGTACGGCTGTTTGCGTATGGATTTTTAGCAGTCGTTTTAGGATTGTATCTTTCGACGGTGGGTTTGAGCGACACCGAAATTGGCTTCGTCCTGAGCGTGACGCTCTTGGGTGACGCGGCTATTTCGCTGCCCATCACGATTATTGCTGACCGGATGGGACGACGGCGAATGTTGATGATCGGCGCGGGCTTGATGATTTTTGCGGGATTGGTTTTCGCGCTGACCAGCAACATTACCTTGCTCATTGTCACGGCGATTATTGGGACGATCAGTCCCAGCGGCAATGAAGTTGGGCCGTTCCTTGCCATCGAACAGGCCGTGCTGCCCCAAACAACGACTGATAAGCAGCGAACTCAGGTCTTTGCGTGGTACAGCTTACTTGGCTCGGTCACAACAGGCTTGGGATCACTTGCAGGCGGCGTGTTGGCGCAGTCTCTTCAATCGGTGGGACGCACACCGTTAGAAAGTTACCGCGTTGTGATTATTGGTTATGCCTTACTCGGTGGGGTTTTAGCCATCCTGTTTACGCGTCTGTCATCAGCAGTTGAAATTGCGCAGCCCGGCCCCACACCGACACTTCAAAGTTTGTTTGGTCTGCATCGCTCAAAAGGGGTGGTTTATAAGTTATCCCTGCTGTTTATGATTGATGCGTTCGCCGGTGGATTGGTGGTGCAAAGTTTGGTCGCGTTATGGTTCAACCGCCGTTATGGGGTTGATCCGGCAGTCATCGGTTCGATTTATTTGGGCGCAAACCTTTTCGCCGGATTATCCGCACTGGCAGCCGCGCGTGTAGCGGCACGTTTCGGTTTGGTCAACACAATGGTTTTCACACACGTACCATCAAATATCTTGCTGATTCTTGTGCCGTTGATGCCTAATTTACCGCTGGCGATTGTGATGCTCTTAGCGCGGTTCAGCATTTCGCAAATGGATGTGCCGACGCGCCAATCCTATACTGTATCAGTGGTTGATCCTGACGAACGCTCGGCTGCCAACGGCGTGACCAACATTGCCCGAACCACTGCCTCGGCGCTGTCACCGGGCGTAACCGGCGCGTTATTTCAAGCAGGCGGCATCGGCTTAACAATGCCGTTTCTTATCGCAGGTGGGCTGAAACTGGTTTACGATTTCTTGCTGTATCGCAGTTTCATCACCGTCAAGCCGCCAGAAGAACAATAAATCGTGCTGGACATAAAAATGTCCGGCACGATTGATTTGGTGATTTAGACGCGGATGATACTCGGCAGCACCACCGGACGCGACTGCGTTTCGCGGAAGAAGAAGTTCTGGAGCATATCCCGCACGTTATCGTGAGCAACGTTGGTTCCGTGCTTGAAATACTGCTTGATTTCTTTACAGGCAGCTTGCAGCAGATCAGTTGAACCGTTGGTCTGCACAAAACCCCGGCTGATGATTTCCGGTTCGCCGACCAGCTTATTGCGCGAGTTGACCGGAATCAGCGCCACGATGAAGCCATCCTGTGACAGCCGCTGACGGTCTTGCATGACCATCGCGCCGACTTCACCGACGAGCCGACCATCAACGAGAACATCAACTGCAGGGATGGGTTTATCCAGCCACGCTTTCTCGCCATCGGACGACCACGTCGCGCCGTTGTTGAGAATGAATACATTTTTGGATGACATTCCCATACTTTCAGCGATACGTGCATGGAGGTGCAAATGGCGTGTCTCGCCATGAACCGGTATGAAATAACGCGGTTTCACGGTTTCCAGCATAATCTGCATTTCGTCACGGCTGCCGTGTCCTGAAACATGGATGTTCGCCAGCTTACCGTAAATCACATTCGCGCCGCGCTCAAACAATTTGTTGAGCATCCGCCCGACTTCCTCCTCATTGCCGGGAATCGTTCCGCCGGAAATGATGATGGTGTCGCCCTTTTTGACCTGAATCTGACGGTGTTCGCCCTGCGCCATGCGGTTGAGCGATGAACGTGGTTCGCCTTGAGAGCCGGTTGATAAGATCAGCAGCTTCTTATCAGGAACGCGGCTGTCAATATCTACCAATAGGCCGTTGGGAATTTTGAGGTATCCCAAATCGCGGGCTAACTCGACATTTTCGACCAAGCTCCGTCCCGTGAGCGCCACTTTACGACCATGCTTCTGTGCCAGATTGATGATCTCTTGCAGGCGCGCCAGCAAGGAGGCAAAGGTCGCGATGATGATGCGCCCGTTCTTGGCTTCAGCAAACAAGCGATCCAATTCATCGGATACTACGCGTTCAGTCGGTGTACGACCGGGGCGATCCGCATTGGTGCTGTCAGCTAACAAAGCGAGGACACCATTGGGCGTAAGCTTCTTTAGCCGCTTGAGGTCAGTGGTTTGACCACCAGCCGGTGTTTCATCCAGCTTATAATCGCCGGTGTGAACCACTGTGCCAACCGGTGTATCGATCACCAGACCAACTGAGCCGGGGATGGAGTGTGCCACCGGAAACAGGCTGATCTTAAACGGCCCCAGTTGAAAACTGGATTTTTCCTGAACCACTTGCAGGTTGGCCTGTTGAATCACTTTGCCTTCTTCAAGCTGGCGTTTCACCATGCCGATGGTTAAGCCTGTGCCGTAAATCGTCGTTTTGATCTGACGCATCAGGTAAGGCAAACCACCGATATGATCCATGTGTCCGTGCGTCAGGACGATGCCGCGCAGTTGATCCTGGTTTTGGACCACATAATCAAACTGCGGCAGAACCAAGTCGATGCCGTACATGTCGCTTTCGGGGAACATGACCCCACAGTCGACCAAAATCATGTTGCGACCGTATTCAAGAACTGTCATGTTCTTGCCAATTTCCCCAAGGCCGCCAATGGGGATTATTCTGAGTTTTTTATTTGCCATTCGTTTCTTTTATTTTGATTTCATGTGCTGCTTATACAAAGACAATCCGCCAAGATGCAGCACAACATCCTGAGGTGTCGGTTTTTTCCGGTAAAGTTTGAGACGATTTCAACTTAGGGACTAAGTACAAAAACGGAGGTTCAAACAGTTCGAGGAATTTCACAAGCAATAGTATATAACAAATTGCCTTAAAAATGAACCCCTCAATATTTAGGGTCTAAGCAATTATTCACTTTTATTGCAGATTTCGCATTTTACCCATAGGTGATTTGAGCGGATTTGAGGGAGCGAGATACCGAATATTCGCAAAATTCTTCAATTTCTTCAATTTCACAGTGAAATTTATAGTCGAATTCACTGAAGGCTAGATACGCTGAAATGGGTTTGCTTTAATGGCAAAGTTGGCAGCAATTTCGGCAATTTTGCTTTGCCATTACCGTTTTGATGTGCCTTTTCGGCGGATGGAACGGCTAATGATGCGGCAATTCGGGAAGTTGGGTGTCCGACGACAAGATTGCCATAAAGCAAGTTCCGAGTCATGAGTACCGAGTTTATACGGTGATTGGGTAGATGTTAAGTTGCGTGGGAACTCATCTGAATATTCAAAACGTTTCTTTCAACAGCGGCGGACGGCATATATGCCTTCCCTAAGAAAAGAATCCTTATGTAGGAACGCGATACATCGCGTCCGATATTTTGATTCATTTTCAGATGAGGTCTGCGGTTGAGTTGGATGTGCCGGTGGCAAATCCCTACAACCCCATAGATAGTGTATTCGATTTGGGGATAGAACGGGTTACACTTTGGAAGAACATTTTGTAACTGTTTCGAGAGGCTGGCGCTAACGGTTTTGAGGGAGCGGGATTGGGTAGGGTGTTGGCAGATGGTTGGAGAATAGTTTGTCGGGTTAACCGAAAATAAACCTAATGCGTAACAAGTTACAAGTGGCAAGCTACAAGTTAAGGACAATGCAGTTGAACTCCGAGGCTAAAATATGAAAAGATATCTTGTGTTAAAAAGAACATCTAACGTAGATCGCTATTGGCAGGAAATAAAAATTCGCACTTACTCCAACAACTTTCGCCGTTCAAGTTTTAACTCAGTACCCGGCACTCAGAACTCAGCACTGACCTTCCCCCTCATGATTCACTTAGTCCATTCTTAGGAACGAATAAGGGTTTTCCCCGTATCCTAGTGCAACGGAAGTTAGAAAAAGGAGTCGGGTCATGAAAATAAAGTTATTGGGAACCGTGTTATTTACCTTAGTCGTCGCGGCTTTTGCCCCTTTTGCCAGCGCACAGGATGCCTCAAGTTCAGAAATTCAGTCGGGTGACATCGACGTGACCAGCGCCGACAAAGCCTATAAATCTTATCTTGCTGCGCCCACCGCTGCTGGCCCACATCCTGCCATCGTCCTGATCCATTCCTTCCGGGGATTGGAAGCCGGCTACCGCACCATGGTTGATGAACTGGCGGCGCGCGGTTTTGTCACACTGGCCGTCGGCTGGCAAACCTTCGAGCAAAGTCCATCGGATGATGTGGTTGAGCAACTCGTCAATGATAGTGTTGCGCTGCTCAGCGCCCGCGAAGATGTCGATAAAGAGCGTATTGGCCTAACGGGCTTCTGCGCGGGTGGACGTTACACCATGCTTTTCCTGCCCCAAATCGACACTTTCAAAGCAGGTGTGGCGTGGTACGGCTTCCCTGATAATCCCGGCAGCAGCCAAGCGCCCAAATCATTGATTAGCGACCTCAAAACCCCGATGCTCATCATTCACGGCACTGAAGATACAGCCAGCCCCATCGCAGGCATCTTCGATTATGCCAGCGCTCTTAAGGCCGCCAAAGCGTCGTTTGAGTTGAAAGTCTATGCTGACGAGCCGCACGGTTTCATGCTGCAAAATGGCGAACTGCGTCAGGATGATGTTGCCAAAGATGCCTTCAACGAAATGGCGGATTACTTTGACCGTAAGTTAGCTGTTGAATAATTCATAAGGTTATGGCATTTGCCGGAGGATAAACCCTCCGGCAAGTCCAATAACGCCCCGTAAACGGGACTGATAAAGCACTCAATAGTATGTGAATAAATAGGTTTTCGCTCAATTTATCAATGCCGGGACTAGAGTGAGGATTCGGCTTGATTAACTAGCCCGATAAGGCCAACTCTTATCGCGCAACCACCTGAACCAAATTAGGGTTATACTCAGTTTCATCATCGCCCTACAGCAAGGATTACCGAGTTATGCCCGACCCGATTCATCGCCTTCCCGGCCTCGTCACAACCGATCATCGTTTTGATGTTCCGCTGGATTACAGCCAACCGGATGGCACGAAGATTACGGTTTTTGCGCGAGAGATTGTTGCACCAGCCCACGAGCATGATAACCTGCCGATGCTGGTGTTTTTTCAAGGTGGCCCCGGTTCACCTTCACCGCGTCCGGCAGAAAACAGCGGTTGGCTCAGTCGAGCGCTCAAGGATTATCGTGTTTTACTGCTCGACCAGCGCGGCACGGGTTTGAGTACGCCGGTTAATCATCAATCCCTTGCCCGTTTCAAAACCGCCCACGAACAAGCCGACACCCTCAAGCATTTTCGCGCCGATAACATCG
>WGMX01000018.1 GCA_016124855.1 Anaerolineaceae bacterium | reverse complement strand
CTGCCGCTTTGAAACGCAAACCGGATGGTTCTTATGTTCGTCGTTGGAGCTTATTTCGGGAGGGGCGACAAGCTTTTTTAGCGCTCGCTCCTCCCGCTTGATTTTTACTGTCGCCCCCTCAGATCGCTTGCGGGGGAGGGTTAGGGAAGGGGTACAAATTACCCCCTAATTCTTACGCATCGGAGGCGCAATCTTGACGAAATGATCTTGCGGTCGCGCGACCAATCCATAGAGATGTTGCGCTGTTTCTGGTTGGTTGTTGACTTCCAAAGTTTGGATATAGATGTTGAGCAGTTCACGCACGTCAGCTAATCCACGTTCATCCAATGGGAAAATATCAACCGTCGCACCTTCAGCAATGCGTCGGCGGATAGCTTCAACGGTCAAGTTCATTTCCGGTTGGATCCGTTGGTAAATTACGCCGCCGGACATACCCGCGCACATCCACGGCCCCGGGTCGCCCAGCACAATCACACGTCCCGAGGTCATATACTCGCAGGCATAACCTTTGATGTTCGCGCGTGCTGCCAGTCCACCGAGTTCGTCACGCAGTGGGCGTGTTACCTCACCACCGAAGATCACATCAGCACCGCTCAACCGGATGCAAGCACGGGTATCAGCATTCCCTTGAATGATGAAACGTCCACCTTGCGCCCCGTAAGCGAAGCTCTTACCGACAGAACCGTCCAACCGTTGACCGTTATGGTTCAAACCTTTGAGGATTGTAACAGTCCCACCGCGCGCGCACTTAGCCACACCATCTTGCGCACCACCTTCAACCATCACTTCCAGTGGAGTATCAAGGAATGCTGCCAGACCGTTACCCGGAACAGCCGAGTTGCTAAAGTTCAAATGTACTGCACTAATCAGATCAGCATTCGGGAAGTCGTTGCGCTTAATAGCGCCGTTTAAGTGCGTACCGAGTGCGCGATCCATCGCCATAACTTGTTCGTCATCATACGTCAGTTCACGTTCGCCGTAGCTGACCTGTTCAGCAATCGTCGAGGTAATCTGCTTGGTCAGTGTGTTACGCGGACGAACCAACCGAACACCCACACCCGGTTGCAGCGCCTTCTTCATATTTTGAGGCGCGCGGCGAGTCAATGGGCTGAGGTCAATCCGGTCGTGCATCGCGATCTGTTCCAGCAGGTCTGCGCGTCCCACCACATCTTGTGTGCGCGTGAAGCCGAGTTTCGCCGTCCACTTGCGGATGTCGTCTGCCAGCATATAGAACACATTGCAAATGCCTTCAACCGAATTTTCGTAATCACGCGGGTCGAAGTGCTTGATGCCCTTGAGCAGCGCCTCTTCCTTCGTCTTAATGTGTGTGGTGATACCAACATGGCATGTACCTTCATGGCACTTGCGGCAGATCGTGCATCCAACCGCAACCATTGCCAGCGTACCGAAACCGACGCGGTTCGCGCCCAAGCACATCATCTTCAGGACATCACGTCCGCTCTTCATACCCCCGTCGCACCACAATTCAACATCATCACGCAGACCACTTTCATTCAGAGCGCGGTGAGCCAACCACACACCGATTTCTGCGGGCAGTCCAACATGGCGCAGTGAGTGCGCCCGTGCCGCGCCAGTACCGCCGTCGTACCCCGTGATGTTGATGATGTCTGCTCCAGCTTTCGCCACGCCGACAGCAATTACCCCCACGCCCGGTACAACCGGAATTTTGACCGATACCTTAGCGCTGGGATTAGCCGTCTTGAGTTCATCAATCAGTTGTGCCAGATCCTCAATCGAGTACAGGTCATGATTATTGCTAGGGGAAATCAAGTCAACCCCCGGCGTGGTATGTCGTGCGGCTGCCACCTGTTCGGTCACTTTGTAGCCCGGTAGTTGACCACCTTCACCGGGTTTAGCGCCTTGCCCAATCTTGATTTCTAGATAGTTACACGAGTTCAAAAATTCGATGTTGACACCGAAACGTGCCGAAGCGATTTGGTTACCCCGGTTGCGCGGGTAGCGTCCCATCACATCTGGCAGTTCGCCGCCTTCACCGTTCACGCAAATGATATTCAAGCGATAGGCCGCTTCCGCGTAGGCTTTATAGGCTAACTCACCCTGTGAGCCGAACGACATCGCCCCAATCACAACCGGCATCGTATGGTCCTTAAAGGTGATGTCTACGCTGTCGGGGTCAATCACCTCTTCGACATCTTCGGTCTTCAAGCCGAGGACATGCCGCAGTGCTACCGGAATACCAGCCTCAAGTTCGAACATTTCTTTGGTATAGTCTTCGAGCGAAAGTTCACCTAGCGCGATATCTTCAATCTTTTTCCACATCTTGGGGTACAGACGGTCGGCATTTGCCAGCTTACCCGTCTTCTCGCCGCGAAGTTCTGCTGCGCGCTCTTCCGCGTCAGCCTTCATATCACTCCATGTCAGACCCCGTGCCTCTGACCCAAAGTAATTTGGCGTTCCGAAGTAAGGGTTGACGTTAACCGCTAGACCAATCGAACTAAACGAATGACCGTAGCCACGCAGTTCATGGCATCCAATCGTCGAGATAGCCTTCTCAATGCCACCGTTCAGGACTTTTACCAAACCCATCAATTGCTTAACTCGCACATCGGCTGCTGGCTTCTCTTTGGGTGGCTTGGGAGCCAAACCCAACGCCACCGAATACATTGCGTATGGGACAATTCCGTTTGCACCCAATGCGATGCACAGCGCCAAGTCGTGTAAATCACGGAGCGCACCCGAACGTACCACCAAACCAACTTGTCGCCGCAGGTTAGGGGTATGTGGGGCATTTCGCAGCGCTTGATCAATCGCCGATGTCAGAAGCAGAGGGTCAATCCACAGCATTTCACCGCTGAAAACTTCACTGTCGTCAATTACGATACACGCCGCGCCGTTCAAAACGGCATCAATGGCCGCTTGTTGTAGACGGTCTACCGCTTCCTGAATATTTTCATCCATAGCCGCAGCGCTGGAGAAAGTAACCAGCCGTTCACCAAAGGTTTCATACAAATCCTCGATGAGCATCGTGCCTGTTTTCTGGGCAGCTTCACGGATTTCGTCGGCTGTGCCAAGCTCGGAATAACCGCCTAAAAGGAGCGGTGTTGAAAGCTGGATAAGCGGGGCGTGAGGATCAATCGCCGAGCCGACTGTTGGACGAGTGCCAATCAATGTCCTAACTGAGAACTGCGCTTTTTCGCGTTCGCGGTCAATCGCCGGATTAGTGACGACAGCGACAGTTTCCTTGAAATAATCGGCGATGTTCACTCGTGTTTGGCTTAAAGCCGCGAGAGGCCCATCCCAACCGAGCGAACCGACTTGTTCCTTTTGCGACTCAGCAATCGTCTCCATGAAATTCACATGATAGCGTTCCCAACCGAGAGCCGCCATTGTGTTCGCATTAACAGGGGTCTTATGTTGTATCCATGGAACTGCTTGCGCCGTGCGTAGCGTAGCGGGCGCAAACTGCGTCGCTTCTGCGACTGCTACGCCAACCGTTGCAACCTGCACACCGCCTCCGTTGCCGTTCTTGTAGTTATGATCTCCAATTGGCAGGGGGGAACCATTGCCCGGCATCTCATTCAGATTTGTCCAAAGTCCGTTCCCACTTTCGCCATCACGCAGGGTGCGTTCCCGTTGTCGGTACAACACATAACGTTGAATTGCCGGATAATCATATACATCTAGCCCTTGTCCGGCCTTCAACTTCAGCGCGATTTTCTCGCCCGGAGCTAGAGGCTTCGGCTCGGTGGACATCATATCCAGAGAATAGACACCCCGTTCAGATGAAACGAAGTATTCCTTTTCGCTTTCGCCAAACCACAGTGGACGCAAACCCAACGCGTCTACACTGAAGACGCATTCATCTCCCAAACGCCCTGCCACTGCCGCCGGACCTTGCGCAAACGGCCCAAATGCCTTGCGGATTTGCTCATATAGATCATGGATTTCCGGCTGATTTTGGATCAAATCATGCTTATGTGGCGGGAACACATATTCCATCGCCTCAATCAGATCCATATCGTATTCCATGCATAGTGCTTGCAGAACGCGATCAACATCTTGAGAGTCCGAGTTGCCCGCATCGAGCGCGATACCAATCATCCCCGCTTCCATGCGGAAGCGCGAAATCGTGTTGAATTCGCCGTTGTGTCCCATTACACCGAAGGGCTGTACACGTTCAAAATTCGAATTGGTGTTCGTTGAATAACGAGCGTGTCCGAGTGTGACGCACGAAGCATAATCGGGGTCACGCAGCTCAGGGTAATAACGGCGCAAAATTTCGACTGTGCCCTGTACTTTGTATACCACACTGTGCGATGAGAACGACGGGAAGTGAACACCCAGTTCTTTTTCCAATTGGGTTTGCAAACGGAATAGCGTGCTTTCTAACTGTTCTTGTGGAATGCTGCCGCCGGTTCCTGCAATTTGCCAGAAATCTGGCTCATTCTTCTGAGCATTCGGCCCAAGCATGTGACTGTTGACAATGCCCGGTTCTTCAAGGATAACGTCTAGACCCGCCGCCATAATGTGCTGGCTGATGCGTTCGATCAAGTTGTGCGAACGTCCCCGAGCCGCAGCTGGAATCATGACATGTGCCACCCAGAAATTGCGGTTGCTGGCAATCGAAGAACGCAGCCCCGCGCGCGCTAACCGCTTGACCCACAATTGACGGGGAATATCCGTCAAAATCCCAACACCGTCGCCCTCACCATCGACGATACCCGTGCGATGTCCCATGCGGGTGAGCGCTTCAATAGTTCGCTTAACATTCCCATGTGTGGGTTGTCCGCCCTTACGAACCGCACAGATTAAAGCACAGGCATCATGTTCCTGTGTGTCAATACGATGTAGGGGAAATTCCGTACATTCTGATGGGTTTTCTTGCGGCATTGTCATTGGCTCCTTGATGTCACATTCCTTACATGTGTTATTTGGTTACTTCACCTAAAAATAAAGGTTTTTTTATTGGTGATAATTTAACGTGAAAACATCAAGAAATATACGGATAATCTACTCTAAGCTGATCCCCCTCAAATCGTGCAAATTGCATAGATTGTATTGACATCCCTCCTTTGACGGTCTTTTTCATTTCACATTGTCGATTTGTCTCTGCGAAGTACGGAAGTCGTACACAACAAAAAGAGCGCATAAGCGCCCTTATAATGCGTCTTAAATAGCAGATTGTGTTTTTCAGTTCATTGTAAGCAGACGGCGAATGGTAAGCGCTAGATGCAAAGCCAGTCGAATTTCGGGGCGTTCCAATTCGATTTGTGCAATATCGTTAATCCGGTTCATGCGATACAGCAAGGTATTGCGATGCACAATCAACATATCTGCTGTTTGGCTCAAATTCCCATGACAGGCGAAAAATGCCTCTAACGTTTTGATAAGATCAGCATTCTGCCGGTGATCATAATCTTCCAGCGCACCCAACGTTTTTTGGCAAAACGCCAGCAGTTTATCACGGTCAGACAAACTCAGGATCAACTGATACACACCTAGGTCACCAATATACAGGGGCGTATCTGTGTGCAAGCGTGCGGCTAGTTCCAATGCCTGCACAGCGTCTCGGTGACTATTTCGCCATGCAGTGATGTCGCGTGCGGCTTGTCCTAAACCAACGGCTACCCGCGCTCCCGGATATTGACGCTGCACTTCGGAGGTGAAGGCTTTTGCCAGTTTGATGCTGGCCTCAACCGTCTCTTTAACATCCGATGATGTCGCATGAAATACCAGCAGCTCATTTTCGCGTTCACGCTGCCATACCAGTGCACTGGCGTGCTGGCTGGCGACCACACCGTTCACCAATGTTTCCAAGCGCCGGTTCGAAGGAGTCTTTTCGCCTTGCCACGCCAACACAATCGCCAGATGCGTTTGCGTCATATCATGCTCGAACCGTTCACCTTGCCGGATGGCTTCTTGTAAACTCACGTCTCCGATCAGCAGTCGGTCAAGAAACGTGCCGCGTAAACGCTTTTCTGTATCACTGATCGCTTTGGCTTTTGCCATTTCCAATGCGCAGGCAGCCGCGCCATGTTCTGCAACCAGCAAATCAATATCATCCAATTCGGTATCACGCCCGATTATGGATAGATAACCACGCCCGATATTCTTCGTGATAATGGGCGAAACCAACCGCGCCAAACCCGGGGTAGGGATTGATTGCAGCAGTACCGGATTATCAATTTCCGCCACTCGTTGCCGGTCTTGCATTTCGACCGGCAGGTTGTAAACATTTTTCAAAAATTGCTCAATATCATCCCAATTGCCGATAAACTGCGGCTGAACTGTACTTTCAATGATCCTTAGCCGCTTATCCTGAACGACGATAGCTTTATTAGTTAGCCGTGCCATTGCGCCGACCAGTTCAGCCATCCCCTCATTCCGTGAGGAGATTTGCGTAAGTTGCCGGTAAATCTGGGTAGCCCGTCGCTCAATTTGCCCCTTGCGGTCAACTAATAAACTGATGACTGCTTTCTCCACTAACCGGATTCGGCTTCCAGCAGGCAGAACCATCACCGTCATGCCGATGGCATTGGCTTCGGCAATCAATGTCGAATGAGCATTGTCACTCAGGACAATTGCCGCGGCCTGCATGTCCGATGCCCAGCGCAGGATTTCAACATCGGTCACGACTGTCGATGTGTCCGATTCTGCTTGGGCAACCAATATGATTTCACCCCGTTGAAGTGTTTTATTCGTAACGTGGGTTTCAGGATAAAAAACGGTCGCCCACGACACGGGTCGATTCAACAATCCGTCACCTGCGACCACTTTCGTTCCAAGCGGCAGTCCCAATTTGCGAACATCTTCTACGGTTGTAATGTGTGCACTATCTGCCATGTTCTATCCGTTAATCTGTCAAAAAGAAAGCCCGACCACTTTGTTTCAATATGTCTAAGTTTCGCCTGTCAATAAGCCCATCAAAATTACGCCCGCAAACACAATTAGGGATATGCCTAGGAAACTGCTTCCCGGGCTAATATATAAATTGATGAGTGTCATGCCGGCTAACAGCGCTCCTGCTAACCATGTGGTCGGAGCAACACGCCAGCGTTTTGAGTATTGATACATTCCCGAACCCAGTAATACCACGCATCCTGCAAAAGGAATTGTCCAATTTGGTAAAACCATACCGCCTTGTTGTAAAATTTGCACACCCGCAATGGCTAATACCAGAAAAACCCATGTCAAGCGCTCTACACGTTCTTCGGCATAACTTTTACTGCGGCTGTAACCTCCACTTCGCGAACGACTGCTGCCTCGGCTGCGGGAATAACTCGACCGGCGTCTCGTCATACTAATCCTCTTGATTTGATAAGATTATGGTTACAAGGATACACCCACGCCGCTCTTTAAGCCAATTGCACAATAGGTTCTTGGCGCATACAATCGGATGGTGAATTGGCTTATAAACGAGGATATTTGGAATGGGCAAACGCCCGCTAGTTATTTTCATGGTTTTACTGCTGCTTGTAGCCTGTAGTCCCGAACGAACTGCCCTTAACAACGGCCCACTACTCGTTCAGGAAGTGACTCTTGCGGCGACTACCCCTGCGCCGACTCGCGCTTTGAGCGCGACGCCTTCACCGATTCCAATTGCTATTTCGACTGTTGAACTCACGACGCCCATAGCCAGCACCACCCCAAAATCAAATTTTGTATTGGTCACACCAACGCTGCCGCCTAGCAAAACCCCGACTCAAACCCCGAGCATAACGCCCAGTTGGACACCAACCTCAACGCCGCGACCAACGTTGCCTCCAACGGCGACCAGTAACGTCATTTATGTAACGGCACCGCCGAACGTTGTTTCCGGCGGAGTGGTACCTATTCCCACCGCCATAAATGTTAACCCGAAAGGTCAGGCCTGTGTGACACCATGGTTTTTCAGCGGTTTCCGCCCCAATAGCTGTGCCATGAATCCGCCGTTGGTAAGTCCCGGCGCATTTCTACAATTTCAGAATGGCGCGATGATATGGATTGCACAGCAGGACGCGATTTACGTGCTGTATGATAGTGCCAATGCGCCTCGTTGGCAGGTTTTTAATGACACCTTTGCCGATGGAATGGCCGATACTGACCCGGCCTTTAACAATGCACCACCTTTCACATTTCAGCCTCGACGTGGGTTTGGCTTGCTCTGGCGTGGGCAATCTACCATTCGGGATCGTTTGGGCTGGGCTGTTACCGAAGCAGAAATTCCTTTTACACCGCAGGTGCAGCTTGGGTCAGACGGCATGATATTCATAGGCGACGCGCGTGGGGGTGTCTACAGTTTGTCGCCGGATAACAGTGATTGGAAACGCTATTCCTCATAAACTCAGAAACAGGTAATCAACGAGGCTTTTGTCACTTCTAAGGGTTGGTCTTTTATTAATGGTCGGCTAAAGCCCCATATCCGGTACACATCATGTGAGAGGTAAATGTGTCCAAACGAATAGGCATTCTTACGGGCGGTGGAGATGCTCCCGGCTTAAACGCGGTCATTCGTGCGGCTGTATTGACCGCTCGTAATCACTACCATTGGGACGTTGTTGGAATCACGCGCGGATTTGACGGCCTCTATGAAGGACAGCCGACTGTCGATTTACAGGAAAAAGATGTACGTGAGTTGTTGGCTCGGGGTGGAACTATTCTGGGGACGGTTAATCGCGGCAGTCCGTTTGCGCATCCTAAACAACTTGCTGACGGCAAAATTGAGTACGAGGATGTTTCTCATATTGCCATCTCGCGTATGTCAGAGTTCGGCTTGGATGGTCTGCTGGTTGCGGGCGGAGACGGTACGATGGCCATTGCCAACAAGCTTGTCAATCTGGGCGCCCATATAGTGGGTGTACCTAAAACAATTGATAACGATATTGGTGGAACCGACATAACCTTTGGTTTTGATACAGCCATTAATACAGCCACAGAAGCCTTAGATAAATTGCAAACCACCGCCGAAAGTCATCATCGGGTGATGGTCTTAGAAGTGATGGGGCGAGATGCGGGGTGGATTGCTTTACATGCCGGTGTTGCAGGTGGAGCGGACGCAATCTTGATACCTGAAATCCCTTTTGATATTGAAGTTGTCTGCCAGAAAATCCGTCAGCTAAAACTTTCAGGTCGTAACCACAGCCTGATCATCGTTGCGGAAGGTGCTGCCCCAATTGGCGGTCAGCAGCAGTTCATGAGTAGTGCTTCGGGCGCACGTCTCGGTGGAGTAGGGCATGTAGTAGGCGATCTACTGGCCGATTGCGTTGGCTCTGAAGTTCGGGTTACCGTTTTAGGTCATGTCCAGCGTGGCGGTCAACCCACGCCCTATGATCGTTGGTTGGCAACGCGTTTTGGTTCGGCTGCCGTACACTTGATTGCGCAGGAAAAATGGGGTTACATGGTTGCTTTACAGGGGACGCAAATGTCAGCCGTCAAAATAGAAGATGCTATAAAAATGAAATTCGTCGATGCGAACGGTGAAACAGTTCAAATGGCGCGTGATCTCGGAGTAGTGTTCGGATGACTTCCCCAACCGCCGACACACTTCCCCGTCGCCAAACCTATGCCCAAAGATTCCTTCGGCAGCCTCGCCGGTGGCTTCTGCTCTGGATTTTACTAACACCTTTCTTTTGCTGTGGCATGTCTCTTTTGGTTTATCTGGTCTTTCCGCCTTCAGCCGTCAATATCGTCGTGTTAGGTACTGATGGACGCGCCAACGAAGGTTTCTTATCCCGCACCGATAGTATTATGGTGGTCGGGGTTAAGCCATCGCAGCTCCGTCTGAGTTTGTTCTCAATTCCGCGTGACATATTTATCGAAGTTCCCGATTATGGTTCGCAACGTATAAACACCATCAATATGTTAGGTGAACAAAAACAAGCTGGAACAGGCCCTGAGTTAGTTATGAAATCAATCTCGCAAGATTTTGGACTCCAGCTTAATCGTTATATTCGCCTTGACTTTAAAGGCTTTGTTCAACTGGTTGATTCGGTTGGTGGTATTACAGTTGATGTTGAACACACAATTATTGACGACCAATATCCAACTGAGGATGGCGGCGTTCAGTATGTGAAATTTGAAATGGGGGTTCAGCAAATGGACGGCGAACGAGCACTGATCTATGCTCGGACTCGACATGCCGATGATGACTACCACCGCGCGGCACGTCAGCAGCAGGTAATATCCGCCCTTTTGGCGAAGCTGGTTAACCCACTGCGATGGCCGGCAGCTTTAGCCGTCCTTCGTTCATCAGTGGATACGAATTTAACCTTGTTGGATATGTATGCGATGGTCGTACCAGCGCTCGTAAATCGAGGGCGATATGAAACGTTAGTGGTTGATCGTGACTATATCAAAGGCACCGGCGAAGGTCATGCAGTTCCCGATTATGAAAAACTTCAGCCGTGGCTCAAGGATCGTTTTGTTCAGAAATAAAAAGTCGTGTGATTACCACACGACTCTGGTTGTTCGCAGTTTCAAATGGCCTTTAATGAGTAGGCTTTTCCTTCATGAGTTTGTCGTAAACGCCATCCCACAACGACACGTCACGCGTCATCTTTGTGATTTTGATGTCCGCTACACGTGGCAAAAGTTTGAGCATCATCGGTGGTAACAATGTCCACTGGTCGGTAAAGAGCATAGTACGCAGCTGGTCAGCCATATCGCCGACCCACATCCAACGCTGCCGCAGTTCTTCAGACTTCACCCAATAATCCCGCTTTTCCCACGCGGTTGCAGATTGTTCAATGCCCGCTTCAATCTCACGGAAACAGTAGACCAACATAGCAGTCATATTACGAACTTCATCATCAACCTGCTGCTTTTGGCTCAAACGCCGTAGGATTTCCGCCACCGTTCGCATGGTTTGGTTACGTTGTTTGCCGGTGCTGTCGGTATTTATCACACCCATCGCGTATTCATCTCCACCGTTCCCTATGAAAGTATTGCGCGAATACCTTTGTAAACCTGCCCACCGCTAAGCGTCTTCAAAATTGTATTAGCAGATCGTCCTGTGCGTTCGGCTAATTCCACCGGAGTCATTGGCATATTGCCGTTCGCCAAAAAAACGCGGAACACGCTGTCGACCAATGATGTCTGTTGGTTAATGAAATTCGGGTTTTCTGCTGCCGTTTGTATAGCTAACCCTAACTCGTCAAGTTCAAGCACTTCGCCTGTATCCGGGTCAACATAATCAACGGTTCGTACTTCATCCGACTGACTCAGGCGCTCCCTTTGCTCTTGTAGCAAATGGCTCAGAAGATAGGTCCGTAAGTCTTCAGAGCTTTTTTCCCACCAGCTGTAATCGACACGAAACTTTGTTTCGAGTGTCGGCTTTGTCAGAAAGCCCGGTTTACCTGTGGTTGTGGTCATAACCAGCCTCCTTTAATCATTACTGAGTTTCCAATAATCTCCACCAACATTTTGGAAATCTGGATTTGCGATCAAAACTGCGAAAATGGGTCCCGGCGCGCAGCGTCGCAGTACGTTCACAGCACTATAAATTGTTTTGGCGTGAACAGTGCCTTGCGGCGTAAGCAGCCCTAATGGTGGAATAATGCTCCGCAAAATGTTAACGAGACTCTTTTTCTGTTGCTGGGCATTCGTGAACAATGCATCCACGCCTGCCAGATCTTCTGCGCCCAAAATCATCAGATCATCATACTCTGCACCGATGGCACGCTTATGATTCTCAAATGTAATTTGGTCGCCCTTAGGAACAATTAACCGAATCCACTCGGTGCGTGGCTTGTGTGCCCTAAAATTGACGACCACTTTTCCTGCCGTCTCGCCTTTGCTTACTGTCACATATGCGCCAATTGGTAGTTTATGTTTCCGGTAAAACTTGGCTAGACCGTATACGTAACGATCTTTTCGGACAACCCAAGCGGGATATTCCTCACCATCTTGTCCATCAACCACTGTGAATGCCACACGCGGGGTTTGACGCGCAGTCGGAAAAATGACCGATGTGTGATCACTAAGCGGTAGTGTTCCTAATCGTCTGTGAGGATAGGTCAACGTGATTTGTGTCTCTTCGATTTCACCGACATCATCTGTTGATGAGTATTCGTCGTCAATCTCTGCTTCGATTGCCAGCAGTTCTTTGGTCAGCAGCGTGCGATCATATTCAATCGGAGTGTAACGCAGCATAGGTGGTGTTCGCTGAACTTCTTCAGGCTCTAAGCGTGTCAAGTGCCACAGAACCTCACCCGTTGGTCCCACCTCGTCAAAACGGGAATCCTTGTTGAGCGCGTAATTCAGGGAAAACACCTGCAAGGCCATTGGCGCTTTTCCGAGGCCGCCCATTTCATTCAGAATTGCTTCGGTCGTCATTGGGCCACCGCCCATAATATCAAGGACGGCCTCCGCTAAATTCAAATGGCCCACGTTGACGTCCATGAGCAAATCACGCGGGAACCATTTGCGTGCCATGTAAATCAAATCAGGCGAGGAACGTAGCTTTTCTTCGACCTTTTTCGTAATTTCTTTCCCGGAAGTGGAAAGAATTTCTTCGACATTCAAATCATTGGCTGAACCAATCGAGTCGTCGGCATCACTTTCTTGGTTAAGGTCATGCTCGACTGTAAGTTCAGAAGCGAACTCTCGATGTTTCTCATCAATGTTCAAATCATCATCATCGAATTGCACGGCAACTACATTGAAAGTGCCGTAGTCAGGGTTATTGCCAGAACGCTTACCAACAACAACCCCCGTTTCGTATTCGAACTCAGTGAAAATGAGTTTCTGTCCAATATCGTAAGCGCGCGCGGGATCATAGATGCGAGCATCTTGGTAGCGTTGACGAAGTGTTTCTACTTCTTTAGATATACGTGTTTCGATGAGAACACGGGTCAAAGTTTCTGTGTCGAGAGGTGTTTCTCGTTCCAGTAGCAGATTCGTCAGATACTCAATGTCGTCTTTTTCAACCGCGAAATTACGCGCCCAGTGATGGCTTGGCATCATCAAGGTTTAGACTCTCCAGATGGTTATGCGGGGGAATTGTAGCAAAGTAAATTTTTGTTTGAACCTCAATTATACTTTATATGTACGACCTCATGCAAGCGTCGGGTTGACCACCGCATACCCGTAGTATATACTTACCCTTCATACTGATTATACTAGCAAAATGAGGTAATTACCGCATGGCAACCAAGCGGACATATCAACCGAAAATTCGTCGTCGTAAGCGTGTTCATGGCTTCCGCCAGCGTATGCAAACGGGCAAAGGCCGTCAGGTTCTTTCTCGTCGCCGTCGTGCTGGTCGTCATGTCTTAAGTGTGACTCCTAATCACGTTAAGAAGGTCAACTGGAACGCTTAACTTATCGTCATCATGGAACGGCGCTTCCGGCTTCGTCACTCGAAAGACTTCACCCGACTTCGCCAGCACGGCACAGCTACTCAGAACCGATATTTACTGATGAGCCGAATGCCAAACGGTTTAAGCCACAATCGTTATGGGTTGGTTACATCAGGTCGGGTGGGTGGGGCAGTAGTACGAAATCGGACGCGCCGTTTGTTGCGTGAAGTAATTCGTGGACTAAATCCGAGGCTGCGGAGTGGGTTTGACGTAGTGCTAATCGTACGCCAACCCCTGACTCAGCAACCGTTTAAAATTGTGAATCGTATACTGACTGAAATGTTCGATCAGGCCAATTTGATGTTAGTGGAAAGCAGTGAAGGGTGAAAATTTTAGCATTAGCGATGATTCGTTTTTATAAGCGTTTCATTTCCCCGCTTTTGCCGCCGTCCTGCATTTATGAGCCGACCTGTTCCATGTATATGTACGAAGCCATAAACCGTTTCGGTGTGATACGTGGCGGTTGGATGGGTGTCAAGCGGATTGCCCGTTGTCATCCGTTTCATGCCGGTGGCTATGACCCTGTACCTGAGCTTGAGGAGTAACGTGTTGAATATCCGGCAGTTTTTTGCGCGCCCGACGTTATGGGGCGCTCTTGTATTGTTGAGTCTGGCACTTGCTGCTTGCGGTCCCGCCCCCTTAGGGACAGGTTGGCCTGCGGTTAGTCTTCTGAAAAGTACCTGCGGTGATGAAACGATAGAAAGTATCGTTGTGGCCTACAACGACCGCATTGTTCAGGTCAATCCGGCTGATGGCACGCCGATTGTTTTGAAAGATGCTAAATGCGAAAATCGTCCTCCTGATGATAAGGGGAATCTTCGCGCTTGGGATTTTCGCCCTACTGGCGGTAAACAATTCTACACAACTCCCGTATCCCTTGATAATCAGGATATGTTGGCAATCTCATATGATCAGCACATCTATAAGATTGATACAACCTTGGCAACGGCTACCAACCCCGAAGGGCGAACCATTGATGGATATTCAGGGCACTCCGTCACCGATATGGTGGCTGATGATAAATTCATCTATGTCGCGCTTAACGCTAAAGATGTCGTTGCCTTAGATCGCACCACTTTAGATGTGAAATGGAAAACAGCGACCGAACACGGTGTATGGGGTAAGCCTTTATTGGTTGACAATACACTCTATTTCTCATCGCTCGATCACTTCTTGTACGCAGTGGATGCAAATACCGGCACGCAAAAGTGGAAGCTTGATGTGCAAGGTGCGGCAACGGCCACGCCGCTGTTTGCCGATGGAAAACTGTATGTCGGAAGTTTTGCCCGCCAGCTTTTTGAAATATCGCTCGATGGTAAAATTCTGAATCAGAAACCCACAAGTGATTGGATTTGGGGAACGCCTATTATTGACAACGGCATTCTCTACGTCGGTGATTTGGGGGGCAATCTCTACGCTTTTGATACCGCCAATAATCTCCAACCGGTGTGGTCACAAAAGGTCGCCGAGGGAGCAATTCGGGCGACGCCGCTAATTATCGGCGATGTTATCATTGTTGGTGCGCGTGACCAAAAGTTGTATTGGATCAAACGTGCTGATGGAACATCCGTCATGGGAGCAGATGGCAAGCCTTTGGTACGCGAATTGACAGCACCTATTTTGTCTGATATTTTGCTCATCCAGCCGGGGGATGGCGTGGATATTCCCAAACCGTATATTGTTGTCAGCACGACTTCGACCACCCAGTTACTAGCGGCTTATACGCTAGATAACGGCGAGGCGAAGTGGTCTTACAATTTCCAGTAAAGCTGAGGGAGCCTTTTATCCATGTGGGATTTAATCCTTAACCCATTTATCACTGTCCTGACAATTCTGTATCAGTTCTTCAACAGTTCAGTGATTGCCATCATTCTCTTCACCATCATTATTCGTCTCGTTACCTATCCTCTGACGGCGCAGCAGACCCGTGCTTCCAAAGCGATGGCAGAACTTCAACCAGAGCTAAAGAAGCTGCAGGACAAGTACAAGAATGACCGGGAAAAACTGTCTCAGGAACAGATGAAGCTGTATCGCGAATATGGTGTCAATCCGGTTGGTGGATGCTTGCCACTCATTATTCAGCTACCCATCTGGATTGGTTTGTATCAAGCTATTTCTCATGCCTTAGCTGCTACCCCCTTGCAGCTTTTAGATCTATCCGGACGCTTCTTAATTCCCGGCCTTGATAGACTCGTACCGCTGAATAACGTCTGGTTTGGCATGGATTTGACCCAAGCACCCACGGCAAATCCAACCTATGCTCTCATCTTCCCGGCATTGGTACTCGTCACCTCATATCTTCAATCGAAGATGATGACACCGCCTTCTACCCCATCCGATGATGGCAAGCCGAATCAAGCGGCTGCAATGACCCAATCCATGACCACCATCATGCCCTTGATGATGGGTATGTTTTCACTCTCATTTTCGGTTGGTTTGTCGGTTTACTTCATTGTTTCCAATATTATGGGTATTGTTCAATATGCCCGTAATAACCAAGGCAAATTTACGTGGAGCAGCTTACTACCATTTAAGGTGGGTGGGGGCAGCCCCAAACCAGTACCTGTTCCCGTGGGGCCGGGTGGAAAGTCAACCCTCAAAGCCAAATTGGAAGCTGAACGTGCGGTTGGCTTAATGTCTGGTACAACCATTACTGATGATAGTGAACCCGAATCAAAGTCGGACGGTAAGTCGAATGGAAAGGCTGCTGAACCAAGGGTAAAATCGCCGAAGGCGAAACCCGCGAAATAAATTGTTATGCGGCAGCATCGGCAGCCGCAATTTTGTTTGCAACAAGGAATTTAATCCATGAGTTCTGAACGCTCCATCGAAACGACGGGAGAAAGCGTAGAGGAAGCTATCAGCAAAGGATTGGCGGAACTGGGTGGTGTATCACCCACTGATGTCATTGTTGAAGTCTTAGAAGAGCCTAGCCGCGGCATGTTTGGTCTAGGGGCTAAACCTGCACGGGTTCGCTTGCAATTGTTTCGTACTCCTGCGGCTTCTGCGCCCACCTCAGTAACAACCCCTTCTCCGGCAGCAGAGTCCGCTGCGCCCTCAACTTCGCCGCGCGAAAAGCAAGGTCAGGATGAATCGTACTCGGCTGACGTTGATGAGGATGAAGGTATCACCCTATTGGAAGATATGCAGGAAGTAACCGACGATGCCCTTCTGGACGAAGATGTTCGGGTAGCCAAAGTGGTTCTCGGTGAATTGCTGGATAAAATGCAAATACTTCGTCCCGAAATCATCATTCGTCGCGCTGTTAAGCCCGAAGATGGTGAAGGTAATCCGTGGCTCTTAGATATTACCGGACCCAATCTAAATGCCCTAATCGGACGACGTGGCGAAACATTGAATGCCCTTCAGTACATTACTCGACTCATTTCAAGTCGTGAACTTCAGCATCGCGCCAATATTGTTGTTGATGCTGCTGGTTATAAGGCCAAACGTTCCCGAATGTTACATGATCTCGCACTTCGCATGGCTGATCAAGCATCGCGCAGCAAACGTACAGTCGCTTTAGAGCCGATGCCGCCCTACGAGCGCCGCATTGTCCACATGGCACTTCGCAGCCGCGACGATGTTCAGACTAAAAGTGTTGGAGAGGGTAATTCCCGCAAAGTCACGATTGTTCCCCGGTAGCTGCTTGTATGAGTGTGCCTCCCGATTACCTGCTCATTGGTCATGCAACTGCTGACTTGACCCCTGCCGGGCGTTTGCTCGGCGGGACGGTTTCCTATGCTGCCCGTGTCATTCACGCCTTCGGCCTAAAGGCTGGCATTTTAACCAGTGCTGCCGCTCCCGAACCCTTGCTTGACCAACTCCGCCCTTATGTCTCAGAATTAGTTGTTCTGCCCGCTCAAGACACAAGTACCTTTGAAAATATCTATAATCCCTCTGGTCGAATTCAGTATTTGCGAGCGGTCGCGTCTAAAATTACGCCCGCTGATATCCCGGTTCATTGGCTAAATGCGCCTCTGGTACATCTCGCTCCATTAACCGACGAGGTTGATCCTAACATTGCTCACCAATTCAAAGACGCAACAGTCATGCTGACTTTGCAAGGCTGGTTGCGAAAGTGGGATGCTGATGGTCGGGTGCGTTTTAAACGCTGGTTCGACGCCGATGTCCTCAAAGACATTGATATTGTCGTGTTTAGCGAAGAAGATATTGCCGAAGCGCCCGAACTCGAGCAGGAATTTGCAGGGGCAGTTCGGCATTTGTTTGTAACCCGTGCCGAAAAAGGCGGGACTTATTATCGCGATGGTCAACCGGCTGATTACTCGACCATGCAGGTTGAACTGGTGCATCCTACCGGAGCAGGGGATGTTTTTGCGGCGGGCTTGCTCTCGTCGTTACATGTTCTGAAAGGCGACTTTAAGGCGGCGACACAAGTTGCTGCTCATTTGGCCGCTATTTCTGTTACACGTTTTGGCCTAGATAGTGCGCCAACGTCTGCTGAGGTTCAGGGCGCTCTAGCCGGGGTGAAGCCACATGCGACTTTTTGATCGCCTTTTATTCAATGGCAATATCATTACTTTGGATGCTTCCCAACCGCGTGTTTCGGCGGTTGCGATTCGTGATAATCGCGTCGTCGCTTTGGGTTCGGATGCCGACCTATTAGCACGAGCTTCTGCGGATACAGTTCGCCAGAACCTCGGCGGATATACCGTTATCCCCGGCTTGACCGATGCCCACATCCACTGGGAACAAACTGCTCGTGCGCTTCAGCAAGTCAATCTTTTTGAAGTGCCTGCTAAATCCGTCGCGGTCGAGCGAGTTGCCGCACGCGCTGCCAAAACACCGATAGGTGAATGGATTACCGGATACGGTTGGTTTCAGGATATTTGGTCGGATGGAGCTTTCCCATCGGCTGCCGACCTGGATGCAGTCACGCCGAATCATCCCGTGTTCCTGATTGCAAAAAGTTTTCACGCCGGATGGGTGAACAGTTATGCCTTGCGGTTATGTGGTATCACCGCTTCGACTCCTGATCCCGAAGGCGCTCAGATCGTTCATGATGCTCAAGGGAATCCGACGGGCTTGCTGCTTGAACTCGCGGCGATGGATTTGATACGTGCTCATATCCCGTTGTATACACCGCATCAAATTGCCGATCACATGAAATCGGCTCAGGATTTGGCTTTATCTTACGGGCTAACTGGCATCCATGACTTCGATGAACCGTCCTGTTTGAATGCTCTCCAAATCTTGCGTGAACGGGGTGAATTAGGTCTGCGCGTGCTCAAAAATGTGAATAAGCGTTGGCTGGATGCTGCTCTGGATTCAGGTTTGCGTTTCGGTTTTGGTGATGATTGGCTTCGCATCGGCGCTTTGAAGATGTTTGCTGATGGCGCGCTCGGCCCACATACCGCGGCCATGATTGACCCTTACATCGGTGAACCGGATAACTACGGCATCATCACCATCGAAAAAGAAGAAATGATCGAATTGATGAGCCGCGCCAGCGCCTCCGGCTTACCGTCCACTGTTCACGCAATAGGTGATCGTGCCGTTCATAATGTTCTCGACGCGTTTGAAATTGTGCGTGGAGAAGAAGCCAAACGGGGTGAAAGTCGAACCTCGCGTCGTCATCGAATCGAACATGTTCAGGTCATCCATCCTAAAGATGTGCATCGTCTAGCTGAACTGAATATTATCGCTTCGATGCAGCCCCTTCATGCCACGTCCGACATGCTTACGGCAGATCGTGTTTGGGGTGACCGTTCACGTTTGGCCTATAACCCGCGTGTACAGCTTGATCAAGGAGTGGTTGTTGCCTTTGGCTCAGACTCTCCCGTCGAACCGTTTGAGCCGCTCAAGGGCATTCACGCGGCGGTGACTCGTCAGCGTCCCGATGGCTCACCCGGCGAAAACGGTTGGTATCCCGAAGCCCGTTTGACCATCGACGAAGCTGTGCGTGGCTTTACCATCGGCGCAGCTTATGCCGCTGGCATGGAATCACGCTTAGGCAAACTTACGCCCGGTTTCTTGGCTGATCTGGTCGTCCTTGACCGCGACCTGTATACCATTGATCCGTCAGACATCCTAAATGCTAAAGTCGTTGCCACCATGCTTGATGGTGTTTGGCGCTACGGCAGTCTTTAGCTCAATCGCAGCTCTGCGCTGCTGAAAATCACACCAAACGGAACCGAGTAAATAATGACCCCTCGGTAAATATTTAAATCAGTTTCGGTTGGCACAGGATAATTCTGGTTGCCCACGTTGCCTTTAAGTGCCCCTAAATCAATATAATCGTTGCCAACTTCCTTCTGTTCGCGTGGTTTCGGGTTACGAACCAGATACACATGCAGTTCAGGACCGTTCGTAACTTTGAAATCTTCCAGTCGCAGCAGTCGGGTGTTGTCCGGCAGTTGATAAATGGTGACGGTTCCCTCAGCCGTGTGCAAGGCATCAATCACAGTAAACGTTCCACCCGCCACTACCGACGAATTAATCATCGCAGGCATACCCTGTTCCTCAGTCGGAATAACGATGTCAGGGCTTGTCGCAGCGCGTGCCATCGCGACCGCCATTGTCGGTGTCACTTTGAGCATATCGCGGAACAATTGCTGCTGGTCATCAGATAATCGAAGATAGGCTTGCGACTGCTCAGCGGATAAACCCGGAAATGCCACATTATTGACTTCTGTGCGTGCAATAAAAGGTCGCCACAATGGGAATGTGAACACAGCTGCTACAGCCAATGTTCCGAGCAGAACGACGAAAAATCTGAGCCTCATATTCATAGGATTATTCCTCTTTTGGACAAAAGTTTCACATTAATTTCGTCTGAGCAAATGAGTGGCTTCGTCCAAACTTTCAAGTGGATGGTTATAATTTGCCGTCATTAGTAGCGTAAATGGTCGTCACTTTTCTTTTGTAATGTTAAAGGAGTTTCTAATGGTAGCGCGTTCCGGAATGATAATTGGATCACGAGAATTTCCTGTTGTTGCCAAAATGCTCAAGGTTGGTGACCAAGCACCTGATTTTGCGCTTACGGCTAATAATTGGTCTAGAAAAACCCTGTCTGATTATACTGGCAAGGTCAAAATTTTGAGCATCGTTCCTTCGTTGGATACCTCCGTGTGTTCGGCCCAAACTCGCCGTTTTAATCAAGAAGCCTCGGCCTTCAACCAAGACATAGTGATTCTGACAGTCAGTGCGGATTTACCTTATGCCCAGAGTCGTTGGTGTGGCGCTGAGGGGATAGAGCGCGTCGAGACGCTGTCGGATCATAAAGATATGAATTTTTCCACAGCGTATGGCGTACATGTGATTGATCTCCGCATTTGCCAGCGTGCGGCCTTTGTTATTGGTCAGAACGACATTGTTCAATACTCCGAATATGTACCCAACATTGATCATGTAATCAACTTTGAAGCGGTACTTTCCTGTGCCATGTCAATGATCTAGAGAGACTATTGAATTGGCTCGGTAGCTGGATATTTTCCTATACGACTCGAAGTTGTATAGTTCGCCTGTAATTTTGAACCATCTTGCATTAAGGAAAGGAAACCATGACCAACATTCGCTTACAGAGACTTGCAAATGTACTGGTCGATTACGCCTGCGATGTGAAACCCGGCATGTGGGTTGGCATTTTGGGCGATGTGAATACGTTGCCGGCGCTCCGTGCGGTTTATGCCGAAGTGCTCAAGTACGGCGGAAATCCTTCGCTATTCATCAGTGATGAAACCATGACGCGTCACTTTGCCCGTGAAGCCAATGACGATCAAATTGCGTGGCTTGACCCCAGTATGAGCCTCTACTATGAAAAGGCCGATATCTATATTCGCCTCGGTTCGAGCAATAATACCCGTGCCATGACCAACGTGGATGCTAAACGTGTTCAGAAAATTGCGGCAGCCCGTAAATCGTGGTTGGATACCCGTTTGACCCGCAGTGCCAACTTGGACTTCGAATGGGTGGGTACGTGGTATCCAACCGAGGCCAGTGCTCAAGAAGCCAATATGAGTCTCGAAGAATACGAGAACTTTGTTTATGGTTCGATGTTTTTGGATCACGAAGACCCAGCCGGAGAATGGCGCAAACTGTCTGCCGTGCAGCAGTTGAAAGTCGATTGGCTCAAAGGCAAGAAGAACGTCAAGCTGCAAGGCCCGAATGCTGATATTACACTTTCGATTGATGGACGGACGTTCATTAACAGTGACGGTCATAAAAACATGCCCAGCGGCGAAATTTTCACCGGCCCTGTTGAAGAATCAGTCAATGGTTGGATTCGTTTTGATTATCCGAGTATTGTGGCGGGTAGGGCAGTATCCGGTATCGAACTGAAATTTGAGAATGGGAAAGTGGTTCATGCCAAAGCGGAGTCGAACGACGACTTGTTACAAGCCCAATTGAACACCGATGCAGGTGCACGATATTTGGGTGAATTTGCCATCGGAACCAACTTCGGCATCAACCGTTTTACCGGTAATATCTTGTTTGATGAAAAAATCGGCGGTACGGTGCATATGGCAATCGGCATGGGTTATCCTGAAACCGGCAGCCATAATCGCAGTGCGGTTCATTGGGACATGATCTGCGACATGCGGAACAACAGCACCATTCATGTTGATGGTGAACTGTTCTATCAAAATGGTCAATTCGTGATTTAGTTGCGGGCAAGAATGGGAATGTGCCTGATAAACAGGTAATAACAGGCAACATTAAGGTAATTATTACAGTTTTTCAGGTTGTCGGCCAAGTTTTAGCCTAGAAACAGAATCAAGATTAAGCAAAACGGCTTGAGCAGGTGACCTGAAAAACTGGAAAATAGACGTATTCAAGCGGCTAGTGGTTTGTTTTCGCAAACAAGATATTAACCCACTTCGAACCATCAAAATCGCCAATCTGTTGTAGAATATTTGTTCTTGACTCGAAATCGGTGCCAATCATAGAATGCCTTTTACAAAGAAAAGGTCATTATAGAATTATTTTTGACATCGGATTGCAACGATATTCGACCCATTCTCTTGCAATTTTTAAGTGAAAATAACGAACGTTTTTCTTGCAATTTGAGCAAACAGAGGATAATTTGTCATATTTTTTAAACATTTGAGTTAATATCTCTTGACTAGCTTTACACTATTTGAAATAACGATGACAAAAATAATCAAAGTATGCTTGACTCTCTCGTTGTTAATTTATTTATTCAGCGGCAAAGCTGCACCTATTAGTGCGGTTGGTTCACAAAACTTCCCCTCAAAGTTGCTGTTTTATACCGACTCCGATGTTACTACAAATCAAGTTTTATATGTTGATCCCCAAACACTTGATTTGAAAAGACTACTTCTGCTTCAGGAACACGAATATATTAATGGCGCATTCTGGTCACCAGATGGCAAAAATTTTGCAGTTATCATACAGCGTCAGGGACAGAGAATTAAACAAGTTTGTATCTACAGTGAAGCACGAATAAAGACGCAATGCCTCGAAATACCTCCGCTTTGGTCAAGAAGTACCATCAGTTTTCCTACACATAAAAAATCCAGCGTGGCAATCTTTAGGTAAATAAATTAATTTGCTGTCCATGAAAATAACTCTTGAAAGCCCTGCTTTACAGAAGTGATCTGACCTGAAACTGGAGCGGCATACAGATACCGTGTCGACGAAACTTCGGTTGTTGGAGGGTGGCGATTATTGGGAATAGGCAACAAAAAAACCTCATATGAGAGGTTTCGTTGCTCATTCTATGGTGGTGATACCTGGACTCGAACCAGGGACCTATGCATTATGAGTGCATCGCTCTAGCCGGCTGAGCTATATCACCATGAATAGCGGGGACAGGACTCGAACCTGCGACCTCCGGGTTATGAGCCCGACGAGCTTCCACTGCTCTACCCCGCATCGTATGAGAGGAATAATATCAGTCGGGTAGGGCAGTGTCAATGGTGAGTTAATGTTCCTTGTCTGGATAGTGCATCTTCTCACACTTGTTTTGCTTGTTTATTTCGAAGGTTTAGCCTACTCCATTTGTCTAAATGACCCTTTGCCCATGTCATATTTTCCGCTATAATTCCTAGTCCAATTACGAACTGACGTTCTGAAACGGAGCCTGACATGCCCCCCTTCCAGCTTGTCTCGGAGTTCCAACCCACTGGTGACCAACCGACCGCAATTGCCGGCTTAGTAGATGGTCTTGAAAAAGGCTTACAACATCAAACTTTGCTGGGCGCGACTGGTACTGGTAAAACCTTTTCGATAGCCCAAGTTGTCCAACAAGTTCAAAAACCTACATTAGTGCTGGCACATAATAAGACTCTGGCGGCTCAGTTGTATGCCGAGTTCAAGGAGTTCTTCCCTAAAAATGCAGTTGAGTATTTCGTCAGCTACTATGATTATTATCAACCTGAAGCCTACGTCCCGCGCATGGATTTGCACATCGAGAAAGAAACACAAATCAATGAGCAGATCGACCGTTTGCGCCTCGCTGCAACGGCTGCCTTGTTCTCGCGTCGTGACGTGCTAATCGTCGCATCAGTCTCCTGTATTTATGGTATCGGTAGTCCTCAGGCATGGGGACGTTCGACCGTTGAACTGGCTGTCGGTGAAACGATTCGCCGTGATACGATTCTGCGTAAACTGGTGCAGATACAATACTCACGTAATGATCTTGACCTGCATCGCGGTACGTTCCGCGTGCGTGGTGATACGCTGGAAATCGTACCTGCTTACGCCGAAACAGCATACCGCATCCAACTGTTTGGTGATGAGATTGAACGAATGGTTGAGTTCGACACCTTAACCGGTGAAATTCTCGACGAACATAAAACGATCAAAATTTTCCCTGCCAAGCAGTTTGTCACAGATGAAGAAAAGACCAAGCAGGCGCTCCATGATATTGAAGTGGAACTCGAAGAAACCATTCTTAACTTCAAGCGTGAGGGCAAACTGCTCGAAGCCCAACGCATCGAACAGCGGACGCGCTACGATCTTGAGATGATCCGTGAGGTGGGTTACTCGTCCGGCATTGAAAACTACTCGCGCCATCTCGATCAGCGTCCGGCAGGGAGTCCACCTTCAACCCTAATTGACTATTTCCCCAGTGATTATCTGATGGTCATCGACGAAAGTCACATGACTGTGCCACAACTGCGCGGGATGTATAACGGTGATAAGATGCGTAAGACCACGCTGGTGGATTACGGTTTCCGTTTGCCGAGTGCTCTGGATAACCGCCCTTTGAGCTTCGAAGAATTCCAAACACGCATGGGGCAGACCATTTATACCTCCGCGACTCCCGGCCCATATGAGCGTGAAATCAGCCAAGCGGTGGTCCAACAGATTATCCGCCCGACGGGTATTCTTGACCCTGAAGTGTTTGTACGTCCCATCGAAGGTCAAATTGACGACCTGCTGCAAGAGATCGCCTCGCGTGTTCAAAAAGGTCAACGTGCCTTGGTGACAACCCTCACGCAGCGTATGGCAGAGGAATTGGCAGGTTACATCAATGAAATGGGTATCCGCGCCCAATATCTCCACGCCGAGATCGAAACGATTGAACGTATTGAAATCCTGCGGGACTTACGCCTAGGTGTTTATGATGTTTTGGTCGGTATCAACCTGCTGCGTGAAGGTATCGACTTACCCGAAGTCTCGCTGGTCGCTATTCTGGATGCCGATAAAGAAGGTTTCTTGCGCTCTGAACAAGCGCTTATCCAGAACATTGGTCGCGCGGCGCGTCATGTCGATGGCAAAGTCATCTTGTACGCTAACCATATGACTGACTCGATGAAGCGGGCGATTGATGAAACGAATCGCCGTCGCGAGATTCAGAACAAGCACAATGAGGAACGAGGTATTGTCCCGCGCTCAATTGTCAAGCAGGTGCGTGATCTGACTGACCGTGTGAAGTCGATGGTTGAGGATGAGACCAAGATTGAAGGCGCAGTCGATCTCTCGACCTTGCCCAAGGAAGACATCAATAAGATGATCAAGGAGCTTGAGAAGGAAATGAAGTCCGCCGCGCAAGCCCTCGAATTCGAGAAAGCCGCTGCGCTGCGTGACCAAATTACCGAGCTGCGTGGTATCGTCTTGGACAAGCAGGTCGAAGGCAGCTTGCTGCTGAATTAAATGAACATGATGTAGGGGCGGGATTTTTCCCGCCCACAGTTTCTTGAGAAAGTTAAGGCAGATAACAAACAACACGGAAACCAAATTCCGTGTTCCGTGCGTCCGGTTTTGCCAGATCACGATGACTCAAGCGCGTTTCTTCGTCGTGTTCGGTTGAACCAACGCGGACGACACGTTCAACATTGCCTCCCAAAACAACATGATCTGTTCCCCAGCTATTCATGCACCACTCTAATACGTTCCCGCTGAGATCCATCAGTTCCTCGTCATTTTCAATCGCGTGCTGCCACTGCTGTTCGGTCGGGAGCGCTACTGTTGGTAGCGACTTTCGTGGTTGGACGTGTCCCGGCATATCGCGGTTCGCCATTGCTAAACCCGGACGCACGCGCACGTTCAGCCAGCGGCAGAAAGCGACTGCCTCGAACCATGAAACGCCCACGACCGGCTTCTCTTCTTCATGTGAAATTGAAGGCTTTGTTGGATTCGCTTCGCGCCATGCTTTGGCCGCATCCGAAAAATCCCACCAGCGTTCGACGTTATAGCCCTTGTTATCTTCCAAAAACACCCTGTATTGAGCGTTGGTGACGGCGTACTTCGCAATGGCAAAACTACCTACTTTAAATGTTCCGCCCTTTGAACCGCCATCTGCGCTGGCATCTCTTAAAGTTACTTCGCCAGATGGAATATCCAGCCACTCAAACGGTGGCGGCAAAATATGAAGCAGGTTGGGCAAAAGTGCTGGTCTGGGTGAAGTCGCGCGGCTGATGTCAATCGTGCCAACGGCCTGTGCAGGAATGCCATTCGGTGCGTCGGAAACAGATACACTTTGCTCGAGCGCAACCTTGTAAGTGTCAAGGTTGTTTAGCGCTTTCCGCAGCGCCTCTTTATCGTCGTCATTTACCCCACTCGCCACATCAATATAGGGCAGCGCGGCTAAACTTTCGGGTAAGGAGGCACTTTCACGTAACAATGCGGGAATAACTGGTTTCCCGGCTTTCAGCGCTTGGCCCAAACTCCACTGACACCACTCTGAAGCCAATGAGTCCGGTGAAATTGCGTAAATAACTGCATCCGCCGAGGTAATTTGTTCGCTAAGTTTCGCTGCCCAATCGTGATCTGGCAGTAGTTTTTCCTCTGAACCGACGTCATGATTTTCGGCATGGAGAAACGCTGCGATTTGCTCAACCGCATTCAGATCACTATGAGTGTAATTGATGAAGACGCGCATTTTGTCCACCTATCATTTTGGGGAAAATACTGTATCCAGTATAGTCGATCTTTTTGAAGACGACTGAGTCTGTTGGCCTATTTCCTGCTCAGATGATTTCTGTCGCTGTTAAATCGTCCCATGTCTCGCGCCGTCGAGCCAATCGCCACGACTTGCCGTCTTCGGCCACAACCACTTCCGGGGGACGTGTACGCTGGTTGTAATTACTCGCCATTGCCATGCTGTACGCGCCAGCCGTCAACACCGCCAGTAAACTGCCAGCTTCTAACTCAGGCAAAAGTATGTCATGCCCCAATGCATCCGCACTTTCGCAAACTGGTCCAACCACATGATAGGCTTTTTGTGAAACTGCTTCGCTTGTTTTCATCACAGGCATAATTTCATGATGCGCTTCATATAGAGCAGGGCGTATGAGTTCCGCCATACTCCCATCAGTGATATAAATGGGTTCGCCGCCTTGCACTTTGGTATACAACAATGACATCACCAATATGCCCGCATCGGCAATGATCGAACGTCCCGGTTCAAGTATGACCTCATATTCTTTGAGCAGCGGTGTAACTGCCGCGCCAAAATCTTCCCATCGCGGAATTTGTTCTTCTGGCGAATAGCGTACTGCCATGCCACCGCCGATATTAAACGTTCGAATGTCAGGATAAGGGCCGATGCAGTCCAGCGCCACCCGAACGGCTTGCCGTGTAGCTTCGGTATCATGCAGTTGGCTGCCAATGTGGATATGAATCCCCTCAATCCGCACGTTCGAATATTGGTCACGATGAGCCAAAACCTCTTTGACGGTTTCAATCGACAAACCGAACTTGGCTGCTTTGTGTCCGGTTGCGATATGGTGATGGGTTGCCGCCGTGACATCAGGATTGAGCCTTAAGGCAACTCGTGCGGATTCTTTGCCCAGCTCCGCGGCTAGGTCGTTAATATGCTGGAGTTCAAGAACATTCTCAATATTAAACCAGCCGACGTTTTGCTCTAGTGCATAGCGCAGTTCGTCGCGGGTTTTACCCACACCTGCGAAAACGATGTCTTCCGGTTTCGTTCCAACTTGTAAGGCTTTGTATATTTCGCCGCCGCTTACAGCATCAATGCCAGCACCAGCCTTAACGATTGTATGCAGTACGGCGAGGCTGGCATTAGCCTTCGCACTGTAATGAACGTGCGGGTTCAGCTCGCCGAAGGCTAATCGGATACGCGCAAGATTATCCAGAACGCGCTTCAAGCTGTAAATGTAAACCGGCGTTCCTATCTTGTCGGCAATACTTTGTACGGATACTTCATCACAATAAAGCTGATTTGCGAT
The DNA here is from genome assembly GCA_016124855.1 of Anaerolineaceae bacterium. Classification (GTDB taxonomy): domain Bacteria; phylum Chloroflexota; class Anaerolineae; order Aggregatilineales; family Phototrophicaceae; genus CFX2. The sequence continues at coordinate 134,073 of WGMX01000018.1, read as the reverse complement.
GTAGCGTATGGAGTCATTGAGCATGTGCAACCTTATTGAATGGACAAAATTTCATAGGTTTCGCCGGGATGAAGAATGCCCTTATAGGATTGCACGCCCAGATTATTGACCTGCACAAACCGTGAAATCATTTTGAAAGTCGTGTCGCTAATGAGAATTTGTTTAGGTGCCGCCGCCCCGCACAGGCGTGATCCGAGGTTGATCACATTACCCAACGCGGTGAATTCACTCCGGATGCGGTGACCGATTTCGCCTGCGATGGCCTCACCCGAACTGATGCCAATGCCCATATCCGGTAGATGTCGTCCTTGCTCGGAGAGGTGCGTTTGTAACTCTTTGTGTACCAGCTGCATCTTCATGGCAGCGCCAGCCGCACGGTACGCATGGTCATCCATATGGACGGGCGTACCGAATAAACCAATGACTTCATCGCCAACGAATTTATCCAGTGTCCCGCCAAATTCGAGGATGATGTCAGTCATTTTTCCTAGAAAGACGTTGAGCGTGGCTACAAATTCTTCTGCCGGCACTTGCTCTGCCCAACGGGTTGAACCGCGTAAATCGGCAAATAATACCGACAGATTAACCCGTTCTCCATCGAGTACATTCAGATTGGCTTTTTGCAGCAGATGTTCAACGACTTTGGGATCAACTGAACGGCTCAAAATCGTTCGCATCCGCCGTTGTTCCATTCGCTCAAATATGGCTGTGTCGACTTGACTGGTAATAGCGTGCATCATATGGTGATCTTCATCGCTGAATTCGTCGCCACTGACGCTGTTCAGCATCCCGATAACACCAATAATTCGGTCATTAAGAATGAGGGGTGCTGCGATATAGCTGCGAATTTCGCCACCCGTTTTGGTGCCGTAAATCATGCTGCCTTTTTCAAGTGCGGAACGGGAAATTGCCTGAATAACCGTTTCATCGGCTGTCGAGGCGATTTTCCCCTCTGCCGTGACTGCCCTCATTTCGAGTTCTTGGGTGCCGCTCTCGTCGTAGAGCATGATGTATCCCATTTCGCTGGAAATCGTTTGCGTCAGTTCATACAGAACCGCCTGCAGCATCATGTCGAGGTCTTTTTCCTTGTCACGTATGCGATCAATCTTATAGATGATCTCTAATTCACGTCTGCGTTGGGTAAGTTGTTGCAGCACACGTACATAAACCACTGCCGAATCCATTTGCGTCATCATGGCGTGCAGTAGGCGGTGGTCGCCGATGCTAAACAGCGCCTCTCGTCCCACCACAACTGCGCCCAATCGTTCATTTTCCACCACGAAGGGTGCAGCTAATAAAGTAAGATGGGTCACGCCTTCAGCCAGCGTAATCACCTGCGGGATGGTTAATTGTGCGGCTTTTTGCTGGATTTCCTTTAAAACAGCGGCTGATAAATCATGCTTATCCACAATGCTGCGCACAACCATTTCATTCGAATTGGGTTGGCTCAGCAAAATAAGGCAAAAATCAGCACTAAAATATTCGCTGGCGACCGCCGTAAAATCACGAATGAGTTCGGCTTCGGTGCTGGTACGGTCGCGCAGTCGGTCGATTTCATAAATGGCCTCAAGTTCGCGGTTGCGCTGTCCCAGCTTCCATGTCATTCGTGCTTGCATGATCGCGGAATCAAGTTGGCTTTCCGCCAGAGCGATTTCTGCCATCTCCCCTTCGCTAAACGGTTGTTCGTCACGCCCGAGTACAAAGCCGCCCAAGGGGTAGTCATCTAATACAATTTGAATCGCTAGCGTGTATTTCCACGGCGCATTCTCTAATAGATGACTGCCACTTTGCCGCAGCGCGGTTTGGCAAAGTTGTGTCGTGACATGAACTGGCATACCTTCTGCCGATATAAGCTCGACATCGTCACTGGTTTCCGCCACCAGCATGATGGCTGCCGCCGAACATTTAAACCACTCATGAAGCAGTTTCACCAGCGCATCAAACATATTTTGTGGATCACCGTCGTCGTTCAAAGTGTCACGCACTTGATCGAGCTGGATAACCAATTCGAGTTCGTGTTCTTTTTGTTGCAAGGCATCCATTCGACTGTCACCTGCTCCGTCTTCAGTAAGGTTGTCCTATATTTTTCTGATAGGGTTATGCTATAGTGTTGTAGGCTATAGCGGGGTACACTCTGCTGTTGTGTATAGTAGTATAACAAACAAAGTGCTTGTCGGCTTGTTAAGAGAATAGGGTAAAGCTACTTGGCACTGGTAAACGTTGATACCAAATTGGCGACTGAATACGAGACCATTCGCCGCCGTGAATATGAACTGATTACGGGCTTGCTTGAAGTTCTGCCTAAAGTCGATAATTTGGGCGATGACCGGTTAGGGCAAATGCGCGATGCATTGTTCCATGCCGATCACCCCTTTTTAATTGTGCTTGTCGGGCCTTTTAATTCCGGTAAATCGAGCATCATTAATGCACTGCTTGGCGAACCGGACTTGCTTGCGATTGGCCCTGTGCCAACCACTGACAAAATTACGATTTTGCGTTGGGGCGAACAAACACAACGCTTAAGTGGGGGTGATGGCGCAGATACGCTGTTATATCCTGCACCACTTCTGCAAAAAGTGAGTCTGGTCGATACACCCGGCCTCGAATCCATCTTTCAAAAACATGAGCAGATTACCCGTAAATTTTTGCATAATGCGGATGTTGTTCTGGTCGTCATGTTAGCGACACAGGCCATGACCGCAAGCAATCTGGAATATATTCAGCAGCTCAAACAGTACGGCAAAAAGGTAATTCTGGTTATTAATCAGGCTGATTTGCTGTCTGCGGAAGAAATGGAAACGGTTCGTGAATATGTCATGGATCAGAGTCAGGCACGGCTAGGTTTTCGCCCCGATGTCTGGTTGGTATCTGCTAAACAGGGGCTGGCAGCACGTCACAACGGCGAGCTTGACAAAATAGCTTGGAAAGACTCAGGGCTTAGCCGCATAGAAGAATATCTGGATGATCAGCTCAATGACGTGGCGCGCCTGCGGCAAAAGTTACAAACACCGCTGCAAATTGCCAAGAATGTTAATCAGAACGCCTTAACTGCCGTGCGTACGAATCAAGCGGCTTTAGATCAATATCAAGGCATTACCGCCAATATTGACCAGCAGCTTGCCGCCCAGAAACGGGATCAAGATAAAGCGGTTCGTGACATCAATACCGAAATCACCGAGCAGTTTGATGCGATTGCTGCGCGTGGCAGTGAAGCTATTCAAGATACCTTCCGCTTCAACAATGCCTTTCGTTCATTGTGGGGTGGGGTAGGCGAACTTGTCGGATTGTCGCGTATTTTCCGGCGCGGTGGGTCTTATACCAACGTCGCTTTTGAACGGCACAAAGCCTTTGATCCGGTTCGTGAACTGCCAGTAGTTGCGGATAAACTACCACCCCGTTTAGAGGGTAAAGATATTCAAGATATTGACGACTTGGTAAAGTACGCGCGCAAAGAGATTGAGGCTTTGCCATCATCCATCAGCAGCAAAGTGATTGGTACAGTTCAAGCGCCCATCAAATATGACCGGAGTACATTGCAAGAGGTGCGTCCCATACTTGAAACGATTGAGGATGAAGCGCGACAGGACGAAACCGGACGCCTAGAACATATCTTGCGCAACTCGATGCTCTATCTGGTGGTATTTGAACTGCTGCTGATTATTTTTGGAATCGTGGCGCTCGGAACGCTCAATACCGACTCACAATCCAAAATCATTTTACTGATTGTGTTAATAGGTCTGGGTTTGTTAGCCTTACTGTATATGCCGCTGCGTGGGCGAATTCTGCAAACGGGCTTTACCAACCGCATTTTGAAGTTGCGCGGGCGTTATATTGACGCACTTTCCCGTGCGGCTGACAAACAAATTGAATACGGGATGCGTTTGCGTCAGGATGCAATTCAACCGTTAACCAGATTGATCAATGCCCAAACGCAAATTCAGACCGAACAACTTGCAAAGTTACAAGCTGCTGATCATGAGATCGTGAGTATCGAAGCAGCGCTCGCCAAAATGGGTAAAAAAGGAATTCTCGGATAGAGAGGTCTTGTACATTGACCATGCTCAATACGCTGGATGGAACGCTGGCAGCCTATCGCGAAGAAGAAATTCGCTTGCTGACAGACATTGGATCAACACTTGCCGATATGGGTGATGTGGCGGCGCAAGATCGCCAGCGCCTTTTAGATGTCGCACACGATTTGCGCGATATGTTTTTCTTGGTGGTCATTATCGGTGAGTTTAACGCCGGTAAATCGTCCTTCATCAACGCCGTGTTGGGGGATAATTTGCTGCCAACAGGTATCACGCCGACCACCGAGGCCATCGAAATCATTCATTATGGTGATTTGGATCGCAAACCGGTTATACGGGATGATGGCATACGCGAATGGTCACACCCCAATACCGGTGCTCCGGGTGTCGCATTGGTTGACACCCCCGGTACAGGCTCGGTTTTCCAGAAACATGAAACCATAGCCAAGTCCTTTTTGCATCGCAGTGATTTGGTGATCTTCATCATTTCGGCTAAACGTGCCTTTGCAGAAACCGAGCGCAGTTATTTAGATCTGGCGAAAAAATATGGCAAAAAGATTGTTCTGGTTGTCAATCAGGTCGATTTGCTTCAACCAAAAGAGTTGGTAGAAGTACGTCGATTTATCGAGCAGCAAGCATCAGAACTGCTGGATATACGTCCACTGATCTTCATGGTGTCCGCTCGTGAAGCCCTGAATGCAAAAAACAGTGGCAACACCATTGGTGATCCCGGTGGGATTGAAGCGGTGCGTGCGCATTTGCGTGGTGTGCTAAATGAAGCGCCTCCGGCTAAGCAGAAATTAATGGCGCAGCTCGATATGGCAGCTCATCTAGTCAACTCCGCTCAAGATGGCATTCAGCGCAAAGCCGATCTCGTCAACGTCGACACCACCAAAGTGAAGGATGTCCAGCGCGAACTCGAACAGCAGTCGCTCGGTTTGGAGGGGCAGCTCAAAGCCGCTCGTTCTGAAGTAGATGCGGTGTTCGAAGGGATGCGTCAGCGTGGTATGAACTTTATCGACACCAATCTCTCCATTCGTAAAGTTGGGCGCACGCCCAAGCGCGAAGTGCTGCAATCCGAATTTCAAGAAGTGGTGGTTGGACGTGCCTTGCGTGACATCGGTGACGCTACCAACGGCTATATCAATGCCGTCGTTGATAGCAGCCGCCTTTATTGGCGCAGTGTCATCGAACGTCTGAATCAACTTCGTGAATTAATGGAACAGGAAATTAGTGGTCTAGATGCGGGTATTTACGCTGAACAGCGCGAAGCCCTTCAAGAAGCCATTCGTATGGCAGAGTCAGAGCTGAAAACCTACTCGACGGGCAAAATTGTCACTGAAATGCAGGATATATTTGAAACCAACAGCGCTGGTTTTACCACCAGTGTATTAGCAAGTGTTGGTGGCCTCATCCTCATACTGTTGGCACTGGCCCCCGCCGGCCCGATTCTTGGGGTAGGGGCAGCACCTTTGGCTTTCCCCGCTTTTATCGTTGGCGCACCGGCTTTATTGGGTGGTGGTTATTACGCATGGCGCTATTATCGCGGCGTTCTGAATGATACCAAACGTGATCTTCACAAACGGATCGACGAATTGCAAAAATCGTATCATTCGTCTCTCGATGAATTGACGCGCAAAGAACGCAGCCGTCTAACCCAATATGGGCAGCAGGTGTTAATACCAATCTACAGCCGCCTTGAGGTTTTAGCCCAGCGCTATGCCGCCCAAAATGCTGCTTTAAGGGCGCATCTTGACCAGCTTCAAAGCTTGCGCGAAAGCATCGCCAAAGCCAAGTAGTACATCTGTTAAAGACTTAGCTGCTTGAATTAATCAGGACGATCATCGTCCTGATTTTTTTCGACGGTTGACATCCCATCTTCTGCACAATATTCTTTCTCATCTTAAACTTTAATTAAGTGGTTTATAGAAAGAATTTATAGAGGATGCATCTCTTTGATCAGGCCGTAGTTATCCTGCAAATAATACTCGCCGCTTTCTTATCAGCGCTCATTGGCTCGAATCGGGAGCATCGCGGAGAACCTGCCGGTCTGCGGACGCACATTTTGGTTGCGGTCGGCTCTTGCTTGTTCACCGCCTTATCGACCCATGCTTTTATCGGTGATACAGGCCGTGTGGCGGCTCAAGTTGTCGTTGGCATTGGGTTTTTAGGTGCGGGAACCATAATTCAGCGTCATGGACAGGCAAATCACCTGACAACTGCCGCCAGCATTTGGGCGACGGCGGCTGTGGGGATGGCTGTTGGGGTAGGGGCGTGGCTTCTAGCTCTCGGCGCAACGCTCATTATTTGGGTGGTCTTGGTGATTGTCCGCTGGTTCTCTAAGTCGGAGACAAAATCTATGTCACAGCCGTCTAACCAACAATCGGACCAAGATCAAAGTCTGTGAATCTCTCGCAGCGCTGAAATTAAGGGTTTCATATCCGGTTCACGACTATCTTTGGGCGGCCCAAGCGGATCACTAACGGTATCCTCGCTGAGTAGCGCATGACCAATATTCACCATGCCTTGACTGAGCGCATCAAGATTATATCCGCCTTCCATCGCGAACACGATTTTCCCGCCGCAGTATTGATCGGCCATCTTAATCAGTTCACGTGACAAATGAGCATAACCTGTCAGGCTGAGCCGCATTCCGGCAATAGGGTCGAGCCAATGTGCGTCAAACCCTGCTGATACGATTATGAGTTCCGGCTTGAATCGCTCTGCGGCAGGCCAAATAATTTGTTCGTAAAACGCCGCGTAACTGCCGTCACCGTGTCCTGCTGCCAACGGAATGTTGATGGTGTAACCGGTTCCTTTTCCAGTGCCTGTATCAGTCAGCGCGCCGGTTCCCGGATAAAACGGGTATTGATGAGAGGAGATGAACAGGGTCGTCGGGTCATCATACAGCATGGCTTCCGTGCCGTTGCCGTGATGCACGTCATAATCCACAATCATCACGCACTCGACGCCGAATTGTTTTTGTGCATAGCGGGTCGCAATCGGCACATTTCCGAGCAGGCAAAAACCCATTGCGTGTTCGGGCATGGCATGATGCCCCGGCGGACGCACTGCCGCCAACGCATTATTCGCACGTCCGCTCAGAACCTCATCAACTGCTTGAATCACGCCCCCCGCCGAGAGTTTTGCAATCTCAAATGCGGTCGGCCCAGCATAGGTATCAGGGTCAAGGTGATGAACGCCTCGTGCTGGTGGATTTTGCTCGATCCAGTGCAGTACTTGTAAATACTTGGCGGTATGCACACTCAGTATTTGTTCGTCACTGGCGGGGCGTGCTTCCAGTTGTTGCATACGGGTGCTGAGTCCCGTCTTGTCGAGTTCCGCCCATACTGCCCGAATGCGTCCCGCGTGTTCAGGATGACCTGCCAAATGGTGTTCAGAGTACCGAGCATGGGTAATGTAGGCCGTTGTCATTTGCTTCCTCAATCAAACTGGAAATCGTTTTATGATCATTCTTTTAACATGCTTATTCTCCCGACAAATAAGCGTTCATGCAAGTACCCTACCGAAATTCGAAAAAGGAAACTATAATGACCTAACACGATTAATTTTTTCCTCGTGGGTGTTGATTGTCTTTTGAAATAATCCCGATTTTGTGCAAAACCTAGAGCGGTATCAAGACGGGTGTCTAATTAGGGAGCGTCGAACGAAGCCATGCAGTATGAACGTCTGGTTGAGTGGGCAAAAGGGGTTTGGGAAGAACGCTGGCCGAATCGTAAATATGTGACGATTTGGGCTTCTGCCGAATGCAGCAATATGATCGCCCAAAATCAGATTCGTGCTGGTCGTAAACTGCGGGGCAAGGCTCGTTATGATGGGTTGCAGTCTCTCGATTGCCCGGTAATTGTCCCGATTAGCGACTATGGTACGCGTGGTAAAAAGATGGTGCTGACGGCAACTGCCGGAGCCTATGTCTTCAAATTCTCTCAAGAGAATGAAGATCCGTTTGAGATTATCTACGCGAGTTCCTACTTTGATGATGACGTTCAAGATTTAACAGCAGTTGCCATAGTTCCCGTAGACAAACTGGAAACATGGGCGGCTTTTGAATTCGCCTGTGCCCGTGCGGTCAGACCGCGAATTCGCCGTCGGCGAGATGTGTATATCATTGGTGGTACGGACGCTTTTTTTGATCCGACCGTCGATTGGGATGATGTCATTCTTCCCGATGAACTAAAAAATGATCTTTCCGACGATATGGAAGCCTTTTTCACCAAAGGCGTTGATATTTATCGGCAGCTTAAACTAGCCCCGTTCCGTAAACTGCTGCTTGCTGGCGTTCCCGGAACAGGTAAAACGATGCTTTGTGCGGCAATGGCAAAACTCGCCATTAGTCATGGGCGTATTGTGGTCTATGTCTCCGGTTCTGACCGAGACGGTGCATCATTTGAGAAGATACAGCGGGCATTGCAAGCGGTCACTGCGGCTCGTTATCCTGTTTTGCTGATCGTTGAAGAAATTGATGCCTACCTTCAGGGCGACGACAAAGCCCGTGTTCTCAACGTTTTGGATGGCGTTGAGTCACCGAATAATCCCGAAGGCGCGCTGCTGCTCGCCACCACCAATTATCCTGAAGTGATTGACGAACGGATTGCCAAGCGTCCCGGTCGTCTTGACCGTATTTTCGTTATCCCCACCATTCAGGATGACCAACATGCCGAGCAAATGCTGCGTCATTACATGGCTGACCAGTGGCAGGAAGATCATATTACAGTCGTACCTCAGCTAATCGACCAGCCGGGTGCATTCGTCCGCGAGGCAGCACTGCACGCGCGGATGTTGGCTGCCCACGAACACCGCACAGAAGTTACGCTCGAGTTTCTCCAGCAGTCCATTGACAGCCTTGTGCGCCAACTGCGTGCCGGAAACGACTTCCTCCGCGACCGGCGGCCCATTGGCCTCAGTAACAATGGTGGCAAGTCCAAAAAAGTTTCTCGCCAGAACCCCTTTGGCTTTCGGGACGAGCTTGTCTAAATTCCCCCCTGACATAACATTAATGTAACAGTTCGAAAGTAAATTTTTCGAAAGACGTTTAGTTTTTCTAACAAATGTGCTTCGAACTGATTGACTGAAGTGTTGCAATTCTGTTACACTTCGCAAACAGATAACATTTTGTTATCTGTCTTTTCCGTAAAAGTAGTGAAGGAGACACACTGTGAGGAATTTGGCTTTGGTTAGTGTGCAGCCGGGGATGCTCAGGGGAGGGCGTAAGCTGATTACGCTTATCCTGCTGGTTGGAATGCTTTCCTTGGCTATCGTTCCAGCGGTTGTTAACGCGCAGGCCACTGCGACTGCTGCAACTTCTGGTTTTGGTGCAGCCTTTGGCTATGCCCAATCGATTGGCCCAATCGCCTACACGCAAGCAGGCTCAATCGGTAATGGGTTTGCCTCTGGTACTGCCTTTACACCTGTTTCATCGTCGTTGTCGAGCGTATTTACCACAGGTCCGGCGGCTGCGTTCGCAACCTCCATCGGCACACCGTTTGGCTCCAACGCCTTTGTTCAGGTCGCTTCATTCTTTGGTGGTTCCGCCTCAGGTTTTGCTTTTGGCTCACCGTAATTAATGACATGTAGAGGGCAAATTCGCGGTTTGCCCTCTCGTGTAAACGAGATGAACATGATGTCAATGCGTCACAACCGCCATCCCTCCATTATAGGACTCGTTTTCACTCTCATAGTATTAAGCTTTCCTATGCTAGTGACTGCGCAGCAAGGGCCGGGAGCGGCCTTTTTTAGCTACAAATGTGGCAGTTCATATATCTCGTTTTTTATGCAGGGCAGCTTTATATTACAAGCCTCATTTTCCGAAATTATTAACCCGCTTTCGACTGCCTTATCCACCAATCAAAATCAACCGATTAAGTTGGCTGGTGACGTGGCGCTGTGGGCACTAAAGTCTGACGAACTGCAATTGCATCAAATCAAAGACCCTGATTTGACGCGTTTCGTACTTCCGTCCACGATTTGCGGGCCGCTTTATACAACGTCAAATTCCGGTGGTAGCAGCACAGGCACAGGCTCAAGTTCTGCGCAGGCCTTGGCAGTAGTTCAAGTGACTGGGCCGGGGCAGGGTATCGCGTACGCGCAAGTAGCGTCCAATGGGCAGGTTACAGCCTTCGCCGCTGTCAGTGGTAACGGAAGCGCTGTTGCCGCTGCACAATCCAGCACAAGCTCAAATGGAACGGCGCCCACCGCTTCGAGTGGAGCATTTCACGTAGTGGTACGTGGTGAAAATCTCTTTCGCATTGCGCTTCACTATGGGACGACTGTAGCCATCCTCTCCCAGATCAACGGTATTACTGACCCGACTCGCATTTTTGTAGGTCAGAAAATTTACTTGCCTTAGCGGAACATATTTGAAGACTGCTGTCCAATCTTAACTTCTAAGTATTGCTTCCCAACTTATGTAAAAACGCTAACAGGAACTTAGGCCGTTTTTTCCCTCCCCATATCATCTCGTTAAGATGACACGGGAGAGGGAAAGAAAGAGGTATTGACTAACTCTCAGGCGTAGGTGTCAAGATCGGCGCGGTAACCGTAATCAATCCCAATTGGGTCAGAAAACTTAAGCTGTCGTAAGTCTCAAAACTCTCAGCGACCAATCCCTGCTGATCGAACCGGAAAAACGCGATGGCCGGCAGTGACAACGGTTTGCCAGTCGCCGGAATGGAAGAGCCGTCGGCATTCACGTAAGGTGCGCTAAATGTGCCTTGCAGTGTATACAACGCCACTGTCCAGTTGCCTTCGGTGACCAATTGAGCAACGTTCTCTTTCAAATCAGGCAGTGCCCCACGCAGACGTCCCAAGTCACCAGACATTCCCGCGCGATCCAAGGTGCCAAAAGGATTATGCGCCGAAAAATCGTCTTTAAATGCGCTGTCGATGTATCCAAGATTGCCCTGATTAAAGGCATCAAAATAACCTTGAATGACCTGTTTGTTTTGTGGTGACATTCCCACATCAACTACATCAGGATATTGAACCGCTACAACCGGAGGGCTGCTCAAACTGGGAAGCACCCCTAATTGAGTCAAGAAGTTCAGATTGTCGAATCCATCCCATTCCTCGGCGATCTTGCCTGTGTCATCAAAACGGTAAAGCAAATGAACGGCGAATGTAATCGGCTTGTTATTGGGTTCAATTGGCAGCGCATTCGGCGAGACAAACTCGCCTGTAAATGTGCCGTTCAGCAGTACCCTCACTGCAACAAACTGCCCCTCAGCCACCGCTAATTCGCTAACAGCCTTCAAATCGGGCATCGCTGCCCGTAATGACAGCGCCGAAATTTTTAACGCAGTCACGTCACTTTCTGCCGGGTGACGCAGGAAATTGGGGGCAAACAACGTGTCTATGACACCGATATCGCCTGTGCCATAAATACTGTTGATGACACTCTTAACCACATCCTTTGGGGATTGTTGTGCAGCCGTAATTGGCAAACTGATAATCGACATAACCGTTATAACAAACCCGACAAAAACGAATTGACGAACTTTCATACGTAGTTACCTTTTATTCAATTTATGGATGGCTGCAAAACTGGTTGAACAATTGTTGGAACGAAGAAGGCGCGTTCGCGGGCAAACTGCCATTGAATCCACTGCAATCAATCGTCTGAATAGTGGCTGCGGGTGCTGGCGTTGCACCGTCCTCGCTCGGTGCTGCCGTTGGTTGTGAACCATTGTCGTTATTATTTCCCGGCGCAACACTCGATGTGCCGCTGTCTACGCCGCATGGAATAACGAGTGTTTGCCCCACCACAATCTGATTCATGTCCGCGATATTATTGGCTTTCTGAACCGTACCGATACTCGTGCCGTAGCGTAAGGCGATGCGGAATAAGTTTTCTCCCGGCTGCACCACATGCGTCACGCCATCTCCGCAGCTTTCAGCCGATGCGGGTACTGCCGTCGGCGGTAGGGGAGTTGCCGTCGGCGCAACAACCGGTGCGAACTGTGTGATGCCTAATCCATTAAGGGCGTTCACAACCACTTGCGCGACTTTTTGTTCATTTTCGTTTGTTGGGCGAGGTGCTGACCAGAACAGTACAATGCCGTTGTTATCCATGACACCGGCTAAAGTCTGTCCTGCTTGTGCCGTTCCACCACCATTTACAGCGAATGATCCGTTGTAAACAATGGCCTTAATGGCGTTTGCTGACTCCTGTTGGAACACAACCAGTGAATGTGCTTGAGCATCAATTCCGTTAATTTTGAGAGCTGCTGGCGTTTCGCTTGTCGTCCCGATAGCCGCAACTGATGGCGCTTCACCACAGTCTGATGTTCCAAAGCCGGTACTGATTTGTAGGCTGGTCGGCACTGTTGGCGCGAGGCTGATTTTGGCATCGCCCATCAGCAACATATTGACGGCATTAGTCGAATCAGCCGGAATCATATTGGCCAGCGCTAAACCCCATTCTTCGGTCGTCAGGTTCGCCGCCGATGAAGCAAAACTTTCAACGGTATTGAGGGGCAGATGATCCATCGGATTTTCGAATCGTGCACTGGCGCTGGAGTTCGTCTGTGCTAAAACGGACTTATGCCCGTAGCACAAAGAATCGTTTTCCAGATTCCGGCAGTTTTGACTAAAATCCGCTAATGATTGGCTGACGAGGGTGGCACAATCGAGCGCCGCTTGGGCGAAAATGGTTCGGGCGGAAAGTAATAACAGGCAAACGACGACTGAAACGAATAGCCGTGTGGAACGCATACATCATCCTCAATATGGCAACTATCCACAGCATATAACAGGCTGCTGGTTGATGCAACTTAAAGGATTAATGTCACTTCGGAGCCAAAATTAGATAATTAAATCCATTCATCGTGACAGTTTCGGTTTGTGAGTATGCACGGCTAATGGCTTGCAGCACGACATCCGGATAAAACTGCGCTCGCAAAATGATCAACCCAAAGACTTTGTCGTCAATCATCTTGACCAGTTCGTCACCTTTGTATAGCCCCTTCTTTTCGAGGTTTAGAAGCTGTGTTGGGTTCGTGATTACGGGACGATTTGCCGCCAAAGTGAAACCTGCGTCTTCACTAATCACAGGTTTATCTGTCGCGTTGATCAGATCAACAATGTGCCAACCGGCAACTATATCGGCTTGTGTCGTCAAATGCCCGATGTTGGCATAGCCTGTTGCGTATTGACCATCTTGTGTCCGTGCCGAGTCATAAAATCCATTCATCGCGTTGGCACGAATATCAAACACTTGTGCAAACGTGTTGAACGTAGGCTGATCGGTGGGTAAGTGTAGGACAGCGCGACCATATCCCAAGTAAATCAGTGGAATAACAATCAGACTAGCTTGAGCTAATCGCGTCGCATATTGACGAAACGGCTGGATCAATTGGCTGAGATAATTCGCTGGAAATGCCCACTCCGCGCGAATAGTCCGTGCCGCAAATATGCCGCTGAGGATACAGGTTGCTGCGATGGCTGTACTGAAATAACTATCGCCGCCGCCCCATGTCCCTGATGCTGCACCGTTAATCGCCGCTGCGACTACAAACCACAGCGCATACAACGACAGTCGATCCCAATATACCTCGTAAACAACCAACAGCACCGCTGGAATAATCAGGAAGCCATGCAGACCGAACCACTGTTTGAAAAGCGCTATGGTTTGGATAATTTTCAGTTCATTGACGTTGGCGAGGATAGCCTGCCGCCACCATTCACCATTGGTTGCCGCGTTCATCCCGACGAATATCGCCGCGCCAACTATTCCAGCTAAAAATCCCCAAACGACGGCGCGTCGCGGTTGCCGGATAAATAAGAATAATCCCACAGCAATCGCGGTAATGGCTGCTAACTGCTTGGTGTAACCTGCCGCGAGAATCAATCCTAATCCAAGTGCCAGTTGCAGCCTTCGCCGTCTGGTATTCGTGTTTTCATTCACATGTGCCAGAATCACAATTGCCAGCGTTTCAAACATCACCATTGTGGCGTGTTGCCGGAACAGCGGCCCGATATGATAAATCGTGTTGGACGCCAAAAAAGCCAATCCCGATAAAACCGCGACCCATCCGTTTCGCCCTTCACGATAAACCGCATAACCAATGGCTGATGCTGTGACCAACGTACCGAGAAAACTAAGCAGTCGTCCATAAGCGTAACTCGTACCAAATAGTGGGACGAGTGGCGCGGCAATCACATGAAACAGCGGTGGATAATTACTGGAATAAAAAGGGAAGACTTCAGTGTTCTGGTAAGGCCATTGTCCTTTGCTGAACATGATCGTATCGACCAGTTCAAAGCCCTCACCTTGATCATAATCAAATGGAAACTGGATAAGGTTTAGCGCATAGACCATATAAACAGCGAAATAAAAGAGCAGCAAACCCAGCGCCACCGTCATCAACAAACGGTGAATGCGGTTGAGTATCACATTTTGTGAAAGAGTCATGCAGGCGCATCACCTAATGGAATGAGCGATAAACCAATCAAAAACCCCACAGCGAACAGCGCGAATACCAACTGCTGTGCCGGGCCAATTTCAGAAACCGGTTTGTGCCGCAGGAAATTGAGCGCCATGATGCCTAAAAAGCCAGCAGTGTCCCCAATAACCAGCAGCCAACCAATCTGGCGCTTTGTGAAGGTGAAAGTGTTATGCCATATCATGCGCGGGAGTATATCATACAATGCTCGCAACCTTGCATCTATTTCTGCGTATTAAGAAATATGAACGAAGGAATTGTCTCGTAGGGAAGGCTCTCAGAGCCTTCCTTGTTTCTCTATACGATTATCGACTAATGGCTATCGACAGACAATATGCTGCACGAGGATGGTTTCAGAATGAGTTTTGACCCAATTCGCCCCCCGGAAGATAATGACCGGGTTTCGCGTTTATCAACATCGCCCCGTATGCAAACAGACGAGGAACTCGTAAACGAGTACGAGATGCGCTATCAAGAACCGCGCAAGCGCAAAATTATGCCGCGCAGCTACAGCACCATGAATGTCACGGATGAAGAAAAATTGTGGGCCTCTATTGCTCATGCCAGCATTTGGGTAACAATGTTCGGCGGTTTCTTGACGGCGGGCTTTACCATTCCCATTAGCATCTTTGTGCCGTTAATCATCTATTTGATGTACCGCAAGAAATCGGACTATGTGGTTTTTCATGCGCTTCAAGCTTTTAGCTTGCAAATCCTTGCCACAATCGGTGTATTAGCCCTAGCGGTCGTTGGCGGATTGGCATGGGGCATCGGCATGATTGTCGCGTTACTCGCTATCTTCGTATTGGCCGGTATCGTCTTAGTTCCGATATGGGCAATCGTCGGTATAGTGCTGGCACTTGTTATTTTCACAGCGCCGATTGCAGCATTACTATTGGCGACTATTGCCGCCTATCAAACCTATAACCGCCACGATTACCGCTATCCCTTCATTTCCCGTTGGATAGATCGTCAGCTTGCAGGTGGCTTCCTAAACACCGCGAGTTAAATGTATTAAACGGATAATCGAGACTTTTGCATCAATTTTCGTTTGTCCAAAATCCACAATAAATGCCTGCATTGATAGAGTCCCGTTTATGGGACTTTATTCATTTTGACGGAGGGTTTATCCTCCAGCAGACATTTCCGGCATTTTTAATTCACTCAACCTTACTATTTGTTTCTTACCTCAACCGTGCTATCCTTTTCCGACTACTTTTCAGGTCATGGTGAGAAACATCATCGGCTGATCTGTAGTCCATATCTATTTATTGCGAATAAAAATGTATCGGTTGAGGAGCAGCTACACTCATGTTGAAGTCACATACCTGCGGAGAATTACGCGCCGAAGATGCCGGACAAGCCGTCACATTGGCTGGTTGGGTCAATCGTCGCCGTGATCAAGGCGGCCTGATCTTCATTGACCTCCGTGATCGTTGGGGCATTATGCAGGTGGTTATTAATCAGGAAACGTCGCCCGAAGCTCATGCCATCGCCAGTGAAGTTCGCAGCGAATTCGTGCTGCAAGTGTCGGGTAATGTTCGCCTGCGTCCTGATGGCACGACCAATGACGAGTTGGAAACCGGCGCGATTGAAGTTGTGGCGAGCGAAATTAAGCTGCTGAATCCCTCCAAGAATCCGCCGTTTTACATTAATAAAGAAGAAAATATCGAGGAAGTACGCCGCATGGAGTACCGCTACCTCGACCTGCGCCGCCCGCGTATGCAAAATAACATCGTGCTGCGCCATCGCATCATCAAGTTCGTGCGTGACTATCTCGACAACCAGCGTTTTGTGGAAATCGAAACCCCGATTCTCTTTAAAACCACACCCGAAGGTGCGCGTGAATTTCTCGTGCCCAGTCGTTACCATCCCGGCAAGTTCTATGCGCTGGCTCAAAGTCCACAGCAGTTCAAGCAGTTGTTGATGGTTTCCGGCTACGAGCGCTATTTCCAAATTGCCCGCTGCTTCCGTGATGAAGACCTGCGCGGCGAACGTCAGCCAGAATTCACCCAACTCGACCTCGAAATGAGCTTTGTCGAACGCGAAGATGTCATGCAGTTGATTGAAGATATGATGACCGCGTTGGTGGAATCCGTCGGCGATAAAAAGCTGCTGTTTAAACCTTTCAAGCGCATCACCTTCACTGAATCAATGGAAACTTACGGTTCGGATAAACCTGACCTACGCTATGGCATGGAAGCCATAGACATTAGCGAAATCGCGGGCAAAAGTGCTTTCCCGATTTTCCAAAACAATGTCGCCGATGGTAAGCCGGTAAAAGTCATTTGTATCCCCGGTGGTGCCAAAGTTAGCGGTACCCAGCTCCGTAAAGATACAGGTGAACTCGAATCTTTAGCCCGTTCGGTTGGCGCAAAAGGTTTGGCATGGATGGCATTACCTGAAAATGAAGCTGAAGAAGTCAAAGGCCCGATTGGCAAATTCTTCACCATCGACCAGAAGTTAGAAGTCTTTGAGAAGGCTAATGCTAAACCCGGCGATCTGCTCCTGTTCCTGTCAGACACACGCAAAGTTGTCTACGCGGTTACAGATGCCATTCGGCGTACTATCGCCGCTCAGAAAAATCTCGGCGATCCTGATACACTGGCCTTTGTCTGGGTATACGACTTCCCGTTAGTCGAGTGGAACGAAGACGAAAAGCGATGGGATCCGTCACACCATCTGTTCACGGCTCCGGTTTGGGATGATGTGCAGTACATGGATACCGACCCCTCCAAAGTGCGCGGTCAGCAGTACGATCTTGCCTGCAACGGTTATGAAGTCGCCGGCGGCAGCATCCGTATTCACAAGGCTGATTTGCAAGAACGTATCTTCAAGCTCATTGGCCAAGACCTTGAACACGCCCGTAAACTTTTCGGTCACATGCTTGAAGCTTTCCAATACGGTGTGCCGCCGCATGGGGGCATTGCATGGGGCATCGACCGTTTGGTCATGTTGATGTGTGGCGAACCCAATATCCGTGAAGTCATTCCGTTCCCCAAGACGCAAAATGGTTCCGACTTGATGGTACATGCGCCGTCGCCCGCGACCCAGAAGCAGCTCGACGAAGTCCATATCGACATCGTCCTGCCACCTGAGGACGAGAAGGCCTAGACTTTTGTTTCAAAAATAAATCAAAATGGGATGCACACTGCATCCCATTTTGATTTATATCCCGACAAATTTACTTCGTCAGATATATTCTCCTGTAGGGGAAAACGTAAGTGTCTTCCCGCTTTTCAGATTTTTCGAATAGAACCTACATCATCTCAGGCACACTCAATCCTAACTTGGCAGCAATCCCGTTGCCATAAGCGGGATCAGCCTTATAAAAGTGTGCCAACTGCCGTTCAACGATGGCCTGTGGCACTTCTTTCATGGTTCCCGCAATGTTCTCCATCAACCGTTCTTGGGCATCAGGGGTCATCAACCGGAATAAATCACCGGCCTGTGTATAATCATCATTTCCGTCGCGGTGATTATAGCGTGCGCCATCACCATCAACCGGGAAGGGTGCTTCTTTGTAGGACGGGTCTTGCTGCGGGCCGTTAAAGCTGTTCGGTTCGTAATTGGGTTTGCTCCCCGAATTGCCATTATGAGCCATGAAACCATCCCGTTGATAGTTGTTGACGGGGACATGCGGTTGGTTCACCGGCAGAGACTCATGGTTCGCGCCCAAGCGATAGCGATGAGCGTCCGTGTAAGCCATAATACGGGCTTGGAGCATCTTGTCTGGAGAGAAATCGATTCCCGGAACAATATGCGCCGGAGCAAATGCCGCTTGTTCGACTTCCGCGAAATAATTCTCTGGATTGCGGTTCAGTTCCAACGTGCCAACCTCTATCAGAGGATATTCGCCGTGCGGCCACACTTTAGTCAAATCAAATGGATTGTATTTGAAGGTCTTGGCTTGTTCCTCAGTCATCACTTGGATGTAGAACGTCCATTGTGGGAACTCACCTTGTTCAATCGCATAGAATAAATCCTGTGTCGCATAATCTGCATTTTGACCGGCGATCATTTCGGCTGCTGAAGCCGTGAGGTTACGGATACCTTGCTTGGTCTTGAAGTGGAATTTGACCCAAACACGTTCGTTATTCGCATTGATCAAACTGTAGGTATGGCTGCCGAATCCATCCATATACCGATAGCCATCCGGTGTACCACGGTCACTGAACAAAATCGTCACTTGATGCAGCGATTCGGGTGAGAGCGACCAGAAATCCCACATCATGGTTGGTGATTTGAGGTTGGTCTGGGGCACGCGCTTTTGGGTGTGGATAAAGTCCGGGAATTTCAGCGGATCACGGATAAAGAAAATGGGCGTGTTATTACCGACTAAATCCCAGTTGCCTTCTTCGGTATAGAATTTGATCGCGAAACCACGTGGGTCACGCGCGGTATCTGCCGATCCTTTTTCACCGCCGACAGTCGAGAAACGCAAGAAGCACGGTGTTTGTTTTCCAACTTGGTTGAACACTTTTGCCTTGCTGTATTGGGTGATGTCATTCGTAATCGTCAGAGTACCATAGGCACCAGCGCCTTTTGCATGAACAACACGTTCAGGAATACGCTCGCGATTAAAATGAGCCAGTTTTTCGACAAGATGAAAATCTTGAATAAGTACCGGTCCGCGTGGTCCGGCGGTTATAGAATTTTGATTGTCGCTGACAGGAATACCTGACGCGGTGGTCAGAGTGGTTGGTTTTTGTTGATCAGACATTCTTTGATTCTCCATCTATTGGATACAAAGTACTGATTATAACCACTGAATCCTCCCCTGTCATTATGACAGCTTTAGCACTTGTTTAAGACCCGCTTTGAGGCCAAGATTAGCCTTTACATCAACCGGCCAGTCTGGTATAAATGTTCTCAACCTGCTGTGCCCGTGATGGCGCAATGCGTTTGAGCCAACACCCATATGACGGGCGTCAAACGTCTGGTGATTCGGTGATAGACCTGCGCGGTTAAGACCTAGTTAACAGTCAGATGCCCACCCTGCGAAAGCAGGTTCAAAAACATCGCGGCACACGGCATAGCGGGATCCTTGAAAATAAAACAGCACACCACTTGGTGCGCTGTTTTTTTATTTTTATTCCCTCCCCTGTTGCTATGGGTTAGGGTGAGGGTATATCTTACTGCGAATAATTATCTCCGAACACCTTGACCATCAATTCGCCCATTCGTGCCCGATCAGGAATCAAGACCGCCGCGCCGCCCGCCGTCATATAGGGCATGGTGTAGGCGTTGTCAATCACGCCGGTATGGATGTTGTCTTTCTGAATATCCTTCAGATACCACACCAGTTGAATGATCTGGTCAAATGATAAACCGGTGCTTAACCCCGAACTTATCGCGTTCCAGATCGTTGGTGATTGGGCGATAAGCTGCGGCATCATATTCAGGCTCAACACGCGGTCACGTATGGCGTACAGGACGGCTTGCTGTCGTTCAGCACGGTTGAAGTCGCTGTCACCATGACGGGTACGCGCGTATTTCAAGGCCGTTTTACCGTCAAGATGCTGCAAGCCTGCCTTGATATAGAACGGATCATAACCGTAATTCATGTCAGGATAACTGGTATCACTAATTGCGTAGGGCACATCAAGATCGATGCCGCCAATTGAATCCACAATTGTGATGAACGTATTGAAATCAATCGCCACATAATCATGCACACGAATACCAAAGTTATATTGAACCGTCTGTTTTAAAAGGTCTGGCCCATAGCCCGGACGTTGCAGCTCGCCCAATACCATCGGTGTATTGATGCGCTGCGGTTCACTGTAACCCGGAATTGCCACGAAAAGATCACGTGGGATACTCAACACACCTAACGATTTTGTTGCCGGGTCAATACTCACCAACATCATCGTATCCGTCCGGTAAGCCAAACCCGTTTCACCCGGACGCCGGTCTAAGCCCACCACCAGTACGGTAAACCGTGTTTGCCCGTCCCATGCCGATAACGTCAGGTTGCGCCCATCACTTAGGGTGATTTGTTGACCGGATTGCAGACTGCCACCGTTAGCGTTAGCGACTTCAATCGGGGTCGGAAGGGCAATCGCAGCCGTGGGAATAACTTCTTGTGTGGTTTGGGAGGAGCGCAGCAAGATAAACCCGCTAAAGCCCATAATCATGACGATGCCAAAAATCGCGGCGGCAATCACGACCCACGCCCATTCACCACCTCGATGCCGGGAATTGACGCGGCGGCGGCGCATCCGTTCTCGTGCAGCCGATTCATGTAAATTCGGTGCGGGAGGTAAGGGTTGGTCGTAGTAACCTTGTCTTACAGGTGGAGTTGTTGGTAAGGTCGGTGCAGGCGGTATATTCGCTTGGCGACTCTGTGGCATATAAACCGGGCGATTATTGACCACTGTTTGTTGGTCATCATGCGCGGATGGATTTTGCATAAGCCTCGACACTCGTTGAAAATGAACATGATCTATTGAAGAGTATATGGCGGGTAGGAATATGCGTCAATGGCGCTTGATCTACGATATCCCTGCTTTTGGGGCTTGGAACATGGCGGTTGATGAAGCCATCATGGAATCTGTCGGTGCAGGACAGTCGCCTCCAACTTTACGTCTTTATGCGTGGAATCCACCTTGTTTATCCCTCGGATATGGACAGCGTTACACCGACGTGGATTTCACGCGTCTCGCTGACTTGGAATGGGATATTGTGCGCCGTCCGACAGGTGGTCGTGCCATCTTGCATACTGACGAACTAACCTACAGTTTATCCTTACCTGCTGATGACGAACTCGCCGCTGGTACAGTTGTTGAAAGTTATCAGAGGATTAGCTTTGCACTGCTAACAGGTTTAGCCGCTATTGGTGCATCACCTCGTGCTGATCAACGCGCCGAACGCATACAATCAGGGCCAGTTTGCTTTGAAACGCCTTCGCATTATGAAATCACCGTTGAAGGTCGAAAACTCGTCGGCAGTGCTCAGATGCGACGAAAAAATGCTGTCCTTCAACATGGCTCACTCCCGCTAAGTGGGGACATCGCGCGCATATGTAAAACACTGGTATTCGAAGACGAGGTTGCGCGCCAAGCTGCCGAAATCCATGTTCGCCAACGCGCCTTAACTTTAGCCGATGCTCTCGGCTGTGAAGTCGATTGGAACGATGCCGCCCGGGCTGTTGTGGATGGGTTTATCCAAACCTTTGACGTTGATTTCAGCCAATACGAATCCACTTTAACCGACTTCGAACATAATCGTGCCCAACAACTTTTTACCGATGTTTACTCCACCCCCGAATGGACACACCGCCACTGATTTCTCTTAACTCTCTGTGTCTCTGTGGTTAAATTTTTGTTCTATCTCTTGACACAATCCGAACAAATGTTTAATCTATACATGTTGCGTATAGTCATTAAGGATTAATCTCATGACCGGACTGCGCCAAATACCGCTTTTTCAGAATCAACCCGTTACACCGGCTGATCTTAATATCCATACTGAACTGCGTTATACGATTCCACTGTTTCAGCAGCACCTCCAAAAAGAGGGAAAGTCTCAGCATACTGTCAACGCATTCACCGCAGATCTTCAACTGCTTGCGGACAATACCGGCGGTGACACCCCAATAGGGGAGTACACCACCAACAAGCTCAACGACTTTCTCGATTGGCTGGAACATGGGCGCGGCGTTCCATGCAGTCGCAAAACCTATGCCCGCCGTGTGACCACCCTCAAAGTTTATTTCAAATGGCTTCACAGCATCAATGCCATTCCCCACGATCCCGCTAAAGCCGTGTTGCAGCGTTCCGGCCCGGCTCCCTTGGCATATGCCCTCAGCCGGGATGAAATATCAGCCGCGCTTGTTGCTGCGCGTGGGATGAAAAAAGGCGATGAAATCGATACGCGGCCTGAAATGCTCTTCAGCCTTATTCTTGATACAGGCATCAAGAAAAGTGAAGCCGTCGCCCTCAAACCCGCAGATATTGACCGTTCCAACCGTGAACATCCGGTACTGACGATTAAGCATAAAGTGCGGAATATCTTTAAAGAACGCCGCATTGACCTTGATCCTGATTGGGTGCGCTTGTTGGACGAATACTTAGCTCAGTATGCCCCTAAAGAGACTATCTTCAATTGCACCGCACGAAATCTGGAATATATCTTGTCGGATATAGGGGAAGCCGCAGCCATCCCCGCCAAAATCTCGTTTGAGATGCTGCGCTGGTCAAGTGCTGTTCGTGATATGCGTGAGGGTGCCGAAGAGGAATTCGTCCGCGAAAAATTAGGGCTTAGTCCCATAAGCTGGCAGGAAACGCGTTCGAAAATCAAACGCCTTATCGAACTTCAAACTAAACAAGGCTCCACCTAATCGACCCGTATCTCTAAGTAGACATGGCATCTTCGTGCAGCAGAGGCCATGTCCTTGACCGATTATTCGACACGCTCGTATTCGTCGCTCCATTCTTTGCGCCGAAGTTTTAACGTGGGCATTTCCGGTCGCGTATCCGTAATCCATTTATTTCGGGCAGAATGTTGCAAAAAGCTGTTCAAATGGCTCATATTTTGTATGATGACACTTCTTAGCATTCGGTTCATGATCAAAGCTTCGAAAATGCGGCTGATACTTCCCCAGTGCGGCATAAACTGATAATCAACGGTCATTTTTAAAAGTGTGCCTTGTGGTGCAGGTGAAAGGCTCAAAGTCATTGTCGATGGCAAGCCTTCAGAACTGGACATATGCACCTGCCGCGCCATCGGCTCGTATTCAGTGATACGCCAGTCAGTGACTTGCGGTATCGGGCCGAGCCGATTGTAATCGGTATAAATGCTGTCTTGTCCAAAATCGCCTATAGTTTTCATTTCTGCTTTTTCTAGGCCAACGACCCATTTGGACGTGTTTTCAATGTCGTTGAGTGTATTCCACACCGTTTCGATTGGCGCATGAATGATTTGGCTGGCTTCCGCGTATCCCATGTTGATCTCTCCCTTTGTGATACATCAATCATATTGAACTGACCGGTCAATCTCGCCCAGCAAGCTGATGATTTTTGTCTGGAAAAAGGATGGACATTCACTTCAGCCTAAGGGATGAAAAGTTTGTAAACTCTATCTGTTTTTGCTTGACGAAATAGAACTTATGGTCTAAAATTGAAGCGGTAATCATTAGTGGTAGCGCCACACTAAACGGTGAAATTGTTTTCTCGCTACAAACAACCGTCTATTTGCCTTTAGAATTTGATTTTCTCCGCTCCCTACTCCTTCGGGGAGGGGGCGGGGGTAGAGTATCATGCATACTCCGCCAATCAAATTTCTGATATTAAAATGACAGGAACATTATTCACATGTCCTACTTCACACTAACGCCGATTGAAAGTATCCTTCAAGTCCAGCAGCGCTTTTGGTCAGCACTCCAAAGCCAGATGGCTTCCGACTTTGACTCTGTTTTGGCCGAGAATTACCGTTGTGTCTCGCCGGATGGTCCCGATCAAAACCGTACTGAATTTATTCATACGCTTGTTTCAATGCCGCTGGTCGTAAACTACGTATCTTGCCAAAATTTGCAGGTCGATGTCTGGGGGGATACAGCCGTTTTGACCGGGGTGCAGGTCGCCCATATGCAGTTGCCCAACAACGGCGAATCAGTCGTGGATCGAATTGCAATCACCAACGTTTTTAACCGCGTTGGCGAAGATTGGTGGATGGTGTTGTCTCATGCCGTTTCGCTGCCCACAACCGTTTAATGATGAGCGATAAGCACTGTGTCATTTCGGCGGCTCGCTCGCCTACATCCACCAAAAACGAAACTGCAATTTTCGCGCGGTGGCATTACGGGAGCAATCCGCTGCAAGTGCGCCAATTCAGCGCCTTCAGCCGGGCCACCCGCCGACCCAAAATGTTAATTCAGCGGCTTTGAGGGAGCTTCTTGCCTGTCATTTCAGCGGAAATTATGCAAAATGTGCGAAATTTGCAAATCTTCAGAATCAAACTCGCATACGTAGGAAAAGGCAACGCCTGTTCTGATTTTTTGGACTCGTAACTTGTCTCTTGTCACTTGAAACTTTTTAGCTGATGGCTGGTGACTGAAGACTGGAGACTTTCTCTTGTAACTTGTCTCTTGCGACTTGCAACTAATACACTTTCAACAACAACCCCTTGAGGTACGCACCCTCAGGGAATGTCAGCGCCACTGGATGATCATCACCCGGCCCAAGGTGCTTGAGAATTTGCGCCTGCCGACCACTGTCCGCCAGCGCCCCGAACACAATCTTTTTAAACAGATCAGCACTAATCGCCCCTGAACAGGAAAACGTCATCAAATACCCACCGGGTTTCACACACTTAAACGCATTCAGGTTGATGTCCTTGTAACCTCGCGCTGCTTTTTCAACTTGCCCAGCGTTGTGGGCAAACTTTGGTGGGTCAAGTACCACAATATCGAACTGCTTCTTCTCGTCCGCGTAATCATGTAGAAGTTCAAATACATCCGCTTGAATGAACTCGCTGCGTTCGAGCCAATCAGAATTATTGAGTTTGATGATTTCTTCGGCTAATTCAAGTGCTTCATTGGAACTATCTACGTTGGTGATATAAGCCTCATGTACTGCTTGAAGGCCAAAACTACCGGTATAGCTAAACAGATTAAGCACATTAGTACTGGCGAGTTTTTCCGGTCGCACCCAGAAATGTTTATTGGTCAGAAGATTATTTACTAACCAATGATTATGTACTTGGTCGAGATAATAGCCTGTTTTATGCCCATTCCGAACGTCAACCAGTAACTTTTTCCCAAATTCAATGATCTCAATATACTTAGGTGGTTCTTCTCCAAACAAATTCCCAACCGAGTCTTTTAGACCTTCTTTGCCTCGAACGTCAACATCACTCCGTTCGAAGATACCTTTCACATCGAGTAGTTCATTCAGCAATTTGCTAATCGTGTTTTTTTGTTGATCGATATGCAATGTGAGAGCTTGTAAAACAAGCCATTGGTCGTAGCGGTCAACAATTAAACCGGGAATAAAATCACTTTCAGCGTTGATAAGTCTATAGGCATTAGGTGCGCCCCTTTTTGATGCGCCAGACTGAATGGCTCGTCCCTCAATCGCCCGCTTTATCATCTTGCGCCACCAAGCCTCATCAATCGGCTCATCCTGCCATGTGAGGATACGCACCTGTATTTGTGATTTAGCGTTCCAATACCCACGCGCGAGGAATCGACCTTTCTTATCGGTCACTGTGACGATGTCACCCCCCTGCGGATCACCTTGAATAGAATCAATCGCCCCCGAAAAAATCCACGGGTGCTGTTGGATTATCGGCTTTTCACGTCCGGCTTTAATCACAATAGTAGGGGAGGTCATAGGCTGTTGCTCTCGATGTGGGATAATTCCAACAGCCTAACACAATCATGTGGGAAAAATACAGGGCAAATGTAGGATTCGCCCTGCGGGATAACGTGCGATTATGCGGGATTTTGTGGGTTATCGTCCGTGGGATTGTTGGATTGTGTGGGATTCCCACTGATCATTTCTAACAATTGTTCTTCGCTAATAATCGGAACGCCCAAAGTTCGCGCCTTATCGGCTTTGCTGCCGGGAGTATCACCCATGAGGACGTAGCTCGTTTTCTTGCTCACGCTGCCGGAAACTTTCCCACCATGTGATTCGATAAGCGCTTCCGCCTGTTCGCGGGATAATGTGGGTAATGTTCCGGTCAGCACGAACGTTGATCCGGTAAGACCATCACCTGCTGCGACCTTCGCTTTATTTTGTGGGTTAATCCCCACCGCACGGAACTTATCCAACAAATTTCGATGGCGCTCATCCGCAAACCACTCTGCGATGCCTTGTGCCAATATCGGCCCAATCCCTTCGATGTCGTCAATTGCTTCGACTGTTGCGCTCTGAATCGCGTCAATTGACCCAAATTTATCGGCTAACAAACCTGCGACCACACTGCCGACACCGTCAATCCCCAGCGAACACACAAGTTGCGCCAGTGGGCGTGTTTTCGCCGCCTCAATCGACTTCATCAGATTGTCAATTTTCTTCTCACCAAATCCCTCAATACCTTCAAAGGACTCCGGCTTGAGTGTAAAAATATCCGCTTCATCTTGGATCAGCTTGCGATCAATCAGGATTTTAACCGTCTGCGGCCCCATACTTTCAATATCCATCGCCCCACGCGAGACAAAAAACTCGATGCTGCGGAAAACACGTTCGGGGCAAAGTGGGTTAGGGCAGATAAAATCCACAAACCCTTCAGGTTGTACAATCGGCGTGTTGCAGCTTGGGCAGTTCGTCGGTGGAAGAATAGCGGTTTCGCTGCCATCCCGCGCTCCGATGACCGGCCCAATCACATAGGGAATCACCTCACCAGAACGTTTGATAATCACAGTGTCACCCAGCCGAATATCCAACTTGGCGATCTGGTCATAGTTATGCAAACTGGCATTGACCACCGTCACCCCACCGATAAATACCGGTTCGAGTTGGGCAGTGGGCGTGACTCTCCCGGTGCGCCCAATATTGGCGGTCACGCCAAGCAGCTTGGTCGTCATTTCTTCGGCTGGGAATTTGTAGGCAATCGCGCCGCGTGGGTCTTTACCAGAGTAACCCAATTCAGCCTGTATTTTGAGGTCATTAATCTTCAATACCACGCCATCGATTTCAAAATCCAGCGTCCGTCTGCGGGATTCCCATGTGGGTAATTGCTGGATAATGTCGGATAATGTTGGATAAAACTCAGCGTGGGGCGCAGTTGAGAAACCCAAATCCCGCAAATTGTTGAGAATATCCCATTGTGTATCCCACTTTGTCCCACTAATCGCAACCACCGAATACAGATAAGCAATCAATGGTCGTGATGCCGTGATCCGTGAATCCTTCTGCTTGAGTGTGCCTGAAGCTGTATTACGGGCATTGACATAAAGTGGCAACCCCTCTGCTTCCTGCTTTTTATTCAGCGCTGCGAAGTCTTTTTTGTGGAACATCACTTCGCCGCGCACCACCAATCGTTCCGGTGCTTTCGGCCCATTCTTATCGACTGGGATTTTCAACGGCACATTTCGAATAGTTCGGACGTTGGCGGTTACATCATCACCGAGTTCACCATTGCCGCGCGTAGCTGCTTGCACCAAGTAACCATTTTCATAAGTGATGACAATCGTCAAACCGTCGAGCTTCGGCTCAAGGGTGTAACCCAATTGTGTTCCTGCGGGTAACAGCTTCAGATTGCGTTCCTCCCACGCTTTGAGATCATCTTCGCTAAAAGCATTCGCTAGACTCAAGATCGGCGCTGGATGTTTAACTTTTGGGAAGTCCTCGCTCAGGTCGCTGCCTGCGCGTTGGGTGGGGGAATCTGGCGTAATCAATTCGGGATGTTCGGCTTCGAGCGCTTTCAACTCATGGTACATTTTGTCATACTCGCCATCCGTAATCACCGGACTGCCAAGTACATTGTAACGATAGATATGGTAATTCAGTTCATCACGGAGTTCACTGGCACGGGTAGTAAGGTCAGAAGACATTCTTTAACCCTTTATCATTAAAACGAGTACGATTGATCGTTAGGGAGTTACCACTTGGAACAGGTCGGTGGTGCCATCATTTTCGGCTGCCCACCCCGTAATACCTTTCGCTTGGTCAGCCAGTTGCCACCAGTTCAAACCGTTGGATTGTTGTGGACCATCTATTACGGTGAACTGCTCACCGGGGTTTGCCACCGTAACCACGCCATTATTGGTGCCGGGATTATTGCGGATATTGATGCCTTGATCGCCAACAATCACAACGGTGCTGCCGATGGTAATTTGGGGTGGTTGTGTGGGAGTGGCGGTGTAAACAATCGGCGCGAGTGTTGGGCCAGCCAGTACGAAATTTGCACCATCAGCTTGTTGGAATTCTGCGGGCAGTGTAGGTGTTGCCAACAGCGATGGAATAGTTACTTCTGGCATCGTACTCGGTACGGCTGATATAACCACAAATTCAGGTGGCGCAGTCGGCGCATTTCGTCCTCCAAGACCGAGGATAGCGACCACCACACAGGCCACCGCACCAACCACAAACATCAACATCAAGAAAACCGACCAAATTGGTAACCGAAATGGCGAGTTCCGATTGGGAGAGACCCGCCGTACTGGTGCATATACTTGATCTTGTCCACGTTTGGGCTTAGAAATCTCATTGTTTGGTGGATAGGGCCGAACTTGCTGCGGAGTATTCGGTACTATCACCCCTGTATCATGTTTGGGCTTTTCGGGTATGGGTGCGGGCGCGGATTGTGTAGGCTGTGGCGGATTAAGCCGTGTATCTTTGACCGGTGGCATATAGCGGGTTTGATCGTGAACCGTTTGTAGGCGCGTCGCATCGTCATCCGGCAGTTCAGGTGGCAAGAACGGCTGCGTAGGCTGCTTGTCGTCACCCGACGATTTGCCCGGTTGAGGTTTGTTATCTTCTGGAATGCGCCGACGTTCTGGCATGGTTATCGCCCTCGGCTTTGTGTCCACTGTAGAAAGCGTTCTAAAGGCCATGTATTGATGACCGACTCGGCAGTAACCCAACCGCGCCGTGCGGTCATGACACCATACATCATCAAAT
The DNA here is from genome assembly GCA_016124855.1 of Anaerolineaceae bacterium. GTDB lineage: Bacteria > Chloroflexota > Anaerolineae > Aggregatilineales > Phototrophicaceae > CFX2. Next base: position 105,009 of record WGMX01000018.1, on the reverse strand, counting down.
CCATATGATCGGGGGCATGAGCATCAGTATTAATCGACAGCGGGATTCCCATCTCAACTGCTCGGCGGGCGAACTGCGCTTCCAAATCAAGCCGTCTTGGATTGGCATTAATTTCCAGCGCAATCCCACTTTCTCTGGCTGCGTTAAACACCTCATCCATATCGAGGTCAGCCGGTTCACGATCAGGCAAAATTTGTGCGCGGGGATGCCCGATCAAATCAACATGTGGATTACGAATCGCACTCAACATCCGTGCTGTGATTTGTTCGCGTGGCTGCCGCAAACTCACATGTAACGAGGCAATTACAAAATCCAACTTGGCGAGAATCTCATCAGGGAAATCGAGTGTGCCATCAGCGTTGATGTCCATCTCCGTGCCATGAAACACGCGAATACTTCCGCTGAATTCGGTATCGACTTTGCGGACTTCTTCCTGCTGCGCCAGCAATCGTTCAATCGTCAAGCCATTTGCAATCCCTAAGCTGTGCGAGTGATCGGTAATCACGATGAATTTCCGACCGCGCTGGCGGGCTTCCTCAGCCATTTCGCGGATGCTGCGCGTTCCATCACTGGCGGTCGTATGCATATGTAGGTCAGCGTGCATATCATCCATTGAGATCAGCTTTGGCAGTTTTCCAGCCTGAGCCGCTTCGATTTCACCGCTGTCCTCACGGAGTTCTGGCGGTATCCAAGGTAGTCCGACTGTCGCGTAAACTTCTTTCTCAGTTGCGCACAATATTTTCGGCGCGTCCTCGATGATATTGCCTTCTTTATCCACTGGGCTAAAGGCATGTTCGTTCAGGCTGTAGCCTTTTTTGAGCGCAAGTTCTCGCATTCGGATGTTGTGCGCTTGACTGCCGGTGAAGTAATTGAGTGCTGTTCCCCAGCGGGCTTTTTCCAACACACGCAAATCAACCTGCAAGCCATTCAGCAGTTCGACGCTGCTTTTCGTCGGCCCATGACCGTGTATGAGCGCAACCTGTTCCATTGCGACGAACGTATCCATAATCGGCGTGGCATCGTCGCTGGCAACCAGCAAATCAACATCACCAATTGTCGGACGCGCACGTCTGATGCTGCCTGCGATGACACCTTCGATTGCACCCGGAACTTTCATCACCACGTCGAGAATAGCTTGTGCAGCGGGTAGGGCATTACCGAGTGGCGTGCGTCCGGTTTGCCGTGCCAATGACTCGATGCCTTCGATGATTTTGAGTTCACTCTTTGCGCCCATACCCGCTAAATCCCGCAGTTTACCACCACGAGCAGCCGCTTCTAACTCAGGCACGGTGGTGATATTCAGTTCTTTCCAAAAGAGTTTGGCTTTCTTGGGGCCAACCCCATTGATATGCACAATATCCACCAAGCCGGATGGAATTTCTTTCGTCAGTTTCTCGTAAAATTCTAACTTACCTGTGTCTAACATCTCGTTGATTTTAGCCGCTAAAGTATCACCTATACTGGGAATCTCGGTCAGTTTACCCTCGGCGGCAATTGCATGGAGATCGCGCGGCAGTTCACGGAGTGTTTCACCTGCCCGCCGATAGGAAAGCACGCGATGAATAATTTCGCCTTTGATTTCCAGCATCGTGGCGACATTTTCAAAAATATCAGCAATCTCACGGTTGGTTAAGGACAAGATTGGCTCCAAACTTTTCGATTATTCATATAACTTTATGACTCTCTCGATGACAGCTTTTGCTTCATCTACTTCAACGCATTTAAACCATTCCGAATTAATTATAATTACAGGCTCGCCTGTAGGATCAACAAATCCTGCATCTAAATTGATGTACATTATATCTTCCTCAACTTCCCAAAATTGGATCTCAGACTCGATTGCATTATCTCCATACATGGCTTTCAAGCGGATATAGACTATTGGAGACATTCCATCTTGAGAAAAACTGAGAGTAACGGATACCTTGTGTTGAATTCTTTGGTCGGTAATCAAGAATTTTGCCACTTCTAGTATCTTTGAAACATAATCGTTGTAGGCAAGCATTGAAGTTATTCTTTTAGATTTATTAGAATTTTTGTCTTATAGTGGATTATAGCCTAAATTAGGAAAGTGAACCAGACAAACTAGGTATTTCTATCGGCAAACCCTCGCTCGAAACCCAATTATGCTGACGTCGAACTTGAAAGATCAACCTTTTCGCCACCATAGTCACCTGTCACTTTTGAGTTACCATCAGCATCTACCGAATAATTGAGTTGGCCTTCCTTGAGGCCGCTAACCCTCACATCCAAGGTGATCGCACCATCAGCGTAGTTTCCATCACCTGTGAGCGAGAAACCCTCGCTAAAAGCACAGTCTTTTAGGTGGATTGCCTGCCCATTATCATCGGGTACATCAAAAGTAATCGATCCGCTGTAAGGGCAGCTTGCTTCAATCGTATCTGACGTGCTGCCATAATAGTATTCGGGTAGATAGTAAATTTCGGTGTAGGTTGAGTCCATTGCCTCAAGCGCTGTCTCAAAGTGACCGGCATCAGCAGGGGCATTTGGCAGATAAGCATCGATCACTGTACCGTCGCAGGTTGTCTCACGTTCGGCAGGCATTTTGTCCTCGACTAAAAATGCTGTCACCAAATCATCGGGACAGGCATCGCCACGCGCATAAATAACATGCGGCCCGCCCTGCATTGTGATTAAATAACCGTCGTCGAGATTCTTGAACACGTGCCGTCCATTATCGACAGGCGTGGCAGGGTCAGCCGTTGCACCGAGTACCAGCGTCGGAATACCTTTAGCGACCAGCGGTGCAGGTCGTTCTGCGGGAGGATTACCCGGCCAGAATGCACAGGGTAAATCACCGTAAAAAATCGAAGCTAAATCCGGCACATTAACATCCGTCTGGTCGCCTGCTCGAACATAATTTTCTGCACGTTCTGCGGGCGTATCACCGGCAAGCGCATAGTCGTTGCACTCAACCGCATAATATAAAGCATCGGAGTAATCATCACTGCTGCCGGGAATCGGTTCTTCGGTTGCCGGATCAATCCCAAGCGCGACATAAAATTCACGTTTCAACGGCACAAGATCACCATGTGAAGCGGCTGCCAAAGCACGTAACAGTAGCATCCGGTCGCCCTCGCTGTAACCTAAATTGGCGACAACCGTTTGCAAATCAGACAGCGTAAATTGCCGTGTAGCTTGAGTGCCATTCGGCAGCGGGAAGTTTAACGTTTCAGCTTTGCTTCCAAGTTCAGTGCGTATCGTGTCGTAAAAAGCAATCGCGTCCCCACCAACAAAATCACCCGCGCAGGATTCATCAGCATTGCAAGCCTGAAGTGTTTCTTGGATCACGTCACTAAAAGCTTGAGTTTGCTCAACATAATAATCGGTGAGCGAATGCGTCATATCGACGGTGCCATCCAGAATTAATCCGGCTACATGTTCTGGATAGGCAGCGGTATAGGTTTGGGCATATTGTGTGCCGTAACTCTCACCATAGAGCCAAATCTTCTCATCGCCAATCGCTTGCCGGAACGTTTCTAAATCAGCCACTGCCTGATTAGTACCATAAAATGGTAGTGTCGAGCGATCTACTCCCATTTCTTTGATGCAGTCGTCAGCAAAAGTATGAGCCGTCTGAATAAGCGCTTTCTCTTGTTCGGGTGTCGATGCCTCGCCATCGGAACTATAGTAGATCGCGACCGCGTTCGGGCATTGCAGATTGCCGGATAGATACGAACCACGCTGGTCGAAGAACACAATGTCATAATGCTCAGGAATTGATGTGTCGTAATAGGGTACATACGAATCGGCTGCGGCCAAACCTGATGAACCGGGGCCTCCTGTAGCAATGACAAATGTGCCTTTTCGTTCGCCTGTTGCGGGCAGCACACCAAAAACCACATCAATTGTGCGTGAGTCATCTTTCGCGAAGTGATCGAGTGGTACGGTTAACTTCACGCACGTAAAATCACTGTCGGGGCAGGGATACCCCCCCAGCTTATCAAGCCTATCTTGAGTCGTCGTTTGAGCGAACACCCCACCAGTGACCGACATACTGGGAATGAACAGCGCACAGAAAATAGTTGCGATACATCTAATCAGTTTTCCCATGATAGCCTTTGCTATTGGTGTTACGCCGCTGAATCAGTGCGCGTGTCGGATAAATCGATCTGTTGCTCAGCATATTGCCCCTTAACGGTAATTTTCCCGTTGGCATCTTTGGTATAAGTGAGTGAACCCGTTTCAAAACCGCCGATGCGTACCTCAAGCGTGAAAACCTTGTCTTTATATCGACCGCTTCCCGTCATGGTAAAGCCGTTGAAGAATGCACAGTCACTTAACCGGAATTGATCTCCATCATCAAGGCTCGGCGAAAAGCCAATGACCCCACCCGCTGAACAGGAAGCCAGTGTCAGGGTATTTCCATTCCAATAGTAGTAGTCAGGTAGGTAGAAAATCTCGTTGTAGACGGCATCCATAATCTGTAAGGGGGTGTCAAACGCACGTACACTAGACGGTGCAAGGGGAATATACGGTGTTGCGATAACCCCTTCACAGGTTGTTTCCCGTTGAGATGGTTTTTTGCCATTAACCAGAAAGTCTTTGATGATGCTGTCAGGGCAGCTGTTGCTGCGGTTGAAAATGACATGCGCGCCACCCTCAGCCGTAATCAGATAGCCATCATCCAAGTGGCTGTAAACTCGTTTACCATTTTGTACAGGTGTTGCGGGATCAGTCGTTGCGCCCATTACAAACGTGGTTATCCCTTTAGCGACCAAAGGTTGCGGTGGCGTTACAGGCGCGTCACCCGGCCAGAACGCACAGGGAAGTCGTCCATAAAATCCACCGGTGAGCCGCGGTACTGCCGCTTGAACAGCCGCACCAGCTTGCAGATACGCTGTGGCCTGCGCTTCGGGTGTTCCGTCTACGATTTTGTGGTCGGCACAAGCGATGACGAAATACAAGGTGTTATCGGCAGCATCTCCAAGTTGAGGCACTCGACCTTCCGAACTATATTGGTTGGTCGCATAAAAGATTCGCGCTAATGGCACAAAATCACTTTGATATGCGGCAGCCATCGCTCGCTGGAACAACATGCGACCGTATTGGGTATAGATCGCATCAGATGCAACTGATTCGAGCATATCCTTTGTGAATACTCGATCTTCAAGTCGCCCTGATGCAACAGGGAATTTGTAAGTAATTCCACGTCTGCCCAGTTCAGTAATCAAATCATCGTAAAATGCTAGCGCATTCCCGCCGACTTCAGCCGAACAATCCGCGTTGCGGTCACAATCTTGGAGGGTCGCCACTAAAACATCATTGAAGGCTTGTGTCTGTTCCTTCTGGAAATCTAAAATGGGTGTGGTGAGATCAACCGTACCGTCAAGGAACAAGGCTGCTAAATGTTCGGGGTGTGCCGCCGCATAAGTTTGAGCATATTCTGTCCCATAGCTTTCGCCGTAGAGCCACAATTTCTCATCACCAATAGCCGTTCGGAACGCTTCAAGGTCTTCAACTGCTTGTGATGTACCGTAGAATTTGAGTGTATCTTCTGGGACGCCTTCTTGAGCAATTTCAGCGACACATTCCTCTGCAAATGAACGTGATGTATTTTCGAGCGCTGCACCTTGTTGATCGGTAAAAGTGGTTATGTTGCCGATGCCAAATTTGTCGAGCGCATTCGGGCATTCTAAATTACCTGATTGTTTTGCACCGCGCTGATCAAAAAACACCAGATCATAATGCTCTTTAATCGCTGGATCAAAATCCCTTGCGTAACTGTCGGCTGTTTCCAAACCCGATGAACCCGGCCCGCCGGTTGCTGTCACAAACATGCCTGTTCGGTTGCCAGTAGCTGGAAGGATGCCAAAAACAACCTCAATCGTGCGCTTGTCACCGGGGTTGGTGTGGTCAAGCGGCACTTTCAATTTAAGGCATGTAAAATCACTGTTAGGGCATTGATACCCATCTAAACTCTTGAGTTTTTCAGGGAGCGTTTGCGTGCCTTGAGCCGCGAGTGGGGAAATGCTGAGAACTAAACCGATGGAGCAAAGTATTAACAGTAAAAGCGATTTGATGGGACGCATAATCACCCTTTTTTGATTGACCCAATTGCAAAAACCAGTATAGCTGAAAAACGAAGTGCTTGACAGAAATCCGAATTGTGGTTACTCTCTTTTCTAATTGAATACATAAAAACGTTGATCTGGAATAGTACACATTAACACGATGTTCAGAGAGTCGCCGAAAGGTGTGATGGCGATACATACGGTGGTGTGGAATGGGCCGGGGAGTTGCGTGGTCGAAATCATAGTAGCCCACGACGGAGGCGCACCGTTATCAGAGCGCAGGGTATCACAGTGGTTTATGTACTGTCGTACCTGAAAAGAGTGAGTTGTCTCTTATGACAGCTTTAACCAAGGTGGCACCACGGGAACCCCTTCTCGTCCTTGATATGGAGATGGGGTTTTTTGTTGGTTGGTTAAATTGTTCTGGAGATACTCATTATGGTGCTTTTTGCCACTCAAACCCACGAAAATATCCGCCCCAGCCGCGAACGTGTCTCTCAACTCTTTGCTCAAGGTGATCTGGTTCCTGTTTACCGGATGCTTCCGGCTGACCTCGAAACACCTGTCTCTGTTTATCTCAAACTGGCGCGGGCCGACCAATTTTCCTTTCTGCTTGAAAGTGTTGAAGGTGGTGAACAGGTTGGACGTTATTCATTTCTCGGTGTGAACCCCAAAGGCACAATTGTCGTCCAAGATGGACAGGTACATCATACCTTGCACGGTGTCACCACCACGCGTCCTTTGGCTGAAAACGAAGACCCTTTGGATGCTGTAAAAGCTGAATTTGGACGTGTAAAGCCTGTGCGCCTTCCCGGTTTGCCCCGTTTTGTCGGTGGCGCAGTTGGTTTTATGAGCTATGACTGTGTTCGCTACTTCGAGCGCTTGCCCTCGACAACCGTTGACGATTTGCATGTACCGGATGTCGCCTTTATGCTGCCAGATACGCTGGTGATTTTCGATCACGCACGTCATCAATTACTGGTGTTGGCAAATGCTCACAACGAAGGCGATCCAGATGCAGCATATGATGATGCCGTAGCCCGTATAGAAAACATTATCTCAGTTTTGCATCAGCCAACCCCACCGTTACCGGCAGTCCAGCCCATTCCCCCAACACAAGTTGGACGCGAACTCGCATCGAATATGACTCAAGCTCAATATGAAGAGAGTGTACGTGCCGCTAAAGAATATATCGCGGCGGGTGATGCCTTTCAGATTGTTTTGTCCCAGCGTTTCAGTGGTAAAACATCGGCTTCGCCATTGTCACTCTATCGTTCGTTGCGCATGTTGAATCCTTCGCCTTACATGTTCTTCCTCAACTTCGGCAAAGACCTCAGTTTGATCGGTGCATCGCCAGAAGTCATGGTGCGCCTTGAGGACGGCAAAGCAATGGTTCGCCCGATTGCGGGTACACGGCCTCGTGGAGCTAGCGACGAAGAAGATCAGGAATTGGCAACTGAACTGCTAGCCGATCCTAAAGAACGCGCCGAACACGTCATGCTGGTTGATCTTGGGCGCAACGATCTCGGACGGGTCTGCGATTATGGCACAGTTAAGGTTCCAAAAATGATGTACGTCGAGCGCTATTCACATGTCATGCATATTGTGAGTCAAGTCGAAGGCAAACTTCGCGCGGGTATGGATGCTTTCGATTTGCTGCGGGCAACCTTTCCTGCTGGAACATTGAGCGGTGCGCCTAAAGTCCGCGCAATGGAAATAATCGAAGAACTCGAATCCACGCGCCGTGGAACGTATGCGGGTGCGGTTGGTTACTTTAGCTTTGACGGCTCAATGGATACCTGTATCACCATTCGCTCCGTCTTGATGCGCGGCGATATGGTCAGCGTGCAGTCTGGAGCCGGTATTGTGGCCGATAGTGATCCCGCCCGTGAATACGAAGAAACTTTGAATAAAGCCAAGGCCGTCGCAAGCGCGATACAATATGCCGAAAAGGGTCTATTGTAGGAGGCAATCATGGCAGTCAAACGTGTGATTTTCATTCGTCCGGGCGAAACGGATTGGAATCGCGACCTTCGCTTTCAAGGTTGGGTCGCAATTCCCTTAAACGCTTACGGTCAGCGTCAAGCTCAGCGCTTGGCGAATTACATTCGCAATATTGGGGTCACGGCCTTATATACCAGTGATCTCAAACGCGCAACCGAAACCGCTGCTTTATTAGCAGAAAAACTAGGTTCAGAACCCATCGCTGACAAGCGCCTGCGTGAACGCGACATCGGTAAGTGGCAAGGGTTAACCCAAAAGGAAATGCATAGTTGGTATCCGACAGAGTACGCGCAGTTTTCTGCTGATCCTGATGGTTATCAAGTACCCGGTGGTGAGTCTCGTAAAGATGTACGCGAACGAATTCTGGAAGCCTTTAATGAATATCTCGCCGCTGACAAAGGTGAAACCATCGCTATCTTGTCACATTCAACTGCCATCAACGCGCTGCTAGCCGAGATTATTCCCGGTGTCAAATTTGGTTCGGTGGATGTTAGCAATACGTCAGTTACAACCATTAAGCGCGGTGACGATGGTAAATGGCAGTTGGTCGCAGCCGATGACATTACACATTTAGACGGCATGTCTGCACAAAAGGTACAAGAACTAGAGGAGTAAAAACATGATTCTGGTGATCGATAACTACGACAGCTTTACTTACAACTTGGTACAGGTCATGGGTGAAATGGGCGCAGAATTACATGTCGAGCGTAACGACCAAATTACGCTGGATGATGTACGAGCGATGCAGCCCAGCCATATTGTTATCTCTCCCGGCCCCGGCACGCCTGATGACAGCGGTGTTTCGCTTGACGTGCTGCGTTATATGGGTGAAACGACACCTGTACTGGGCGTCTGCCTCGGTCACCAGTGTATCGGTCAGGTTTATGGCGGTGTGGTGTCTCGCGCACCACACCTAATGCACGGCAAAACCAGCATGGTTTACCATAATGATGAAGGTCTATTTGCAGGTGTTCCTAACCCCTTTGAAGCCACTCGCTATCATAGTTTGGTGGTCTTGGAACATACCGTACCTGACTGCCTGAATATTACAGCACGTACCGATGATGGTCTGATTATGGGTTTGCAGCACAAGCAGCTTGCGGTCTATGGCGTCCAGTTTCATCCCGAAAGTATCTTGACGACTTATGGGCCGCGCATCCTCCAAAACTTCTTGGAAATTCGCGTGCCGGAGCGGGTCTAAAAATGGATGCGATTGCTTTGCCACAAGCCGCTACAGAACAGCAAACTCAGTCGAAGAAAACCGTACTGTCGGGTATTCAATCGACTGGCATTTTGCATATTGGTAATTACATCGGTGCATTGAGCTTGTGGGCAGCCAACCAGAGCCAATATAACAACCTGTTTATGGTTGCTAATTTGCATACGCTCACAGTGCCGGAAGCGGTTCATCCCGCAGAACTGCGCCGAAAGTCGCGTGAGGTTGCCGCATTATATGTGGCTTCGGGTATCGACCCGAATGAGTCAATTATCTTTTTGCAGTCAGATGTGCCAGCGCATACTTACTTGGCGTGGATTTTGGGCTGCTGCACACCGGTTGGTTGGCTAGAACGCATGACTCAGTACAAAGTGAAAGCTGCCGCTCAAGAAACGGTTGGTAGTGGCTTGCTGAATTATCCGACGCTTCAAGCGGCTGACATCTTGATTTATCGTGCAAATTACGTGCCAGTCGGTGACGATCAAAATCAACATCTCGAAATTACACGGGATATTGCTCAGCGTTTTAACCACCTGTTCGGTACATACTTTCCGCTGCCGGAAACTTTAAACCGTCGTAGTGGTGCGCGGATTATGGGGTTGGATGATCCATCTCAGAAAATGAGCAAGAGCATCGCTGCCAAAAAACAAGGCCATGCCATTGCCTTGCTTGATAGTCCCGATGTGGTCAAGAAAACAATTATGGGTGGGGTAACCGATGCAGGTGGCGAGATTCGTTTTGAGACTGCATCGCCGGGTGTAAAGAATTTACTCGTTCTATATGAAGTTCTTTCCGGCGACTCTCAATCAGCGATTGAAGAACATTTCGTTGGAAAGGGCTATGGAGCGCTGAAACGTGAACTGGTTGAGTTGGTAGTTACCACGTTAAAACCTATTCAGGACAAGTTTCATGCGCTGATGGATGACGAACGAGGATTGGATGCGTTATTAAGTGAAGGGGCAGCCAAAGCCAGCCTCATTGCTAATCAAACTATAGCCGATGTTCGGCAACTTGTTGGGGTATAAGGAAATAAATTTATGGATATTCAACGTGCTTTAGATGTTTTAAGTCGTTTTGGTCATCTGCAAGAGGACGAAGCCGAAGCCGTCATGCACCAGATTATGACCGGTGGTGCGACCGAGGCGCAAATCGGCGCATACTTAATGGCGCTGCGTATGAAAGGCGAAACCCACGACGAGATTACAGGCAGCGCCCGCGCCATGCGTTCTAACGCTCAGCATGTCGTTACCAAATATGAAGGCGACTTGCTCGATACCTGCGGCACAGGTGGTGATCGTTCGGGAACGTTCAACATTAGTACAACCGTCGCTTTTGTGGCTGCTGGAGCAGGGATAAAAGTTGCCAAACATGGTAATCGTGCTGCAAGCAGCAAATGTGGCAGTGCGGATGTGTTAGCGCAGCTTGGGGTTAGCCTTGACCTTACCCCTGAGCAAGTTGCCGAGTGTATCGATGAAGTAGGGATCGGTTTCTTGTTTGCCGCTAAAATGCATCCGGCGATGAAATATGCGATTGGTGTCCGTAGGCAAATGGCGATCCGCACCATTTTCAATATCCTCGGCCCGCTAACTAATCCGGCAGGGGCGCAGCGCCAATTAATGGGTGTGTTTGCATCTGATCTGACCGATTTTCTTGCTCATGTTTTGGGCAAACTAGGATCAAAATCTGCCCTTGTTGTAAGTGGTTACGGCGGACTGGATGAACTCACGACCACCGGGCCAAATCGGGCGAGTCATTTTAAAGATGGTCAGGTACGTAGCTACGAAATTAATCCACAGGATTACGGTTTTCGTGGTGCTAACATCAGCGAACTTTTAGGGGATGATGCGCCAACCAACGCGGCTATTTTGCGCGGCGTTCTAAGTGGTGAAATTAAGGATGCAAAGCGCGATGTTGTGCTGCTCAATGCTGCTGCAGCTTTGGTTGCTGCCGACTACGTTGCTGATATTGGTGAAGGCATTAAACGGGCCGCAGAAATCATTGATAGTGGGGCAGCCTTAGCCAAACTGGATGCATTGGTTGCGATGTCCCAGAAAATAGCGGCGTAAGCTGAGGTTATGATGGCGATTGTACTGAAGCAGGTTGTGCCTTGGGGAAGATCAGCAGATGAATATTGCCATATGTTTGCCTTGAGCGAGGCAGATTTATCTCGTCGAATACTAGGCGCAGGTGATGGCCCTGCCAGTTTCAACGCAGAACTGACAGCCAAAAGTTTCAACGTTGTTTCTTTTGATCCCATTTATGATTTCACTGCACAGGAAATCGCGCAACGGGTTGAAGAAACCTATGAAGATATGGTTCGTCAGATGTGGGAAGATCGTGATGGTTTCGTATGGAAGCGATTTGCAAATCCTGATGATTCTGGTAAAGCCCGTCTGAAAGCAATGGAGATATTCTTAGCTGATTTTGAATGTGGTAAGCAGCAAGGACGATATATCACTGGCAGCTTGCCAACACTTCCATTTGACGACGGTCAGTTTGATCTCGCCTTATGTTCGCACTTGTTGTTTCTTTACAGCCAACACCTATCAACTGACTTTCATTTACAGTCGGTACAAGAGTTGTGTCGCGTAGGTAAAGAAGTGCGTATTTTCCCGCTGCTGGATTTGACACGGAATAAGTCTGAACATGTGGAGCCGGTTTGCGCCCACATGACGGAGCTAGGATACAAGGTCGATATTCAGATTGTGGACTATGAATTTCAGCGCGGTGGCAACCAGATGATGAAAATTACGAAGATAGAGGTATGAGAGACTAAATGTTTGTCAAAACCGATACGATTTTAGATCAAATATTGGCACAGAAGCAGGATGAAATTCGCTTGGCTCAAGCCGAACCGGATGCACTGGCAAAGCTGGAACAAGAGGCTTATCGTGCGCCGTCACCGCGTGACTTCAAAGGGGCTTTGCAGCGGTCAACTGTCGCTTTGATTGCCGAAGTCAAGAAAGCCTCGCCGAGTAAAGGGCTGCTGGTTGAGAACTTCAATCCAGTTCGAATCGCCCGAACTTACGAAGAAAACGGCGCGGCAGCGATTTCTGTCCTGACGGATGTCAAGTTCTTTCAAGGCAACTTGGATGATTTGCGGGCTGTGCGAGCAGCGGTCAGAGTGCCTGTGCTGAGGAAGGATTTCATTATTGATGCCCATCAAGTTTATGAGGCGCGGATGGCTGGAGCCGATGCGGCATTGCTGATTGTCATGGCGCTAGAAGACGGACAACTGCGTGATTTGCACAGCCTGATTACCGAACTCGGTATGTCGGCTTTGGTTGAAGTTCATAATGAAGCCGAGTTGGAACGTGCATTAGCAATCGGTGCTTCGCTCATTGGGGTTAATAACCGTGATTTGCGGACGTTCCACGAAGACCTTGAAACCACCGCACGAGTCGCCGCACTTGTCCCACATGATGTAACATTAGTGGCAGAAAGTGCCATCCGCAGCGCCGAAGATGTTCAACGAATGGGAACATATGGCGCGCGGGCGGTGCTGGTCGGCGAGGGACTTGTAAAGGCTAAGGATATGGCTGGCGAGGTACGTCGGTACAGCAGCCAACAGCGTAATCCAATCGCGCAGACGGTTGGGCAGGAGTAAGTATGGCGAGTGTGGTCAAGGTTAAGATTTGTGGCATCACCCGTTTCGAAGATGCATTAGCAGCAGCCGAGGCAGGTGCTGATTTGTTGGGCTTTAACTTCTATAAGAAAAGCCCACGTTATATCACGCCGGAAGCAGCAGCCTCCATTTGCGATAGTTTGCGGGCGCAAGTCGGTGATGCCTGCCCGATTTTGGTTGGGGTATTCGTCAATGAAGTGGTTGGTGTGATTTCAGCCATCACCCGTAAAGCGGGTCTGAACTGCGCTCAACTGCATGGTGACGAGTCAGAAGCCATGATTAAAGAATTATACGGCATCGGTTTTAAGGCCATACGACCCATGAATATGGCGCAGGCTTTAGACGATGTGAGCTATTTCAAGCCGCAGTTCCCAACCGATGAGCGCTGGCCTTCCTTATTGTTGGATGCTTATCATCCCAAACTCTACGGTGGAACGGGAGAGCAAGCCAGCACCGAAGTCGCTTTGGCTGTCAAAGCACAAGTGCCGAGGTTAATGCTTGCGGGTGGACTCACGCCGGAGAATGTCACCGGACGTGTGCAAGCTATTCAGCCGTGGGGTGTTGATACCGCAAGTGGTGTCGAGGTCGAAGGGCAGCCGGGAATAAAAGATGCGGGGAAAATCCGTGCCTTTGTTGATACGGTGCGTCAATCGTGACTGAACTCTTTGATATTTACGATGAGAATCAACACCATATCGGTGTGAAAGAACGTGCTGCTGTCCACAGGGATGGCGACTGGCACAAGGTTTTTCACTGTTGGGTGGTTTATCGTGGCGACGATGGCATTGATTACTTGGTGATGCAGAAACGCGCCCCTGATAAAGACACCTTTCCTGATTTACTCGATGTTAGTGCTGCCGGACACTATCAGGCGGGCGAGGATATTCGAGATGGTATACGCGAGGTTCAGGAAGAACTGGGCATCACGGTTGATTTTGAAGATTTAGTCCCTTTGGGACAGCACATCGGTGTCGCATATTATGAAAACTTGATTGACCGCCAATTTTGCGATGTGTTTCTGTTGGTTCATAAACAGGACATTCGGAATTATCACTATCAAAAGGAAGAAGTCAGCGGCTTGGTGGTCTTTTCGCTCCAAGAGGGTCTAAAGCTGTTTGATGGTGAAGTCAAGACAATACCCGCGAAGGCAGTAGGCTTGGGTGCAGATGAGTTGAAACTTTCAGAGGCGGATTTTGTTCCACGTACTGATAACTACATTATTGATGTGATGAGGCTGGCGCTGCGCTGTTTAAATGGTGAACGCGACCTTAAGCTCTAAAAACAAATTGAAAGTAATGATCTTATGGCTGATACGAACATCAAATCAGAATTTATCAAAGTGAATGTCACCAATGTTCCCGATGAACGGGGTTATTATGGGGATTTTGGTGGGCGTTTTGTGCCGGAGACCATCATTCCGGCGTTGGATGAATTGTCGCTGGCCTATCAAGAAGCGATGGCTGATCCCGAATTTCAGCAGCGCTTGATGGATTTGCATCGCACTTATACCGGTCGTCCTACACCTGTGACCTATGCTCAGCGGCTGTCCCAGCAGCTTGGCGGGGCACAGATTTACCTCAAGCGCGAAGATTTGGCACATACCGGCGCACATAAAATCAACAACGCGCTTGGGCAAGCCTTACTCGCCCAACGGATGGGCAAAAAGCGGATTGTTGCGGAAACCGGTGCGGGGCAGCATGGCGTTGCCAGCGCAACCGCTTCGGCGCTGCTCGGTTTGGAATGCCACGTTTATATGGGCAGTGTAGATATGGCGCGGCAGCAGCCAAACGTTTTCCGTATGAAGCTGCTCGGTACAGAAGTCATTCCAGTGGAAAGCGGAACAAAAACACTTAAGGACGCAATCAACGAAGCTATGCGTGATTGGGTGACGAATGTTCGCACAAGTTTTTATCTACTGGGTTCCGCTTTAGGGCCACATCCTTACCCGATGATTGTGCGCGACTTTCAAAGTGTGATCGGCATCGAAGCCCGCCAGCAAATGTTGGCTCAAGCGGGAAGGCTGCCTGACGTGGCGATTGCCTGCGTAGGAGGAGGCAGCAATTCAATCGGGCTGTTTCACGGCTTCCGTGATGATAATGATGTGGATTTGATTGGCGTTGAAGCAGGCGGACATGGTGTAGATAGTGGCGAACACGCGGCGCGTTTTGCTGATCCACGTTTTGGAAGGCCGGGGGTTTTGCAGGGAACGCGCTCGTATGTCCTGCAAAATGCCGATGGGCAAATCATGAATACTCATAGTATCTCAGCAGGGCTAGATTATGCCTCGGTTGGGCCGGAACACGCTTATTTGCGCTCGATGGAACGGGCTTTTTATACGTTGGCAACCGACGAAGAAGCCTTAGCCGCTTTGCAGACATTGGCACAATCCGAAGGCATCATTGCGGCGTTGGAGAGTTCACACGCGGTCGCCGAAGCCATCAAACGTGCGCCGACCATGCCCAAAGACTCGATCATTTTGATCAATCTTTCTGGGCGTGGAGACAAAGACTTGGGAACGATTATGAAAGAACTCAAACTTGACAGCTAATTTCATGCCAGTTCGGGACTGCGTGAGTGCGTTGTTGGTTGATGAGAAGGGCAGGTTGGTTATCCAACTGCGAGACGATAAACCCGGCCTCTTATTTCCGGCACATTGGGCAACTTTAGGCGGTGCAATCGAAGCAGGCGAAACACCCGACCAAGCGATGAAGCGCGAACTCGACGAGGAAATCTCGCCTGCACCGCCTGTAACCTTCTGGCGCTATTTTGAGCACACCTATAAGGCGCGCGGGGAAACGCGGATGGTCGCGAACCATGTTTATGTGGGAAAACTGTCATGTGCTTTGGAAGATGTGAAATTGTTTGAAGGTCAGCGGTTAGAGGCTTTCACAGTAGATGAGATTGACAGGTTGCCAATTGCTTACGGATTAGAAGTTATCTTTAAGGCGTTTTTTGAAAGCTATGAAAATCGTACTGGCGACAACCTTTAATCCGCGTGGTGAAACCGGACGTTTACAAAAGTTGTGGGCTCAACTTCGATCCCTTTACAGTGAGGTGGTCATTTCACTGCCGCCTTCGATTGCGCTTGAGGACGCGATGGCTATTCGAGCTTTGGAAGGGGCACTTATCCATGTGAACACTGATTGGACACATGGGCGATATATGGCACTGAAGTTGACGCAAAAAACCGACGCAAGTTCGGTTCATTACGTCGATATGGATCGGTTGCTGCGGTGGTTGGAAACGCAACCTGATGAACTAAAAAGAACGCTTGAAAGGGTTCAAACTTGCGAATGCTTGGTGATCGGGCGGACAGAAGGCGCATGGGAAACGCATCCAAAGTCGATGCGGCAGACTGAGGCTATTTCGAACGGATTGTTCTCGCGCTTATTAGGGCATCCCCTTGATTTGAGCGCCGGATCAAAAGGATTTAGCCGCGCGGCACTGGATTGTTTGATGGCGAATACTCAAGCTGGTCGGGCAATTGGTGCGGATTCGGAATGGGTTGTGATTTGCCAGCGGGCCGGTTTCAAAGTTGAAAGTCTGCTGGTTGATGGTCTCGATTGGGAAATCGCGGATCGGTTTCAAGAGACGGCAGCAGATGCCCAACGACAGGGGCTAGTCCGTGATGAGTATGATGCGGATGCCGAAAATTGGGCGCACCGCGTTCGCATCGCCCACGAGATTATCGAGGCGGGAATGGATGCCTTTGAACGGTCAAACCTCGTTTTACGAACAAATGATGAAAAAGAGAACATATCATGAGCGAAACCAAATCGATTTTTGGAATTGATGCGATTACAGCGATGTTTGAGGGTGCAAAAGCCCAAAACCGCGCCGCTTTTTTGCCCTACTTTATGATTGGCTATCCTGATTATGACGAGTCAATCGAATCGATTGCGGGAATGGCGGCGGAGGGGGTTGATGGCTTCGAGATTGGCATCCCATTTAGTGATCCGCTGGCGGATGGGCCGGTGAACCAAGCGGCGATGCAAGTTGCTCTGGAGAAGGGCATTACGGTTAAGAAGTGCTTGGAGGGTGTTCGTGCTTTACGGGCGCGTGGTGTGACCCAACCGATGCTGTTGATGGGGTACTTTAACCCGATATTGGCTTATGGTGTGGAGACTTTCGTGCGAGATGCGGCGGAGGCTGGCGCGGATGGTTTGATTGTGCCGGATTTACCGCCGGACGAGGCCGAAGAAGTCTCAAATGCCTGTGCGAAAGCTGGTTTAGGGACGGTATTTTTTGTCGCGCCAACGAGTAATCTGGAACGGATTAAGCTAGTGTCTTCGAAGGCGACCGGTTTTATCTATGTACTCACCGTTACCGGAGTGACAGGTGTACGGCGCGAGATGCCCCCTGATCTAAAACAATTTATCACCGGATTGCGGGATTATACGGATCGTCCATTGGTGTTGGGATTTGGCATAAGTACGCCGGAACAGGCTCGCAGCATGAATGAAATCATGGACGGGTTTATTGTCGGCAGTGCGCTGGTTCGTGCTGGTAAAGATGGTGCAGAACCTGTTCGGAAGTTAGCCGGTGAACTGCGACGAGCCTTAGATAGTTGAAAATGAATCCTAAATTTAAGGCCGTTTTAAGACACCTGTCTTCCCTGATGAAAGTATTTGACAAACTGAGCGAGGGCGTGTTATGCTCTCGGACATCGGAGAAATTACCTGATTTAACCATGCAAACAACCTTTTCGTTTTTTGGTTCCTATTATTACTTTACAGGCCACATAGAGACTTGTAGAGCGATTTGTGCTGGGTTAAGGCGGTAGTTTAAACCGTAAGAACATTGAGGAAACTCAAAGGCGCAGAGTGTACGCTCTGCGCCTTTTTTATTGCGTATTGCCGGTGGCAAAGGAGTCAAAAAGATGGCAATCAGGGTGCGGGGTGTGCGCGGGGCGACGACTGCGGAGGTGAATACAGCGGAGGCCATATTAGACGCAACTCAAAAATTATTGGAAGAAATTGTCAAAGCAAACGCGATTGTAGAAGACGATGTCGCCAGTGTGATTTTCACGACAACCAGCGACTTGAACGCGGTTTTTCCGGCGAAGGCAGGACGTGATATGGGCTGGCATCGCACGGCACTGATGGGGGCACAGGAAGTGGATGTGCCGAATGGAATACCGATGTGCATCCGCATATTGGTTCACTGGAATACCGAAAAGACGCTGGATGAAATCCAACATGTTTATATGCATGGCGCGATGGCGCTGCGACCGGATTTGTATCCAGCGATGTACCCGGATAATAAAATTGTTGTAGATGGAGATGAACAATCATGATCGTCGTAATGAAACCAGAAGCCACTTCGCAGGCTATTTCCAACGTTATCAACCGTATTGAATCGGATGGCTACAAAGCCCATCTTTCCGAAGGTGAGCAGCACACTATCGTCGGTGTCGTTGGCGAAAGCCCAACGCCACTGCGCGAGGAAAATTACAGCTCGATGGATGGGGTTGAGAAAGTCGTGCGGATTACTGCACCATACAAATTGGCCAGCCGCCATTTCCACCCGAATGATACACAGGTTGCGCTCAATGGATCACAAATGGGTGCAAGCAAGGTGTTGATTATCGCTGGCCCTTGCTCGGTTGAAAGCCGCGAACAGATTATTGATATTGCCTGCGAAATGCGTGAGGCGGGTGCAACTGCGCTGCGCGGCGGGGCATTCAAGCCGCGTACTTCACCGTACAGCTTCCAAGGACATGGCGAGAAGGCGCTGCAATGGATGGCGGAAGCACGTGAACGGACTGGTTTGCCGATTGTCACCGAAGTGATGGACACAGCGCAGGTTGAGATGGTTTGCCAATATGCCGATGTATTGCAAATCGGTGCGCGGAATATGCAGAACTTCAGCCTGTTAAATAAGGTAGGTGAAAGTCAGCACACGATTTTGCTCAAGCGTGGTATGAGCAGCACGGTTGAAGATTTGCTGATGTCAGCCGAATATGTGCTGTCACACGGCAATAATCGTGTTATGTTGTGCGAACGCGGCATCCGCACCTTCGAAAAAGCGACCCGCAACACCTTTGATGTCAATTGCATTCCGGTCTTGAAAGCCCTAACACATTTGCCTGTCGTCGCTGATCCGAGTCATGGAACGGGTTACTCCGAATATGTCATTCCGATTGCAAAGGCCGCCGTCGCAGCAGGTGCGGATGGCATCATTGTCGAAGTGCATCCTGAACCTGAAAAGGCATACTCGGATGGTCGACAAAGTTTGCGTTATGATGCGTTCCGGTCGATGGTGCAGCAGGTCAAGCGGATTGCCGAAGCGGTTGATCGGTCGGCGTAAATAGTGACAAATACATACCCCCTCCTTAATCCTCCCCTATAGCAACAGGGGAGGAATCCAATGCAAGGGGTACATCATTTGTATCGGTAAGCGGAACGGATAGTGTGATGATGAATGACGTAGTGATACGACGTGCGACATTGGAAGATGCGGAAATATTAGCGACGCTCAACCGAGATGTTCAGCAGATTCATGCCGATGCTTATCCAAACTTCTTTAAGCAGCCGACTAATTTCGCTGACATTGCGGCTGATTTCAAGAACCGAGTTCTGACGGATGTTGATGGTTTTGTTCTCATCATCGAAGCGGATGGACAAGCGGCAGGGTATATTTATGCAAAGGTGGTCTCGCGACCGGAAAACGCGTATGTTTACGCCCAGAAATATATGCTGGTTGACAATATTTCGATTAGTCCCCAGTACCAAAACAAAGGTTATGGGAAAATGCTGATGCAAGCCGTATGGGATACAGCCGTTACACGGGGTATTCATCGAATTTTGCTCGACACATATGAATTCAACTCGAACGCGCAGCAGTTTTATGCCAAAATGGGGTTCGAGCGCATGAAGATTCAAATGGCACTCGATTTCAATCCAATATAGGGGTAGAGGTAAATATGGCCTCTGGTGGCTTTAAGACCCGACATCTGTCCGTCGTCGGGTTAGGTTTAATGGGCGGGTCATTAGCAGCAGCGCTTCGCAACCATGCGGAGACAATCACCGGTGTAGATGTCAATGCCGCATCGCGGGAATTTGCACTGAAGAACGGCATTGTTGATGCAGCAACGGGTGATTTGAAGGGGGGTGTTTCAGAGGCCGATACGGTTATTCTGGCCGCACCCGTGCAAATGATCCGCACGATGATTGAGCAACGTATCGGATCATATCTACGGTCAAATACGCTGCTGATCGACATTGGTGGAACGAAACACGATATTTGTGAAGGGATGGGACGGCTTCCGGTTGGCATTCATGCCATAGGCGGTCATCCGATGACCGGTAAAGAAGTCAGTGGTGTACAGGCCAGCGATGGCCATATATTTAAGGGAAGACCGTTTGTCTTGTGTCCGACGCGGCGCACTACACCCGCAACAAGATTACGGGCATTGGAGCTGGTTGAGGCATTAGAGGCCGTTCCGTTCGAGATGGATGCTGACAGGCACGATCATCTGGTGGCGGCCATCAGTCACCTTCCGTATTTGTTGAGTTCGGCGTTGGTAGCGACGGTGGCAAAAGAAGGTGAGGTTGATCCGACAGTTTGGGAATTAGCGGCAGGTGGTTTCCGTGATATGTCGCGTTTGGCAGGGCAAGACGTGCAGATGATGGGCGATGTGGTCAGCACGAATACGCAGGCGGTGGCGACCTTATTAGCGCTGTTCCGAATGCAGTTAGCAATGTTGGAAGCCATGTTGATCTCTAGAGATGATCAGAAATTAGCCGATTTTCTGAAGCCTGCGCGGGAAGCACGCATCAATTGGTATCAAAAATATGAAAATGGGTACAAAAATGGCAAATGATTGTTTCAAGGTGAAGCCGACAAAGGGCTTAAGTGGCAAGACGACGGTGCCGGGCGATAAGTCGATTTCGCATCGCGCGGTAATGTTCGGTGCGCTGGCAAAAGGGGAGACAAAGGTGCGTGGTTGGTTGGCGGCGGGCGATACCGAAGCGTCACTGGCAACAATTCAGGCACTCGGTGTCCAAGTGGATCGTCACAGTAAAAATGAGCTGACGATTTATGGTGGTGAATTGAAGCCACCAAAAGATACACTCAATCTGGTGAACGCGGGTACGGGTATCCGCTTGATCGCAGGGATTATGTGCGGGCAGCCGTTTGGCAGCGTACTGGATGGCAGCGAGCAGCTCCGCCGCCGTCCAATGAAGCGGATTATCACGCCACTGCAAATGATGGGTGCGGATATTACGGCGACCAATGATCGCGCGCCATTGACGATCCGACCGTCACAGATGCACGGCATCAAATATGATATGCCGGTTGCTAGCGCTCAGGTGAAAAGTGCGGTTCTGCTGGCGGGATTGTTTGCAAAGGGCGCAACCGCAGTTGTCCAACCCGGCCCTGCGCGTGACCATACCGAACGCATGTTGAGCGCGATGGGTGTGGACATCAGCAGCGATGGGACGACGATTGTATTGAAGCCTAACGGTGCGTTGAAGCCAATGGATTTAACCGTGCCGGGGGACATTTCATCAGCGGCGTTTGTGATCGTGGCAGGGTTGATTGTCCCTGACAGCGATATTACGTTGACAGGAATCAACCTGAATTCGACACGCACCGGAATCCTTGAAGTCCTCAAGGCGATGGGTGCGGACATCACGGTCACTGAGACTGGTTTGGAAGCTGGCGAACCGGTCGGTGAAATCCGTGTGCGGCACAGCATCCTCAAAGGTACTGAAGTCGGCGGGAAAGTTGTGGTCGAGATGATCGACGAGTTCCCGATTTTGATGGTTGCGGCACTCTTGGCGGAAGGCCGCACCGTTGTAAGAGATGCTCAGGAACTGCGCGTCAAGGAAACGGATCGGATTTCAGTGATGGCGGCTGAACTGGCGAAGATGGGCGCAAAGATTACCGAGACACCTGATGGTTTCATTATTGACGGGCCGCAGCAGTTACAGGCCGCGACTGTCGAAGGGCATGATGACCATCGCGTTTCAATGAGTTTAAGCGTGGCGGGTTTGGTGGCAGACGGTGACAGTACGGTGATGGATGCTCGCTGCGCTAGTGACTCATTCCCCGGTTTTGCCGAGACAATGACCGGATTAAATGCCAATATTGTTGTCGAAGATGTCCGTTAGTCTGGATAACTGATGACCGATACACTGCAAATCATTGATCCGTTGACGTGTCCGGTTTGTGGTGGAACAGGGCGAGAAACGCATACCTATCGCTACAAGCCGCAGCACCGGAGCGATCTCAACAACGAGGACATTCAACGGGCGGATGTTTGCAGATTGTGTCTTGGCGTGGGGCAGGTTACTCAGGAAGTCTCGGACAATTGGAAGCAGGTTCAAGCCTATCCAGTTTGTCCATTGTGTAAGGGGTCGGGTGGAAAGCATTTTTGGACGTGGGACGAGGGTGAAACCGGAACTCGCAAAAGTTACTTATTTGAACCTTGCAGTTTATGTCAAGGTGAGACGCATATCGCACCGGGTGAGTTAGCCGTTTATAACCGTGATCGGCGCAAGCTGCGTTTTTGGGGTGTGGGCTGCACGGTAGTGGTTGTAATTGGTGGGTTATTTACCGCGACACAATTGGTTTATCTGGTGATGGCGCGAACGCCGTGGGTGCAGTGTTGCGCTCCGCCGCATGTGGTATTTGTGACGGGAATGATTGTGCTTTCACGTAAGATGGGATGGTTTCAGTGACAAACAAGGTCGGGGTGATCGGTTGGCCGGTAACACACAGCCTGAGTCCGGCGATGCATAACGCGGCGTTCAAGGCATTGGGATTAAGCGATTGGCAGTATGAACTCGCGCCTGTGCCGCCGGATATTGTCGGGCCGAGTTTGCGGATGCTGCGTGATGAGGGCGGGTTTATCGGTGTAAACGTCACGGTGCCATTGAAGGAAAAGGTGATGTCGTTTGTCTCGTCTGACGAACTCGCACGAGCGGTCGGCGCAGTCAACACCATCGACTTTCGCAAAAATACCGGCACAAATACCGATGTGGTTGGCTTAATTGATGACTTGAAAGCACATGACATCAAACTCGAAGGTGCAAAAGTGATTGTGTTGGGGGCAGGTGGCGCGGCGCGGGCGGCGGTTTACGGGTTAGCAAAGGCTGGCGCACAGGTAACTGTTGTTAATCGGACGCAGCAGAAGGCGCAGGTGATGCTGGCTGATCTGACGATTTCGGCAGGTATTCGCAGCGCGGATGTGAAAACGCTTGACGAAGCGGCGGAAGAAGATGTCTCGCTGATTGTGAACTGCACATCGGTTGGTTTGTGGCCCAAAGTGGATGAAAGCCCGTGGATTACAGGTGTGCCATTCCCGAATGATGTAACGGTTTACGATACCGTTTACCGACCGGAACGCACCTTACTCATGCAGCAGGTCGAGGCTAACGGTGGACAGGCAATTGGTGGATTGGGTATGCTTGTTCGGCAAGGGGCGGCGGCCTTTAAGATTTGGACGCAGCAAGCCCCACCGGTTGAGGTGATGTTCGAGGCGGCAAGAGCTGTTTTGGCGAAGTGATAAGTGAGGTGTTTGATATGGACTGGCAAACTGTGCGCGAAAAGTATCCTCATCGGTGGATTGTTGTTGAAGCCTTAGATGCCTTCACTGAAGGCAAAAATCGAATTATCAACCAGATGGAAGTGGTTGAGGCTTTTGGTACTGATTGGAAACCAGCTTGGGAATGCTATAAGCGAGTTCATCATCTCGATAAGAGCCGAGAATACTATATGCTTCATACGAAACGCCCAGAGTTAGAGGTAAGGGTGGTCGATACATTCAGACGTAAAGCCGTTTCATAATGCCCATAATCACATTCAACGATGATTTACCGTTTGTGTCAGTAGTAGTTCATGGAAGAAACGGAAAAACTCTCATTTTAGACCGAGTTTTGCTTGATACAGGTTCTGGTGGATGTGCATTCAAAACAGATGATATGGAAAAGATTGACATCGTCCCTGATGATGATGATACACCTAGAACAATGACAGGTGTGGGTGGGGAAGAATATGTTCTTGAAAAGCAAATAAATGCGTTGCAAATTGGCGACATGATCGTTTCGCCGATGACGATACAAATGGGCGCTTTAGACTACGGGTTTGAGATGGATGGTATTGTAGGGTCTGATTTTCTGCGAGAAGCAAAAGCAATAATTGATTTTTCATCGCTTGAAATTCGCAAAGGCTAATAACCGATTATGATACGTTTTCTGACTGCTGGTGAATCGCATGGGCCGATGTTGACGGCGATTATTGAAGGGCTTCCGGCTGGGTTGCCCCTGACACCAGAAGATATTAATGGAGAGTTGGCGCGTCGTCAGCAAGGCTACGGTTCTGGCGGACGCATGAGCATTGAACAAGATACTGTTCGGATTACATCAGGTGTGATGAACGGTGTAACGACTGGCGCACCAATTGCCTTGCTGGTGGAAAATCGCGACTTCAAAAATTGGCGAGAGAAAGACATCGACGCGATGACCATACCTCGTCCCGGCCACGCCGATTTGACGGGCGCGATAAAATATGGCTACCGTGACATGCGAATTGCGTTGGAACGTGCCAGCGCCCGCGAGACAACCATGCGCGTAGCTGTTGGTGCGATTTGCAAGAAGTTGCTAGCCGAGTTCGGTATCGTTGTTGGTGGCTATGTGACTCAAGTTGGTGATGTGAAAGCCACAATTGACCCTGAAATGGGTTATGAAGAACGCTTCCGCTTAGCTGAAGAAAATGATGTGCGCTGCCCCGCGCATGAGAGTGTCGAAGCCATGCACGAGGCTATCCGCCAAATCAAGATAGATAAAGACACACTCGGTGGTATTTTTGAGGTGATCGCCTTGAATGTACCAGCGGGACTCGGTTCTCATGTTCATTGGGATCGACGTTTGGATGCGAAGATTGTGGCAGCGATGGTCAGTATTCACGCGATGAAGGGTGCTGAAATCGGTGAGGCATTTGATAACGCCGGCAAGCCCGGTTCGCAAGTGCATGATGCCATTGGTTTAAGCAGCGATGAAGACCACTTGATTCGCCGGACAAACCGCGCAGGCGGTACTGAAGGCGGGATTTCAACAGGTGAACCGATTGTTGCCCGTGTGGCAATGAAACCGATAGCCACCATTTTGAAATCATTGGAGTCGGTTAATCTGGCGACGGGTGCCGCAGAAAATACCGTTTTTGAACGCAGTGATTTTTGTGCGCTTCCCCGTGCGATACCGATTGGTGAAGCGATGATGGCGATTGTGATCGCCGATGCCTTGCTGGAAAAGCTGGGCGGGGATAGTATCGGCGAAATGAAACCGCGTTTTGCCAGTTTGCGTCAAGCGCGGCTGAGTGATCTGCCGATGGATAATGTGGAGTGGCGCTTTGGATATGAATAATGACCGGAACATCGTCATCACCGGATTTATGGGAACTGGAAAATCGACGGTCGGTAAATTAGTTGCCGAAAAACTCGGTCGTCCGTATCTGGATACGGATGAAGAAATCGTGCGGCGTATCGGCATGTCAATTCCTGAGATGTTCCAGCGGGATGGTGAAGACCGCTTCCGTCATATCGAACGCCGGATGTGTCGGTTTCTTGCGGCACAGGGCGGTTACGTGATTTCGACGGGCGGCGGAATGCTGGTTGATGACAGTAACCGTGATGTAATGCTGGCTTCGGGTTTTGTGGTTTGTTTGAACGCGACCCCTGAAGTTATCGCAGAACGTTTAAAGGCAGATAAGACAGAACGTCCACTCCTCAAAGGTGATTGGCGGGCTTTACTCGCTAAGCGGCAGACCGCTTATGCCGAAATTCCTACTCAAATTGATACAACAGGTAAAACCCCTGAAGTAATAGCAGATGAGATCATTCATTTATGGCAGACAGTATCCGTGTAACCGCGCCCGGTGGCGCTTATGATATTCATATCAGTAAGGGAATATTGGAGAATATCAACCCGTATTTACCAGCGGGTAAATCGGTCGTCATCACCAATACTACGCTTGCGCCCCTTTACGGTAAGGGACTGGTGAATCGACTGCCTGATGCGGCACTAGCCGAGATGACTGACGGCGAACAATACAAAACCTTGGACACTGTTTCGAAACTATATGATGCCTTGGTTGATGCAGGCTTAGATCGCAGTGGAACAGTTATTGCTTTGGGTGGTGGAGTCGTTGGCGATACCGCTGGATTTGTGGCGGCGACTTACATGCGCGGTGTCCGCTTAATCCAAATCCCAACGAGTTTGCTCTCAATGGTGGATTCGAGTGTCGGCGGGAAAGTGGGTGTGGATTTGCCACAGGGAAAAAATCTGGTTGGCGCATTCAAGCAGCCGGATTGTGTGTTGATTGACCCTGAAGTATTAGCGACCTTACCAGAGCGCGAATGGCGCTGTGGCATGGGCGAAATTATTAAACATGGACTGCTGGCTGACGAAGGTTTACTCGCGCCCGAACTGTGGGCAAAAGATCGGGCTGCAGAATTGGTGCGGCGTGCGGTGCAAGTTAAGGTTGATGTAGTGCAGCAAGACCCCTATGAAAAGGGTGTGCGCGCGCATCTCAATTTGGGGCATACATTTGCCCATGCTATTGAACGGGTTTCAAATTATAGTTGGCTGCACGGCGAGGCGGTTGGAGTCGGTTTAGTGGCGGCGGCTCGATTGTCCTATGCTTTGGGCTTGTGTAATTCAGAGTTGGCCGAAGAAGTTGAGGATATTGTCGATAAGGTTGGTTTGCCCACACGTTTAGGTAGTCTGGATGCGGAAAATTTGTTTTCGGCGATGGGAACCGATAAGAAATGGCAAGCGGGACATTCGCGCTTTATCTTGCTTCGGGGTATTTGCCAACCTGTAATCGTTGAAGACGTACCCAAAGCAGCAGTTATCCAAGTCTTACAGGAATTGGCGGGCTAATTCATGATTATTTTCGGAACACGTAACCGTTTTAAGACCATTGGAACTGGACAATTCTACTGTCCACACTGCCAGACCCAGCGAACCTATGAGCGTAAACAAGCGAAGCGATATTTCACGCTGTATTTTGTCCCCTTAATTCCAATGGGTGACTTAGGCGAATATGTGGAGTGTCAAACTTGCCATAGGACTTTTCAAGCCGATGTGTTGACTATGAAGCCTACGTCGAAGCCGCTCAGTGCAGTTGAACTATTAAACTCAGTCAAAACGCGGCTGCTGGCCGGTGATCCAATCGAATATGTGGTGCGCGATTTGACGGCTGCGGGCATCGAACGAGACGTTGCGACCAGTCTTGTCAGTTCGTCCATCGGCTCATCACGCAAGCTTTGCAAAAATTGTAACTTATCTTATGCATCCGACGTGACCGTGTGTAAGGAATGTAACCAGCCGCTGCCGGAGATTCATAAATGACCAAAAAAATTTTATTACTGCATGGACCGAATTTGAATTTATTGGGTACGAGAGAACCAACTGTATATGGCAGCGTGACGCTTGATCAAATCAATGAATGGGCGGCGGCTCACGCGCAAGCGCATAAAGTTGAACTGCGTTCCGAGCAGTCGAATCATGAGGGCGCGTTGATCGACGTGTTACATGTTGCACGCAATTGGGCTGATGGTGTGGTCTTTAATGCGGGTGCTTATACCCATACCTCAATAGCGCTGCGCGATGCGATTTCGTCCATTGCACTGCCGGTCATTGAGGTTCACCTTTCGAATATACATGCTCGCGAAGAATTTCGTCATAAATCGCTGATTGCTCCGGTTTGTGTCGGGCAAATTTCTGGATTTGGATGGCGCAGTTATCTACTGGGGATTGATGCGCTCCTAGGGCATCTCGGCGTGATTCATATCCGCTGATGAATTAGTGGTCATAACCAAACCCGCACCATCTCGATTTGGTAATGTCCTCTGTAGGTCAACATCACTAATCTCCGTTATACTGGACACCAATAGGATGTAATTACTGTACGAACATGTATGGTCATGTTCGTGTCTATGTTGAAAAGGTTGGTCTACATGCCGACGAAAGATGCTGTTTTCGCCGCGATTAAGGAACATAATGTTCAGTTCGTGGACTTATGGTTCACTGACATTACAGGGATGGTTAAGAGTGTAACCGTCCCGAGCAGTGAACTGCTCAATGTCATTGAGACCGGATTGCACTTTGATGGCTCGTCGATTGAGGGCTTTGCACGGGTTGCCGAAAGCGACATGATCCTCGTGCCGGATTTGAATACCTTTACGCTGCTGCCATTGCATTGGGATGAGGCACACCGCACCGCGCGTGTGATTTGTAATGTGCATACGCTGCGTAACGAGCCATTTATTGGCGATCCGCGTAATGCCTTGATCAAAGCACTGCGGCAGGCAGACGAAATGGGATTTTCCTACAAAACAGGTATGGAGCTAGAGTTCTTCCTGTTTCGGGCACAAGATAACCTTCCCTTACCACCGCTGACTCCTTTTGATAGCAGCAGCTATTTTGATATGTCAATGCATCCGGCCAAAGGTGTCGTTCGCGATATGGTTTCCGAGCTGGCTGAAATGGATATACAGGTCGACTCGACTCACCACGAAATCGGTTCCGGACAGCACGAAATTGATTTTCAATATGATGACGCGTTGGTTACAGCCGACAAAGTTTTAACCGCGCGAGTGGCGCTCAAAGCGGTTGCCAATCGGAGTAATTTGTTATGTACTTTTATGCCACGTCCTGATGCTAATTTGCCCGGTTCCGGGATGCACACGCACCAGAGTTTGCACGATAAACAAAGTGGCACCAACGTCTTTGTAGATACCGAAAATGAATATGGACTATCACAAACGGCCAAATATTTCTTGGCTGGTCAGTTGACTCACGCCCGTGCTATGTGCGCGATTCTTGCGCCGTTGGTTAATTCCTATAAGCGTTTGGGAACCAGTTTTGAAGCGCCGGTATATGTCACTTGGGCCCATATCAATCGTGGCGCGTTAATTCGCGTGCCGCACGTCACGACAGGTAAAGAAGCCCATACGCGGCTTGAACTGCGCTGCCCTGATCCGAGCATTAACCCTTATCTTGCCAGTGCTGTCATGTTGATGGCTGGTTTGGATGGTATCCGTCAGCAGTTGCCCCTGCCAGAACCGTTAGAAGAAACGTTGGTCGGTCAAGGGCGCAGCCGCGTGCGCCAGCTTGAAGTGCTCCCATCATCATTAGGTGAGGCGCTGGATGTGCTTGGTCAAAACGATGTGGTGCTTTCCGCATTAGGGCCGTTCATCAGTGACCGTTATATTGCTGCCAAACGCCAGGAATTTGAGGAATACAGTCGGCAGGTCACCCCGTGGGAATTGGAGCGTTACCTTAACCGTTACTGACGATCATCGTGTGGATTAAGCTGAGGACTTCTTCGGCATCTTTGTTTTCTACGACAAGCGTTAAGCTCGAATTGGACGGGCCTTGCGAGAGCGCGAGGATACGGATGTGTTTGAGCGCCTGTAAAATTGAAGCGGTAACGGTTCCCCAGTTATCGAGGTTTGCGCTAATAGCCGTCACGAATGTTATGTTTTTGACCACCCACGTTTTGGTCAATGGGCTGGCCTGTAAATTTTCTTCCATCGCCAGCCGGATTGTGTGTATGGCATCTGATCCGGCGGTCGTCGGAACCAGAAAACAGGCAAGGCTGTGGCTGGCTGATTGGGCAGACATGATGATGTCGAGCTGGCTGTTGGGCGCAGCCATCACAGCTCGGTCGTAAACCATCGGGATGGGGGAGGTTTCGCCGCTGCGTTTGGCCTCCACCGCCAGACCCGGTATATAGGTAATGGCCTTAAGTGAATGAGAACGTCCCGAACCTGTTTCGTTGATGAGCGTGCCGGTCTGCTGGGGTCTATAGACATTTTTGATGCGCAGTGGAATATTATCTTCACGCAGCGGGCCAATCATGCGCGTGTGCAGGACACGCGCCCCGAAATAAGCCATTTCGGCTGCTTCTTCATAAGATAGCGTGGGAATAGCCCGTGCTTCGAAAATGTCACGGGGATCGGCAGTCATCATGCCGTCGACATCCGTCCAGATCCAGATTTCAGTGGCGTTAACGCACACGCCCAATACCGAAGCGGTGTAATCACTGCCGCCGCGTCCCAAAGTGGTTGGCTTGCCGCTGCTGGTTGCGCCAATGAAACCGGTTACTACAGGAACGATGTCACGCTCCAAAAGCGGCACTAAGTTTTCTGCGATTTGGGTTCGCGTGAGTTCGATATTCGGCGTAGCGTTGCCCGGAACATCATCCGTGACGATCAATGATGTGGTATCAAGAGCCACACTTCGAAGGTTGTTCTGGCGGAGTAAGGCCGCGATAATCCGTGCCGCTAGTTTTTCGCCGACGCCAATCGTAGCGTCAACTGCCTCATTCGTCACTTTGCTGGCGATTTGTGCCATGCCTTGATACAAATCCAACATATCGAACAGCAAACGATCAATATCCGCGTGAAGTGCCGCGCGTTCGGTCGTTCCTAGCGGCAGCTCATCAATCAATGCCAGATGGCGCGTGCGCAAATTCGCGACAATACGGCGGTAGCCGCGCTGCTGCCCCATTTGCGCCAGATGTGCCGCTTCAATTAATCCGTCAGTGACGCCTTCCAGCGCTGAAGCGACCAAGACGAGCCTGTCCCATTGTTCGCTCTCATGCAGCACGATACTCAACACCTGTGTGAGTGCATCGGTTGTGCCTATGGATGAACCACCGAATTTCATGACGAGGGTGTTCATACGGGATTCCTGAAAAAGAAAATCACCTGCTGTTGACAATGATGTCTACAGATTGAGGTAGATTTCATGTTTATGTTTAGGGATATTACGGTGTGATGAGACTAGCATTTTGAGTGGAATCTGTCAAATCTTTTGCCAGAATGGTAGTCTATGACTTATGATTAAGCTGAAGTTTGAACTTTCGTATAAGTAGGGCTAGAAAAAAATGACTGAAACTACACTGACGCAGCAGCGCACTGTCGCTGGCGTGCGTTTTCACCGGGTTGGAAAATTGTACCATTTTGACTTTAGTGATTTTCCCGAATTGAATTTGAAAGACTACGTCATCGTCGAAACGGCGCGTGGTCGCCAAATGGGGCAGATTGTTAGTTTTGCGGCGGCGGATGAAGACGGACGCGACTATAAATCGATCATGCGTCCGGCAACCCCGCGTGACCTGACATTGAAGCAACACTGGGAGATGCAGCAGGACGAAGCGCTTGACCAATGCATCCTGAAGGCCAAACAGATAGGTGGCTTTCAGGATGCTAAATTTATCGCCGCCCATTACAACTATGATGGCACGATAGTCACATTTTTGTTTACGGCGGAGGATAAGCTGAATACCACGAAACTCGCCAGTGAACTCGGCAAGATTTTCCCGATGCAAGTTGAAATCCGACAAATTGGTCCGCGTGATGTTGCTAAACTGCTCGGTGGCTTCGGTGCATGTGGTGAAAGCCGCTGTTGCAGTACTTTCTTGACCGATTTCAGCCCAATATCGATTAAGATGGCGAAGATGCAGGGCATCTCGCTTAATCCGTCCGAGATTACAGGTATGTGCGGGCGGCTGCGCTGCTGCTTGGTCTACGAATATGAACAATATGTCGAAGCGCGAAAGCAGCTTCCCAAACGTAATAAACGCATCGGCACTGCTCACGGCGAAGGAAAAGTTTTGGATGTGCATCCGCTTCAAGATGCGGTAACTGTGCTGGTTGAAGATACGCGCTACTTTCTCAAACGCGAGGAAATCATCCCGTTGGACGAATGGGAAGCGCTGCAAAAGAAATCCAGTGAGCCGTGCACCAAGCACGGTGACGGCCCGTGTGAATGTGGCGCGAAGCCCGGTAAGAAACAGTCGCCGCCTGTAGATTAAACTTCATAGTCCGTTACAGACATGCCAATATCGGCGCGTCCTTGAATCGCTTTTTTCGCAGACAGGTTAAACATGGCCGACAACGAACAACAACCCGTTCCAAAACGCGTTTTAGGTGTATTTGCGCATCCCGATGATCCGGAATTTTTCTGCGGCGGTACATTTGCTCGCTGGGCAGCGGAAGGTGCGCAAATTACGTTTGTCCTCGCCACCAGTGGCGATAAAGGCAGCAGTGATCCTGAAATGACCTCGCCGCGCTTAATTGAAATCCGCGAGGTAGAAGAACGGAATGCTGCCACCGCGCTTGGTGTGAAAGATGTAGTTTTCTTGCGCTATCCCGATGGTGAATTGATGCCAAACTTGGAACTGCGGCGTGATATTACCCGCCTCATTCGGCTTAAGCAGCCCGATATTGTGGTTACTTGCGATCCAACTGTTTTCTGGTTTGGTACAACTGGCGTGAACCACCCTGATCATCGTGCGATTGGCGAGGCAACCTTGGACGCGGTCTACCCGACTGCTCGTGACCGTTTGAACTTCCCTGAACTCGAACGTGACGAGGGACTTGCGCCCCACAAAACCCATCAACTCTATATTTGCGGCACAGCTTCACCCACAACGCGGGTCGATGTGACCGCTTACGTCGAAACCAAAATCAAATCGTTGTACGAGCATAAGAGTCAGATCGCCGATATGGAGGCGATGGCCCAACGGTTGCGCTCGAACGTTGACCCTGAGTCTCCGATTGATGCGCCTCGATATGTCGATTCCTTCCGAGTAATTACTTTTAGCCGGTGAAATAAACATGATTGATTTCAAAGCTCAAGCCGAAGAACTGCGTGATGAACTGGTGACCCGCCGCCGTGATTTACATATGCACCCTGAATTGGCATTCGAAGAGTTTCGCACCGCCGGAATCGTCGCGGACGAACTGCGCCAGCTCGGCCTCGAAGTCCAAACAGGCGTTGGCAAAACAGGTGTCGTGGCCATTTTAGAAGGCGCTCAAGATGGGCCGACGGTGTTGGTCAGAGCCGATATGGATGCACTGCCAATCCTCGAAGAAAACACATTTGAATATAAATCGACTGTTCCCGGCAAGATGCACGCCTGTGGTCATGATGGACATACAACCATCGGCTTGGGTGTCGCCAAGCTGCTTTCCAAATACCGCGACGAAATTGCTGGACGGGTCAAGTTCGTATTCCAGCCCGCCGAAGAAACGGTCGGCGGTGCCAAAGCCATGGTTGCAGACGGCGTGCTCGAAAACCCTCATCCTGACCTCACCTTAGGTTTACATCTATGGAACTCCATGCCATTAGGTAAATTGGGTGTCGGCGAAGGGCCTGTGATGGCTGGTGCATCCATCTTCACCATCAAAATTGCGGGGAAGGGTGGTCATGCAGCACTGCCGAATGCCGGTGTTGATCCGATTGCTTGCGCAGCACAGATGATTAGTGCCTTGCAAACGGTTGTCAGCCGTAATATCGATCCGATGGAAAGTGCGGTTATTTCAGTGACGCGGGTTCAGGCCGGAACCGCCTATAACATTATTCCTCAAGATGCCGAGTTGTGGGGAACGATTCGCACCTTCAAAATTGAAGTTCGCGATTTGGTTGAGCGCCGTATGCGCGAAATCACCGAAGGTATTGCACAGGCTATGGGCTGCACAGCCACGCTGGTGATCGAAGACGGAACGCTTCCTGTCCATAATGATCCAAAAATTACCGAACGCACACGGGCAGTTTTAAGCCA
Source organism: Anaerolineaceae bacterium (assembly GCA_016124855.1). Taxonomy (GTDB): domain Bacteria; phylum Chloroflexota; class Anaerolineae; order Aggregatilineales; family Phototrophicaceae; genus CFX2. The sequence goes on along the minus strand of WGMX01000018.1, from coordinate 71,543 downwards.
ATATGTGGGTGAAGACGGTCTGCTCAAAGACGAACGCACAATGGGTGCGGAAGATGTCGGCTTCTTAATGGATGACATTCCCGGCATGTACTTTTTTGTCGGTGCGTCAGTGCCAAGTCCAGACGGCCAGTACTACGGGCATCATCACCCACGTTTCGACTTTGACGAAAACGCGCTGCCGCTCAGTGTGGCATTGATGGCATCGGCAGTGGCCGACTACGTGATTCCGTCGTCAAACAGTTAAGACCGGCTGAATATTCATGCAGGTTAAGTAAGAGCATGGCACGAAACAATGTATTGCAATGGCGCGATGGGCGCGGATGGTTGGTGCTTTCGGGTGGAAACACAGCCCAAAGCGGAGTTCGCGCTCAAGCCATTGGGCATATCGATGCGGATGGTGGCGTCGCTTATATCAGTTTCCGAAACGATGTTGAAACGACTGAATCCCTTATCAATGACTTTCAAGATTTGGGTGCGCCGCCCGGATATTTCGTAGATGTGCTTTCAGAAGATGACGATACAATCCGCTCCAAACTCGGTGAAGCCAGCCTGATTGTCGTCGAGGCCGGCACCAACAGTTCGGATATACGCTCCGCGCTGTTGGGTGCGGCGGTAGACGGGATGCAAACGGCCTTTGAAAACGGTGCCGTTATTTTGCTGGAAGGTAACAGTGCATCGGTTTTCGGTGCATGGATACTGCTGGAAACGGGTGAAGTCCGGCAGGGTATCGGCTGGCTGTCGCAAATGTTTGTCTTACCGGGTGTGACTGCTGTTGCCCAATCGGAAGCAGGAAAAGCGGCGCTGGAAGAAGAAACTTCGGCACTGGCACTGGGCATCGGTGAAGGCTCAGCCTTAGCTTTGGGGCCAGATGGCGAAGTCGAACCTTGGGGCTTACGCGAAGTGACAATTGCGCTTGGCCGATCTTATGTTGCGGGGGCGTAAGTCCATACTTATTGGGTATAATGAGCTGTTGTTTAAATTCTTTGAGAGGACGATGAAGTGCCTGCGACAATTGTGATTGGTGCTCAGTGGGGTGACGAGGGTAAAGGTCGGGTAGCAGACTGGTTAGCAGCAGAAGCCGATGTGGTAGCCCGTTACGCGGGCGGCGATAATGCCGGACACACGGTCGTAGTCGGCGATAAAATTTTTAAATTACATCTGGTTCCTTCAGGTATTCTTCATGACCATGTGGTTTGCGTACTGGGCAACGGCATGGTGGTTAACCCTGTTAATTTACTGCGTGAGATGGATCAAATTGCGGCGATGGGGGTAGAGGTATCGCCTGAACGTTTCATCATCAGCAGCCGCGCCCATTTGATCACACCTGCACATGTCGCGCTCGACAGCGCTTCCGAAAAAGCACTTGGGAATCAGGCCATTGGCACAACATTGCGTGGCATTGGTCCGGCTTATATGGATAAAACCGGACGTAAAGGCATTCGCGCAGGTCAAATGCTTAACGTCGAAGAATTCGCAGATGCCCTCCATAAGATGATTGAAGAGGCCAATGTTACCTTGTCGCGTCAAGGAGGCGTAACCCTTGACCCGAAACAGGTTGCGTTGGATTATATCGACGCTGCGGAACGGCTGCGCCCCTACATCAAAGACACTACGGTTTATTTGAATACCCGTCTGCGGGATGGCGCGCGTGTCCTCTGTGAAGGCGCTCAAGGTACTTTACTCGACATTGATCATGGTGATTACCCGTTTGTGACCAGTTCGTCACCCACATCTGGCGGTGCGCTGACCGGACTCGGCATTGGCCCGCGTTACATCGACCGTGTTATGGGTGTTGCCAAGTGTTTCAGTACCCGCGTCGGCAGCGGCCCGATGCCAACCGAACTGCATGGTGAACTGGGTAATCGACTGCGCGGAACAGGCGAAAATCATTGGGATGAATTCGGTACGACAACCGGTCGCCCACGTCGCTGCGGATGGTTGGATACCGTTGTGCTGCGTTATGCCGCTGCGGTCAATGGCTTTACCGAAATGTTCTTGACCAAACTGGATGTTCTGAGCGGTTTTGATGAACTCAAAATCGCGGTGGCCTATCATGTTGATGGAGTTCGCTATGAATATCCGCCGGTGACATTGGCCGAAACAGAACGCGCCGAAGCCGAATTTATTACCTTACCCGGTTGGCATGAGGACATCAGCAAAGTCAAGGATGTCAAGGATTTGCCCGATGCCGCCCGTACCTATATTCAAAAAGTTGCTGAACTGTGTGACACACCGATTACAACCATTAGTGTTGGGCCGGAACGCGATCAACTTGTTTATATTTAAGCCGATCACCAATCTGAGGTCTAAGCCAATTTATGGCTGGGGATAATACCTATAGCTATCAAATGGACGCACCGGTAGATCGCCCGCCACAGCGGGTAGTTTCGCTTGTGCCGAGCGTGACCGAGTCGCTTTTTGACCTCACGCTCGGTAATCGGCTGATCGCGGTTACAGATTATTGTGTTTATCCCGCTGATGGTGTTGCTCGTTTGCCGCGTATCGGCGGTACAAAAAACCCCGACGTAGCCCGTATCATTGAGATGCATCCCGATTTGGTGATTGCCAATCAAGAAGAAAATCGCAAGGAAGATGTCGAGGTGCTGCGGGCGGCACATATTCCAGTTTGGGTCACATTCCCATGCACCGTAGCCGATGCTTTCAATCTGCTGTGGAACATCATGGATGTGTTTGATGAACCGGTCATGGTTCCACGTATCCGCTTGATCGAACAAACAATGGATTGGGTTTGGCGTATCGGTGAAAAACGGTTTGAAGAGGCAGTTTGTCGCGTTTTTGCACCCATCTGGCTTGATCCGCTCATGACTTTTAACAGTGACACTTACGCCAATAACCTGCTGCGTGTCTGCGGCGCGGTCAACATTTTTGCTGATCGTGACCGTCAGTATCCCTTAAAGGCCGATCTAGGGCAGGCCGAACCACTGCCGCCAGATGATTCACGTCTTATGGGGCGCGACGTTCGCTACCCGCGTGTGACAATGGATGAAGTGGTCGCTGCTCAGCCGGATGTGATTTTGCTGCCCAGTGAGCCGTTCCCATTTACGGAAGAACATATTCAATTATTTACGCAGTTGGATATTCCCGCTGCAAAAAATAAGCGTATCATGTTAGTGGATGGTTCTTTGCTGACATGGCATGGAACCCGCATTGCTTATGCCTTAAACACCTTACCGGATTTATTGTTCCCGCCCGGAGAAGTGTAGCCCAAATGACGAAAAGCGACTCAAGTAACGAATGGCTTGATACGGTTGCTCACGATTTGCGGACACCCATAAATCTGGTTTCAGGGTGTCTGGATGTTATTCAAAATGTCGGGCCGCTCAATGAAAAGCAGACTCATTACCTCAACCGCGCCTTCGCGGGATTAAAGCGCATGGAGCATTTAATCGCGCGGCTCAAAGACATTTCGTGGGTCGATTCAAGTGTGCCGCTGGAATTGAGCGAAATTAACTTGTCTGATATGGTTGCCGAAGCCATCGATTTACTGCTCGAAGCAGCCGAACAAAAAGAGGTCAATGTTCGCACCAATATTGCGTCCGACATTACGACTATTCATGTGGATGCTGCCCGCATTGTTCAGGTCATTGATAATTTGCTCAGCAATGCCATCAAATATAATCGGCAGGGCGGAACGGTGGTGATCGGCGCGACAAAAGATACCGACTCGGTTCGGGTCATGGTTCAAGATACAGGCATGGGAATCGCCGCAGATGATCAACCCCACGTTTTTGACCGCTTTTTTCGTGCCCCTGAAGGTGTTCGTCTGAAAATCGAAGGTAGCGGCTTGGGATTAGCCATTACACAGGGTATCATACAGCGGCATGGCGGAAATATTTGGGTTGAAAGTGAACCCAACGTCGGTTCTACTTTTTATTTCACCTTGCCGCTCGTCGTCAACAGTGACCATAGCACCGAATAGTGCCTGTGCTTATTGAAATGATTATGACAGTTCAAGCGGCTGTCTTGCAGTCGGTTGTGAGAAATAGTACAATCTTCTTACTTTAGGCAGTTTCCGAGGAGGTTCGCTGTGAAGCGTTTGTTAATCGTGGGCGTGATAATCGTTATATTGATTATTGGTGGTGGTTTAACGGCACAAATTGCTTCGAATGGCAACCAACTGGCTATTCCCGGCCTTATTCGCCAGACCAACAATCCGGATGCTTCGGCGTTAGATATGGCTCCTTGGAAGGCCGAGCAGTTATTCTTGTTTGTCGGCTTTATTCTTTTCAACTTGATTGGTATCGCCGTGACACTGATGGCTCTTTTCTGGTTCTTGAACTGGCAGGTGAAATCGGTTGCTGTCAAGAAATCACCGACAGCTATTCAAACAACTGCCGCCGCGACAGAAGAATCTTAGTTTTTGAAATCGAAATACCGCATTTGGTTTGAGGTTTAACGTTATGCAGCAATCGTTCAAGCCCTCGCGTGGTTTTGCACGGTTGGCACTCGCCACGACATTGTTGACACTGGGTTTAATTGTCTTTGGTGCCGTTGTGCGTGTGACCGACTCCGGTCTGGGCTGTGGAGAACACTGGCCGCTGTGCAATGGCACGATCTTCCCGCCGCTCGACAACATTACCGCTTGGATTGAATGGCTGCATCGTCTGTTTGCTGCGTTGATTGGCATCTTTGGCATTGCCATGCTGGTGGTTGCCATTCGTGCCTACCGTAAGCAAAATCGCCGGGTATTGAATATCACGATTGTCGCGGCAGTCCTTTTTGCCGTTCAAAGTTCACTGGGTGCGCTGGTCGTATTAAAGAGCCTTCCAGTGTTGGGGGTTACGTTACATCTTGCCACTGCCATGCTGCTCTTAGCGTTTTTACTGTTGGCAGCAGTTGTCGCCGCCTATCGTCCCGGTTCGCGTTCTACCTCCAACCGGGTGACGACTTTGGCCTATACGACGACTGCCTTATCACTCGTCATCATCTTAACTGGGGCACTGGTTCGGGGTAGTGGTGCGACATTAGCCTGTACCGACTGGCCGTTATGCAGCGGTCAGATTTTGCCTGTTCAGCAGGGATCGTTAGCGGTCATTCACATGTTTCACCGCTTTGCCGTCGCCGCACTCGGTATCAGTGTCGTCGTATTGGCAATCTTCGTCTATCGTGATCGTCAAGATCAACGGCTGCGAACATTAGCCCTTGTCGCGCTCATCGCTTATTTCGCACAGGCCGCAGTCGGCGCGATGTTTGTCATGAGTCGCGCACAGGCTTTTTGGGGTGCGGCTCACGTCGGTTTGGCTGCCAGCACATGGGCGGTTTTGGTTGCGCTCTCAGCAATCGAATGGTTGAATAATCACACAATTTCTAATGGGATAACTGAGCAAACATGGGAACTTCAGTCCAAAGCGTCGAAGTAAGCAAATTCAACCTTCGCACGCTGCTTAAAAATTATCTAGAACTTACCAAACTGCGGATTGTCTTACTGCTGCTGTTCACAACCGTTACCACGATGGTGATTGCAGCCAATGGCATTCCCAATATGGATATTTTGATTCCGACGCTTATTGGTGGTGCGTTTGCTGCTGCCGGTGCAAGTGCCATCAATCAGTATATTGACCGCGATATGGACGCGATGATGGCACGTACTGCCCGCCGTCCTATACCTTCGGGTCGGGTTGCTCCACTCAATGCCTTACTCTTTGGTATGGGCTTGCTGGCATGGTCGGTGTTGGTGCTGGCGATGTGGGTTAATTGGCTAACCGCTGTCTTGGCACTGTTTGGCGGCCTGTATTATGTCATTTTGTATACCCTCATCCTCAAGCGCAATACCGTCGTCAACATCTTGATCGGGGGTGGGGCAGGTGCGGTTCCGGTGCTGGTTGGTTGGGCCGCTGTAACCGGTACAGTCTCATTTCAGGCATTCATTTTGTTTGCGATTGTTTTCTACTGGACACCGCCGCACAGTTGGGCGCTGGCGCTGCTCGTCAATAAAGATTACACGCTGGCAAACGTCCCGATGATGCCCGTTGCACACGGCGAAGAAGCCACACGCCGTCAAATCTTGTTGTATTCGGTGCAGCTTGTTCTTATTACATTGCTGCCATTACCGTTTAGATTTCTTGGCGGAATTTACATCGTAACGGCGGTGTTGTTGGGTATTGGAATGATTTATTACGCTGTTAAACTCATTCAAATCGCCGATGGTGCAGCCGCGCGGACTATGTATAAGTACACGACTTCCTATCTGGCATTTTTGTTTTTGGTGATGATCCTTGATCGCCTGCTAATCCACTAGGCATATTGTGACTGCTCCATCATCTGCATCAACCGCTCGATGGCCCGTGTATCTGGTCATCGGCTTGTTCGTTCTGGTAACCATCATTTTTTTGGGTGCGTTAGCCCTGACCACCGAGAGTGAATTGGTTATCCCACCAACCGTCGTTGCAGCTTTGACGGCTGATACTTACATGGATAAAGTCAGTGTCTTGCTTCAAAATGCGGATGCATCACGCGGCGCGCTTCTCGTCGAGCAGCATGGTTGTACCGCTTGCCACCGTGAAGGGGCAGTCAATAAAATCGCTCCGTCATATGATGGCATTGCTGAACGTGCCGCCACTCGTCGTCCCCCATTGACCGCCGCCGCTTACATCTACGAGTCGATTACTAACCCGTTGGCTTTTGTTGTCGAGGGTTATAACCCCTCGATGCCACAAAACTTCTCTCAGCAGCTTTCTGACCAAGAATTAGGCGATATCATCGCGTATCTGCTGACCCCAACTGCTCATTAACTTCATTCTCCGCTACAATAGACATCCAACTTATTTTTCTGGATAGAGTCTCATGTATCTCGATTCTTTTACGTTGTCTGCACTTGTCGATGAATTCATGGATGTGCTGGTTGGCTCGCGCATTCAAGATGTACTGGATGTTGACGATACCGGCATCGGTTTTGAAGTCTACGGCGACCGTAAACGCCGCTACTTGTATTTGAGCGCGGATACTCAAACGCCGCGTATTTTGCTGTTGGATGAAAAATTGCGTCGCGGGTTAGTTAAGCCGACACAATTGGGTCTGCTTTTTCGACGCTATGCCGAAGGTGGCCTCATCGAACATGTCAGCCAATCGCCGTGGGAACGTATCCTTCAGTTTGATGTGACCGGCCCGGAAGGTGCGATTAGCATTATTGTTGAACCGATGGAGCGTCGCAGCAACCTTTTATTGCTTCAAAAGGGCATCATTCTGGATTGTATGCGCCGAGTTGGGCCAGACGAAAACCGCTATCGTTTGAGTTTGCCCGCGCATGACTACAAACTTCCGCCGCCGCAGGTCGGTAAAATTGATCCGACTCGCGTCATTTTAGAAGAAGTCGAAGCCTTTTTTGAGCATGTCGAAGACCCCAAGCGCAAATCTCAGCAGGTATTGGCCTCACACCTTTTAGGTGTAAGCCCGCTCTTGGCGAAAGAAATTATTTATCGTGCCTGTGGTGATGCGAATCAAAAAGCCTCTGAAGCCAATCCAGAAGCCATCTACGATGCGCTGCGCACCTTAATTGAACCGTTATCGAAACGTCAATGGCAGCCGGGAATTGTCGAAAACGAAAATGGAGTTGCTGCTTATAGTGTTTATCCCATTAAAAGTCAATCGACATGGCGACCGACTGATAGTCTTGTTGAAGCGCTGACAGCTTATTATGGCGCACCTGTTGGCGAAGAAGCTTATCGCGCCGCGAAAGTGCCTGTGCACGAAGCCATTGTAGAAGCCCAAGCTAAACTTGGCGCGCGTTTAGCCTCCTTAGAACGTTCCATGACCGACGAGCAGGAGCGCGATGTCCTTCGCCAGAGCGGTGAGCTGATTCTCGCCTATCAATATGCCCTTCAACCGGGTCAAACTGAACTCAAAGCCCAATATGACATCGATAAACCGGATCTTGTGATTCAGCTCGATCCCAAGCTGTCGCCGTTGGACAACGCTCAGGCCTATTTCGGGCGTTATGACAAAGCCAAAAAAGCGCTGGATGACGTGCCCGGCCTTATTCGGGAAACTCGTAATGAATTGGATCAAATGGCGCAGCTCACCACCGATTTGGAATTTGCCTCCAGTTGGCCGGAAATTGACGAAGTGCGCCAAATTTTGCAGTCCGGCGGTCATTGGAAGGGAGCAGCCGCCAAGAAAATTGCTGGCAGTGGACAAAGCGCCCCTATACGTGTCGTCACCAAAGACGGTTTTGTCATCTGGATAGGACGCAACAGCCGCCAGAATGAAATCGTAACCTTTAGCAAAGGCGGTGGACAAGATTTATGGCTTCATGCGCGCGGCGTTCCCGGCGCCCATGTCGTAATCAAGTTTGATGGTCGCGCTGTACCCCAGTCGTTGATTGAATTTGCAGCATCTGTTGCGGCCTATTACAGTTCTCGCCGCACTGATGGCAAAGTTGAAGTGGATGTTACACGCTGTCTCTACGTCAAAAAGATTAAAGGGGCAGCGCAGGGTATGGTCACCTATAAGAACGAAGAAACCTATAGCGTCGCACCCCACGATGAAAAATCCGATTTACAATGAGAATAAGTATCGCTTTGTGGCTTATCCCGTAAATTTCTTCGCTAAAGAGCCGCTTGATGTAGGGGAACACCTACGTGTGCTCCCGCTTTAGAGAATTACCGGATAAATAACTCGCTTATGAAAGGCTTTGTTGTGGCTAAATATAAACTCACTCCGAAATACGGCAGCGCCGTCAAACTCCAGCAATATGATCCTGACTTTCATGAAGATTTAGACGAGGCCAGCGCGGATTTAGAGTTAATCAAACTCAAAGAGAAATTAGAAGACTTACAAGAAATCTTATATGCCGAAGGTAAACAATCATTATTGGTTGTCTTTCAAGCGATGGATACGGGCGGGAAAGATGGCGTTATCCGTAAAGTCTTTGAAGGCGTAAATCCGCAGGGCGTGCGTGTGGCCTCCTTCAAAGCCCCTACGCCGGAGGAACTCGCCCACGATTTCTTATGGCGTGTCCATCAATATGCCCCCCCACGAGGTTACATAGGTGTATTTAACCGCAGCCATTATGAAGATGTGCTGATCGTGCGTGTGAATAACCTTGTTCCGAAGTCAGTTTGGAAGACACGTTATGACTACATTAATCAGTTTGAGCAGTTATTGGCTGCCAACGGCACACGTATCTTGAAATTTTATTTGCACATCAGCAAAGATGAGCAAAAGGAACGTCTAATATCACGGTTGGAAAACCCCGATAAGCAGTGGAAATTCGAGCTGGGTGATTTGCCTGTACGTGAACAATGGGATAGTTACATGGACGCTTACGAAGCCTTGCTTGAGCGCTGTAATACCGATTATGCCCCTTGGCACATCGTCCCCGCCAATCACAAGTGGTACCGTGACCTCGTCGTGGCTAAAACCATCGTCGCCACATTGGAAGATATGAATCCACGTTTTCCCCCGCCGGATGTCGGATTAGAAAAGGTCGTCATTCCCGATTAAACACCGATTATTTTTCGTAGGGAATGGTTTCAGACCATTCCTTTTCGTACAAATTACCGCGCTCAAAAGTTTGTAAACTCGAACCGATTTTGCTTGACTATGATAGGCGATTGTCTTAAAATGAAATAAGAATATACGTTCTATACTGAAGGGGTGTTGTGCCACAAATCAATGTTCGCCTGCTTAAAGAACCAGCAAACAAAGCAGTGACATGCACAAATTGCGTAGCGGTGGCATTAACCGAACCATCCGCCGAGGTTGTGACGAATCAGTGGCATTGAGTGAGCGTCCCGCTGACACAAAATGTCAATTCAGCGCCTTGCTCTCTCAATCCCGCCGGTCATTTCAGCGGATAAATGTGCAAATTGTGCTGAATTTGCAGCATATTTCGCAGTTTTTGCGTTTTGGTCGTCATTTAAGTCGATTGAACAACACGTCGCGCCGCATCCAAAACGCGGGCAACGGTAATCTCACGAACGCACGGATGATAGCTGAGGTCATCCCCTGACCAATCAATCACCCGACACGGGCGGCAGCCAATGTCACTGGTTAGTACCATATGTTTTTGTGGCGAACCCCACGGCCCAAATTCAACCGGATCGGCAGGGCCAAATAAGGTCACGGTGGGCGTTTGTACCGCAGCGGCGAGGTGCAGCGGGCCACTGTCCGGCCCAAGAACAACTTTTGCCCGTCGGAACAGCGCCGCAAGTTGACCAACACCCGTGTCGCCTGCGGTGATAACGGCTGGCTGCTTCATATTGCCGATTATCCGTCGAACCAGTGCCAATTCTTTCTCGCTGCCGGTAAATACCACCTGAGCATTCAATTGTTCGGTCAATATATCCGCCACCTGCGCCCAACCGGCTTCCGTCCAATGTTTTACGGCTGTACCCGTACCGGGATGAATACAAAAGATCGGCTTTGCATGGGGGACACCCCATGTACTAAGATATCCGTTGACATAAGCGCGGTCATTCTCATGCACAAGATAGTCGTTGACCAAATGTTCAGGTTGAGGCGACTTGACCCACTTGTGCAATAACCGAACATTTTGGAGGACCGCATGCTCATGGGTAAACGGTACGGCCTCAGTCAGATACGGGGTAACATCCGTTAAATCATAACCAATGCGTGTTGGGATTCCAGCAAGCTGTGCGACGAGTGCGCCCCACCAATGGTCAGGGCGCATAATAATGGCACAACCATAACCAATCCTTCGTAGATGCGCTGCTGTCGATACGGCTAACTGATATGGCGAACGTAGATTTTCTTTGGCAGTTCGGCTGAACCCGGGAAAGGGCAGTGTCAAAACCAGATCAACTTCCGGGAAGTTAGCCATTACGTCGGCTGACCACGGCCCGACTAATGCATGAATCTCCAACTGTGGATTAGCGCTCTTTAGGGCATGAATAGCTGGTGCAGTCAATAACACGTCACCCAGATGGTCGGGCCGAATCAACAGAATGCGATCTGTGTGTGTGCGCCTTCCGTTGGGTATTGGGAAATGTGAAGCCATCCTCAATAAGGCGCGCCGTGCTTGATGCTTTAGTGGCGTACTGTGAAACGCCTCGGTCATGGCTTGGTTGCGGATGACCAGCGCTTCTCTATCCACGCTCGATAGCCTCGAAGGCCGCTAAAAGATCGGGAATGAGTACCGACCAATCGTAATGCTTGTTCACATAAGCCTTTGCTTCTGCACCTAACTTGGAACGAAGTGTAGGTGTGTTTAATAACTTAATGATGATATCCGCCATCTGATCTGGGTTATCCGCAATCATCATACCCATTTCAGTCTCACGCTGCATCCCGCTGGCTGCCATTGTCGTAGCCACAACTGCGCAACCTGCGGCCATCGCTTCCAGTATTTTGAGTCGTGTACCGCTGCCCATCCGTAATGGGGCGATGTAAACCTCACAGCCTTTTAAGTAGGGTAACACACTTTCGACCCATCCTGTCACGACCACACTGGAATTATCGCGCAGGGGTTCCAAACTTTCGTGGGGCTTTTGTCCTACAATGTAAAATTTGACATCCGCTGCCAACTGTTTGACTCTAGGCAGAATTTGGGAAACAAACCACAACACAGCGTCAACATTCGGGCGGTAATCCATCTTGCCAGTAAAGACTAATGCTTGATTGCCCAAATTCAACTCGCTGCTTTGTTTTTCGTACTCATTCGCAAAAATACCGTTGGCTACCACCGGAACTTTGTTTTTTGGGTTGTAACTTTGCAAAAGAGCAGCATCTTCTGCGGATACCGCGATAACCAGATCGGCCAGTTGGCACAGCTCGTTTTCAAATTTTCTAATCCGTCGTGATTGCACGAACGAATAAGCCGCCGCTAACCAACGTCGAGGATTGCCGCGATCAATTTCAAAGATCGCGTACTGCATGTTTGCCTCGGCGTTAAAGGCATCATAAACGAGTTTGGCTCGTGTTCCTACTTGCCGCAGAACAGGTAAGTAACAGGCCACCTCAATTCCCTCAAATTGGATCACATCGAACTGATCGGTCTTGATCAATTCCTTGAGTCGTTTCTCAAAGGCTTCACTATACAGTCTCCGACCAATATCCGGCTCGCTCGTAAGCAACAAATCGCGCAGTCGATCACTTTTGGAACGCGTGGGGAACGCAACGGTTTCTATTTTTTTGCAAAATGTCTCGAGTGGTGTACCCATGTAGCTCGTATCTGTATCGCTAAAACTCAAAAGCGTTAGCTCATGCCCCGCCTGATGTAAACCGTGAAGCAAGCCATACGTGCGTAGTGCACCCCCTTGCTGCGGTGGATAGGGCAGGCTGGCAGTGACAAACAAGATTTTCATATCGCTGCCCCTACCGCTTGATAAACCGATAGTGCAATTTGCGCTGTAGTCTCCCATCGAAATTGCTTGGCACGTTCCAGTCCTAGCTCTTGTTGATGCACTCGCCAATCGGTGTCCGTTATAGCCTTCTGGACAGCTTCTTTTAGCGCGTCTATATCATCAGGGTTAATTTGCAGTCCTACATCCCCGACGACTTCCGGTAATGATGAGCGGTTGCTGACAATTGGAACAGTTCCACAGGCCATTGCTTCTAATGCAGGGAAACCAAAACCTTCATAAAACGAGGGCAAAACTAAAACCGAAGCCAGATTATAAACGGCGGGTAAATCGCTGTCGTCAATGTTCTCACGCCACAAAATACGGTCTCCAAGATTTAAGTCACGAATGTTTTGCATGGTTTCGTCAAACAACCATCCCCGTCTACCGACTAATACGATTGGCGGTGCATCGGGCAAATCTGCTAGCAGGTGTTTGTATGCTTGCAACAATCCAAGAATGTTCTTGCGCGGCTCAAATGTTCCCACGAACAAAATGTACTGTTCCGGCAACTGATGTTTTTGCCGCTGTGCTTCAAGTATATCCACATCAAGTGGACAAAATTGTTCATCAACACCCAGCATATGTACAGTGATTTTCTCGGCTGGCACACGCAGCATATTGATGAGATCAATTTTTGTTGCATTGCTGTCCGCAAGGATGTGATTTGCCTGTTTAACCGCTGCTTGAATTTGGTCGTTGTAATAATGACGGGCTTCTTCGGTGAGGTGCTGCGGATAGTGAAGAAACGTCAAGTCATGCACCGTGATAACATGTTTGCGCGCCCCGCGTAAGGGTGGGATAAAGTCCGGACTGTGTAGAATGTCCAGACCAAAACGCGCCAATTCCACCGAGAGGGCAAGCCGTTCGATTCGGTGATGACATGGTGTCCATAATTTAGCCGTCTTGAAGCGGTCTGCTATTGATGTTGCAGCCTTACGACTTTGGAAAATTGTATAATCGTTATGACTATCAATTACCTCCAAAGCGGAAACCAGCCGTCTCATATAAGTGCTGATGCCGCCGGTGCGGTAGTAGGTGAGGCGTGTGTCTATCCCAACGTGCATAATTTGAGAAGTATAATGGCTCATTAGGCAACATTCCAGCCTTTTAGGGTATAATCGCCTTTATTCTTGCATAATTACTGGACGTGTGTGTGACATATATTCTAGCGGTTGCTAACCAAAAAGGTGGGGTTGGAAAAACAACCACTGTGTTAAACCTTGGCTTGGTGCTTGCCAGCCGCGGCAAACGCGTGTTATTAGTTGACCTCGACCCTCAGGCCAGCTTAACAGTCTTTATGGGATACGATCCCTATCGCCTCACACGAAGCAGTTATTCTTTACTGATGTATCCTGAAATCTCACTTGTGAGAGTCATGCAGACCTTTGGTTCGCTGGTAGCACTTGTTCCCGGCAGCGTGGATTTGGCTACAGCGGCCATCCGTATGGTACAGGAACAACATCCTCTGGGGCGATTGCGAACAGTTCTGCGCGAAACACAATATACGTTCGACTTTGTTCTGATTGATACACCCCCCGGTCTTAATGTACTAACGGTTTCGGCCTTGATCGCTGCTGATCAACTCATTATCCCGATTCAATGTAATTATCCGGCAATGCAAGGAATAAAGGCGGTTCAAGATATTATCAGCCATGTTCGCACTGGCATGGGTAACCCTAATCTAAAATTACGGGGCATTTTGCCGACATTTTTCGACTCAGAATCGTTATTTGCTGCTAAAGTTCTGGCTGACATTCGCACATTATTACCGGGACAAGTGTTTCGCACCGCTATCCCATATGACCCAACGGTAGCAGATGCCCCCCATGTCGGAAAAGCTGTTGTTGATTACGCGCCGGAAAGTGCCGGTGCACAGGCCTATCGAGCGCTGGTTGACGAACTGCTCGCTTAAAGCCAATGCTTAAGAATTGCTGCAATTGTCCGGTCGTCTATAAGCGATTTGAGCGCGTTATTGACGGCTGCCCATGTATTACCTCTTTTAGTGCTGACCGCAATTGCATATAGCAGATCAGTGACTTGAACCTCTTGTACCCGCCAATCTGGATGCTGGCGCAGATATAGGCCCGCACTCGTTGAATCGACTAAGGCCGCGTCACTGTCACCAAGCCGAACTGAATCGAGCGCAATGTTCGGGGTTTCATAAGGCATCAGTTGGAAAGGTGCAATTCGTCTGAGCCACGCCCGTGCTGTCAGGTTTGCGTCCGAACCAAACTCAAAAGCTAAGGTATGTCCACTAATCTCGTTCATATTCGCCAATGGATGTTGATTATCGGTGACGAGAACTTGACCCCCATTAAAGTAAGCAACCGTATACAAGACATCTCCACTGCGCGAATAATCGATGGTAAGCGCTGAAATGAGAATATCTGCTTGGTCAGCCTTTAGTGAGTCATATAAGCCGTCGTAACCCATATTGATGAAGCGCACAGGAACATTGAGTCGTTTTCCAACAGCTTTGCCTATATCAATATCAATGCCATATAAATCATCACTGGTTGCGACGGCGAATGGCGGATAACTCGCGTCTACCCCGATGCGAATTTCTCCGTAAGGAAAAAGTTCTTTAATGGGAGCGTTAGGGCGTGTAACCGAGTTCCACCGGATCCAGAATATTACCCCTGATAGCCCCCATGCCCACAGCGTCAGTGCTACAAATATGACGAAAAAATTTAGCGAACGGGCGCGGGTAACCATAGGTCTTTCCCTTGCTGCCAGCCCCGTGCATAGGCTTGTATTGCATAATAAATCGGCGTGAGTTCGAAATCGGGTGTTATCAACGCAAAATTATCAGGGTAACTTCGCGTGTTAGCAGGATACCTCAGTACCCACAAACATAATTTATCGAGCCACGGCCAATTAGTCTCTGCCCATTCAAAGGCATTGACCGTGTAAGCAACACGCTGCGAAGGACGAACCGCTTTCGTCCAGCGCGGGTTATCATTCCAGCCACTCTCGGTGATAAATACGGGTTTTTGGGGATTATCGTATTGCAGCATGATTTGATGTAAAAGCTCTGCGCGGCGGAAGTTCAAATCGTTCGGCGAAGGAAGGGCTTCCGGTGGTTCGGTAAAGCCGTAAGTGTGCATCGCTAGAGCATCGAAATAGGGTGCTGCGCCCGCTTCATACAACGCCTTTAAGTAGAGCAAATCATTTAGCCCATTAGGACTACCGGCTGGTTCCAATGTTGGAGCAAGTGGAGCGGCCAGAATCATGACATCAGGATTAGCAGCGTGTGCCGGAGCATAAACGGTTTTGAGCAGTCGAGCATAATCAGACGCGATAACTGGACGATACCCCCATTCGAAGGACAAATTGGGCTCGTTCCAGATAATAATTTGGTCAATGGTTCCAGCATAACGCTTGGCAAATATGGCGACAAAATCACTAAATGCTTGGAAAGATTCATCCGGTAAATAATTAAGCGTTGTCGGATTTCCGGTTTGGTTCCGTGCCCATTCCGGCACAAGACCCATTCGGGCGATGATGTGCAAACCTTGATTATGTGCTTGTCGAGCTATTCGGTCGAATGAGGCCCAATCGTAATTTCCGCGCGAGGGTTCACCATATGCCCACGGGAAGAACTCAACGATTGTTGTCGCTCCCATTTCTCGTACAAGTTGCAAAGAGCGTTGAATTTTCCACTCATAGACTTCGTCAATCAGGCGAGTGTGAACACAAACCATTGGTTTTGTGGTGTCAACAGTTTGCTGCGCCTGTAGCGGAGCACGGGGAAGTGCCGGTGAAATGAGACCAACAACCAGCCAAAAGATGATAAATCGTACTATCCAAGCCCAATATCTTAAGAAAAGATTCGTAATTTCTCTTAGCTTAGTAGCATGTCTTTGCATAGTATGATGAGCATATCATGCAATAGTACAAAAAGCATGTATACACCATAAAATCGGTTACAGTTTTGTAATATACGTATCCTTATGTACACTATCGAGAAATATAGAACTATATTGATTAAGGGTACATATTAACTGGGTTGGCAGTCATGCGTTTATTTATAAGCTATGCGAGGGTAGACAAGCCATTTTGTCAGCAGATTGTGGAGACGCTGGACGTTCATGAGGTCTGGTATGACCACCGGATTGCTGCTGGTCAAAAGTGGTGGGAAGAAATCCTTAAGCGCTTAACATGGTGCGAGGGTTTTGTTTACTTGCTTTCTAAAGAATCAGTGACATCGGATTACTGTAAACAAGAATTTTCAATTGCCCATAAATTGGGCAAGCATATCTTCCCCGTACTTATCCATCCCAATACGCCTCTTGCTGGCGAGTTAAAAGATATTCACTACGCGGATTTCAGCAACGGATTTGATGTTAAGGCCGTCAAACAAATCCTAAATTCTATTCACTTGGCAGAACGCGAACCAAAAGCGCCATCTATTAATATCACGGCATCGACTTTGGCCGGTGCTGTGCAGCCACCTACCGTTGACGCAGCCAGTGTCATTGATGAAGCTGCTGAAGCCTTAGACGCCGGAAATTTTGATCGCGCCGTTTATTTATTGAAAACTGCCCAAGAGAACGGGTATGCATCCAAATTTATCGATTTGAATGCTGTTATCAAAGAAGCTGAAGCAGCACTCGAAAAGCAGTCGTATTTGCGCAATGCTGAACGCGAATATCGTCCCATCGTCGCGCTCATTAAGCGGCACCGAACCTTTCAAATTGGTTGTAATGCCTTTAATGACTTTCGCCGTGATTTTCCAGATTACGATCCCGAAGGTTTGGCAGCGCTTTGTCTAATGCCGACTGTGCCGGTCTGGTGTGATGTGCCGGCAGGGGAGGTCATAGTCGAACGCGAGCGTAAACGGGTCATATACCATGTTGATGCTTATAAGATCAGCAAATTCCCTATTACAAACGAGCAGTACCAAGCATTCGTAGATGCGCCCGATGGCTATGCCAACGATAAGTGGTGGAGTTTCTCCAACGAAGCGTGTGAATGGCACAAGGGACATATGAAGGCCGTGGAACCTAAACCGACCGAAACCAAAGACATGCCACGTGGGTATGTTTGCTGGTACGAGGCAACAGCTTTTTGTTTGTGGTTGAACGCCAAGACCGGACAAAAAGTTTCGTTGCCTACCGAACAGCAGTGGCAGCGCGCCGCACAGGGCAATACGACCCATCGATACCCTTGGGGAAACAAGTTTGACAAAACCTCCTGTAACACGAGCGAAAGTGGTATTAAATCCACCACGCCGGTTGGGAAATATCCCCAAGGTGTGAGTCCGTTTGGTGTTTATGATATGGCTGGAAACGTTTGGGAATGGTGCTCGACTAAACA
Source organism: Anaerolineaceae bacterium (assembly GCA_016124855.1). GTDB lineage: Bacteria > Chloroflexota > Anaerolineae > Aggregatilineales > Phototrophicaceae > CFX2. Next base: position 53,901 of record WGMX01000018.1, on the reverse strand, counting down.
AGTCAGTCAAGCAGCGAGTACAACCGGTATTCTTCCATCTGCGCCGCCCGCAATTAGCTATATCGTTCGGGGTGGATCGTACTTAGGGTCAATGGAACGTGCCAAAACCACCTTCTACTTTAAGCTAGATCCTGTGCATCGTTATTCGACAATTGGTTTCAGAGTTGTGCTGACTACCTAACAACCGGGAAAATTGTCTTCTGCCTTTTGCCCTGCTTACAGCTAAGCAAGGTTCTAACGGGCATCCCAAACCGGCTCTCCGTTCAGGATGCGGTTTAATTGGTTCGAAAAGCGATCCATGTCCAATGGTTTGGCAACAAAACTATAAAAGCCCAACTTGCGTGTGTGTTGAATTTCCGCTGTATGAACAGTACAAGCCACAACCGGGACTCGGGGTTCGATATACACTTTCAGAATTTCCAGTATCTCGTAGCCGTCCCGTTTGGGCATCTCAAGATCAAGAAATACAACATCCACTTTATCAATAGTCTGTAAGATACTTTCTAAATTGGATGTGTCGAGTACAGACGTATAGGACACATTTTCTTGGTCGAGAAAGCGTTCCATAATGTGAATGCTGTAGGCATCATCATCAATGATCAGGGCATGTCGGTCAATCATTAGTTTGTTACCCAATTCCAGATTGGTATTCGTTCTGTTGTACACTTAAATCTGCACGCCATCAATGGTGCAGTTTGATTAAAAAACACCGCGCTCTGAGGTGTTCTTCATAGTGGTTTATGTCGATCTCATTTGATATACCAGATATCTTCCTTGGCCAAAATATGGCGCAAAGTAGTCGGGAAGGTCTCATAGTTTAGTGGCTTTGCGATTACGCCATTAAAACCGGCCTCTTTTAGCATTTTCACTTCCTCATTCATGACGCTCGCTGTAAGCGCGACAACACGTGTTCCATTAAATTGGTTACGCTGGCGTATCAAACCCAGCATGGTAAAACCATCAATTGGCTCTACATGAATATCTAAGAAAATAATGTCAGGAATTGTGGTAAGTGTATCTAATTTTGCCCCAAATTCATGGCTGCTTTCAAAAACAGTAACGTTCTTATAGCCTAAACCACGCACCAAAAGCGTTTGCATGACTTCTCGACTTAATGCATCGTCTTCGACATACAAAATTACCGGGTCGGACACATCAAATCCTTTCCACAGCGCTGACTATACCGTGAGTTCAAGACACGAACTAATGGGTAATGCAACATAGAAGGTAGCACCCTGTCCCAGCGCGCTGTTGACCCATAACCGTCCATGATGGGCTTCGGTTAATCGACGCGAAATGGGAAGTCCTAAGCCAGTGCCCTCACTCTTGCGTAGGCCGACTTTAGTTTGCCGGAAAACCTCAAATATCGTTTCATGATGCTTCGGATCAATTCCGGGACCCGAGTCACAAATTGAAATGACGACTTCCTGCTTTTCTTGATAGCTTTTGACGACGATCTGCCCTTCGTCTGTGAACTTACATGAATTGGACACGAGGTTCAATATAATCTGCCGTATGCGTTGTTCGTCACCGCGTAACGGCGGCAGCTCTTGATCAAGGTCGAGCACAATTTCGATGGGCTTATTGGCTAACAATCCGCGCCCAGTCTCAACAGCCAAACGAATAATGTCGTTAATTTTTAGGCCATCTTCGACGAAAAGTTCAAGCGAACCTGACTCAATTTTGGATATGTCAAGCACATCATTAATCAGGTTGAGAAGATGCTTGCTGCTGCGCTCGACCTTGCCCAGTGTATCAACCTGTTCAGAGTTTACCGGCCCATATAAACCAATCATGACAAACTTGGTCAGGTTAATAATGGCATTCAGCGGGGTTCTTAATTCGTGTGAAACACTTGCTAAAAACATCGACTTTACTTTGTCGGCGCGTTCAGCTTGTTCGCGTGCCGCCTGAAGGCTGATTTCACGCTGCTGAATGGCATTTGCCATTTCATTAAAGGCCTCTGCCATTTGCCCAACTTCATCCTTTGTATTCACGGGGGCGCGCTCATCATATTGGCCGCTGGTCATCGTGTGTGCAATTGTTTTGAGTTTGTTCAGCGGGCTAATCATCGTGCGAAAAATATTGATATAAATGATGGCTAGGGCAATCAAGGTCAGCGCCGCAAAAATGATAATCGTATTAAGTAAAGTGACATTCTGAAACGAATAAATGTCTTTTAGTTCTACCTGAATCATAATCACTGCCGGCGACGTACCCGAGTCGGACAAAATCGGTATATAAGCTAGCGTATGAGGAACACCACCATCCCCCAACACCAGATGGTTAAGAATGACGCTTTGACCACTTTGTGCGAGCGAAACGGAGTCAGCTTCGAATGCGATACCATTGCTCAAAACATGGGTTGAAATGTCATCCTGTCCATCGGGAAATGTCCGCGCCTGTATTTTGTCATCATAGATCAGCCCCAGACTGATGTCGGCACGTCCAAATGTGAGATCCTCAAGAAACTTATCACTAATATGTCGGCCTATCTGAATTGCCCCCAAGATATTACCGTTACTGCTCACAATTGGCGCTGCGATGGCAATACTAATTTCGATTTGCCCAGAATTCTTTTCAATCAGAAGTGCCGTGCTTTCGTCGCCAGCGAGTGCGCGGCTTAGGAGCTTATCTTCCTCAGCCTGATCTTCATCGACTTGGGTATCGACTAGCCGCTTGTCGTCACCATCAACAACGGTGATGTCGTCCAATTTCAATGACGCGTTGGCGCGGGTGATAATTTCATTGGTTTCAACTTGATCTCGTCGTCCGACCGCTTGGAAAAAACTAACACTCGAAACCAAAAAATTGATGTTCACGCCAAGTCCATCTTCAATTTCCGCCAACCGGCTGCGGATAATATTGGCTTCTTCTGTAATCCGCTGCCCACCGATAACTTCAGTCAGGTTCTGCGTGTTCTGCTTCAGTAGAAGTACGATACCGACCAGTAGAATCACCAAGACCAACAAGACCAGAAAGTTAAGTTTTACGCCCAAGCTTACATTGGCAAATAATCGGTTCATAATTTTAACTAACGATTTCGACGGATAAAGTCTTTTTCAGTATAGAACTCCAGTGAATTTTTGTCGGAAAATTCAACTAATTATCTTATAGCACTCATCCATAGAGCGATACCTATTGCTAACAATCTGATTAATTCGCTGTTTGTTCGGCCCTGCGTAATCCGCGCGCGAACCTGAATACGGATTGTCCGCTGCTACTGCTCAAGAACTTTTGCAGTGCAATGAAAACAAACAGCAAAAAGCCGATCAAAATTCTTGTCCACCAACTGTTCAATGTACCGTCGAAAGTAATATAAGTCTGAATCGTCCCGTTGATAAGAATGCCTATGAAGGTTCCGGCGACATAACCGACACCCCCCGTAAGCAAGGTTCCTCCGATAACGACTGCTGCAATTGCGTCCAGTTCTACGCCGACCGTAGCTAATGGATAACCCGAAGACGTATATAAGGAATAGACGACACCGGCAAGAGCCGCGAGGAAACCACTCAGTGCATACACCCCAATCATGGTACGAGCAACTGGCACGCCTAAGAGCAGCGCAGCATTCTCATTGCCCCCCATTGCGTATATATCGCGCCCAAATTCAGTGAAGTGAGCAATAAATATACCGCCAACCAGAACGGCCAGAAAAATCATCGCCAGAAATGACAGCCTCCCTCCGGACGGCAGTTTAATCGAAATATCATAGACTTGTTGGTAAAACTCATGTGTAACCCCGACTGATCGCGTAGTCAGTAAAAAGATTAACCCTCGCGCTAAAAATTGGCCTGCTAAGGTGACGATAAACGCTGGAATTTTCAGATAATGGATAATGGTGCCCATCGTCGCACCAAAGAGCGTCCCGATAATCAATGCCATCCCAAATACAATCAAAGGATGAAGTTGAGTATTTTGGATCATGAGCGCGCAGAACACGCCAACGAACGCAATCACTGAACCGACCGATAAATCGATGCCGCCCGAAAGAATTACAAATGTCATGCCAACAGCAGTAATGCCTAAGAAAGCATTGTCATAAAGTATATTCGCCAGTACAACGGTCGATCCGAAGCCCTTAAAGCGTGCCCAACCGACTAAATATAACGCTATAAACACCAGCAGCGTTATTCCAAGCGTAAGAAAACGTGATTTCATGTCGTTCTCCGCAACCGTCGTCCAATGGAACTGCGGACGACTTCTGATTGAATGAACAAAACAAGTAAGACGACGATTGCTTTGACAACCAGATTAAATTCGGGTTGGATGCCGCTAATAAGAATTCCTGTATTCATACTCTGGATAATCAGAACCCCGATCGCACTCAGACCGAGGTAAAACCGACCCCCATTAAGCGATGCACCGCCAATGACAACCGCCAAAATCGCATCTAGTTCAAGATATAATCCACCATTGTTAGCATCCGCGCCCCGAATATTCGCAGCCACAATGAGTCCCGCAATCGCAGCACAAATGCCTGAAACAACATACGCGAATAATTTGATTAAACGTGCATTGATTCCCACATAATAGCTGGCCTTGTCATTTGCCCCGACCGATTCAATCATCAGGCCGATAGCCGTGCGTCTCACCAACAGGTAAACAAGAACCAGCACCCCAAGCGAAATAAAAATTGAAACTGGCAGACTAAAAATATAACCGACTCCCAGAAATGCCAGACCTTCATTTACGAAGGTGGCAATTGTGGCTTGCGTAATCATCTGGGCGATGCCTCGTCCGGCGACCATCAAAATAAGTGTGGCGACGATGGGTTGTATATCAAAGAATGCCACGAGAATGCCGTTCCATAAGCCGCACAGTGCGCCAACGCCAATACTAACCAATATGACCAATGGCACGGGCAAAGTGGGCGGTGCGTCTCCCTTGCCAACCAGCACAGCGGCGACGGCTCCACAAATTGCAATAATCGCGCCCACCGACAAATCGATGCCCTTAGTGGCGATTACCAAAGACATGCCCGTTGCCAGAAGTAATACCGGCGCGGCATTCTTGAGAATATCAATCACATTGCCATACAGATGCCCGCCATAAAGTGGATCATTGACGACACGGATGCCGAAGAAATTGTCGGAGATTAAGCTGTCAACGAGCAAAATCAGTGCAAGAGCCGCCAATGGCCAAATGGCGCGTCGGCTGTTTCGCAGCCAATTGGATAGGGCATTGTTGGTGGCAGCTTGTGTTTTGGTTGGAAGTGATTCTTTTGTAGTCATCAGCTCTCCGCGATGGCCTTCATAATTGAGTTCTGGCTAATTTCGTCCCTTTGAAGTTCGGTGACTTTTTTACGATCGCGCAGCACGACTACGCGGTCACTGTAATCGACGACTTCCGCAAGTTCTGATGAAATGACCAGCAGCGGCATTCCCTTAGCGCACAAGTCCTTGATGATGCTGATAATTTCCGCGTGCGCCCCGACATCAATGCCCCGTGTAGGTTCGTCTAATATTAAGAATTCGGGTTCCGAAACCAACCAGCGGCCTAAAATCACTTTTTGTTGGTTGCCACCCGAAAGTTCCTTGACAACTTTTTGTGAATCTGGAGTGGCGATATGCAGCGCTTTAATCATGTCGTCTGCTAATTGTTCTTGTCGCTTATAATTCAAGAACTTGAACCATCCGCGCTTGGCCTGTAATGCCAAAATAATGTTTTCGCGGATCGACAAATCCCCGATGATGCCTTCTGCTTTGCGATCTTCAGGACATAGCCCAAAACCGCGTAAAATCGCGCTTCGGGGAGAACTGAAATTCACTACAGTTCCATTGATGGACATATGCCCCGTGTCACTGTGGGTAATCCCGAAAATGAGCTGCGCGGTTTCAGTTCGCCCTGAACCTAGCAGACCGGCTAAACCGACAATTTCACCTTTTCTGATATCAAGGTCGAATGGCTGCATTACCCCGCGTTTGCCTAACCCTTGTACTTTCAAGAAAACGTCTTGATTGTCGGATTTATGCACCTTGTGGGGAGACAATTCTTCGATTAATTCCTTGCCTAACATCTCGGAAACCAACTGCATTCTGGGGAGTTCTTTTGTCAAATGCTCGGATACTTTGACGCCATTACGAAGAATGGTGATTCGGTCGGAGATTTCATACACTTGGTCAAGGAAGTGGGTAATCAACAAAATCCCAATGCCTTTTTCTTTCAGTGAGCGAATCACCGAGAAAAGGGTTTTGACCTCATTGGCATCCAAACTTGAAGTAGGCTCATCGAGGATCAGAATTTTGGCGGAAAGATCAACGCCCCGCGCGATTGCCGCGATTTGTTGAACTGCGACCGAAAAAGACCCGAGTGGTTGTGAAACATCAATTTGAATATCATAAGTCTCAAGCAGCCGCTTGGCATTTCGGATTGCTGCCCCCGTGTCAATGATTCCCCATCGTTTAGGCTGTCTGCCTAAATAGATATTTTCGGCCACCGACAGCGTTGGGATCAGATTCACTTCTTGATAAACCGTGCTGATACCGAGTGCCTGTGCATCGTGCGGACTGCTCGGCTCAATTTCTTTGCCGTCTAGTAGTATTTTCCCCGCATTTTTCTTGTAAACGCCGGTGATAACCTTAATCAGTGTGGATTTTCCTGCGCCGTTTTCACCCAGCAGCGCGTGAACTTCTCCGGGATACATCGTAAAATCAACCGAAGACAGGGCAGGTACACCGGGGAACGTTTTAGTCAAATTGTGAATTTCGAGCAGCGGGGTCTTATGGACTGTGTCTGTCATAGTGATTTGATCGCTCATCAACTGCAAAAACAATATTTATGAACCGTTAAGATGTAAAAAGGGTTATAAACACCGTTTGCCTAGATGCTGTAAAACCCGTTTAACGAATGAGTAACATGGGTGTGGACACCCTTTGCCAGAGTGCCCACACCACTTCAGCACAGCTTATGAAGCTGCACTGCACTTGGCATATTGTTCTGCCGCTGTGTCAGGGAAGTTCATCGGGCTGGGCATAACGATACGTTTCTCAACCGGCTTCCCGGCAAGCGTATCGCGCACCGCTTGGTAAGCGATTGGCCCCAAGTCCGGGAGCAGCGTTACGTTAGCGCTAGCATCCCCATCCGCCATAGCCTTGAACATATCACACACGCCGTCCACGGAGATGGTCTTGATGCCATCTTTACCGGATTTAATACCGGCTTCCTTCAAGGCTTGGATTGCACCGAGGAGCATGTCATCGTTGTGCGCCCAAATAGCGCAGACATCCTTGAGACCATCCAGTGACTTGATGTAACCTTCCATAACCTTTTTGCCGCCATCACGGGTGAAATCACCAACTTGAGTCGCGACAATCTTCATTCCGGGGAAGAGGGCAATCACTTCACCAAAACCCTTCATGCGGTCAAGCGCGGCGCTCGAGCCAACAGTACCTTGAATTTCCACAATATTGCATTCACCAAGTGTCGCCTGCGCCAGCCATGCAGCAGCCAAACGACCTTCGTGGTTGAAGTCCGCCGCCACTCTGGTAACATATAGAGAGGGATCGGCGCTCACACCCCGGTCAACCAAAATCACAGGGATATTCGCGTCTTGTGCTTCCTTTAAAACGGCGTCCCAGCCTGTTTCAACGATAGGAGCCAGCAAGATAGCGTCAACTTGTTGGGCGATGAATGAACGCAGCGCCGCAATCTGGACTTCCTGCTTTTGTTGACCATCACTGAACTTTAAGTCGATTCCTTCCTTTTCCGCCTCAGCCTTCATCGCATTAGTAAATGCTGTGCGCCATCCACTTTCTGAACCAGTCTGGGCGAAGCCAACCGTCAATTTCTTGTCTTGTGCATGAACTGCGGTCAGCGATAGCACCAGCAGTAACACAACCATAAGACTTGCTCTTAAAAACCGCATCGTAACACTCCTTAAATAGTAAATACGAACCTGAAACTTTCGATTTTTGTGATGTGTTAATGTTTCCGTCTGAATCGAGCCTCCTTTCGCCAAGAATGGCAACCCGTTATGCAATCTACGTTATCAAGCTGATGGCCCTCATGCCTGATATTCGTATTCATTCCCCGCTAAGGGGCAAACAAAAACTAGACCATCTCCTAATGTTGCGAAGATGGTTAGGAAAATAACGCGACAGGATAGTTTTTCAGTGGAATTGCGGATTAATCAGCTTATCGAGTGAAAGTAATAACGTTAAATATTGCTACCATAACCAGATATTTATGAATTCAAGTGTAATTTTGAGGCAGCAAAATTAATTAAGCTTTAGTATCACAATTCCCAAAGATATATATTAACCTGCGTGAACAGCACCTCCGTGTGTGAACGTTCACACATATAATGTCGCATATTTGTAGAAAAGTCAAGAAATTGCTCAAGGAAAAATGTATTGAATCTTTTGGGCCTCGGTTCTAGGCAGATTTTGACTTAGAAACTATCCAAAAGTTTGGAAACTCGAACCAAAATTGCTTGCTTGTAATGAACGTTTGTTCTATAATGAGGGAGGAATTCTACTCGGGTAGCATCCCACTAAACCGTGGAGAGTAATTTTTATAGCACCGTGTTCCTTAAACACCTGATTTCGTAGGGACACGTCCCAGACCTGTCCGCATGAAGTCCCCTCGCTGCGCAGCGTCTATCAGCAGAGTGATAACGGACAATCTGAACTTGTGCAATGATTGTCCGTCTGCTAACGTTGCTGATGTGGGATTTAGGGTAGAGGAACATGGAAATTCTAGACTCCACCACTTAATGCTATCCAACCTGCTTCTCTACATGTTCTTTTCGTTCTTTGTCTCTTTGTGGTTAATCCGTATCCGTCCATGTATTTTCGGCGGCTTTCCCGCTTATCTCCGCTATGCAAATGCCACAATTGCAACGCGGTGGCAGTAACCGAAAATCCCGCCGAACCTGTGTCGACTCGGTGGCATTAAGTGATCGTCCCGCCAACACAAAATGTCAATTCAGCGCTGTTAGCCGAGCCATCCGCCAGTCAATTTGGCGGAATTACTGCAAATTGTGCAGTTTCAGCAGAATAGGTTTATCAATTTTAAAGGCGAAGAGATTTGTAGAGGTTAACCTTCATCAATTTCTGTTTGAACTTCTAGGACTTGGAGACTGGCATTGTGCTTTCGCGAATAATCAAACGGGGAGTGATAAGCCGCTGCCGGATAGGAGCATCGTGTTCATCAATTAGCTGGAGCAAATACTCAAAACCCACGATACCAAGCTGAATGTAATTATGCCGGACTGTAGTAAGTGGTGGAGACAGGTAAGCCGCTTCGGGAATGTCATCAAATCCAACCAGAGAGATATCCTTAGGTACACTTAATCCGTGCTGCTCTAAAGCTCTCATTGCGCCAAAGGCCATATTATCATTAGCCGAAATCACCGCCGTAAATGGATGCTTGGCATCTAATAACCGTCGCATCGCCTGATATCCCCCCGGCGTTGTCCAATTGCCTTCGACGTGTATAGGTAATTCGAGGCCGTGTTTTCTAAAAACTTGGATACATGTCTCGTGCCGAATTTGAGCGCTAACCCAATTAAGTGGGCCGCTAATTTCACAGAACTGCGTGTGCCCTAGCGAAATCAAATGTTCAATCACTTGTTCTGTTCCATAAGCCTCATCTAGTGCTACCGATGGGACTTCAGTCGAAGTATGCGAATCAATATGAACAATCGGAATATCACCACATATGGAACGTATTTCTTCCATAGGGACACTTTGGGCAGGAATGATCATGATGAGTCCTTCAATATCCCAACCGTTAACATGTTGAAGGGCTTTGACCACCTGAACCTGAGTGTCGGTCACATTCATCAAGATGACATCATAGCCGTTTGTTCGCGCTGCCATTTCAACATTAAGCGCAATTTGAACCGGCCCATGAAACCAGCTCCCAAAGAGGATAATGGCGATTGTCTTGGATGACTTTGACCGTAATTTAGTTGCTACCTTATTGGGGCGGTAGCCTAATGCTTCTATCGCAACTTCGACTCGTTGTCGTGCGTCATCCGATACATAAGGGTGGTTATTAATTACTCGTGATACAGTCTGGTACGAGACGCCGGACATTTCAGCAACATCCAATAATGTAGGACGCGTAGCTTTGGACTTTGGCACAGAACTTCCTCATCTATCGTATTAGGCAGTGCTCAATGTTCTATTTTAGAAAATAAGTCGAATAAATGAACCGGGATAAGTAACAGAATTATGCCCCAATGGTTTAGCAGCAAGGCTAGGAATCGTCTTAAGATTGTTGTTTGCGCTTTGCATATTCTGCTGCCGCGGTATCAGGAAAATAGATTTTCCCCGTAACTGGAATCCATTTAGGTATCTCGTGTCCTTGTAAATATGATATGATGGCGTCAAATGCCGGCCCGCCTAAATAAGGACTAAGTTCAATGGTTGCATTCGCCTCACCATCAGCCATGGCTTTGAAAATATCGGGAATGGCATCAACGGAAACAATCAGAATATCTTTGCCGGGCTTCATTCCAGCATCCTTAATCGCCTGAATGGCGCCAATCGCCATATCGTCGTTATGGGCCCAAACCGCGCAAATGTCGGATGGATTTTCAGTTTTAAGGATGCTTTCCATAATTTTTTTACCGTTCTCCCTTATAAAATCCCCCGACTGCGAAACAATGACCTGCATATCTGGAAAATACTTAATGACATCATTAAACCCAATTTGACGATCACGCGCAGCACTAGAACCAACCGTTCCTTCTAATTCTACAATCTCACATTTCCTGCCCGCTGTTGCTTGGGCAAGCCATGCGGCGGCTAAACGCCCTTCATAGACGAAATCTGAAGATACACGGGTCAAATATAGCGATTCATCAGCCGTTACGTTACGATCTATAATGACCACCGGAATGCCGGCGTCTTTAGCTTCATGAAGTATTTGATCCCAACCAGTTTCAATGACTGGGGCAAGAATAATGGCATCTACATGTTGAGCAATAAAGTAACGGATCGCGTTTATTTGGTTTTTTTGACTATTTTCTGCGTTTAGGAACAGTAGATTAATGCCACGCTCTTGTGCCTCAGCTTTGATTACCCGCGTAAATTCTGTACGCCAATCGCTTTCCGAACCAACTTGCGAAAAACCAATCGTTAGCTTTTTACCTACGCCTACGTTATCTTGGGCGTGGACTACAGCAACAACCATTCCCCCAAAAAGTACAATCAGTATAAACGTCCTCAAAAAGCGCATATTAATTGCTCCATCAATAATAAGTACGGGTTAGGTTCCGGGTGTCACCTCCCTCAGTTCAAATAATTTACAAAACCCATTAGAGCGAAAAAGGATCACAATCTCAGTTTAACTCATACCGATTATTTAGCCACGTCGAGACTAGCGTTTTTAATCAATCTGAGAAAAAAAGTTGCGCTCTTTGACTGGCAAAATGGAGCAGTAATGTTTTGGAGATTTCAAGCAGCGCGTGAAGAGCGAATCTCGATAAGGGGAATTGACGAAAGAGTCGAAGTTTCTTGAACATGACAGTGCCATATGATCTGTACGGCACTGTCACGTATTGTCCAATTCAATTAGTTGTTATTGAGGCAGTGTTCCAACTACGCCTTCAACTAGATAATCCATAGATTGAAGTGTTGCTTCATCAGGTTTTTCACCATCAGCGATCACAACATCACCATTCTGATTTTTTACCGGGCCGGTGAAGGGGAATACTTCTCCAGAAATGACCTGTGCTTTGAGTGCCAGCGTCGCATCCTGTACATCTTGTGGAACTTCAGTTCCGAACGGAGCTAGATCAACTATGCCTTCCTTGGGGCCGTAGAACAACACCGACGGTGTATATTTGCCATTAATGGCCTGATCTGTCAGCATCAGCATGGTCGGCCCCCAAACCCACATGGAGCCTGTAAGCCACGCCTTCGGGGCAACACTACTGCCATCCGCATGATATCCAACGACATATACCCCGCGACGATCAGCCACTTCAATGACTGGTTTCGGGCAGTCTTGATGCATGGTCAGTACATCAATACCTTGATCTACAAGGTTATTGGACGCTGCCGAAAGCTTTGCGGGATCGCACCAACTGCCTGTAAACACGACTGTAGTCGTTGCGTTCGGGTTGGCAGCCTTTGCGCCGAGTTCAAAAGCGTTGACATTGAGCAGTGTTTGCGAAATCGGGAATGCAACTATATAGCCTAGTTTCCCTGTTTTGGTCATCTTTCCTGCTGTAAACCCAGAGACATAGACCATTTGCCAGATGTCACCAAAGAAAGTGCCGAGGTTCGGCGGAACTTCAGCCGGCCCACCCATATGGAAGAATGTGACGTTCGGATATTTCTTGGCGACCTGTGTTGCCGGATCATAATGGCCGTAGCTGGTCGGGAAAATAATGGAAACACCTTGAGCCTGAATCATATTCTCCATGACGCGTTCAGCCTCGGCACTTTCGGGGACATTTTCGGCATAAACGGTGCTGCCGGGATAAACCGCTTCGAGGCACAAACGACCTTGATTCGCGGCGTAGTTATAGCCGAAGTCGTCTACAGGACCAACAAATAGAAATCCAATTTTGACCGATTTTGTCGGGTCAGCTTTAATTTGGGCTGCTAAATCACGGATTGTACCGGGCGTGTTGCCACACTCGGCAGGAAGACTATCCGCTGCCATCGTGGCTTCTGCAGTCGCGTCCTGAGCAGCGACCATAGGCGCAAGCGTGAGCATTGCAAATGACAAAATAAGACAACTACTCAGGAAAAACTTTGCGCGTTTAAAAGGGCGGAACATAGAACATCATATCCTTTCATAGAGAAACCGTGATAAAGAGTCGAGTGAATGTATTGCTACAAATCACTCTGAGAAATCAGTCTTGCTGCTCGCTGCGCTTAAGTTTGCGCTCCAAAAGCCTTTCCCAGCTCCGCAGGCATGGCTCGTTTGCTAGCCTTACTCCATGCCAACAGAACAATTAGCGTGAGGACGTAGGGCACCATCTGGAGTAGGGCAGGCGGGATGCCGACCCCCATCGTTTGAAGGGTAAGTTGAAGTGAATAAGCGCCGCCATAGAGTAAAGCACCGGCGATGGCGCGGATAGGATGCCACATAGCAAAGATAACCAATGCGACTGCGATGAAGCCTGCACCTTGTGTCATGTTTTCGACCCAGAAGTGCGTAAACGCAATAGACAATTGCGCGCCTCCCAGTCCGGCAAGAATTCCACCGATGAACACCCCCATATACGCAATACGTACTGGATTGCGCCCCGTCGAAAAGGCAACGGCACGGCTTTCACCGACGGCTCGTATTGAAAGCCCCCATCGGGTGCGGTACATCAAGAACCATAACGCGGGCCCGATTAAGAAGCCCACGTAGGTCATAATATCGTGGTTGAAAAGGATTTTTCCGATGAACGGAATCGTGGAGAGAAATGGTATCGGAATTGGATTAAATCCCTCTATACTGACTTTTACATAGTCGCGCCCGAGAAGTGCGGTCAGTCCCAATCCTAGAAAAAGCATTGCAAGTCCGCTGGCAAGCTGGTTCGCACCACAGCTAATCACCAAATAGGCATGGGCCAAACTGAGCAAACCACCTGCCAATCCGGCGACCAAAACACCCAACCAAGGATTGCCGGTCTGATAGGTAATAATAAATCCGGCGCACGCTCCCATGAGCATGCAACCTTCGGTACCAAGATTGACCACGCCTACTTTTTCGCTGACAGTTTCGCCCAGCACAGCATACAAAACGGAAGTTCCGGAACGAATCGAACCCGTCAGGATCAATTGGATAAAAAGTATTGGATCCATCTACGATTTCTCCTGCCGGGCGCGAAGCCCTTGATTGCGTAAGACAAAAAACAGGATGAGAGCCATCAAGATATTCACAGTCGATGCCGGAAGGTTGTTGGCAAACTGCAATGTATCCCCGCCAAATGAAATCAGTCCGAGTAGCGCCGCCATGAATACAATCCCACCCGGTCGCTGCGCTGCTAGCCAAGCCACTAAAAATCCCACGTAGCCATAGCCATTCGATATTCCACCACGTAAGCGCCCCTGAATTGCGATGACCTCAATCATGCCGCTAAGACCAGCGAATGCGCCTCCAAGCATCATCGCGATCACAATGTAACGACCAATTTTGATGCCACTGCGAATGGCTGCTTCAGGATTTCCACCCACCACCCGCATCTTGTAGCCCCAGCGCGTATATTTAAACAACCAGAAATAGAAGACGACACCCGCTAGTGCGAAAACTATGCCTAAACTAATTCGGGTATCAAAGAAGGTGGGTAGCATAGCATTGGCAGGGAAATTGGGGCTGTAGGCTTGCCCTTGTGCCATTCGTGAATGATCTTTGAGCGGTCCACTCACCAAAAAGTCCATCGTTAAGCTGGCAATGTAGGTGAGCAGCAGCGACGAAATCGTTTCATTCAGGTTCAAATAGGCTCGCAGCACGCCGCACAGGCCGCCCCACAACGCACCACCGAGCATACCTGCGATTACAAGCAGTGGAATGAGGATGGGCGTAGATACGGAATCACCTAATTGGAGCGCGACAAAGCCCGCGAAGATTGCGCCAATATATATCTGGCCTTCCCCACCAACGGTGATGAGCCCGAGTTGTGCGGGAATAGCGACAGCTAACGCACATAGAATGAACGGTATCATCTTGACGACGATTTCGCTCAAACCGTATGTACTGCCGAGTGTCCCCTTCAATATACTGGTATAAACATCAACCGGATTCTTGCCCAGCAGCAGTAAAATAGCTCCAAACACGACCATTGCCATTAAGATTGACAGCAGGAATGCACCGATGCCTCTCGCCCATTTCGGAATCCCCGTTTTTTCAGGCAGTGCTATCGGCAGTACGGTTATCTCCGCCGGTTGTGGTATAGAAGTATCTTCCGCATTTACGATTGCCATACCTTTGCCCCCTTTATGCTACCTGTCCATGAGCCGCATATTTGCCATCTGTCATTAAATGGCCGATTTCGTTAATGTCAGCGTTTTCGGGCTGGCATTCACCGACGTTGCGACCGTGATACATCACAATTAATCGGTCACTAATAGACAGAAGTTCAGTTAAGTCCTCCGAAACCAATAATATGGTTCCGCCAGCGTTCCGATAATTGAGCAGTACCGTACGGATAATTTCCGCCGCATTAATGTCTGTTCCACGTGTGGGATAGTAAGCCAGCAGCAGTTTGGCATTTGCGGCCATCTCGCGCGCAAACACAATCCGCTGAACGTTACCGCCAGATAAAGCCTGTATCGGTACATTTAAGCGAGGCATTTTGAGATGGAAGTGGTCAGTAATGTAGCTGGCTTTTGCGCGGGCAGTTTCCCAATTCATCGGCAGCCAATCCTTGGAACTCTCGTCGCCCAGCGCGAGATTTTCCTCAACAGTCATCGTTCCGACTGCTCCCTGCCGCAGTGGATCTTCGGGAATGCAAGCAATGCCTGCTTGCTTGACTCTGGACACGCTTAACTGGGTGATTTCTTGCCCGTCAAAATGGATGGAACCGGATTTAATTAGGCGAAGCCGCTGAATAACCTCTCCAAGTTCTTTCTGTCCGTTACCAGATACACCGGCGATACCCAAAATTTCACCGGCATAAATTGTCAGGTTCATGTTGTCGAGGGCTATGCGTTCGCGGTCATTGTTAGCCACAATGTCTTTGAGTTGGAGTATCGGTTTGCGGTCAAGCGCTAAGGGCTTGCGGGCATATTCGCGACTGCTTGCCATCTTTGCCCCAATAATCATCGATACTAAAACTTCTTCATTAGCTTCAGCGCGTGAGATGGTTCCTACGACTTTTCCACGGCGCAGAACAGTAATTTCGTCGGAACAGGCCAAGACTTCATTGAGTTTATGCGAAATAAAGATGATCGAGTAACCATTAGCGCGCAGACCGTCAAAAATCTTGAATAAACCTTCGGCTTCATGCGGTGCAAGGACGCTGGTGGGTTCATCAAAAATTAACAACCTAGCGCCGCCCATCACCAGTTTGATAATTTCGACTTTTTGTTGAGTTCCAAGCGAGAGCTGCCATACGTAAGCATTTGGATCGACATCAAAGTTATATTTGTCAGATATCTCCCGGATGCCTTTTTCAATTTCCTTTTTGTCAATAACCAGCCCTAATTCCTTGAGACTAAGTGCAATATTTTCTGTGACGGTAAAAGCTGGTATCAACATGAAACTTTGAAACACCATGCCGATGCCGACGGCACGCGCATCAGCAGGACTGTTGATCGTGACCGCCTGACCATCGACTTTAATTGTGCCGGAGTCAGCCCGATATGAACCATAAAGCACTTTCATAAGCGTACTTTTGCCCGCGCCATTTTCTCCCAATAGGGCGTGAACCTGAGCCTTTTTTATCTTGAGGTTGACATCTTCATTAGCTTTTAGGCCGGGAAAGGTTTTACTAATGCCTTCCAGCTCGATGAATTCTGCCATACGTCGTTGCTCCAATCGTTACTGTTATATTTGATTGAGTGACTCAATGAGCTTTTCGGAGTGTGAAACTGTCCCGAATACGCCACCTTGCATCTTGACCATCTTGATAGCACTGGCGTAATTCCCGACATCTGTTGCGCCTGTGCAATCTTCCAGCAACAGACACTCGTAACCACGGTCATTGGCATCGCGCATGGTGGTATGGACGCATACGTCAGTGGTGATGCCTGTCAAAATCAGGTGGGTAATGCCCTTACGATGCAGGACTAAGTCGAGGTCAGTCGCGTAAAAGCTGCCTTTACCGGGCTTATCAATAATCACTTCGCCATCTATGGGATAAAGTTCGGGGATAATGTCCCAACCGGCCTCGCCACGTACAAGAATCCGTCCGAGTGGGCCGAGATCACCAATTCCTGCGCCGATTTGTTTGCTCCGCCACAGCTTATTCGGTGGACAGTCCGACAGATCAGGGCGGTGACCTTCGCGGGTATGGATGACCGTCATGCCAATTTCGCGTGCTTTTACCAGCACCCGCTTAATCGGTTCAATGGCACAGGCCGTCAGCGAAATGTCATAACCCATTTTGTCAACATAACCGCCCTTGCCGCAGAAATCCGCCTGCATATCTATGATTACAACGGCAGTATGTTCAGGGTCGAAAGCATACGTATAAGGGTCGGCCTCAACCCGCACTCTACCAGACATCGACGCGGTTGTACCCATAGGCATCTCCAAACGAAATGGCAGTAAACTATCAATACGATAGTTATTTTCGTAATAGACAGTAATTGGGCAGATTATGGAAATGCCGAAAACCAAAACCTATATTGAAAGACTTGCAGATTTATTGGATAAATTTGTGCATTCAATACAAGCGGTAATCCGACTGTGCAGAAAGTACAAGAAAGGTTGTTTAAATCGACAATGCCTCCAGCAAGGCAGACGAAGGTGCAACCCAGCCGAATATTCCCCCTTGTGCAGCGATCATCTTCAAACCGACCGCTTGAAATTCTGGAAAATACGAGGCCACACAATCTGAAAGGACGAGGCACTCATAACCGCGATCATTTGCTTCCCGCACAGTAGTATGTACACAAACCTCGGTTGTTACACCGGTCACAATCAACTGCTTTATGTTGTGATTTTTGAGAATCGATTCCAGATCAGTCGCGTGAAAGCTGCCTTTGCCGGGTTTGTCGATGATCGGTTCACCGGCAATAGGTTTGAGTTCGTCGATAATTTCGTGTCCTGCTTCACCACGAATTAAAATGCGCCCCATCGGCCCTGCGTCGCCAATGCCACAGCTTAAGTTGCCACGGGTGCGTTTGGCTTCGGGCAAATCAGCTAGATCGGGACGATGGCCCTCACGGGTGTGAATGACCATCATCTGTTTAGCACGAACCGTGTTGAGTACGGTTTGAAGTGGCGCAATTGCCGTACGAAGCTGCGACACATCATTACCCAATAGTTCGCCAAAGCCACCAGGTTCCAAAAAATCACGCTGCATGTCAATGATGACCAGTGCCGTATTTGTTGGATCGAACGTGAAATCATAAGGTGTCGCTTTTACCGTTAGCACAATGTCCTCATTTCGTCTTTGAATCCATATAGGCGCGCCAGCCGCCAAATGCGGTAATTTCGGGATAGTGACCTTCAGCTAGTTCACGGGGATACAGAATGCCGTAAACTGTCCGTCCGTCTTCAAGCTCGACCATGCCGCGATACAAGTTCGGCGGTTCTCCTGCTTCAATAGCTTTCCATACGTCGTCTTCAACTTGGTATAATTCGCCCCATATTGCAGCGCCACCTGTTTCGCCATCATTCACGCGGTACATGCCGGGGTGTATATCATTAATGGTATATACCCTATAAAAAGGGGTAGTGCGGAATTCGCCCATGAAGACTGAGTTACCCATATTGGCATGAAGTTTCAAACCGCGCATCAGGGTACCGTTTACAAATAATTCAAAGGCCATAATTTTTCACTTTTGGTTTCGATAGGATAGACATGCTAGTAGAACGCATAACATAAAACATCGAATTGGCTGGATTGCCACAAATTTTCAATGGAATCCTATAGCAATATGTCTATAGCAGATGAATTGATGGCCTAATACATTTATGATGTCTTTTTTCGTCGTTAGGATTTGTAAATTGAACCCCTCAATTGACCAACGTGAAACTGCAAACCGCCAAGTGCTTCAGATTTTTAATCAGGCACAACCGAGAGTGATTGATATTCAAACCGCACGTGACGTTATACCCGGTATGAATGACGATATGATTTTGCACGCGGGGCCACCGATTGAATGGCAAAACATGTGCGGGCCGATGCAGGGTGCGGTTCTAGGTGCAGTAGTTTACGAAGGACGGGCGACGACCCTAGATGAGGCTCGTAAGCTGTGTGATAGTGGGGCTATACGGTTTGCACCTAATCATAATCACGATTCTGTCGCGCCGATGGCAGGTGTTATATCACCGTCCATGCCAGTTTGGGTAGTTGAAGACGCGGTTAATGGAACCCGTGCTTACAGCAATTTAAACGAAGGTTCGGGAGCAACGCTGCGCTATGGAGCGAACAACCCTTCTGTTATAGCCAACCTAAATTGGATGCGTGACATACTTGCGCCCCGACTGCGCGAAACGGTTCTACGACTGGGTGAAATACCGATTTTCCCAATGGTGGCGGAGGCGGTTGAAATGGGTGACGAGTGTCATAGCCGTAACCATGCTGCATTAGTCTTATTATTGCAAACACTCACATCAGGATTACTCAAAACCTCCCTGAGCAGTGCAGAGATTGATGAGGTCATCAGTTTTATTCGTGGTAAGGATTATTTTTTCCTTAATCTGACTATGGCATCTTGTAAAGCGGCTTGGCTTAAGGCAGAAGCAGTTCCCCATTCGAGTCTGGTAACAGCTTTTTCGCGCAACGGAGTAGAGTTTAGTATACGTGTTCAAGGGCAGTGGTTTGCGGCTCCATCTCCGGTAGTCGATGGCCATTATTTTCCCCAGTTTACGGCTGACGATGCTAACTTGGATATTGGCGATAGTGCCATTACCGAAGCAAGCGGCTTAGGTGGTTTTGCCGTCGGGGGCGCGCCTGCTATTACCGATTTTATCGGCGGAACACCGGACATACTGATGCAGGCAATGTTGGAAATGTATAATCTCACCATAAGTGAAGGAAGCCTTTTTAAGCTGCCAATTCTGAATGGGCGCGGCACGCCTACCGGCGTCGATATTTTTAAGGTCATCGAAACAGGTATTCGTCCATATATCACTACCGGAATTGCACATAAAAAACCGGGTATTGGTCAGATCGGTGCGGGACGCGTACGAGCACCTCTTGAGTGTTTTGAAAAAGCAGTTCAAGCGATCAATAACAGACAACTGTAAGTCTTCATCACATTACTGGTTGTTTGGGATCGAAGGTTGAAGTGATTGGGTTGGTCCGTTTATCATTTCATAAACTTGTGCAGCCCAAAATTTCGCTGTGTCCAAGACATACACCGAAAAGCACAAAGGATCATCAAAACGATGATCCTTTGTGCTTCGGGAGGGTTATCGCTCTGTCGCAGCATAGCCCCCAAGTTCAAAGATAGATGTTATTTGTCTTCTTTGATCTTTACCCCTTGGTCTTTTAGCGCAGCGTGTGCGGCTGAAAGACGGGCAACGGGTACACGGAAGGGCGAACAACTGACGTAGTTCAAACCTGCGTCGTGGCAGAAATGGATACTCTTTGGATCACCACCATGTTCACCACAGATGCCGACTTCTAATGAGGGACGGGCTCTGCGACCCTTTTCAACGGCTAATCTAATCAAAAAGCCTACGCCACTCTCATCTAAAACTTGGAACGGATTCTCAGGCAGCATACCGGTTTCAACGTAATTCAGCAAGAATTTGCCCTCGGCATCATCGCGGCTGATTCCGAAGGTCGTTTGGGTCAAGTCGTTTGTTCCGAATGAGAAGAATTCAGAGTACTCGGCCATTTGGTCGGCAACAATTGCTGCGCGGGGCAGTTCAATCATCGTACCGACTTTGTATTCCAGATTAACGTTGTATTTCGCCGTAACTTCTTCACCAATTCGCTCGACTAAGTTGCGCATGAACTTCACTTCGTTCGGGTGGTTGGTCACGGCAACCATAATTTCAGGATGCACTTCGACGCCCTCTAAAGTTAATTGGCACGCCGCTTCAAATAACGCCCGGGCCTGCATTTCACTGATGGCCGGACGCATAATACCCAGACGGCTTCCACGCAAACCGAGCATTGGATTGAATTCCTGTAGACCTTCAACAGCGGTCATCAACTCTTCAACGCGTTGTAGTTCGTTCGGGCGATCATTCATCAAACGAAGACCGGCAGCACGTAGTGCCAATTGCTCGTGCGTAGGCATAAACTCATGCAGCGGTGGATCGAGTAAGCGGATGATAACCGGTTGACCTTCCATCGCTTTGAAAATGCCGTAGAAGTCATCGTGTTGGAATACCTCTAACTTATCCAGATTATCTTTCTCTTCCTTGCTATTTGGCTCGGAGAGGATCATAGCCTGAACAATAGGGAGGCGCTCCTGTTGGAAGAACATATGCTCGGTACGGCACAGGCCAACACCTTCAGCGCCGTATTCACGAGCGCGACGGGCATCGTTGGGATAGTCGGCATTGGCGTAAACCCCCAAACGGCGGAAGTCATCAGCCCAGCCTAGGAGCTTACGCAGATAGGTTTCACGGGCAAAGTCGGGTTCCACTCGTTTGATTTCACCAATGAAAACTTCACCGGTGCCACCATCAATTGAAATGGTATCGCCTTCATGAACTTCAATTTCATTAACCTTCATCACCCGACCCCGAACATCAATGTCCAGCATTTCCGCACCGCAGACACACGGTACGCCGAATTGACGGGCGACAACAGCGGCGTGGCTGGTCGCTCCACCACGACTGGTCAGAATTCCTTTAGAGGCCAACATACCATGAACGTCATCAGGTTTGGTTTCAGGGCGAACCATGATGACAGCCTTGCCAGCTTTGCCCCACTTCTCGGCAACGTCTGCGTCAAACGCGACGACACCTACGGCGGCACCGGGTGAAGCATTTACACCTTTACCAACCATTTGATTGGCTTTTTCAGCATGAGCTTTCTCATCAATATCGAACTGTGGATGCAGCAATTGGAGTACATGCTGCGGTGAAATGCGTAGGACTGCTTCTTCTTTGCTGATGACGCCCTCTTCAAACATCTCAACTGCGATTCGGACAGCAGCGCGAGCGGTCCGTTTGCCATCGCGAGTTTGGAGCATCCACAATTTGCCTTTTTCAATTGTGAACTCGACATCTTGCATTTCGCGATAGTGTTTTTCTAATTTGGATACTACATCGGCAAATTGAGCGAAAATAGCCGGATTTTCGCGTTCGAGTTGGGCGATTGGTTCGGGCGTGCGAATACCGGCGACTACGTCTTCGCCCTGCGCGTTCATCAGGAAATCGCCAAACAGCTTCTTTTCACCGGTCGAGGGGTTGCGGGTGAAGGCCACACCTGTTCCAGAGTCAGAACCCATGTTGCCAAAAACCATGGTCTGGATGTTGACGGCAGTTCCCAACTTGTGAGAAATTCCAGCGGCATTGCGGTAATCTATGGCGCGTTTGCCGTTCCATGACTTGAATACGGCTTCAATGGCATGTTCCATTTGAACGAGCGGATCCTGTGGGAATTCATCGCCGACATATTGCTTGTACAGGGCTTTGAAATGCTTGGTGACCTGCTGCCAATCTTGGGCATTGAGGTCAACATCTGATTTGACTTTCCGTTCTTTCTTAGTTTCAGTCAGATATTCTTCAAATGGTTCATCTGGAATACCCATCACGACGGAACCAAACATTTGAACCAAGCGACGATAGGCGTCATAGACAAAACGAGCATCGCCGGTTAATTCGACCATGCTTTCCGCAATTTTGTCGTTAAGACCCAAGTTGAGAACGGTGTCCATCATACCGGGCATAGAAAACTTTGCGCCGGAACGAACTGAAACGAGCAGTGGATTCTTGACGTTACCGAAGCTCTTACCGGATTGTTTTTCAACCGTTTGAAGTGCTTCTAGCACCTGATCCCACATTCCCGCCGGGAATTTTCCGCCTTCAGCCAGATAAGCGTTACAGGCTTGCGTGGTGATGGTAAATCCGGGTGGAACGGGAACGCCCGTGCGGGTCATGTCCGCCAAACCAGAACCTTTACCGCCAAGCAGGGCGCGTACATTGTCCCATTTGCCGCCGACTTCTTTTTCGGCTTGTTCGACTTGATCAAATAAATAAACCCATCGCTTGGGCGGAGCAGTTTTTTGTCCATCAACTTGCTTTTTATTAGCAACGGGTTTTGTCAGTGTGACCATTGTTCATCACTCCCTCAAATCACAATTTTTATAACCATTGAGTTAATTGTCCTCCGACTGATGTCATTTCCGGTACTGACATTGCGCGTGTTATAGGGTGACATGAATAACGATATTCGGGGTAAATGCTTCGCTATTGACGAGGGGAGTAAAAAGTTCCCTGCACCAACATAGAGCGTGGTGTAGGGAACTCGACTTAGCTCAAATAAGGTACCAAAGTTGCTGTTGATTTATACCCTGTAGCTAATTGCATCAGGTTAACATGGGAACATCGGTATTGTCTTATTATCTACTTTCAGATTACAGCTTTAGTATGTAGTCAGCGCCTTCATATATTGGGCGCGCTCAAAGGCCGTCGGGTCTTCGGCGTGCATCTGGCTGACGCTGCCGCGCATCTGATTCACCGATTCATATTCGTGTTCTTCCATCCACTGACGCATCTCTTTCTCGACAACCCGCAGATGGTCGATGCCATTTTTGAGCAGCGCCGAAGTCATCATGGCGACATTTGCACCGGCTAAAATCATCTTGATGGCATCACCACCGGAATGGATGCCGCTGGTCGCCGCCAGATCTGCTTCAATCCGCTTGTATAGGATACCTATCCATGTCAGCGGCAGGCGCATGGCCTGAGGAGTACTGAGAATGACATTTGGCTTGACTTCCAGTGTTTCCAGATCAATATCCGGCTGGTAGAAGCGGTTGAACAGCACTAATCCGTTGACACCTGTTGCATCCAACTTCTTAGCCATGTTCGCCATATTGCTGAAATACGGGCTGAGTTTAATAGCAACCGGAATGTTGACGGCTAACTTCACATGACGGAGGATTTCGAGATAGGTTTCTTCGACGTCCTCACTGGAAAGGTTAGCTTCTGTCGGGATGTAATAGACATTCAATTCCAGTGCGTCTGCACCGGCGGCCTGCATTTTGCGGGCAAAATACGTCCAACCACCGATTGAACTGCCGTTGAGGCTGGCAATGATCGGTATATTCACCGCGGCTTTCGCCTTTCGAATCAGTTCTAGGTATTGATCCGGTCCGGTGTGGTAGGTTTCCGGCTCTGGAAAATAGGTCAATGCTTCGGCAAAGCTGTCGGTGCCGTTCGTCGTGTGATGATAGAGTGTCTCGCGTTCACGCCGGATTTGCTCCTCGAATAACGAGAACAAAACCACTGCACCCGCGCCAGCATCTTCCATCCGGCGAATGTTGTCTACACTTTCCGAAAGTGGCGATGCAGAAGCCACCAGCGGTGAGCGTAAGTTTAATCCAAGATAATTGGTAGTGATATTCACGACTTATCTCCTTCGCCGTTATGACCATTGTGTCCGTTTGAGGGTTTTTGTGTTTGAGATGCCATATATTCATACAGCGCCCAACGCTTATTGACATCTTCTTGCGCTTCAGCGAACAGCACCTTCGCCACTTCTGGCTTGCTAAACTTCAGCATGTTGAAGCGTGTTTCCATTTGCAGATAATCTTTGACCGGGATCTTTGGCGCACGCGAGTCGAGCACCATCGGGTTTTCGCCTTGGTCAGCGCGTTCGGGGTTATAGCGATACAACGGCCATTGACCGGAGTCAACAGCAGCTTTTTGGTCACGCATCCCGCGGCTCATATCAATACCGTGCATGATACAGTGGCTGTAAGCGATAATCAGCGATGGGCCGTCATATGCTTCGGCTTCAAGGAAGGCACGCAACGTCTGTTCGTCCTTCGCCCCCATTGCGACCCGCGCTACATACACATTGCCGTAGCTCATCGCAATTAATCCAAGGTCTTTTTTGCCCGCTGGTTTACCACCGGCAGCGAACTTTGCGACTGCACCGCGCGGCGTGGACTTCGACATCTGACCACCGGTGTTTGAATACACTTCGGTATCCATCACCAGAATGTTGACGTTACGTCCGCTGGCGATGACATGATCGAGGCCGCCGAAACCGATGTCATAGGCCCAACCATCACCGCCGACGATCCACACATCTTTCTTGACCAGTGCATCCGCCAGTGGCAGCAGCCGCTGTGCTGCGTCGGATTGGCTGGCAGCTAATTTTTGTTTTAGAAGGGCAACGCGTTCCCGTTGGTCATGAATACCGGCCTCATCTGATTGGTTGGCCGTCAACAAACTTTCGACCAGTTCAGCCCCGACTTCGGCTGACAACTGCTGGACGAGTTCAACCGCCATCTCGTGCTGCTTGTCGAGTGCGACTCGCATACCCAGACCGAATTCGGCATTGTCTTCAAACAGTGAATTCGACCATGCGGGTCCGCGTCCTTGCGCGTTTTTTGCCCACGGTGTCGTGGGAAGGTTGCCGCCGTAAATTGACGAGCAGCCAGTGGCGTTGGCGATCACCGAGCGATCACCGAACAACTGTGAGATCAATTTCAGGTAAGGTGTCTCGCCGCAGCCGGAGCAAGCGCCGGAAAACTCGAACAACGGCTGTTGGACTTGTTGTTGGCGAATACTATTGACCTTGATGTTGCGCCTGTCAGTTTCCGGCAGCGCCGTGAAGAAGTTCCAGTTATCGCGCTCCGCTTCTCGCAGCGGGGGTTGAGGTTCCATATTGATGGCTTTGAGGTTGACCATCGACTTATTCTTGACCGGGCAAACATCAACGCAGATACCGCAGCCCGTGCAATCTTCAGGTGATACTTGAATGGTGTATTTTTCGCCTTTCCATTCGGTGTCGCGCGCATCCATTGATTTGAAAGTAGTGGGTGCACCCTCAAGCAATGCGGGGTCATAAGCTTTGATGCGGATAACGGCATGTGGGCAGACCATCGCACACTTACCGCACTGAATACAAATGTTGGGATCCCAAACCGGAATTTCGGTCGCGATATTGCGCTTCTCCCACTGCGCTGTACCGGTTGGGTATGTACCATCAACCGGAAGGGCGCTTACAGGAATCAGATCACCACGCCGCGCGATCATTTCGCCCAGCACGCCGCGTACAAAATCAGGTGCTTCTGTTGGAACGAATGGCAAGAAGCCTACAGTGCTGCTGACTGCTGCCGGCACTTTGACCTCAAACAGATTTTCCAGCGTTTGGTCAACGGCCTGCAAATTCTTCTCAACGATCTCTTCGCCCTTCTTGCCGTATGTTTTCTCGATCGAGTGTTTGATCGCATCAATCGCTTCGTTACGCGGCAGTACGCCGGAAATGGCGAAGAAACAAACCTGCATGACTGTGTTGATGCGCCCCTTCATGCCGGCTTCTTGGGCAATTTTCAGCGCATCGATGACATAGAATTTAACATGCTTACTGATGATTTGTTCTTGGATCGGTTGCGGCAGATGGCTCCAAACCTCGTCCGCGCTGTAATAGGTATTCAGCAGGAAAACACCACCGGGAACAAGGTCTTTAAGCATATCATGATGTTCGAGGAAACCGGGTTGGTGGCATGCTACGAAATTGGCCTTGGTAATGAGGTAATTCGAGTGGATGGGTTTCGCGCCGAACCGCAAATGCGAAATCGTCATTGAGCCGGATTTCTTCGAGTCGTACACGAAGTAACCCTGTGCATAGTTATCCGTGTTTTCACCGATAATCTTGATCGAGTTTTTGTTCGCGCCGACTGTACCGTCCGCGCCCAGACCATAAAACACCGCCCGTATGACCGAGTCCGGTTCAATCGAGAATTCAGGATCAAAATCAATACTGGTATTGGTCACATCGTCGTTGATGCCAACCGTGAAGTGGTTCTTCGGTTTTGCCTGTGCCAGATTATCAAAGATACCTTTGACCATCGCGGGCGTAAATTCCTTTGAGGATAAACCATAACGTCCACCGACCAGTCGTGGGAGCTGCCCGTGCTGCCATTCTTCATGCATCGCGTTGAGGCAGTCCAGATACAACGGTTCGCCTGCGCTGCCCGGTTCTTTGGTGCGGTCTAAGACAGCAATCGCTTTGACGGTTGCCGGCAATGCCGCCACAAAACCCTTCACATCGAAAGGTCGGTACAACCGCACTTTGAGCAGACCTACTTTTTCGCCCTGCGCAGTCAGATAATCGACTGTTTCATGGGCAGCTTCGTTGCCTGACCCCATCATGACAATCACACGTTCTGCATCCGGCGCACCAACATAATCAAACAGGTGATAGTGCCGTCCGGTCAACTTGGCGAAATCATCCATCGCCTGCTGCACAACACCCGGACACACGTCATAATACGGGTTGACTGTTTCACGAGCTTGAAAATAAACATCCGGGTTCTGCGCTGTACCCCGCATAATGGGATGGTCAGGTGAAAGTCCACGTGCGCGATGTTCCAGAATTTTGTCGTATGGGATCATCGCCCGTAGATCGTCGTCGTTCAACAGTTCCATCTTGACGACTTCATGCGAAGTGCGGAAGCCATCAAAGAAATGCACGAATGGCAAACGTGTTTTGAGCGTAGCCACTTCTGAAATCAGCGCGAAGTCGTGCGCTTCCTGTACGGAGGCTGATGAGAGCATGGCCCAGCCAGTCGCCCGTGCAGCCATCACATCACTATGGTCGCCAAATATCGACAGACCTTGTGCCGCTAATGAGCGTGCTGCAATATGAAAAACCGCCGAAGTGAGTTCTCCAGCGATTTTATACATATTGGGGATCATTAGCAGCAGGCCTTGTGATGCGGTAAAGGTGGTGGCCAATGCTCCGGCTTGGAGCGCGCCATGTATCGCACCAGCAGCACCGCCTTCGCTCTGCATTTCGACAATCTGCGGAACAGTTCCCCACAGATTCGGTTTACCAGCCGCTGCCCATTCGTCCGCCGATTCCCCCATGGGTGTGGAAGGGGTAATTGGATATAGTGCGATAACTTCGTTCAGTTTATAGGCGACGCGGGCTACCGCTTCATTGCCGTCTATGGTTGTTACTGCCCGTTTACTCATTTTTGGAGTTCTCCTCATTCGCCTGTTTACAATAAATAGTCAAATGTCCGGAACAATTCGGTGACTTAGTCCAGTATGCGCCTTTGATGCGACGGATTACTAGTGATGTCTGTAATTGCAAAGGCGTAGCATTTGTCGGTTATTTCGAAGCTTTCTGTACATTTGTGACGTGAAATCAGATAACTGTGTGACATTTATCATGAAAAACCGTCGTATCCCTCACTGGATGACATCTTCGTAAATGCGATAATGAATATGAAACCGAGCTGCTGAACCTGACAATCGCATGACATAGCTTTGACGTCAGACTGAAATTTTCGACATGAATAGGACTATTAGGTAGCGGATATTAGGATTGGTGACCAAGTGGAAAGACGGGAGGTGCAAATATGCGGATATTAGTGGCGTATGCCAGTAAGCACCAATCAACTGCGGAGATTGCTCGTGCCATAGGTCAAACTCTAGAGCAGTTTAGCAATGTGAGTGCAAACGTTAAAGAAATTGATCAGTTGGACTATATAACTGGCTACGACGCAGTTGTGTTGGGTAGTGCAGTATATGAAGGCAATTGGCGCTTATCAGCCGCAAACTTTTTGACGCTGCATGCCCAAGAACTAGCACAAATTCCTGTTTGGCTGTTTTCCAGCGGGCCGCTGGGGGAGGGCAAGACAAGAGAAATTGCACAAGGGTGGGAATTTCCCGCTGGCCTGCGTGTTATTGCTGCGCAAATTAAGCCCCACGATATTGCGATATTTCGTGGGAAATTGGATATAGGCGAACTCAATATGTTTGAGCTGGCAGCAGCTAAGAAGATGGATGCAACGCCCGGAGATTATCGAGAGTGGGAAAAGATTATTCAATGGGCGGCACAAATTGGTCAGGCGTTATGCGAAGAGGGCGACCGTTCCCTCAAAAAACCAAATTCTACCACCTGAACGTTACCCGTCGGAGAAGTTCATTCTGGCTCATTAGGTTATATGCAGCGATACGTTGGCGACCGCATGAGTAAATTGTGTAACACTTTTTTGCGGCGGCAAGCAGAACTTGTCACGAAAAACAAAAACCACTCTGACAGTGGTTTTGCATAAATATTTATGCCCTCGACAGGAATCTAGCCGTAATTTGTACAGACCATCGCAAATCAGCACTTTCTCTCCTCTATACCTTGATAACAAGTTGAGCGCGACCAGTCTAAAATCTGCCTCGTCTTTTCCCGTGTACGCGGGAAAAGGGACGGATACCACCCCCTAACCCTTGAGGCATCGCGTACACTGGACTTGGTGTGTTTTCCCTGTTATGTGCGTAGTTTTCTTCTTTCAATCTCATCCCGAATCTCCATTAGCTTAGAGTGAAATTATGAGTGACGTGATTAACCTTGAAACCCTCTACCGCCAGGAACAACGGCGCTGGATGCGCGACGAAGCCCCGCGCCGCACCTTCCGTGACCACCTCACCGGCAGCGTTCCGTATTGGATCGTAGTCGTTGCCCTCGTCCTCTATGGCCTCTCCGCCCCGCACACGGCAGGCGTGTTCGACAAGCTCACCCCCGGTTGGGGCTTTATCGCCCCCATCGGTGTCGAGTTTGGCTTGCTCTACGCCGCCTTCCGCCGCCGCCTCGCCAAAGCCGAAAAAGAAGCCCTCCCGTGGACGCTCTGGGCACTGGAAATCCTGCTATTTCTCACCGCCATGCTCGTTAACGGCGCCGGAGCCTTCACTTCCGTCGTCTCCGCCGTCAACCTCGGTGACTTTTCTTTTTCATCCATCATTGAAGCCTTTGGCAACCTCCCCGCCACCAGCCAGGCGGCACTGGTGATGGCCGTCCTCTCCGCCTTCATCATCTCCATCGGCGCACTGGTTGCCGGAGACGGCCTCGCGACGCTGGCACTGGAGCGCCGTACCACGACCGACCACCGTGAACAGGCATGGCAGGACGTGGAGTTTACCGTCCTCTACCGCGCCCTGTACGGACGCTATCTGCAACAAGGTGTTCCCGAACGCGACGCCCGCCCGAAATCGCCAGCTCGACCTGCTCACCCCCCCGCAATGAGGCCAAAGAAGAGGCACTGATGAAAGCACTGGATAGCATCAACCAGAAATACGGCGCTCAGACGCTTTTCTATGCCTCATCTGGGGTAAAACAACACTGGCAAATGATGCGCCAAATGAAAAGCCCCCACTACACCACCCGCTGGGATGAATTGCTCTCGATAAATTTATTAGACTGTCACTAAATGAGACTGCAATTCTATTATTGAGGCATACTCATGACATTCAGGTTAATATTGGACTGATATTCGGTCCTAAAACTGCAAAAATGTTCTACAATACACGTGTGGTCAAATCTTATCTCTTGGAAAAAAATGCAAAATCATAAAAGCATCAATGTAAACATAAAATCACTCTACGAAGAGCCGCTGCCTGCGTCGCGGACAGGGCCACTTTACAATGCCTTTTCATATCCGACTAAGATTTCTCCAGAGGTAATCGCAGTATTCATAGCAACTCATACTAAAACGGGGGCGACTATTCTGGATGCCTTTAGTGGAAGCGGAACAACAGGGATTGCGACTTTGCTATGTGACCGCCCTACGCCAGCGATGAAACGTATGGCTAATAACCTTGGAGTAATGCCGGAATGGGGGCCTCGCAAAGCCCACCTTTTCGATATTGGGGTATTGGGATCCTTTGTTGCTCAAACACTTTGTAACCCACCTTCACCAGAAGTATTTGCCAAGGCCGCCTCAGAACTAATTGCCCAAGCTCAAAGTCAGCTGGGATGGATGTATAAAGCTAGGGATTCAGAAGGTAATGATGGCTTTCTTCGCCATGCTATTTGGTCAGATGTGCTTATTTGCTCACACTGCCAGACTGAAATATCATACTGGGACGCAACTGTGCGGCATTATCCTCTGCAAATTGTAGATGCATTCGATTGTCCATCATGTCACGCAAAATGTTCAGTCAATGCTTGTAAACGCGCGATTGAGTCCTTCATTGATCCATTAACTCATGACAAATCAGAACGTAAGAAACGGGTACTTGTACAGGTTTATGGCAAGACAGGATCCCGTACATGGCGAAGGGAACCGACCGAAGATGATCGTGAGCTAAATGATTCTATTAAGGATATTCCCTTACCTCTGTCAGCGCCAATTAGACATATCGTTTGGGGCGATTTGCATAGGGCTGGGTATCATAAAGGCATAACGCACCTGCACCATTTTTATACCAGTCGTAATTTTCTGGCAGTTGCCACCCTCTGGGATCTAGCCAATGCTTTTCCTGAAAATGTACGAGACGCTCTAAAGCTTCTAGTTCTGAGCTATAACTCTTCCCACTCGACCTTAATGACGCGTGTTGTGGTAAAAAATGGTCAAGGGGACTTTGTAATAACTGGGTCTCAGAGCGGAGTCTTATATATAAGTGGGTTACCAATCGAAAAGAATGTTTTTGAAGGTGTTTCCAGAAAAATAAAGACTCTAAAGCAGTCATTTGCTCTGATACATGGCAGTGCTGGCAAAGTAAAAGTGCATAACCGCAGTAGTGAAGACATAAATCTGCCAAACTCAAGTATTGACTATGTGTTTACAGATCCACCATTTGGCGATTACATTCCTTACGCTGAAATTAATCAAATTAATGAACTTTGGTTAGGTACTACAACTGATCGTTCCAAGGAAATTATCGTTAGCGATGCTCAAGGTAGAAGCGTCGCGGAGTATAGCAATATGATAGGAAAGGTTTTTAAGGAAATTTCACGCCTACTCAAACCTAATGGTCTAGCAACGATTGTATTTCACTCTGCACGTTCCGAAATATGGCGCGCGTTGACGCAGTCGTATAGTGGAGCTGGCTTGGTCGTCAGAGCATCAACCATTCTCGACAAACTACAAGCAAGCTTTAAGCAAACAGTTTCTGAAGGTTCTGTCAAAGGCGATCCGCTCCTACTTCTTTCTAAGGGAAATGCTATTGAAAGTTCAGAAAATATTGAGAGTGTTGTTCGCGAAATCTTTAGTGAACTCTCGCTCGCGGATAAAGCTACAGCAGATCCAAAAAGGCTTTATTCCCGCTTCATATCTCGCTGTCTCGAACTGGGGATAGATGTAGAAATAGGGGCAAAGGAGTTTTATGTTCGAGCCAAAAAGCTCTTAGAGACGACACCATGAGCCTTGCTGAGAAATTAAGGAAAGAGGAAGTTGTTTTGAGTGGTGTGGCCCGTCAGAAAAGGCTGGGGCAATATTTTACTGGTGTTGCACTGGGGCGTTTGCTGGCAGCTTTATCCGGGGCTGAGAACGCTTCCTCCGTTATAGACCCTATGGCTGGTAGTGGGGACATATTGGCGGCCTGTGTAGAACTAGGAGCCATAGAGAATTATCTCGGAGCTATAGAAATTGATCCTGTTGCGCTTGAACTTTGTACGACACGACTCCCTCGTATCAATTATGTTCTGGGAGATGCTTTTAACCCGAATTCACTTAATCAACTCCCCAGATTGCAATGGAATTTGGTGATCACTAATCCGCCATATGTGCGCTACCAAAGCATGGCAAATGGTATAGAAAATGGACTCAATTTACCTAATACAACTGACATTCGGGATGGCCTATTGAAGGTGTTGGATATCATCCCCTTTGTTGATGAAACTGACCGGGCATTGTTTAAAAACTTAGCTTTCGGTTACTCTGGTCTAGCTGATTTGGCCGTTCCGGCTTGGATATTATGTGCAGCTCTCGTCGCCCATGAAGGCACTTTAGCCTTAGTTGTGCCAGATGCTTGGTTGAGTCGTGACTACTCGGCATTAGTTCGTTATATGCTGCTTCGTTGGTTCAAAATCAAATTCATTGTCGAAGATGAACACGCATCATGGTTTAGTGATGCGCAGGTCAAAACTTCACTTCTTGTTGCCCAACGAATTCCCCGAAAGGAAAGTGCCTTTACATATGAGAGTAATGAGACCTTTTTGCGAGTGCGACTTTCTAGTGCAGCTAAAGGTTCTACTAGTATAGTAGAGGGTATATTTCCTTCACAAAAAGATAAAGAAAGACGATTTGCTCAACAGATACACACTTGGCTTGCGTCAGGTACTAGTCATAAAGATGAGCTAATTGACGTTGAGCATGTGCAGTTCGCACAGGTAGCGGAAAATCTGTATGGGATCTGTAACAATCAGAAGTGGTTTCCCAGCATGCAAGATATTGACTCAAAAGTAGTTAATATCGTTATTTCCCCAATTCCCAACGAACTAATCCATTGGCTAGAAACCGGAACAGGTGATTTTAGTCTCCCATCATTAGAACGTTTAGGTGTTCATATAGGACAAGGGTTGCGTACTGGAGCTAACGCATTTTTCTACGTTGATATCTTGAGCGAAGCCGAGAATATGGCCCTAATTGTTCCAAGTAACATTCTTGGCCTTGGCGCTTTGGAAGTTCCTCTCTCATGCTTATTACCTGCTTTACGAAGTCAGGCCGAACTTTCTGATGGATATGCGATTGATGCTAAGAATCTTAAAGGCCGTGTTTTGGCTCTTCAGAATTTTGCGTTATTTGAGGATATTGAGAAGAATGGTGACTTGGCAAAAAACGCCTATTCTGTCATGCCTGGGCAACTTGCAGCTCTAGTCAAAGCAGCCCTAAATGCGAATTTTGGGACGCAAGAGCATCCTAAACACATTCTGGCTTTCACCGCAGTACAACCAAACATTCGAGTAAGCGATCCAAAGAAGGGGGTGGCACCTAGATTCTGGTATATGCTCCCTGACTTCGCTCCGCGCCATAGACCGGATTTGTTTATGGCGAGAATCAATGGTGCACGCCCCAAAACTTTTCTCAATATCGGCCGAAACTCATTGATAGATGCTAATTTTTCCACATTCTGGCTAGATGCAAGGACAGCACTTGATGTTTATAATATTTTGGCACTACTTAATTCGTCTTGGTGCTGTGCTGCGCTAGAATTGTCTGCTTCTATAATGGGAGGTGGTGCATTGAAGGTAGAGGCCACCCATCTACGTCGCTTACCTATGCCAAATCTTGATGCGATTCAATATAAAAACCTCTCTTATCTAGGCAATCGACTGGCTAATAGCACGAAAGAATCTGAGGGTAAGAACATAATTGAGCAGATAGATTACGTCGTAGCTTCTGCACTTCTAGGGCGCTCGGCATCTAGATCCGATATTAAGACTTTGGAAGACCTAGTAACAGATGGCATAACTCGTAGAGGAAAACATAACCGTAAGGTTGAGAAGTGAACACTAATTTTAATATTAGCGCGGCGCAAGAATATCTTGTCAAGGCTGTCAATTTAATGGGGCAAGGTGTGGTGGAAGATGTTCTTCGACATAACCTATCAGCTTACCTTCCCCAAATGTTTCCGAATAATCCGTGGTGGGTTAGTTACCATGTGATAGATTCCGAAAAACAATTACATTTTTTCACAGAAGGCAAGTCTAGCTATGGTTTCGTCGATGCTCTAGTGGGTGCAACTGCCATCGAATACGAAAAGGATCTTACCAATCTACAGTTATTCGAGTCCGGATTTAATCAAGTCAAGGACTATTGCGCTGGCCTGCTAAACGATGGACAACCAGCAAGTTTAATTGTTGGAGTTCTTTCCGATACTCTTCATTGGTATGCCTATCGTATTAAGAATATTCTCCCCCTAAATTCAGTTTCTGAAGCAACAAGTTTCGGCCGAAATCATCTGGAACTTGAAGAAATCGACAGAGCAGATTTTTCTGCTGGAGGACTTCGAGAAGCCCAACTACTTGGTGAATTTCTAGTTAAATATCTGGGTCGTGAAGGAGCAAGGCTTCTAGGCGCCGAAACTTTGGCTTTCGACCTCGGTTTCTCCAGTCAGTTTTGCAGACGACACATACATGCGATTCGCGATCTTGTGACCGCCGCATTTGAAAGCAACGAAGGCTATGCTGAACTTATTAAAAAGCTTTGGAGTGACTTCGTTTCTTATCTTGGGGAATTGGGAAAACTTAGTGGGTTTGACCAAGATACATATATTGGTGAACTCTATATACTTACACTTGCCAAGCTTCTTTGTGCTAACGTTCTTGAGGCAAAAGCATTAGCAAGTAACGAAGACGAATTAGCTTCTATTCTGGATGGAGAGTTTTTTAAGGCCCGCAGTCTATCTAACTTAGTTGAATATGATTACTTTGGCTGGCTTAATGAGCCGCCTCACGTGAGAATACTTATTCCTATTGCTCAAGATATGCAAGATGACTTACGTGCCTACGATTTTGCCTCTTCTCCAGCTGAAGACCTGTTTGGTTCAATAATGGCTCAGCTAGCCGAGCGTTCTCAGCGTCTTTTACTTGGCCAAGAGTTCACACCCGCCTGGCTTGCAGAACAAATCGTTAGCGAGGTTTTTGAACAATTCTTGGATGATGTGACCCCACGACTGGTGGATATGTGTTGTGGCTCGGGCGCAATGATAGTTGAAGCTGTCAAACATGCTGCGGCAAGGTTGCAAGTTACTGGAGCGGTTGCAAACACGGCAACCATGACATTTCTAACATCAGTGATCACCGGTTTTGATATCGACCCATTAGCTGTAATGCTATCGAAGGTGGGATGGGTTCTGGCAGCACGCGAGTGGTTAGCAGGCACAGAAATTGAAGAAATTTCTATACCGATATATCATGCGGATTCCTTATTTGCTATTACTCCGCTGACAAAGAACGTAGATACAAGTGACAATACAGCTAGTTATGAGTTGATTCTAGATGACAAGGTTGTGGAGCTGCCAACGTTCTTAATTTCATCTGAACATGCATCGCTTTTTGATACATTACTAGATCGCGGTTACGCGATGGCTATGGCGAGCGCTCGTCAATCAACATTAACTGTTACAAGCAACGGTGTACATGAGCTTGTTACCCAAGCTTTGCTTGATACGGGTGATAGTCTTACTGAGGATGAGGAATCCGAGACGCACAAGTTTTGCATGGAACTCCTTATTTCTCTCGATATGCTCCAACGGGTTGGTCATAACGGTATTTGGGCGTTCGTATTACGTAATAGCTATCGACCCGGGTTGGTAGCTGGTCAGTTCAATGGTCTAGTGTCCAATCCGCCATGGCTTGCTCTGAGTAAAGTTGCCGATAACCCATATAAGGATGCCTTGCGAGATAGGGCAGAAGGGTATGGAATAAAACCGGGGGGATCTTCGCATTTACATATTGAATTAGCGACTACTTTTCTTCTCCATGCCATCGAAAAATATCTAGCCGACAATGCTGTAATAGGCTGTGTTTTGCCAGAGACGATTCTTAGTGCTCACCACCATAACCCATTCAGAGAAGCAAATTATCAGAAAACTGCAAAACCAGTTCCCTTTCTTGTTAACAACATATGGAGGGTCGAGAAAGGGACTTTCAAAAATGAGGCAATAGTGCTTTTTGGAAAGAAGGAAATAACGCATAAAGCTATTCCAGATTCCATTAATGGTAAGATGGTCTCGCCTCTCGGAATGACAGAACTTACCTTTAAGAGAATTTCCCAAGGCCGACGCACCGCTTGGTCGGACACCCTTGCGGCGGGAGATGGCATGAATGGCTTTTTTAATCCTGCTGAGTTCAGGCAAGGGGCTGATATTATGCCAAGAACTCTGATCTTCCATGAGATTACCCCATTATCCCCTTCCTCTTCCAAATGGAACGTGAAGCCTATCGACCGTTCTACGGGAAGCCTCCGCTATTTAATAGAAGATGCCAAAAAACATAAAACCTTCACACTCACCGCCAACGGTATAGATCGGAAGTTTGTATTTGAAATCTTGTTGTCAAATCATCTCACACCGTTCGACATTGGTGCTCCAGCGAAGGCTTTGCTGCCGATAGAGAAGAATGCCGACGGCCAGTGGATTCCCATCTCTGAGACCAGTCTAGCGGCCTACGGCGCGGCAACGTCCCAAGCGTTTGACAGAATTTTCAAAGCCGATGGACTGAGTTCATCGCAGAAATTTTTCAATAAATTGGACAGCGCCAGAGGGAAATTGTCTTCACAGCTGATACCTTTAGAAGGGTGGCTTATTTTTATGGGCGCCGGAGGTGCACTACCTTGTGCTGCCTATGCTCCGGCAGATAAATTCACGAATAAATTGATTGTAGATCAAACACTTTATTGGGCAGCAGTGCCGACTGAAGATGAGGCCATCTATCTTGTCGGTTTACTCAATAGTGAGGCCATCAATCTTATTATTAAGGACTTTCAACCCCGTGGTCAGTTTGGTGCACGCCATATACACAAACTTCCGTTAGGTGTGACCCCACCGTTCAATCCTCTAGATGCCTCTCACGTTGATGTTGTGAGCAAGACCCGAAGTCTTTTGGATGAATGGAATACCATAAAAACTACTAGCACCGCGATACAAGTTTATCTAGATCCGGCTAAATCAAAACTTCACATCCGAAGAAGCGGATTACGGGATAGTTTAAAATCTCTGGTCTCATATGCTGATTACGAGTTGGCCTGCAAAAATTTGTACGGTGTTTGACGTATTGCGACAGTGACGGGTACTATCGAACATAACCTCAGGTCATTCGAACGATTTATTTTTAGCGTCATTTCCTTGCATAAGTGAATGTCCTAAGGTGCTTCGCCCCTCGCGCATCAAGGCCAAGACGAGCGCAGGAGAGGGTATCCCCAGCCTTCCGTGCTAACGCTTGTGCAGGTAGGGCGATCCCCCTTGTATCTTAGAAAGAGACATAGAATAGGGGTAACGAGATGGTGTGTGAGAGCCTGTAGCCCCTCAAGGCAAATAGCCTGTGGGAGAGATAAGGCCCACACACCGACTAACTGTTACGAGGCTGAACGGTATCTGAAGCCACGAGCTTGCATTCACAAGGAAAGCTGAACAACAGTTAGGGAGTGGAAATTAGGAAGTGAAAATGTATGTGGGGATTGATGTGGCGAAAGCCAGCTTACAGGTGTGTGTTCTGAGCAGTCCTATCCAGCAGCAGGCTTTTGCCAACACGAAGGTCGGTTGGAAAGCATGGACAATTACTTAAGGCAATGGGATGAGGTGTGGGTGGCAATCGAAGCCACTGGCACCTACGGGGATGGTGTGATGCATTATCTGTTTAAGGCTCATTATCGGGTCAGCGTGATTAATCCGGCACGGATCAAGGCATACAACAAAAGTCAGATGAAGCGCCACAAGACGGATGCCATTGATGCCCATCTGATTGCTGATTTCTGCCGAACCCAACAGCCACTCTTGTGGCAACCTCTAAGCGCTGAAGCCGAAGAATTGAGGGAACTCGTACGTCACTTGGACGATTTGAAGCAATCGCGCCAGCGAGAAAAGAACCGCTTGGAGGCCAAACCCAAGAGCAAGATCGTGGTCAAGCAGATTGAGCAATTGATTAGCTATCTCGACAAGCAGATTGAACAGACCCAAGAAAATATTCGTCGCCACATTGAGCACCATCCGCACCTCAAATCCCAATCCGATCTGCTGACCAGTATTCCCGGCATTGGGTTCCAAACCAGCGCTTAGATTCTGGCTCAACTAGGCGATTTGGCTCGCTATGATGATGTGCGTCAAGTGGTGGCTATGGTCGGCTTGGATCCGACTTTGCGTCAGTCGGGCAGTAGTATGAACTATACGGTCGGCATTGCCCGCATGGGACATGCCAGTCTCAGGGCTGCCTTATATATGCCAGCCATCGTCGCTGCCCGCTGCAATCCCGTTTTAAAGGTTTTTGCTGAACGTATGGTTAGTTACGGTCTCAAGCCTTTGCAAGTGATTGTCGCCGTCATGGGTAAACTCTTGCATTTAGCTTACGGGGTCATTAAGAACCAACTTCCTTTCGACCCCAATTATGGCAAAGTCAAGCTTGTATCCTCTTGACTTTCAAGACGGTATCTCTCCCCTGCGGCCTTGCCTTTGCTACCCCCACCCTCGCCGGGAGGCACGGGTTGCAGAACGCAACCCAAACCCAAGAGGGAAACATGACCAAGAACGAACCCACCACCCGCATTTACGTCGCCTGCCTTGCCAGCTACAACAATGGAATACTCCATGGCGCATGGATTGATGCCGACCAGGACGCGGAATCCATTTTTGCCGACGTTCAAACCATGCTGGCTGCCTCTCCCATGTCAGACGCCGAAGAATGGGCAATCCACGACTATGAAGGATTTTATGGGTGTTCCCTTTCGGAATCCGAAGGCTTTGAACAGGTATCCAAGTTAGCCATGTTCCTTGCCGAGCAGGGCAGGCTAGGAGCGGAACTGGTCAGCCACTTTGGTGGCAGCTTGGATGAAGCACGGCAGGCACTGGAGGAAAACTATTGTGGCGAATACACGAGCTTGGCCGATTTCGCTGAGGAACTGACAGCGGAAACTGTCATCATCCCTATCCAGCTTGTTTACTACATCGACTACAAGGCAATGTGGAGTGGACTTGGTTTGCGCCGCAGCCAGTCGTAGAAGCCACTCGCCGTTACCTCTAGTACCGCGCACATGCGCTGTACGGGATACGTCTGCTGATGGGCTGCAATGAACTGGTAGCGGCTCACGATTCCCCCCGCGAGAACACTCGGATGGCTTTTTTTAGGATATCCCGTTCCTGCCGCGCGATTTCCAACTCTCGTTTCAGTCGTCGGATTTCCGCTTGCTCTGCCCGTTCGGCACTCGGTTCCAGCTTGTCTTCCACCACCCGATACCGCTGCTGCCACTTGTAGATCAGTCCCGACGTGATGTCTAGATCCCGCTCAATCTGGCTGACCGTTCGCTCACCCGCTGTCACCATGCTCAGCACTTCTTGTTTGAACTCCGCGCTGTATTTCTTGCTCTTTCCCATTTCTTGCTCCTTACTTTCAGTCTAACGGACATTTTTACTCTCCGCTAAACTGGGGTAAGGCCAGTTACGAATTCCAAGCGGGGTTCGAGGCTATCCACATCGGCATTGGCGCGGACTTTTGTCCCGTCAAAATAGAGTTCTTTGCCCCACACCAAGCCGGCTTTCCGGCATAATTCGACAATTTGCTCAAAGAAGCGCTGGAACACTTCCAGCCCGTAGCGATCACGGATTTTACTCAATGAGCTATGGTCAGGAACGTCCTCACCAAGGTCATAACCGATGTACCAGCGATAGGCTAAATTGAGGTCGACCGTTTCCATTAGCTGGCGTTCAGAGCGAATCCCTTCAAAGAACATGATAAGCTGTAGCTTGAAGAAGGTCACAGGATCAATGGAAGGTCGTCCGATATTAGATGGATAGCACGCTTTAACCAACTCCCGGACAAAACCCAAATCCAATTTCGCCTCCACTTGGCGGTAGAAGTTATCTGTGGGAACAAGATCCTCGAGGCATACAGCATTATGGCGCTTAAAGATTTTCGGCTTGTAACCCAGCATTGAGCCTCACTCCCTGCTGTTTGAAAACAACTTTTAGGCTCAATATAACCGAATTTGGCTTCATCCGACCGACATTGCCAGCGGTTGTCCTACTTTTTCAACAAACTGGATGATTGTGTGCTTGACTAAACAGTTCGCAGGCAATGCGGATAAAGAATATTCAAATCCATAAGGCAAAACATTGCTGAATATTAACCCGTCCGACGGATTTATGCATTGCGGGGTTTTATTCTGTCGGGCATTCGTTTTGGAGGTTGAACAAATTGGTTTTCCCCGTCCTAAAGTTGTTTGCCGTTTTTGGCACTTAAACTCCATTTAACTTTTCACTTTTAGTCTTCTTGCTACGGATTATGAACCAAGGAGACAAACATGAAGCAACATAAGTTTTGGCTACTGTATGTAGGCACGCTTGCAGCAGTGGCGATATTAGACATCAATATTCTCATCCCCTCAATGAGCCTTAGCGCTCAATCTTCAACACCTACTGCCAGTGTTCAACCTGCGATGACCCAATGCGGGTTTATTGATGCTCTCGTCGCAGACACCAGCCCAGTTCTGGCTGAGGCTACCGTCGCAGTAGGTGTCAGCCCTCTGGCTACTGCCACCACATCACCGACTGTTGCCGTTGTTCCAACCAAACCATCTGCTGAGAGCGGTTCAGGTGAGATGGGGGACGAAGCCTTGACAACCTATCGTGACAGCAACCAAGGCTTCAGTATCGACTATCCCCATAGTTGGGCACAGGAAATGACTTTTCACAATGGTGTGTGTTTTACCGCAAGAGATTCTTCAATAGCCGTACAGTTCGTCAAAGGCACACCACCGACTGATCTCATGGCCTATGTGCAAGCGGACGAAGCGCGGGTGCAGGCTAATAGTCCCGGTTACAAACAGGTTTATCTGAAAGCTTCAACCCAAGTCGCAGGTGCGGTGATTTTAGGCTACGAATGGGATGCGGGAAAATCGATTGTGACCGAGAAACCCATTCATGCCCGCACAGATCGCTACTACTTGGTGGACAGCAGTGGGCGGTTGGTCGTTGTCAGTGAAACCGAACCCATCAAGAATTTTGACCCGGATGGAGTGCGTGATACCGCGTTGACCTATCAAGTGGTCAAATAAGAGATAAACCATGAATACCCCAACACTTGTCATCCAAGATGTGTTCAAGATTTACAAAGAGGGCGACGTGGAAACCGTCGCCCTGCGGGGAGCCAACCTGACCGTAGAACGCGGTGAGTTTGTCGCTATACAAGGCCGTTCAGGGAGTGGTAAAAGCACCCTGATGAACCTGATTGGCGGGCTGGCTATAGTCAGTGCCGGTCGCATCATTATCAATGAGACCGATCTCTCGCGTCTGAATGAAGGTCAGCGGGCAGCTTTCCGCCGTCAGCATGTGGGCATTGTATTCCAGTCGGACAATCTCATTCCCTTTCTGACAGCCAGTGAAAACGTGGTGTTGCCCATGACGTTAGAAGGACACGAGAACGCTCATAGACGGGCTGCGTCACTTTTGACCGAAATCGGGTTAGCAGAACGCCTCCATCACCGCCCGAACCAGCTATCGGGTGGCGAACGGCAGCGGGTAGCCATTGCTGTAGCTTTGGCGAATGAACCAGATTTGCTGCTGGCAGATGAACTCACAGGTGAACTGGACAGCGTGACTTCTGACAGTATCATGGCGCTGCTCAAGCGATTGAATGTTGAACGTGGGCTAACTCTGATTGTTGTCACCCATAATCCAACCGTGGCTGCCCGTGCTGGACGGCAGGTACGGATTAGTGATGGTCAACTCAGTGAAGAAATGGCGGTGGCTCATGCGTAACTCGTATGTCCTCCAAACCGACAATTTGACTCGTGCTTATCGCATGGGGAAGGATGAAGTAACCGCGCTATGCGATGTCAGCCTTCAGATTATGCCCGGTGAGTTCGTTGCGATCATGGGACCCAGCGGCAGCGGCAAAAGTACGTTACTCAATCTCTTGGGCGGGTTAGATACGCCAACCCGGGGTGAAGTTCTGCTCAATGGTCAACCGCTGGCAGGACTCAAAGAAAATGAGAGTGCAGCACTTCGACGGCATACC
Organism: Anaerolineaceae bacterium; assembly: GCA_016124855.1. Taxonomy (GTDB): domain Bacteria; phylum Chloroflexota; class Anaerolineae; order Aggregatilineales; family Phototrophicaceae; genus CFX2. Next base: position 11,741 of record WGMX01000018.1, on the reverse strand, counting down.
TTAGGCTTCATCTTTCAAGGCTATGATCTGTTTCCGGTACTCACAGCGTTAGAGAACGTCATGTTCCCCTTACTGGTAGCAGGTGTGCCAATGCAGGAACGGCTAGAACGCGCTCAATCCTTGTTGGCAAAAGTTGGCTTGAGTGACAAAACCCAACACTTTCCCGACGAACTATCAGGTGGACAGCAGCAGCGGGTGGGGATTGCACGGGCGCTGGCTAGCCATCCACTGGTGTTATTGGCAGACGAACCCACAGGCAATCTAGACAGCGCCACTGCCAGCGAAATTCTCAATTTGCTCATGGCGCTTGTTGAAGATGAAGGTTTGACACTGGTGATGGTGACTCATGACCCGGATTCAGCCCGCCGTGCCCACCGCATCTTGCGCTTGAAAGACGGGCATTTAGAAAGAGAGAAGGTTCAGCATGATTAGTATCTTAACCTACGCTATCCGACTGGTGTGGCGCACCCCCGGACGCACTTTGACCTATTTGTTCGGGTTGGCGCTGGCCGTTGGCTTATTCGCCAGCATTTTGTTTTTCGTGGATGCCTCTGCTCGGCGGATGACAACGCTTGCGTTAACACCCGTACAGCTTGATATGGTGGGACATGCGATCACACCCGATTTGAATGTGATGCAGGCCGCGCAGGACTTAGCGACGGTAGATGGTATAAAAGCGGTGGAACCAGTCATTACGGCTGATTTTGCAACTGCCAGCAAAGTAGGGACGACAACGGGCAGCCCCGCTGGACGTATGTTTGCCCTCACGCCCACCTATCTCAAAACCTTTGGACTACTCAACATCAGTCAGGGAACATTTGATTCTAAAGGAACCATGATTAGCGAAACGATGGCGATTGCCCAACAAATTAAGGTGGGCGATAGGCTGAGTGTGACCTTCAAAGGCATTAACAAAACCATTGAACTGCCTGTTACTGGCATTGTGGATACGACTAACGCTGATCCACTGTTTGCCGCAGGCGAGGCGGAAAACACCCTCGTGTCTGATCTGCTGTTTGTGGACATCAACTGGTTTAATGCCAATCTCTATACTGAATTGAAGGCACTGCCACCCACGACCCTGACGACGGGTACAACCACCACTCAGGTCTACGCACTCGATCCGCAGCTTCACATCCGTACCAATCGGGATACGCTGTCCCCTGATCCGACCCAAGCCAATAAAGAAGTGGCGGCTCTTCGTCGTCTAGTCGAACGCCAATTTACTGGACAATTGCGAGTGGTCAACAATTTGGAAACGGCCTTCAAATCCGCTGGTGCAGACATCTTAAGTGCGAAGATTTTGTTGATCTTCTTGGGACTACCGGGGGTGGCTCTGGCGGCTTATCTAAGTAAATTCGCGGCAGAACTGTTCGCTGAAGCCCAACGGCGGGAATTTGGCCTCTTACGGACACGCGGGGCAACACCACGCCAAATCATGGCGATTGTAGCCGCAACTTCCATATTGTTGGCAATCGGCGGTTCAGTATTGGGGCTGTTGCTGGGTACAGCCGGTGTCGCCTTAGCCCTCGGCCCAAGCGCTTTGTCCATCGCCAATCTGCCACAGTTGGCCTCGTCAGGGTTGATGGCTTTTGGCGCGGGATTACTCCTGACCTTTGCGGCTGCATTCATTCCCACCTATAACGCTCTTCAACGTGAAATTACGCAGGAGCGACGTGTCGTGCGCCGTATTGAAGGCAAACCGTTCTGGCAGCGAGCATGGCTGGATGTCATCTTACTGATAGCCGCGGCAGCGATTTGGTATGTCAACAACGTCAATGGGGGGTTCAAACCCAAAGCGGTAGAAACTACGGCTGTCGAACTGTCCTTTTTCATCTTCCTAATCCCGTTTTTCATCTGGTTGGGAACAACACTGATGATGCTGCGGATCGTGGATGGCGGATTGAAACGGACTGCCGCACCCTTCTCCAAGTTGCTATCGCGGCTAATGGGCGATTTAGGCGATGTGGCAGGCCGCAATATCAGCCGCCGTTCCGGTCGGGTAAGCGCCTCAGTCACGGTCATTGCGCTCACACTCTCTTTTGGGGTTAGCCTACTGATTTTTGGCAAAACCTACAACACCGAACGGCGTTTGGACTCCCAATATGTGGTCGGATCGGACTTGCGGATTACCCCTGTACTGACGACACCCCAAACAACTGACTTTGCCAAGCAATTGCAACTACCGGGTGTGATTGCAGTAACGGGTATCGCCCGTGATAACCAAGCACTCATTGGTGCGGAACGGCAAACGGTCTATGGGATCAATGTGGCTGAATTCCGTAAGGTTGCTTACTCACCGGATGCGTTCTTTGAAACCAATGCCCAGCAAACGTTTGATGCACTTGCCAATACACCCAATGGGGTCATTGTCTCACGGGAACTGGCCGACAAGTTCAATATTTTGTTGGGCGATCCGGTATTGATGAAGTTGTACAATCGGGTTACTGGCAAGTACAGTGACGCACGAGCCGTTGCTGTGGGCTTTTTCACTCAGCTTTCCACCTCATCTCAAGACTCGGATTTCATCCTGAACCGCGACTTTATGATCCAGAGTTCAGGCAACGCCAATCTTGATTTCTTTTTGGTGAAAAGTGATGGCACAGAGGCGACTATCAATAGCCTCCATACTGCTTATGCTGCCCAGTTTGCCAATGTATTGCCAGTACGTATACAAGATGTGAATACGGTCATAAATGCTGATGCAAAGACACTGACCGCGCTCAATCTCAATGGGTTAGAAACCCTCGAAATCATCTATACCTTACTGGTAATCTCTCTTGGTCTTGCCATCTTCCTCTTGGCAATGGTCAATGATCGGCGGCGTGAATTCGGCGCAATGCGCGCCTTAGGTACAACGCTCGGTCAACTGCGGCAGTTTGTTTTCGCAGAGGCCATCACTATCGGCGGATTGAGTCTCGTCATTGGGGTTGTGTTGGGCGGCTTTCTCGCGCAACTCTTGGTACTGTTATTGCGGGTGGTGTTTACCGTACCCACCCAAACACCCATCTGGTCAATACGCGATTTGGGTGGACTCGGTTTATTAGTCATATTCGGGATGATTATGAGTACCTTGCTCAGTACACGGCGCTTGAGCCGCCTCAAGGTGATTGAAGCGTTACGTGAACTCTAAAGGTGGCATAATAGGATAATCTGAAGAATACATTCTCACAGTTGTTAAACTGTGAGAATGTACTGTTTGGAAAAGAGAACACAATACCCATGCGTATCTTAGTCGTTGAAGATGAAATCCGAATGGCAGCACTTATTCGGCAGGGGCTTGAAGAAGAAGCTCATGCCGTCGATGTCGTTGGGAACGGCGCAGATGTCCTGCACTGGATACAAAGTGCCAACTACGATCTCATATTGCTCGACATCATGCTCCCAGAAAAGGACGGCATAACCGCTTGTCGGGATTTACGGGCAGCGGGGTATAAGATGCCGGTGTTGATGTTAACCGCTCGTGACACCCTCCCCGATAAAGTAAAAGGCTTAGACAGTGGCGCTGATGATTATCTTGTCAAACCCTTTGCCATTCAAGAACTCACGGCAAGGGTGCGGGCGCTTGGACGGCGTGAGGGATCAGCTAAAACCGCAGAACTCGTTGTCAATGATCTCACGTTGGATACTGCGACGAAATACGCCCGACGCGGCGATAAGATGATCGAACTCAAGGCCAAAGAATATGCTTTGCTCGAAACCTTGATGCGGCATCCAAACCAAGTACTTTCACGGCAGCAAATCATCGAACGGGTATGGGATATGGATTATGATTCCGAGTCTAAATTGATCGAAGTTTATATCCACTTGTTGCGGAGAAAAATTGACGATGGACATGATGAAAAGCTGATTCAGACGGTGCATGGATTAGGCTATCGGATTGGCGGCAATGAATAAGTTTAACAATCTACGCCTGCGATTGGTTCTGTGGACAATCACCTTAGAATGTTTGCTTCTGGTCATTTTCGGGGTGATGTTAGTAGTGGTTATCCAAAAAACGCAGAACCAGCAAATTGATGAAAGCCTTCGATTGAGTGCCTCACAATTGAATGCAGTCATTGATGTACGGGATGGTCAGTTTCAACTATCGGAGTCCGACCGAAACACTCTGAGTTCTCAGGGCATGATGGCTTGGATCGTTGCACGGTCCGGTACAGCCGTACTAACAGTCGGGCGATTGGAGAATCTCCCACTGCCACTAACGGTCATTCCAAATGATGGGTTTATTGACAGTCAACTCAAGAATGGAGAACCCATACGCCTATTGGTCGCCCCATTGTCAGAAGGAGATCACCCACAAGGCGTGATCGTTATAGCGAAATCGCTTCGAGATAGTCAAGTCTTTATAAGGCAAGTCATGTTGGGTTTAGGGATTGCAGTTCCAGTATTGGTGCTGCTATCCGGCGCGGGTGGTCTATTCTTAGCAAACCGCGCACTTGCGCCAGTAGCCACGATCACCCGCACCGCTCGCCAAATAAGCACAGAAGATCTCAGTCGCCGCCTTACCCTTCAACTACCAAATGACGAAATCGGTGAACTAGCTCATACCTTCGATGCGATGCTGGAACGCTTAGAACAGGGTTTCCAGCGAGAACGACAATTGACAGCCGATGTGTCCCATGAACTGCGAACACCACTAGGCATCCTTAAAACACAACTCAGCCTTGCTCGTTCGCGCCCGCGTGATGCGGATACACTCCTTCGTATGATGGCAAATATGGAAGCTGATGTTGATCGGATGACCCGCTTGACCGAACAAACACTGATGTTGACACGGGTAGAACAAGGTGGGCTAGTTGATCTGCAACCGCTTGATTTGGGTGAAATCCTTGACAGTATTGTCGAGTCTTGGCAAGCTAAGGCGCAAGCCTGTAATGTTAAGATTTCCATAAAACGTGATAAGCGGATTACCTTACCGGTAAACGGAGACCCGGATCGCCTCTATCAAGTGTTTTCCAATTTGATTGATAATGCTATTAAGTACACATCGCCCAAGTCAATTATCGACGTTGAGGCTAATCGAAATACGACCGATATTGAAGTCCTGATTACAGATAGCGGTATAGGCATTGCACCAGAGCATCTTCCCCATATATTCGAGCGTTTTTATCGTGCTGATAGTGCCCGAACGACAGGCGGTTTCGGGTTGGGTTTAGCTATTACACATGCAATTGTGCAGGCACATAGGGGACAATTGCGAGTTAAAAGCAGCGTGGGGCATGGAACTACATTTACAGTACTTTTACCATTAGAACACTCAAATCAATCGTGAATTCTTCATTTATCCTTTCCAAGCTACCTGTTGTTCTCCTGTTTTGATCATCTTCAATCACTTAAACCCTAATTAACCTTTAGACGCAATCATCGTTCGTGATAGGTGGTGCAGTATGGTCACTGAGTCAAAGGAGCTATTGTGTATTTTGACCTCCAAACCAACCTATCCGGGCATTTAGCCTGAACAGATCAAGTGAATAAGTATGAGGAATGTATGATGAACCAAAATCGTGTATCGCTTCGGGAATCGCTGTATACCGTGACATTGCTTGCATTGCTAGCGCTGTTTGGGACTGGTTTTTTAGGCAATATCACAGCGGTTCAAGCACAATCGGCTGCAACCTGCGGTGGGCAGGATACCGATCAAGTCCAAGATCAGAATACTGCCAACGATTCCACTGAGCCAAAGTGTCCTGAGGATACTAAGGCAGAAACCGACACAACTGTTTGTATCGTTTTGGGCACCGCATCACCAGAAGCAACGGATGTGAATGCTGCCGGTGAACAGCCTAACGGACAGGAAGTTCAAGACCAAACGGGAACGGAAGCCAATGGGCAAGAAGTTCAGGATCAGGCAGGGGAAGGTAATGTTGCCAATGCGGGTAATGAAGCTGATCAAGTCCAAAACCCGGCTTATAAGGGCAGCCTGAAGGTTGACGAAACCCTCCTCCAGACGATGCCGGATGCAGGCCGTTGCAGTGCCTTAAAGACGATGGCAAAGATTACTGTTGAAGCGGCTCAGGCAGCAGCCCTCAAAGCCAATGCTGGGAGCGCCGTCGATACTATCAAACTGGATGTTGAGAACGGCTATCTCGTCTTCAGCGTCCAACTCAAGGATGGGCGTGATGTGAAGGTGGATGCTGGCAACGGCAGCATCTTAGCGACACAGGTAGCAGATTCAAGTAATTAGTTTGTCCTAATAAGCGGATAAGCTAAGAAGGTATCGTGTGATTTAGTTACGCGGTACCTTCACACTGTTCAGGATCAATCATTAATTTTACCGATTGCATTTTCTTAACAATCTATGTTATCACACTTGGAGAAAGACACACTTTGACTACTCTTTTACAAGCTATTATTCTTGGTATCATACAAGGTCTAACCGAGTTTATCCCAGTATCCAGTTCGGCTCACCTGATTATCGTTCCTTGGCTCTTTCGATGGAACGATCCCGCATTAACCAGTTTACCTTTTGACGTGGCACTGCATCTTGGAACGTTAGTGTCTGTATTATGGTATTTCAGGGCAGATTGGGGACGGCTTATTCGTGCGGGTATTGACAGTATCCGTGAACGAAATATAAGCAATGATCCAAATCGACGTTTATCTTGGTTGGTCATTATCGCTTGTATTCCGGGCGGTATTGCTGGCGTGTTATTAGAAGGGAAAATTGGCGATTGGTTCCACACGCCGAATCAACCCATCAATTCATCGGCAATGATTGTGATGGCGGTTATCATTATTGTCTTGGGGCTGCTGCTGTTCTTGGCTGAACGCTTTGCCCGACATACCCGTAACGTGCAACAAATGACCTTAAAGGATGCGTTACTAATTGGCGTATCCCAAGCATTTGCCGTGTTTCCCGGCGTATCACGATCCGGTAGTACGATCACAGCGGGATTAGCCATTGGGTTCGAGCGTGAGTCAGCCGCCCGCTTCTCATTTTTGCTTTCTGCTCCGATTATTGCGGGTGCAGGCTTAAAAAGTCTGGCTGAAATTTATGCAGGGATTTCTTCTGGGAGCATTACACAAAACGATTTAACGCTCTTTCCAATTGGTGTCATTGCAGCGACCATTAGCGGTTATATGGCTATCCGTTTCCTGATGCGTTATCTTCAGAGCAATTCGACTAACATCTTTGTCTACTACCGCTGGATACTCACTTTAGTGATCCTTGTTGTGGCGTTGACACGCGGATAAGGGTTAAAAGTAATCGTATTTCACGATTATCAGTAAATACCCTCAATCGCTCTATCGACTATTTTTTTACACTCTTCATCTATAAACTCTAAGTTTTTTGCAATGAAGTTTCGTACAACCTTAGTGTCTACAAGCGCCAAATCCACATTGGTGAGAAAGGCTGCCATCCATGTGCGAAAGGCAATACGTCGTTCGGCTTCATTCTTATGATCTTGGTAGATTTTTCTTACCTGTGAGAGCAAGTCTTCGGTAGGATTGCTAAGGCGGTCAAATCTTTCGGCATCAATGGTGAGGGGCGGTTCAGTCATCGAGCGGATTGTGGCATAATATTATTTCTTGAGTATCTGGCAGGGTTTCTGATCTGATATAAGAAGACTACTATCATTTGGTACTCTTGTGCCATCTTGACTCGCACATATTAAAAATAATAGACTCATAGTGTATTAGGAAACGAACTTGACATTAAGATTCAAATCGTCCTATAGTCTAATCAAATTCTACACATCAACAGGTCGCTCTCGGTAGGTGTTTCCAGCACCTACCGAGAGCTAACCAACCAAGCTGAAAAGAGCAGCGTGGTCGGCTACAGCACAATATACCTATTGGGCTTTGGAGTCGTCAATTGCTGCTATCCAGTGATTGACGACTTTTTTTTTGTGTCTAAAGACCTAGTTGATTACCAGCAGAATACACACTCAACGAATACCGTTAATACGTACTCGTTCAAGACCATAGAGAAATTCAGTAAAGAGGTGTGCCTTAGTTTGGCAACATCGCGTGGAAATGAATGTCAACAAAGTTCCCTTGTCTATGGTTTGACCGCATTCCTATCTGCGGTGAAACAAGCATTAGAGACAAAGTAAATTCAGTCGAGAATGTGTGGTTGGGAAGGAGACTATGATGTCAGATGTAAAGCCAAAACGAGAGAAACCCAATGTAGCCCTTTGTTATATTCGCCGATCTTGGGTCAAGGACGAAAAAGACCTTGTTAGTCCTGAAATACAGCGACAACATATTGAACGTGTCTGCGAAATGCACGAATGGACAGTGGAATGGTATGAAGATACGGAAGGGCATAAGTCTGGTATGTATGAAAACAATCGCCCCGGATGGTTAGCTCTAAAAGCACGAATGAGTGATCCTGATGTAGTCGCCATTGTTGCCTACGACTTGTCCCGATTACATCGTCGAGGTTGGCGAATTGGCGATCTTTTAGATTTTGTTGATAGTCACAATATTCGACTTGTGCTTGCTGACCTGAATAAGAGCATAGACTTTTCAACTCCACAAGGTCGCTTGATGGCGCAACTTGCCGCTATATTTGATGAATACTATGCCATAGATATTTCTCTTAGGCGGAAAGCGAATATTGCGTACAAAAAAGGCACGCAATATTACGGTTGGGCTTCCCCCATTCGGTACAAAACGTAACAAAGAAGGCTATTTATGCCCATTAGATGATGGTGCATGGTTATTACCTGATGGTACATGGAAAGCGGGGAAAAAGGGTGACGAAACACCTGTCATAGGCGCAGTATGGCGCGGATACTATGAATGTGCGCGACGAATTCTTGAATTATATGTGTCTGGTTATGGCCTCGCCCGTATCTCCAAAGTAATGAGTGAGGAAGGTTGGGCATTTCGTACTCGTCATGGGTTGCCATCACCACTCGAAACAGATGACGTGCGTCGTGTTGCCCGCAATTGGATTGAGTATGGCGGCACGGTTATCGGACAACAAGCGAAAAATCGCCCTGCCTACGCCATAGAGCCTAATTCCATTCCTATCGACCCTGAACGCGCTGTATTTGATGTTGAACTTTTGCGGCGAGTAGGGCAGATTGCCACCGAAAGATCATATCGTCAGCCTGATCGTGGGCGAAATCTACCTGATCGTGTCTATCCATTGGCAGGTCTAGTCTATTGTGCCAAATGTGATCAGCTTGCCCTTCAACAAAATAACCCCAAACTACGATCAAAACTCAGTGGGAAAGGCAAATCTGGAACTAAATTAGGCAGCTACCGACATCGCCCCGGCCTTGAATGTGGGTGCAACCACAAACAGGTGTATAGTCCAGACCTTGAGGAAGATTTTTTGCGTTTGTGCCAAATCTTAACTGTGGATGAAAAATCGCTCACCATCATGCAAAATCACGCGCTAGCGATCCTAAGTGCAGAACATGCCGATGAACAAGCCATGATCGAACAAAAAGCTACGGCAATTGCAAAAATCGAACGCCGAATAGTTGCTGCAAGAAGTCTTTTTGAGGACCGCGATTTGGAACGAGAGGAATATTTACGTCGAAAAGAGAAATTGGAGCGCGATTTAGCCTATTGGCAAAACTATACAACTGAAACGGAACAACTCAATGCACAGCTAACTATGTGTGTTGATGCGCTCACTAAGATTGGTCATTTATGGGAAGGCAGCAACGATGAAAACCGTCGCGGTATTGCTCATAACCTTTTTGAAGAGATTGTTTACGACTTGGATATGCAGCGAATTGTAAGTTTCCGCCTCAAGGAGTGGGCAGATAAATTCCTAATCGTGCGTGGAACACTGTATGAAACCAGAAATGAAAGGTACGAATATACCCCCGACAGGAATCGAACCTGTGCCTCAGCCTCCGGAGGGCCGCGCTCTATCCCCTGAGCTACGAGGGCATTGTTGTATATGGTATCAGATTTGCACTTAGCCCACAAGCCTGTTGTCACGTCAAAAATGTCACTCTGGTGTAGTTAATGATGCTGCTATAATCGCCTTAGAGGTGAATATGCGTTACATCGTTATTTTGTGTTTAGTGATACTCGCCAGTCTATTAGGTGCATGTCAAGTGCTGAATGCACCTAACGTTCCTGCTACCTTAAGCGCACAGAATACTGCTTATGCTGCCGAGGCCAGCGCAATGCCGGTAACATTGGGCGAGACAGCGATTGCGGTTGCACGGACAGCCGTAATGGCCGAGACAACGGTTGCAGATATTAATAGTATTAACCGTCAATTGATTGCGACTTTAAATGCTGTTGTTCCGGCGACTCCTGCTTTACAAGTTGGCTCAGCGCCGAGTGCCAATAATGGTCAACCGGCAAATGCTTCGGGAAATACGCTGGTTGATCTTGGAGTTGCCGCGCGCAAACGAGATTCTGATGGCTGCGCTGATGGTACGCAATCTCAATTTCCGGCTGATGTTCCCATTATATATGCTACCTCGCGGGCAACTAGCATTGGTGCGGGGGCTAAAGTCGCTGTGGAATGGAAGTATCAGGGTCAAGTAGTGGGCAGCGGTAGTTATACCGTGCCAAATGACCAGACTAATTTTTGCATCTGGTTTCCGCTTGATCCGGCAAATGTCCCATTTACTCCCGGTTCATGGTCGGTACAGTTTACGTTAAATGGTAATGTGGTTGAGCCAACAATCTTTTTTAATATCGGTGATGTGCAAACGCCCAGCCAATAGGATGCTGGTATAAGCGAAATATGCATGTTAGACTAATTCTTATTGTGTCCAACAGCATTTAGGATGTTGTCTTGAAGTATCGGCTCATCATTGTTGCTATAGTCATTGGATTGCTTGGGCTGGTTTCTGCCATCGCCTACGCACAAAATACGCCTGTTCCAACCGAGACCCCTGAAACAAGCAGCGTTATCCAAGAGGATATTTTTGTGCGGGGAGGACCGGGGCGTGACTATTTACCTGTTGGCAAACTGCTAGCGGGAGATCGTGTCCGTCCATTGAGCCGCAATGCTGCTGGCGACTGGGTATTAATTGTTTATGGAAAAGGTTATGGTTGGATACGGCGCGATTTGGCATTTTGGGTTGAGAATATTGACACTCTACCTATTGTTGATGTAGCCAATTTAACCCCTTCACCTGTTTTGCCGACAACCCCAAGCGCTACGCCCATTTTACTGCCTACTTTTACGCCGGTTGGAAATTGGGTTCAACTGAATAATGATGCCCAATCTGGTTTCGTTCGGGCCGGGCCGGGTAGAACTTACTTGCGGTTAGGACAACTTTTTACTGGCGACGCTGTGGAACCCGTTAGCCAAAATGCTGATGGCTCGTGGATTATGATCCGTTATGGGGAAGGGTTTGGTTGGATTTCTCGTAATTTAGTTCTGTGGGTGGATGATCTTGATAGTTTGCCTGTTGTATCAGTCGATAATCTTACACCGTCAGCAACTTTTACGGCGACAAATACGGAAACCCATACACCAACTGCTACATCTACGCTGACACCGACGAGTACGCCTAGTGTTACGCCAACCTTGACAGCGAGTTATACCTTAACGACTACTCCAAGTTTAACTTTTACGCTGACACCTGTGCCAACCTTGACTGCAACACCGGTTCCAAGCGCGACGAACACGTTAATCCCAAGCAGCACAGCAACAGCGACATTGACGCCTACGCTTGAACCGAGTTCAACCAGTACGGCTTCGGCAACAGCGACGTTGACTCCGACCATTGAACCGACGTCTACGCCGACTGCAACCGAGACCTTAAGGCCTACGCTTGAACCGAGTTCAACCAGTACGGCTTCGG
>WGMX01000068.1 GCA_016124855.1 Anaerolineaceae bacterium | reverse complement strand
TCTCTACTTTGATCCGCAGGGGCAGCTTGTTGGCCTTGTTCTCAACTCGCTTCATCCCTTAGCCCGCCCCCTTGTCTTGGCCTTTTCCAAGGAGTGGGCTTCTCTCAACTTATCCCTCTTTTTGCGCGAAATTTAGGTTTGGAGACCAATTTTCTAACTATTTTGAGGGAGTGGGATTGTTAAATTGATAGGAGGCGGGTTTGAAATCGGTTTGGGGGAGGAAATTGTCATCTGATTACTGATACTCAATTGGTATGACTAATGCTGCTAAACCGAGGTTAATTAGAATCCGGTTCCCATTTTGAGCCACATCAATTCGTTCGTCGCCTGTTGGAAATCCATTCACCCATTTGGATATGTCTTCAAGCCCTGTTTGTTTTGCAAGATCGAGAACATCCAGCGGAATCTCATTACCAACTTCATACAGCCGCAGTACAAAGTTAGGAAAGTATTCCCATGAAATGAAGTGAGTGCTATCTGGCAACCAGATGATAATTGAATTTTGAGTTGCTTGTTTAAATTCAAAAGGATCAGTTTTCCAAATTTGGGTAGGCATTTGAAAACAGGTGGAAACTATATATATGCCGTCAGGACTTAAATTCTGAGGGCAGAATCCTTGTCCGTGCTGGTTGGTTGGAGGGGCATCAATCAAATGTTCAGAGCTAAGTTTATACTTTTCCTGCTCATTACGTTCCCAAATGCCAAGAGTCCCATTAGTTAAGACATCTCCGTAGTGGCTGAGAAAAATTCGCCCATCATCGCTCATTATTGCTTCGTGGTGTTTTTCGTCTTTGTAAGCATCGCAATGCTCAAGGTGAGTGGTACAAAAAGTAAATAAATCATCAAGCTTTTCTTTATGAAGATATGAATAGTCTAGTGATTCTATGAACCATCCATTTTCTATTGGATGAAGAAAGCTAAAATTATACTTTAGCGGAAAACTCTTAATTTCCTTTTGATCCAAATCCCACGTCACAATTCCATCATCAGTCAATCCAGCTAAAACATGTTCATTGGTTGACCAAGCTATGTATCTATAAAAATCGTTTTTTTCAAGTGAAGAGATTGCAGGAATGGATGACGATAGTTTGAGGTCAGGAAGGGTAAATACCTTTAATTCATCGTTTGTTTTTACGCCTAGATATTTGCTGTCATATGAAAATGCACCTGCTGCTCTGAATGGATCGTTTAACTTAATGTCTTTGATAGGGGTAGAAAAAGTTACATTGTTATTTGTTGTTGCGCTTATATCCCAAAGTGCTTGATTAATATCGAGTACTTTACTTTCGAGGATCGTCGTCCCATCTGCGTCAAACTTAAGTGAATCCAAATTTGCGAATACGAAATTGCCATCATCTGAAATTGTTGGATGTCTTAAGACTTGGTTTTTGAGAGTGATGATAACTATATTGTCGCCGAATTTTACGTTAGTATCTTGTCCTTGGACGATGATAAAGGATAAGCATAGAAGGTAAGTGGAAGCAATCAATAGTTTGTGCAGCATAGTACATCCTTACGGAACAATAATTGATTTGATTGTGCCTAACATACGAGTTTTTAGCTTGATGCTTTGCCTACGGTTTTAGTCGTTACAGAAGAGGGAAGTAGTCAATGTGATTTGAACAACGGGAGCATTCTTGTTATGCTTCCCTCAAAAATCAAAAGCGTATAATTTTATATGAACCAAAATGTTGAACTGATGAATTTGTTTTGGACGAGCGCGGGGATATATCCGGGGGTGGCGGAGATCAGCCGCTTCGATTTTAAAGATCGTGTGGAATCGGCGGCTCAGGCGGGTTTTAAAGGAATTGGCATCTGGCACACGGATTTGGAGCAGATTCTCGCTACTCGAACGCTCAAGGATATGAAAAGCATTCTGGATGACAACGGCATCCAATACCTTGAGTTGGAGTTTTTAACCGATTGGTTTTTGGAGGGCGAGAAGAAGGCCGAATCCGATGAGCTCAAGCGAAAGTTGTTTGAAGCCTCAGCGGCATTGAACGCCAAACATGTCAAAATCGGGGATTTCCAGAACACGCCTTGCCCGATGCCGCGTATCATCGAGGCGTTTGCGGCGCTGTGCAAAGAGGCTGAGGATTACGGCGCGACCATCGGCTTTGAGTTCATGGCTTCGGCGATGATTCATACGCTGCCGGATGCGCGAACATTGGTGGAAAGTGCAGGTGCGAAGAACGGCGGCCTGATCTTCGATATTGTGCATGTGGTGAATCTGGGCATGACATACGAGGATGTGAGCCAAGTTCCATTGCAATATGTCATCAATGTGGAGTTGAATGATGGCGGTTTACCGGGCAGTCCGATGCACGATAAATCGGGCGGGAGATTGTTTTGTGGCGAAGGCGAATACGACATCAAGGGGTTTATCAAGACGTTTCAGGATATGGGGTATGAAGACCCGTGGGCGGTTGAGGTTTTTAATCCCAATTATGTGGGATGGTCATTGGATGACGTGACGACCAAAGCGTTTAATACGACGATAGCCGAATTTGAATGAGATGGAGTCATAACATGAAAGTTTTATTTATTGGCGGGACGGGAACGATTAGTACGGCGGTGAGTCGGTTAGCGATTGAAAAGGGGATTGAGCTTTATCACCTGAATCGTGGGCAGAAGGCAGCGCCAGTAGCGGGTGTTAAGACTCTGATCGGCGACATTCATCAACCGGAGAGTTTAAAAAAAGCGCTTGAAGGGCAGCAGTTTGATGTGGTGGTGGATTGGATCGCGTTTAAAACAGACGACATCGAACGCGACTTGATGCTGTTTCGGGGAAAGGTCAAGCAGTTCATTTTTATCAGTTCGGCTTCAGCGTATCAGAAACCGGTTAGTCGTCACATCATCACCGAGTCCACGCCGCTTTATAATCCGTATTGGGAGTATTCGCGCAACAAAATTGCCTGTGAAGATAAGTTGATGGCGGCGTATCGCGACGAAGATTTCCCGATGACAATTGTCAGACCGTCGCATACCTATGACCATAATTTGCCCCTTTCGATTGGTTCCGGGGCAACCTATACCGTGCCTGACCGGATCAAAAAAGGTCTGCCGGTTGTCGTGCATGGGGATGGTACATCGCTGTGGGTGGTGACGCACTCGGAAGATTTTGCGCGTGGGTTCATCGGGCTATTGGGCAATCTACAGGCGATTGGACATGCCTTTCACATCACGACCGATGAAGTGCTGACGTGGAATCAAATTTACGAGACGCTGGCGGATGCCTTAGGTGTGAAGGCGAACGTGGTGCATATCTCGTCAGAGTTTATCGCGCAGGTTGTTCCGGATATGGGGCCGAATCTGCTGGGTGATAAGGCGCACAGTGTCGTTTTTGATAACAGCAAAATCAAGGCATTTGTGCCGGAGTTCAAGGCGGTGATCCCGTTCCGTGAGGGGGTTCGGCAGGCGTTGGGCTGGCTTGAGGCGGATGAAAATCGACTTAAGATCAACGACACTGTGAATGAGGACATGGATCGGATTTTGGCGGCTTACGGGAAGTTGTCCGGCTAATCTTGGCGGAAGGCTGTGCGATAGGCGAGGTTGAGGCCGAACTTTCGCAGCCAAAAGTAGAAGGCACCAAAGATGATGACCGCAATTAGGACGAAGGGTATGAGGCAGAAAACCGCGATAACTCCAGCTGCGTACCCACCGCTCAAATCGTCGAACATCGCCCAAATGGTGGTTAATAACAGGGTCTGCGAGAAGTGAATCAGGATGAGCGCCGCGATGCTTGTTAGGACGGCGAGTGGTGTATTGCGAATGTAGATGGCGACAGCGAGATGCAGCGTAATTATCACGCGGGAGCGGAGGATGGGTTCAAAACTTATGGCTAGCCCAATCAGGGTGATGACGAGCAAGGCTAACCAGAAAAATCCGTTAATGAATATGGTTGACAAAAAAGAGGCTTTGTCAGCACTCTGGACATACAGGCCATAGAAACTGTTCAGCGTAAAAATGATGACGACGGCCATTCGCAGGCCGATTTCAAGGGCGGTAAACGGCCAGAGGCGTAATTGAGCAATGGCATCATATGACATGAGTAAGGTGCTGTTGTACTGCGGGGTGAGGCGCAGCGCTTCCCAGTTACTGGAGTGAAATTGTTTGTGGAAGATGCCGAGAACAGTGGGAACAGAATAGAAGCTCGACATAAACATGACAATTACGGCGGCGAAGAGTATAAGATTTACAAGGCGATAATTGAAATCGGGTGGCACATCACCAAAGTTGAGGTTAAACCGTTCGATAACCCACCACATGACGGCCATGAAGGGCAAGCCAATCAGGATCAGGCGATTGAAGCGCCGGAGTCTTGCTTCGCTGTTGATTAGTCGCAGATGACTCCGTAACTGCCGAAAAATCGGGTTGCGGGTATCGACTGCGCTGTAAGGAAGCAGAAAATCCGGCAGCATGAATAATCCATACAAGTGAACCGCAAAGATGCAGAGAACGCCAAGACCAATACGGGAGATTATACGACGTTGAATTCCTTGATGAGTTGACCCTCGACAAAGCGTTCGGCGCGAAGGGATGTGATGTCGATGGTGTGGGCAGCGCCACCTAGGATTTGTTCGCTGACGAGCAGGCCAGCAATCGGGCCGTGCATAAAACCATGCCCACTAAAGCCTGTAACGGCATAGAATCCTTTTACCTCGGCAATTGGGCCGATGATGGGATGAGCATCTGGTGTAACTTCATAAAGGCCAGCCCATTCAGTGAGTTTGCCAGCGGTTTCCATGATTGGCAAACGTTCCATTGCTTTATCCATGTGCTGCATTGTCCAATCCGCATTGATGGTTTGTTCGTAGGTCGGTGCTTCACCAACGATGCTCATGCCTGTAAGCAAGCCCGCGCCTTCACGGTGGAAGTACAAACGCTGGTGAAAATCGATGATGAAAGGGAAGTCGGCGGGAATGGTAGGCATAGGTGTGGTGACGAGAATTTGCTGACGTTCAGAATTGACGGGCAAATCGACATCAACTAATGCGGCGATTTGAGCCGACCACGGGCCAGCGGCATTGACGACTGTCGAGGTTTGGATGCTGCCGAGGTTGGTATGAACCATCGAGATCGCTCCGGCTTGGGTGTCGATGTCTGTGACCGTTACGCCGTTGAAGGCTTTCGCACCGCGTTCACGGGCGGCGGCAATGTATCCATTGACCACACCGGACGGATCGGCGATACCATCACCGCCGTAATAGCTGCCGCCGATGATGCCATCGAGGTTGAGAAGCGGAACCCGCTCGGCAATTTGCCCGTTCGTCCAAATTTCGGACATTACACCGTGACTGTTTTGCAGCGCGACGTTTTGCTCGAACTGCGCCATTTCAGCAGGTGTTGAGAGCAGGAATAAGTAGCCACACAGCTTAATGTCGATGGCTTGACCGGTTTCTTGTTGGAAGTTTTGCAGCATCGCCAGACTCTTGAGCGAAAGTTCGATGTTAATACCCGTGGAAAATTGGTGGCGGATGCCTCCGGCGCAGCGTCCAGTTGAACCCTGTCCGAAAAATTCTTCCCGTTCCAACAGGACAACATCACGGATACCCCTTTTGGCGAGGTGATAAGCGGTGCTGGCGCCCATGACTCCGCCGCCGATGATGACGATTTCCGCGTGAGAGGGTAGTGAAGGTTTGTTCATGGTTTGAATTTTGCCTAATTTAATCACTTAACCGAAGAGTCCGCGCCGTTCTTTTGTGGGCTGCGCATGAGTGAGTGTCGTTAAGCCGCCGAGGGCAGCATTAAAGAATGGCCGCTGTTCTTCTAACAACAGCTTGAGATCATGAGGACGTGCATGGCGGTAGACCATCTCTAAGAAGCTGCCCGCATCATGGAAGAGCGCTTTGGCGGGTTCCTCGGAAAGAGTCGCCCAACGCCACTGCGTCGGATAATAATAATAGTAAGTGATGTAAGCGGCGGCAGTGGTGACGGATATGCCACGAAAGTTATAGTTCCATAAATCAACACCGGCATGGGTAGCGGCTTCGGCCATGCAGACCAGCGCACCAACAACGAAAAATTGACGGTTCAAACTGGCTTCATCCCCACCTTCGACAGCGGCAGCGAGATAACCTTCGGGGCGTATCTGCTCCACTGTGCGCCGGAAAACTTCACAACCGGCTTCAAAACGATCTTCTGTGTCCAGAACGATGCCCGACACCAAATTGAGGAAGCCCAGCCAAACCTGATCGACAATACTGCTGCCTTCAGGTGTTATCTGTAAGATATCCACAAAGTTGATGTAATTACTTTGCCACGCTGCGAAACGGGGGGCGAAGTCCGGATAATCACGAACCAATTCCGCCGCGTGTGCTAGCGTGACACCGGCAGCAAGGGCATCAAAATAGGTGGGATAACTGTCCAAGTTGAGGCCATATCCCGACAAGAGCGCCTGAACAACCAGATGACCTGACTCCCCATTTTGACTCAGCCGGTAGCGCAAAGCATGCAAGATGAGCTGGCTGTCATTGGTGATTGAATTATCTAGTTCTTGGGTGCTGAGAAAGACCCATGCTGCTTGAAGCGGTTCGCGGTTGACGTTGTCGTGCGCGGCTTGAATATGGTGGGGTGTGAAGTAAAGACCGCAGTGTTGAAAGTTTGGCATATGGACATTTTAACCTAGTCAACCACTCGAATGGTTGAACTGTAATTGTAGATCGCGTGAAAAGTGTCTGAAAATTTTGACGATTATAACCCATTTATGGAACAGGATTCGATGTTCGGTGTATACTACTGAGTGTGAGAATTTTGTAACATTAAAGCGGATGTTGCCGTGACAGACCAGACTGATAAGCCAACTGCACCTCAATCTGATAAAGCTGTAGAAGATAACAACCTGCGTTCGCCGATTCGTCCCGTGCATCCTGATAACAACGAAGATGCGGCACGACCTGCCACCGCAAAAAGCGGAATGATCGCAAAGGCGGCACAGCTTTCGACCGATAAAGCTGTCTCAGATGCCGAGAGCGCTCCACTGGATACCATGCCCGAAAATCCACAGGCGGCATTGGAACTGCTGCGGCGAAAGATGGAAATTGTCGCCAACGAGTTCGGTGAAGGCAAAATCAACCGGGCGCAGTTCAATGCTATCTATGGACGTTACAGCGAGCAGCGGACGATTATCGAAACGCTGCTCAAACGGAATCCGGAAAACCCCGCATGGAAACAAGCCGCTGCACCGGGACATACCTCTTTCTTGCGTCAGCATTTCGAAGCACGGTTGAGTTACTACCTCGTCTATCAGCACAATATTCCAACCCCCTTAATGATGGGCGGCAAACAGCAAGCGAATATGGATCAGATTAGTAGTGTTCTGCAAGCGCTGTGGCAGATGAGTAAGCGTCCCAAAATCGGTTTAGCGCGGAAGGAAATGGGCGGCGGTCAGTGGTTGGTGCTGGCGCTGGGCGAATTTTCGGTGACGCTGGCGTTGTTCATGCTGGAACCGTCTGTTGCACAGGCTACATTAGTCCGCGATTTGCATAACGACTTTGAAAGAGCCAATAGACGCTCTTTGAGTAATGGTACACGATCTCTCGACAGATTTGTTTTCCCTCAAAGAGCTTTAGCCGAAAAAGATATTGGGGGATAAGCTTCCAGTCATCAGTCTCCAGTCGCCAGCCAGATAAATGCGACTCTAAATAGGGGCATTACAGTGGGTAATTATCAAGACCTTGCTGTATGGAATAAATCACATCAATTGGTTTTGAGCGTCTACAAAGTTACAAAGATATTTCCGCCAGAAGAATTATATGGTTTGACCAGTCAAACACGCCGTGCAGCATTATCAATACCAACAAATATTGCTGAAGGAAGTGGTAGGGGTGGCGATAAAGAGTTTGCACGGTTTTGTCAAATCTCTTATGGTTCAGTAAATGAACTGGAGTATCATTTTTTAGTGGCACGTGATTTAGGATATATTGATTCCAAAACCTATCAAGACTTACTACAGGATTTAATTGAAATTCGCCGCATGTTGGCAAAGCTCATTACTACTTTGCAGCAAAGGTTTTAGCTGGAGATTGGCGACTGGAAGCTGACGACTACCGCCTACAAAAGGGGTTGCGGACGTGGCAGCGCGGCAAGCTGCTTGAGAGTTGTGGCACAGACCACGCCGGAAATGTTGAAGGCAATGTTGCCTTTGTCGTCAATGGCAAGCGCACCGGGGGCAGCGTTAAACGGCGGCAAATCAGCAATGAGTTGCAACTGTGCCGCATCTTGCAGCAAGTCGAGGGCGTGGCGTTGATGCGTGGGCTGAAGATCTTCGCCGGTGTAAACACGGATGACACCTGTTTCGGGGTCGCTGGTGACGACGCGTTTGCCATCCGGTGAACAGACCATCTTACCAATAAAGTAATGAACGGACTGGCGTTTTTTGACTTTGCCGCTGGTATCGGTTTGCACAATTTCATGTCCATCAGAAACATAGATGGCCGAACCGCCGTTGGCAATGGCTAATGAAAACTGCGTATCATCATCCAAATTCAGTTTGAGGTCGAAGCCACCTACGCTGATACTCTGTTGGAAAATGTGAAGCTTACCTTTGGCATCCAGCGCTGCAATCGCGCCCATAAGACGGTCTAACCCCAGAGCAACAATATTGGCTTTGGCCTTCGGTTCAAGTTTGATTTCCTTGCCATCAAGTTCGAGCAAGAATTCGTCACCCGTCATCCAATACAGGCGCAGTTTGCCATCATTGGTGGTGAAAAGTGTGGTTTGGGCTGTTCGGACAAAGGGTAAGTACGCGCCATTCGGGGCGACCAGACTTGAAATAAATTCCAACCATTTATCACTCTGGCGGCTGACCGCTTTATGCTGATGCTCCCCGATTTCGATACCGGTTTCAAGGTCAAAATAGGTGGCGCGATCGCGCTGAGTCCACGCCGCGAGCAGGGTTTGTTTGCCCGGAAGGATGTGCAAACTTTGAATGGCTTGATTGGTGAGATGTACGCGCCACGGCATGAGACTACTCTTAACGCCACTTGGGATATTTGAACAGGTGATTTGGGATAAGTGTAGTGGAGAATAGAATCGTGTGCAAGCAGGCTAAACAAACCTTAAACAAAGTGCTTACTGTTCGCGATCAGATAATGGTCGAATAACATCTGAAAACCGGATACTTTGCTACGAAAAGTTACAGCGCATTCAGTGCTTTGAGCCACGTTTGCGCGATGAGGGCTGCGCCTGCGGGTGAAGTATGAACGCCATCCGGCAGCCAATAAGCCGGTTCACGCTGTTGGGCGGCCTCTGCAAACACAGTATCCAGCGGCACAAGGATCGTTTTATAGTCACTGGCTAAGCGGCGTACAACTTCAATTTTGGGGTCTAGATCGCTGCGCCAAGATTTTTGCTGCTCATTCACGGGCAGCAGAAATGGTTCGCATAGGATGATCTTAGGGTTCAACTCCTTGACAGTTTGGTCGAGTAAGCGGCGGTAGTTGCTTTCAAATTCCTCAGTTGAAGTCGGATCATTGCTGTCGTAACGCCGCCACATATCATTGACACCAATTAAGATTGAAAGATATTGAGGGGCTAAGGCAATGCAGTCCTCGTTCCAACGGGCAACTAGATCAGTAACGCGGTTGCCGCTGATGCCGCGATTGAGAAACGACACCTTCTTTGTCGGGTATAAAGCCGAGAACCAGGCCGCCGTAATCAACGCATAGCCATCGCCCAAGCTGGTAGACTCATAACGCTGGCGACCACTGTCCGTGATGCTATCACCTTGAAATAAAACAAGTGACCGATCTTCAATAAGCGTCGCCATTGTGATCAAATCCTATTGGGTGGCTGAAGGTTCAACGCTGATTTGGCCGCGCGGAGCGGTGATAGCATAGCGCAGTTTGATTTCCGCCGAGTCGAAATTGCGTGCTTCCAGAATATCGCCAACCAAATAGTTGAAATCAACTGTACTGAATTTGGGGTCTAGACCGCTGCCACCGCGATTCAATTGGAAGCGGGCTGCGACGGTCTGTGGCACAAAAACCGTAATATCCCCTTCACGGACAACGAATGTGCCGAGTGAAGCATCACCCTGAGTGCCGAGTGGTTGATAAGCAGGTAAGGTGACCAGCGCATTGCCTTTGACCAAATCCATATTGAGGCGTTCAAGCGCAAGACCACTCATATTCAGGCTGAGTGTGCCATCACCACCTTTAAAGTCCACATCCATAGGCACGTTAGCAGGCAGTTCTAGACGGAAGCGACCACGCCCCATACGTTCTAAGAGCGGAAACTGATTTGGACGTGTTTCGGTGATATTCAAGTTGGCGGTTTTGTCGTCGCCTTCGCTGTATGTCGTTTGAAGCAGACTTTCGCTGCTGCCGACAAACTCGCCTTTAATGCTGGTCGCATCCAGCGAACGCACAATTTCAACATCTGTGCTGAGTGTTTGTACACTTACGCGCAGCAAATTGATACCGGCAGCAATTGGTTGGTCAATTGATGCGGTGTAATCAGTCCGTTGACCGGTGGAGCGGCTGGAGAAAGCCGTTGCTGCCATACCACCGACCAGCAACCCGCTGATGATGAGTGCAATCAAGCCGCCTAAACGAACACGGTCCCGCAGAAAGATGCCGAGACCGAAGAGCACCAGCACGACAGGCCACGAACGGTTAATCAAATCGGCAATGCCGGGTGGAAACACATCCAGAGCGCTCAACAAAAACACAATGGCAGCCGCAAGTCCAATCAGTCCAAATAGCAGATTGGTTCGACGAGGTATTTTCATCCGCGCACCTGCCTTAGGAAGAAGGCGATTGCCAAGATGAGCAGGAGAATCGGTGCGAAGAGACTTTGTCCTGATGGGCCTTGCAGATTTCCGGTGATGGAAGCCGCCCAACCGACTAGGGTCAGGATGCTTAATACGACGACCAGCAGTAAACGGCCTGAACCGCCCGACTGCCGAACCGCCAATGACTCTTGTGGAATAATCCACCAGAATAAAAGGTAGAGAACGGCAAACGCGCCTAGAGTGACGAGCGTAAGAATGACGAAGGCCACGCGGAACCACCATACACTAAGTGGAATGATGGCCGCTAATCCACCGCACACCCCGCCGAATATACGATCTGTGAAGCTACGATACATTACTGAGCAGTCATCCGTTGGTAATTGCTATTGGGTGCTGTTCACTTATAGCAAGCCATAAAAATAGAGTCACATCACTATAACCTCAGCGCTATTTTGTGGCAAGCGACAGTTGCAAGTTTCACGTTACAAGCTTGATCATCTGCCGATCAATTTGTACTCGCATGATCATTCCTGAATTCTCATAGTCATTGGACTGAAAAGGATGTACGTTAGCGGGCAAGTTGTGTAATGATGAGCGTGAGGTTGCCAAATTGGAGTTCGTCACCTTCTCGCAAGCGATAGGGTTGCTCCGAAATGAGCAAGAGGCCATTGATGCGCGTGCCGTTGGTGCTGTTCAAATCAGTGATGTAAACCATGCCGTCTTGATCGTGAATAGCGGCGTGAGTTCGCGATACACCATTCGTCTCGCCGCCGTAATTCGAAAGTTCGAGCATCAAATCGTTAGCGGTTTCCTCATCATCAGCCCGACCAACCAGAATGCGTGAATTATGCGGAAATTTGAGGGATCGGGTGGCGTTGGGAAGAATTTGTAAGGTCATGCGAACAGTACGCGGAAATACAGAGTGCTCCGTTTCTGGCGCATTCGAAGACTCATCTGATAGTCCATTTTCGAGCGGATCAGATTCAGAAAACATAGGGTTCTGTTTCACGTATAAATGATATCTATCATTGTGGCAGACGATGCAGAAATTGGCAACCAGTTCTTATAACTCGTACAATCGGTGCAGTGAAGGAGTTTATTCATGCGACGATTGGTGTTGGGGTTTGTTTTTATCAGTATACTGCTGCTGTTTGGGCGTGGTGAGGCATGGGCGCGGACGATCCGGCAGGGCGACCAGTGCCTTGTAGATACCAGCGAAGTCATACAGGGTAATCTATTTGCATTGTGCCGGACTCTGCAAATAAAAGGGACGGTTAACGGTGATGTGTTGGGAGCCGCCACCGAGGCCAAAATCTCCGGAAAAATTACCGGCGATGTTTATTTATTGGCCGGTCAACTCGAAATTTCGGGTGAGGTTGGTCAAGATGTGAATTTTGGGGGCGCGGTGCTGCGTTTGCTGCCAACCGCTAAACTCGACAGTACGACCTCCGATTTGATGAGTTTGAGCTTGAGTACAAGGGTAGATGCCGGCACGCAAATACCGGGTAATGTCACCTCGGCGGGTTATCAACTGGTTGTCAACGGCGATGTTGCGGGGGAAGTCAGTTTCTGGGGATCGGCTCTGGAGATTAACAGCTCAGTTGCCAGTGATGTTGACGCAGTAGTGGGCGATTCGCAATCTACGGGCGTTTCACAGGTGCAAACATTGATTGTGCCATTCGGTTGGGATGTTGAGTTGATTAACCCCGGCCTGACGATTGGGGATAAGGGTGTGGTGAACGGACATCTCAAATATTCGGCAGTTGCTCCGGGTACAGTGAGCGGTCAAGTCAAGGGAGACATGGTATTCACGCAGGTGGCCGCACAGCCCGATTTGACCCAGATCATGCAGAGCGATAATGGAGACACCGTACAACTACTGGTGGGAGCCACCATTCATGAGTTCGCGATATTGGTGTTGATAGGTTTGATTGGCATGGTGTTTTTGCCGCGCCAATTTCAAGTACCGCTGCGCACACTGCAAAGCCGGACCTTGCCCAGTGCAGGTATGGGACTGTTGGCCTTTATCGTGTCATTTCCGATTACCATCGTTGTGCTGATATTGATTGTCCTCTTGTTGATTGTTCCACTCATAATTTTGCAACTGGACGGTTTATTTGTGTTTTTGTTTAGTGGAACTATTTTAGGCACATGGGGCGGGGCAGCCAGCGTATTTTATTTCACGGCGATTTTTATCAGTCGCGTAATCGTCGCCTTATTCATCGGTCGGGGAATTGTTCGGGCAGCAATTGGTGATGACGGCAGCCAGCGGATAGCCTTTATCAGTCTGGTTGTGGGCGTTTTGCTGCTGTCCATTTTGGTATCGCTGCCGGTAATCGGCATTATTGTCAGCGCGATAACCGCCTTCATGGGCTTAGGCTCGATACTGATTGTCGTTAATAACCAACTGCGCACCATGCGGGAAGAGGTTCCATCTTCAGCGCTGCGGATGAAAGCCATTTCGCCCTCGCAACGCTCAGCGGCTCGCCAATTTGCGCCGCCGATGCTTGAAGAAGGCAGCGGGCCGGGTATGGATAACCTTCCCGAAGGTTTCGATTGGTGGGATGACTAGACACTGTCTCTAGACGACAATGATAATTTAAAGTGATGTAATCGGTCAGCGGGGTTGTCATATGAGTTTTAGCGCCCTATTGTTTGATATGGATGGTGTCGTTATTGATACACATCATTCTGTCACCGTGTTTTGGGAAGCGCTCGCGCGGCAGTATCACATCGAACTTACCGAAGATATCTTTGCTCAACACATCTATGGCACACCTGCTGTGCACACGCTCTCCAAATGCTTTTCACACCTAAGCACGGACGAGCATAAAACGGTTTTAGAAAGTCTCGCCCGCTATGAGAGCCAGTTAGTTTACAGGGAAGTGAAAGGTATTACGCGTTTTCTGCGCGCCCTTAACCAACATCAAATCCTTACCGCATTGGTCACAAGCGCCGAACCCCGTAAAGTGCGCAATGTCGTGGATCAGTTAGGATTAGAAGGGTTGTTCAGTACAATCGTGACGGCTGATGATGTGAAAATTGGCAAGCCTGATCCACAATGTTACTTGTTGGCGGCTCAACGCCTAAACAAAACGCCAGATCAATGTGTGGTCTTTGAAGATGCTGTTAGCGGCGTAAAAGCTGGAGTCGCTGCCGGTATGCTGTGTATCGGGATTCAGTCAAGCGCTGGTGGGGCATCATTGTTAGCGGCGGTTGGCGCGAAATATGTTGTGCCGGATTTCAGTGCCATCCGTTTAGAACTGGCGGAAATTACTCATGGTGAACCTTTGAATTTGCTTGTTGACGGGGAACACAACCTGCTGCTCAAGAGTGACTAAGGCACAAGCAAGGCATCAAAAATCGGAACGGCATTATGGACAGCAGCGATCAATGTTGAGGACGAGTCGCCAAGATGAGCATACCGGAGTTCAAACGACTCGCCTGCTGCTGTAGCGAAAACATAAGTGGTACTATCCACGAAGCGCGGATTGAATATTTTTCCTGACAGTTGCTGTGGTTTTTGGTCAGCTTGACCAAGCCAATAATCACCGGGTTCGCCCTGTGAATAAATGAATTGATGACTGGCAGGCAGCCATTGGGGAACGCTGATATTTCCAGCTTCACCTGTCGCATAGACTGTCGCATTTGTTCCGTCGCCAGCCGCAAGTATCAGTTCGAATTGGTTAGCGCTAATATCACCGACCCGATGTAAATAGAAGAGAAATGCGCCATCGTCTGACCACTGTGGCAGACCAAAAAAAGTGGCTTGTAAGCTGCCTCGCTGCGATTGTGAACCATCGGCAGCGATGTGCCACAGGCCAGTAAATGCTGTCGAATCGTTATAGATCAGGTCTTTGTCCGGAATAGCAACATTGAAAGCTGAGCTGTCGGCTTCCCAGAAGGTTTGCGGGTAAAAATCGTAGTCCGATGCAGTACTGACTGCTGTAAAGGCCATAACATCCTGACGATTTTGACCGTCTTGATCAACCAAGCTGATTTTACCGTCGGTCTTGTCATATGCACCGGATTGAACAAGCGCAATGTGCTGACCATCAGGACTGATGCTGAAAAGTCCGGCTTCTGAGGGCGGCAGCAGCAGTTGAAAAGTCCGGTTTGCTGCATCGACCGACCAGAGATCGTTGTTTTGAAAGCTGTAGTGAGAAGGTTGATCGAACGTATTGAAATAATAGGTGGATAGTGTTCCCCGTTGGAGATTGCCGACGCGTACAAATTGAGGATTGTCGGTTGAAGGAAGCGCTTGATTGGGCACAAGTTCACTTAGGTTGGTATCGGTTGGTGCGGCCAACCATAAACTGCCGGGGAATGCCGCATTCAAGACGACATATTGTCCATCGGCTGAGAGCATTAACTGCCGTGCGTTGCTCGCCACGTTTTCAGGCGCGGCATAAGCAGTTGGCGCAGCATCGCCATCATGCCAAACCAGTACGCTGTTGTTCTCAAGCCATGTCACGACGAGTCGGTTATGATCTTCTGCATAGATACTTGATGACATCAGTAACATGGTTGACAGGAAAAGCGTCAAGACTCGATATGGCATTATTTGTTAAAATCCACAAAATGAATACTTATTAGGGCGATTATAGTCCGAAAGTCGGGTTTAATGCGATTTCAGAACGAAGCAGAAGCAGTCACTTATATTTTTCGCTCGATGCGGAAACTGCGTGGCATTCAACGTGGGTATGATGAACAAACCCGCGACATTGGGCCAACACGTCGTCTATTGATGGCACATAATTTATTAGATACACAGCGTGAATATGCTGTCGTAACCGGCAGCAAGGGCAAAGGCTCAACCACGGTTATTACCTCCAAACTGCTGCAACATTTAGGCCATCAGGTCGGAACCATCACCAGCCCACATCTCGTCAGTTGGCGCGAACGGATTCGTGTGAATGGTCGGGCTATACCTGAGCCTGATTTTTTGCGGCTGCTGGACTCATTTGCGCCCGAAATTGACGCTATCGAAGAAACATTGGGCGAACAGAAGTATTTCAGTCCTCAAGGTATTTTTCTAGCGATTGCGCTGCGTTGGTTCGATGAAAACAATGTGAAAGCCGCCGTCCTAGAGGTTGGTCGTGGTGGTCGTTTTGATGATATTTCGGTTGTACCTAATAAATTGTCGTTATTCACGCCGATTATGCTGGAACATCCTGATTATTTGGGGCCGACCATCGAACGCATCGCGTGGCACAAGGCAGGCATTATCAAACCTTACAGCTATGCCTACAGCGTTCCCCAATCACCCGAAGTGTTGAATGTATTGCAGACCGAAGCCGAACACATTGGCGCGGAGTTCAATTGGATCGCCGAGCGTGATATGGCTGAATATGTTGGAACGGATGAAGATGGCATCCGCATTGATTTAGGACGCTATGGTATAGCGACGCTTTCGCTCATGGGGCGCTATCAGATTGCCAACGCTTCCCTCGCTATTATCGCTGCCGGAAACATGCACGGACGCTTGCGCGGTGTGCATCATGGCTCCGACGAATATATCACGGCGATACGTGCAGGACTGTCGGACGTAACATGGCCGGGGCGCTGCCAGAAATTGCAGGATCATCCAGCAGTGTATCTGGATGGCGCGATTAACGCCGAGTCGGCTGAACTGCTGGTGGAAAGCGTGCGTGAAAATTTAACCTCGCCAGTGGTATCGATTATTGCTGTTCCGAATGATAAGGATTATAAAGGTGTGTATGCGGCACTTGGCAAGGTGAGTCAGTCGCTGATTTTGACTGAAACCGAGCGCAATCCCATTTTGCATTGGCTTCCCGAATTGGAAGCAGTAGCCGATGCACAGCTTTATAACAATGATGTGCGTTATATCAAGACCTTAGCCGCAGCCGTTGATGAGGCCAAGTCGCGGGTGGGCAAAACAGGTACAATCCTAATTGTCGGAACACAGTCGATTGTAGCGGATGCGACGGTGTTATGGGGCAAGTCCTACGAGGCAATTTAGCCCTGTTTGCTCGTCGTCGATTGGTCATAGGTTTGATACAAAATAGTAGTCTTTACAGGGAATGAACATGAGCGTGCTGCAGCGTATGCATGAAAACCGGATGCCACGTGTGGGGGAGGTCATTAAATTGTACCAAGATCAACGGATTATGGCGCAGGGTTATGTCGTTAGCATTGACCGCAAAACCGTCTCAATAGCAGGAAGGGGCATTGTCGACCTTGATACGGACGAAGTGCGGCGCGGTTTGCACGATGGCAGCATTCGTATTGAACGGGCCGGTTAAGTATTAAGATTTCACTTGGTTGTAGAAGATAGTATTAAGGTTTGCAAGTAGTGTTAAGAATAGCTTCGTCGCTTGGAATTTAGAACACATCATTTGGATCAAACTCTCATAAAAAGTCATCCCAATGTATTGACAATCCTCTGCGTATTCCCTACAATTGTCCTTCACGCCATTTTCCATTTGACGCATTTTTGACCGTTCTATCAAAAAGTCACGCGGTGAAAATGTTTTAGCCCCAACCAACTTGTTTAACATAGGTTCCATCCCGGAACATTTTGATTCTAAGCGTCCTCATACAGTGGTTGTATTAAGGAGTGTACATTGGACAGACTTAAGAATGTTAAGAACTATGCCCGCACGGCAGATGTGCAGGCGCTGCCGTCCCTGATCGAGGTGCAACTCCAGTCCTTCAAGTGGTTCCAAGAAAACGGTTTGGCGGAACTGTTTGATGAGATCAGCCCGATTGAGAGTTTCAACCATAACCTGAAGTTGTATTTGCCGGGTACAAGCCGCGAGTCGCAGGAACTGGGTTTGAAGTATTGGTTCGAAGAACCCAAGTACAGCCAAGAAATCTGCCTCGAACGCGACATGTCGTACTCTGCGCCCCTGTATTTGCGTGTGGCTTTGGTCAACCGTGAAGCAGGCGATGAAGTGCTGATTTCCGACATTTTTATGGGTGACTTCCCCATGATGACGGACAAAGGTACATTCATCATCAATGGTACTGAACGCGTCGTTGTCAGCCAGTTGATTCGTTCGCCCGGTGTCTATTTTGATGCTGACGAAGATCGTACAACCGGTCGTTTGCTTTCGAACTCGAAACTCATTCCAGATCGTGGCGCATGGATGGAATTCGAGACCCGTAAGACCGATTATTTGACGATTAAGTTCAATCGTAAGCGCACTATTCCTGTGACGATTTTGCTGCGGGCGTTAGCCGCAGTCGATGATGGGATGCCGCCCGAATGGTCACCGATTAAGACCGGCAGCGACGAAGAATTGATGTCGTTGTATGCGCATGTCGACACCAACCCTGACCATCAATATTTGGCGGCGACGCTCAAGATGGAACCGGTTTGGGAACTGAAGAAGGAACAGACTGTTGCCGAGGCCGCGCTGCTGGAATTCTACCGGCGTATGCGTCCCGGTGATCCGCCAACACTGGATAACGCGCGCGAATATCTGGTGAGCCAGCTTTTTGACCAACGCCGTTATGACCTCGAGCGTGTCGGTCGTTATAAGCTAAATCAGCGTTTGGGTTTGGATAACCAAATTCCGCGCCGTGTTCGTATCGTGACCAAGTCGGACATCGTCAAGTTGGTCGAGCGCATGATCATGATCAACAATGGTCAAGCCGGCAAAGACGATATTGACCATTTGGGCAATCGTCGTGTCAAGACCGTTGGCGAACTGATTCAGAACAAGCTGCGCGTCGGCCTGCGTCGTACCGAGCGCGTCGTCAAGGAACGTATGTCTATCCGCGAGTCGGATAATCTGTCGCCGGTGACGTTGGTCAATATCCGTCCTGTTGTGGCTGCGATCCGTGAATTCTTTGGCTCGTCGCAGTTGTCCCAGTTCATGGAACAAACCAACCCGCTGGCCGAACTGACGCATAAGCGTACACTTTCGGCGCTCGGCCCCGGTGGTCTTCGTCGTGAACGCGCAGGCTTTGATGTCCGTGACGTACATCACAGCCATTACGGTCGCATTTGCCCGATTGAAACACCCGAAGGCCCGAACATCGGTCTGATTGGTCGTCTGGCAAGCTACGCCCGTGTCAACGAATATGGTTTTGTCGAAACTCCGTATCGTTTGGTGATCAAGTTCCTTGGACCGGATGATGAGAACTTGATTGGTCGTACCATCCGCGAAGACATCGAAACTGAAGGTGGCAAAGTGATTGCCTCTGACGGTGACATCGTGGATGCTGATCTCGCTAAGAAGCTGCAAAAGGCGGGCATTGATAAAGTGCCGGTGATGCCCTTCGTTAGCAAGGAAAATGTTTACCTCTCAGCGGACAACGAAGATCACTTCATCGTCGCTCAAGCCAACGCCCCTCTGGATGAACTCAATCAGTTCGTCAATGAACGTGTTTCAGCGCGTTTCAACCAGAAGTTCTTGCTCATGTCGTCACGCCGCATCGACTACATGGACGTTGCGCCCCGTCAAATCGTGGGTATTAGCGCCGCGCTCATTCCATTCTTGGAACATGACGATGCGAACCGCGCCTTGATGGGTTCGAACATGCAGCGCCAAGCAGTGCCGCTGCTCAAGCCAGATGTGCCGATTGTCAGCACCGGTATGGAAAGCCAAGCCGCTTATGACAGCGGTCAGGTATTGGTTTCAGACCGTAACGGCGAAGTCATCAGCGTTCAAGGTGACCGCATCATCCTCCGTGAGGAAAATGGTGGCGAACACATTTACCGTCTGCGTAAGTTCAACCGTTCCAACCAATCGACCTGTATTGATCAGCGTCCGGTTGTGTTCAAGGGACAATACGTCAAGAAGGGCGATGTCATCGCTGACAGCTCGTCAACCGATCATGGTCACTTGGCGCTCGGTCACGATGTTTTAGGTGCGTTCCTGTCATGGGACGGCGGTAACTACGAAGACGCGCTGCTCATCAACGAAGAAATGCTGCGGAATGACAAGTTCACCAGCATCCATATTGAGAAGCATGAACTCGAAGCCCGTGATACCAAGCTAGGGCCGGAAGAAATCACCTACGACATTCCGAATGTCGGTGAAGACGCACTCAAGGACTTGGATGAATTTGGTATCGTCCGCGTCGGTGCGGAAGTCGGCCCGAATGATATTCTGGTCGGTAAGATTACGCCCAAGGGCGAAAAAGAACTCAGCCCCGAAGAAAAACTGCTGCGTGCCATTTTCGGTGAGCAGGCTCGTGAAGTGAAAGACTCGTCGCTGCGCCTACCGCACGGTGAGAAGGGTAAGGTCGTTGATGTGAAGACCTTCACTCGCGATGAACATCCTGATTTGCCAGCCGGTGTGGAAAAGATGGTTCGCGTCGGTGTTGCCCAGAAGCGTAAGCTGACTGTCGGTGATAAGATGGCAGGCCGTCACGGAAACAAGGGTGTTATCTCCAAGATTGTTCCGGTTGAAGATATGCCCTATCTCTCGGATGGTCGTACTGTTGAAATCATCCTCAATCCGTTGGGTGTTCCCGGTCGTATGAACATCGGTCAGGTGCTCGAAATTCACTTGGGTTGGGCGGCGGATCGCCTTGGCTTCCGTGCCATTACCCCGGTGTTTGATGGTGCTAAAGAATCCGAAATTCAAGCTGAACTCGGTCGCGCGTGGATGATCGACCGTGCTTGGAAGGAAATCACCGACCGTGCATGGGATTGGCTAAATGGCTTCGAGCATAACCCTGACGACTTCGAAGATGACAAGGAAGTTCGCGGCCTTTATATCCATGATTGGCTGGGTCAAAGTGGCCTCTATGATGCTGATTTGCTGCGTACCGATGAAATCTACGCACGCCGTGCGGTATTAGCCGAGTGGCTGCGTGAGAAGGGCTACAACCCCGAAGGCGCGCTCACTTTCGATACCACTGGCATCACCATGCAGGAACGCCAGAAGCGCGACGAATACTCGCTGCGTATCTCTCTGCGTGAGTGGAGCATGTGGGCGAATCCTGATCTGGAAATCCCGGACGATCTTGAATTCAAAGACTTGAAGCGTATCGCTGATCAAACGATGTTCGATATGAACAAACCGGTGCCGATTTATGGCAAGCACACACTCTATGATGGTCGCACAGGTGAACCCTTTGACCGCGCCGTGACGGTTGGTTTGATCCATATGCTTAAGCTAGCGCACTTGGTCGAAGACAAAGTCCATGCCCGTTCGACTGGCCCCTACAGCTTGGTCACACAACAGCCGTTGGGTGGTAAGGCACAGTTCGGTGGTCAGCGTTTCGGTGAAATGGAAGTGTGGGCGCTGGAAGCCTACGGCGCGGCTTACACCCTGCAAGAAATGCTCACCGTCAAGTC
>WGMX01000079.1 GCA_016124855.1 Anaerolineaceae bacterium | reverse complement strand
GGTTCGGACGGGAACTTCACAGCAATGATGGGTATCCCAACGCTGGATGGTTTAGGACCACAGGGCGATGGCTTACACGCGCTGCATGAACAGGTGGTGGTTGCCAGCCTGCCGCGCCGCGCGACGCTGCTCGCTGGTATGCTCAAAGAGTGGGAAATGCAGGACTAACCACAAAAACACAAATAACAGAGAGATTTAATGCAAGAGGGATACGTGTTATCCCTCTTTTGTTACCAATTTAATTATTTATTACGGATTATTACAAGTATTGCAAATTCAGCAGCAAATGCGGCGAAAGCGGCAAAATATGTCTGAAATGTCGTCAGTGGCGATGGGTGATTTTATGGCGGAATAGGTTGTTTGATTCGCAAAATTCTTCAGATTCTTCACATTCACAGTGCAGTTTTAATGTTTTTGTGAATCATTTTCTCTTATATGTGAATTTTGTTGTTAAGAGGGTACAAAGCCTTGTGACCCTACAATCCGTATTTTTTGTTATTGTAGATTCCAATTTTAGAACATTTGTATTACTGAGTCAAGCCGTTTAGGTTCGAGTTTTCTAACTGTAGAGTCAACACATAACAAATCGAAATCAGGGGAGTACATAGAGATAATGCACGAAGATAGTGGGTGCTTCACTCGTAAATTTTGGCTGCGAGTAAAAGCTGTGCGACAAACTTCCAATTTATGTTGGTCGGTGGTTCTTCGCCGATGTTGTGATAAAGGCCATCCATGTCATGAGTTCATGCTGACAATGCCTCAAGATATCTATCTATGGTCATGTTTTCCCAATCATCAGGATTATCCTGAAAGTCTTTTGACAGCCCTTGAACGAAGGCGATAAAGTCGTCGCGGGATTGAATTGCGTTTGTGGGGTCAGTCATATTCATTTATTGAAATTCCGTTTCGCATGTTATCAGCAAATCAAAAAGAAAAAGGAACGGTCTGAGACCGTTCCCTACGAGGAGATAAAGACGACGAATTTACATGCTTTATCTCCATAAAAGTGGATAAGGATTTACGAGGGCAGAACCCACTGCGGTTCGGTTATATCCGCAACGCAGCTTCCATCGGGTTTCGCCGTTGGGTCTTCAAGGAAAGCCTGCATGATACCCATCGTACATTCGTTGAGGTCAATGACCCCATGACCACCACCGGGAAACAAGAAAAAGGTGCTGTTGCTCAAATGGCTGGCGGCGCTCTGCGCCCATTTAGCCGGTGTAATCGGATCAAATTCACCGGCGACGACCAAAGTGGGAATATCGCTCACGACGGGCTGTGTTTCGCGTTTATCAGCCGCTTTGACACCCCAAATCTGGCAGTCACTAAAAGTCGATTGAATAGCGGCTACGCTGTTGTCATGCATAAGCGGCGGATCCGCAGGCACATTGGCAATGGCTTTGTTTTCGTCATTAAAAGCCACTTCTTCCTGACAATCGACCGAATTATTCATGCCCTCGCTATCGCTGACATCTTCATCAGCCGATTGAACAAGGCGACGGCGGTCAGGTTCGCCGGATTGGCCGGATTCGAGATCATCCAAAGCTGTGTAGTTTCCGTTTGCCACTTCGCTGATGACCATTGGAATAGCGGGAATATTTTCGCTGGAGTACATGACTTGGAAAAGACGGTCAATAAAATCACTGCCGCTCATGGTCTTGTCTTCGGAATCGCCGGATTTAGCTGTTCCACTATAACTAGCGGGTTCGGTATTCAACTTTGCAACGGTATCGTAGAAGGTATTCTCCAAGTCGGGGTAAGCAGCGTCGCATTCGGCATTAGCCGCGCAGGCTTGAAAGAGACGGTGGAAAACATCAGCGGTATTCGCGCCGTATTCTTCCCACGAACTGACTTCTGGCGGATAGACCGAATCGATGATTACACTGCGAACGCCCTCAGGATGATCACGCATGACGGTTAGCGCCAAACGAGTCCCATAGGAAATCCCAAACAGATTCCATTCATCGTAACCGAGGGCGACCCGTAAATCGGCTACATCAGCCGCGTTTTCGACACTGTTATAGGCTTGGAGGTTTACACCTTCACCCACCAAACGATCATGGCAGGCTTGAAGGCCATTTTCTTCGCCCTGCTCTACTTCAGGGCAGTTGAGCGTCGGCTGTGAAAAACCTGTGCCACGTTGATCGAGCAAGATTAAATCACGGTCTTCGAGATAGGTTGTGCCTACCCATGCGTTCAACTCTCCAACCGCATTGCCGCCCGGCCCACCTGCTAGATAAATAACGGGATCAGGCTTGGGCGAATCAGAGGGCGCACGCAGCACGGCGTAAGCCAACTGTATGGTCGGGCTTGAAGGATTGGTACGGTCTTCAGGCACAATCAAGTAACCACACTCAACATTCTGGCCTTCAACCAAGCCCTCTGCTAATTCCATCCAACAGGAAGTCGGTTCGATGCTAGGAGCAGTATCCTGCGCCATTACGGGCGCAACCATCAAGAGCAGCGGGAGCAAAAAAATAAAACGCTTAAACGACATGAACTTATCCTTTAATAGTATTACGGAAAATTATGTGAGATGTATTTCCATCATAGCCGAAGATTATGGCTACGATGTGTTAACGCTTTCATCCGTGCCATTCAAGGCATTGGCGAAGCGTGGCGGAGTTATCCGGCAGATAGTATATGACACGAAAACGCGGGTCTTGGACAAAAGACTCAGCAATCAAGCGGAATTGGAGTGTTCGCCGTCCATAATCCAATTTCATAGGCACAAGCGGGCGCATCGGGAGCTGGAAACCACCGGAGTCATCACCTTTAACCCAATATTTGGCAAAGGTTGGGATGGTCATCATTTGATCAATGAAGGCATCAAAAAGCGATCCGTTACCACAGCGCTGGCGCTCATAATGGACGATGCGAACTTGCGCAGGGAAAAAAGTCTCGGCGTTGATGATTAAGCCGGCGATTCCGCCGACTTTGTCAAAGATGAGGCGGGGTAAAAGCGCGTCGGGTTTTAGTGTGTTCAAGACTCCAAATAAGTGCTTCACCTGCCTATTCCACGCGAGTAAGCGGTGACTACAATCCAGCAGATATACGGGAACATGTTCATCTTTAACCTGCGAGTGAAAGACATTAACAGCCCATTGAATCTCGGCGGCAGTCGGCAGCGTAACCGGAATCGCATAACCAAATAACGAGCACACTTCACGACGTTCGACAAAGCCAGCACCAAGCGCATCCAGAATGCGGATTAAGGTATCCTGCTCCGGTTGATGCACTTTGCCCCGTTCTAGACGCTGGAGATAACCAATCCCCAGATTAGCATCCAGTTCAACATCCAGTTGGGTTTTACCATAGGATTCGCGCAGCATTTTGAGGCGCAGACCGCCAGAGATAGTCACTTCGGCAGGATGACTCATACGACTCGACTCCAGAGTCTATGACAACAACTTTTGGCTATCTTACAATAGATTAAAGCCTTTGTGAGGAAAGACGTGATTTATGATCGAAATTATGGCTGCCCAATCTGGTGAAACATTGGAAGCGCTGATTACGCTTGCGCAAGAATATGTTGATTGGATGGTTGGAGAGTTTCGAGCGCGATATGCTGAATTTAAACTGGACGAAATGACCTCAAAACACGAATACGATGATGTGCGCAAGAAATTTCCGGGTGAGCATGTGCCGCCGGATGGCTGTTTGCTGATCGCCAAAAGTGGTGAAGCAATATGCGGTTGTATAGCGCTTGGCCGACTGAATGACGACATCTGCGAGGTGCGGACATTATTTGTGCGACCGAGTTGTCGGGGCGAAGGGATTGGAAAGGTATTGGTGGACGCAGTACTCGATCAAGCGCGTGAGTTTGGGTACAGCTACGCGCGCTTGGATACCCTACAGTTTATGGACAGCGCTCAACGGCTGTATAAAGCCTTTGGATTTTATGACATTGAACCCTACCTTGACTTCTCCGAGTCGTTGAAGTCATATATTCGTTTTTTTGAAATGAAGTTGTAGAAGGTTTTAGGGAGAATCTAGGGCGGACAGCCGTCCGCCCCTACTTCGTATTAAATGGAAAAAGTGACAAAGTTTAACGAGGAAAGTAGCGTAACGGTGAACGCAAGGTCGGACGTAGCAGCAGTGTTTCGGGTTGTGCGCTGAGGTAGGAGCCGAGTATTTGATCCACAGTCGGTGCAAGTTGGCTGCGGATTGCCCGCCCTTGTTCTTCATTTGGATAAGCCGTAATGACGACGTATTCATGCTCATTCTGAAAGGCTGGAT
This sequence comes from Anaerolineaceae bacterium, assembly GCA_016124855.1. Taxonomy (GTDB): domain Bacteria; phylum Chloroflexota; class Anaerolineae; order Aggregatilineales; family Phototrophicaceae; genus CFX2. Next base: position 11,286 of record WGMX01000079.1, on the reverse strand, counting down.
GACGCGGAAAGGTGTTCAGGCTCATCTCGGCGACAAAACAGCCGCGCACATCAATATCTTCGCTGAGATAAATGGGCATTAATTCGGTTTGGAAAGCGTCAATCAATTCCTCGCGCTGATCGGGATACGCCGGATAAAAATCGACGGCGATTAACCCCGTATTCAGTGAAATGCTGGCATCTGCTAATGAGGCCGCTATCGTTTTGGACGTTTGCCCGCAGGTGAGATCGAGATCACTGTCTAAAGGGCGAAGCAAATGCACATTATCCGAGTCGATCATCATGCTGTTAGTCGTGGTGCGGTGCTGCTTCCAGACTGGCCCGTCATAAAAAGCAAAGAGCGAGTCACGGCGCGTGTCCATATTTTCGTAGGCACGTATCCAAACGTAATGATCGGGTTCACCAATCAGGCGGAACTGGCCGAGAACATGCATATTCTCGGCTTCGAGCGTGCTGATAAAATTGGCTTCAAAATAGTCGATGAAATGCTCCGTCATATTTGGTTGGAGCAAGTAGTTGCGAATTTCAAATACGGTAAGAGACATGAGTTTTACCTCTCATTAGGAAAATTGATATTTTAGTGATCGGCAGCAGACAATATCAAAGTTAAGCTTGCTGAAAGCTGTTGCAAGATATGAAGCAGTATTGAGTTTTCTGACAGACCATTTGTTGACCGGGCTTTAGGCTGCTAAAACTGCCGTTTTCTCGTCGATAGAATATCAATCGCCTGTTCTAAACCGGGGAGCGAGCTATAGACAGCTTTGACATAGGTTAGATTATCCAATGAACTTTGCAGTTTATCTGGAGTATCAACGATTTGTGCAGCCTGTTGATAGAGTGCAATGGCATCCTGTGTACGTTCAAGATAAATCCATGTTTCAGCCTTGTTGACAGCCGTCCAATAATCCATTGCTGCTGCCGCTTGTGACGAGTAAATGGCATCAGCGATAGATGACATACGCTGAATTCTGAGAATATTATCGGCGGGCTTAGATGCGGCATTAATCCCCTTGAGAATGACTCGCAGCATCAATTCGTTTGTCAAGCAATAGGTCGAGTTTGCGTTTAAATCAAACCCGTGCTGATAGCAGACAATGGCATCCTCAATCTCGTCCAAACGTTTGTGAAGACCACCTAAAATGCCCCACGCGTCATCATCGTTCGGATTTATATCAATGGACTTTTTTAGGTATTCACGCGCCTTAGCGTAGTCGTTGGGATTTTTGTTGAGTGTGCCACGCCGCCGATAGGCCAACCCCAATTCTTTGTACGGCTCAGACAAGGGATGACCATCTAGCTCGCTCAGTTTAACTGCCTCAGAAAGTTTGAGAATAGCTTCATCATAATTTTGGGCAGCATGAAGCAATTTGCCATAGGTAAAGACGATACGGAAACTATTCGGATTGAGTGTATAGGCCTGCTGCATGAGCGACAACGATTGCAAAACATCGTGCTTATCAGGCGCCGGTTTTTCCATGATTTGTTTGGCGGAGTCGAGTAATTCCAGCGCTTTGTCGCCAACTCGAAGCGCTTGAATGTCGTCTTCAAGCTGTTTAATACGGCTTTGATAGGATTCAACTTCGTTCACTGACATCACGCGCAAATTCGGCAGCGCGTTGAAGATCGGGCTGTCCACTGTACCGTTAAAACGGGCCTCCATCAGGCGGTAAATATCCATGTACTTCTCTCGTAATTTACCCACCTGATAGAAAATCACCCGTAAATCTTTTAGATCAAACGGTAAGGGCGTTCCGTCTATGGCAAATAACAAGGTTGCGGAGGGTCGTAGCGCCAGCCGAACACCCAATTCATAGAATACGTTGGGACTCACTGCACTCAGCTCCGCGACAACCAAATCAGAAGAATAGAGTTGTTGGTAAAACTCGTCGGTAATGACCGCACCGGCAAAATCTTCTGAACTCTTGAACTCTAGCTCGCAGTCCGGATGAATTTTCGTGTACCCTTCGATGGCTGCTTTCAATTCGAAGTAAATTCGATCAAAATCTTCGGTTTGAGAAAAATCACGGAGCAGAGGCTTAACTCGAAAACCGGAGACCAAGAAGCAGGTATATCGTTTTTTTGCGGCGGCCATTGTTTGTTTCCCACCCATTCAATTCGATAATACCTACAGGTTAGCAGCAAGCGCGATTCAGTGCAACAACGCCTTGATTACTCGATGCGTGTGAAATTGGTCGTCCAATTGGTTTCCCACGTTGCGCCACCATCAGCCGAGAAGGCTTGTTCCCAACGGACAGAATTGGGAGTGATATTCGACCAGACGTAGCGGCTGTAAATGTATTGGCCTTTATGTGGTTCATGGGCATAAAATCTGCCTGTGCCATTTTTCTGGTCAAATGAGCCAATCATGGGAATATCAAGATAACCCGTGCCGGTTGCCGCCCAATACAGCCGCCACTCGCCTGTTTTTTGATCGTAAAGGCGGAAGGTTATGCCATGAACAGGGCCGTTATCCCGCTGGAAGACGACTTCATCAAAGTTAACTTCGCCACCGAGCATCCTACGGACTTCGCTTGTACCTTCAAACTCATCCCACTCGGTGCAGCCGACCAGTCGTTCGCGAAGACGGCGGTTTTGTCCTATCCACTTACCAACAAAAAAGTCAAAATCGTGCGATCCATCACGAATGGGTTGTGCTGTTGTCATGTTTAGTCCTTTTTGGTTTTGATATTTGAGAGTAAGCCGTTCAAATGCAAGGTCTGGTGATTATGAAATGCGCGTGTTTTCCATAATCCAGTTGGTTTCCCATGTTTTGCCGCCGTCGGTGGAGAGTGCTTGTTCCCACTGGCAAAAATTTTCACTGATACGCGACCAGATGAAGCGGCTGTAAACGTGCTGGCCTTGATGGGTTTCTTGGGAATAGAACTCACCGATGCCGTTTTTCTCCTTGAAAGAACCGATCATGGGAACATCAAAAGACGCGCTGCCGGTTGCCGCCCAATAAAGACTCCATTCACCGGAACTGGCGTCGTAGAGGCGCAGCGTCATACCGTTGCCACGTCCAGTTTCGCGCTCCATCACACTTTCATCGAAGTTGGCTGTGCCGCCCATAATATTTTCGTTGTCACATGTCCCTTCAAACTCTTCCCAGTCGGTACAGCCCACCAGCCGTTCACGCAAACGGCGGTGATGCACCTTCCATTTGCCAACCAAGAAGTCAAAGTCGTGCGATCCTTCGCGTTTCGACTGCGTTTCAGCCATCAGAATATCTCCTCAATTCAGAAAAATCGGTTGATATTTCCAGTGTCACATCGAATGCGGTTATAATCAGTCCTCATTAAAAATCATTTTCAAGATTGGTGGATATGTATAGTCCGACGACACGATTACTGACCGTACTTGAAGTATTACAGTCGAAATCGGCTGTGAGTGGGCCAGAGCTGGCCCAGAAACTAGAAGTTAAAGTTCGCAGTGTGCGGCGATACATTACGATGCTGCGCGATATGGGGATTCCGGTAGAGAGCGAAGCGGGACGCTACGGCAATTATTATCTGCGACCGGGCTTCCGACTGCCGCCGCTCATGTTTAGCAACGATGAAATCTTGGCGGTTAGTTTAGGCTTGATGTTAGCGCGGAAAGCGGCGGCGCTGTCGCAAAGCACCGGTGTTGAAAGCGCGGCGGCAAAAATCGAACGGGTGCTTCCGCTGGAACTACGCCAGCAGGTCTGGGCGCTGCAAGATACGCTGGTGTTTAATCTCGATGCGCCGGACTCCGCCCCGCCCACGTCGGTTGTCACGATGGTGACGATGGCAGCACACGAACATCGCAGTTTAGCGATTGAATATCAGTCTTATACCAACGAGTTCACAGAGCGGGTGATTGATCCGTATGGCATCGCGGTGCATACCGGCATCTGGTATACGGCGGGATACTGCCATTTACGTCATGATTTGCGGACGTTCCGGCTTGACCGAATGCGTGCAATAAAGCCCACCAACCAGACATTCGAGCGTCCCAAGAATTTTGATGTGCTGGGGCATGTTTTGAATTCGATTGCCCGGCAGCCCGGTAACTGGACAATCGAAGTCCGAATGCAAACAACGTGGGCAGAAGCACGACGCATTTTCCCGGCAGATATGGCGCTGCTCGAAGAAGATGGAGATGAGGTGGTGATGCGCTGCTACAGCAATCAACTTGGCTGGATGGCAAAGTGGATTCTGCGTATCCCCTGCCCGTTTGTAATCGTACAGCCCGTCGAACTCAGGCAAATGGTTAAGGATGAAGCGCAGAAGATTATCAACACAACAAATACAAACTAACCACAGAGACACAGAGGAATACAGAGAACGTTTTAGAGTCTGCGCCAGATTTTGCGAACCCCACAGCCAAGCATTTCCTCGACATCGCGCATGTGCTGGTCATCAAGATCAGCGTTGGGATTCAGCGCTTCAAGAGAAAAACGAGCGAATCCGGCAGGCCATACATAGTGAAGATCATTTAGGGAGCCGGTGGCATGGCAGCACGGCATGGTGACGTTGAGATCAGAAAATTGGTTATCAAAAGCGATATTCATCATATGCTGCCAATCCGACATGTGCAGTTCAGTCTCACAAGCCGGACAGACGACACGCTCGAAGTTATCACCGGGATCAACAAACTCCACGGTGTCCGACCACACCCAGACAATATCGTCGGCTTCGGGGAAAATTGAAATCAAGTAATCATTGGCGGCCTGCGCATGTTCAGGCTGCGGCACGTACTGCGGATCTGTTGGTATTAGAATCAGAAAATGATCGGTCATATGCTGATTATAGAGCGCAATTTAGAGTCATGAGCAAAAAGATCAAAGGGCGCAAAACCTTGCACCCTTTGCTGATTTAGTCTTAGCCCAACGCGGGCAGGGGTTGAGCTGTGGAGGTTGAAGCCGCTTTGACTTCGTCGGCGGTGACTTCATGTCCCCGCTGGCTCGACAGGTAAATGCCTTCTGAGATGAGCATGGTGTTGAGCGCGATTTCAGCCGAGGGTAACAACTCGACCCGACCTTGAAGCGCAGCGACCCAATGATGCTGCGAGCTATCGTAAGCGTCGCCAGTATCTCCAACGTTGTGGATGCGCCACATCATGGCATCCAGATCAGCGGTGGAATTTAGATCGAGATCACCGACGCTGCGGAAATAACCAAACGGATCAAGGCGAACACCGCCATCAGAACCCACGACAATTGAGCCTTCCAACTTATCGAGGTTAATGGCCCATGCTTCGATAATATCCAAGCTGAGGCCACCTGCGAGTCGGATGAAGCCGAGGCCAAGTTCCTCCACATCGTAATTGCTCAACTTCCGGCGCTTGTCGTCCATTGCAATTTCTTGATGGGTTTGACCCGTGATGGTCAGCGGTGCAGGATTTCCCAGCAGATAAAGCACTTGGGCGATATGGTAAACGCCCATGTCATATAATGCTCCGCCGCTGGCATGTGTTTTTTGTACAAACAGCGGCGTTCCATAACCATCAACATAGGGGCGACCACGGCGACGATGTCCGGTGGAACGGGCGTGATAGAGCTTGCCAAGCTGACCGGCATCAATCAAGGATTTGGCAGCTTTGGTTTCCTCACTAAACAGTGAGAAGAATTGGATTGCCAGTTTTTTATTTACTTCGCGGGCCGTAGTGAGCATCTTTTCGGCATCGACGTATGCGCCAGCCATCGGTTTTTCGCAGTAGACATGTTTGCCTGCTTGCAATGCGGCGACGGTCATCGGCATATGCAGATTGTTGTGCAAACACACATCGACTGCTTCAATATCCTCCCGTTTGAGCAGTTCACGAAAATCGGTGTAAACATCGGGAATATTATAAAGTGCAGCCACACGGCGGGCTTCGGCTTCATTGATGTCTGAAATCGCCACGATGTGGGCGTTAGGTATCTTGCTGTAGCGTTCGAGGTGGTGTTTGCCGATTTGCCCTACCCCGATAATGCCAATACGTACAGGTTCAGCCATTTTTTAACTCCAAAACAATTCATAAATACATTTGAACCGCAGAGACGCAGAGAAATACAGAGATCAGAGAGCAGCGACCGTTTTTTCGATGAAGGCCATTGACTTGCGAATACCTTCATACTCATCACCATCCGGCGGAAGACTCTCGATGCCCCAGCAGCCATGGTAACCGGCATCAACCAGCATTTTGATCAAACGGGTTAGATCTTGCTCAAGTGTTTCGGGATTTTCTTGGGTTTTGAAGATGTCGATATGAACATCCTTGGCAAGCGGTACACCTACCTGCCAACCTTCTTCGCGCATACCCTTTGCCCAGTTGCGCGAGTCAAACAGCAGCGTCAGACCATCAACCGCATCCAAAAAGCGGACAACGTTTTTGGGAATGTTGGAAGCACCCCAATGATTTTCGATGCTGACGCGCACGCCGAGTTCCCGGCCTTTATTCACGGTGTCCTGAAGGCCGTCCACGATAATCTTGAACATATCGTCTGGTAACTCCGCCGAGCCACCGGTATCGGTACGCATCGACTCGGCGCCCAAGCGATGCGCAACATCCAACCAGCGATAAGCACAGGCATGGTTAGCCGCACGGGCTTCTTCGCTCGCCTCCCAAACATGAGAACCATCGGCGGCGATACAGCCAAAGGGCAAACCTACCGCATCTGCCGCCGCTTTGACACGGGCTACATAATCTAAGCCAGCCCGTGAAAAGGTTATTTGCGTGGGGTTGGAACTGGTACGGATTTGTTCGTCTTCAGCGATTAACGGCGCGAGATGACCGTTCCATGGATCAAGCTGCGTACAGCCAAGTTGTTTGCAGTCGGTGATATATTTGAACATATCCTGTCGACCGGATTGAAGTTCACGATGAAAACTATACGAGGCGATACTGAATTGCATCTATAACTCCTTACTCAAAAAGCATTACTTATTATGAGAGCGCTCCCAGAAAGCACTCAAACAATTATTCACCCGAAGCAAATTGTAACGCGATCAGTAAGGGGAGGATAGCACCAACATCTGCGTGTTCATCATTGAAAACACGTTCGTAAAGGGAGAGGCGCAGAACAGCAGATGTGGTATTGGGGTCAATTAGCTGGCTTGAAATACGGGTTGTCTTTCGGCGAGGACTGTAGAAGACATGCGAACCATGCGGTCACAGGAGGAAGCGCATAGACGGCAAATTTTGGCGCAATCGATCAATTGGCGGTCACCGTTGGCGAGCCGTTCACAAGCCTGAGCGCAGCGCATACAGGCGTCGGAGCATAAGGCGCAGGTTAAACCGTGCAAGTCCGAATTTCGCAGCAAGAAATTGGAGCTGGTCTGGCAGCTTTCAGCGCAGTCGAGCAGCAGCGTTATCTGATCCGCCAAAGCGTGATCGCCACCAAGTTCCATGCAGTGGTAAACGGTCGCGAGGCACAATTGATGACACTCGGCACAGTTTTCAATACACTGTTGGATTTCACGCGGCATATGCTGAAATTTCGTCATATACTCCATTAGCAGCTCCCTTTACAGAAACGTTTGTTATTCATGTGCTACTAATGTTACATAAGTAATCGACTAAGGCATCGCCCATAAGACCTATTATGAGGTTACTTACAGGCGCATAAGAGCTTATCGAGTGCTTATTGCCAATTATAAGCATTATTACAATTCTGGCGATAGGCAGAGTATAGTTGGCAGGTCAAGATCAATACATTAATTAAAATTGGTGAATTTAATGGCCTCAAAAGTTTCTCGTAAGTTACCGTTGGCGAAACGTAAACGCGCACATCTTGATATTCCGCTGACAAGCTTAATGTGGCCCGATGGAAAAATCCCTCGAATGGTGGGCAGTGCAGCATGGGAAGGCGACTTAGGATTGAGCGATCTGGTTAAGGTACTGGCGCTCAACGGACGGTACACCACTTATGTCCGCCAAATTTTGACTGCCCTTACCCGTGATGTGGCGACGATTCGCTGGCGGCAGGCGGTGCTGGCAGATTTTCTGGAAAATCCGGCGCTGGTCGATACAGCCATCGGGTTGCTCAAGCAGTTGGCAAGCTTGCAGTCAGGCAGCCCACTTTTGGGCAAACGACAACGCAATTTGCTGCTTGAAACGGCGGATCATCTGGCGGAACTTGATGGCTTTGTAAAAGTGGTTGAAGAATTACACACAGCGCTGGCGAAGGCTCAGATTAAATCAGAGGCGCTCAGGCGAGTTTACGCCAATTTGTCGGCCATTACAGCTGATCCAAACTTTCAGGCCCTTCAAGCCGAGCTGCCAGAGTTACGCTCGCCGTTAGAACGCATCACCAGCTTAACAGTCGGAATTAATCTTGATGTGGAACTAAGACCCGAATCAGCGGTCTTGTTAAGCATCAACGATTATAAGGTGGGCAGCGGTGCTTCGTGGCTGCTGCGTGTGATGGGCATCGCACAAGATGACGTGGATGCATCAGGTATCGCTGAACTGCATCGCGTGCCGGAAGAATTGAGCCAGCGTCCACTCTCGCCGCTTTTCCAAGACCTCGACCGGCTGCTTACACAAATGGCGGAACCGATTTCCCGCGCCCTTAACCGTTATACCCGCACAGGCAGCAGTTCATTGGCATATCTGGAATATGAATTAGCATTTTTTGCGGCAGCCGCTTTCATAATCCAAAAAGCACGCGCCAAGGGCATCGCCTTTTGTGTTCCTGAACCTTTAGCGATGGACGAACGAACAACTCAGATCAACGGGTTGGCGAACATGGCGCTGGTGCTGACTGAGCCGGAACAGGTTGTAGTGAGTGATGTTACGTTCGACAATGCCGGACGAATCGCGATCCTCACCGGCCCAAACAGCGGTGGTAAAACAACATATCTTCGAAGCGTGGGGCTGGCGCAGGTCATGTTTCAAGCGGGACTGCTGCTGCCCGCAAGCAGCGCCCGTTTAAGTCCGGTTGATGCTTTGTTTACCCACTTTCCAGCCTTAGAATCGCGGCAAGAAGGCCGCTTAGCCGAGGAAGCCGCCCGCTTGCGTGACGTTTTCCAGCAGGCTGCGGGAAATAGTCTGGTGCTGCTCAATGAAACATTTTCGAGTACCTCATCCGGTGAGGCGGTTTACTTAGCACAAGACGTGTTATGTGGACTTAGAGCCATCGGAGTACGGGCGATCTTTGCCACGCATCTCATCGAATTGGCCGAACATTTAAAATCCATTGAAGAGACAGTCGCGGGCGACAGCAATTTATTCAGTCTGGCAGCAGGCATCATGGTAGACGTTGACGGTGAAGCAATACCGACTTATCAAATTATGCGTGGGCTGCCCTTGGGACAAAGTTATGCACGGGAAATTGCACGGCGGCATGGCATCAGTCTGGAGCAAATTTTAGCCAGCCGAAAAGAAAACAGCGGCTCGCACCCGTAAGTGCAAGCCGCTGTTTTAGCTATTGAAAGCCGCGCGTCATCAGGTATTTTGATTTTGATTCGGTTGAGTCGGCGGCGGAACCTGTGTAGGCGCAACGGTAGCTGTCGCAGTCGGTGTAACCGTCGGCACACTGGTAAAGGTCGCACTCGGTGTAACTGTCGGCACGGCGGTGGATGACGCAGTCAATGTAACCGTCGGCACACCGGTAAAGGTCGCACTCAGTTCGAGTGTTGGCTCGTCGGTAGGCGCAGCCATAGTCGTTGATTCGACTGTGGGCAGCGTATCCGTCGGGACTATGGTTTCCGCCGGATCAGCTGTAGCAGCGGTTGAAGTCGATGTAGCTGGCGGAACATCACTGGCAGCCGGCGATGGCGTCACTGTCACTGATGGGACAGGTGTTGGCGCAGGCAGCGCATCAACAAACACCACATCAACCCAGAAGTTTGTACCTTCAGCACTGGTGGCAGGGAATGTCCCCGGCGCGCCGTATGCAATCAGCCCATTCCCCGCTGCAACCGTATTCGCAGGAATATGGAGCGGCGCACGATCCACACCGGCATTTGACAAAGTTCCCGGCTCCGTGATAACCAAGCCACTGCTGCTGTAGTAAGCAGCGACATACACCGTATTGGCTGTAATGGCTATTGGCGTATCGAAACGCGCAGCCTGCCAGCCAGAAGCCGTTTCGTTGGCGAAGTTAACCGTGCCAAGCAGTGTACCGGTATCCGTCCACAGTGTACCAATATGTGTACCGGTGTCCGCGGCTTCCTTATAGAAACGCAGTCCGGTGAGATAACCATTGATGTCACTCTGGAAGCGAACACCTAACGTGACCTCATTGTTTTGTGCCGGGTCAACCACCGGTAACACAGGCGCAGCCGGAGCAGTCAGATCAAAGATAGTGCACGGACAAGTGTAAGTTGGCTGCGGAACAGGTGTTGGCACAACTGTCGGCACTGCAGTTGGAGTAGCAGGGGCAACCGCGATCACATTCACGACAGCCGTATAGTCCGTAAATGCCCCATCCTTATCCTTGATACGTCCCACAGCGTTGTAAGTGCCTTCCGTTGGATACGGGCATGGGAACTGGGTCAGAGTCGTATCTGTGATTTCAAAGGTCTGGTCACCCGTGCAGTCATATGAATAGAGGAAACCAGCCGCCGCATCCGCCGAACCCAGATCCGATGCACCTGAGAAGGCCAGCACTGCTGTGCCATTGCTGTTAATGACGCCCGAAGTGTTGGCAAAGTTCGCGGTTGGCGCGCTGTTGCTAACACTGACGGTAAAGGTTTGCTGGGTCACGCCGCCCTGTCCATCATCCGCAGTGATCGTCATCTTAGTGCTGGCGGGGCCATCAACCGGTGTCCATGACCATGTCCAAGTGCCATCACTATTGGCGGTTATGGTACCGAGCGAGGCGCTCAAGCTGACACCGCTTTCGGCATCGCTGAATGTACCACTATTGGCTGCGGGAACACCTTCTATCGCAATCAGGTTTGGTTGATCCACCGCGAGATTTGGCTGCGTATTGACCGGCGCGAGTAGCACACTACTGCCACTATCAATGATGGCAGACTGGCCGGAAATACCCGACGACGTCGTAAAGACCACGTCGACATAGTAATTGGTTGACTGGTAAGAGTTGTTCGGGAATGTGCCTGCTGAGCCGTAAGCATATACGCCATTGCCATTCGGTGCTTCACTGTTGCTCAAAGCGTAGAGCGGAGTCACCGTCAGGCCGCTGGTATTGAAGTACGGACGATCTGAAGCGTAGTGTCCATTTGGCGCATGGTATGAAACCACATAGACCGTGTTTGCCGTCACAGCAATCGGCGATGCGAAGCTGGCAACCTGCCATCCGCTGGCCGTTTCGCCTGTGAAGGTCACTGCTCCCAGCTGCGTGCCGGTCGATGTCCACAGATAGCCGTTATGGGTT
>WGMX01000053.1 GCA_016124855.1 Anaerolineaceae bacterium | reverse complement strand
GGTATCGAAGTGCTGATCTTGGAGGGCGGCATCGTCGTTATGTTCCAGCACCAACGTTTCGTAACCGAGTTCTTTGGCATGAGCATCGGCGGCATCGGCTTCTGCCTTGAAGAAGGGGTTGTCGTGTGCCGGGGTGATGATCACAATGAGTTCGCCGTTGCCCTTCGGAATGTTGGATTCCGGAGCGGGTGTTGCGGTTTCGGGCAGACGTGCAAATACGCCATATTGATCGGCGTTATCAGGGGTGACGAGTTCGCAAGGAATAGACTGTTTTTCTTCCTTGGGTGCGACTTTGGTCTGGATGTAGACGCTGGCCTGATCGACAGCGGTGGTCGCCAGTAAGGCGGCAGGCTGGAGAACGGTGGCCTTGATCGCCCCTTGCTTGATGGATTGAATAACGTCGGGCGAACCGTCGAAGCCGACGACAATGACGTCACTCTTGCCAGCGGCGACGAGGGCGGCAGAAGCACCGAGCGCCATGGTGTCGTTGCCGGAAATGACGCCGGTGATGTCAGGATTGGCTTGAAGGATGGTCTGCATGACGTCAAAGGCTTCGGTCTGTGACCAGTTGGCCGACTGCTGGGCAACGCGTTCCATGTCGGGGTACTGGCCGATGATGTCGTTGTAACCCTGTGAACGGATGTGAGCGTTGGTGTCGGTTTCTTTACCCAACAGTTCGACATACTTGCCTTTTTCACCCATCAACTTGACAAACTGTTCGGCACCGAGGGTAGCACCCTGATAGTTGTCGGAGACGATTTGTGCCATCGCGACACCGGTGGCGTTGATTTCACGGTCGATGAGGAAGGTGGGGATACCGGCATCCTTCGCTTTCTGGATGGCGGCGATGCTGGCATCTGCGCCGGCGTTGTCGAGGATGATGGCGGCTGCTTTACGGGCAATGGCGGTATCGAAGTGCTGGTCTTGGAGGGCGGCATCGTCGTTATGTTCCAGCACCAACGTTTCGTAACCAAGTTCTTTGGCATGAGCATCGGCGGCATCGGCTTCTGCCTTGAAGAAGGGGTTGTCGTGTGCCGGGGTGATGATCACAATGAGTTCACCGTTGCCCTTCGGAACATCAGCACTTTGCGCCATAACTGGCACAACAGCCATTAATCCCAGCGCAAGTAGTAAAAAGATTGGTGTGACAAGACGCTTTAAACTTATTTTGTGTAACATGTTATCTCCACATATTCATCAAATTCTGACTGATACACGAATTTCGACATAAAGGAACCATTTCTGAGCCTAAGCATCACCACCTTTCATTTGAACTTGGTCAGCAATTTGAGCAGTCGCTTGCTGCAAGACAAGCTGTCGCTGTAAGCGCTGCTGGAACTGATCAATTACGACCGCGGCGACGATGACGAAGCCCGTGATCGCGGTTTGCACAAAATCAGAGAGGCCGATCAAAACCATGCCGTTATTGAGGACACCGATGACGAAGGCACCGACAATCGTGCCGAAGATTGAACCGCGCCCGCCATTGAGGGATGTTCCACCGAGGACGACGACGGCGATGGCGTTGAGTTCGTAGCTGGTTCCGGTGGCAGGATGGGCAGCCACGAGCTGCGAGGTAATGATCAAACCAACGACGGCGGCACAGAAGCCGGAAATCATGTAAACGATGACTTTGATCCAGTTGGTGCGGACGCCGGAGAGTTCAGCGGCGCGTTCATTGCCGCCGACTGCGTAGACCTGACGACCAAAGGGCGTCTTGGTGGCAACAAGGGTGGCTATCAGCGCGAAGATCACCATGATCCAGATGGGATAGGGCAAGCCGAGGAACGTCCCTGCGCCGAGTGCTGGAAAGCCGGTGTTTCCAAGCAATTCATTTCCGACAAGGTTCGGGTAGGTTGCCCCATTCGAGCGGAGCAGTGCAGCACCCCGCGCCAGATACAACATACCGAGGGTCGCGATAAAGGGTGTGACGTTGAGTTTGGTGATGACCAAGCCATTGATCATGCCGATGACAGCGCCGACGGCCAAGGTGATGAGGATGACAATCGGAATGTTGAAGAAGATGGAGACACCGAGTAAGGGCAAAAGCAGCCCTTCGTTGATCAGCCCACCAGCAATCATGCCAGCTAAACCGACTATAGATCCAACCGACAAATCGATGCCGCCGGTCAAAATGACGAAGGTCATGCCAACGCCGAGGATGGCATTGATAGCAACCTGCTTGACCATGATAACGATGTTACCGGTCGTTAAGAAGGCTGGCGCAGTGAAGGAGAAAATTATAACTAAAATGAATAGTGCGATCAGCGTGCGCAGCTGCAAAAACAACATACGCGGATCGCGCCGGATATTTGATTTGGTCGCAACAGACTGCGGAAGCGATAGATTGGCCTGACTGCTCATACCGTAACCCCTTTTTGGGCTGAATCTGATAATCCAACAGACGCAGCCAGTAATGCTTCTTGTGAAAGTTCCGAACGCTGGAATTCAGCTGTGATGTGTCCCTTGCACATGACCAGTACACGGTCAGCCATCGCCAGCACTTCTTTTAATTCTGATGAAACAAAGACAACACCCAAGCCACGCAGGGCGAGTTGGTTCATGATTTCGAAGATTTCGCCTTTTGCTGCGACATCGATGCCGCGCGTGGGTTCATCCATCATCAGGACTTTGGGTGCTGTGAGCAGACTCTTGCCGACTACGACCTTCTGCTGGTTGCCACCGCTGAGGGATGTCACGAGATGGTCAGGACTGGCGACTTTGATGCGCAGATCACTAATCTCCCGCTGAATGCTGTCGCGCTCTTTTTTGTTGGAGAGAAAGAAACGCGAGAGATATTGCTGAAGGCTGGCAAGCGTGATGTTATGGGCAACGGAAAGCTTTTGGATCAGCCCCTTGAGCTGGCGATCTTCAGGGATGAGGGACAAGCCCATTGCGATACGGGCGCGAATATCTTTCTTATCCAGACTGCTGCCGGAGAGCCAGATTTTGCCGTGCGCTTCCGGATTCAAGCCCATCAAACTTTCAAGGAGTTCGGTTCGGCCTGCGCCCATCAATCCGTAGATGCCTAAGATTTCGCCTCCGCGCAGGGTGAAGCTGACGTGATCGACAACATAACCGCCGCCTACGCGAGGGAGAGTCATATTCTCTACTCGCAGCAGTTCTTCTTTAGCGGTATGTTCATCACGCGTGAACAACGCTTCTGGTTTCCGACCCACCATTTTTTCTACAATCCAGTTTAGGCTGACATCTGCTGCAGGGGCTTCACCGACAAGATGACCGTCACGCAGCACGGTGAAATAATCACCAATCTGGAGAAGTTCATCCATTTTGTGTGAGATATAGACAATCGCTACATCCTGCGCTTTGAGTTCGCGAATGATGCGGAATAGAATCTCAACTTCAGCATTGCTCAGGGCAGAGGTTGGCTCATCCATAATTAGGATGCGGACGTTGCGTGCGAGCGCTTTGGCAATTTCGATGATTTGCTGCTGACCGATGCGGAGATCACCGACGATGGTTTTGGGGTCGATGTCCTGCTCCAGACGTTTCATCAACTGTGCGGCGACTTCGCGCTGTTCCGATTCTTTAATCGTCCAATAGGGCGTGGTCATCTCGCGCGCCATGAAAATGTTTTCGGCTACACTGAGGTTGGTATAGAGATTTAGCTCTTGATAGATGATTCCGATACCGTGTCGGGCGGCGTCACGGGGTGAGTGAACGGCGATTTCTTCACCGTTGAGCAGGAAGCGACCGCTGGTGGCGGTCTCGACGCCCGCCAAAATTTTCATCAGTGTGCTTTTGCCTGCGCCATTTTCGCCGATGAGCACATTGACTTTGCCCCGGTAAATTTTCATGCTGACATCTTGCAGGGCTACTGTGCCGGGGTAGACCTTGGTGATATGTTCAGCGTGCAGGATGATTTCATCAGGTGGGGTATTTGCCATGATCACTGACCCACCGTCAAAATCGCGGGCGTGATGATGACTTTATCCGCATCAACGGAGCTGCCCAGTGTGAACGCACCATAAAAGGTTATGTTTTTGCCTTCCAAGCTGTGTATATCACCTATGGGGGTCAGTACATTGCTGTTTGCCAAGGCGTTGAGCTGGTTGGAAACAGCGGCATATTCCATCTGGTTGGTGAAATGATTGAAGTCGATAAAAGGCGATGCATCGCGCAGCGCTGTGCCACGAATGACCGGCCCTACAGCCAGTGTTACGTCTGCTTTGCCATCATCATTGATGTCAATTTGTGCTAAGCCCGCGCGCGATTCGGTATTAACGGATAATACTTTGCCGCTGCCGGTTACGAAGAAACTATAGGGTTGTTCATTGCCGGGGCGATGACCGTATTTTTCTGAAGCCGAGGTGATATTCTGTTTGAGGCTTTCGAGCACAGTCGCGATTGGTGAGGCGCTGGTTTGCAGCGCGGGAATGAGCTGGCCTTCCCACAATTCAGCTGCCAACGTGGTGGCGTTAAATTGTTCACTCTCGTTGCCGATTATCGGTTTGCCGCTTGTCGGGTCAAGGGGGCGAACGGTTGCCAGAGTACATCCGGAAGCTAACAGTCCAACGACCATCACCGCTAACCCATGTTTCGCTGCTAATCTTCTCAAGAACCACATATTTCGTCTCAACTTTTCTAAAAAGCTAGTGCTTTATTTCAATCTGAATTCGGCAATGCGGCAGATAGCTCCCCATTGTTATTTTCTACCGCTAAACTATTTATCTATGCCTGAGACATACTAAACTCCATTGTTCCGCATCAAACGCAGACATGGTTGGAGATTATGGGTTGGCTGGTTCAATATTTTGTCTGAAAGCAATTTCTATCAATTTGAATAAATATTCAGCTTAGAAAAAATAATCACTATTAAAGAATAGCCTTCTTTTATTAGGCTGTCAAGTTACTTTCGTAAACAAAATTTTACTGACTATTTTGACGAGGACAGTCTAACTTTAGCTGCGGTGGGAAAGAGAGTTCGTTAACAGCGTGCGACCGGTGCGATAGGGTGAATTAGGGTGGGATATGAGGGAACTAACGGGCAAACTGTTTCACGCAGTAGGATTAATAAGCGGAAAAAAGAATCTCAAGATGCGGTATCGTATGTGGTTTGATCAGTCACCTGTAGAGAAAGAAGACTTTTTCGTATCACTGTGAATATGCCGACAGAGTGGGTTTTCGAAAGATCCAAGTCAACTTTTCCCACTAAACGCATTGAGGGGATAAAAGTCAGTTTTCTAAAAACTTTCGAGACTCTAAATAGGTTTTTATACATAAATTGAACGTGATATGTGCGTCGGGCGCTTGGTTGGATGCCGGTTAAATCCGTAATATCAACACCATTCGCGGCACAATTAGCGGGTGACGCATCAATATCTTGATTACTGACCTTGTAACCGCACAGAAACCCATGAGCTAACCGCATACTGATTCAGCACGTTCAAATTCGTTCGCTCAACTCGCTTGGCCTACCATGTAGGGCTGCTATCCAAAATTTAACGCTGTAAGAAACGACGGTTGCTTGAAACTATATTAAATGGGGCCTTTGTCGCATGAGATAGAAGGTTCTGCCGACAACAAAAAAGCGCCGTAAAAGCGCTTTTGAGAGAGACTCTCCTTCTCTCCACTAAATTAGGGTATTGCCATTCCAACAACCAAAGGTGGCTATCCCCTATTTCCAGTGATGATTGACATCGTCCAGCTTGAGCCAAGTGTTCGGCAGTCGGCACTCGCCTTCTATCGTGTGGCTGATCCGAACTACGCCAATCGTGGCGAACCGTAAGATTGTGGACAGGTGGAAAAGACCATCTGCCAATTCCATTGGGTTTATTCTCGGATGGGGAAGATTCTCTAGTAAAAATCCTCTGGTTTTTCATTTCCCTTGACGACGCACACTTCCTAATATTAATCCACTATTGCTCATAGCGTAATAGATATTCTGAAGCTAGAATAATGGCCCAAAAGGAATCCGAATTGTAAATGTTGTCCCTTCACCTTCCTTACTTTTGACTGTAATGCTGCCTCCATGTGCCTCGGCATAAGTTTTGGCTATTGATAGTCCAAGACCGGTACCCCCTATTCCTTTCGTATTAGCCGCCCTATGAAATGGTTGGAATAGTTTTGCCTGATCTGTTTCTGGGATACCAATACCATTGTCAGTGATCTGAAAGACGACATAACCTGCTTCATCGAATACCTCAAAACGGATGAGTCCGTTATCGGGGGAATATTTGATCGCGTTCGATAGTAGATTTGCGAGAATGTATTGCACTAAGTTTGGGTCAATCTCTACACTATCCATCAGTGAAGAGAATTTGAAATTAATGCTATGGGTCATTTCAGAAATGCTTCGAAAGTTATCGACAATTTGTTCACAGAACTGTTTCAGTGAAACCGGTTGTGTCTTGAACTCGAGTTTTCCTGCATTTGCTTTGCTCAATGTGAGCACATCATCAAGCAATTCAGTCATATAGGCAATTTGTAAATCAATTTGACTCAGTTTTGCTGACCTTTGCTCCGTAGACATTCGATCGGCGTAAGTTTTAAGTGTATAAACTGCCATTTTGATGATAGCGAGGGGTGTCCGAAAATCATGCGATGCCGTAGCGATAAAGCGCTCTTTTAGGGCAATGACCTCTTGTTCCTTTTCGAGTTCAATTTGCAGCTTTTCCGCCTTAAGCCTCTCTGTAATGTCCGTTGCTACCCCGATTATTCCGCTGATTACTCCTGATTTGTTTACTAATGGAGAGTAACGAACATCAAGTACAACATCGCCGATGGTATGAATGGAACTGGTTTCTTCGCCCAGAAGGGCACGTCGAAAATGCTCATCGATATCTGGAATAAATTCGCCAAAACTCTCTTGTATTGTTTTTCCAAGGTAGTGACCTGATGGCAAATTAAAGACTTTGAGATCTTGCCCCTGCAAGAAAATCAGTTTGCCTTCTGTGTCAAGCTCAAACAGAATGACGGGAGTTCCCGAAACCACAGCTCGTAAATGTTCTTCACTTGCACGAAGGGCGTCTTCAGCCTGTCGCCGATCCGTGATATCTCTCGCAATTCCAACCAAACCAACGACTTGTCCTGTTTCACTCTGTAATGGTACTTTTGTTACGAGAACCCAACTGGGTATGTTATCTGTCTCAAATATGAGCCGCTCTTGATTAATGAGCGGCTCATTTGTCTCCATTATCGTCTGGTCATCGCCGTGAAATCGCTCAGCAATTTCCAGCGGGAATACTTCCGACGCTGATTGACCAATGACTTGCGCCGGCTTAAGATTCGCGGCAGCTGCATGAGCCGAATTGCTGGCGACAAAATTTCCATCATGATCCGTTACATAAATGTAATCGGGAACATTGTCGATCAGAGTCCGTAATAAATTCCGTTCGCGCCGGAGCTTATGTTCTGCCAGCTTACGATCCGTGATATTACGCACAATATAGACTACCATTGGGCTTTCGTCGGACAGCATCATAGGAGATGTACGCACTTCAAACCATATCATGTCAAGAGAATCGACTCGGTACTCGATTGATTGTGTATTTGACGACTCGATTGTTCTATGGATTGCATTCACGATTTGTTCAGCGACTGCATGAGGCAATACCTCATGAATATGCTTTCCAATAAGGCGCTCACCTTCTTGAAAAAGTTCATTGTCCGGGGCGCTTAACAAGTGCAAAAAACAGCCATCCTCACTTACGATAAACGCCAAATCGGGCAGGGCCTTTGTAAAAGCGTTGAGCCGTGCTTCACTCATGCGTAGTGCCTGCTCCGATTGAGAATGTTCGTCTTGGAGACGTTTGCGTTCCATCGCAGCCAGAATAGCTAAGGGTAAACGACGAATGTGCTTTGGCGTTTTAATGACATAGTCGGCTGCTCCCCGTTTCATGGCTTCGACTGCGATTTCTTCGGAACCTGTTCCCGTTACGAGGATTACAGGAATTGATGGATTGTCTCTATGAACAGCATCAATCACCTGTAATCCTTCGAAGCCCAGAATGTTAAAATCACTGAGAATCAAGTCCCAATTACCAGTTACCAGTTGATCTTCAAATTCTTTGCGAGATGTTGCAACCGTCAAGATAAATGCTTGTACTTCTCGTTCGAGCGCATCGCGAACGAGTTCCCGATCAAGGACATTATCATCGACATGCAAAATGCGTAAGGGTGATGTGTTCACTTTCAGCTATCTCCGACGTCTGAGACGGGTGGGCTCACATTAAGTGTCAACCAATAACGATGCGTTTGGTGCACGACATCAAGAAATCCATTCGCCGAAATCGGCTTTACCAAATAACTGTTAGCGCCATTATCATAACTTCTAATGAGATCCCGTTCTTCCTGTGACGATGTCAGTATAATTACGGGAAGTCGTTTCAAATTAGGCGTTGCTTTGATAGTCTGAAGGACTTCATGCCCGTCCATTCCGGGAAGCTTCAAATCCAAAAGGATTAGATTAGGTAACGGATAGGAATGGCGATTGGCGTATTGATTACGACCGAAAAGGTAATTTAGAGCGTCTTGACCGTTGCGTGCTACATGAATATGGGCCGACAACTGCGATTCTCGAAAAGCGTCCAGCGTAAGCTCGACATCCAGTGGATTATCTTCTACCAATAGGATTTGTGGTGATTTATTTTCCAGAAACGGCACGGTTAGTTTCCTTTTCTGCGTTGCAATTAAATTTGATGCAAAAGACTGTACCTTCTCCTGATGATGATTCAACCCATATCGAACCGCTCAGTATTTCAATCGATTTTCGAACGATGGCGAGCCCAATTCCTGTTCCCGGATATTTGTCGTTTGCGTGGAGTCTCTGAAAGATGTCAAAAATCTTTTCCCTAAATTCAGTATCAATACCGATTCCGTTGTCTTTCACCCGCACAACGGCATAATTATTTTCAATCTCGCAGGAGATCGTAATTATGGGGGCAACGTCAACACGGTGATAAATCAGGGCATTTTCAATAAGATTTGTGAAAACACGCCTCAGTAAGCTTCTATCGCCCAATACATGGGGTAGGTTATCGGAATAACTTATTTGACCTTCCGATTTTTCAATGTGTGGGCGTAGATTCTCGACAACTTCATCTAGAATGTCTCGCAATGAAACGCTATTTACAATCAGTGGATGACGCCCCAGACGGGCATACTCCAACAAGTCAGTTATCAATTGATCCATTTGCATACTGGCGGTCACAATATTGTCGAAATAGTGGCGGCCTTCATCATTCAAATCGGCTTTGTAACGTCGTGCAATGATTTCGGCAAAACCCTGAATGGCACGCAGCGGGGCTCGTAGATCGTGTGATACTGAATAGCTAAAGAGTTCGAGTTCTTTATTGGCAAGTTCAAGCTGAACAGTTCGCACTTTGACCCGTTGTTCGAGTTCGGCGTTATATTGCGCGATTTGGTCATTAAGTTCCGCCTGATGCAAGGCAATGGCAATCTGAGCACTGACTTCTTCAGTGATTTGTTGATGTTCATGCGTAAAAAAGCCGACTTCCAGTGCCGCGAGCGCGATTGTGCCAATTAGTCTCTCTTGAACGATCATGGGACTCGCCAGAGCCGAACGGATACCGTGTGATTCTAATTCTTCAGCGAGGTGTGCATGGGGCCCGGCCTGTTGAAGTAAATCTGGCGCAATCGCTGTCTTCCCTGATTTCAGTTTTTCAAGAACTTGGTTCTGAACAACAGGTTGGATCTCTTGCGTATATACACCACCAAGGTCAGGCGTGTGCCGTAGGGCAAATATCCTCTCTTCGGTCAGTTGAGGGTTGTGAAGGACCACACTTAAAAACTCACAAGGGATGAGTTCTGCTAAATGTTTCAACACGACAGTGGCAATGGATTGCGGTGAAGAAGCGAAAAGTATTTCGTGATCTATTTCGCGAAGAATGGAAAGACGCTTATTGTAACGCTGCAATGTGAGTTCGGCCTGTTTACGCTCCTCAAGTTCTTGCTGTACCGCATTATATAATTGGGCATTGTCCAACGCGATTGATGCTAGAGCCGCAAACCGTACCAGAATGGCGATGTCATCGTCGCTAAATGTCCGCCCTTCCTCGTGATAATCAACACACAAAATGCCAATTAGTTCATCCTTTGACTTCAGCGGTATGCCTAGATTGGCGCGAATCTTATCAGGTATCTCACCAAAAGAGCGTTTTTCCCAATTTTGGTAATCATTCACCACGAGCATCTTGCCCGTTTGCCAAACAGTTCCTGACAAGCCTTTACCCATCTTGGCATGTCGAAGCGGCAAGTCTTTGGGATAGCCGGTGTATATAGCGGCTGTCAACTCTGTTTTGTCGGATGAAAATAAAAAGATAGACCCATAGGATGTTCCAACGAGCGCAACGGCGCGGCTAAGAATAGTGTTCAAAAGGTCTTCTGTATTGAGCCGATTCATGATGGCCAGAGTCGTCTCATACAAGGTTGAAAAATATTCATTCTGACGGCGCAATGTCACTTCTGCTCGTTTGCGCTCAGTGATCTCCACAAAAGACGTGATAATGTGAATTAATTCTCCGCCATCATCGTATTCCGGCTCGGCGTTTACGAGTGCCCAAATGATTTCATTTTGATCGGCTTGGCGAATACCCACCACATAATCTCGAAGGGGTTGCTGTGACGACAATACAAGGCTAACTGGATATTCTGAAACCGGCATGTCCGATCCATCTTCTCTCTGAAAATGCCAAACTGGTGCGTTAAGGTCTTTCCCAATCAATTGGTCTTCTGAAAGATTCAATAATTGTTGAGCGAGCGGGTTACTATCAAGAATGTGTCCTTGTTCATCATGCAAAACTATTGCCGTGTGAACCTTATGAATCAGTGAACGGTATTTCTTCTCACTTTTGCGTAATACCTCCTCCATTTGGCGACGTTCAGTGACATCAATTAATGTTCCAAACATCCCTATAGGTTTTTTACTGCCATCAAAAATCACTTCGCCGAGATTGTAAATGTAACGTATAGCTCCATCGGGATGTATAATACGGTATTCAATATCGTAGGCTTTTACTCCAGCTTCGGCATCGGTTATTGCCTTGAATACGGTCTCAAAATCGTCAGGATGGATACGCTCTTTTAAGCGCTGCAATGTTATGGGTTCTGTATGTGGCTCAAGTCCGAATATTCGATAGGTTTCATCTGACCATTCGAGGACACCATGAACCGCATCCCAATTCCAGTGACCAACATGAGCGATTCGCTGTGCATCGACTAATCTTCGCTCACTCATTTGCAGATTGCGAAATGCTAGCAAGCTGGTTAAGGCATCTCCTAAACGTCGTCCTATTTCTTGGAACAATCGTTCCTCAGTCGAAGTCCATACGTGTGGATATGAGCACTGATGCAGCCCGAAAGCCCAAGGTCTACCGACTTTAGGATAGATGGCGACGGCGATAAAAGATTTCACACTAAAAACATTCGCCATTTCGACAGGCACAGAATAAATGGTCTCTGGGCCGAATTGCACCGGATCTGATGATTCTCTCAAAATGCGAAACACCATAGCCCCTGCCGGTTCTAGCGGTAATTCCGTGCCAAGCGGAAGTACACCGGGATATGCGGGTCGGCTACGTTCCATTGGGACTTGCCAAGTTGCTGACTCGGGGTCACAAGGATTAACCAGCCACGCCCGATCACAGGAAAAAATGGTTAGTGCTGCATCCAGTACATCAATCATCATTTGGTCGAGATTGTTCGCTCCCTGAATAGCTCGGTTGACCTGATCCATACTCTGCAAAAACCAAAGATGAGCCCGACGCTCTTCCTCTGCTTGCCTACGTTCAGCAATTTCTTGCTCAAGTTGAGCGTTAGCTTCCTCGAGTGCGGCTGTGCGCTCTACAATTCGACGTTCTAAATTGGCGTTGGTCAATTGAAGTGTGTTATGTAGGCGTGCATTTTCAATGGCAATTGCACTCTGGTTGGCCATAGCCATCATTAAGTCAACATCATCGTCCGTGAACTCACGCTCTTCAGGCAGGTTAATCGCCGTAAGCGTCCCTAAAATCGTGTTTTGACACTGAAGAGGTACAACAATAATTGCCCCACAGTTCGTTTCTTGCCGGCGACGCTGAACGTCTAAGCTTTCGCGAATGTCCGGGGATAATTTTGAGGATAGGGCTGGTTGCAATTCACGAATTGTCCACCCCGTAAGTCCATCCCATAACTCATCAAAGGTGACATTGACCACATCATTTATTCCTATGCCGCCTTTCACGAAATGTGAAATCTGTCTTGTTTCGACATCAAATGTGACCAATGTAACACGATTGGCAGGCAAGGTCTCGGCGACAGTGTCAACAACAGCTTGTAGCAACTCATGAAGATTCGAGGATGCAATTAAGGATTGAGCAACACGATACAGCGCTTGAGTTTTGGCAAGCGCTACTCTGGTGTATTCAAGGGAATCAGGATCATTATCTTCAGCACCATTATCACGCTTGATGAAACTCATATGTAAATCCCTTTTCGGGATCAAAAGTATATGATAATCGGATGTGACGGTTACACACTATTATTATATCTGGAATGCAGATTTTATTCTGTAAATTACTTTGTAAAGGCTTGTCACAGAGAACTACATCTTATGGACAATACTGATCACAAATTACAAATTCACCCACTTAAATTGCCTTCTGCCAAGAATGCGCCTTCAAGACCAATACATCGTAATTCATCCTTACATAATTTCTCCTAAACGAAGTCTGCTTGGATGATAGTTTGTTCAAATGTGTGAGCTGTTTGTAGCTCAATATGTTACTTGGATTAGGAAGCCTAAATTAATTGGGCAACCAGACTTTGACGGTCGTTCCTTTACCGACCGTGCTCTCGACTTTAATTGTTCCTTTGTGTGCTGCAATAGCTCGCTCAGCGATAGTTAATCCAATGCCCAACCCACCAATTTCATTGATATTGCTTCCCCTAAAAAAGGGATTGAATATTCGTGATAACTCATCGGCTAAGATACCAATACCGCTATCCGATACGCGTAGTTCAATACCGTTTTCAACAGGAAATGACTGGACAATAACTGGCGAACTAAGCGGACAGTAGATTGCCGCATTCTGTAAAATGGGAAATAAGGCATCTTTAATGACATCCCGATCAGCTACGACCTTTATCGTGTCAGGAAGATTAAGTACATACTTTTCGGGTTGATGCAGTTGTTGTTCAAGTTCGTAGGTACAGGCATCAATGATATAGCGCAGGTTAAACGGAAAAAGATGAAGCGATTCGGCTTTTGAGTCGTCTTTGACGACATCACCAATTCGTTCTAACATGTTAGTCAACCGCTGTGTCGATTGTTGGATCGTCAATGCCTTTTGAACTCTTTGTTCAGGCTTCAGACGATCAAAGTAACTCATAAAAGTTTCTGTGGTTAACTGGATTATGGCTAATGGAGTGCGAAACTCATGTGAAATGCGCTCCATCATGCGCGATTTGAGATGGCTTAGTTCGACTTCCTTTTCCAAGGCCATCTGTAATTTTTCTTTATCGATCAGAGCATTTTGCAGCTGCCAGTGTTCAGTCATATCGCGATTAGTGCCCAGTAAACCGGTAATTTGACCTTGTGCATCCCGTAACGGTAGCTTAATCGTTGAAAGATAAACTTGATGCCCTTCCGGACGACCGACCCAACCTTCGGTATTCAACCGTGTCGCTCCGGATTGTAAGAGCGTTTGTTCCTCGTCAAATAACCGTTGTGCAATATCGTGGGACATGAAATCAAAGTCACTTTTCCCCAACACCTCTTCCGCCTTGGATGCCATCAAGGATTGAACAGTGGCTTGATTAACCAACATAAAATGGCTTTGACGATCTTTTAAGAAGATTTGATCGGGAAGCGTATCAATAACGGTACGAAGCAAATTGCGCTGTTCTGCAAAAGCTAGCTGAGCTTGTTTCTGGGCCAGCAGCGCACCGAGCGTCAGTGCGTAAAGCGAGAAAATGTCGAGGAGGGGTTTAGAGATGGGCAAATGTCGAACCCCATTGTCACAGGCTAACCAACCGAGTATCTCGGTTCCATTCCAGAGTAATGCCACAGCATTCCAGCCTGTTCCAACGACTTCAAGATTGCTGAAGAGCTGAGCTTCCTCGTCGACGACGATTCCTTCTTTGTTTTGAAGCGCGCGCAATAAGAGAGTTGTCATTTTAGATCGCTCAAGATGTAAGTGGTGTTCGGCCACAAGCTTGCCTTGCGGATCAGTTCCGTAGGTGCCATTTGCAGAGAGCGATTGTGAATCGTAAAGAAAAAGTCCCAGCCGGTCAAAGCCAAGTCGTTGTAAGCCAAGTTCGACAGCTTGCTGGTAGAACTCATCGAGTTCATGGACATTTGTCAGCGCAATTGTGATGTCGTGGAGAGTCTTTACTGGACTTTGTACATGAATAAGGAAGAAAAAGGAGGCAGAATAAGCAAATTGACCTAACTGCCAAGCAAGGTTGAAAATGCTTAAACTGCCTAAATGGATGATAACGATATTAGGGGAATTTGCGCCAGTGATTTATGGGG
>WGMX01000045.1 GCA_016124855.1 Anaerolineaceae bacterium | reverse complement strand
CTTGAACATTTGCTTTTACTTGTTTGTTTTTGCTACTCATTCGGAATACCTTTCTTTCGTCACAAATGCGACGTATTATAACGAGAATTCTCTCTCTATACTGGCATTCCATTTACACAATCTATTTTACACTCTCGAAAATTACACGGTTGATTCGACTGCTGAAGATGCGATGCGCTTTGCTGTAATCGGTGATTATGGCTCGGCAGGCAGCAGTGAAAAAGCGGTTGCCGATATGATTATTGGTTGGAAACCGGATTTCATCACAACGGTGGGAGATAATAATTATCCTTTGGGGTTAGCCGAATCAATTGATGCCAACATCGGGCAGTATTTTCATGCTTTCATCGGTGACTATCAAGGAAACTATGGTGAAGGCAGCGCTGAGAACCGTTTCTGGCCTTCGCTGGGCAACCACGATTGGGGTTTTGGCAGTATTGACGCTTATCTGAATTATTTCTCGCTGCCGGGAAATGAACGTTATTACCGAACTGTACAAGGGTTGGTCGAACTTTTCATTTTGGACAGCGACACGCGCGAACCGGATGGTGTAAGCAGCGATTCGATTCAGGGATTGTGGCTAAAAGACGCGCTGGCGGATTCGAAAGCGACGTACAAAGTGGTGATTTTCCACCATGCGGCATATTCCTCGGCGCAGCATGGATCAAGCGAATGGATGCAGTGGCCTTTCGCTGAATGGGGCGCGACACTGATCCTGAGCGGGCATGACCATGCCTACGAGCGCATTACCCATGATGGCATTCCCTATATTGTAGATGGCGCAGGCGGACAGAGTTTATATCAATTCGAGACTGTGGTTGAAGGCAGTGAAGCCCGTTATAACTGTAACTTTGGGGCGCTGCTGGTGGATGTGACCGATCAGCAGATGACCTTGCGCTTTATCACTATTGGCGGCGGATTGGTGGATACATTTACCATTGATGCGCCAACGCTCAAAGCCGATTGAAGGATGCATCTTCGCCCAAAGTGATCGTCATTCTTAAGTTCTGCCCATCTATTCTTCATGAATTCTCCATAACTCATGTTTAGGATGGGGCTTGTCCTTTGACTGTTTGGGTTGAGGTGATGATGTGTGATTGACCCCAAAGGACAATTACTTGGATGTGATAAGGATAGACACGTTATGTTTAACCGGATTCGTTTGTTTGCTGTCTTAATGATCGCTGTCTTCGTCTCAAGCGCTTTGCTGCTGGTACAGGCGCAAGACACAACCCCCGAAGCGACGGCGGCTGTCGCGACGAGTTTTACCCGCTTTGACCTGAACACGGCAACAGGTGATGATTTCTTGACTATTCCCGGCATGAATAACCGGATGGTGCGCGAGTATATGGAATATCGTCCTTACGTCAGCATCTTGCAGTTCCGCAAAGAAATCGGCAAGTATGTCGGTGACGAACAAGTAGCGGCTTGGGAACCGTATGTTTATGTGCCGGTTCAAATTGAAGAGGCTGATGTGGAAACGCTCAAGCAAATTCCGGGCGTGGACGACACGATTGCCAATGAGTTGATTGCTGCCCGTCCTTATGGTACGAACGAGGCGTTCCTTGCCAAGTTAGGGACTTATCTGACACCTGAGCAGGTGAAGTTTGCGCAAAATTTCTTGGATGGCTATACGCCTGAAGTTACAGCGACACCAGCGGCCTAATCTACAAGGATAGATTCCATGAATGCGGTTACGTTTGAGCGCTGGATGCGGCGTTTCCTTTTGATTATCGTCGAGTGTTTGTGTGCTGGCACCGTGATCGAGTTGTATTTGGAAAAGCACTATAAAGAAACCAACCAACTCATCCCGTTTGTCTTATGTGTTTTGGGTTTCGTCAGTGTATTGGCGGTGCAAATCCGTCCGAATCGCAAGATGATATGGGTGCTGCGGATTGTGATGGTGGCAGTCGTCCTCGGCAGTTTGTTGGGCGGGTTTTTACACCTTTCGGCGAATATCGATTTCCAAGTGGAGATGCGCCCTAATCAATCGGCTGTGGACTCGTTTTTCGCCGCATTAATGGGAACTGCGCCGCTGCTCGCGCCCGGTATGCTGGGCTTAGCCGGGGTACTGGCACTGGCCGCGACCTATTATCATCCGGCGATGGGCAAACGGCCTGCTGAAACGCTGCCGCAAACTGTTTCTTAGCGTCGATTTCTCTCATATTCCAACAGTCATGACACGACACTTTTGGTGATTTAAAGGAAAGCGGTAGGCTCTGAGAGCCTTCCCTACGTGAGAAAATTCATCAAATTGTAAAAGTGTCGTCTGGTAAATATTCCAACAACAGGGCAGCCGCAAATGAGCTGCCCTGTTTTGTTTGAGGCGCAGGGACTTTTGCCGGAATTTACTCAAATTCATCTGGACTTCACAAAATCTCCAGAATTGTTGTTTATCTTAGATGTATGTCCTTTGAGTGTTTCATCGTTGCTGCGTTGAAGTGTACCCAACTCTCAAAGGACATGGCAGTAACGGCTTTGAAATGATACGATGTTCCCAACCCCCTCGAAGCAGAGCAATCTATAACAGGTTGCTCTGTTTTGTTGTATAGCCCCGACGGTAATCTTCGAAATACTAAATACGAATTAGTGCAAATCTTCACAACTTCTGAATACCTCTTCGATATTCTGTTAGCAAGTCACCGGATACAACAAGTACCCAAGGCGCTCAACATTTATCACCATATGGAGGTGTGATTTGGCAGTTCAACAAGCAGTCGTTCAGAAGCGTAAATTCAATCTCTTCAAACTCAATACGACCAAGATCAATCTCTTTTTAGATATTGGTCTGGCATTGGCTTTTGTCGTAGAACTTGAACGGCATTTCACCGGTTTGCAAAACCACGAATTGATTGGTGTAGCAATGGGAATCGCATTGTTAACACACATCGTTTTACATTGGAAGTGGGTCTGGAGTATCACCAAGACTTTCTTCCGCAATCTGTTTCACGGTTCACGTTTTAGCTATGTTCTCAATCTGGTGCTGCTGGTTGATATGGCTGTCATTATCGTGACTGGCATATTGATTTCGGAAACGCTCGGCTTGGATTTGGGAATCGCAAGGGACGCGCAAATGACCTTTAAGAGTTTGCATGTGCTGGCCAGCAGCTTCAGCTTGATGTTGGTGGGTACACATGTAGCGATCCATTGGAAGTGGATTTTGTCCAACAGCAAGAAATACCTGTTCCGTTTACCGTTCAGCAAGGGTAAAACACCAAAACTGAAGGCTCAACCTGTTCTGTCATTCAAGCAATCGGCTGCACGGGAGTAGATCATGAACCGCAAAAATAATCGACGCAAAGCATTCTGGATTATGGTGTTCGTGGTGTTGGTCGGGCTTAGTGGATTAGGGCTGGCGTCTAGCGGCAACTTCGAAAATCCGTTGGGGGCATTAATCGGTGGTAGTGGTGAAGGCGGACAACGGGGAGGCCCGTCTGCCGGAGCGGGCAACCAGCCACCGGCACAAGGAGCAGGCCAGCGGGGTGAAGGTGGCGACCAAAGCAGCATCAGTTGGTCGGCAATCGGTGGTGTACTTTACAACGTGTGGTATTTGTTCGCGGCAGCGGCGGTCGTCATCATCGTGCAGACGGTTGGCGGCGGCCTGAGCCAGATGATCAAACGGCGGCTGCCTAAAGCGGCCAGCCCCTAGACGACAAACGAATAACCCCTTTTCAATCAGGGCAGTTGGTTTATCCGGCTGCCCTGTTTTGTTTAGAGATTGTCTCAACTTCGATTCACGTCAGACGCATCTTTTATGAAACTACTTTAGTTCTTCACGGATTCTACACAGGTGTTCAATAACCTGATAAACGTAGACACGGACGCATGGAGCGTTCGGACATTACGGAGGTTTCGGATTATGAAACGTATGAAGATGGGAATAATTGCGGTCGTGATTGCCGCTATGGCAATTACTGTCGCGGTCGTCGGCGCACAACCGCCAGCCGGTAACGGGAATGGTAACGGTGGGCGCGGACAAGGACGTGGTATCGAGCTGCAAGTCATTGCGGATACACTCGGCATTGATGTGCAAACCCTTCAAACTGACCTACAAAATGGTCAGACCATTGCGGAGGTCGCCACTGCTCAGAACGTTGAACTCAGCACCATTATTGATGCGGTGGTGGCAGCACGGACGACCGAACTGACTCAGGCGGTTACCGACGGTACGCTGACTCAGGAACAGGCAGATGCCCAGATCGCGCTGCTCAAGGCGAATCTGAATGTGCAGCTCACCAAAGCAATGCAAGCGCCAAACGGCACACAAACCCGTCCCAATGGACAGCCGGGGCAGCGTGGCAGTGACCAACTGACGACCATCGCGGCGGCTTTAGGCATTGATGTGGCGACACTCCAATCGGATTTGCAGAGTGGGCAAACCATTGCTGATATTGCAAAGGCTCAAAATGTTGAATTGAGCGCGATTACGGACGCGGTCGTCGCCGCACGGACAACTGCACTGACTCAGGCGGTTGCTGATGGTACGCTGACTCAGGAACAGGCCGACGCTCAAATCGCACTGCTCAAGGCCAACTTGAATGCCAGCTATACCCAATCGTGGGACGCGAATCGTGGCTCAATGGGTATGGGCGACATGGGCGGTAACGGTGGCCCGATGGGGCAAGATGGCAACGGTGGACGACACAATGGTAACGGTGGTTTCCCCGGTGGTAATCCGCCCACGGGTGGAAACAGCAGCACACAACCGAGCAACAGCGGTTCAAACGCCTAAAGCAAGTATAGAGGGTGGCTGCGGTCACCCTCATATTATTGAGTATATATTGATTTCAGGTGATGTTATGCAAATCTTCATGACTTCTCCATAGGTGATTGTTAATCTAATAGTTGTAGACCTGTATGCATTAAGCGTATAGCAAGGCAAAAGGAGTTTTGAGAAAAACGATGAAAAGCTTAAAGACAGGAATTGCGGCGCTGATGATCGCTGCACTGGCGGTCACAGCGGTAGCCGTTGTGGCGCAAACGCCAGAAGCTACCGAGACACCGGCGCCGAGTACACAGACTCAGCCGAGCGCGGGAGCCACCAATCAAGCCAAGCCACCTATGCAGAACGGACGACCGGGACGCGGTCAACGGGGTATGGGCGGCGCGTTTCAGGTGATTGCCGACGCATTGGGCGTTGATTTAGCGACACTCCAAAGTGATCTGCAAAGCGGCAAGACGATTGCCGACATCGCCAAAGAAAAGAATGTTGAACTTTCGGCTGTTGTGGATGCGGTTGTCGCCCAAGGTCAAACCGCATTGACTCAGGCGGTGACGGATGGTCGTCTGACACAGGAACAAGCTGATGCACAAATTGCAGTGCTGAAGGCCAACTTGAACGTGATGTTTACCACAAGTATGGCTCAAGGCGCGGGCAACCGCCCCGGTTTTGGTCAGATGGGTAACGGCATGTTCGATGTTTTGGCGAAGGCTCTGGGCGTTGATGTGGCAGCACTCCAAACCGATTTGAAAGCGGGCAAGACGATTGCCGACATCGCCAAGGAAAAGAACGTCGAACTCAGCACGGTTGTGGACGCGGTTGTGGCTGAACGTGAAGCAGCACTCAAAGCGGCTGTCAGCAGCGGTCGTTTGACACAAGAACAGGCTGATGCCCAAATCGCCCTGATGAAGGCTAACATGACCGCCACTTTCTCACAGACGATGGGTCGCGGCTTCGGTATGATGGGTATGGGCGGCTTTGATGGTGGTTTCGGCGGCCCGATGGGTGGATTTGATGGACGTGGCGACGGTGGCTTCGGTCGTCCCGATGGTAACGGCAATGGTGGCCGTCCGGGTAACCGCCCCGGCGGTAATGGCAATGGTGGCCGTCCGGGTAACCGTCCCGGCGGTAATGGTAACAATGCTCCGGTTGCGCCAGAAGCAACACCGGAGTCAACAGCAACCGCCAACGCCTAATTGGTATGATGCTATCGAGGGTGAGCGCAAGTTCACCCTCTTTGCGTTTCTAATCAATTATGACTAGACTCGAACTATAGTGTAAGGATTGAGATAATGGCACAGCGGGTTTTGGTGGTGGATGATGATCAACAAATCGTCCGACTTGTCCGGTCGTATTTAGAGCAGGCTGGCATGATCGTCATGATGGCTTACGACGGCGAAACCGCTATGCACATGATTAAGAAAGAACGCCCTGATCTGGTGATACTCGACCTGATGCTGCCGGGGCATAACGGCTGGTCAATAACCCGCTGGCTGCGAGGGGATGACCACCTCGCAGATATTCCGGTATTGATGTTGACCGCAAAGGTTGAAGATACCGATAAAATCAGCGGCTTGGAATTGGGCGCGGATGATTATCTGACCAAGCCTTTTAATCCGTTGGAAGTGGTAGCGCGGGTTAAAGCGATTTTGCGCCGTTCGCGCGGCGGATTTCAACCACCGCATGTGCTGGAAAATGGCACGCTGCGGCTTGACCTCGACCAACACACGTTAATGCACGAGAACCAGAGCATCGACTTGACGCGAACCGAATTTGCGATTCTTAGCGCATTGATGGCAAACCCGAATTATGCTTTCACCCGCGAAGAATTGGTCGAGAAAGCGCTCGGCTACAGCTACGACGGACTTGAACGTACGTTGGATACGCATATCAAAAATCTCCGTAAGAAAATTGGGGATGATCCTGCCCGTCCGCGCTATATCGAAACGGTGTTCGGTGTCGGCTATCGCTTTTGCGAGGGTGCGGCGTGAATCGTATCTGGATACGGCTGACGGTTGCGTTCCTCAGTGTGGCGCTGGTTACAGTCGTCATTGTGGCGGTGCTGGCTGGTTGGAGTACGGGTGATCAATTTCACCGCTATGTGATTGAACGTAATCAATCAGCGGCTACTGCTAACGCACTTGCAGCGGCATCCGCCGAAAAATCCCCGAACGCTAATCCCATCGGTCAGCCCCCGTTTGACATGATGAATCGGCCACGTGATCAACGTTTTCCACCATGGCAACCTCCACGCTCACCGGAAGATCGCTTTTTGGATCAGTTGTATATCACTTTGATTATCGCGGCGTTGGCGGCGGGTGGCATCGGCGCTGTGTTAGGGTTTGGCATCAGCCGGACGATTGCCGCACCGCTAGCGGGGTTATCCAGCGCTGCCCATGATTTCGCGGCACGCAAGTGGGATCGGCGGGTGACCGTAGAAGGTACAGATGAGATCGCCGATGTTGGACGGGCATTCAATTCAATGGCGGATGCCCTGCAACGTGCCGAGATTCTACGGCGTAATCTGATGGCGGATATTGCCCATGAACTGCGTACACCACTCACGGTGATGCAGGGGAATTTACGGGCGATTTTGGATGGTGTTTATCCGCTGGAGATGCGTGAAGTGGCGACGTTATATGATGAAACGCGTTTGATGAGCCGGCTTGTAGCCGATTTACGGGAATTGGCGCTGGCAGAAGGCGGTCAACTGCCGTTGAATTTACAAACGGTCGAGTTAAAGTCGGCGCTTAGCAGCTCGATTGAGCAGTTTGCGCTGGCGGCTGAGGCGCAGGATACGCAAATTGAAGTGACGGAAACCGCTTTGCCCACCGTTCAGGCTGATCCTGATCGGCTGATTCAGGTTATGCATAACTTATTGGGGAATGCCTTGCGTTATACCCCCGGTGGACGTATTACTATCGCCGCCGAGCAGCTTGCTAATTTCGTACGCATCCGCATTGTTGATACTGGCACAGGCATCTCGCCAGACGATTTACCACATCTGTTTGACCGTTTTTATCGTGGGGACGACTCGCGTGCAGGAAGTAATACCGGCTTAGGTTTGGCGATTGCTAAAGCGTGGGTTGAGGCGATGGGCGGCGACATCGGCGTGGAGAATAATGCCGGACAAGGCAGCACTTTCTGGTTTACTTTGCAGGCTGTTAAAGCCTAGAAATCATAAGCCCTGATTAATAGAACTTGATGACAATATCCCCTAACACATTTGCTGCTTGTTCGGCACTGGTCACGGCACGGAACATATGGCGGTAAATTTCGCGCATCTTAAACATCCGTACAACATCTTTTAAGTCAGCAGGCGAATCAAAAAGATGAGCCAGCGCTTCCGAGTAGAGGCGTTCCATGCGGTTTCCGATCGCTTTTACGCGCATCGAATGATTATTTGCCACCTGTGGCTGATGGTCGAGGTTTTCGACGGCTAATAATAATTCTCTGGCACTCTGGCACAATAACTTAGCCATCGCGTATAAGTCGTTGGTCGGTTTTACACCCAACACAACCATTTCATTAATTGTCGAATAGGCGTAATCCAGCACATCATCAATGGCTCTTGAGAGCGCAAATAAATCTTCACGATCAATAGGTGTGACAAAGCTGCGGTTGAGATCGGCAATCAAGATGCTGCGAATGGAATCGGCTTCTTTTTCCAACTTGTAAACTCGTGCAGCCTGCGGCTTTTCAGGTTGGCGCATGAAAGCCAGTAGCGCTTGCGTCCCTTCGAAGCTTTTCTCAGCTTGTTCACAAAGACGCACAATAAAGCGATTCGGCTTTCGCTTAAAGAAACCATGAAATTGGTTCGTAACCTGTGTAAAAGCTCCCACGGTACAACCCTTTCATCTTAAACTACAACGCCAAAAGGTGAAATTCACCTTTCAGCCCGTTATACTTCAATCTTGCTTTGTTAAGTAAACTTTAAGAAGATGAACGATACTTTAAGAATATGTTAAATATCCGATTTATGCAAGCAGGTTTTGGTTTGTGGCTAAGTGGCGTAGGGTAAGCCATAATTGAAATCTCTCTCAGATTGAATGGTCTCATCTGTAAAGGAATAGGAATGCCAAACGCCTACATTGCTGGCCCGTTATTTAATGAGGGTGAACGCTGGTTTGACGAACAAATTGAGCAGATTGCTGCTGCGGCTGGTTACAGCACTTTCTTGCCGCATCGGGACGGCACGGAAGGCAAAATTAAAAGTGAGGCCAACATCCGTGCGATTTTTGCTGAAGATACGGCGGCGATTGACCGCTGTGACATTGTGATTGCCAACCTCAATGGCATCACGACTGATGATGGGACAGCATGGGAATTGGGTTATGCCTTTGCTAAAGGGAAGCATCTGGTGGGCGTGTATACCGATTGGCGCTTGCAGTTTAAATTTCAAGTGGTTAATTTGATGATTGAATCCTCGCTTAATAAACTGGTTCGCTCATTGGATGAGCTGCGCGATTATTTACAGGATAAGGCCTAACCTCGGCGTTCTAAGGCGTCTTAAGAAAAGCCTCACACTTCAAAGCCGTGCGGTTTATCGTTATACTGCACATCAATGATTCATTAGGAAACAATATAACCTATGCGTGATGTGGTGATTATAGGCGGCGGCCTGAGTGGATTAGCTGCCGCAGGCGAATTACAGCGTCTTCAGATTCCTTACCGCTTGATTGAGGTCAAGAAGCGGCTGGGTGGCAGCATCATGAGTGAAGCACGCGGCGGATTTATTTTGGATGGCGGGGCGTTTGCCTTTCATCGTGATGATGATTGGACGTACTTAAAAGAACTGGGTTTAACGGAAAGCCTGTGCCCGGTTTACGACAGTCACAATCGTGATCTGGTGGCGTTTGCGAATGGTTCGCAGACGGTCATAGATACCTTGGCGCAGGGCTTAACTGGCACGTTCATTCACCGGATGGCGGTCAGCAGTATTGGCACGCTAGATGGACAGTTTACGCTGTGCTTAGAAAATGGTTTGATGTGGGAGGCGGCTGCGGTCATCGTAGCTGCGCCAGCCCGTCATGCCGAGCGTATGTTCCGCACACTGTCACCCGAATTGAGCCGGGGTTTACTCGATTATGGATATGACACGATTACCCGTGTCTCAATTGGATACAAAAAAGGGGATATGCCTGTGCCGCCGCGTTTCCCGTGGGATGTGGCTATTCCGTTTTACACATGGACGGACGCACCGCAGCGTGTGCCGCCTGAACATGTGCTGCTGAATGTCGGGGTGCGGATGCTGCCCAAAGCGGTGGCGGCTGAGGCAATCGTGCAGGAACTTCACCGTGAGATAAAAGCGCAGGGACAGCCGGTTATCAGCCGTGTCGATTATTGGGCAGATGCTGATCCACTGCCGCCCCATCTGCCTAACTTTAAGGCGAAAATGGATACTCTCAAACAACTGCTGCCAGCCGGTATCCGCTTGGTGGGCAGCGATTACGATGGGTTAGGATTTGCCGAGCGCATTGTGGCGGGCCAGAATGCCGCGCAGCAAATAGGAGCTTACTTGCAGCCATGAGCGACTTGCATTCGCGCTTTCCACATTTGTTCAACACAACCTACCGCGACCCTATTCAAATGCAGTTTGAGTTATGGCAAAAGCCGCCGCAAGACAACCTCATTAGTAACGTCAATCTTGTGCCGTATGTGGGTGAAAAATGGCTCATTATCCAAGTGGATAATTTTTTCTGGGAACTTCCCGGCGGTACGCGTGAACCGAATGAACCCCATGCCGAGACATTGAAGCGCGAACTGCTTGAGGAAGCCGGTGTTCGGCTGAAAACGGTTATGCCGTTGGGGGCGTGGCACTGTCATTCGAACGCGCCTAAGCCTTATCGTCCACACCTGCCGCATCCTGACTTTTATCGCTACGTGAGCTACGGCGAGGTTGAGATTGTCGGCAAGCCGCTCAACCCCAGCGACGCGGAACAAGTGACCTCGGTTGAACTGGTGACACTGCAAGAAGCTATTGACCGCTATTTATCCATCGGACGCGAGGATTTCGCCGAACTGTACGCGCTGACGGCATGGGTACGCGACCGGAAATCTTCGATTTAGCCTGATGGAACCGGATAGGCGGCAGCGGTGTATATCCATCAAACGAATGGTGAACACTGTTGATGTGCATAGGGCATGATCCATTCTTCCTCAAAACGCTGTGGAGGATATGTAAAATGCGCCGGTCAATGTCTTTGATACGCTTTTTTACTTTAGTCGTGCTGTTGAGTTTGACCACTGCCTGTAATGCCATGATGGTATTGGGAATGCTGCCGTCAAAAAGCGCATTAACTCCAACCCCTATTCCCTCACCTATACCGCTTTCGTCACAGGCCACGGCTGATTGTCCGGTTTCAAAGCCGACGGGGCCGATGTCATCCGATAAAGCGATTAAAGATTTAGATTTCAGTAATCCAGAAAACACGCTGCTAACTATTCTGTGGCCTGAGAGTACAGTCATATTCGAGCGGGGTGGAGCGGGCGAAATGAGTGCTGATGGGTCACTTTCGATGAAATGGCCGTGGTATCGACATAACATCAAAGGACAAGTCGTTATCGAAGGGCGCAGGCTGGATGCCGACGCTCCACCCTTGAAGGCAATCGTAGGCTGTTGTTACGGGAACCAGACCGCAGCCCCCGACTGCTGCTATGGTGACACCGGTTTTACACCGAGCGCACTCATTTTTAGTTCAGAGGGCTGTTGGGAAGTCACTGGCAAGGTCAATGAGCACCGGCTGACATTTGTGACGCTGGTGGTCAGACGCGATTGATAACGGCGATTTATCAATTGGTGTGATTAGTTGAGCAGCGGCTGAGGCACGTGTTACGCGCTGTAGGGATATACTCAAGAAAACGACAACAAGGTATACCCATATGCCAAGCCCAATTGCCAATTCGATACGGGAAACAATCGTACAGCGCCGTCAAAAAGGCGAAAGCCTACGGAGT
>WGMX01000076.1 GCA_016124855.1 Anaerolineaceae bacterium | reverse complement strand
ACACCTTCCCATCCCTTGCTTGTTTTCCGCACCCACTGATATAGTTTCCGTCGGTTCATTTGGTCTCTCTTTCTGGCTTGGTAACCGAAAGTTTGCCAAATGAACCGTCCTTTTGTCTACTGTCGCCCCCTCAGCCATAGCGACAGGGGAGGGAATTAAGTGCATGGTATAATCGCGGTGTTCAGGCCACATAGAGGGTAATGGCAGGCTCTTTTGAGGCGGCTTTTTTGTGCTGTCTCGCACACTCACCTTATGGATAAACTGATACACGAGGAATCATGAAAATTGAAGATACCCTCACGACGCTGCTTAGACATCATCTCTGGGCGAATTTAACCCTCCTCGAACGCTGCTCCAGCTTAACCAGTGAACAACTCGATACCACGATGGTTGGTGCTTTTGGTTCGATCTATGTGACGTTACAGCACATTGCAATGTCCGAGAGGTCCTATTTTTCACGGATTAGCACCGGAAAGCTTTTTGACAGGTCTACGTATCCGCCGAAAATGACTCTGGCGGAAATCACCGATTCGCTGCGACAAACGGGCGAAGGACTCATCGAGTGGGGGCAAAAGATCAAAGCGGATGAATTTGTCGAGGTGGATTGGGATGGCACGCCCCGCGCCACACCGAAGACGATTCTGCTGACGCAGGCGCTTCAACATGCGGCTGAACACCGCGAACAGATCAAAACGATGCTGACGCAAATCGGCATCGAACCGCCGGATTTACAAGCGTGGGAATTTTTTGACCGGAATTTTGAGTTTGTGAGGATGACCTAATACTGTACCCCACCCCAAACCCCTCCCCAAAACACAGGGAGGGGCTTTAAAGACAGCACAGCGATCAATAATAGCGTTGGGTATCGAGGACATTTTGCAGCGGTTCGCCTGCCAGATAACGCTTGAGGTTGTCGCAAAACAGGCGCGTGATCTTAGCATTTTCGGTGTCGGCGGTGCTGGCGGAATGCGGGCTGATGATGACGTTGGACATGTCCCACAGCGGGTCATCAGCAGGCAGCGGTTCGGTGGCGAAAACATCCAGCGAAGCGCCGCGCAAATGCCCGTTCTGAAGCGCTTCGGTCATCGCCGCATAATCCATGACCGCACCACGGGCGATGTTGATGATAACCGCACCTTTTGGCAGTTGGGCGATTTGTTCCGCGCCGATCATACCTTCGGTTTCGGGCGTATGCGGCGTAGAAAGCAATAAGTAATTTGCTTGCGTGAGCAAAGGTGTAAGTTCGTCCGGTGGATAGAGTTCATCGACGTTGGGCATGGTTGCATCGTCCAGATTTCGACGGTTGCCGATGACGCGCACATCAAAGGCTTTGGCGAGGCGAGCGGCTTCGCGTCCGATTTTGCCGAGTCCGATGATCGCCAGTGTTTTACCGGCCAGTTCGGTGGTGCAGTTGCGCGCCCAATGATGCACCGCTTTCTCGCGCTGGAGATATTCAAAGTCGCGGGCAAAGAACAGCATGGATTGGATGACAAATTCGGCTAACGGTCGGGCATGGACTCCGCTGGCCGTGGTCATAATCCAACCGGTTTGGTCGTAACCATTTTGCTTCACGAATTGACCGATTCCGGCGCTAGTGGCTTGTATCCATTTGAGCTTGGGCGCGAGTTTGGGCAAATCTTTGACATGGGTGTGATCGAAGTCAAAGAAAATATCGGCTTGGGCTAAGAGGGATTGCCACTCGGCTTCTTGCTCCTCTGTGCGGCTAATCGGCCCGTTATGGTCAGCGATATAACGGGGTACGCCGAGCAAATCAGGACGATAAATCACCTCGACCTGCGGCACTTCGCGGCGAATCTGGTCAACAAGTTCTGGTTCAAGATAAGAAGCGATGAGGACGGTGAGTTTGGATACAGTCATGGATTACCCGAATCTATTAGCTGGATGATTCAGCACAATTTACCGTTAAACCGCTGATAAACGTAGTGCCAGAATTCAATGGAAATCCTCACCCCCAACCCCGATCCATTTCTTGGCTGAGGGGAGTCAATGCGAGTATAAGCGTATCTAGATTAAACCAAATCGCCTTTTTGGCTGACCGTGTTCCAATTAACGCCATCGCTGAGGCTGATGTTCAAATGCCATTCAT
Organism: Anaerolineaceae bacterium; assembly: GCA_016124855.1. Taxonomy (GTDB): domain Bacteria; phylum Chloroflexota; class Anaerolineae; order Aggregatilineales; family Phototrophicaceae; genus CFX2. The sequence goes on along the minus strand of WGMX01000076.1, from coordinate 26,309 downwards.
ACGTTGAATGAGCGCGAACAGTCGAATATTCGCTGCGCTTTCGGGCTAAATCCAGACGGTCAAAGGTAGCGGTAGCCGGTTCGAGAAAAATGTTGTGGATGTCGCGCCAGCCACCTTCGTTTGGCAGCACCGCGAGATACGGTACGGTTTCCACCGGAAATGACAGTGCCATCGAAAAGCCGCTTTGATGATATTTGAGTCCGCACCAGCCTTCGGGTAGCTTACCTTTGACAAAATATTTCTCAACGGCGCGGGTACTTTGTGGGCGCAGCTTGCTCAGGTCGCGCAGTTCTCCGCTGGCAGTGTGAAACTGAGGCCACGAGGCTTCATCGCCATACGAACCGATTGAGCCGTCGGTGCTGACGCTGTTGACGGCTTCAACCCCTGACGGCAGCACCAATTCAACCTCGTCTTCGAGGTTAATCATGGTATGTGCCGCCCACATAAAATCAAAGTCGAAGTCCGAAAGATTGGTGAGTGTATATTTCGTTTGCAAAATATGCGGCGCGGCGAACGACACCGCCTTATCCAGTTTATAGGGAAAGCGCACGCCGTAGGTGCTCATGAACAAGTGCTCGTCCTCAACGTGATGCTGCCAATTGAGACTCCAGACTTCGCCGTGATCGGGAATTTTTGTGCCGGCCCATGGATAGGTTTCGTAGTAACAGGTATCAATCGTCGGGAACATTTCGTCAAAGCCGGAACACTCCGCCGACACGTAGTGTCCGTCATAGGGCTGGATGAGATATTTTTTGCTTGGGTTTTGCACCATCAATTCAAGCTGACGCGGTTTATAAATCAGCGAGGCCATTTTCGAGCCAATTGACGGCAAAAATTGGACGCGCATGACCGCCGATTCCATTGAAATGGCCGGTTGATCTTTATAGTGGGATTCATAGATGGACATGGGTGATTGGCCTTTTAATTTACGCTCATTTAGACAAGGATGTTATTTCTCGTCGCCCAACCAATCTTGCGGAGTCATGGTTTTGATGTTCCCGATAACCTCTTCCTTTTTATCACTGACACCGAGCAAGATGCGGGTGCTGGTTCCGCCATCCACCAGCAGAACCTGTCCATTGACGTAACGGGCATCGTCGGAGGCGAAAAAGACCACCGCGCCGGCGATGTCTTCGGGATAGCCAATCGAGCCAACTGGAATTTCGTGGTCGAAAGCGTGCGGGTCGAAGTTGGGATCCATAAGGTAATTCTTCTCGACGTGGATAGCGCCGGGGGCAATGCAGTTGACGTTGATGTGATAGGGCGACAGTTCAATCGCCAACTGGCGCGTCATGGCGTTGAGTCCACCTTTGGAAGCGGCGTAGGCCGTCATGCGCTTATAGGTTTGCTGACCGTGAATCGAGCTGATGATGACGATTTTGCCGCCGCCGCTTTTCATCATGGCGCGGGCAGCGGCTTGGGCGCAAAGGAAATTACCCTTAAGGTTCACGTCGATGATAAAGTCCCATTGGTCTTCGGTCATTTCGAGCAGCGGGACATGGATATCCACGCCAGCGTTATTGACCTGAATATCGAGACGACCAAAGGTTTCGACGGTTTGATCGACCATCGCTTGCACTTGCGCGGCCTTCGATACATCGGCTTGGATGGCGATGCTTTGCTGACCCATCGCACGGATTTGATCCACAACGGCATTGGCTTTATCAGCAAACGCGGCTGATGGATAATTGACGACGACTTGTGCGCCCTCTTGCGCCAAACGCAGCGCGATGCCTTTGCCAATACCCTGACCTGCCCCGGTCACAATTGCAGTTTTATCTTTGAGACGCATAAACCGATTTATCCTTAAGAAAGTTATTGAAAAAAGGGTAGCATACACTGAAGTAGGCAGGCTCGCAAAGCGGTTGGTGCGGAATTGTCCTGTACACAAATAAGGAGCAAAGGAATGCTGTATATCTTCGACAAGGATGGAACGCTGGTGCAGGACATTGATGGGAAACGTCCGCCGAATAAGTTGAGCGAACAGAAACCGATTGCCGGTGTCCTCGAAAAGTGCCAAGCGCTAATCGCCGATGGACATCTCCTCGCCGTTGCCAGTAATCAAGGCGGTGTAGCCTTTGGATATATCACCGCTGCCGAAGCGCATGAAATGGTGAAACAGATTGCGGATTATATCGGCGCGACAACCTATGCCGTTTGTGTGACGCATCCTAACGGCAAGCGCAAAGCCGCGCGGCGTGAAAGCCGTTTCCGCAAACCGGACAGCGGCATGATCGACTATCTAATGGATGCCTTTGGCGTGTTACCCTCCGAAACGGTTTACATCGGTGATCTGGGTACCGACCAGCAAGCCGCCGAAGCTGCGGGTGTTAAATTTATCTGGGCGAAAGATTTCTTTGGGTGGGCGTGAATGGTCTGATTAAACCGCGACTTTATACATGGTACGCACCTCAATACAAATATTTTCAAGGAATCGAACGCTAAGAGCGTGAAATACGAAAACCTCTATCGTTAAATCCGCCATGAGGCGTGCCTCTACCATGGAAATCGCAACGGAAGAAATCAACATTGTCCGTGTACCATGCACCACCACGAAGAACTCTAGACTTAGCAATATTAGTAAAAGAGTTAATTTTGTTCTCGTGATCTGTCAAGCACCATTCCCAAACATTACCTACCATGTCAACTACGGCAAAAGGACTATCACCTTTCCCCTCATATCGTGTAACCGATGTTGTGATGTTACTGTTACAAGGTTTTACTGAATTGTTACAGTGCAGACAATCCCAATCATTACCCCAAGGATAGGATCGACCATCGTCACCTTGAGCAGCATACTGCCACTGATCTTCAGTGGGGAGCATAATTTTCTGACCTGTAATATCACTCAACCAAAAGCAGAAAGCGAGCGATTCGTACCACGATACACCAACCACAGGCTGATTTGGACTATTCCATTTTGCATCTGTCCAATATCGTGGTTGTGTCCATTCCTGATTAGTTGATATCCATTTTGATTGCTTGTTATCCCAATCCCAGCCAGCGAACTTGGCTTCCCAACCTAAATCTGTCCACCATTTTCGTTCTTTGTATCCTCCGGCTTCTATAAACTTGGAAAATTGAGCATTAGTAATTGGGTATTTAGCAATGCTATATTCCTTAGTAGGAATGTCAATCCAATTGAATGGAGCGGACAATATGTCAGTAAGAGAAGAGTGAATAGAAGACCGCACATCAGTTGACATCATTCGACGATGGACTTCAGCAAGTTCTGAGATGGATAATGTAGTAACACTTATATACTCAGGAGTTTTTAGAAAGCGAGTACGAAGTTTATCCATTCCAGCCTCAAAATAGTCGTTAGGAAGCGATAACGCACTTTTTTTAATCAGAATTGCACGTAAGTCTAAGGGAAGGTAGCTTACCTCACGATTAAAATCCGCACCTTCCTCTATAATTGGCACAATATTGCGTCCCAGCCTCACAGCCTCTTGAATTTCGCGCAGTACCCAATCACCATCATTGACGCATCTTGTTAGTGAGTCTGTCGAAATCAATAGAATAAAATGAGCACGTGCGCCGACTTGATTCAAAATAATCTTGTCGAAATCACCGCTGTCAATTGAATTGATGTCGAAGAATACATCCCAACCGTTGGCTTTTAAATCCATATAAATCGAACGTGCAAGATGTTTGCTTTGAGTACGTCGATACGAGATAAAAACAGTTTTTTGTTCCATTGATAAATCTCAAATTGAGCGATTATCGTAATTGATACCAATTATGTCGCAGTTCGAGTTGTGGAGCAACGCGGTATGTAGTAGGGAGTTATAATCCTATCGAACAAATCATTTTTACGGGGAAAGAAAACATGCAGTATCGGAAATTAGGCAAGGCAGGCATGAACGTGTCGGAGATTGGCTTCGGCGCATGGGCGATTGGGGGCAGTTGGGGACCGCAAAATGAGCAGGATTCGGTCGCAGCGCTGCACAAAGCGCTGGATTTGGGAGTCAATTTTATTGATACCGCCGCCGGATATGGCAACGGCAAAAGCGAAAAGATCATCGCTGAGGTGTTGAAGTCGCGCAAGGAAAAAATTGTGGTCGCCACCAAGACTCCGCCGGTCGCAGGACATTGGCCGCCGAGTCCCTATGATGATATGGACGAGCGCTATCCCGAAAAATATCTACGCGAGAACGTCGAGGAACGGCTGCGGAATTTGCAAACCGACTGCCTTGATGTGCTGCAACTGCACACATGGACGCGGGCATGGAACCGCAATCCACGACCGTTTGAAATTCTGCGCAAGCTGCAAGCCGAGGGCAAAATCCGCGCGATTGGGGTTTCGACACCCGAACAAGATCAAAACTCGGTGATTGACCTGATGCGCGGCGGTTGGATTGATACGGTGCAGGTCATCTACAACATTTTCGAGCAAGAACCGGCGGCAGAATTATTACCTGTGGCACAGGAAACCAACGTCGGCATCATCGTGCGCGTGGTATTTGACGAAGGTTCGCTGACCGGCAAATTCACGCCTGACACCAAATTCGCCGATGCTGATTTCCGTAATGGCTATTTCGAAGGCGACCGTTTGGAACGCGCCATCAAACGCGCGGATAAGGTCAAGGCGGAGATTGCCGACACCGGATTATTGCTGCCACAGGTTGCCATCAAATTCGCCTTGATGCATCCTGCCGTCAGCACCGTCATTCCGGGCATCCGCAACGTAGCACAGGCCGAAGCCAACAGCGCCGTCTCCGACCTCGCGCCGTTATCCGACGCGACGATGGCAAAGCTGCGTGAACAATATTGGCTGCGGGCGTTCTGGTACGGCGGCAAGAGCTAAAACGAAAATACCCCACCCCAAACCCCTCCCCATAAAACAGGGAGGGGCTTTAAAGGCCATCTCTTGATGGCCTTTTTTGTTGCAGCCTTGAGCACCGTATCAAGATCATATTGACGACCAGATCAATTTTGTGTCAGCCAAATACACATCTTTCCGAATAATTACTCACCACCTTACCCTTGAACGCTCGGTCAGAATCCAAATCTTGATATTTTCTTGATGTGACTCGAAAAATTTTTGATGACTTCTTGACCAACCATTAAGAGGTTCTCGCCCTAGAATAGATTGTCGCTTAATTCAAGGAATGTATATGACAATGACGATACGTGATGTTCGTGAACGCTTTGCAGAAACCATGATCGGCAAACGCCTGAGAACATCTGAAATTGCACACCAGACGGCTCCCAACTTCATAGCGTTGGCAGTCCTCGCAAGTGATGCTATGTCTTCGGTGGCTTATGCGACTGAAGAAATCTTGATTATCTTGAATACCGCAGCCATCAGCGGCTTTGCGCTGTTTGGCTTTCAAGGCAACGCGATTTCGATCCCGATTGCCATTACCATTGCGCTGTTGATCGGTATCGTGACCGTTTCATATCGCCAGACGATTTTCTCTAATCCAGCAGGCGGTGGTGGTTACCGCGTGGCTAAAGAAAACCTCGGTGAGGAAATGGCGCAGGTCACCGCTGCCGCGCTGCTCACCGATTACATCTTGACAGTCGCTGTGAGTATCAGCGCAGGTGTCGCCAACGTCATCAGTGTTGCTCCGGCACTGACGCCATTCCGCGTCGAAATCACGGTGGGCATCATCTTATTCATGACGTTCATTAATCTGCGTGGTGTGAAGGAAAGTGCGCGGCTTTTCTCGATCCCAACTTACTTTTTCCTGCTGACAATGGGCCTCACGCTGGCAGTCGGTTTCGTTAGACTATTGACCGGCACGTTACCAGCAGTAACGGATGTTCAGGCCATTCAGCATAACGCGCTGGAACCTATCAGCCTGCTGCTGCTTCTGCGCGCTTTCTCATCCGGTTGCACGGCGCTGACCGGTATCGAGGCGATCTCAAACGATACCCAGTTGTTCAAGCAGCCGAGGGCAAACAACGCAGCCAAGACACTGGTGGTCATGACCACGATCTTGATTACGTTCTTCTTGAGTATCACCATCCTCGCCAACGCTGTTCACGCGGTGCCTTCGGAAGATGAGACGATAATCAGCCAGCTTGCCCGCACGGTTTACGGTGCAAACGGCATTGGGCACTTCATCTACATTTTGACGATTGCCGGTGCGTTTGCGGTGTTGTTTATGGCGGCAAATACCCCGTTTGCGGATTTCCCACAGTTAGCAGCGCTAGCAAGTGGAGACGGCTTTTTGCCGCGCCAACTGACGTATCGTGGCCGCCGCTTGGTGTATACATGGGGTGTGCTGACACTGGCAATTGGAGCCATCTCATTAGTCATCATTACGGATGCGGTCGTGACTAACCTGATTCCGTTATACGCAATCGGTGTATTCCTCGGATTTACCATCAGCCAGTCCGGCATGGTACGGCGCTTCTGGCGTTCGGGCCAGCTCAAAGCGGGTGAATTCGCGTGGGGACTCGAAACGAAAATCGTCTATGATCCTAACTGGAAGGTCAAGCTGATTACGTCGGCTGTTGGTGCGGTGGCGACCTTCGTGGTCATGATCGTGTTCATTGTGACCAAGTTCACCAACGGCGCGTGGTTTATCGTGCTGTTGATCCCGACGCTGGTGTGGGTTTTCTTCCAAATTCACAAGCACTATAAGGAAACGGCTGCCCGTCTACGTTTGGATGAAACCCCTAAATTTGACCGAAAGCCAATCATCTTTGACCCGAATGTTCATAAAGATGTCGCCATTTACTTCTGCGATACATGGTCGAAGCTGTCTGTCAAAGTGGTGGAAGCTATCCTCAAACGTGGCATCCCCCTGAAGATCATCCACATTGATGTTGATCCGAAGCGCGGTAAAGCCTTTGCCAAACGCGCTCATGAGATCATCGAATTAAACGGCTGGGACGAAGGCACGATGCAGATTATCGAAGATCAATATCGTGACCTGTATAACAGCGTCGCCACCATCTTGGAAGATATGCGCGAACAATATCCGGATGTCCATTTTGATGTGTACATCGGTGCGCTGCGAACCAAGTTCCCCTACAGCATGCTCCACATGTCCACCGACCGCTTCCTGCGAGATGCGATGATGGCAGTGGACGACGCCGCACTGAACATCAAGCAGGTTGATATTGATGCGCTGCCGCTGCCTCCGGGCTTCAAGGTGACATTCGAACATTCGGGTGAACACCATGAAGAACTTGAAGACCAGCACCAAACACAAAGTGCGTAGGTAATCTACTCACCGCATCCCAACCCTTCTCCCCGACTCAAGTGAGAAGGCTTAAAAACACTCTTTGTCAGTCATCGGCAAAGAGTGTTTTATTTATAAGCGCAGTTCCATCTGAAATTGGTTGAGAGGATTAACCGTAAACCCATTGCCTAGAAAAATCGCGCCATATTCTTCGGGGCAGATAGGTGCAATATGCCACTGTTTGCCGGGATATGCGGTGATTAAGTTTGCCACAAGCTGGGTCGCTATACCTTTGCGCTGCTGATCGGGTCGCACGGCTAAGCCCAAAAGACTGATTGTCTCGGCCTCAAGCTTAGAGCAAATCGCGTAACACCCGTTGATGCGATAGGCCACGTTCGGCGCACCAAACTTGGCCGCCGAGATGCCGCTGCACTGCCACGGTAAGTCGGCTGATTCCCATGCTGTGATGTGACGCGCTGCTTCGGAGATGTCTACCTGTTCAAAGCTGTTCGCTTGATTGTTTTGCTGTACTTGGCCGCTTGCTTTGTAGTCATAGCCCATCAAGCGCCGGATACTGCGGTAGCCACAGGACTCATACAAATGCACCGCGCGCGGGTTTTGCTCGATGACTTCCAGAATCACTGTCCGGTCGCCATTGGTTTTGGCTTCGGAGGCGATTTGTGCCAGCAGCCAACGCCCAACACCTTGATTTTGAATTTCAGGGACGACACCCATCAGGGCAATCCGTACCGACCAACCGCGTCGTGCCAGCATCGCAATTCCGGCAGGTTCATTATCTTGTAGCGCGACTAAACTCCGGCCTAAATGAATGCCACTGTTGGCTATGAAACCCGCCAAAATCGGCGGCGTAAATTGGATGTCACCCGCCACGTAGCCCTTAAAAGAACGGTTGATAACATCACACAGTGTCGTTAACGGGAATTCAACAGCTTGTTGAACGGTAAGCGTCATAAATGCCATTCTTGTGCAAGATATAGATTAACTTGAGTTCGATACTTTTTTGAAACGTGTCATCGGCACTTCCCTATTACCCATTGTAGTGACCGGTTCCATCATGCCAGAACGTGCAGTTCGCTTCGGAACGCCATGTATCGGTGAAAGTCGTGGGCGATGTAAAAGTAATCGTTTGTATACCATTCTGTCCATACGAATTTATGGCAACATAAACGTTGTCGGCAACACGGGAGTAATTTTGTGATACACCACCTCCGAAAACGAATGTAAGTGTAGAACCATCTGCACTAAAAACTAAGTTAGGAGTGCTGGTTCTGACCCCGCCAACAGGCAAAGTAGATGGGTCACAAGTATTTTTCGTGGTCGTCATGCTATCCACCCAAACGCCGCTTCGTGGCAAACCGCCTTGTGATGTCGTCGTGTTGCTACTGCCGTCAACTGATGTGATCTGAGTGGAGACAGACGCAGTAGCCGCTTCCAGTTTGGCATTAATCTGTGCGGTTGTGAGTGGCAAGGCAATTGTCACAGGGGTGAACAGACTCACCCTAAGCGGCAGCGTTTGCAGTGGTTGCTCATCGTAGGCTTTCGGATACGAAGCCGATCCAGAGGCATGTCCCTTAGCATCCAATTGAACCTGCGAATACGTTCCCGCGGGCACGATCTGGGTTTGACCAGCTACCTGCAACGTCGCCTGACCTTCCACCACCGTTACCGTCATCAGGTTATTTGGCTGCGCTTGTAGATATACTGTTGATCCTAACGTGATCTCTACATCGTTAGCGTTCAGCGTCACTTTTCCAACCCCTTTAGGAGTCTGAATCAGAATGCCGCTGTCGGGTGCTTGGGCACATGGACGATCTCCGGCACCTGTTTTGAAGTAGAATGACTGCATCGGTCCCCATGTCGGCGCATCCGGCCTGATAATACTCAGTTTGTTCAAGTCGCCTTGTAGAAAATCTGCTGATACCCATCCGATACCGCGTGCATCGTTTTCGACCTTGATACGCACCCAGCTACTATCCAATAGGCGACCAGTGGCGATAAGCTTCTCTCCAGATTTGAGCGAGGATATGACATTGTTGCTGTTGGTAGTTGGGCGCAGCCGCACATTCACATTACCTGTGGTGATCACTGGGATTTCCGACGCACTCGTCATGGCATTGTCGATGCTTACATCCCCAAACAGCAGGAACACCACATTCTGACCGGGCTGTGTATCCGGCAGATTGGCTTGCACTTCCATCAGCGCCACACCCCATGACTTGTCCGTCAAACTCATCGAACTGAGTTGCAGCGTTTGAATATCGGCGACATGTGCTCGATCTCCCGCTTTGGTGAAGGTGAGGTTGCCAACGCCCTCACGGAGAGTCGCATTCAATGTGATATTGCCGTAGCACACCTCATTGCGTCCGGTATCACTGCACGATGCATCCACAATATCGAGGGCAGATTTCACAATAGAAGGACAATCAACCGCTTGAGCCATGACAGCAGTGATGCTCGTAATGCAGAACACGAAAGTTATTAATATTTTTCGCATATTTGTTTATCAATTTTAAGTGCAATAAAGTTTCTTAGAACCACTATAAGCTATATTTTCCTAATTTTCACTAACCAGAGAGCGACTGACAGACTCAACTTGACAAAACCAAATTGCTGATAAAGTTATGCACGGCTGTGATGCGCCATGCCTTTGATGATTTGGTGCTGCGTGTTAAGAATCAAGGTTTCCGCCGCCGTTTTACCATTAGTGCGGCGATAATACAGTGTGATACCTACACCCACGAATACGTCAATAAGTTCAAATTTGAGCGGAGGAAATGCGTCCAAACCGATTTGCCAATAAGGACGTATGGCAGCCTTGCCTTTAAGTGTTCCGGAATTTTCCTTCATGCGCTCGACGATCAAAGGTGATGACATTTCAAAATCGTCAGCATAATGCGAGAAAATACGATCTAAATCATGCGAGTTCCATGAGTCGATCCAGTCTTTAGCGAACTGCCGCGCCCATGTAGGGTCGATCATTTTTGACCTTTTGTTTGGCTCTATTCGCCTAAAGCCGCTGCACGGTAATTAGTATCCGGCAGCGGCTTGCGCTTATCTCATCTATGAGTTAGTGATCGCCGTTGCCATTCTCAAATGGAATCTTCGGGTAGCCACCCGCGAACGGCACATCAGGACGGGCATAATCACCCATCAGCGCACGGCGAAGCGGCGTGGTGTTTTGCAGAAATTCGCTGTCGGTGCTGTCCCGATCCGAACGACGCAGCCATGGCGGGCTGTAAATGAAGTGCATGTTGTAGCGATCCCACGTCATGTTGTTGGGCATGGGTGAATGCCACACACCATTATGGAACAGCAGCACACTCCCACGCCGCGCTAATAATATTTGCTGCACCGCGCAGGCATAAATCTCTTTGCGTACCGATAGGGGTAAGTCGAGCTTGCTGCGATGACTGCCGGGAACCAGCATCATATTGCCCATAAACGGCTGCGATTGGTCAGTCAGGTGATAGCTGGCACGAAGCTGAACCAGCGGCACAGGATAAGCCAGCTTCTTAAAATCATAAGCCGACGAACCATCTTGATGCCAACCGACGCTCTGGCTGCCCGCCGGTTGAACCGTACACCACGCCGCTTGCAGCACAAAGTTATCGCCATACAGCGCACGCACTTTGGGCAGCACCGCCGGATGATCAACAAGGCGTTCAATGGCAGGTTCGTGTTCAAAACCCTTACCAATCTGCAATAATTTTTCTTTTGGCTGCCCGGCATGAACACGCTTGGCGGCTTCCAAAACGTCATCACATTCGGCGTCACTCAGCACATCTTCAATCACGATGAAGCCAAAACACTCAAAAATGAACTGCTCCATTTCGTCCATTTCCCCGGGTTTGACGAGCGGTAACGTGGTTAACTCCATATTTTCTCGCTTTCACTTTTAAGAGGGTAATTATTTTAGATTCAAGCGTAGTTTAACACGGTTCAAGTGCTTCGATAGATACCATCGGCTAGCCACAAATTCCACGATTTGATAGACTAACAACTGTTCTAATCTACGATAAATGGAAGGGTTTGCCGCTGGCAATCCCGTCAACGAGATATTTCTATGATTCCCATACGGCTTGAACTCAAAAATTTCCTCGCTTATCGCTCACCTGATCCGGTGCGATTTGACGGGATTCACTTGGCCTGTCTCATCGGTGCGAACGGTGCAGGCAAATCCTCATTGTTGGATGCCATCACATGGGCGTTGTGGGGTGAAGCCCGCGCCAAGCGTGATGATGAACTGGTCCACATGGGGCAAAGCGATATGCTGGTACAGTTGGACTTCGAGCAAGAAGGCACGAATTATCGCGTCATCCGGCGGCGGTCACGCAAAGGGCGCGGAACAGGCGCATTAGATTTATTCTCGGTGGTGGATGGTCAGCCCAATACCCTCAGCGAACCGTCGATCCGCGAAACACAGGACAAAATCAACCGCTTGCTGCGCTTGGATTACGAAACCTTCACCAGTTCGGCCTTTTTGCAGCAGGGCAAAGCCGATGCCTTCACCACCAAAGCGCCGTCACAGCGCAAGCAAATCCTCTCCGACATTCTGGGGTTGGCGCAGTGGGAACGTTATGAAGAAGCCGCCAAAGAAACCCTCAAAACCATCGCCAGTGAGTTATCCGTCATCGAGCAGCGCATCAAAGATATTGATGAGGAGCTGGCGAAAGAACCGCGCCTCAAACAAATCTTGAATGAAGCCGAAGCCGCCCAGCAGGAAGCTGAAGCCGCGCTGAAAGTCGCCGAGGAAAAATTGGCGGAAGTCGCCGATTCGCCGGCACAGATGAAAGCCGCACAGGAACGCAAAGCCGAGGTCGAACGTCACCGCCGTGAACGTGAACGTGATATGCAAGCCATCATCACCGATATCACACGGCAAGAAGCCCGCATTGCCGATTATCAAGCGGTCATCGCTCGCCGTGAAGAAATCGAAGCCGGTTACGCTGCCCTTCAATCCGCGCGGGATGCCGATACCGCGCTCGGCGACAAATTGATTCAACTCAGTGATTTTGATGTCGCGCGGCGTGATCTCGAAACGCGCTTACGGGATGCCCGCGCCGAACTCGAAAGCGAAGCCAGCGCATACACCGCCCAAATTGCCGAACTTCAGCGGGCATTAGAGCAAGCCGACTCGGATGCTCTCAGCCAAGTGCAGGCCGAAGTCACCGAATTACAAACCGTCGAAGCCAGCCGTAACGGTCTGCAAGAGCAGATGAATGCCATGAATGAAGATGGTGCATCCTTACGCAGTTTGCTCAAAACCCTCGAAGATGACGGCAAGAAGCAGGGCATTCGCATCGACCAGTTGAAGGCCACGGAAAGCGCCACCTGTCCGTTATGTGGTCAGCCTTTGGATGAGCAGCATCGCTTGGAATTGGTCAACCAGCTTGAAACCGAACTCACCGAAATGCGCGATCAATATCGCCAGCATCAAGAACGCTCGAAAGCCATCAAACTCGAAACCGATGGCTTTAAAGTCCAAATTCTCGAATGGGACACCGAACTCAAACGCCTTCAACCCTTGATGAAACAAGTCGGCGAACTTCAAGCACAGATGGATCGTGCTAACGAAGCCGAAGCCCGCCTCACCGAAATCAGCGCCAAACTCGAAGCGGTGCAATCGCTCTTAACGGGCGAAACCTTCGCACAGGATATTCGCGACCAACTCACCGCGCTCGAAGCCGAACGCGCCCAAATCGGCTATGACCGCAGCAGTCATGATGCAGCCCGTCAGCAGTTGGATACCTATCGGGCTTATGAAACTCAGCAAACCGAATTGGCGATGGCGCTCAATGCGCTGCCGGATGTTCAGGCAGCGTTAGAAGGCGCGAAGCTGCGGCAGGAACGCAACCAAAAAGCGCTGGATGAAGACACCACCACTATTGAAGTCATAAAGACCGACATCGCCAAGCTGGAAGTCTTGGTCAAAGAGCAGCAGTCACGCCAGCAGGAAGTCAATCGCTTACGGACATTTGAGCGCCAGCAGTATCAACGTTTGGTCAACGCGCGGCAGGAATTGGATACACTCGACAAACTGCGAACGCGCAAAGGTGAACTGGAAGCGCGGCAGCAAGCCCGTAAACATGACCAACTGGTTTATGACGAGCTGCGGAAAGCCTTTGGCAAAAACGGTGTGCCCGCCATGATTATCGAGGCTGCTATTCCTGAACTCGAAGAGTCGGCTAATTTACTTCTCTCACGCATGACCGACGGACGCATGAATCTGCACTTCAGCACCCAGCGGGAAAAGATCAGTACCGAAGGCGTGATCGAAACTCTCGACATCGAAATTGCCGATGAACTCGGCACACGCAGCTACGAACTCTACAGTGGTGGTGAAGCCTTCCGCATCAACTTCGCCATACGTGTAGCCTTATCTCAAATGTTGGCACGACGGGCAGGCGCACATCTCCGCACACTGTTCATTGATGAAGGTTTCGGCACACAGGACGAAGACGGACGCAATAAACTGGTCGAGGCCATCACCGCTATTCAAGACGAGTTTGAACTTGTCCTCGTCATCACCCATATTGATGATCTGCGCGACTCTTTCCCTGTGCATATCCTCGTGGAGAAGACTCCCAACGGCAGCCGAATCAGTGTACGGTAGGGGATATCAATTTCTTTTAGTGGCAATCTTGTCAATTTCGGATTGATATTTGGCAAAATTGCCAATCTTTCGGTGGATGGCTCGGCTGGAAACGCGGCAATTCGGAGGTTGAATGTCTGATGCCAAGATTGCCATTCTCTAAGTTTTCAGTCTTCAGTCGCCAGTCATCAGCTTAAATTCCGCAAAAACTGCGAAAACCGCAAATTCCAAGTCTTTCACTCTTGCAATAGCGGTGGTGGCGGAAATGAAAAATTGGCGGCGGCGGTGAACCCAATCCATTTCATTTGAGATAGCCACATTTTACCTCAAATACCTGTTTAGAAATTGCTTTTTCCCCCATTTCAGATAGACTCAAGCATAGCACACTTATTCGAAGAATGGGTTACCAAAATGTAACTCTTTCAGCACGAGTTCTCTAACCATTTTAAGGGAGCGGGTTGGCTGAGATTGTTTAGAGAAGGTTAGAAAAGCGTTGAGCCGCGAATCACAACTCCAAGATTTCATCAACTGGTGGCAGAAGTACGGTAAGGGTGACGAAAAAGGCGAGGCACAAATCTTCCTCGACCATTTCTTCAGCGCGCTTGGTTATCCTGATGGTTTGATGGGCGCACAAGGTAATCCTGAGATGCGTATCAAGTTTACTGTTGCCGACAAGGTGACGACTAAGTTCGCTGATTTGGTTATTGAAGGTCGCGTTTTGATTGAGATGAAGAAGCGCGGCGAGGATTTGAGCAAACATCATCAGCAAGCATTCGGTTACTGGTCGTATTTAACCCCGCATCCGCGCTACATGGTGCTGTGCAATTTTGACGAGTTCTGGGTGTATGACATGGAACGGCAGGTCAGCGACCCGATGGGCAAAGTGCCTGTGGATAAGCTGGCAGAGGATTGGGGACCGCTGGCGTTTTTATTCCCGGAACCCGAATCTCCCGTTTTTAATAAAGAGTTTGACCTGATCGAGATTACACAGCAGGCAGCAGAGAGTTTGGCGGCGGTTTTCCGATCACTAACGAGGGAAAAGCGCGGTGTGAAACGGGAACATGCGCAGCGCTTTATCCTGCAATGTATGGTGGCACTGTTTGCAGAGGACATCAATCTGCTGCCGCGTTATACCTTTACACGGGTGGTGGAGGACTGCATCAACGGTGCGGGTAATTCATTTGATCTGCTGCTGCTGTTGTTCACGGCTATGAACCTGCCGGGGGCGAAAAGCGCCGGACGCTTTTATGGAGTGGATTATTTCAACGGTGGTTTATTCCAGCAAATTTACCCGATTGCCCTGTCACCGGAAGAACTGCGGCTGATGCGCGAGGCGGCCAACCACAATTGGTCACGCATCCGTCCGGCGATTTTCGGCACGATCTTCGAAGACAGCATGGATGCCGCCGAACGCCATCAAACCGGAGCGCATTTCACCAGCGACCGTGACATCATGCGGATTGTTGAGCCTGTAATCGTGCGACCGTGGCGAGAACAGATTGAAGGGGCGAAGAACGCCAAAGCGCTGCACCAACTACACGAGGAACTGTGCCATTACATCGTGCTTGATCCGGCCTGTGGCAGCGGCAATTTCCTGTACATCGCCTACCGCGAAATGAAAAAATTGGAGCAGCGGATTTTCGAACGGCTGCACGAGGCCGAAGGCAATGGTCAGGGGATTATGGGCATGGTGAGCGCACGGCAGTTTTACGGTTTTGACACCAATCCGTTCGCGGTGGAATTGGCTAAAGTAACGTTGATGATCGCTAAGAAATTGGCGGTGGATGAACTGCACTCATTGGAACATCCGCTGCCGCTGGATAACTTGGATACGAATATCAAGGTAGCCGACGCGCTGCTGACGGATTGGCCGGAATTTGATGCCTGCATTGGCAACCCACCGTATATGGGGGCGAAGCGGCTGAAACAGGAACACAAACCGGAATATATCAACCGGGTGCGGGACACGTTCCCTGATGTGCCGGGGAACGCGGATTACTGCGTGTACTGGTTCAACAAAGCACACAAGTTAATGAAAGCGGGAGCGCGGGCGGGCTTGGTGGGGACGAACACCATCCGGCAGAATTACAGCCGCGAAGGCGGATTGGATGTGATCGTCGCCAACGGCGGGACGATTTATGAGGCGGTGGGTTCCACTCCTTGGTCAGGCGAGGCGAAAGTGCATATCTCGATTGCCTGCTGGTCAAAGGGTGATGCACCCTATGCACCAGCACGGTTGTGGACGGATGGCGAAACGGTTGTTGAATTGGCAAACATCAACAGCAGTTTGTCTGTGAAAACGGATGTGACGAGCGCAAAAGTATTGGACTGCAACACTGAACCAAAGCGAGTTTTTCAGGGGCAGACACCCGGGCATGATGGATTTGTTATTTCTTCTGATGACGCTCACGCACTCATAAAAAGCGATAAATCGAGTAAAGAAGTCATTTGTTCTTACCTAACTGGCGATGACATTCTAAGTCAATCCCAATCAAAACCAAGCAGATATATTATTGACTTTGAGGAGCGCGATATTGTGGAGGCGCGTAACTTCAAGGTAGCATTTAAGCGATTAGAAAAACTGGTTTTGCCTGACATAGAAACTAAAGCAAAAGCAGAAATTGCTCATAATTCCGAAATACTCAAAAAGAATCCTCAATCATCTGTTAACAGACATCATCAAGGCGCATTGCAAAAATGGTGGCAACATTTTTATTCGCGCACAGATCGGAAAGAAGCATCTAAAGAGCTGAAACGCTATATCGTTTGTTCAAGAGTAACCAAGCGTCCCATATTTGATTTTGTTGATGAGCAGATTTGCCCAAGCGATGCATTGCAAACTTTTGCATTTGCTGACGATTACAGCTTTGGCATATTGCAGTCCAATGTCCATTGGGAGTGGTTTATTGCAAAAGCCTCAACCTTGAAAGCCGATTATCGCTATACACCGAACAGCGTGTTTGATACATTTCCGTGGCCGCAACAGCCAACGAACGCGCAGGTCAAGGCCGTGGCGGAAGCAGGACGTAAGCTGCATGAATATCGGCGGACGGCGATGGCAAAAAATCCTAAGCTGACGCTGCGAGAACTCTATCGTTCGCTGGAACTGCCGGGGAAAAATCCGCTGAAGGATTTACATGCGGCATTGGATGCGGCGGTGTTGGATGCGTATGGGTTTATGAAACCCTCACCCCAGCCAAGCAACCCCCACCCTCCCCCGCAAGCAGGGGAGGGAACAAATACAGATGTATTGTCGCAGTTGTTGGCGTTGAATGAGGTTGTGGCGGCGAAGATCGAAGCGGGCGAGGCAGTGACCGCGCCGGGAGTGCCGAAGGATTATCCAAATCCGGCGGAGTTGGTGAGCGAGGGATGTATTACACCGCCGGAATGGGTATAGAAGAGCCTCATTTATGCGGCTTGCATCTGAACCCAGAAAATCGAGCCGCCTTCCGGTGGGCAGTCAACACCGACCTCGCCACCTTGCAGGTTAATCATGTGCTTGACGATCCACAAACCGAGTCCGGTGCTGTGTTCGCCATCCGTCGGTCGGGTGCTGAGCTTACCAAACTGCGTGAACAACCGAGAACGCTCGGCAGGCGGAATGCCGGGACCTTCGTCACGGACATTAATCTGAATCGTGTCGCCCTCGCGATCCGTCCAAATGCGAATGGTGGTATGCAAAGGACTGTACTTCACCGCATTGCTGACCAAGTTGCCCAGCGCCTGTTGGAAGCGAGCCGCATCTCCCATTACACATCCATCATAAGGATGCACTTCAATTTTAATGTTCTTCTTCTCGGCATGAGCATGATACAAGGTGACGAGGTTATTGACTACTTTTTCTACGCCGACCGGTTCCAGATTGATATCCACCACACTGGAATTCATAGCCGCCGTGTCTAGGAAATCCTCGATCACGGTTTGCATGGTTTCCACCGAAGATTCGAGCGCATCCAGCCATTCTCGAGCAGCCGGAATATCTTTTTCGACTCTGCGAAAAAGCGAAGAAACCAACTGAATATTCATCAGTGGGCCTTTGAGATCATGCGAGGCAATTCGCAGCAGATTGTCTTTCATGGTTTGTGCGGATTGCAGTTCCTGAATGACCTTTTTGCGCTCATCTTGCAGCTGTTTAAGTGCCACCTGCGTTTGGATGCGAGCCGTCGTCACATCAGGATCAATCGGCTTGGTAATATAGTCATTTGCGCCGATTTCCAGACCTTGTGCCACATCCTTTGCATCAGACATTGCCGAAATCAAAATAACCGGAATATCAGCCACAGTCGGCATTTCACGAATAGCTTGCAGCACCTGATAGCCATTCATCTGCGGCATCATAATATCGAGCAGTACTACGTCAATCGGGGTTTGACCGAGGATTGCTAAAGCCGCTTGCCCGTTTGGTGAACAAATAACCCGGAATTCGCGTTGGAGAAGACGTTGGAGTAAAAGGAGATTAGCCGGCTCATCATCCACCGCAAGAATTGTGGGGAGGCTATGAGTATCCATATTTCAAACTTCCGTAATATGCAATCAAGACGACATTCACATTATACAGCTAGGGTATGTATAAGCTGATTGCTTGATGACAACTATACCTAAATTAATGTACAAACTGCACGATTCCTAAGGGAGGACATTACGAAAGTCGAGCAATTATTAACGAAAATTTCATAGTTAGGCCTATATCCGGCAGCCAAACACCCTATTTCTTGAAACAAAAAACGGTTGAGTCTAATGTCACTCAACCGCCTATACTCAGCAAGCTGCTCGGGCGTGTTTAGATGGATTCGGAGAGTACTGCCAGAACGGTTGGCAGCAGCTGCTTTTTGCGGGACATAATACCGGGGGCGTCCAAAGTGTCGTCATCCAAACGCGCGTAAGGCAGTGTAGCGGCCACACGCGGTTGTCCGGCTGCAACCAGACGGCTGTTACCCAGCACGACATCCGTCACCATGAGTAAAGCTAAGGTTAGCTTTTGAGTCTTGGTAAGTTCTTCCAAAGCTTCGCGCAAGGCGGGCAGGCGCGGCGTCAGCTCGGAAAGATTGGCAACTTCCACTTGAGCAATGCCGACTTTCGCGCCGTTGCTTTCGTAGAATTTAATGTCCGTGTTGATGATTTCCTCAACAGGACGCATTCCTAAGCCCGCGCCCGCTGCCAATAACTGCTGACCAAAGTCAGCTATGCTCTGCATCACCTGTTCTTCTTTGTCCTTGGCGGTGGCCAATTTCGCCATCACCGCTAATTTCATGGCAGCGCTGCGGTCACGCTCGGTAGCTGTCGGGGAGCGGAAAATCAATGTATCCGAGAGGATTCCGCACAGGAGCAGTCCGGCAATGCCTTCAGGAAATTTGATCTTTAGTTCAATGCTCTGCTCGGCAACCAAAGTGGAACAACTGCCGACCGGTTCAACATGGAAGCGAATCGGGACGGCGGTGGGCATCGAACTCAGGCGGTGATGATCAAGGACTTGAACCACTTCAGCTTCTTCGAGGCCGGGCACAGCCTGCGCTAACTCATTGTGATCGACCAAGACCACTTTACGGCGTGGCGGGGAAAGTAGATACGACTTTCGGCACAACCCGATGTAATGCCCCTCTTCATCCACGACCACAAACTCATCGTGGTCAGAACGCAAGACTTGGCTGATAACGTCGCGGATATATTCTTCGTCTTCAAGGATGATGCTGCTGGTATCTACGGCAGACTCGGCTGTCCGGTCAAATTCTTTGGCTAAAGCCAGCACCGAAGTAGAACTCAAAGCATCCGCCATTGTGGCGAACAAGCCAGCGCCGGTAATCAAGCCGATTGGACGCCGATTTTCGTCCAAGAGAGGCGCGGGACGGCGCGTGCGGGCGATACTCTGGCAGGCTTCCAAAAGTGTTTGACCGCGATTCAATGACGGCATCGACTCAACTAAATCGCTAACACGAGTCCAAACATCAGTCACCAAAAGTGGTGAATCAACTTTAAAATAATCGAGTGCAAACGCGGTTTGGGCGTTCACTTGCCCAACTCGTCCCGCGATATATTTGTCCGCGTTGGTCTGCTGCAAGAGCCACGCGTAACCGATGGCGGACGCGATGGCATCCATATCTGGATTACGATGACCAATAACCAACGTTGATTCAGCAGTTGCTATGATAGTCTCCTCGGTTGGATAAAGTAAATAACCCTAACATTCTACCAATAAGTCGATGAAGGGTTCAACATTCAAGTTAGTGAAATGAGCGGCGGCGCAATCGGTGAGTTGACACCATTTTATGCCGATAACAGTTCGGAGGCAACAAAGGGACTGTTCACCGGACGGTTTGGTCGACCGGTGAACGACTTAACGACTTAGTGATTAAATGTCCAACATGCGGTGGATGGCTTCGACAACACGGCCTTTGTTGGGAATAACGTAGTCTTCCAACGGCTGGCTAAAAGGAATCAACGCGCCTTCCAAAGTCACCCGCACCACAGGGGCTTCCAATGACCAGATGGTGTTATCGGTGATGCGTGTTACCACTTCCGCTCCCCAGCCTCCGGCATGTGGGGCTTCTTCGACCGTTACCAACCGTCCCGTTTTCTGCACCGATTTAGTGATGGTTTCGATGTCCAGCGGAACGAGCGTGCGCGGGTCGATCACCTCACAGGAGATGCCTTCTTTGGCTAACTCTTCCGCCGCACTCATGGCTACCGCTACCATCTTCTGAGTTGCAATGATGGTCACATCTTTGCCCTCGCGGACGATGTTGGCTACACCGAAAGGAACGAGATGCTCACCATCCGGCACTTCACCTTTTTCGGCGTACTGGTTCTTGTGTTCGAGGAACACCACTGGATTGTCATCACGGATGGCAGTCTTGAGCAAGCCTAACACATCGGCTGGATTAGAAGGCACGACGACTTTCAAACCCGGTGCGTGCATAAACCATGTTTCGACACACTGTGAATGTTGGCTGGCAAAACCTGCGCCACCGCCCTGCGCTGCGCGAATGGTCAACGGCACTTTGAGCTGTCCGCCACTCATATACCGGAATTTGGCCGCCTGATTGATGATCTGGTCGAGGGTGACTGCCGCAAAGTCCGCGAACATCAACTCGACCACCGGACGCAAGCCCGTGACAGCGGCGCCGATGCCCGCGCCGATGATGGCGTTCTCGGAGATCGGCGTGTCGCGCACGCGATCTCCGCCGTACTTCTCGTACAAACCGGGTGTGACCTTGAAGACACCGCCGGCTACGGCTACATCTTCGCCAAAGAAAATCACATTCGCATCCCGCGCCAATTCTTCATCGAGCGCGCGTTTGACTGCTTCACGATAGGTTATGACTGCCATGTTGTTAATTCACCCAAATGTCTTCATAAACGGCTTCCACCGGCGGATAGGGCTGCTCCAAAGCCCATGTCGTCGCTTCTTGTACGGCTTCTTGGGCTGATGTGTGCATATCTTTGAATTGGGACTCGGTGAGCTGCCCGGCTTGTTTCATCCGGTCAGCAAGGATGTTAATCGGGTCACGCGCCAGCCACTTTTCGAGTTCCCCCGCCGGACGATAGGGGGCAGTATCAGTACGCGAGTGGCCTTTATAACGGTAAGTCTTGGCTTCGATCAAGGTTGGGCCGCTGCCCGAACGGGCGCGATCCACCGCTTCGCGCATAACTGCCGCTACTGCTTCGGGGTCTTGCCCATCGACCATCACACCGGGGATGCCGTAGGCCGAAGCCCGATCCGCCACATTCGGAACGGGAGCAGTGTTGGCATAAGGACTGTACTCACCATAGAGATTATTCTCGCACAGGAACACAGACGGCAGCTTCCAGACCGCTGCCAGATTGACGGCTTCATGCCATGCGCCGATGTTGGGTGTGCCATCACCGAAGATTGAGATGCTGACGGCACCGGTTTTCTTGATCTGTGCCGTGAGCGCTGCACCATTGGTGACTGGCAAACCGGCGCCAACCACCGCGAAGGTTCCGATTAGACCGATGTCCATGTCGGTCAGGTGCATCGAGCCGCCCTTGCCCTTGCAGCAGCCGGCTTCCTTACCCATCATTTCGGCCATCATGCTTTTCAAGGACATGCCTAAAGCTAAAGCGTGACCATGTCCACGATAAGTACAGGTGACGGTATCACCGCGTTGGGCATCTACGACCGAAGCCATCGCCACCGATACGCCTTCCTGACCGATACACAGGTGCGTTGTTCCGCGAATGACATTTTCAAGAAACAACTCTTGAATGCGTTCTTCACAGTAACGGATGTTGAGCATCCGCTGGAGCATGTGCTGGCGGATATCCGCCGCGAGTTCGTTTGCCACGATGTTTTATCCTTTGAAGGCTTGTAACTGATTATCGAAGGCTTCCAAGAAACGGGCCGCTACCATGCCATCCACAATCCGATGATCGGCAGAGAGCGTTAGATGGGCTGTCGTGCGGATGTGCAAGCCACCGTTTATAACCATTGGACGCGGTTTAGCTGTCCCGACCGCCAAGATGCCGACCTGAGGCGGGTTGATGATGGCGGTGAAACGGTCAACCTGCTTGACCACACCGAGATTGCTGACAGTGAACGTCCCGCCGCTGAGTTCGTCGGGTTTGAGTTTGCTTGCGCGTGTTCGTTCGATCAGGTCACGGATGCGGTCGCCTAGACCAGAGAGCGAATAATCATCGGCGCGGCGTAAAACGGGAGTCATCAAGCCATTTGGTAAGGCAACTGCCAAAGCAAGATGGACATGGTCATAGTGATATAGGTGTCCGTTCTCGTAAGTGGCGTTCAAATCCGGCTGGGCGAGCAGCGTCTGGATCACCAAGTGGCAGATGAGCGTATTGAGGCCGATGCCTTTGGGCAGTAATGCTGCCGCATCGGTAAAATCCAGTTCGGCAGTGGTGAAGAAATGCGGCGAGTCCTGAGCGCTCTGACTGAGACGGCGGGCGATGGTCTGCCGCATCATGCTGATGGGGATTTCTGTCCGTCCGTCCTGTGATATTGAAACCGGTTCGGGCGAAGGCGTAACCGGTGGCACAACAGCAGCCGTTTGGGTGGCACGAACAGTAGGAATGGGCTGGGCGATGACGAATGGCGGCGCACCGAGCAGGGCTTGAACATCCTCACGGCGGATACGTCCTTCTTTGCCTGTGCCTGTGACCTGAGTTAAGTCTATATGATGATCCCGCGCCAGTTTGCGCACGGCGGGAGCGGTCAAGACTTTACCAGCAGGTGTACTTTTGCCATTACTGGCCTGAAAGCTGATTACCGCCTCGACATCTTCACGGGTGATGCGACCGTCAGCGCTGGACGACTGCAAGCTGGTCAAGTCAATGCCATGTTCTTTGGCTAAGCGTGCTGCAACGGGTGAGATGCGCTGAGCGCGTTCACTCTCATCGGGGGCAGATACAGGCTGCGCAGATGCGAGTGCTGGCGCGGCGGGTTCTGCCACTGCCTCACCTGTGCGGATACGGGCGAGAACTGTCCCAACCGTAACCACTTGGTCGGCTGCCACCAGAATAGCATCCAGCACACCGTCGGCTAAGGCTTCGAGTTCGACATTGGCTTTGTCGCTTTCGATCTCAGCGACAGGTTCACCTTTGCGAACGGCATCTCCCGGCTGTTTGAGCCACGACAAAACGCGGCCTTCTTCCATCCCAAAGCCCATATTGGGTAATACGATTTCTGAAAAGCTCATAAATTAATCCTGATGGAAAACCTCTTCCATATTGGCCCACCATTCGCCTTCGGCGCGGGTTTCGAGTGGAATCTGCATGGCTTTGGTGATGGTCCACCATTCCTGCATCCGCGGCGCGTTGCTCATGGCTTCCATACGGGCATCAAATTCGTCATCGGGGCCAGTGTATTCGAAATAAGCGAACATTACACCATCTTTGAGAAAAATGCTGTAATTGGTAATGCCTGAGTCGCGGATGCCTTTTTCGATTTCAGGCCAAATTTTGACGTGGATTTTGCGGTACTCGGCTTCAACTTCGGGGCGTAAATGAATAGTTTGACCAAAACGTTTCATAAGTATAACCTGCCCGACTTTAAAAATTATAATTTGTAGTTTATCATTTATACGTGGTTTTGCAAACACAGAACATGACACTTTATTCGGTTAATATTGGGATAATAGAGAACGTGATCAACCATAATTTCCGCCGAGGGAATATGCCCACCAAACAAATTCAGCCCATTGAAGATAACAGCAAGACCATCGCCCATCTGACCCAAGAACGTATTCGCACGGCTATCCTTGAGGGCATATTGAGTCCGGGAACACGCATCGACCAAAACCAGCTCGCCAGAGATTTGAACGTCAGTCTGGTTCCGGTGCGAGAAGCACTTAAAAAGCTGGAAAGCGAAGGTTTCGTCCAGATTATCCCCCGGCGCGGCGCATTTGTCACCAATACGTCGATCAAGGATATGGAAGATTTGTACTTCGCACGAAGCATCATCGAAGGGCAAGCCGGATACCATGCCGCACCGAAATTGACGGACAGCATTCTTGCCCAATTGGACAGCCTGCACCTCAAAATGGGCGAAGCGCTGGAGCAGCATGAGTATACCGAATTTACGCATTTGAACCGCCAATTCCACTTCCTGATTTATGACGCGGCAGGCAGCATTTACGTCTCTAACATGATTGCCAGTTTGTGGGATTTGGCGGAGCGCTACCGCTACCGATATGTGTTTTTCCGTGACCAAACGGCAGTGATTCAAGAAGAGCATAAGGCCATCCTTGAGGCTTGCCACGCCCATGACAGCAAGACGCTGCGCGAGACGATTGTTTACCATATGAACCAGACTTTGCACGGCATCCGTTCCTTTGTGGAGCAGAATCAATTTAAGAAGGATTAGCATGGCCTCGCACGTCGTTGACTCGATCTTCTTTAAGGACCTGTATGGTTCGCCAGAAATGCGGCTGGTTTTTGATGATCTCACACTGCTGCAAAAGTGGTTGGATTACGAAGCGGCGCTGGCGCGGGCAGAGGCTTCGTTGGGACTGGTTCCGGCAGAAGCGGCGGCGGAAATCACACGCAAGGCACGCGCTGAGTTGATGGATACCGATGCCATCAAACAAGGTGTCGATAAAACGGTGCATCCGTTGGTGTCGTTGATCTGGCAGCTTTCGGAACACTGCGAGAACGAAGCGGGACGCTATGTGCATTGGGGAGCGACCACGCAGGATGTGATGGATACGGCGATTGTCTTGCAATTGAAGGATGCTTATCCCCTGTTTGAGAAGGCAATTGACGATCTGATCACTTCGGCTGGCGAACTGGCGCGCAAATATCGGGATACGGTGATGGCGGGACGGACGCATGGACAGCAGGCACTCCCCATTACTTTTGGCTTCAAGGCAGCGGTGTGGGTTTCTGAACTGAAGCGCCACCGCACCCGTTTGGCGGAGTGTAAGGCACGGGTGCTGACGGGCGAATTTGGTGGAGCGGTGGGAACGTTGGCGAGCGTTTCCGAACACGGCATCGAGATTAACACGCGGTTGATGGGTGAACTGGGACTGAACGTGCCGGAAATCGCGTGGCATACGGCGCGGGATAACTTTGCCGAGTTTTCGACGATTCTCTCGATGATCGCGGCGACGATGGGTAAGATCGCCCACGAGATTATTGACCTTCAAAAGTTGGAATTTGGCGAAGTCGAAGAACCGTTTGAGATGGGCAAAGTGGGCAGCAGCACTATGCCGCAGAAGCGTAACCCGATGATCTGCGAGGCGATATTGGCACTGGCACGGCTGGCACGGACGCAAGCGACGACCGCCGTTGACGCGATGATGCATGAGCATGAGCGTGATTGGTCGAGCTTCCAGATGGAGTGGGCATATATTCCTGAACTGTGTGTGATGGTGCATGGAGCGCTGCAACTCACCTTACGGGTACTGGACGGTTTAATTGTTTATCCTGACAATATGACGCGTAATCTGGATGTGACACGCGGTTCGCTGCTGGCGGAACGGGTCATGCTGACATTGGGCAAATTCGTCGGGCGGCAGCACGCCCACGATATTATTTACGAGGCGGCGATGGAATCCTTCGAGAAGCGGGTTTCGTTTGCCGATGTCCTCAAACGTAACCCCGATGTGAGCGCACATTTGAACGACGAGACAATAGACTCGCTGCTTGATCCAGCACAATACACAGGTCTTTCAGGCGTGTTTGTGGATCGGGTGGTGGGCGAGAAGCACTAAGGAAAGTCATTGGTC
Organism: Anaerolineaceae bacterium; assembly: GCA_016124855.1. Taxonomy (GTDB): domain Bacteria; phylum Chloroflexota; class Anaerolineae; order Aggregatilineales; family Phototrophicaceae; genus CFX2. The sequence continues at coordinate 357 of WGMX01000076.1, read as the reverse complement.
TGTAGTCGATCGTCTTTAGTAAAGAAGCGAACAAGGGCTTCTTTTTTATTTCGCCCTAAAGGACTCCCTTCGGTCGCAAAATTCTTCACATTCTTCATCTTCACAGTGAAGTTTGGCAATTTATTTGCATATTTTGCCGATTTCGCATTGGGTTTAAGGGAGCAATGCGGCGAAAGCGGCAAATTCTGCAAAAACAAAAGAGGCAAATGTTGCAGTTGGACTTGCCCCAGTTTTGTGGAGAGTCAAAAGATTCATCCGGTAAAGGCTGCCTCAAAAGCAGCGGGAGTGCAATAGCCAAGAGTGGAATGTAAGCGTTGCCGATTGTAATAAACCTCCAAGAACTCAAAGATGACGGTT
>WGMX01000030.1 GCA_016124855.1 Anaerolineaceae bacterium | reverse complement strand
GCGCTGGAAGCCTACGGCGCGGCTTACACCCTGCAAGAAATGCTCACCGTCAAGTCTGACGATGTGCAGGGGCGTGTTAAGACCTACGAAGCCATTGTGAAGGGTGAACCGATTGAAGAACCGGGCATCCCGACCAGCTTCCGCGTGTTGGTGAAGGAACTTCAAAGCCTCGGCTTGGCGGTCGAAGCCATATCCGAAAGCGGCGAAGTCATCAAATTCGGTAAGGACGAAGAAAAAGCACGTATGCCCAAGATGGGTACGGGCTTACTCAGCCTCGCCGGAGATTCGATGGAATAAATTTGGGCTAAACTACCAAAAGTAGCGCATTTAAAACGCCGGATTGGAAACAGTCCGGCGTTTTTGTTTAGAGTATAATACGTTCAATTAGGTAATAGAGGTATGTTGTATGGCAGTTGATACAGTCATCAATAAATATGGCGGTGAAATCCTGGCCACAGGGGTGACATTTGAGGAATACCTTGAGCGCTTTGATGGAATGCACTGCGAACTTGTCGATGGGAATGTAATTAAGATGTCACCGATAACTATACAGCATCAAGATATCTTTGGTTATCTTTTTGTTTTGTTGGGTGCTTATTTTGATTTTGCAAAGAACGGACGCGTAATTACGCAGCCTTTTACACAGCGTTTACCCAATGTCCAACCGAAGCGTGAGCCTGATTTGATGATTGTGCTGGTAGAAAATTTTGAACGTATTCGGGAATCCTTTTTGGATGGTCCGGCAGATGTTTGTATTGAAATTGTTTCGGAAGAGAGTGCTAGTCGTGACTACATGACGAAGCTGGAAGAGTATCAAGCGGGTGGTGTGGTCGAATACTGGCTTTTTGATCCGTTGCGTAGCGTCGCATTATTTTATCGTTTGAACTCAAATGGGTTATATGAACCTCAATCATTAGATGATGAAGGCAATTATCGCAGCGCTCGTTTACCCGGTTTGGTCATCCATGTGCCGACTTTGTGGCAAACGCCCTTGCCGGGATTATCATCCATTGTGAAGTCGGTTCAAGAAATGTTGAAGTAACCAATGCAAATTCATCACCGACACGATTGGAACGTCAGCCCACAAGAAGCCATTGAACTCCAAAAAACACTGGCTTCAGAAGTCATCAGTAACAAACCGATTGATATTGCCTCGGTCAAATTGGTCGCTGGAGTCGATGTCAGCGTCAAGGAAAATGTGTCGCAGGCGGCTGTGGTGATCTTACGCTATCCCGAACTCGAAGTGATCGAAACAGTAGTGGCGAAACGTCCGACGCCGTTTCCCTACATCCCCGGTTTGCTCAGTTACCGCGAAGGGCCTGTGCTCGAAGAAGCCTTTCAAAATCTCAAAAACGAACCGGATATCTTTATTTTTGATGGCATGGGCATCATGCATCCACGTCGTATCGGCATCGCCAGCCATATGGGTGTGTGGTTGCAAAAACCGACCGTTGGCTGCGGTAAGACCTATTTCTTAGGAACTTACGATGAGCCAGCGCAAGAACGGGGTGCGTCGAGTTTGGTGCATCACAAAGGGGATATTATCGGGGCAGTGCTGCGAACCCGACCGAATGTGAAACCGGTCTATATCTCGCCGGGAAATTTAGCTGATCTGCCGACCTCGTTAGACTTTGTGTTGCGCTGCACGCCGAAATACCGGTTGCCCGAACCGATTCGCCAAGCCCACAACGCAGCGGGCAAGTTTTAAGTTAAACATACGTCAGATAGATATGTAATAACCGTAATATCGGAACAGTCTTCGTAATTGTTACCTGTTATCACCTGTTTATTAGGAAATTATCCATTGTAAAACGGTGTCGCCAAAGTTGGACGACCTCGTTCATAGACTTCGATCATTTTGGCGACTTCGCCTAGCACATCTCGCACAACCGACTCACCTTCGCCCATCGACATAAAGGCAATGATGTAATGGGCATCACCAACTGTCACTACACCGGCATCATCAATCACACGGCCTGCACCCTTCGGCAAATCAACTTCCGGTAATATGCCATCTTTGCCCATATACCCCTGCGTAAAAACATACTCCAACGGTGACAAATAATCGCTTGCCGGAATGGTCAGCAGTGAATTCGTCGCCATAATCGCTTCATGCATGGCATCCCAACGGGCAAACGATTGTCCTCGTTGCAGCACATCGTAGCCATGCGCCAAATCCGTCACGGTGAATAGATTATCAATCAGATAGGTTTCACCCTTGTAGACCATGCTGCGGTTATTCGACGGTGCAAATCGCTCATCGGTAAAGCCAACCGTTGAACTGCCCGGCCAATCCCATGAATGTAATCCGTTATTCATGCCGACACTTTTAATCAGGAAATCGTTAAACTTTTGGACTGGATTACCGTTACTCACTACTCGCTGCGCCACATCCACAAGTACAGTACCGACCTCGGTGTTATTGCTAAACACAACCATACTGTAAAGGGGTGTCCCTTGAGTATCTTTCCACTGATCTTTCGGTGTATTCAGGTAATAGTACAGCGCTACCCATGCCTTAAAACAGCTTGCCACCGGATACAACTTATCGGCCTTGATCAAAATACGAAATTCTTGGTTGTTCTGGGCATTAATTCGCCGGAAATCCAGCGCCATTTCATGACCCAAGAATGTCCCTTCCAAATACTCGCGAATACTTTTCGCCAGTTCGGTTTCTTGATCCCAATCATTTGGCCCTGTAGGCTGCTGCAACGGCGGAATGAGGAACGCGGCTGTGAGGAGTTTTAAGAAGCTGCGACGTGTCAGTTTGGAATGGTTCATAGTCAATGTGAAAAGGGGCAAGTTTGCCTTGCCCCCGATGCTGCTACCAAGCGTAGGCTTCCGGTGCTGCGCCACCCGGCCCCGGCCAAATTTCATCGAGTTTTTTGAGTTGTTCTTCAGTAAATTTGATGTCTAAGGCACGAAGGCTGCCCGTAAACTGATCCATCGTCCGTGGCCCGATAATCGGTGCCGTCACTGCCGGATTATTCAGCAGCCACGCTAATGCCACATCAGCCGGTTTTTCTCCCATTTCGTCACAGAAGTTTTCGTAGGCTGCTAATTGATCAGCTTTTTCCTTGCTCAGTTCGGCTGAACGATTCGTTTGACGACGCTTGCCTTTTTCCTTGGTGCCGCCCAAAATACCGCCGGCTAACGGACTCCACGGAATGATCCCCACGCCATAATTTTCGCAGGCTGGAATAACCTCTAGCTCGATAGTACGCGCCGCTAGATTATATAGACTTTGCTCTGAGACGAGTCCCATAAAGTGGCGGCTCTTGGCGATCTCATTGGCTTGAGTAATATGCCAACCGGCAAAGTTGCTGCTGCCAACATACAAGACTTTACCTTCACGCACAAGCTGTTCCATCGCCTGCCAGATTTCTTCCCACGGTGTTGCACGGTCAATGTGGTGCATCTGGTAAAGGTCGATGTAATCCGTTTGCAGCCGCTTCAGGCTGTCTTCGCATGCCCGTTTGATATGCAGAGCCGACAGTTTACTCTGGTTAGGCCAATCGCCCATTTCACCGTAAACTTTGGTAGCAATGACGGTTTTTTCACGGCGGTTGCCGCCTTGAGCAAACCAGCGTCCAACAATTTGCTCGGTGACACCTTCACCTTTTTTCCAGCCATAAACATTGGCGCTGTCAAAAAAATTAATGCCGAGTTCAAGCGCTTTGTCCATCACGGCGAAGCTGTCTGCTTCGGTGGTTTCCGGTCCGAAATTCATCGTACCGAGGCAAAGACGACTAACCTTTAAACCCGAACGTCCCATTTGAGTATATTGCACGATATAACTCCTTTAAAACCTGCATAAAATAAATCCCACGCCATTGTAACAGATCGGCCAAACGGAAGAAAATCACCCTTTTCGAATGGTCTCTATAACTGCTGAGGTTTGCTACAACAGCTTATAGTGAAGTCATTCAAGGAGCTAGACCATCATGCGAAAATTCTTTAACCAATTGGCGAACCTCATAATGAAACCGCTGTTAGCATCACCGCTTCACTTTTTCGCCAGCCAGCACATTTTGCTGCTAAGTGTGACCGGACGAAAGAGCGGAAAAGTCTACACAACCCCGCTGGAATACAAGCAAGACGGTGCTGAATTGATGATCTTTACCCAGAAAGAACACAAATGGTGGCGCAACCTCAAAGGCGGGGCTGATGTTCAAATACGCCTCAAAGGTAAATCCGTATTGGCTCACGCTGAACCGGTGACAAGCGAACACATGCCGCTCGCACAGTTAATCGCGCAAATGTATCCGTATCTGAGCGAGCAACGCCGCGCCAACCTCGAAACGACTTCGGTTTGTGTCAAGCTGCACCTCATCGGGCAGGGAACGGATTAAGTCCAGTCGTGGAGTAGGGCCGCTAAGTCCGCATAAATGCAATCCGGTTTGATGGCATTTACTTCAGCTTCGGCTTGGGTGGAGACACCGGTAAGCACGAGCGCCGTTTTCAGACCGAGCAGTGCCGCACCCGTGATATCCGTATTGAGACGGTCGCCAATCATCAAGGTTTGAGCGGGTGATGTGCCAACCAGTCGCAGCGCTGCTTGGAACATCGGTGCGTCCGGCTTGCCCATCACCAGCGGAATCTGACCCGTTGCCGCTTTCAAGGCTGCCACAATCGAACCTGCACCCGGGGCAAAACCATCAGGCGTTGGAATCGTGTCATCTTGATTGGTGGCGATAAAATCTGCCCCGGCACGGATGAGCAGTGTAGCCCGTTTGAGTTTGTCGTAGGTCAGATTGGTATCAAGGCCGACGACCACAGCCTTAGGCGCAGTGTCATCAAGTTTAAAGCCGCCTTCGATAAGCAGCCGCCTCAAGCCATCTCCACCGAGGACATGGACCGGTGAACCCGCCGGATAAGTGTTTTTCATGTAACTAACGGTGGTTGTACTTGAAGTGACAACCTGTTCTTCGCGCACATCCGGCACGCCGAGTTTCGCCAGCTTGGCCACATAATCAGACGGTGCTTTCATGCTGTTGTTAGTCGCCAGCACAAAAGGCAAACCCCGTTGACGCAGCATTTGGAACAAGCTTGCCATGCCGGGTAAGGGTTCGTCGCCCCGCCACAGAACACCATCCATATCACTGACGACGGCTTTGATGTCGGAGAAGTTCATATGGTTAGCTCACTTTCGTAAAGGTCTGCTGGCGTGGTCGGCAGGGTATCGGTATGATTCCGAATGACAAACCGTTCATTATAACATTCTGTCAGCTTGGAACGAGAGGGCGATCATGACATTTTCAATTGTGGCATATGATCCGGCAGAGGAATCGTGGGGCGTGGCGGTCGCGAGTAAGTTCTTAGGTGTCGGCGGCGTGGTCAATTGGGCGCAGGCCGGAGCTGGAGCGGTGGCAACGCAAGCGTTTTGCAAAATCGGTTTTGGCCCCGATGGTCTGGCGCTGCTGTCTCAGGGGAAAAGCGCAGGCGAGACTCTTGAAATACTGCTCAAAGATGACCCGAAGCGCGAAGATCGTCAAGTCGGCATTGTTGACCGCTACGGTGGAACAGCCGCCCACACAGGCAAAGATTGTTTTGATTGGGCAGGCCATATCGTCGGTGAGGGCTTTAGCTGTCAGGGAAATATTCTGGCAGGACAGCAGGTGGTCGCGGCAATGGCGGACGCCTATAAAGCGGCTTCTGGTGAATTGGCAGACCGCCTAGTCGTGGCACTCTTAGCCGGCGATGATGCAGGTGGAGACAGACGCGGCAAGCAAGGTGCGGGCGTGCTGGTCAAGAAGGTCAATGGTGGTTACGGTGGTGATAATCCCCACTATCTGGACGCGCGTATTGATGATGACGCTGAACCCGTCAAAAAACTTCAAAAATTAGTTACGACCCATCATTTATTTTTTGGACGACCGCGACCGGAAGATTTGACTCCCGTTACACCTGATATTGCCCGCGAAATTCAGCATTGGTTGCAGCTGCAAGGCTATCTCAAGCAAGAGGTGACCGGCAATTGGGACAGCACTAGCAAAGAAGCGTTTTGGGGGATGGTCAGCAGCGAGAATCTAGAAGAACGCTGGAGTCTTGAGGGCAGCTCCGACCTGATTGACCAAGTAGCACTCGACTATTTGCGGGAACGCTTTGGCCATTAGGCAGCATTATTTAGACATTACTGCTCTGCTGCTTTTAGCGGCAGTTATACGCTTTCATGCGCTGGGGCAAGATATTCGCTTTCATCCAGACGAGGCACTGTTTGTAACTTTTGCGCGCCAAGCTGCCGTACAAGGTGATTGGCTGCTGCACGGATCGCTGGATAAACCGCCGCTGACCATTTACGTCAATGCTCTGGCACTGACCGCTTTTGGGATTACACCACTGCCAAACGGTGTACTGACACTCAATAACCACGTGGGTGAATTTGCTGCCCGTGTTCCGGGTGTATTCGCTAGCCTGTTACTCTTGGCAGTCATATTCGCTCTGGCGAAGCGGCTTTACCCGCTTGACAGCCGGACATGGCATACCGCGTCCTTACTCATTACCGTATCACCATTAGCCGTCGCATTTAGCGCGACCGCATTTACCGACGGATTAATGCTGTTATGTGTAGTCACGTCACTTTTGATGGCGAGCAGGCGCAGTTGGTTATGGGCAGGGATGTGGCTGGTATTTGGATTCTGGTGCAAGCAGCAAGCGCTTCTCTATCTGCCGTTGGTCGTTATTGTCTGTTTGATATGCGAACGACGCATTGGGCGCAAAATAGCCATGAAAAACAGGCTTTCATTTACTTTGACGCTTGTGGCGGGCATTGTGCTGCTCTTTGTGTGGGATAGTGCGCGTGGTCAAGATACCAGCCTGTGGACGTTGGCGACCGTGAATAATGATCCCGGTCGTTTGGTGCGCGTAGACGAACTGTTGCCGCGTTTAGCCCAATGGTGGCAATACGGACAGTATGTGCTAGGCGCAGGAGTAGTAACGGCTGTGTTAGGGTTTACTGCTGCTGCCGGATTCGTCCATCACCGGCGTGTATCTCATTCCCGCAAAAACTGGATTGACATCACTTTAGCGTCTTACATAGTAGTCTATATGGTGATTCATGGGTTAATCGCCATCAACATTTACGACCGCTATTTGCTGCCAATTTTGCCGCTTATTGTGCTGCTCATTGCTAGAGGAATCAATGCGCTGGGTGCAAATGTTTTCAGCCAACGGACTCAGCAAATCATAATGGCGGCGCTGCTGCTTATTTGCCTGCCAACAGCGTGGATAGCCAGTGAAGACAAACTGCCGATTGGTGGCGATGGCGGGCAGCACAACGGTATCGAACAGGTGACAGATTACCTGAACAGTCAGCGGCTTGGAGCAATTATCTATGACCACTGGCTTGGATGGGAATTGGGTTATTACATGGGAACGTGGTCGGATAAACGCCGCGTGTACTATCCGGCACCGCAAGCATTAGCAGACGATGCTCTGTTACAAGCGGATGTCGCACCGCGTTATTTCGTGGTGCCGGCGTGGGCCGATGCCGCTGAATGGCTTAATGCGCTGCGACGGGCGAACTTTACGGTAGCCAAAAGCTATGACCAAGCACCGTTTGCCGTTTATGAACTTCAGCGGCCTTGACATTAAGTGGTCGTTCGTCGTCCGGTTTTCATGACTTCTTGTACCGTTTTAAGTAGGTTATGACCGATGGCTGGTTTGGTGATGTAGCGGTCTGCACCCATATCCAGACCTTTGCGTATACGGTCTGAATCTGCTAGCGCCGAAACAATGATTACGGGGAGGTTATCAAACACCTTTGTTTCGCGAATCTGGCGCAGTAACTCTAAGCCATCCACATCGGGCAGCATCATGTCCAGCAGTACAAGATCGGGTAAGGGTTTTTGTCGTAAAACTTCTACAGCTGTGGTGACGTTCAGTGCCTGAATAAGTTCAAAGCCCCAACGTTCAAGGATAAGACGGATTAGCTCTTGCATAGCTGCTTCGTCTTCGATGACCAAAATTCTCTTTTTACCCTCTGAAGCCACAAGCACTACCTCATTTAGCAATAGCTGAGTGTTGATCGTGATGTCTATTTATACTGTAGCCTGCGACCTACTTAAATTCAAGACTTATGCATTGAGACTTTGCTTAGATTAATGCTTTGTAGTATGCTGTTGACTGGCATATAACGAATATGAAACGAAAGTCATGCAGTATGCGTTTCCGAAACCGATTTGCGTTGTGTATCGTTCCACTTGCTCTCGCGCTGACGGGTTGTTTTCAGCAAGCAGGAACAGCGTTGCAAGAGCCTATTAGTGTAACTAATCAAGCCGTGAACGTTCCTGCAACCACGATTCCGCTGCCCACTGATGATAACGGTGGAAAAAGCGGACAAGGGGAAACTTTAGCGACTTCAACAGTTAATACCCTTCCGGAAAATACCACTACCGATAACGGTAATCCGCCTGTTGCGTTGACAATTATTTCCGCAACCATACCGCCTATTGCGACTGAAACACCCGTTTCGCAACCGGTTGATACAAATGGTCAGACGGTAGAAACACAGGGAACGCCTGCTGATGGACAGTTCATTACGCCTTCAGGGCCATTAGGGCCGATTACCCAAGTGCCGATTTTCGCTGCGACAAGCGCCAACGAGACCACTGCTGCCACGCCTTCTGGCTTAATCACACCGACGGCATTTACGCCGGTTGATACGGGTGGCGGATGCACGCATACCATTGTGTCGGGTGACACGTTGTACCGCATCGCAGTGAAATATGGCGTTACGGTTGCCCAGTTGAAACAAGCGAATTCACTAGCAGGTGATGTCATTCAACCCGGCGATGTCCTCAAGATACCCAACTGTGATAGCAGCGGCAGTACAGATAATACGGTCACGCAGCCGACTGCGGAACCTGCCGAACCTGCGACCGCCTTACCGAGTGGCAGTCAGACATATGTGGTTCAACGCGGCGATACTTTGTATACAATTGGTCTGAAGTTTGGCGTGACGGCAGATGCTATTCAGAAGGCCAATAACATCTCCAACCCCAACCGCATTAACCCCGGTCAGGAATTGATAATTCCGCCGAAATCAGGTTAGTAAGTCTAAACCTTAACTCAAAAGGGCATGGTCACAGCACCATGACCTTTTTTTATTCGGTGCTAGTCGAGCTTATATAACTCACCGTACTTGGTCTTGAGGTACTGTATATACGGCTCGATCCGTAGCGGGCCGCCCGTGACCCGTTCAGTTAGCTCGGCAGCGGTGAATTTACTGCCATGTTGATAGATGTTGGTTCGCAGCCAATTGTGCAGCGTATCGAACTGGCCCTGCTGGATTTGGGCAGGGATTTCAGGATGGGCTGGCAGCGCACTTTGATAATATAAACCGCTAAGGATATTGCCCAGCGTATACCCTTGGAACATACCGCCAATGGTGAAGGCATACCAGTGAACGTCTTGCAGCACACCATCTTGATCGCTGGGCGCGGTGATACCCAGATCGTTTTCGTAGCGTTCATGCCATGCCTCCGGCAGATCACGGATTGAAAGTGAACCGTCCAGCATTTGCGTTTCCAGATCAAAGCGAATCATGACATGTAAATTGTAGGTGACTTCATCGGCATCGGTGCGAATGAGTGAACGTTGGACAATGTTGATTGCCCGATAAAAGGTATCGAGGGAAACATTGCTTAACTGTTCAGGAAATTCGACCTGCAAACGGGGATAAAAATGCTCCCAGAAGCCACGACTGCGGCCTACGATATTTTCCCATAAGCGTGATTGGCTTTCATGAACACCGGAGGATGTGCCGCTGGCTAGCGGTGTGCCTTCGTAAGCTTGATTGATTCCCATTTCGTACATTGCATGACCCGATTCGTGCAGCGTACTAAACAGCGCATCACCTAAGTCATGCTCTTGAACACGGGTTGTAATGCGAACATCACCCAGCGAGAACTTGGTCATGAACGGATGGTGCGTCAGATCTTGCCGTCCACGATTAAAGTCGTAGCCGTATTTCTTGATGACCTTGAGGCCAAAATCAAGCTGCTGCTGCTGTGGATAAAATTGTTTGAGGCATGAATCATCAGCGGGCTGCTGGCTGGTGATGGCTTTGACGAGCGGCACCAATTCGCTGCGTAGCTGGGCAAATATAGCACTGACTTCACTGGCTTTAATACCATAATCGGCGAAGTTGATCAGCGGATCAGCGATATGCGAGTAGCCGGGGAAGAAGTCGGCCATTTTTCGGCTGTAGTCCAGCGTCTTTTCCAGAATGGGACGAACGCGGTTAAAGTCGTTGGCAGGACGGGCTTCTGTCCATGCTTGGTACGATAGCGCATTGTGCTGGGTGAATTCAGCCACAAACGCCGGTGGGATGTTCACCGCCTGTTCGAACGTGCGGCGCGAAACCCGAATCAAGCTGGCATCATCCGAGTCAAACGGTAGACTTTCCTCATATGATCGCAGTTCGTCCAGCAGTTTGCCAATCGCAGGATCAACCAGCTTTTCTTGAGCCAACTTGCCGAGCGTCGCCATCTGGCGACCACGGGCTTCTGCACCACCGGGCGGCATATACGTCGATTGGTCCCATGACAATAAGGCCGCTGCGCTGTTCAAGTCGTTTATTTCCATTAAACGTGTTTTCAGTTCTTGTAGCTTGTTTTCCATGTGCTGTCCTTTGGATTATTCGATCAAAGTATACGAAAATCTTCGCTCAAAGCAGTTGTCATCGGAATCATGCATTGAAAAGGGCTTATAGTTATAAGTACATTCAGGATGTTAACGATGTTTACTGATGATTGACAATTACGCTGTGGAGAAATAATTTGGGCGCATTACATCCAGCTTTTGATTGGTATGAAGTTGCACGGCTGGTTTTAACCTCCCGTTATGTGGATGAACTCGAAGAACAGGAACTTGTTCCCCAAGGGTATATCAATTACCAATTTTCCGCACGAGGCCACGAATTGGGTCAAGTGCTGCTGAGTCAGTTGATGACACGGCCTTTTGATGCCGCGAGTGCCTATTATCGTTCAAGACCATTTGTTTTTGGTAGTGGCTTGACGATTGAGGAAGCACTGGCTTCTGACATGGCACGGGCAGGCGGTTTCAATGATGGGCGAGATATTGGTGTGGTGTTCAATTTGCCACGACGTGAACGGGCGACAATTTTGCCGATGGCGGCGGACGTCGGGGCACAGTTTACACCGGCTGTAGGTTGGGCACAGGCCATTCGTTATCGTGTCGAGCAGCTTGGTGAGGCTCAATTGGCAGACAGTATAGCAGTCGTTTTTAGTGGTGACGGTGCAGTAGCCAGTAATGGTTTCTGGTCAGCCTTGACGATTGCCACAACCTTAGAACTGCCGGTTCTATTTGTAGTGGAAGACAATGGCTATGCCATATCCGTACAAACACCAACACAAACACCGGGGGCGGATATAGCGGCTAACTTAGGCTCTTTTAGGAACTTAGCCATCTGGGACGGCAGCGGTACAAATCCGTCGGAAACAGCCGATCTGGTCGTTCAGGCAGTTGACCATGTACGGGCGGGCAAAGGCGCTGCTTTGCTGCGTTTGACCGTTCCACGACTTTCGGGTCATTCCAGCGTCGATAATCAAGCCTATAAATCAGCCGAAACAGTGGCGGCAGAATGGGAACGTGACCCGATTCCGGCTTTGCGGCGTTATTTGGTTCCGGCTTTGATGAGTGAAGATGAATGGGCTGGAATGCAGGGCGACATTAAGACCGAAGTGCTGGCGGCACGGGATGCGGCGCTGGCTCATCCGTTTGCCGAATCAACTACGGTGACAAAACGGGTATTTGCGAATAAAAGCGAACCGCAGTTGGTTGGCGGAATGCTGCCTGAAGGGGTTGAACTTCCAAACGGCATCGCGACGCCTAATCCACCGGATCCAAGACGGCTGAATATGTTGGAAGCCATTCGGCGTACCTTAGACGTTGAACTGGGCGTTAATCCGAGATGTGTCGTGTTTGGCGAAGATGTCGGCATGAAAGGTGGTGTTCATGCTGCGACATTGGGCTTGCAGGCAGCACATGGCGAACAGCGGGTATTTGATACCAGCTTGTCAGAAGAAGGAATCATCGGACGAGCAGTCGGTATGGCCTATGCCGGATTGATGCCGGTGCCGGAAATTCAGTACCGTAAATATGCTGATCCAGCAACTGAACACATCAACAACTGCGGGACAATTCGGTGGCGAACCAATAACCGTTTTGCTGCACCAATGGTCGTTCGGATGGCAGGCGGTTACCGGCGAATTGGTGATCCTTGGCACAGCGTGACCAGCGAAGCGACTTACGTGCATCAACCCGGTTGGATGGTGGCAGTGCCATCCAATGCTGAAGATGCGGTCGGTTTACTGCGGGCTGCTTTGAGGGGCAATAATCCGGTGATTTTCTTGGAACATCGGGCCATGTTGGATGCCAGTTGGGCAAGACGAGCTTATCCGGGTGACGACTACATTGTGCCGTTTGGAAAAGCACAGATTGTCCAAGAGGGCAGTGATTTGACCGTCGTGACATGGGGCGGTATGGTCGAACGGTGTGAACAGGCTGCGACAGACGTCGAAGGTTCAATCGAGCTTATTGACCTGCGAACCTTATCACCTTGGGATAAAGACTGCGTCCTAGAGTCCGTCAAGAAAACAGGCAAGTGTTTGATTGTCCACGAGGAAATCTTGGTCAGCGGCTTTGGTGCGGAAATTGCGGCGACCATTGCGAAGGAAGCCTTTGTCTATTTGGATGCACCAATTGACCGGTTGGGAGCCCCATCGGTGCCAGTGCCATTTAGTACGGTGCTGATGGAAGGTGTTATTCCACAAATGGCGGATATTCGTGAGCGTATGTGCGAGTTATTGAAGTTCTAACACTTTGGTGATTAAAGAACTTTAAATTCAACCGGATTTCTGTGGGGAATGATCTCAGGTCATTTCTTTCCATCGGAGGCTTTTATAGGGGTGACTTTGTCATCTTTTGATGCATTGTACGTCGGGAAAAGGCACGCCTTTTCCCTTTGCTTCATATAACAAGTTGCGGGGACTAAAGCTGCACGTAGCTGTTTTCTGCGAGTACAAAACGATGTGTCGCGGGCATGTGAATAGCACTGGAGAGCTGTGCATTATCCGCTAACAAGCTAGAGTCAATGCGTCCCTGAATGTTACGGATGGTACAGTTCTTCATAACGATGCTGGCTTCGACTTCGCTGTTTTCGATGGTGACGTTATCACCCAGTGCGGTATACGGCCCGACATAACTGTTCTTGATGGTCACATTGTCACCGATAATAACCGGCCCTCGAATGACACTGTCTATCACTTGGCTGTTCGCGCCGAGTATGACACGATGCGTCACGGTCGAATTGCCGATGATCTGAGTCTTGTCCTCATTGGCTGGCGTATAGGGCAGTTCTTCCAGCACCAACTGGTTAGCAAGGACGATAGAGTCCGGCTTGCCTGCGTCTACCCACCACCCTTTGATTTTGTACGAATTGACGCGATGACCGTCGTCGACAAGCTGTTGAATCGCGTCTGTAATTTCCAGTTCGTTACGCCACGAGGGTTTGATGCGGCTGATGGCATCAAAAACGCTGGGACGGAAGAGATAAACACCGGAAATAGCCAGATTTGACTTGGGTTCTTTGGGTTTTTCCACCACGCGCGCAATCGACCCATCAGCATTCAGTTCAGCGATACCAAAGCGGGTTGGGTCAGAAACTTCACCCAGCGCAATCGCGGATTCCGCGCCGGAACTGAGGAAGTTCTCGAACATGGGTGTCATCTTATCTTGGAAGATGTTGTCACCGAGGAAGACACAGAACGGTTCGTCGCCGACGAAATCCTTGCACAATCCAATGGCGTGCGCCAGCCCTTTTTGCTCGGCCTGAACGATATAGCTCAGACGGATACCTAAGCCCGAACCATCGCCGAGGGTTTGCGGAATCGGCGAATCCAGTTCATTGACGACAATTCCAATATCGGTAAAACCCGCCGCTTTAAGGACATCGAATGCATAGCCGATGAGAGTTTTGTTGGCGACAGGGACAAGTGCTTTAGGCATAGTCAGCGTTACAGGGCGCAGACGGGTTGCTTTACCCGCTGCGAGAATAACAGCTTTCATAAATTACTTAACCTCCATTTAGGACGAAAATGAAACGACGCGTGAAGTCATACTACAAAAGAAAACCTTGCAGAGCAAGAACATTCGTATTCAGTCTGTACAAAATAAAAGTGAGGACATGCCATCTGGCAAGCCCTCACTTTGCTTATACACGGATTTTAGCGGAATTACTGTAGCGCTTTATCCAGATAGGCAACCGCGGCATCCAATACAGGATCACCGGCGGCGAAAAGGGTTTCTTCATTCACTGGAACCTTGACGGTAGGCTGAACGCCTTCACCTTCAATGATAATCTCGCCTTTAGCATTTTCGTTGCGACCGATGGAATACTGAAGCTGCACACCATCCGGCATGGCGTAAGTCGTTTGACCACCGCCCAAACCGCCCGTTGGATACTGTCCAACGATGGCCGCACGGTCTTGAAGGGTCATGTCATAGCTGAAGTATTCGCAGGCGCTGCTGCAGCTCGGCCCCACCAGAACGGCAATCTTACCGTTATACCGTAGATTTTCCGGCGGCAGGATGTACTTCACTTCCAGATTGGGATCAGCATAGAACTCACCGAGCGATTCATCATAGGTCGCCGTGTTGCCCACATCCACTTCATCGTTGAAGAAGTAAGCAGCCATCTGGTCAGCGAGGAAGCCGCTGCCGCCACCATTCTGGCGCATGTCGATAATCAAGCCGGGGATTTGCGCTTGATTCAAGGTGCTGATGAGCCGTTCCCACAACTGAATGGTCAGACGCGAGCTGTCGGCAAAGCTGTTGATCTTGACTACCACATAACCACTGTCCAACACATGGTACTCAACCGGTAATTCGAAGCCGGTTGTGCCGCGTGCGAAGGATGAGAAGCTCAAGCTGCTGCGTTCTTCAACCGTCTTGAGGTCAGCAGTGCTGGTTTTATCCTCGACCGGATTCTTGTACTCAACCGTCACAGTGGTATCCAGCGGGAAGCGGATGACATAACGAAGCTGCTGTAGACGGCGAACATGTTCACTGCTAAACGGTGACGACCATGGAATCGTTTCGCTGATTGCTTCGTCAATCGGCTTACCGTTGATCGAAACAATTTCGGCTTTCATTTTGATGCCAGCAGCATCCGCTGGACCGCCATCCAATAAATAGTTGACGATGACGCGCTTGTCATCCAACTCACGGATGGCCATACCTAATCCGCCGCCGATGGCCTGTATAAATTCCGCGTTATCCACCGGTGCGCTCAAGTGACCATCAGGGATCGACCAGATAAAGTCACGCAAAGCGCGCTGATACGCCGCAGAGTCATTGTTCTTTTCGGCTTCTTCAAAGCGCGGCATGAACTCGGCCTTCTTGGCATCCCAATCGATATGCTTCAGCTCGGTGTAAGCATATTTTTTGCGGAACATTTCGACCATCGCATCAAAGGCTTTGGTATAGCTCAGGTTAGAGAAGTCGTCCTGTGCTGAACCTTCGCCTTCAATCAGGTCAATGACCGGATTCTTAGAACGGTCGAATGTGAACGGCGTGGTGTCCATATCGACAACCGTATAACCCTTGGGCAGAATGACAATCGGGTCATCTTTGGTGAACAGTTTCTTGTCATCACCAAAGCCCGATGGGAAGCCCTGCTTGTCATCAGGCGCGTAGACGATGTACTTGCCGCCTGTTACCTCAGCCTTAGCCGAAGGATTGGGGTCAATCTTGAACGAGGCATATGCGCCTGACCAACCGCCGCCGAACAAGTCGCGCTTCTCAAGGAACGGGTCGCCCCAGATATTATTCCAATAAGCGACAGCGTAGACCATCACGCCGGTATCTTTGCTGCTGTTCTGGTCAACATCCCGCAGATCACCCGATGGTTCAATCGGCAGATCAAGGCTGTAAGTGAAGGGCGAGGTAAAAAAGTCGGATGTGATTTTTCCTAACACCTGCGATTTTTCAGGAATCTGGAAACCGCGATTACGGTCAACAAAACCGGCCTCGTCTTCGAGAATAATCAGCGGCTCATCCACACCCAATGTAAAGAAGCCGTTGGTGTAAGTTACTTTTCCGGTGACCGAAACCGGGCCGCCTTCGTCGTTGACAATTTTTGCAGGTTGGGGCGTTGTGTCCTGTGCGGCTGCGATTGAAAACGCGCCGACCAACAGGGACATAAGCGCTGCCATCCCTAAAATGGAACGTTTAATACCCATTGAAAATCTCCATCTTGAATATGAAAAAGGGGAGTGCAACTGCCCACTCCCCTCCCCATTATAAATCACATTACAATTAAACGTGTGTTAGAAGCGGCGTGATTTCATCGGGACTCGACGTGAGAAATCAATAAATATGTTACGGCGGTTGGTCGGAATCAGCGGCTTTTGGGCCTGTTCCCAAACCTCGTCGGCGATTTCCCAAACCGCGTTAGGACGACCAAGACGGCGTGCGCTTTCCGAGTGGCGCTTAAGACCCTCCGGGCCTTCACCTAACCACTTGGCAACCGCTTCCGAAGCTTCCGTCGGGCTAGGGGCATAGATTCCAGCATTATTTTCCACGACGTACTGCACGTTACCGGTTTCTTGTCCGGGGATCGCATCGTAGAGAATAACCGGCAGCCCTGCGATGCAGGCTTCGCTAATGGTTGCAGGGCCAGCTTTGCTCACCAGAATATCCGCAGCCGCCATAAGTACAGGCATATTGGTCACAAACGGATACACATGCGTCGGCTGATGCCAGCGGTCGGACTCCAGCTTGTGCTTAAGAACCGAGTTGCGACCGGCGATCACGATTAGCTGACATTTAAGGCGCAGATCGTTCACGGCGCGTGCGGTTTCATAGAGCGCCCCCATGCCTTCACCGCCGCCGACCATCAACACCGCCGGTAAGTTCGGGTCCCAACCCAGTTCTTTACGGGCGGAGGCCTTATCGGTCAGGCGCGCAGCAAAGTTGGGATGCACCGGAAGCCCTGTGACGCGCATTTGATCGGCAGATAAGCCGCTTTGGAGGCCGCGCTCAAAGGCGGGCTGCGTGGGAACTAAACAGCGATCAACCGATTTGTCGTACCAGAACATGTGCGTCGAAACCAAATCGGTGACCACCACCATAAACGGTGGGCGTTTCTCGAACTGCATCAAGGCTTGCATGGCAGTGCGCGTCAGCAGCGAATGTACCGAAACAATCATGTCCGCCGGATGTTCGCGCAGCATTTTGAGCAAACTTTTTTCGAGGCTGACATAAATCCCTTGTTGAATCAATTTGGCTTTATTACGTGTGTTGGTAAAGTCGTAACCCACGCCCCAACCGGTTTTGCTGCGGTTGACAATCCACGGATACATTTCCGGCATGTATTTAAAGGGGAAAGGGGAATAGGCACGGAATACATCGATCATCTCGATGCTGACTTCGTTGGGGTGACGAATAAGGAGTGCATCACGGATAGCCTCAGCGGCTGCGCGGTGTCCTCCGCCTGTATCCGAGAATAAAATAAGAATACGTTTCATCCAAATCCCTCGCTAATTTGTGCTTCAATGTGTGTCGCCATGATGTTGACTATATATTTTACGCAGCACTATTCCTTGTTCATGCTGACGACTTAGCCCAAACCGTTATTACGGGATACTGCTGCTAATTATTACCAACCACAAATGTTTTTGTGTAGGTTCGAACCAGAATTCACCTTCAGGTTGTGCATGTCGCCTACACGACCATCGTCCAAAGTAACCCGATGATAACACATACAACCCCAATTTACGTATGGTGTTGCACTATTGTTGCAGTGACACTCATCTATAGCTGAGGCGAGGGCTGTGCTATACTGATGCAAAATCGCTATCAGAAGTGGAGATACTCTTGGATCTCGACCCCATTCATTTACTCGCTCGTGCTATTGCTTTATTAATCGGCATGACCATTCATGAATTTGCTCATGTCTACGTCGCCTACCGCATGGGCGACAACACCGCTGCCAATCAGGGACGGTTAACCCTTAACCCGCTGGTTCACATCAACCCCATTGGTTTTATCATGGGTGTCATCATCGGCTTCGGCTTTTTGGGTTCTGCGCCCATTAACCCCTACCGGATGCGTAACCCGCGCTGGGGGTATCTGGCGGCAGTCGCAGCCGGGCCAATCTCCAATCTGTTAATCGCAATCGTATTTGCCATTCCGCTGCGGTTAGCACCTCAACTGATTTACGGGTCGTCACTCGTAGGCGAAGTCCTGTTTCAGATTATTTTCTTGAACATCATTTTGGCGCTGTTCAACATTATCCCGCTGTATCCGTTGGATGGCTGGAGCATCATGTACTCGCTGCTGCCGCCCGATCAAGCGCGCTGGTGGCAGGCCAATCAACAAAACAGCTATTATCTGTTCATGCTGTTGATTCTGCTGGGTTTCATCGGTGGACAGTTCAATCTGTTGGGGATTCTCATCGGTCAGCCGAGTACGCAAATTTTCCGCATACTGGTTGGCTTTTAATCGGCGTGGCAGTGACGTCAATGTCAGTGGTTTACCGTTTGCAGCAGGGCATACGAGCGCTGTTCGCCTTTTCGCAGGATGTTGATTGGGCGCTGGCGGAGCGCTATTTATCACCGCCGCTTCTGGCACTTTTCCGGCAGATGGATCGTGGTGAGCAGTTGCACAGCCTTGCGGTGCTGCGCGATGTCTTGGCGCAAGGCGATACGCCGACCGATTTGGCAGTGGCGGCTCTGCTGCATGACGTGGGCAAGTCGCGTTATCCAATCAGCGTGTGGCAGAAAACGTGGGCGGTCATTGTGCGGGCGATTGCGCCAAATCGGTATCAGCAGTGGAGTAAGGGCAGCCCATTGAACCTGTGGCAGCGTCCGTTTGTAGTTTACGAACAGCATCCACAATGGAGCGCTGAACTGCTGCGGCAAGCCGGAGCATCGGAGGCGGCCTGTTGGTTGGTGGCAAACCATGCCATCAAAGGTGATGCTGCACCTACGCCCATCCAATCCGAATGGTTACAGCGTTTACAACAAGCGGACGATCAGAATTGAAACCGTAATTTGGATAGACAATGGTATGTGTTGAGGAAAATACAGTTTTACCAACAAAACGGCATTAGGACGGAGCAACCGTTTTGAAGTCCCTTTAGTGGACTTGTCCGATTGTTAGCCGCACGGCTTTAGCCTGCGGCGAGGCTCTAATCTACGTCGTGTGATACACATGGTGTCCGGTATTTTGTAACCGATTTTAAGATAAGTTGCGAACGAAGATTTATAGAGGTGAGGATGTCATGGCGAACGTAACAGTAGCAGTACTCGGTTTGGGACGAATTGGGACATCAGTCGCCTTAGCGCTCAAACGCTATAACGAACGCAAAGATGCGCGTCATACCTTCGAAGTGACCGGCGCGGATATGCGTACCGGCGTGCGCGAAGATGCCAGCAAAATGGGCTTAGACAAACTCGAACGGGATTTGTTTAACGCGGCTGCCAAGCGTGACATTATCGTGTTAGCCCTTCCTTTAGCCGATGTTCAGGATGCCTACAAATCCATTGCCCCTGACCTACGCGCTGGTGCGGTCATTTTGGATATGTCGATGTTGAAGCAGCAGTCGCTGGAGTGGGCAGGCAAATATCTGAATAAAGATGTGCATATGGTCGGAATGACTCCCATCATTAACCCCAAATATTTGCATGATGGTTTGGACGATACCCTTCATGCGGCGGCTGATTTGTTTGACAAAGGTAGTATGCTGCTGATGCCCACAACGCGCAGCGCCAAAGAAGCCGTCGAATTGGCATCCGATTTCGCCGGATTACTCGGCGCAACGCCCCATTTTTATGACCCTGCCGAACATGACGGCATTATCGGTTTGACTGAAGGGTTACCGGCACTCATCGCCTTGGCGAGTTTTTACATGGCCTCACAATCCTCCGGTTGGTCAGATGTTCAGCGGGTGACTAATCCGGCCTTTGGTCGCCTCACCCATCATTTGTATGATACCCATCCTGACGACTTGCGTGATTTGCTGTTGGAAAATC
This sequence comes from Anaerolineaceae bacterium, assembly GCA_016124855.1. Taxonomy (GTDB): domain Bacteria; phylum Chloroflexota; class Anaerolineae; order Aggregatilineales; family Phototrophicaceae; genus CFX2. Next base: position 20,332 of record WGMX01000030.1, on the reverse strand, counting down.
GCGCAAGCGTCGTGCGCCATGCCGATGAACTCATCGGTATGTTGACTAGTTTTCGTAACCTCATCGCCAAAAATGATCGGGATGCTATCGAGGCGGCGCTTGGGCAAGCCGCCGAAGACTATAATGTGTGGATTAACAAGCGTTCCAGCGGCAAGTGGGATGACTCAACCGAAGAACAAAGCGGCTCATCCTTTGCCAGCAATATGATGTCGGGTCTGATGGGCGGATTCTTGGCCAACCGCCTCAAAGGTAACAAAAACGGCGACGAGAAGTAGTAATACGAAACCTCCACTAATTAGGTGAAAGGCGATACGTATGTTTATCCAAAAGGAAATGACACCTGAAGAATTTTTAATATTTGTCGATCAACATCCGGATAAACGGTTTGATTTCATTGACGGAGAGATAGTCGAAGTGTCACCGAAACCGGTACACGGTAAAAAGCAAGTACGCTTCGGAACTGCCTTAGAACAATACTTGGAAACACATCCGGGTATTGGAGTAGCTTATTCGGAAGTCCTACATGTTTTGGATGGCGAAAAGTTTATGCCAGATGTTTGCGTCAATGTGGATAGTGATGCTGACTACCTCACCACGCCACCCCTTTTCGCGGTCGAGATTCGCTCAGATAGTCAAACCCGTGAATCTCAGCGTCGTAAAATGCGTGCCTATATTCAGCATGGGGTCAAGATGGGTGTCTTAGTACTGCCCGGTGAGGCCGTTGAAGTCTATGAACCGGGCAAGGCCGTGCGTGTATTAAACGCAAATGATACGTTGGTTGGTGGTGATGTTTTGCCCGGTTTTGAACTTCCACTTAATCGCATTCTGCCCTAACTTATTTCACTTCTCCAATCAAAAGAGCCTGTAAACGTTACAGGCTCTTTTATATTACAAATCCTACTAATGTAGAGTCTCGAAAGTTATTAGAAAACCGATTATTATTCCCTCCCTCGTTTACGGGGGAGGGCTAGGGTGGGGGTTTCCAGTTTCTTTCAAGAACTTACATTAGAACGATCCGCGTCGTGAATTCCGCTGAGCCGCCAGCGCACCCGAATAAATAAACGGTGTGAAATAATCAATCACCGCATCCGGCATATTTGCTTCCTCGCAAGCTGCCATCATATAGTTGATCCACCGATCTCGTTGAGCATCACTAATTCTCAGCGGATGATGTACCGCTACCACCGTATAAAAACCGCCGCGCTGCTTGGTATGTTCACTTGGCCCGCCGAAGAATTCACCCAACCACAACGCCATCCGTCCCACATGATCGTCATCTGGATTTTCGAACAGCGGTGTCATCAACGGATCGTCAAACACGTACCGATAAAATATCTCGGCAATCCTGTGAACACCGTCGTAACCACCGGCTAATTTGTATAAACTCTCGCTCATAGGTTAAATCGTTATCCTTTTCTACAGCGACAATTGTATAACCAGTTATGAATGTAGAGAATTCTGTGTCGGTAATCCTACAAATGGATAATCGCGTTTTCATAAGCACACGGTTCTTCTACAACCTGCGAGACACGGCACTAAATCGTTGACGGGCTGAGAAACAAGATCGTCATTGGGCAGCGGGTACGGAAGTTCAAACTTTCGTATAGATGTTTGGTAACCGGATTGTGCGCATTCATATGCAAAAAAGGGGTCTCACCATTATCCCAAATCTCATTGACGAGAATACTGCTCAGAGTACGAGCGTAACCCCGACCTTGCCAATTAGGATGGGTGCAAATTGTGCTGATCTCTTGATAACCGGTCATCCATATGCGTTGGCCTGCCGTTGCCACCAATTGCCCTCGCTGGCGAATACCGATGAAATGCCCCAATTCAATTGAACGCGGAAAAAATGGTAGTGGGTGAGTAGCCTCTAGCAGTTCCATAATCTCTGGCACATGCGAAGCGTTCAGATCAACAATATCGCCGCTGGTTTCGGGTTGTGGAACGCGCTGCTGGCAAACCATTTGATCAACAGTAATCGTTCGCTGGATTGTCCAGCCCGGTATATGCTGCGGTGGATTTGCCTCGCATACTAATGTTGTCGTTTCGCCCGCATTCGACAAGCGTTCAAAATCTGCTAAAGTCGCATCACTGTGATCGACCAATGTAGTCATAGGGAATACAGATGGTGGATAGGCTTTGACCAAAGCCGTACCCGATGCAAAATGGGCGTGATGGCTAATAAGTGAAAACCAAAAAGGATTGTCCAATACATGGCCCGAAACCGCTGTCATGATGCCCCCCTTAAAATTTAAGAATAATCTCTTTATTTAACAAACAGTATTTTATACTTTATCTAATTAAATATTGAAATGATTATAGGAATGATCGTTGAATTAAGCGGGCTTAAAAACATACAAAATCGAGAATCGCTTGCTCGGAATCGCTGAGGTTCAATCCAATGTCATTTATTCGTACCTAGGTTTAAACACACAAACCATCATAAACCGATCACTAACCATCCACCAATCTTCTTAATACCTCTGCTCCCTCAAAATCGTTAGTGCCAACACCGCGAAAGAGTTACAAAATGTTCTTCCAAAATGTAACCCGTTTCATTCCCATTTGTTATACGATAGTCATGGAGTATTTGTCTTGACTCCCTTGCCCTGTTACTACGGGCTATCACCAGAGTGAGCCTGCGAACGTTGGTGATGTAGGGTTGGGGTTAGGGGTATCCTCCCACGCAGCTTAACAAAACCACTTCACTGTCTGGTCAGTCCGCTTCAGCGGCCTTTTGCACTCAGGCAGAGGCTTGAGCCTTTGACGACTTCCGCCACCAAACCCGTCTTTTGTCGCGCCGACATCGCCGCCAACGACGACATAAAATACACTGCGAAATTGAAGAATCTGAAGAATTTGGCGAACATTCGGCACTTTGCTCCCTCAAACCCGCCATCAAAAGCGTTCCAAAAGATTCACATGATTCACTTTTTTGAATCAGAATCCTCATCATCATGAGCAGAGACTCGAAAAACTTATAACCTGCCAATGGTTTTTTTAGGCGGCGTTTATCCTGATTTCAGCCATTCCTCAGATGAGAATCCTATTTTAAGCACGGTAAGCAATGTGACTAAAAGGCTTACATAGGGTTACTCTGGGAGGAGTACAAAAAAACATGTTTAAAAATCGTCTCAGTGCTCGTTCAGTTGTCGCTCTGCTGATTTTGGCAGTTGTGGTATCAGCATTCGGCATCGTAGGGGCACAAGATAACAGCGCCAAGCCGTTCCTCGGCGTAGGCGTAACTTCTGCTGATAAAGGTGTGAAGGTCGATCAAGTTGATGCAGGCAGTCCTGCCGAAAAAGCAGGCATCAAAGTCGATGACGTGATTACCGCCATTGATACCAAAGCGGTCACACCCGATACCATTGCTGGCGTAATCAGTGGTCACCAAGTGGGCGATGTCATCACCGTGACACTCACACGTGGCACAGCTTCGATGGATGTCAAGGTGACTTTGGCAGCCCGTCCAACCACCATTCAACCGCCCGCCGCCGCAACCCCATCACGGACACGTCCGGTTTTAGGTGTTCAGATTGAAAATACCGATAACGGCCCGACAATTCGTGTCGTCGCAGCCGGATCACCCGCCGAGAAGGCTGGCCTCAAGGTCGGTGATGTCTTGACCAAGATCGGTGACACTGCCGTTACCGATGCCGCCGCCGCCAGTGCCGCCGTACTTACGCACAAAGTAGGCGACGATGTTGCAGTCGAAGTGACTCGCGATGGCAAAACTGTAACTGTGAATGTGACTTTAGCGGCTGGCAGTTCAATCACCACTTCGCCTGCCGTGCCTGCTAATCCGGCAGTAACAAATCGACCCATGCTGGGTGTGTCGCTCGAAAATAGTGATAACGGCCCTGTCGTTCGCACGGTGGTCGCTGGTTCACCCGCCGAGAAAGCCGGCCTCAAGGTCGGTGATGTACTAACCAAGATTGGTGACACTGAAGTAAAGGACGCTCAATCTGCCAGTGCAGCCGTCCAAACCCACAAGATTGGTGACAATGTTGCGATTGAAGTCACCCGTGATGGTAAGACAGTTACCGTCAATGCGACGTTAGCTGCTGCCACAATCGACATGAACCCGATGCCGGTGAACCCAAATGGTATGGGGCTTACCTTTGATGGTAAAGACAAGTCATGGACGCTCAGCGCTTTGCCGCAGGACAGCGACCTCTACAAAGCGGGTTTGCGCGAAGGCGATAAGATCACCAAGTTCGATGGAAATGCTTATGATCCGGCTGGTTTGATGGCCTATTTAGTGAAGAACAGCACCGCTGATGTTACCTTGACGGTCACTCGCGACGGTAAAGATCAGGATATAAAGGTTCCGGCTACCGCTTTGCAAAGCTTTGCCATGGGCGGTTTTGGCATGGGTTTCGGCAATGAGCCTTTCCTTAACATCCCCTTTGCGGCGGGCGGCTCACGCTTGGGTGTGCAGTTCGTCATGCTTGACCCGTCGGTTGCCAAAGAACATAACGTCACCGAAACCGTCGGCGCGTTGGTTACACAGGTTATGCCCCAGTCACCTGCCGAAAAAGCTGGCCTGAAGGTCAATGACGTAGTGACCGCCGTCAATGGCGATACGGTCAACGGCGAACATAACCTCCGTGATCTGCTGGCAGCCCATAAACCCGGTGACAGCGTCAAGTTGGATGTGATGCGCGATGGTAAATCCACGCAGTTAGATGTCACGCTCGACCAAATGCCAAACAGCGGTATGTTCCAGTTCCCGGGTCAGGATGGCATGAACGGCTTCCCGTTCCAGATGCCCACGCCAGAACCTTCATCACCGCTCACCAACGGTTCAGCAATGTAAGCCGTAACACCGAAAGTAAATAGAAAATTTATCTTTATTCCCTCCCTCGTTTACGGGGGAGGGTTAGGGTAGGGGTTCTGGTTGCTTTCAAGCCCATCCACAATCGAACAACAAGCAGTTAGAAGCGTCTGATGACTTTCGTCAGGCGCATTCTATTTGAGTGGACGCTTGAAGGCATCGTGGCAAGGCGATTATAATGGCGCGTCATGTGTGATCTAGTGAAAAGTAGAAGTAATGAGTATTCAACAACAACTGCTCGACCGTCTGAACAACCGCAGCGCCCGCGTCAGTGTCATCGGTTTAGGTTACGTGGGCTTACCCTTAGCGGTTGAATTCGCCGAAGCTGGATTCAACGTGGTCGGGTTAGATGTGGCAGCCGATAAGGTTGCGAGCATCAATCGGGGCGAAAGCTACATCATTGATATTCCCTCAGAACGGGTAGCCCCATTGGTCAAAAGTGGGAAACTGTGCGCCACCACCAACTATGATGATTTGCGCGATGCTGACACGGTGAGCATTTGTGTTCCTACTCCGTTGAATGCCATCAAAGAGCCGGACATGTCTTATGTGATTAACGCGGTTGAGTCGATTGCTAAAATTTGTCACTACGGCATGTTAATCGTCTTGGAAAGCACGGCTTATCCCGGCGCGGCGGAGGAAACCATTCTTCCAAGATTGGCGCATAACAGCTTTAAAGTGGGTGAGAATGTATTCGTGGCCTTTTCCCCCGAACGCATCGATCCCGGCAATCCACGTTATCACTTGCGCAACACCCCCAAAGTTATCGGTGGCGTAACACCCGAATGCACCGAAGTGACCGTCGCCCTTTACAAAGCCGCCGTCGATACCATCGTGCCAGTCTCATCACCCAAAACCGCCGAGATGGTGAAACTAATGGAAAACACCTTTCGCTCGGTGAACATCGGCCTCGTCAATGAGATGGCGATCATGTGCGACATGTTGGGCGTGGATGTTTGGGAAGTCATCAAAGCCGCCACCAGCAAACCATTTGGCTACATGCCATTTTATCCCGGCCCCGGTGTCGGTGGACATTGTATTCCGGTTGACCCGCTTTACCTCAGTTGGAAGATGAAAACGCTGCACTACAACTCGCGTTACATTCAGCTTGCCAGTGAGATGAACGCCTATATGCCGCACTACGTCATGGATAAAATTACGAATGGACTGAACGATGATGGCAAGGCAGTACGTGGTTCGAAAGTGCTGGTCTTAGGTGTCGCCTACAAACGTGATATTGACGATGTGCGCGAAAGTCCGGCGTTGGATGTTTTGAAACTCTTACAAGAAAAAGGCGCATCCATTATTTACCACGATCCTTACGTGGCAGAGCTACGTTTGGAGGATGGTACAGTGATGCACAGTGAAGTCTACAATGATGACTTAGTAGCCGGAACAGATTGTGTTGTCATTACGACCGGTCACAGCCGATTTGACTATCAACATCTGCTTGACCATGCCAAATTGGTGGTGGATACGCGTCATGTCACTTCGCCACGTACTGGCAAGGCACGGGTTATACTCCTTTAACCAGTGATATAGCGACTGAACAAACCATTTGTACAGCGGCATAGCTCAAGTTGTCTGATGAATAATCTGCGCTATACTGAAATTATTCAGTTGTTTAAATAAATAGATCAGGATAGGTTTATGGACTTACCGTTCCACCTTAAGGCACTTCCACCCGAAGCATTGGATGTGCTCCGCTATTTTGGCAAGTTAAATGATCCTGTCGCCCATGCCATGAAGATCACCGATGAGGTCGGGTTAAGTGACCGTACTTTTGGTAAGGTCATCCGGCGGCTCGTAACCAAAGGTTACCTCCAAATGGACGGTGACCAAGCTTACCGTTTGAGCGAAAGTGGTTCAAAAGCGGTTGAAGAGTTAGTTGAATATGACGCTGACTTTCCGGCGGATAATGCCGTTCGTAAAGCGCCAGTGGAAGTGAAAGTCAGTCGCAAGATGGTGGTTGTGGTTCCAAAGACCTTGCAGTCCGGTGTGCCAACTGCCTTTCATGTCGGTTTTTATCCATCGACTCCTGACCACGAGCTGAATGATGTTGCGGATGTTGTGATGCGTGTATCGTTGGTGAACGCCGAACCGACTCGCCCGCAGGAAGCGTCAGTCGATTTGGTCAATGAAGAGGCTTATAAAACCTTCACTGTAGCTGCCGGAGAATTTAACAAGGCGCGAATCAAGGTGCAGGTTTTCCAACTGGGGCCGAATCCGGACGACATCACCGTCGCGGGCGGTATGTACGTAGACTTAGATGTGACTGAAAGTGCTTCATCTGCGCCAATTGCGGCGTATACGTCGGACATCAGTCTTACGAAACAGGTAGATTAAATCGAATATGGCTTCTGAATCGCTTTCGATACGCTATCCGCGTAGGGTCGTGTCGCGTGCTGTGCTGCGCTTCCTCGGCTATGGTTTATTACGGCTGCTGACCAGACTGCGTGTGAGCGGCTACGAGAATTTGCCGCGCAAAGGGCCGATGATCCTTGTCGGTAATCACGTTGCCATGTTGGAAGCCGTGATGATGGTGCTGGTTGCGCCCACTCAAGTCGAACTGATCGGTAACGGCGATATTCCCTTTGATCCCCGTTATGGTTGGGCTGTCCATGCTTGGGGATACATCCCCATACGTCGGGGTGAAATGGATCGTGGGGCGCTGACGGTAGCACTGGATGTACTCAAACAGGGCGGGATAGTGGGCATTTTCCCTGAAGGTGGCATCTGGGAATCGAGCGCCAAGAAAAGTAGAACGGGTGTATCGTGGCTCAGTTATCAATCGGGTGCGCCGATAGTGCCGATTGGGTTTGGTGGCATTGATGGTGCGCTAGCGAATGCTTTCAAACTGAAGCGCCCAGAAGTCAGCATGAACATCGGACATATGATTCCGGCGGTTGACCCGGACGCGACCGATAAACCCCGTAAGCAGGCACTTGAAGATGCTGCCAGTTATATTATGGCTCAGGTGGACGCGCTGATACCGGAGGCGGATAAGAAACGCTGGCGGCGCATTGTTGATGAGCGTTTTGAACTGCAACTCAAGGTTGAGAGTTTTGATGGTCAAGTTGTAGAACTTCCATCTGAACTGCAAATCAGCCGCCCCGAAATGCTGGCGAAGTTCTTTCACCGCCCCCTCTTATTGGATGTATTTGCCCGTAATTTAAAGCTGCCTGTGCAGGCTCTACAAGCGCTGGATACAGAACATGACCCTGTAAAATTAGCCGATGCCAGTGATGCAGCGCTGGGCTATTTGAAAGATAACCCTTATTTTCTGACCTATCGCTTTGGTTACGATGAGGGCGGCGCGATGGAAACCGGACTGCGCCAACTGAGCGCGATTGGTCGTTGGGCAGGCAAGCAGCGAATGCGCTTGGTAGTCAAACCGATTCGGCGCTTCCGTCAGCGTGGCAAAGAAGAAGAGTACGTGGAAGAGAAGCCGGGTTCAATCCCACTTCTGTAATTGAAATAGTGGATGCTTAAAATCGCGCCCGACTCAATTCGCAGGGCGCGTTTTATTTGATACGAAAGAGATGTCATGTTTTATTTTGTTTCGCAGGGTGTTAGCATTGCGTTTGCTGCGGGTGCGCAGCCGGGGCCATTTACCAGTTTTTTGATCGGCAGGACATTGGCACTGGGTTGGCGCAAAAGCATAATTTTAGCGCTAACGCCGTTGGTTACGGATGTGCCTATTGTGGTAGTGGTATTGGTTATCCTCAAGCAGTTTCCCCCGGAACTCATCCGCGTTATTCAATTGGTTGGCGGTTTATATCTGCTGTGGATTGCCTACGCATCTTGGCGGCAGTACAAAGCTGGACAAGCCTCATTTAAGCCCGAAGCAGCAGCACCCGATGGCATCAGTCCGGTACGTACACTGCTGCAAGGCGCGGTTATGGCATGGGTTAGCCCCGGTCCTTATATCTTTTGGACGACCATCAATGGGCCGCTGCTGATTCAAGGGCTTAACCAGTCGTTATGGATGGGCTTGGCCTTCCTGCTGGCTTTTTACGGCACGTTTATTGGCATCCTTAGTCTGTATATATTGGTCTTTGACCGGCTGCGGCGTATTGATGAGCGGGTGACGCGCGGCATTTTCTTGGTGACGTTAGTTGTTATGGTCTTATTTGGGCTGCGGCTCATCCTGCAAGGCATTGGGGTTACGGGTATATAAATTTGGGCCAAATCGGCGGCTTTATCCAGATAAGAATTCACTTTTTTGTGAGCTTTAATGCTTAAAACGATCATTTGTCGAAGTGCAATATGCGACCTACATTAAGGCCATTTCGAAGTGCTTGACAAACGCCCTTCATTTGTCATATGCTTTCAACGGTGTGTGATAAAAATTACAAATAGACATCAGAATATTGCTTTTTATAGCCAACAATTAGTTAGTGATGTCAGGTGAATTATTATGATTGAGATGCCCAAGCACGTATGGATTGAAATGCACGCCAATGACTCCGGCGAACCGGATTCATGTGATGTGATTGTCGAAACCGAAAGCGGTAAAATTTATAACTCGCTCTTTATAACCATCCCTTACTTACAGCGGCAAATGGAGTTGAGTTTGGCTGTTAGCAAGCAGGTTCCGGATGCACTGCCCGTGCGTTATGCCGTGTTGGAAACACCGCATGTGGTGGTGGAAAATCTGGAACGCGACACCATCGAAGATACAATCGATAACCTCTTCACACTGGATATGTTTGAAAGTGTGTTCACGTTGGTGACTGAGGACGAGACTACAACTCGAACTACGACTACTGGCAAACGCGCCACGACTGAGGTGGCTGCGGTTGTTATTTCAGATGTACTGGTGGTTGAGGGATAACGCACAGGAAAACACCTGACGATCTCACCCGAAGCCGATTATAATACGCCAGACATCTGATCTGGCGTTTTTATTTGTATAGCCAACTTGTATCTTTCCGGCTGAGCTTTCAAAGCAGCTCACCGCTATCAGCGCAAATTTAGGAGCAACCATGTCCAAGCAAGATTATGTCAACAGTCAGCTTTACCGCATCCGACATTCTGCGGCGCATATTATGGCCGAGGCGATGTTGGAGCGTTTCCCTGATGCCCAAATCGCCATAGGGCCGCCCATTGAGGATGGGTTTTACTACGACTTCGGTTTGTCGCAGCAGCCGACGGAAGAAGACTTGAAGTGGGTCGAAAACCGGATGAAGGAAATCATCAAAGGCGGCTATGATTTTAAAGTCAAAGAAGTTTCACCGGATGAGGCTTTGAAGTTTTTCAAGAACCAGAAGTATAAGACAGAACTTATCAACGATCTGGTGAATGGTCGTGTTGATGAAAACGGCAACGAAATCGCTTCACCAGCCGAGAAAATGACGTTCTATACACAGGATACGTTCACGGATTTGTGTCGTGGGCCACACGTCAAGAACACAAAAGAAATTGACCCAAATGCCATTAGCATCACCTTCAAGCCGATTGCGGGCGCGTACTGGCGTGGCGACGAAAACCGTGAACAACTCACGCGTATTTATGGAACGGCGTGGGAAACACCCGAACAGTTGCAGAATTACTTGAACTTGCTGGAAGAGGCCAAGAAGCGTGACCACCGCATTATCGGTGAGAAGCTCGGCCTGTTCACAATTAGTCCGTTGGTGGGTAAGGGTTTGCCGCTGTGGAAACCCTACGGTGCAACGCTGCGTGATACGCTGGAACGTTGGCTGCGTGATGCTCAGATTGAGAATGGCTACTTACCAGTCGTTACGCCGCACATTGGTAACATCAAACTGTACGAAACGTCAGGGCATTATCCGTATTACAAGGACAGCCAGTACACGCCGATTGACGTGGATGAGGATAAGTTCCTGCTGAAGCCTATGAACTGCCCGCACCACATCATGATCTATAAGAGCGAGCAGCATTCATATCGTGATTTGCCACTGCGTTTTGCGGAATTTGGTACGGTTTATCGCTATGAACAATCCGGCGAGTTGAATGGTCTGACGCGGGTGCGCGGCTTCACGGTAGATGACGCGCATTTGTTCGTCGCGCCGAACCAACTACTGGAAGAATTCAAGAAGGTTGTAAGCCTGATCCAGAATATTTTCAACTCGTTGGGTTTAGTGGATTTCCGCGCACGGGTGGGAACGCGCGATCCAGAGAGTGAAAAGTATGTCGGTGATGACGAGTTGTGGGAGAACGCAACGAACGCCATCATTCAAGCCTGTGACGAACTGAAGCTGCCATATACGGTTGAAGAAGGTGAAGCTGCCTTCTACGGGCCGAAGCTGGATTTTATCGTGCGCGATGTGCTGAAGCGTGAGTGGCAGTTGGGAACAGTGCAGGTCGATTACAATTTGCCTTCGCGGTTTGAACTGGAATTTGTAGCCGATGACAACAGCCGTCAGCGCCCGATCATGATCCACCGTGCGCCGTTCGGCAGTATGGAACGGTTTGTCGGTATTCTGATCGAGCATTTCGCCGGTGCTTTCCCTGTGTGGTTGGCTCCGGTGCAGGTGATGATGATTCCGGTGGCTGATCGTCATGTGGAGTATGCTCAAAGTGTTGCCAGCCAACTGCGTAAGAAGGGCATCCGCGTCGAGATTGACACGGGCAAGAATCGTATGGGTGGCAAGATTCGTGAGGCGCGTGAAAAGCACATTCCGTTCATGCTGATTGTCGGCGATAAGGACATTGAAGCCGGTGGTGTGAGTGTTCGCTTACGGACGGACGAGGATTTGGGCGCAATGCCATTAGCAGACTTTATCGCTAAGGCTGAGGGTTTGATTGAAAGTCACTCGCTGGAATTGAATTAAAGACGGTTGAACCACTGAGACACAGTGGGTTTAGAGATAAGAGGCGCTTGAATTGGCGCCTCTTTAGCATTGTGGAGGAATTCGACCATGCAGCTTGATAGAATTGTGACCCTATTGGTTATCAGTATCACGCTGCTTGTCATTGGGGGCTGGGTGCTTGCACCTTATTGGACGGAGAAGCGCAAACAGAGTCGGACTCCTAATGCAGCAATCCAACCAACTGAGCAACCTCAAAGTGAGGTGCCAAACAGTTTTTCTTCATCGTTACCGTTCGTTTCGCCGTTTCCATTAAAGGCAATAGGAACTGAATTCCAAAAAGGTGTGTACTATGCCAATCACCATGATTATGGATCCGCCATTGCCGAATTTACTCACTTTATTGATGCCAATCAAGATCATCCAAATCCTTCTCTTGAAATGGCCTACGTGTATCGCGCATTTGCGTTCCAGAAAAACAAACAGTTTGAAAAAGCACTTTCTGATTATGATATGGCTATCAGTATTAGTCCCAATTCAGTCCAGAGTTATATACATCGTGCGGAATTTAAGTCCCGCTGCTTAGATGATAACCAATCAGCGCTTGTCGATATTAACGCTGCTATACAGCTCGACGGTGACTTACTCAATGCTTATTTGATCAGGGGCCTTGTGCGTGCAAAGCTAAAACACGAGGATGCATTCGAGGATTTTGAGCAGGCTCTTCGTCTTGCTAAGCATCGGAGTCCTGCCAAGATTTATGTTCAACGTGGTCAAGCTTATTATGCTGTTAATAACTATAGCGCTGCTTTAAAAGACTTTCGCGAAGCTATCAGACTAGGCACCGATCAAGCGGATTACTGCTTATGCATGATGGCACAAATCTTTCGTGAGAAAAGGGATTATAAACAAGCAATAGCGATACATAATGAACGGCTGAAGCATCGACCGAATGAGCCTGCCATCTATCTAACACGTGGATATGTGCGTCAACGGGCTGGTGATATTGAAGGGGCTGTTGCCGATTACGAAAAGATGATGGAACTAAGTCCCAAGTTACCGGTATCTTTCAATAACCGAGCTTGCGTTTATATTTTACAAGGTCGATATGACCAAGCACTTGAGGATTGCGAGCGAGCGTTTAACCGTGATGCCAAATTTATATATGCCTTTGCAACACGAGGCACTGTCTATTTTCTGCAAGCAAAGTATATTGAGGCGCTCAACGATTTTGATCAAGCGATAACTATTGATGCTAAACACAAATTTGCTATTCTGGGGCAGGCCATAACATTGTATCAACTTGGGAAAAGAGAAGAGGCTAAAGCACGTTGGGATGCACTCAAAGCGCTGGATGCCAAGTATACCTCAAAAGAAAATCTTCAATATGAGGTTATGCTGCCAGATACTATTATGACGGTTGTTGCTCAATTTGAGTCAGAAATCGGCACATCCGATGAGTAATGATTTGCTCAGTAATCAACTCAAAGATTTAGTTGAAAGCCCTATTGCTCACTTGATCCCACTTTCCGGCGGGTGCATTGGGGAAGTGTACCGCGTGGAACTTGAAGATGGGCGCTCGATTGTAGCGAAGGTGGCGGATGGAACGGGCGCAACGCTGGCGACGGAAGGTTACATGCTGCGCTATCTGCGGGAACACAGCCAACTCCCCGTGCCAGAGGTTTATCACAGTGCGGATACCTTGCTCCTAATGGAATATATCGAGGGTGAGAGTGAATTGGATTTTGAGACGCAAGAACATGCGGCAGAATTACTTGCTGATTTGCATCATGTGCGCGGGCAGGTATTTGGGTTGGAACGTGATACGGTGATTGGTGGGCTGCATCAGCCGAATAAGCCATATGAGAAGTGGATAGCATTTTTCGGTGAGCAAAGGCTGCTTTATATGGCGCATGAAGCAGCACGGGCGGGTCGGCTTCCCATAGCCGTTTTGGGACGGTTGGAACGCTTTGCCGAACAGTTGGAAAAGTGGCTGATTGAACCGGAATATCCTTCGTTGATACATGGAGATATGTGGACGACGAATATTCTGGCGATGGATGGGCATATCACCGGTTTTATTGATCCGGCAATTTATTACGCGCATCCTGAAATTGAGCTGGCCTTTAGCACACTCTTTGGGACGTTCGGGCAGCCGTTTTTCCAGCGCTATCATCAACTGAGGCCAATTGCGCCGGGATTTTTTGAGGAGCGGCGCGATATTTATAACCTGTATCCGTTACTGGTACATGTGCGTTTGTTCGGTGGTGGTTATGTGGGTGCGGTGGAGCAAATACTCAGAAAATTCAGTTTTTAACCACAGAGGCACAGAGAGAAGATAGAGAAGAGGGGTTTACCGAAGCAAACCCCTCGTGTTAAAAATTTAGCTGACGAGCTTAGCGTTCAGGGTGATGGGAACGCTGGCGAGAGCGCGTGAGATCGGGCAGCCTTCTTTGGACTTTTGAGCCAGTTCGTCAAACTTTTCTTGTGTGACACCGGGAACTTTGGCATCTACATTGAGGGTGATGCCGTTAATCACTGGCCCCTTGTCATCCCGACCGAAGTCGACTTCAGCAGTAGCGGTGACACTTTCCGGTGGGAAGTTCGCGGTGGTGAGCTGCGCCGAAAGGAACATGGCGTAGCAAGCGGCATGAGCCGCGCCGATCAGTTCTTCGGGGTTGGTCTGACTCTTATCTTCTTCAAAACGGGTTTTGAAGGTGTAGCCGCCTGAAAGTGCGCCGCTGCCACCTTTGAATGTGCCTGAACCTTCTTTAAGTGTGCCGTTCCAAATTGCTTCTGCTTTACGGATTGCCATGAAATCCTCTTTTCTGTTGAATTAAAGCTGTTGAGGGATACGATACCATAGGCGTTTTCGGTTATCTACTACCAATCACCAATTACTCAGGTAAAAGGTGATGGATTGGGGTGAGGCGTGTTACTATTTCAGGTGCAAGTGACAAGTTTCAAGTAGCAAGAGTAATACAGCCGACCGGAATGTAAGAAACTGCGAGATCAGTTGTAGGGAGAAGCAAGCTTATGCGTTTAGCGATATTTGCGGATGTGCATGGAAATTTGACCGCGTTTGAGGCGGTTTTAAAGGATATGGAACAGGTTGGCGGGATTGATCTGACGTGGTGCTTGGGAGATATTGCGGCGTTTGGCCCGCGACCGGTAGAGTGCCTGCGACAGATTAAGGCGCTAGCTGAGGCGGACGAAGGTAAGAAGTTCAAGGTGATTGGTGGGAACACGGATCGTTACCTCCTGACGGGTGAGCGACCGAAGTTTCCATTTCCAGCGGATGAGGCGGGATTGAACCGCTTTAAGGCAGAATGGCACTCGATTAACGATGCTCTTTTGTGGGCAGTTGACCAACTGAGTTTTGAGGACTATGAGTTCCTGAAGAAGATAAACGGGCAGGAACTCTCTAAAAAGATTGATGGATATGGTTATGTGATTGGTTACCATGCCGTACCGGGGAATGATGAACCCGCACTTTTCCCAGACACGCCAGAGGATGAAGCGCGTGATTTTTTCCTCGACCGCGAGGGTTGGTTGGGTGTGGGAGGGCATACGCACATCCAGATGGACAGGATGTTGGGGCATTGGCGCGCGATTAACGTGGGCAGCGTGGGTGCGCCGATGGATGTGAAAGGGCAAGCCGGTTGGGGTTTGTTCACATTCGAGAATGGACAGGTACAGGTTGATCTCCGGCGTGTTTCGTTTGACCCGGAGGCCGTGATTGCGGAATTGAGCAGCGTGGGCTACCCATCGGTGGATTGGACAGCAGGTCGGTTGCGTAATTAAAATCATTTTTAACCACAGAGGCAGAGAGGAATACAGAGATAAGCTATGAATTTTGATGACAAGCGCGAGTCGTTACTGGCTGAGTTACAGGGTGAAAATCGTTATGGCATTTTCTTAGCGCTACAAATGGGTGGTGTTCCCCAAGAACTACAACTGATTGTGCAGACGGCAGTATTTGATGAGCAGGAGCAGGGGCTGCGGCCTCAAAATCAGTATGTTATTCGAGCGCTGGGTGTGGTTGAACATCGCGTGAGCTTGGGCGTGTTCGGTAATTTGTTTATCGCGAATGAGCATCCGGTGCTGCTTCATTACAACGCGCCGAGGGCTGTGATTCAGTTTACGGGGCAGCCAGATGACGTGAATGAGTTGGTGCTGGATATAAATCAAGCCTATTTGAGTACCTTTGGGCCGTGGCGCGAACTGGCGAAGGATATTAACCGGACGCAGCCGTTGGTGAATTTGTTGACGAGTGGAAGCGGCGTTCTAGGAACGATGCCTAAGCCGGGGGCTGAACGGATGACGCGGGTACTGGCGCATCATGGGATGCAGGCGACATTGGATGAGAGCCGGATGTACGACGAAAAAGACGATCATGGGCGCTCGACTAACATGCGTTTGCTGGGGATAGATGACTCGTATTTGATTGCGCTGGATTTCACGGTTGATGAGTTAGGAAAAGCATAGGGAAAAAGAAGTACTGAGTGCCGAGAAAAGGCAGTAAAAAGATTTATTTAGGAGTGATCGACAAATGGATATTCAAGGCCAAGTCGCGCTGGTGACAGGCGGGGCATCAGGGTTGGGAGCGGCGTGTGTCCGGCGATTTGTCGGGCAGGAGATGAAAGTTGTCATCCTTGACCGGGATGTAGAACGAGGGAAGGCATTAGCCACTGAATTCGGTGAAGGTGTGCGTTTCGTGCAGGCGGATGTGAGCAGCGAAGTTGAAGTTCAGGCAGCGATTAATCTGGCGCAAGAAGCGTTCGGCGGGTTGAATGTGGCGATTAACTGCGCGGGCGTGGCGTGGGCATCACGGACGGTAGGGAAGGAAGGTCCGCATCCACTGGATTTGTTTGAGTCAGTCATTCGGATCAACTTGATCGGAACGTTTAACGTGATCCGGTTGACGGCAGCACGGATGAGCCAGAATGCTCCGAACGCGCACGGCGAACGAGGCGTGATTATCAACACGGCTTCGGTAGCGGCTTTTGATGGGCAAATCGGGCAAGCGGCTTACTCGGCATCGAAGGGCGGGATTGTGAGCATGACTTTACCGATTGCGCGGGAGTTGGCGCGGGTTGGCATACGCGTGATGACGATTGCTCCGGGTATCTTTGAAACGCCGATGGTAGGTGCGATGACACCGGAAGTTCAGGCTTCATTAGCCAGCCAGATTCCGTTTCCGAGCCGGTTGGGCAAGCCGGACGAATATGCCCAGTTGGCGCAGAATATTATTGAACATCCCTATCTGAACGGCGAGGTAATTCGACTAGACGGTGCAGTCAGGATGCAGCCGAAGTAGTTTCAAGTTACAAGAGGCAAGTTGCAATATAAGTCGTCGGTCACCAGTCGCCAGCTATCAGCCAGACTAATACAGAAAAACCGTAAGTTAAATGGTTGATACAAAATGCGGAATGTGCAATTTTAGTGCAGATTTTGCATATTTCCCGCCGAAATGACAGGCGGATACACGGGAGCAAGGCGCTCAATTAGCACAAATGACTGGCAGGTAGTTCGGCTAATGTCGCTGAGTGCAGCGGTTTTCCCGGTCACGTCCGCCGCGTGCCAATTGTGCATATGGCCGCAGCGGATTTGAGGGAAGTTCTCGCCACAAATGCAAAGCCGAATTGTTAAAATCGAAACCAATAAATCACACGCATACAATAAAAATTGACTGCCGACTTTGACTCTTAGATGCTGTTTAATTGAACCACTATTGTAGAACAGATGTGCAAAAAAGTCAAGGAAAAAGAGGGGGAAAGTCGATAGTTTTTAGTCTTTAGTCGATAGAGAAAAGCTAAGACGAAAATCTTCCTTTGATTAAGGAAGATTTTAAGAATTTAAGTTATTAGCCGACGTTTTTGGAGTTCAATGAAATCGTTTAGTGCCCCCAAGTGAACAAGATAGAGAACTGGTCAAGTTGAAATGGATTGTTGCACCGTAGAATAAATGTGTAATAAAATTATGACAACTAATTTAATTTCCGAGAATATACTATGGCTAAAAGTGTTTTTATTAGCTCAACCAAAAGCGATTTAGAGGAACATCGAGCTGTAGTTGACAAAGCTATACGACGCTTGAGCCAACGTCCCATCAATATGGATGATTTTGGAAGTCAAGCCGGTGGCGCATCTCGTGTCAGTCTGAAGGAGGTTGGTCAGGCCGATATTTTTATTGGGATTATTGCTCAACGTTATGGGACACTCTCAGACGATGGAGAAATCTCGGTAACAGAGCAAGAATATGACGAAGCTCTCCGCCGCAAGTTGCCTAGACTGATGTATTTATTGGATAAGAATTATTTAGAATGGCCTACCGAACGCATTGAAGCAGATCCCACTGCACAAGCGAGATTGGCAAAATTCAGGGCTAAAATTGAATCTCATGATGTTCGCAGTCTTTTTACAACACCGGACAGCCTTTCGGCGCAAGTCACTGCCGATTTGACGAAGTTACTGGATAAGCAAGCTCGACGACAGTTGATTACACGAGTTATTGCCGCGCTGTTGGTTGTGATCGCCTTAGGTGCAACGGTATTGATCGCAGATGCAGGGGTTCGAACTCCGGTGCTGGTGGGGTTGGATATTATCACTGAGACTTTTACACCAACGACTACTCATACGCCTACTAACACCCCTACGCCAACCAATACGCCGACAGTTACCCCTACGCCCTTGGAAGGAACGGCATTTGATCTAGCCAAAATCGGTGTGGTTGTAGCGGATTTTAAACAAATTGACTCAACCGCTCCTCATGTCCAAGAAAATCTGGAAAGTGAATTTAATCGGATTGGAGTTCCATTTATTCGGGTAAAGCACTTGATTGCAGATCGAAGGGAGGCCAAAAGCATCAGTGATCTTTACAACGCGACGATAGTGATGTGGGGAGAGGTCGCGCTAGGGGGTATCCGCATTCATTATGAGGTGACACCGCGCAAGAGCCGGATATGTCATTGTCTCGAAGATTTACAAACATCCGCGGAGCAGGTTTCCAGTTTTGACACCTACGTGTTTCAGGGTATGGATGCCCTGTATATTGTCTATCTTGTTCAAGGTCAAATTGAATACTATTCAAAGGATTACGAATCTGCTCTTAAATCTTACAACCAAGCTGCGGATCGTATCCCTAAAGGGCGTGAGCAGGATATTGAGGCTTATTTACTGTATTTTTTCCGAGGAAACGCCTACTTCGATTCAGGAAAAATTGATGAAGCGAAGGCAGACTTTACTCGTGCTGTTGAGATCAATCCGTCTTATGCACTTGCCTATAACAGTAGGGGTGGGATCGCTAAATTATTCGGTCGCATTGAAGATGCGATTAGCGATTTTAGCCGAGCCATCGAGCTTGATCCCGATTATAGCACTCCCTACATCAATCGAGCTGAGTCCTATTTTCAATTAAGAAAATGGAACGAGGCTATTGCCGACTATACCCAGTTCATAAAATTAAACCCCACTGTGGCAAACAGCTATGGGGGCACACTGTTTAATCGCGGGTACAGTTATTATCGAATAGGTGAATATGATGAAGCAATTGATGATTTCACCACATTAATCAAGAATATACCTACTTACGCCGACGCTTATGGAGTGCGTGGTGAGATTTTTGATAAGAAAGGGAAATATGCTGAAGCGCTTGTAGACTATAGTCAGGCTATTCAGTTAGAACCCAATAATGAAAATAGATATACGGCTCGCGCAGGTTTCTATTATAACCACGCGGAATATGACAAAGCGGTTACTGATTATGACAATGCGCTCATTATTAACCCGCAAAATGCGATGACGTACTATTTTCGCGGATATGCGAATTTTGGTGGAAATAAACTTGATGACGCAATTGCGGATTACACTCAATCGCTTCAGCTTGATGATACTTATGTGCCTGCATATGTCATGCGGGGAATTGCTTACAGTGAGCAAAAACAATATGACAACGCTATTGCTGACTACAGCGCTGCAATCCAACTAAACCCTCAATTTGGCGATGCTTATCGTAATCGAGGGATTGCTTATTATGAGCAGGGGAAGTTCCAAGAAGCATTGGATGATTATGTGGCTGCGATTAAGGTGAATCCACAAGATACAACAGCCTATTACATGCGCGCAGTTTTATATCAGGAGAAACAAAATTGGGATGCTGCAATTGCAGATTACACACAACTGCTTCAAATCGACGCAACTTATATTAGTGCTTATATTGGACGCGGCAGCATCTATCAGTATCTGAAAATGGATAGTGAAGCCTTAAAAGATTACGACCAAGCAATCAAACTTGATCCTAACTATTCTGCTTTCACTTATTTCAGTCGTGGCGATATATATCGCGCACAATCAAAATTTGACGATGCCATCGCCGATTATAGTCAGGCTATTCGGCTTGATTCATCGTATGCCGATGCCTATTGGAGGCGTGCAGCCTCATATTACGATACGAAACGATATAAAGAAGCATCCATAGACTATGGAAATGTTATTAAACTGCAACCGGATGCAGATGCCTACTATTGGCGGGCTAAATCGTATCAACAATTAAAAGAGGCAGATGCGGCGATAGCGGATTTCACAAAGGCGATTGAGCTAGATACGAATTACGAAAATGCGTATTGGGGACGGGGGAGTATCTACTATCAAGCGAAACAATATGAGCAAGCGATAGCCGAGTATAGTGCAATTATCAAACTAAAACCGGATGCAGATGC
>WGMX01000027.1 GCA_016124855.1 Anaerolineaceae bacterium | reverse complement strand
CGCTCGACCACTTTGGTATTTGCTATACTGGTTCATAACAACGGCCTCCGGTTCCTAGGTTCTTTTTCTAACCCTAACTTTACCGCTGACCGTTGTTTTTTCCCTCATTCTCTTTTCCCTTTTGCGCGAAATTCACACAAAGAGTGACAAAATGTTCTTCCAAATGGTAACCCATTTCATTCTCATATCTGTTACACTGTGATGTAGGGGCGGGATTTATCCCGTCCATGCACCTTAACATCATACAGTCGGCAAGACTGCTGACTGATAATTGTAAACCTCACTGCGAAATTGAAGAATCTGAAGAATTTTGCGAAGTTTCGGCGTTTTGCTCCCTCAAATCCGCCGCCCAAACCAGTTTCGCGATTGCAGTTTGTGCAGTTTCCGAATCATCGCCAGCGTCTTAAGCGAATAACCAATCTTGGAACTTGCGGCTTGGAACTTCAAACTATCAACTGATAACTGGAGATTGGCAATCTTGGCGACAGACATCCCAGCATCAATTTTGCCAAAAAAGAGTGCCTTTTCTCGGCTGACGGACGAAAATCGTTTAGCAATGTCGCCCAAAATTGACAGTTATCGCCACCCAAATTGCCAACTTCGCCAAAAGATTTGGTTGAGCTAATCGCTATAAGCCAATATGTTGGGTTAAGAATGATTTCAAGTCCCTCTCTGCGAAGCGGGGAGGGATTTAGGGAGGGGATCATATAGTAAACTGAAAACTGTAGACTTCTTCAACACCACGTCTTTTTAATAAGCGAGGCGTAATTCTTCCCCGGTGTAATTTGACCCAACACCACCGGATATTTTGCCCCCGTGAGTGAGGGTAAATTACCGGGTCGGGCGTACCATGTTTCGTGTGCGAGAAGTGCGAATACCAGCGCCTCTTTGTTGTCGCTGTCGAGGCCAATGTCCTCATGAGTCATCACTTTAGCGGTCGGGAGCAAACTTTGGAGCAAGCCAAGCAGTGCCGGATTACGCGCTCCGCCGCCGCCCATAATCACTTCTTGGATGGGTGCAGGTGCATAACGGTTGTAAGCATCCGCGATACTGGCTGCCGTGAGTGCCGTTACCGTCGCGACGATACTCTTATCATCGAGGCCGCGCTTTTTGCCTTCCTCGACCAACTCGGCTGACATGACCGCGCCAAACAATTCGCGTCCGGTGGTTTTCGGGGGCTTTAAATCATAATAAGGATGCAGTGCCAATATCTGTAACCAATCCTCATCAATCCGCCCTTGACTGGCAAGCTGCCCATCTTTGTCGTAGCTCTGTTTGCCATCGGTGAGGATCGTCATCGCCCCGTCAATCAGCGCATTTCCCGGCCCGGTATCAAAGGCCACCGGCACATTTTGGGTATCCGAAAGTGGGGGCAAAAAGGTGACATTGCCCATCCCGCCCACATTTTGAATGGCACGCCAGTGGTTGGGATGACGCAGAAGCAGCCAATCAGCGTATCCGGTTAAGGGTGCGCCTTGTCCACCGGCGGCAATATCTCGCGGACGGAAATTGTGAATGGTGGTAATGCCCGTGCGCTCTGCAATAATCGAGGCCTCGGTAATTTGCAGGGTTGCGCTTACCTGCCCTGAAGGTTGAACCATATGCCAGATGGTTTGCCCGTGTGAGCCGATCAAATCGACATCACTTGGAGAGATGCCCGCCTCAGAAATCACCTTAAGCGCGGCCTGTGCGAACAACTCGCCCATATCAAAGTTGAGTTGGCACACGGTATCAACATGACTTTTAGTCGGTAAACAAGCATCCCAAATCCGTGCTTGAAAACCTTCGGGATAGGCATAAGTGATGGCACGGACGATACGAATCTTGAGTAAGGGCGGTTCACCTTGAATTTCACATAAGGCCGCGTCGATGGCATCCGCTGATGTGCCAGACATCAAGCCAATGATATACATATTTGACCGTCTTTCTCGTCTATGTAGGTCACCATATCAGGGATTATGACGCGGCACGACGAGATTGCAACGAACCATTACGGGCTGCCCCAAAAGCCCATGACATCCGCGAAGAACTGCGGCGCATGAGGTGGCAGCATCATATAAACGTGTCCACCTAAATAGCGTTTGATCTCGGCGCCGGGGATCAGGCTGGCGATTTCATCTTGATACTTCGGTGGAACCAGCAAGTCCTCGGTGCTGCTCAAAACCAGCGTTGGGATATTCAAGGTCTTGAGTTTTTCGCGCACATCATAAGCGACTAGAGCATTACTTTGCAGGTCAAAACCTTCGAGCGACTGCTGCATCGGGTCGGGCGGCGCGTTCACCCACATCTCGACAATCGCCGGCATCTCGGAAAACACGCTTTCGCCCAGCAGCATCACTGCATTGTGGCGGTTGATGAATTCCAAGGGGATGTTGTTCTGGCGCATGAGATGTCCAGCCCGTAACAAAAACGCGGAACGGCTGGGATCATCCGGTGTACGTGCAGAGGTGACTGCCACCACAAGCCGTTCGACACGCTCGGGGCAGCGGGCAGCCAGCGTCAAGGCAATCATTCCGCCCATTGAGATACCCAACACACGTGCTTTGTTCATGCCCACATGATCCATCAGGGCAAGGATGTCATCCGCCATATGGGCGAAAGTTGAATTTTCACCGTTCGGCGTCAGCGTCTGCCCCGAACCCCGATTATCGACGGTCAGCAAGCGATATTGAGCGCCCAACGTTTGCCGGACTGTTAATCCGAGCAAATCATTACTATGTGAACCCATGCCACAAATGTAAACCGCGTCCGGGCCACTGCCATCGAGTTCATAGTGCAGTGTGGTCGTATCTCGTTGAAAGCCGGGCATCATCACCTCCGCTTAAAACTGCCTTCCTATAACTCCTATTCTATCCCTCTGATAGTACGCGGCAAGCCGGTTTAGTGATATACTCAACAAAACATTTGATCTAGTCCAAGTGAAAGAGACAATGAATCATGACTCATCCATTGGTTTTACAACTGCGTTTTGCCCGCGGCGAATTCGTGCGCGGATTAAAAGATGTAACCGATGAAGAGGCCCGTAAACGATTTATGCCCATGAACTGCATAAGTTGGATGGTCGGGCATCTGGCGTATCAAGAAAACACCTATTGGTTGTACCGCGCACAAGGGGAAAATGCTGCGCCTGAACTAATACCGCTGGTCGGTTGGGGTCAGCCCGCCAGCACACCGCCACTAGCTGATATGTGGGCAGCGTGGGAAGCAGTGACGAAGGCGGCTGATCCTTATCTTGATTCGCTGACAACTGAAACCTTGCAAACGTTTTATATCATTAAGGGTCAACCACACAGCGAGAGCGTGGGCAGTATGCTGCGCCGAACAACTTACCACTACTTCTATCATCTGGGCGAAGGGATGGCAGTACGACAGATGCTCGGTCATACCAACCTGCCGGAATTCGTCGGTGACATCCACGACGAGGCCCCGTATGTGCCGGAGAATGGTTAACAACTCTCTAATTGTGCGAAATTTGCGAAAAATTCTGCAAATGCAGCAAATTTTGCATTTCTTCCGCTGAAATGTCTGGCGGCTGATACGGGAGAAGCCGCCGAATTGACATTTTGTGTCGGCGGGTGGCTCACTTAATGCCGCTGAATTGACACTTTTGCAGCGGAATTAGCCTAGTAATCCGCCGCTGTGCAATTTGCCCCCTGCCGCTGCTGTAGTTGCAATAAAAGTCGCAAGAGACAAGTTTCAAGTAGCAAGTTAAAAAGCGAATTCAAATCAGCCAGAGACGGTGATTTGAAAGAGAATACCACTTCATTTTAGAACAAAAGTTCATTGACTGTCAACTGGATTCGGTTCGAGTTTACAAACTTTTGAGAAAGTAAGATTAGAGTTTTCATAACGGCAACTATTGGATTGAAGCCAACAGTTCAGAGAAATTTGTGTATTAGGTTGTAGAGATAGAAGAAAGCTGACGAAGAAAAGCTTTTATGGGTTCAAAAACTGAATGATCCCAATTCCAATATCCTGCCGCTGCGGCTTCACCTAAGCGCATTTCTGGCTCTTTCGCAGCTAGATATACTTGCAATTTCGCTTTCGGTATTACATGGCTTTCATGTTTTTCAGATAAACATGAAAAGTATTGATTGACACAATTAATAAGTTCTGTCTCATCTCCGACAGACTCGAAACAAACATCTTCTAACATTCCAGACAGTTTATTAGGCGGCACGACCATAGCCATAGTTTGGGGATCAGTTAGTTTTCCAGTCTCAGAAGATACTTTTAGCGGTTTCTTAGGCACTTGCAATCCAGCATTCTTAAAAGCTGATGTTATGCTTTGAAACGCTCCAGCAGCATCGCTATCTGCATCACGAACAACACCTAATGCAATTATATTATTTAAAAACATGTCCTCGTTCTTAAGAGCAAGAATTGCACGTCGCATTTGATTTTTGCCCTCATACTCGCTAACTTGAATATTTTCCAAGTTTAGCTTTTTGATAAGAGCGTTGAAAAATCTTATATCCTCTTTCCCTTCCACCATAAGCAGAGCTGGTCGACCATCATTAACGAGTGCCATCAACGCACCTCAGAATTGACTTCAATAGCGGCATCCATCACTTCTTCATCGTAGGAAACAACTCGAATTTCACCTGACTTTGTACGGTCAAGTCGGTGATAGCGGAAATCGTAAGTATTGTTTTCTTCAGATGCTTCATGAGCAGCACGAATACATTCTAAGCTATGGGTGGTAGCGAAAACTTGTACATTAAAGACTTTAGATGCCTCAGAAATTCCTTTCCATACTTCTTTTAGAACAGAGTAATGTAAGCCATTTTCAAACTCATCAATAAGTAAAACACCATCTCTTATATTTCCCATGTTGATGATGATACTAGCGAGGCGATTGAGACCATCTCCCATTAGTTGGAAAGGAACAAGTTCACTGAGGCCTATATCCCCGTGTATAGTTGAAATTCCACCGACGGGAAGTGCTTCAATCCTAAGCAATCGTGGCTCGACCTTTTTTAGTATGTCAAGAACAAGACCTTCTTGCTTTGTTCTTATCAGATTGCCATACTTTTCGGCATCATCTGCCATTTCGGATCGTCCAATACGGAATATAAAGGCAGGCGTAAATGATGGTGGAACTGAAAGATCCCTAAGTTTTCCTTGACGATCAAGCAACATATAATATTTATCAATGTGCTTTGATGGATCTTCGTGTTCCAATGCAATAATCTGTGAAACTCTAGAATTAGAGAGTATTCCATCAGCTTCCTCGTTCTGAGGCTGGAACATACGGATTATTCTGTCAAGTTCTTGTAGTTCAGTAATAATATTTAATCGTATAATATGCTTTTTAAATGTGCTGTGTAATCCAACTAATTCGATTTGACGCTTATTATTGAAGTCCTTGAAAAAGCTATCCCAAATTGTTTGGCGAGAATTGCCTAAATCATATTTAAATCGCTCTATTCCTCGCATATTGTTTACGGTCATTAGTAGCCGCAAGTCATACGAACCACAGTAAATAAATATTGCTTCGAGTAACGCTGTCTTTCCAACATTGTTTTTGCCTGCAATAAGATTCACTCGCGCTAAATCATCAAGCTTCAAATTATCGAAGCAGCGAAAATTCTTGATTTGAAATGAGGTATACATAATCGCATCTCTCGGCTAATTGCCTATTGATTACAGCCAATTGTACTCATCATCAGTAAGCAGGCAAAGTCTTTACAACCCCTCTGCCTTCGCCTTATCCCACAGCGCATCCATCTCAGCGAGGGTTGAGTCGGCGGGGGATTTACCCTGTGCCTCCAAGTTTTCTTCGATGTAGCGGAAGCGGCGATAGAACTTGGCGTTGCTTTCGCGCAGGGCGATTTCAGGATCAACCTTGAGCCAACGCGCCCAATTGGCGATGACAAACAGCAAATCACCGATTTCCTCAGCACGATGCTCGTCATCGGTTGCGCTTAGAACCTCGTCGATTTCCTCCCGCACTTTGGCGATGACCGGTTCAATGCTCTCCCAGTCGAAATGGACTTTGGCGGCTTTCTCTTGATAGCGCAGCGCTTGCATCAAGGCGGGCAGCCCTTTGGGAATGCCATCCAGAACCGACTTGCGTTCGATGCCCTGCTCGGCATGTTCTTTTTGTTTGAGAGCGTCCCAATTCGCCAGCACTTCACCCGCGTTCTTGGCTTCGACATCGCCCCACACATGCGGATGGCGATGGATCAGCTTGCGGTTGATGTGACTGATAACTTCGCTCATTTTGAACTCGCCGTCGTCAATCGCAATCTGGGTGTGCAAAACGATTTGGAGCAGCAAGTCGCCCATTTCCTTGTAGAGTTCGACTTCATCCTCAGCATCCAATGCTTCAAGGACTTCGTGCGTTTCTTCCAGCAAATAACGCCGCAGCGAGAGATGGGTTTGTTCTTTATCCCACGGGCAGCCTTCGGGCGCGCGAAGATGGGCGATGATTTCTTGAAACTGCTCGAAGCTCGACATTTTGCCCAGCGCTGGCACATACAACGAGGTCATGTGCTTGATGTGTTCGCTGCGGTCAATTTCGTAGAGTAGCAAATGCTCAACGACCGGATTATCAGTTCCAGCGGCGTGTATGAGCGCCACTTCAAACTCATCAGGATATTGGTTCATAAGCGTCAGTTTGACGTTGCCGGCGACTTCACGGCTGTAAACCTGACCGAGCAGCGCCGGATAATCCGGATTAATGGGCGGATGATGCATCATCCCAACGATAATGCCATCCAGAATTTGGAGGCCATTCATGGCATCTACGCCGAGCGCGGCCAAAATCGGCTCGACAAAACTAATGCCGCTGACAATCTCGACTTTGATATTTTCAGCTTTGGCAGACTCAAGCAGTTTTAACACGGTGCTTTCGCCCACCAGTGGATCACCGGGAACGGCGTAAACCACATCGCCTTGACGAGCGGCGGTCATCACACGCTCGACAATGGCGTTATAGACATCGGCAAAGGCCGGGATACCCTCGTAGAGATCATCGCAATATTGATAAGTGATGTCCTCGCTTTGCGGCAAGCACGGGACGCAGTTGTGCTGTGATGTGCGGACAATCACCGTTTTGGCTTGTTTGAGTGTGCGCCATGCCCGCCGTGAAAGATCGTCAACTTCTCCCGGCCCCAAGCCGAGCAGTGTGAGTGTCATGTTGTTATCCTTGCTTCTCAGAGTATTCTTGGTTCGGGATACTTTTGATGAAAGAACGTATTCTGTAGATGCTGAGGCCAGCGGTTATTAGTGCTATTCCCAGACTTATCAAAGTAGCTAGCATCAAAGGGCCAACATCCTGTAGCGCTAAATCATGAGCATAGTAGTCAGGATTTATACTCAGTTGAGATGCGTGCCAAGCATTTGAAAAACAAAGTACTGCCACCAATAAAGAAGGGATGGCTAGAATCAATCCCAACCCTGCTATAAAACCACCTTTTCGTCTTCGAATCAGTTGCACTGCATTTAACAACAACGCGATCAATCCAGTTGCCCACGAAACCAGTAACAAATTCAAGAATGTTCCATCGACCGTCAGGTAATAACCGGGCTGGATGAGCGCTAGTTCCTCTTTACTTAAACCTGACTGCCTTGACCAGTCTTCGAGTTCGGAGAAATGCATCTGCGGAACATAAGCGTAGTTGGCAGTGGCGGCAATTTGTTGGGCCGTTTCGTTATGGCCTGAAACCATCAGCAGATTTGCAACGGCGCACTCACGACCATCACGATCAATGAAACAAGGTGAGAAGCCTCGATACTCGTGATTGCGAGGAAAGATACCTCGCTCAGCATAAGCATGGAGGTGATTAAGGTAATGTTCACGTGCTTGCTGAAGTTGAGGTGATAAATGGCTCACATCACGATTACGTAAAATCACGTCAACATATTTAAAGTGTTGTTTTACACGCCAGTCATCCAATTTTGACGCGACTATCCGCATTGATGTGTAATTCATAATTATCCTCGTGAAACGGTTGTCTTTAAAAGTGACGTGAACCAACTATACGCCGCCATCTGTCCAATAAAGGTTATCGCTGTTGCGAGTGCCGTCCAAAAAATCCAGTAAATGGTGTGCATCCACATATCACCCGTCATGAGACGCAGTTCGCGTTTGACTGGCGCGTCGGCTTCCAGTTTCAAAATATATTTTGCGCGCTGCGAACTATAGTGCCGGATCACGAAAAATAATCCACCCAACGCCAAAGCAAAACTTAACAATTCAATCAAACCGCGACTACCGAGTACCCGATTGATAAAGACCTGTAACAAGCCGACTTCAAAAATAATCGCGGCAGTTCCGACAGTGATAATCAAAACCATCTCAATGGCAATACGATCCACACGCCAGCGCTGGACCCGGCCTTCGGGGGTCGGCTCTCTGTATTCGACAAAACGCCCAAACACCCGTTGATAAGCCCAATAGATGAATACAATTCCAAATACGAGCCACCACATCGCAAACAAGGCGGCCACTCCGCCGGGTACGATCAACGAAACGATTACCGTCGCAATCACTAATCGAAATCGTGTGGCATCGGTGACCTGTGCGCGACCTGCAAGCAGTACGGTAATTGTCACACCGACAAGGACTGTTATACCGGTCAACACGGCAAGCACTTCATACAAGTCGATGCGGTCATTGGTCAGCCAAAATATAATGCCAATGATCGCCAGCACAACTAAGCCCGCTGTAACCCGCAGCGCCATGCGTCGCGCGTCTAAGGATGGCAGCACGTAAGCCCAAACCCGTTGCAGCAAATAGGCATGAACCAGCGCAAAAGGTGGTGTTAACAAAATAACGAGAATGACCGTCAGAATAGTTATGGGTTGGGTGATAGTCAATGGCAGCGGAACTAGCGCGTCCATACCCTTGCTGCTGATATGCCAATCGGGTGCAAAGCCATCTCCATCTTCGTTCAGGTGGGCAACCAACACCCCTTCCGTCCCCATCGACACATAAAGCATGTTCCCTTGAGCGGCATTACTGACAAAGCCATCCGGCAGTTGAAAACGAGGGGCCGAGGTGGATGTGGAAGTCGTGCCATCATAAAAAACACCTCTGAAAATGGAGCGCGGATACGACCAGACAGTAAAGCCATTTAGTTCCAGAGCTTCACCATACATACTCAGTGAGTGACTATTGGTGATCGTTTTGGCAAAAACATGATCGGAAGGCTGCCAAGTTATGCCGCTGTCGTTGGTCTGATAACCGTTGATCTTCCCCGGTTTGTTATAGGTTTCATAAGTCACGCCGATGTTGATAACACGCGCATATACCCTGCTGGTATCCGCTTCAACGCGATCAACCATCGGTGGCGGCACGTAGACATCATCACAGGCTAACGCGGCGAGAATCAGCATCGCGAGGGGTAAAAGCCACATATAACGTGCGTATTTCGGCTGGTTGGTCATCTACATCTGCCTAATGAATTAATCAAAATACTTCTGACAGTGTAGCAGAGGTTTACATTTGGTAGAACAAATAAAGGCAAGACCGTCTGGCCTTGCCTGATTGTTCTGTCATTACATTAATTCTAAGCGCCGCTGATTTCGACTCAGTACTCGGCACTCAGAACGGCTTTAACGCTTGGTGTAGGTCGGGGCCTTACGCGCGCGCTTGAGACCGGGTTTCTTACGTTCCTTAACGCGGGCATCGCGGGTCATGTAACCTGCATCACGCAGTTGACCTTTGCTTTGTTCATCGACCTTGACCAGCGCACGGGCAATCCCCAACAGGATCGCGTCACGCTGACCGGAGATGCCGCCACCATTGACATGAACGCTCACGTCATAGCTCTTAGCCTGACCAAGTAAGGTCAACGGCTCCAGCAGAATATCCACATCGCCGGGGCGGGGCAGATAATCACTGCCGTCTTTGTCGTTAATAATCACGCTGCCAGTGCCACCGGCGGTAATACGCACACGGGCGGTTGCAGCTTTGCGTCGGCCTATGCCTTCGTAATATTGTCCAGCCATACTATTCCTCTCTAGACTTCCAGAACTTTGGGCTTTTGACCGATGTGCGGATGTTCAGCACCGGCGTAAACCTTGAGCTTCTTCAGCATGTTACGTCCGAGTGCGCCATCCGGCAGCATACCCTTAACCGCAGCGGTAATGGGGCGATCCGGGAACTTACGCAGTTGGTCGCGCAGGTTAATTTCCGAAAGTCCACCCGGATAACCCGAATACTTGTAATACATTTTTTCATCTAACTTATTGCCGGTGACCGCGATTTGTTCGCAGTTGATGACGATTACATAATCGCCGACATCTTGGTTAGGGACGAATACCGGCTTGTGCTTGCCACGCAGAATGGGAGCAATCAGCGAGGCGAGACGGCCCAGAGTCTGACCCTTTGCGTCCACAATCCACCACTCGCGTTCAACTTCCAGTGGTTTGGTGACGTATGTCTTATAGAGTGCCATTTCCAAAAATCCTCTCAGCGAACGTCTCGCGCCCGCACCTTCTCAATTATTCTCCTGATCTCGAATGATCAGTGAAAATTTCCTATTAGTTTATTCGTTATAGCGCACGACTTCCAGACTCAATCCCTGCGGCGGTGCGATTGCCAGCGCTTCGACCAGTTTGGCACGGTTGAGTAATTCCTCGAACCGCTGGACGGTCATACGCTTATGCCCCACCTGCACCAACATGGCGACCATTCGCCGCACCATATGTTGGAGGAAGCCATCCGCTTCAACTGTATATGTCCACAGCGTCCCGAACTCGTTTTGCTGCGACACCCATTCCGAACGATACACACTTCGGATGGTGACTTCGCCCTGCGTCGGTTTGCCCAGCGCCGCGAAATCTTTTTCACCGATGAACAGCTTGGATGCCTGTTCCATCAACTCGCCGTCTAACCCATTCCACATTTGCCATGCCCGTGTAAGGAGCAGTGGTTGGCGTTGTGGGGCGATCAGCACCCTGTATCGATACAAGCGGCTGATCGCATCATAACGCGGGTGAAACCCCGGCTGCTGGCGAATGTCCTGCAAGGCGATGTCCAGCGGCAGATGAAAGTTGACGGCTCGCAAAAGCGATTGATCGGCGTGCGTCCACTCCACATCGAAGGCGATGACCTGTCCACTGGCATGTACACCGGTATCGGTGCGGCCTGCCCCGCTGACATTCACCTTCTGCCCGCTGGCATTGAAAATCGCCGCTTCAACTGCCCCCTGAATCGTGGGAATGCTACCGGACTGGCGCTGAAACCCTTGATAGGCTGTGCCGTCATAGGCCAGCGTCGCCCGGTAACGCATCTCCCAATCAGTGACTTAGGCAGTTGCTTCTTCGCGTTCGGTCAGTTCCAGCAGCACCATATCGGCACTGTCGCCATGACGGGGAGCCACGCGCAGGATGCGGGTGTATCCACCGGGACGGTTTTCGAAACGCGGCGCAATTTCAGCAAACAGCTTGTGCGTCAGTTCGCGGTCATTGTTCAAGCGGCTGGCGACCAACCGTTGAGCATGAACGACACCGGCGGCATCAGCCGACTTGCTGCGCTTGGCGATGCTAATCAACTTCTCGACCTGAGTGCGAACAAAATCAGCCTTCGCACGAGTCGTATGAATGCGCCCGTGTTCCAGCAGCGCACGAGTCAAGGCCAGCTTGAGCGCCTTACGCTCGCTGCCGTTCCGTCCTAATTTCTTTCCATATACGCGATGACGCATGATACTTCCCCAGTTCGTTACTCAGACGTGTTGTATTCAGCCATATCAGGCTGATCGTTCAGATAACCTTTGTCCTTCAGCTTCTCGACCAGTTCATCCAGCGATTTCTCGCCGAAGTTACGGATCGCCAACATGGCGTCGGGGCCGCGAGCCAGCATATCCAGCACATCACCCACTGTCGTAATACCGGTACGCTTAAGCGAGTTGAAGACACGCACGCTCAGGTCGAGTTCTTCAATCGGCTTTTCGTACAGTTCGGCCTTGCGACCATGTGTTTCCTCAGCCGGTTCGTTGCCTTCGCTGACGAAACCTTCATCGGGTTGAATACCGCTGATGACCACCAAATGCTTTTGCAGGATTTGTGCGGCTTGACTCAGCGCATCTTCAGGGCGGATGGTTCCGTCCGTCCAAATTTCCAACACCAGACGATCATAGTTCGTCCGTTGACCGACGCGCGCCCGTTCCACATCAAAATTTACGCGGCGTACCGGGCTGAAAATCGCATCGACGGGCAGTTCGCCAATCGGCAAACGACCGCGGTCTTCCGCAGGGCTGTAACCACGACCGGACTGGACTTCGAATTCCAGTTCAAGGTGCGCGTCCGGTGCATCCACCGTAAACAGGTACAAATCGCTGTTAACGATTTCGACTTCCGCCGGGCAAATAATGTCGGCAGCCGTCACCGTACCTTCACCACGATGCTCCAAACGCAAACGCGCCGGCGCATCGGTGTCAAATAACTTCAAGCGCAGCTGCTTGACTTGCAAAATCAACTGCGTCATATCTTCACGAACACCCGGAATGGCCGAGAATTCGTGGTGTACATCGGAAACACGCACGCTGGTGATCGCTGCACCGGGCAGTGATGACAACAGCACGCGCCGCAGCGCCGTACCCAGTGTTAAACCGTATCCACTTTCAAGGGGGCTGATAATGAAACGCCCGTAATTACGGGAAGTCGCGTCGCCCTCAACTTTATGCGGCAAAACCATATTATTCGTAACCAACTCTTATCCTCCTCGCCTACTGCCGGTAAACTCTAAACCGTGAAAATAACGTGTATTTTCTGGAAATGAGCGAAACCGTTAGACGCGGCGACGCTTCGGCGGACGAACACCGTTGTGCGCCACAGGAGTCACGTCGGAAATCGAACGCACCTTCAGCCCGCTGGACTGAATAGCACGGATGGCGGCTTCACGACCGGGACCGGGACCCTTGATGAAAATGTCAACTTCCTGCATCCCTTGCCCCTGAGCATTCTCAGAAGCGACCTGTGCGGCCATACGAGCGGCATAGGGCGTGCTTTTGCGGCTGCCCTTAAAGCCCGATGTACCGGCGCTGGCCCATGCAATCACATTGCCAAGTTGGTCAGTCATCGAAACAATTGTATTATTGAAGGTCGCATGAACATGCGCCTGTCCGTATGGAATATTTTTGACGGCCTTCTTGCTGCTGCGTCGTCCCGCCGTCTTTTTGACTGGTGTACGTGCCATATCTTTTCCTTACTCGCTGGTCTAATGCGGGAAAACGCGCCCTGTCATACTTGAATCAAGGCGCTTCTCCAAGATCGAGTCATTACCTGATAGAGGCGATCTGATATAGATCGCCTCTACAAAAATACTGAGTTGTAGAAACAACCCGATAGGGGTTATTTCTTGGTTGCACCACGACGGCGACCACGACCGGGAACGGTCTTTCGCGGCCCTTTCACCGTGCGCGAATTGGTACGGGTGCGCTGACCATGTGCCGGTAAATGACGACGATGGCGCAATCCACGATAGCAACCAATATCTTGCAAGCGCTTGATGTTGCCCAATACCTGACGGCGCAAATCGCCTTCAGTCGTCAGCTTGGCGACTTCCTCGCGCAGCTTCTGGAAGTCGTCTTCGGTCAGGTTACGAGTCCGGGTATCCGGATTAATACCCACTGCCGACAAAATCTTACGGCTGGTCGGACGACCAACACCGAAAATGTAGGTTAAGCTGATTTCGATACGTTTATCGCGGGGTAGATCGACCCCTGAAATACGCGCCATGTGTCTTTTCCTCTATGAACTGGTCGCCACTAGCCTTGGCGCTGCTTGTGCTTCGGATTTTCGCAGATTACCATCACATGCCCGTGACGCTTAATCACACGGCATTTGGGGCAACGCGGTTTTACGGATGTTGTTACACGCATAGTTAATTACCCTCAAGATTCACATAAGGCTTAAGATTTTACTCGTTTTTCATCTTAATGTCTACGGTCAGTTTCTCTGATTCTGGTATTGCACTAGATACAAAACGAGTGAAGAGTGGATACCATAGAACGCATCACCCTCTCTGATCTTACCAATTACCTTCTCCGCTTAATTCCAATTATTTTTAACCACAAAGACACAAAGAAAATAAGGAATTCAATAGACCACTCGTTTGATACCACCACTTTTAAGAACTTGAACTTTAAAATTAATCAACAATCCTAAGTGAAGTTGTGTCGCTTTGAGATATGAGATAACCTGCGCGATGTGAATACCGATGAGATCATCAACTGCTTTCAACTCCACAATCAAACAATCCTCGACCAGAATATCAATTCGTCCTTCTCCAATTAAGCGGCCTTTATACTGGATGGCAATTGGATGCTGGCGCAAAAATGATATATTTCTCAATTCAAGTTCGTAACAAAGTGCTTCTTCATAAACCGCTTCAAGAAATCCCGGCCCTAATGCTCGATGCACTTCGATTGCTGCACCAATAACCTTAAAAGCACACTCTTCAAGATCGGGCATCACTGATGTATTCCTTATCTTTCTTTGTGCCTTTGTGGTTAAACTGTATTATGGCAGAGTCAGAATAATCGGCTTGCCGTCGGTGACCGCAATCGTATGTTCGAAGTGGGCGCAGAGTGAGCCATCTTTGGTCACGACCGTCCAATGATCGTCCAGTTCGAGCAAATCGGAGCGTCCGGCAATCACCATTGGCTCGATGGCGTAGGTCATCCCCACTTGCAGGGGTTGATTTTTGCGCCCACGCCGCTCCGCAATCCGTGACCAATAATTCGGCATTTCCGGTTCTTCGTGCATCGAACGTCCGACACCATGACCGGTATATTCACGAGCGACACTGTAACCGTGACTTTCCACAAAGCGCTGAATCGTGAGCGCCACATCCTTGATGGTGTTAGGCAGCACCGAAGCCTCAATCCCTTTGTGCAAAGCCTCTTCTGTCACTTGCATCAAACGCAGCACTGTCGCTGGAACCTCACCCACAGCGTAGGTATATGCACCATCACCCACAAAGCCTTGATAGATGCAACCAGTATCGAGGCTAACAATGTCGCCTTCTTTGATGATACGTTTGTCGCTGGGCAGGCCATGAACCAGTTCGTTATTGATGCTGGCGTTGATTGTCCCCGGATAATTCGGCGCGTCCTTTTTGGGATAATTCAAAAATGCAGGAATCGCGCCATGATCGCGGATAACCGTTTCGGCGATTTTATCCAGTTCGCCGGTGCTGATGCCCGGTCGCAGCGCTTCTTTCATGGCGATATGTGCTTTCGCCACAATCCGGCCTGCTTCGCGCATCACCGCAATTTCATCAGGGGTTTTCAATACAAGAGCCATAATGCTTTGCTTTCTTACCAGTATCTTTTCCCTCCCTCGTTTACGGGCTATCACCAGAGTGAGCCTGCGAACGTTGGGGATGGGTCAGGGTGGGGGTTCTTACTTCGCCGCGTCCAAAATTTTCTTGATATCGGCAGTGACCGCTTCGACAGTTTGATCGGCATTCACGGTCTTGACCAGCCCTTTGCCTGAAAAATAGTCAATCAGCGGCTGTGTCGTTTTCTTGAAAATATCAATGCGCTTGATAATGGCATCCGCATGAGCATCATCCGGTCGGCGGACTAATTTTTCGCCGGTAGCTTTCACCGTTGCTTCCAAACGCGGTGGAAATAACTTCTCAGGATGTTCGATCCATTTAATGTCCAGATTTTCAGCATCGGTATAGATGTTATAGCCTTGGCCACTTGGCGATGTTACACGTCCGAAGGCTCGGCGGAAAGCATCGTACAAATTAATTTCCATCAGCACAACAGCGGCGATTTTCTCACCCTTTTTCGCCAGATAATTTTCAAGCCATTGGGCTTGATACGGTGTACGCGGGAAGCCATCAAAAATCGCTCCGTTGGCTGCATCAGGCTGTTGCAGGCGATCTTCAACCACTTTATTGGTGGTATCGTCGTCGATCAACTTACCTTCAGCCATGAGCTGCTGAATCTGCTTCGCCAGATCATCGGTACGTGTTTTCATCGCGCGGAACAAATCACCGGTCGAAATTTGCGGAATGCCGCCATAATTCTGGGTGATATACCCCGCTTGAGTTCCCTTACCTGATCCCTGCACACCCATCAAAATAATATAAAGACCCATCTCTGATTCCTTAAAAAGTATTTTCGCGAAAGCGCGAAAGGACGAGGCCTGTGCCTCGTCCATTAAATTTCAGACATAGAAGCGCATATCTTTGCGCCCCTACAGATGCAATTGTGACAAGGAACGCGGCTTAGTTGATAAAGCCTTCGTAGTTCCGCATAACGAGTTGTGCCTCGATCTGGCGCATGGTGTCGATGACCACACCGACAACAATGATTAAGCCAGAGCCGGTGATAACCAACGCGGCGTTATTGCCCGATGTACCGGCAACAGCTTCGGTCGGGAATATGATCCGGTTGAGCAGGTCAACAAAACCCGGCACAATCGCGATAATACCCAAGAACAACGCGCCCACCAGCGTGATGCGACGAGTGACGCGCTGGATGTATTCCTGTGTCCGCTTGCCGGGACGAATACCGGGGATAAAACCGCCGTTGCGCTGCAATTGGTCGGAGAGGTCTTGCTGTGCCACCATGATGTCGGTATAGACGAAGGTGAAACCCACAACCAGAATAAAGAAGGTAATCCAATAAGCCAAACCGAGATGATTACCGAACGTCTGGGTAATGTCGGTGCGCAGTTGGCCTTCGGGGAACAGGTTGACGACAATCGCCGGCAGCGTGATGATCGACTGCGCGAAAATCAGCGGGATCATGCCGACCGCGTTGACCTTCAACGGAATATGGGTCGAACCACCGCCGTACTGCTTGCGTCCACGAACGCGCTTGCCGTATTGAACCGGAACACGACGGACACCTTCGGCAATCACGATGATGACTACCAAGCTCACCAACAGAATGACGACAAACAGGATCAGGTTAAACAGCGGCTGCGTGCTGTTGTTCAACAGCGTCGAAAGCTGACCGGGCGCTTGGGCCACAATGCCGGAGAAAATGATGATCGACAAACCGTTGCCGATGCCCTGCTCAGTCACCAGTTCGCCCAGCCAAATCGCGAACATCGTTCCAGCGGTCATGGTTGCTACAACGGCCAGACCGAGTAGATTCAGACCGAAGCCCGGAATAATCGGCGCACCGCCCAACGTACCGAAAATATTAATTTGCCCGATGGCTTGCAAAATAGCCATAGGAATGGCAAGGAAATAGGTATAACGTTGGATTTTTTCCTGTCCACCGGGTTCACGCTGCATCTGTTCGAGGCGCGGAACCAACGGGACCAACAGTTGAAGGATAATCTGCGCGGTAATGTAAGGATACACACCCATCGCTAAAATGCTAAAATGTTTCACCGCACCACCTGAGAGCAGGTTGAGCGTACCGATCAAACCACCGGATTGGCTGTTCAGCAGGTTTTCCAAAGCCACCGGATCTACACCAACGACAGGCACATGCGCCCCGAACTGGTAAATCACCAGAATCAGGCCGGTAATCAGGAGCTTCATCCTCAAATCCGGCAGCCGCCATGCGTTGCGGAATGCGTCAAACATAACCGTCAATCTCCTCTAAACAAAAATGATGAGTATCAGGTACTCAAGCAGCACAGCTTCGTACTGCGCAGCAAGTTATACCCAACCTCATCATAGTTTGCGACTTCTTTAGTTCTCGCCATAAATCTTGGCGAGCTGTTCCTTCGGGTGTTTACGGAAGGTGGCGCGGATACCCTTAATACGCAGCGGGATAATCTCGACACTGCCGCCAGCCGCTTCAATTTTCGCTTTTGCGCCGGATGTTACACGGTGCGCTTTAACGGTCAACTTCTTGCTGATGCTTTCACCGTTGCCCAGAATGACCACCGGTACAAACGCATCACGGATCAGACCGGCTTCAGCCATGGCTGCGGGTGTGACCACCGCACCAGACTCCATCAGCGCGACCAAACGATCCAACCGCACTTCTTGATGTTCAATGCGGAAAATGTTGTTAAAACCGCGCTTGAACGGCAGACGGCGCACCAACGGCAGGCTGCCGCCTTCGAAGGCCGCGCTCTTGGGCTTACCGCCGCGTGAGCCTTGACCTTTAATACCGCGACCGCCGTAGCGACCTTGACCGGCTGCGTTACCGCGACCGAGACGTTTACGGTTCTTCTTTGCGCCGGGGTTCGGACGCAATTCATGTAACTTCATGACTCAACTTCCTCCACAAGTACGAGGTGGCGGACTTTGTAGATCATACCCCGGATTTGAGGTGTATCGTTGTGAACCACCGTCTTGTTCAGCTTACGCAAGCCCAGCGCCTGTACAGTCGCTTTTTGGGTCTTATCGTAGCCAATGCTGCTCCGAACGAGCTTTACTGATAATTTAGCCACTCTTCCGACTCCGTTCCCAGAATGGTAGGAGATCGGCGACTTCTTTGCCGCGAATACCTGCCATTTCCTGCGGTGTATGGAGCTGGCCTAAAGCAGTCAAGGTTGCCATCGTCACGTTCAAGACGTTGTTGCTGCCTTGGCTCTTGCTCAACACATCACGGACACCAACTGCTTCCAGCACAGCACGGACACCACCGCCTGCCACCACACCCGTACCGGGTGAAGCAGGACGCAGCAGTACACGCGCACCACCGTATTCCGCTACTACTGGATGCGGAATGGTCGTACCAGAGAGCGAAATTTTCACCATCTGGCGGCGAGCCACTTCCGAACCCTTGCGGATGCTGTCCGGTACAGCACGGGACTTGCCAATGCCAATACCGATACGACCCTTATTGTCGCCCACAACCACAACCGTGCGGAAGGCAAAGCGGCGACCGCCCTTGATAACCTTGGCGACGCGCTTAATATCTACGACGCGTTCGTCAAGTTCTTCACGGTCTTCGTCACGCTCACGCTGTTGACGCGGTTCACGTTCACGACGCGGTTTCGATTCAGACGAAGCCTGTTCGGCCCCACCTTCGCCACCTGCCGCAGCACCTGACCCGCGACGTTTTCTTTTCTTTGGTTCGTCAGCCATTTTTTACTCCAGCCCTTAAAATTCTAAGCCGCCCTCACGAGCGCCTTCAGCCAGTGCGGCCACGCGACCATGATAACGGTAGCCACCCCGGTCGAAAACTACTGTTGTAATCCCGGCACCCTTCGCGCGTTCGGCCAGAATTTTGCCGACGATCTTAGCCGAGTCCACCTTATTTTTGTCGCTGATTTCCTTCGCCACTTCTCGATCAATAGTCGAGGCTGAAACCAACGTTTTGCCATCAATATCATCGATCACCTGAGCAAAAATATTCTCAAGGCTGCGATAAACATTCAAGCGAGGACGCTGTGGCGTGCCCTTCACTTTAGCACGTACCCGTCGGTGGCGACGGTCACGGGAAGCAGTCTTTTTTTGTGATAGTGTTGCCATCTCTCAATTTCCTTAGTTTCAAGTACCTTACCGGGCATCTGAATAAAGTGTATTTACTCAGTACTCAGTACTCGGCACTCAGTACTTTACTTAGCCTTACCAGCTTTACCAGCCTTGCGGCGGATGACTTCATCGCTGTAACGCACGCCCTTGCCCAAATAGGGTTCCGGCGGACGCAGTTCGCGAATGTTGGCAGCCACCTGCCCGATCAACTGCTTATCCGTACCATCAATATGGATGGTAGTACCTTTGTCTTCCGTCGAGAAGGTGATTCCCGGCGGTGGATTAATGACCACTTCGTGCGAATACCCCACCTTCATGACGAGGTCTTTGCCACGAACATCACCGTTATAACCGACGCCTTCAACCTTCAGCGTGCGGCGGAAGCCGTTGGACACACCGTTGACATTGTTCGCCAGCAGCGCACGAGTCAAACCGTGCAGCGCACGATGGTTACGAGAATCGCTGGGGCGTTCGACAATCAGTTCATTGCCTTCTTGTTTAACCGTCATGTCTGGCGGCAGCGGCAGTGTCATTTCGCCCTTAGGCCCTTTGACGGTTACATCGGTGCCATTTATGGTGGCGGTCACCTTCGCTGGAAGGGTTATCGGTTTCTTACCAATACGGGACATAATATTCCTCCCTTACCACACGTAACACAGCACTTCGCCGCCAACGCCTTCACGGCGGGCCTGCTGGGCTGTCATTACGCCTTTCGGTGTGGTTACGATAGCGATACCCATGCCGCTCATCACGCGAGGCAGTTCTTGGCGTGGGCTGTACACCCGGCGACCGGGCTTGCTCACCCGTTCAAGATGGGTAATGACTGGACGGCGTTCACGTCGCGCACCATAGTACTTCAACGTGATGTGAATCATCGGGGCGGGTTTTTCTTCGCCAACCGTATAACTCTCGATATAGCCCTCAGATTGTAAAATGCGGGCAATCTCTACTTTAATTTTCGACAGCGGAACATCGACCTCGGTACGCCCAATAAGTAGTGCGTTCCGGATGCGCGTCAGCATATCTCCAACTGGATCGGTAATCATGCGTTTCCCCCTACCAGCTCGACTTCACAACACCGGGGATTTTTCCCTGGAGTGACATCTCACGAAAATGAATGCGGCACAGACCGAAACGGCTGATGTAACCGCGTGGGCGGCCACATACTTTGCCTGAGTTCGGGTCGACGAACTGGCAGCGGTTGCGGACGCGGGTCTTGAACTTGCGCCGTGTTTCACGGGCGACCATTGATCTTTTCGACATTGTTCTCTGTCCTAATTCTCTTTAAACGGCATCCCGAGCAGCTTGAGCAAGCGGCGGCCTTCTTCATCCGTCTTGGCCGAAGTCACGATGGTGATTTCCATGCCGCGAACTTTATCAATTTTGTCATACTGGATTTCAGCGAACATCAACTGTTCACGCAAACCCAAGGTGTAATTGCCACGCCCATCCATCTTGGAAGGCACACCCCGGAAGTCACGAACACGGGGGAGGGCAATATTTACTAACCGGTCGAGCAGCGACCACATCCGTTCACCCCGAATCGTCACCTTCATACCGATGGCACGGTCTTCGCGGAGCTTAAAGGTCGCGATGCTTTTCTTCGACTTGGTGATAATCGGCTGCTGCCCGGTAATGAGCCGCAAATCTTCAACCGCGCCGTCGAGCAGCTTGGGGTTTTCGTTCGCCTCGCCCAGACCGATGTTAACAACCACCTTCTGAACGCGCGGGACTTCCATGATATTCTTGTACTTAAATTCATCCATCAGCGCTTGGACGACTTCGTCCTTATATCGCGCTTGCAAAATCGGTGTAGCCATTACTCATTCGCTCCTGTTTTAATCAATATCCGTATCGCAAGCCTTGCAGAAGCGAACTTTACGACCATCATCCGTGAAGCGGAAGCCTACGCGTGTCGCTTTATCGCACGACGGGCAAACCAACATCACGTTCGAGATGTGCAGCGGTGCGTTGAATTCCAAAATCTGTGCTGGAATTTGACGGCTGCCAACCTGCTTGGCCTTCTCATGTTTCTTACCTACGTTCACGCCGCCCACCACCACATGGTCATCTTTGACCATCACGGTGACAACTTCGCCGCGTTCGCCAAGGTCTTTACCGGCGATCACTTCTACGGTGTCGCCCTTCTTTATCCGTTGCATAATGCCTTAACTCCCCAACCCTACAGCGTTTCCGGCGCGAGCGAGACAATCTTCAGGAAGCCTTTTTCGCGCAGTTCACGCGCAACCGGGCCAAACACGCGCGTACCGCGTGGGTTTTCCATATCTTCCGCCAGCAGCACAGCCGCATTATCATCAAACTTGATGTATGAGCCGTCGCTGCGACGATATTCTTTCGCGGTGCGGACGATAACCGCCTTCACCACTTCACTTTTCTTCACATTGCCATCGGTGCTGGCGACTTTAACAGTGCCAACCACAATGTCACCAACACCGGCATATTTGCGGAAGGAACCGCCCAACAACCGGATCACCAACAATTCACGCGCACCGCTGTTGTCAGCGACTACTAAACGCGATTCATTCTGGATCATGACTCGGCCTCGCCTTCGGTCGCCGCCGGTTCAACATCGACGTCACCACTAATAGGCTGCAAGACACGCCCACCGGGGGTTTCCAGAACCTGTTCCACCACCCACCGCTTGGTCTTGCTCAGCGGCTTGCTCTCTACGACCTGCACCACCGACCCAACTTCAATCGCATTGGTTTCGTCGTGGGCGTAGACTTTCTTGGTAGACTTAATAACCTTCTTGTAAACACGGTGCATCTTGCGGCGTTCAATTTCCACCACCACCGTCTTTTCCATCTTGTCGCTTGTTACGCGGCCAATCAGCCGCCGACGATCATTCGCCATGACTAGTTTCCCTTACCGGCTACATTCTTAGCCAACTCACGTTCGCGCAAAATCGTCTTCATCCGCGCGATCTCACGCCGTGTACGAGTCGGCGCACTTTCATCTTCCAACTGTCCGGAAGCTTTTTGGAAGCGAAAGTTGAACAATGCTTCCCGGCTGTCTTCCACGGCATTGAGGATTTCCTCGGTGGTCATCTCACGAATTTCTCTGGATTTCATGACTCTAACTTGACCTCCTGCCCTGAAATCGGATCATAGCGGCGAACCATCTTGGTCTTGATCGGCAGCTTGAACGCGGCTAGACGCAGGGCTTCCTTCGCATCTTCTTCGGTTACGCCGCCCATTTCGAACAGCACATGCCCCGGTCGCACAACAGCCACATAATACTCAACATTACCTTTACCGCTGCCCATACGGGTTTCAGCAGCTTTTTGCGTGTATGGCTTGTCGGGGAACACACGGATCCACACCTTACCACGACGCTTGGTGAAGCGCACCATCGCTTTACGAGCCGCTTCGATCTGGCGGGCAGTCAACCATATCGGTTCTAATGCCTGCAAACCATATTCACCGAAGGAAACGACGTTTCCGCGAGTGGCCTTGCCCTTCATGTTACCGCGTTGTTGTTTGCGGTATTTCATACGCTTTGGCATTAACATAATTACTTATCCTAGTCTAGTCGTCAGCTTATAGTCTCCAGCTTCCAGCCTTCAAAAGCTGATGACTGGCGACTGTAGACTGGTGACTATTACGGTGTTACGTATACGTCTTTCTTCGGTTCAGGTTTGTCTTCCTGCTTCAGAATCTCACCCTTATAAATCCAGACCTTCACACCGATACGTCCGAAGGTCGTCAACGCTTCAGCCGTACCATAATCAAGGTCTGACCGCAGTGACGAACGAGGCACACGGCCTTCGCTTGCCCATTCACGGCGAGCCATATCGCCACCCGCCAAACGACCGGCGACTTCAATCTTGATGCCCTGCGCACCCTGACGCATCGCTTGGCTGATCGCACGCTTCATCGCGCGGCTGTGACCAATACGGCGTTCCAACTGGTCAACGATATTCTCGGCGACCAAAATCGGGTCGAGATCTGGCTTCTCGATCTCGGTGACTTCAACCTTGACCTTCTTATCGGTCATGGCTTCGATGCCTGTACGCAGATCTTTAACCGCTTCACCCTTACGCCCGATGAGAATACCCGGCTTGGCGGTGTGGATATTGACCAGCAGTTGGTTCGGGTAACGTTCAATCTCGATGCGAGAAACACCGGCACGCAGACCCAACTTCTTTACGAAGCGGCGAATCTTGAAATCTTCTTGCAGCAAATCACGATATTTGCCACCTTCAGCGTACCAACGCGCGTCCCAGTCACGAGTAATCTTTAACCGGAAACCGATTGGATGTATCTTGCGACCCATGTGTTATTCCTCTCGCTCGTTGAGAACAACCGTCAAGTGCGATGTGCGCTTGACTCGCGG
Source organism: Anaerolineaceae bacterium (assembly GCA_016124855.1). Classification (GTDB taxonomy): domain Bacteria; phylum Chloroflexota; class Anaerolineae; order Aggregatilineales; family Phototrophicaceae; genus CFX2. Next base: position 215,501 of record WGMX01000027.1, on the reverse strand, counting down.
CTTTGAACGACCACGAGCGCCAGCTTTCATGCGCTTAAGGCGCGGACCATCACCCGCGTAAATCGTCTCAACCACCAGATTATCGGGATTCAAATCGTAGTTATTTTCAGCATTCGCAATCGCTGACTGGAGTGTCTTTTGTACGAATTCAGCGCCCTTTTGAGGCATGAATTGCAGTACGGTCACTGCCTGCTTGGCACCCATGCCGCGCACTTTGTCACACACGAGGCGAATCTTCTGGGGCGAAATTGAGAGATAAGATGCTTTCGACTGTACCTTCATTTCATTACCCCTTACTTAACCTTCTTCTCAACAAGGTGGCCTCGATAAGTACGCGTTGGCGCGAACTCACCCAGTTTATGACCCACCATGTTTTCGGTGACGTAGATCGGCACATGGCGGCGGCCATCGTGTACCGCAATGGTATGTCCTACCATTTGCGGGAAGATCGTGCTGGCACGGCTCCAAGTACGGATGACGGCTTTCTTATTTTCATCATTCAGCTTCTCAACTTTTTTGAGCAGCTTGGGGCTTATGAAAGGCCCTTTTTTCAATGAACGCGACATACTCTATTTCCTCGTTAGTTACGAGTACCAAGTGCCGAGTGCCGAGTACGTATGAGACTTGCTCGGTACTCGTGACTCAGTACTCAGCACTAAATCAACGGCCTTTACCGCGGCGACGGACAATGAACTTATCAGTACGACGGTTGACACGCGTCTTCTTACCCATAGCCGGCTTACCCCAAGGGGTCTTCGGGCCGGGCATACCGATGGGCGAACGACCTTCACCACCACCATGTGGATGGCTTCCGGGATCCATCGCGCTACCGCGCACGGTCGGGCGGATACCCATCCAGCGCTTGCGACCGGCTTTACCCAAGTTAACGTTACCGTGATCGGTGTTGCCAACCTGACCAATCGTTGCCATGCAGCGTTCGCTAATCAGGCGAGTCTCACCACTCGGCATACGCACCTGTGCGTACTTACCTTCTTTTGCCAACAACTGCGCCGAGCTGCCAGCCGAACGAACCAATTGACCACCCTTACCGGGCAGCAGTTCAATATTGTGGATCGTCGTACCGACCGGAATATCACGGATTTCCAGCGAGTCACCGACGCGAAGCTGCGAAAGTTCGCCATTCGCGACACGGTCACCGACCTTCAAACCCAGCGGCGCAATGATATAACGCTTTTCACCGTCTTCGTATTCCAGTAAAGCAATACGGGCTGAGCGGTTCGGATCGTATTCGACCGAAACCACCTGAGCGGCGAAGTCAAACTTATCACGCTTGAAGTCGATAATACGATAACGGCGCTTGTGTCCACCACCACGGTGACGGACAGTCACTCGCCCCGTATTGTTACGACCGCCGCGCTTACGAATGGCTTCCGTCAACGAACGCTGGGGCTTCGACTTGGTAATTTCCTCAAAACTGTGGCCCGTCATCCCCCGGCGGCCTGCCGAGGTGGGCTTGTAAACTTTTACGGCCATCTTGTCACCTTAGGTGTTGAACAATTCAATCGTCTGGTCTTTTGCGAGCGTCACAACAGCTTTCTTCCACTGCTTCGAACGCAAATACCAGTTACGGCCACGACGACCGCGCTTCGCGGGCACCACCATCGTGTTGACTTTTACAACTTCCACCTCAAAGATCACCTCAACGGCTTCCTTGATCTGGATTTTGTTGGCTTCATCGGCAACTTCAAAGACGTACTGATTTTGTTCGTCTGTCATGACTGCCGTTTTTTCGCTGACAACCGGACGGCGCAGCACATCATAAATATGTAATTCAGCCATGATTAACTTACTTGCCCCCAGAGGCTCTTAATGACTTCCAGCGCATCCAGCGGCACGACAACGCGGTCGTATTGCAACAGATCACGCATGTTCAAGTAATTCACACGCAGGACATGAGCATCACCCAAGTTGTGGATGCTGTTGACGACATTCTCGTTCGCGCCCACAGGAATGAGCACCAAAGCCTTATTTCCCTTGCCCGCTACCGCGTCCAACATCTGGCGCATGTCTTTAGTCTTTGGAGCCTCAAGGCTCAAGCTATCGACAAAGACCAGTTGTTCGTCGCGCAGCAGGGCGCTCAATGCACAGCGAATAGCTTGCTGACGCATCTTACGCGGCATATCCTTGGTGTATTTGTGCGGCACAGGCCCCTTCGGACGACCACCACCCACAAACTGGGTTGCGTTCCGTGCGCCGTGACGGGCACGACCTGTACCTTTTTGGCGGTACCACTTGGCACTGGTACGGCTGACATCAGCACGCTTTTGTGTCTTGTGTGTACCCAAGCGGGCGTTTGCCATCTGGCGCACATAAGCCTGATGCATCAACCCGGTGTTAATCTCGACTTCAAAAATATCGGCTGGCAGATCAATTTGATTAATCTCTTTGCCGCTTACATTCAAAACTGGAACCTTCATGACTCTACTCCTCCCAATTAGCGGCGGCGCGGACGCGCTGGCTTAACGATAACAATGCCGCCATTGGTGCCGGGGATTGAACCTCTCACGGCGAGGAGGTTACGTTCCGCATCCACCACGATCACTTCCAGATTCTCGGTTGTGACACGGTCGCTGCCCATATGACCGGGGAAGCGCTTGCCCTTCCAAGTTTTACCGGGGTAAGTGTTCGAACCTGCCGAACCGGGTGCGCGCGTGCGGTCAGACGCACCGTGCGTTTTGGGCTGGCGATTGAAGTTATGCCGCTTGATACCACCGGCGAAACCGCGACCTTTGCTGGTTCCAACCACGTCGACGCGTTCGCCCTTAGCGAACACATCAGCCTTAATCGTCTGCCCTTCAGTCACGGCGACTTCGCCGTTCTTGATGCGGAACTCACGCAGCACCTTGAGTGCCGGTAGGCTGTTCCGTTGCAGATGACCCAGTTGCCCTTTTGTCAGGCGCTGCGGCTTGGTCTCACCGTAGCCGAGCTGCACGCCCACATAGCCATCTTTATCCGCTGTACGGATTTGGGTGACGTAGCAGGGGCCAGCCTGAATGACGGTCACAGGAATGGCGTTCCCGTTATCGTCAAACACTTGAGTCATGCCTACTTTTTTGCCTATAATGCCCTTCATCACATTCGCCCCTTATTTCACTACAATGTCCACGCCAGCGGGCAAGTTCAGACGCATCAGCGCGTCAATGGTCTTGCTATCCGGGTCGAGAACATCAATCAAGCGCTTGTGGGTGCGAATTTCGAAATGCTCTTGCGAGTCTTTATCAATATACGGGCTGCGTCCGACAGTGAAGCGCTCGATGTGCGTCGGCAGCGGTACAGGACCAACTACGCGGGCTCCGGTACGCTCCGCCGTTTCGACGATCCGCTGTACGGATTGATCCAAAACACGGTGATCATACGCCTTGAGCCAGATACGAATTTTGTTTCTAACCATAGTTTCCTCGGGTCGGCCTAGCTGCCGTTTCCCCCTAATTACTCAGGGTTGAGTAGGGGTTTGCCGTTGGCAAACCCCTAGAAACGTCCACAACTGTTTGTTCAGGCCGTATTCTTAGTTAAGAACTTCGGTGATGACACCAGCGCCGACGGTCAAACCGCCTTCGCGGATAGCAAACTTAGAACCCTTTTCCAACGCCACTGGGGTGATCAATTCCACTTCCAAGTTCACGTTGTCGCCGGGCATAACCATTTCCACGCCTTCAGGCAGGGTGATGGTACCGGTCACATCCATGGTGCGGATGTAGAACTGAGGACGGTAGCCGGGGAAGAACGCCTTGTGACGTCCGCCCTCTTCCTTCTTCAGAACGTACACTTCGCTCATGAACTTCTTGTGCGGCTTGATGCTGCCGGGCTTGGCCAGAACCATACCACGTTCAATTTGTTCACGGGTGATACCGCGCAGCAAGATACCGGCGTTGTCACCAGCGTCAGCCGATTCAAGTTCCTTGTGGAACATTTCGATACCGGTGACGATAGTCTTCATAGTCTCATCGCGCAGACCAATGATTTCGATTTCCTCACCCTTCTTCAGGCTGCCGCGTTCCGCACGACCGGTCACAACCGTACCACGACCCTTGATCGAGAACACGTCTTCGACGGGCATCAAGAAGGGCTTGTCGGTTTCACGAACAGGGGTGGGGATCCACTCGTCAACGGTGTCCATCAGCTTGAGGATGGGCGCGTATTCGGGAGCATTCGGATCTTCGCTGTTCGATTCGTTCGCGATCAAGGCTGAACCACGAACAATCGGGGTATCAGCGGCGAAGTTGTAGCTCGCCAACAGTTCGCTCAATTCCATTTCGACCAGTTCCAGCAGTTCAGGATCGTCCATTTGGTCGATCTTGTTCAGGAACACAACCATCGCCGGCACTTCTACCTGACGGGCAAGCAGAACGTGCTCACGGGTCTGGGGCATTGGGCCGTCTGGTGCGCTCACGACCAAAATTGCGCCGTCCATCTGCGCCGCACCGGTGATCATATTTTTGATATAGTCACGGTGGCCGGGGCAGTCAACGTGCGCGTAGTGGCGCTTGTCCGTTTCGTATTCAACGTGACGGATGTTGATGGTGATACCACGAGCCTTTTCTTCCGGCGCGTTGTCAATATCGTCATACTTCATCCGTTCGGCCTTACCCTTCAGCGCCAACACTTTAGTGATGGTGGCGGTCAGAGTGGTCTTGCCGTGGTCGACGTGACCGATGGTACCGATATTGACATGGGGTTTGTTACGTTCAAACTTAGCCATTGTCTTTCAATCCTTTTCTGCGATACATTTCACGATACTTTTGAGACTGTAGGAGACACACGAAGCGTCCCCTACCAGATTAACTTGTTAACGCCCGCTCTTGATCACTTCTTCAGCGATATTGTTCGGGGCAACCGCGTACTTCTCGAATTCCATGCTGAAGCTGCCGCGTCCTTGGGTCATGTTACGGATGTTGGTTGCATACCCGAACATTTCTCCCAGCGGTACGTTCGCACGGATGGAAGTTGCTCCACCACCACGCGGGTCCATACCGAAGATGATGCCGCGTCGTGCCGAGAGATCACCCACGATGGTTCCAGTGAATTCTTCCGGTACGGAAACTTCCACCTTCATCGTCGGCTCCAGCAGCACCGGGCCACCCTTCTGAACGCCTTCCTTCAAGCACATCGAGCCGGCGACCTTAAACGCCATTTCGCTCGAGTCAACATCATGGAACGCGCCGTCAACCAGCTTGGCCTTGATGCCCACGACCGGATAACCAGCCAAGACACCACCAGCCATCGCGTCTTTCACGCCGTTCAACGCCGGCTTAACGAATTCCTTGGGGATCGTACCGCCGCGAATAGCGTCTTCGAAAATCGAGTCTTCGCCGACCGGCAGCTTGGCACGATCTTCATCACTCAAGGGTTCGAATTCGAACACCACACGGGCATATTGACCCGAACCACCCGTTTGACGCTTGAACGTGGTGTCAATGCGTGTCGGGCGAGTGATCGTCTCACGATACGCCACACGGGGACGACCAACCGTCGCCTGCACACCGAATTCGCGCATCATGCGGTCAACCAGAATTTCAAGGTGAAGCTCACCCATACCCTTGATCTTGGTTTGGCCGAGCTTGTCGTCCACTTCGATCTTAAAGGTCGGGTCTTCTTCCGCCAAGCGGCGCAGAGCGTTACCCATCTTATCTTGGTCAGCCTTACTGTTCGGCTCAATCGACAGTTCGATAACCGGTTCAGGGAAGCTGATCTTTTCTAGGACGATTGGCTTGTCAGGATCACACAACGTGTCACCGGTGAAGGTATTCTTCAAACCGAGGATCGCGGCGATATCGCCTGCTTGCACTTCTTCAACATCTTCACGGCTGTCAGCGAACAACCGGACGATACGACCGATACGTTCCTTATCGCCCTTGGTGCTGTTCAGCAAGCCAGAGCCTGCCTTCACCACACCCGAATAAACACGGAAGAATGCCAGACGACCAACAAACGGGTCAGTCAAAATCTTAAACACCAGAGCCGATGTCGGTTCTTCGTTATTTGCACTGCGCGACAGCGGTTCATCGGTCTTAGGATGAACACCAGTCACAGGCGGCACATCTAACGGCGACGGAAGCAGGTCAACCACGCGGTCAAGCATGGTCTGAACACCCTTGTTCTTCAAGGATGATCCGCACAGCACCGGCTGAATCTTGTTCGCCAATGTGCCGGAGCGCATCGCCGCCAAAATTTCGTCATCGGTGATCGGTTCTTCCATCAGATACTTCTCGGTCAAGAAGTCGTCATTCTCGACAACCTTCTCAATCATTTCCTGACGGCGAGTCTCAGCTTGTTCACGATAAGCTTCAGGAATGGGGTGATGGGAAATATCCATACCCATATTACCTTCGTAGGTAATCAATTCCATCGACAGCAGGTCGATGATGCCGCCAAATTCCGCGCCTTCACCGTAAGGGATTTGAATCACAACCGGATTACCATTCACGCGCTCGATAATCATATCGACGCAGCGTTGGAAGTTCGCACCGGTGCGATCCATCTTATTCACAAAACACAGACGGGGAACACCATAAGCGTTCGCCTGCCGCCAAACCGTTTCTGACTGCGGCTCTACACCGGCCACCGCGTCAAAAACCACCACACCGCCGTCCAGTACGCGCAAGCTGCGCTGCACTTCAGCCGTAAAATCGACGTGACCGGGGGTGTCGATAACGTTAATCTGGTAATCGCGCCAGCTTGCACTGATGGCGGCTGCCGTAATGGTGATGCCGCGCTCGCGTTCCTGTTCCATATAATCGGTGGTCGCAGAACCATCATGCACTTCACCGATTTTGTGAATCATACCGGTGTAATACAACACGCGCTCGGTCGTCGTGGTCTTGCCTGCATCAATGTGAGCAATGATACCGATATTACGTACTTTATTTAGATCGAGTTTTCCGCTCTTTGTAGCCATGTCACTCTCAAATTACGCAATCTTCTGTCTGAAACGAACGTACTGTCTGCACGTTCTCTGATACGAAACCTACCGGAAATGTGCAAAAGCGCGGTTGGCTTCTGCCATACGATGGGTATCGTCCTTCTTCTTAATCGATGTGCCCTGACCAGCAGCGGCATCCAAAATTTCGCTGGACAGCTTCTCGGCCATGTTCTTGCCGCCGCGACCACGAGAGGTCTCCAGCAGCCAGCGCATCGCCAATGAGGTCGCCCGTGCGTAGGGAACTTCCACCGGAACTTGGTAAGTCGAACCGCCCACGCGCATCGGCTTCACTTCCACCGACGGAGTCACGTTGCGCAGCGCTTGTTCAAACACTTCAATCGGATCACGCTTGGCGCGTTCTTCGATCAGGTCAAACGCTCCATACATAATCGCCAACGCAGTCGAACGCTTGCCACCGTACATCATACGGTTAACAAACATGGTAACATGCGTGTTATTATATTTTTTATCCGGCGCAACCTTGCGCTTTGCGGGACTATTTCTTCTGGACATAACGCCTCAACCTCGCTTATTTCTTCTTGCCAGTTGCAGCAGCCGCGCCCGCCTTCGGACGTTTGGCTCCATACTTGCTGCGGGACTGTTCGCGACCCTTCACACCATCGGTATCCAGCGTACCGCGCACGATATGGTAACGAACGCCGGGAAGATCCTTAACACGACCACCACGTACCAGTACCACACTGTGTTCCTGAAGGCTGTGGCCTTCGCCGGGAATATAAGCGGTCACTTCGAGTGAATTCGTCAAACGGACACGGGCAACCTTCCGCAAAGCTGAGTTCGGCTTCTTGGGGGTCATAGTCTTGACGACGGTGCAAACACCACGCTTTTGCGGTGCGCCCTTACGACGGCGCGTACGCTTCTGGCTGTAGGCATTCAGGGTAAACTGCAAAGCGGGAGCTTTTGACTTGCTCTTCTTCGCCTGCCGTCCCTTACGCACCAACTGATTGATCGTTGGCATAACTTAGCTCCGAAATAATTAACCAATTTCCAGACAAGCAAACGGGCGTACTTCAACCACAGAACGCCCGCACATCTCTCTCGGTTAGCGAGCATTCCCCGTATGCACAGGGCGCTTTCGCTGCCATTCATTTCGGCATTTTACATTGCCTCGTTGAAGTGGAGGTTGTAAGCCGTTCGGTTGCGAGAACGAATAGTATCATCCACTGAAATCAGAGTCAAGCGGCAATCGTGCGATTTACACAGACCTTCTGAGCTACTTTATCTGAATCGAGAATTCACCGTCCACATGTATTTAGGACTGTCCATTATCGCCTCCACATCTTCCCATCAGAACAAATTATCTGTATACTAGCTATTTATAGGTAAAGGGTAGCACCGCACCCAATGATAGGGCGCATTTTTGGTCTTGCTCCCCTCGCCCTGAGGGAGAGGGGTTGGGGGTGAGGGCTTAACAATATCACTCCACCACATACGGATAATTACCATGTTCACCATCGAGCAAATCAACGACATCCATCATCGACTCGGCAGCGCCACCACCCTTGCCGACTATCTCCATGCTCTCGCAGCCATCGGCATCCAAAAGTACGACTCCTATCTCACTGATGGGCACTCCGAGTATTTCGGCGCGCAGGGTCAAACAGTCACCTCACCATCTGTCCATGAAAAACTCTCCATCGCTGAAAAAAGCGATAAAGACGCATTCCTAAACCATTTGAAACAGCATGAACAAGGCAAAACCGACTACTTTGAAATGTCACGGGGATTAGCCGACAGCGGCATTGAAAAATGGACATTCGATACGCACAAGATGACCATCACCTACTATGATAAGTCTGGTGTCGAATTACTGACCGAGACAATCAGCTAATAGAGCTTCTTCCACTTTATATCCCAACCAATCAGAGGTTTCATGTCCGAACAACCCACAAACCCAACTGTCACCCTCCGCGATGTCATCCCTTCCGATCTCCCAACCTTCTTCATCCAGCAGCAAGACCCCCAAGCCAACTACATGGCGGCCTTCACCTCGCGTGACCCATCTAATCGCACTGACTTTGACGCCCATTGGGTCAAAATCATGAACGATGACACCATTATCAACAGAACCATCCTCTATAATGGGCAAGTCGCTGGCAACATCGCCAAATTTATCATGTTCAATCAACCCGAAATCGGTTATTGGATTGGCAAAGAATTTTGGGGAAAAGGAATTGCTACCCGAGCCTTGCAACAGTTCTTAAAAATCGTCACGCTTCGACCATTGTACGCTGCTGCCGCTAAAGACAACGCCGCATCACTGCGCGTTTTACAAAAATGTGGATTTGTGATTACCGGTTATGGTCGCGCTTTCGCCGAAGCACGCGGCGAGGAAATTGACGAAGCCTATCTCGAATTGAAGGAATAACCATCGACATCAGTAGCTGATTAATTAAAAAACACCTTGGCGTTCTCTTCTATCTTGGCGACCTTTGCGAAGCCTCCTGTGGATGGCGATTTGTTTTTCATCTTCAGGTATGATCGCCATTCATATGCACTCTGTGTCTTTGAGTCTTCGTGCCTCTGTGTTAAAAATCTTATTCAGTTTCCTTCTGCATCGCTTGCTCACCCATTTCCATAAACCGCTCCAGCACATCCTTGCCCTTTTTTGTCAGCGCATATTCCACCTTGGGCGGCATTGATGAATAAACGTTATGGACAAGCATCCCTTCCAATTCCAGTTGACGCAAAATCTGCGTTAAGGCGTGCTGCGAAATACCCCGAATTTGACTGTGAATTTCGCTGTATCGACGTGGACGGCCATCGCGCAGCAAATAAGCGACCAATATTACTGATCGACGTACCACATTCGATTGATTCATAGTGTTCACTGCAAACATATCAATAACGTCCATAATTTTCTGGAATCACGTTTTAGTGATTGTTTATGAAATCGATTTTACTCGTTACTAGACAGTTTTCAAACAATTTCCGCACAGATTCCGCACAAACTCACAGCTTTTTTACGCAGCCCACAGCCTTCACATCTCCCACTCATTTTTTATTGCCCGCCCTGATCTCCGCCTCATCCATACTCAATATCCTCTCACCACACCCGACTCGAACCTTCTACAGGCTATAGACTATCCGCGATCGACTTGCCTTATCTTGTAACTTGCTTCTTGCAACTTGTTACTACAAAAGTTTACTTTCGGTTAACCCGACAAACGCTTTCCCAACCATCTATCAACATCCATCACCAACCACTTCTCTCAATCTGGTTAGCGCCAACCTCCCGAAACAGTTACAAAATGTTCTTCCAAATAGTAACCCATTTGATCCGTATCTGTTGTAGGATTTGTAGGGATGAGGCGTACCTCATCCGTTTGAAACAGGCATATCGCTGCGCACCTTAACATCTACCTAATTGCCACCCCCTGCCGTCATATTTGTATTGGCTCCGTTCCCCTGTTTCTATGGAGGAAGGGTTGGGGTTAGGGGTATTGATTGGCAATCTTGGCGGCGGACATACCATTACCAGAATTGCCGCAAACTCAGCCGAGCCATCCGCCGAAACAGCGCAATAATCGCCAAAAAACTTGCCGCTTTTGCCGAAATTGCTGCCAACTTTGCCATTAAAAAGAATCGTTCGGACTCCAAAGGTGAAATGTCCGCCACAAAAATCCGTTATGTCGTCGCCGCCAACGTCGCCATCGCCGACATAAAATTGTCTTTGTCTTGCAGCTTGTAACTTGTCTCTTGAAACTTAAAGCTGGCGACTGATAGCTGATGACTAAACAAAAAGGAGCGCTCACGCACTCCCATATCCACATGTGTCTTTTGTATTTGTCTGACGACTGGCGACTGGTAGCTGACAACTACTTCTGATACTGCACCACGCCATCCACATCCCACGTATCGACGATGGCGAAAATTGTCGCGTCAGCCGGTCGCCCTTCGGTGGAAGGAGTCTGCCGCGCGCTGCTCCCTGTCACATACAGCACAATTTCACCTTCGCCCGCACCCACCGCGTCGAACGCCACCACATACGCCCCTTTTGCGCCGCCAGCCAAATCCAGCGGCTGCAAGATGAGCATTTTCAGTCCCTCGGTTTTCGCGCTCTTAGCGCTGGCAACCACCGTACCAATCACCTTTGCCAGCATCATAATATCTCTACTCCTCAAAACATCGCGCATTATCCCCCCCTGTTGCTATGGGGGAGGGTTAGGGAGGGGGTATCTTATCTATTTTTAGCCAACCGCTAACAGCCAATCCCTACCCGGCGTTCTTCATACCGGCTTTACCATCGTCTGTGCGTCCCAACGGCATGATGGCATCCACGTTAACATGCGGGCGCGGAATCACATGCACCGCCACAATTTCGCCCACCTTCTCGCCGCTGCGGACACCCGCCTCGACCGCCGCCTTCACCGCCGCAACATCACCACGCACCACCGCCGTCACGAAACCGCCGCCGGTTTTCTCGTAACCCACCAGCTCGACTCGCGCAGCCTTCACCATCGCGTCCGCCGCTTCCACCAACGCCGCGAACGATTTGGTTTCAATCATACCCAATGCTTCTGCCATCTTTATTTGCTCCTTAAATAATTCTTCAAAACACCCCTATGATTTAAAGCACTCCCCTGTCGCTATGGGGGAGAGTTGGGAGGGGGTCGAGTTCCAAAACTCGGCACTCATCACGTTGTACTCGTTACTTCCGATTTGCTTCCATCCATTCTACCGCAAAGTCGATCAAAGGGCGCTGTTTCATAAAACGAACTTCTGCCTGTCCGACTCGCCCCCGAATAAGGCCAGCCTGTTTCTCGTAAGCCTCACCGATGGTTACAAAGTCGCTGGTATCCAAATCAAGCATATCGAAGCGCACCCATTCGCGCACACCGTCCACCAAAACCGCTGAACCTTCCACGACCGAGTGCTTACTCGGCCATGTTGCCCGATGTTCCGCCAAATGAAGTGAACTATCATTCCCGTGACCAACACCCAGCAGCAGGATATACCCATCCAGTTCATACAATCTGGCTAAGGGTGATGTAATCCCAAACTCATCCAACAGTTGGTGATTGTTGGTCAAATAATCCGCGTGAACACCGCGCGCCGAAAACGAACCCACCGGATGATGACTCCGCACTGTTCCCGGCCATATACGAAACAAATCCGCGATAGCCCCCATATTGCGCGGGGGTGAAGTCGCCGCATCAAAAGCAGGCATATTCGCTTGAATAATCGCTATCCAGTCTGCCGGCTGAGGAGGATGTTTCCAATTTTCAGGGTTGGTGTTCTGCGTCGTAAAACTCGGCATCATCAATGTGCCGCTCTCGCCCAACACCTGTATCAATGCCTGAACCACCGCCTGCGCCCCACCGGCTACCCATCCCAGCTTGCTCAAACTGCTGTGGACGAGTACGGTTTGTCCGGTCTGTAAACCACATTGACCGAACTGCTCAACCAGCAAATCAACCGTTAACGGTAACTGAGTCCCGGAAATAGTATCCGCCTCTGGCACATATCCCCCTCAAAATCAAATCGATTTCCGGTTTGCTTCCATCCAGTTTACCGCAAAGTCAATCAATGGACGCTGCCGCATCAGCCGGACAACCGCCTTGCCCACCCTCCCGCGCTGAATTCCCGCCTGCGCCTCATAAGCCTCACCAATCGTATTGAAGTCGTCCGTATCCAGCGCCAGCATTTTGAATGTGACCCATTCCCTCACCCCATTTACCAGCATGGCCGTCGCTTCGTGGATGAAAAATTTACCCGTCCAATGGGCACGGTTTTCAGCCAGATGCAGCGAGGTGTTGTTGGCGTGATCAACCCCCAGCAACAGGATGTAACCATCCAGTTCGTATAACATGCCAAGGGGTGAACGATTCCCAAACATATCGAGCAGTTGATGATCGCGCGTTAAAGACACCGCGTTTGGCCCGCGCGCCGCAAACGACCCAATCGGATGTTCACTACGGATTACCTCCGGCCATGTTCGGAACAATTCGGGAATCACTCCCATGCCCCGTGTCGGCGTGACCGAGGCATCAAAGGCCGGTGTATTAGCTTGGATAATCGGAACCCATGCTTTAGGCACTGGTGGATTGCTCCAATTGGCTGGGTCGGTATTCTGTGTGGTGTGCGTCGGCATCATCAAAGTGCCGTTCTCGCCTAATGCCCGCACCAGCGCTTGAATGACCGCTTGCGCTCCACCGGCGACCCATCCCAGCTTACTCATGCTGCTGTGGACGAGTACCGTCTGCCCCGCCTCTAGGCCGCAAGCCCTCAACTGTTCCACCATTTGGTCAACAGTCAAAGGCAGTTCTGCGCTAGAAATAGTCTCAGCTTCCGACATAATTTTTAATCTCTTATGCCTTAGATTCGAAATAAATAATCTACCCTATCTCCCCGGCGGCGCAAAGCAGCCCATTAGCCTTTCTCCGCCACATATCCCTATGTTGTCCGTCAGAACGTAGCAAATCCCAGCGTCTCAGTAAATTTGGTAGGTTTTGATAGGTTATTTTATTCCTATTCGTCCAAAACGTTTACTTTATTTGATTTTTCCTGATGTATACTAGCGATGTTTGTGAGTCATTGCAGGAGGTGTGCCATGTCCGGTGAAATTGTATTGCTGGTGTTCCCATCACGCACCGTGATGACCAAAGCACTTGACCGGATGGCTACGCTGGATTATGTCGACATTCGGCGCGGAGCGATTGTCGCCAAAGCCCAAAGTGGCGAAACCATTCTTTTAGACGATGACATATCACCCGATCAAGGGGGTATTGCTGGCGGAACATTAGGCGCTGCAATGGGCGCGTTGGGTGTCGCCCAACTCGGCGCATTAGCCCTCCCCGGCGTCGGCCCGATTATCGCACTCGGAACGGCTGCCCTTGTTGGCGGGCTTGTCGGTCGTGTCACCGGACGTTTTGCTGCCAACCGCGTCGATTTTGGCTTTCGTATCGAGCAAATCGAGCATCTACTCGCGAAATTACAAGCCGACCATCCCGCGCTTGTCCTCGACATGAAAAACGCTGACCTCATCTTAGAAAAGCTAAAGGAAGATTTGCGTCCCTATAAATTTGAGGTCATCAAAGCACCTCAACCTGCCATCGCCGGTTAAGCAGATCAATTCGCACAATCCTGAACAGCTATACTGCCAACCACAGCATAATGTTTGCCGTCCGGCAGATATAGTCGCTCCGTACCTTCGGGTTCAAATAAGCCTAACCACAACTCATATCGACCGGGCATAATGTCTGCTGCCACAGGCACACTCACCTCAGGCGCGATCAACAATTCTTCAGGCCGCGTCCACGTAATGGTGGGTCGGTTGTCGCCCACAGGCTGCTGACCGTTAATCGGTGTACTCAATTCACCTTGATCAAGGTTTGCCAAATGCATAAAGTAGGCATAGTAGCGTTGTGGTGGCTTGACTGCTCCCCATGCTGTGTGAATAGTAACTGTCTGTCCCGCGCACACTTCACTTTCATCTACCGCAAACCCGCGTAATTGGATCGTATCCCCAAATGTAATGTACTCGTTTGGCGGCTTCAAACCGGAGACTTCTCCTACGCGATACACCGTCCACGTCTCCCCACGCCAGCTCAAATCATCTCCATGCGTAATAATCGGTGTCAGTAACGTTTTCAGTTGAGTAAACAGTGTTGAGGGTGATGCAATCAAATAGTGGATATGTTGAGCCGCTAACTTTTCGTCCGTTACCTCATTAGCATGAATATAAGCGCCCCATTCAGGTGTCGTCACCTTTTGCCCGCGATACCCGTAAAGCGGGTCAACCGCCGCAGCCAGATTCACATCCGTCACCATCAAAGGGTAATCCAACGCATTCGCCCCGATCCAATCCATTAAACTGACGCGCCGGTCAGGACGCAGTTGTTCTTGGGTTAGCTTCAGCGTGTCGCCCGCCATGCCCAGCACAGGCAGCACCAGCCCGACGACCACCAGACCTACCAAACTAATTTGCAGGCTCTTTTTTACGAGAATATTTCCAATCGCATGTAAACTCAGTGCTGCCCCAATCCCGGATAACACAGCCAGTAATGCCAGTGCAGGTAGATAGTGACGGGGGAACAACCGTGAACCGTTAATGCTCAGTATCAAATCCAGCGCCAGAATCACCGCCGGCAGCATCAATACCGGAACAAGATATACCGCTTGGCGCAGTCGCTTGACAGCCAACAGAATCAATCCAATCAACGGAAGCAACCCAAATAATACCCACGAGCCAATATCCGTCGCCTGATAAGCAAGATTATCCAATACCGTGAAAGGAGTCGGAAAACCGGGTTTTGTCCCCGGCATATACAACCCGCCTTCCAGCGCGTGGCGCACGAAGACCACCCATATGCTGAAAGCTCCAACGATCACCCCATAAACAATGATGATTCGGATAAACTGCTGCCGTCTCGGCCAAAAACGCAAACATGCGATTCCCGTTGCCACAAAAATGACCGCTGCCTGCCACTTAAAGAGCGTCGCCAGAATCCCCAGCGCCAAACTCAACCATAACCAGCCTTCGGATTGGCGTTTCCAAGCCTGAACAGCCGCTAAGACACTCGCCACAAACCACATGCACAACCAGCAGTCTGGCATCGCATAACGGGCATGAAGCACAGCCAATGGCAGCAACATCCACGTCAAACCGGCAGTTACAACCGCCGCTAATTTCACAGCCGGGATTACAACACCAGTCAACAACGCCCGTGTCAGGAGCATAATCAGCAGCAGCGTTACCGTGAAGGCCATTACCGAAGTGAACCGTCCGATTTGCGTCGCGCCCGCCGGATTAATATAAGGATCGCCCTGTGCGATTTCGACCTGTTGCACCAGCGCCGACAGCCAAACCATGCCCGGTGGATATTCCGGTTGGAACATATCCCACGACGAATCAATCGTCGCCCGTCCCCGTGTCCACATCGTCATCTCGTCGGGATAATCAATGAACGGCAGCCCATGTTGATAACCCGTCAATGCCAGCCCGAAACCCGCAGCCGTTATCAGGACTATAATGACCGCTTCTAAACGCGTCAGCTTAATCCAATGCGATAATTCCAACATCAAATCCGACTCAACTGATAAGTTTCACAATCAAATAGGCTGTACTTGTAACGGATTGCGTCGTGCTTTTCAAGCTGTGGATTGGACGCACCTTGCGGCAGGGCATATAATTCTCCTTATTGAACACAAGGAGTCACAATGTCGGACGAACAAGCCATCCGCCGGAGTGTAGCTGCTGCGCTGCGCCGCCAACTTGGGCA
Source organism: Anaerolineaceae bacterium (assembly GCA_016124855.1). Classification (GTDB taxonomy): domain Bacteria; phylum Chloroflexota; class Anaerolineae; order Aggregatilineales; family Phototrophicaceae; genus CFX2. The sequence continues at coordinate 199,316 of WGMX01000027.1, read as the reverse complement.
GGGTAATACCCGCGTGCTGATTGATGAAACGGTCGTCAATGCGGTTGCCGAAGGCGGCACATTGGAAATACCAGCTAACGCGATTTTGACTCCTCTCGCCCAGAGCACAGCCTTATCCCGTCACATCAAACTCGTCACGACTGCGGATGCTTACACCCATATGGACGGTGATACAGTCGCCATTGGCGCAGATCATGGTGGCTTCCCCATGAAGGAAATGCTCAAAACCGAGTTGCAAAGTAAATACACGGTTATTGATTGCGGCACGAACAGCACCGACAGCGTTGATTATCCTGACTTCGCTCTGGCAGTAGCCGAACAGGTGGCGAATGGTCGCGCGTGGCGTGGCATCATGATTGATGGCGCAGGCATCGGTTCGTGTATGGTTGCTAACAAAGTACCGGGCGTTCGGGCTGCCCTCTGTTATGATTATGCCTCAGCCGTCAACAGCCGTGAGCACAATGATGCGAATGTTCTCACACTCGGTGCGGGCTTGATCGGCAATGCGCTGGCAAAACAAATCGCTGAAACATGGCTCAAAACCCCTTTTGGCGGCGGTCGGCACGGCAAACGCGTCGATAAAATCATCGCCGTTGAACACAAGTACGGGAAGTAAAATCAACATTTAGACGTTCTTGGCTAAACCAAGTTGACGATTAGGACTGAAGATGAAACGAGTATCAAACGCCGAATTTGAGCAAATGGTCAATGAGATTACGCGGCAGGTCGTGGAAAAGATGAGCGCTGCACCTGAACCGAGTGCGCCCAAAGTGACGACATTTAACCCGCCCACTGTCCACGCTGTCGATGGCTGCGATTGTAAAGATGGACGCTGTGTCCGTGAGTGCGCTGACCGAGTCAAACAGTTCGTCAACACAGGCGCGGGACGTATCACCTCTGGCCTCGGTTACATCCCGCGCGATTTGAGCATGGCGCGTCTTATCGACCACACCCTGCTCAAACCGGATGCCAGCGCCGCCGAAATCGCGCAGTTATGCCGCGAAGCCCGCGAATATCACTTCGCCTCGGTTTGCGTCAACAGCACCAATGTGGCCTTGTGTGCCGATTTGCTCAAAGGCAGTGATGTCGCTGTGTGTACGGTCGTCGGTTTTCCACTTGGTGCATCACCCGCTGAGGTCAAGGCCTATGAAGCCCAGTTGGCGATCCAAAATGGCGCGACCGAAATTGATATGGTCATGAATATCGGTGTCCTCAAAAGCCGTGATGTCAAAGCGCTTTACAACGACATCGCGACCGTTGTCAAAAATTGTCATGCCCATAATGTCATCTGCAAAGTCATCCTCGAAACCAGCAAACTCACCGACGAAGAAAAAGTCATCGCCTGCCAAATCTGCAAAGTCGCCGGAGCGGATTTCGTCAAGACCAGCACCGGTTTTGGTGGTGGTGGCGCGACCGCTGCCGATGTAGCCCTCATGCGAAAGGTTGTCGGGCCAGATATCGGTGTCAAGGCTTCCGGTGGCGTACGTAATCTAGAAGACGCAAAAGCAATGGTCAACGCCGGAGCAACCCGCATCGGAGCCAGCGCGGGTGTCGCCATCGTCAAAGCCGAACGTGGCGAAACCGTCACCGCAGCAGGCAAGGGGTATTAGTAAGCAAGGAGCATAGCCATGCGAATGTTTAAAGAAGTTGAAATGATACTCGCCAATATGACACGTGCAGAAAAAGCCGAATTGTTACAATGGGTTGCACGTGACCTAGGAGATGCTTATCCCGGAATTGAAAGCGATCCTCTTGTCAGTGGCGGAGAAGCTTGTATTGTACGAACGCGTATTCCTGTGTGGCTCTTGGTACAAGCAAGGCGCTTAGGCACAAATGAAGCTGATATATTGCGTAGTTATCCAACATTACGCGCAGAAGATTTGGCTAATGCGTGGGCTTATTATCGTTCACATCGTTCGGAAATTGAGCAGCAGATTGCGGACAACGAGGCTGCATGACGTATGGCTCAATTTTATGCCGATGAAAATTTCCCGCTGCCAGTTGTTGAAGAACTTAGAGTTTTGGGACATGATGTCTCAACGACACAAGAAAGTGGCAGGGCTGATCAAAAAATCCCAGATGAGCAGGTGTTGGCATTTGCGACTGAAAACAAGCGTATCTTATTGACGCTAAATCGTAAACATTTTATACGACTTCACACAGAACAACCCGATCACACAGGCATAATCGTCTGTACATTTGATCCTGATTTTGTAGGGCAAGCTCATCGGATACACACAGATGTAATTGAGCAATCTGTCTTTTCTGGAGTACTACTTCGGGTAAATCCCCCCCTTAAATGAACTGGGTTGTCACCGTTCCTCAATGGGCGCGCTGACGTGCTTACGGCGAGATAGACCAAGCTTTTGCAGCGCCATTGAGCTGTAAGATTGTCCGTCCTCGCTCACCAAAGGGTAAATTGACTTTTCCTTTTCCATCGGCAGTTTGACTGTAAAGACGGTTTGAACGTTCGGGGTACTCTTTACCTCAATCGTGCCCCCGTGTGCCTCGACAATCCACTTGGCAATCGAAAGTCCTAAGCCCGCGCCGCCCGTGTTTGTGATGCGTGTCCGTGAAGTATCCGCTTGATAGAAACGATCAAAAATATGCGCCAAATCTTCCGGTTCAATGCCGACACCAGTATCGGTCACTTGTAAAATCGCCTCATTACCCGCATGACGCAGCGCTAACCCGATTTGCCCACCGTCTGGTGTGAACTTCATTGCGTTACTGACGAGATTGAGCAGCAGCTGCTTGAGCCTATCCGCATTACCGTTTAACCGCACTGGCTCGATCTGGTGAATGCGAATCAGCAGGTTGCGATCTTTCGCCAGAATACGTGCTTCTTTGAAAACCTCACCAACCACCGTGTCGAGATCAATCTCGCTCATCTCGATGGTCAAATTGCCATAATCTGCCCGTGCCAACAGCAGCAGATCATCCACCATACGCGACATTCGAGCCGTCTCGCTTTGCATGGCTTCCAGAGACATATCATCCATGCCGTAACGTTTCACCAGATCAAGATTGCCACGAATAGCCGTAAGGGGTGTACGTAGTTCATGAGAAACGTCCGCGACCAAACGGCGCTGCGCGGTAAAGAGATGCTCTAAGCGATCCATCATGCGGTTGAATACAACTGTTAGCCGTCCCAACTCATCCATTGGGCCAGTCCAGCTCAAGCGCGTCTCCAAATCTTTAGCAGTCACAATGTTATCAGCGGCTTCAGTCAGTGTTTCAATCGGTTTCAAAGTCTGGTCAGAAAGCCAATAGCCTAAACCGAGCGAGGCCAGCACTGCCAGAATACCGCCCCCAAGCATGAAAAGAGAAAGACGATCCGTCGCTTGGTTGACCGTTTCTAACGAGTCTGCCACTTGGATCATACCGAAGCTCGCATCCTGCCCCTGTATGCGCAGCGGATAGGTTAATACCCGAACTTCAGCATTGTTGATTTTGACAGTAGAAAATTGCGGTGATGTTCCGCTTAATGACTTTTCATCTAGGGGTTGATCAAAGTCACGTAGATTATCTGACTGCGCCCGCAGTTCGTTACCCATTGAGCCATCAGACTTCGGCGCCCAAACCTGAACCAGAATATTCGAGGCGCGGAAAATATCCAACTGTGGCAGCACCATCACAATACGGGCCTGCGAGCCAAACTCGCGCACCGAATAGGATGCACTGTTGTTGATCACTTGATCGGCTGTTTCGTGCAGCGTTGCATCAACCGTTTCGATCCATGTCGCCCGAATAACCGAGAATACGCCCAATCCAAACAGGATAATGACGATACCCAACAAGCCAGCATATAACAGGATCAACTTTTTACGGATGGTCATGCTTGATAACTTACTACCTTAACCCTATTCGGTTCATTCAAAATATGATGAATCAACCGAACAGGTCTTACAAAGACTTTTATTCTTCCTCGCGCAGCACGTAACCGACGCCACGCACTGTGTGGATAACACGCGGTGAATTTTCAGTTTCGGTTTTTTGCCGTAAATAACGCACATAGACCTCAATGATATTGCTCTCACCACCGAAGTCATAACCCCACACGCGGTCAAAGATTACATCACGTGTCAACACCTGTCGCGGGTTACGCATGAACAATTCCAGCAGTTCATATTCTTTTGCGGTTAGGTCAATCGGACGCTCACCGCGATAAGCACGATGCGTTCCAGTATCCAGCGTTAAATCCGCAAAACGCAGAATTTCAGGTCGCGAAGCCGGCACAGAACGGCGGAACAGCGCTCTCACACGCGCCATCAGTTCGTCTACCGAAAACGGTTTGACCAGATAATCGTCTGCACCGGCATCCAAACCGGCAACCCGATCTTTGATGTCGTCCTTAGCCGTGAGCATCAAAATCGGCACATCGCTGGCGGCGCGTAATCGCTTACAAACTTCTAATCCATCTAGTCCCGGCAGCATCCAATCCAGCACCACCAAGTCAGGTGGATTATCGCGGGCGATTGTTAATCCGGTATGTCCGTCCCGTGCCACGCTCACGCGGTAACCTTCATAGATCAAGCCGCGTTCAATAAACTGGGCAATTCGTGCCTCATCTTCTATCACTAATACACGTTCGGATGGCATTCCGCCACCTCCTTAGGGAAGTGTCGTATACCTGCTCCACAGCAAGCATATTCCGCCGACACTATATGTAAATCGACATTATGACATGTATCATACACGCGCTTGTTAAGAGAAGGATTAGCGTACCCATGAGAACTCACTAATTTTAGGGGGCGCTGCCAGCACCACTTGTTTACCGGTCTGCATATCACGGACAGTCAACGCACCCCCTTCATGCGTTTGACCTGCTACATAGCGCCCATCCGGTGAAAGCAGTGGCGAAACCATAAACCCGCCGCTGCCAACAGCATTAATCGCTCCCGTAGTCGTGAGCATATCTGCCACATTAAGCGCACGCGGCCCGATGAGTGATGTTCCTAAAACCATCCTCGCTCGCGCGGCAATGATATCTTGCATCGTCACAATCCGGGCAGGTTGTGGAATGACCGCAATCTTGGAGGCTTCCGCTGGACGTGCCGGATCAATCCGGTAAATAATCTGTTCACTGGTGTTCGCGCCGTAGCCTAAGCCGCTGTTATATGCCAACACCAACCCGCTTTGCAACCAGATGGCTTTACTCGCAACCCCAATTTCCTGCGCGTCGAAGGTATTCAAATCAATCAGCATCAACGCTTCGGGATAGTTGGCAGCCGAACGGGTTACTAAAAGTCCATTAATATTGGGCGCGAAAACAGGTTGGCTAAAAGATGCGGTTGGCGGATTATTCGGCGCGCCGTGTGGAAGAATCACTTTGGCATCACCACCCGTAGTGGATACTAACCAGATACCGCCCTGTATTCCATCGCTGTTGGGCAGCACGTAAGCGATTTGGCGACCGTTAGGGTTATAGGTCAATTCACTAGCAAAAGCGGCTTTGTCAGCTAGCTGCTTGGCATCACTGGTGACTAAAAACCCCTGTGACCAAAGCTTGCCATCACTCACATAAGCCACATCACGACCGCCGGGCGAAACGACATAGGCCGTTATGTCGCTGGTGGCCTGTGTGACCTGTACGGGTGGACTGCTATCAGCGGGCAAACGCCACACCTGTTGGATATTATTTCCATCGGCAGCTAAGAAAGCCCCGCCAAACGTTAACGCCAAGCCATTGACGCTTTCCTTTGGCATTGGCCCCCAGCTATAAGCCACGACATCCGCAAATGGCAAAGGAAAACCATCTCCTGTGCCGGGAAGAATCATGGCTAACACGCCGCCGCGTAAGGCCAAAATCAATTTGCCGGTGGGCGCCCAACGCAGCCCGTTCAATTCCAGCACCGTTTCGGTTAAGGCGCTGCTGCGCGGCGTATTCGGCGCAAGGCTAATTAAGCGACCGCTACCTTCGGGAACCTCAGTATCGGTTTTTTGAACACCAAATAACACCACCGTTCCGTCAGGTTGGGTGGCAGGTAAACTGTAGTGCCACGAATTATCAAGCAAGATGGTTTGGGCATTAGCAGATGCCAGATTCATGCGGATCAGGCCGCCATCAGCAGGAGCAAACACCAACTCATTATCGTTGACCCATGCAAGGCCGATTGATGAGGAGATGGCGCTGGTCAAAATGAGCGAGTTATTCTCACGACGATATATCCACCAGATGTTGCCCTCGGCCTCGGCAGCCAGATAAGCGCCGGTTGGTGACCACTGCATATTCACGAACAAACCTTCACGCAGGTCAGCAAACAGTGGTGCGGTTGGGGTGTTGGTATAGACCCGTGCGCCATAGGCTGTAGTGTAAACAATCATGTCTCCGGTTGGCGACCACGCCAGCGTATCGCCATGTCCGCGTGAGGGTGGCAAATCGGCTGTACCCTCTTCGATAGCAGCCGACTCTTGACTGTAGATATTGAGAATGTAGAGTCCTTTTTCGGTGCGGTACGCCAACCAATTGCCATCCGGCGCGATACCAAAATCCACCACGAACACATCGGCTGGTGAAACCGTCGAAACCCCTTCAGTGCCAAGGCCGATGCGCTGCACTTGACCATTATTGGTCAATAAATATAAAGGCGTGGGCAAGTCCATTCCGTCTTGCGCTCGCGTCAGACCGACCAACGGCAGCATTAGCATCAACAGCGCGAAAAAAAGTGTTCGGCGCATGATTCGTTTCCTCAATTCCCTAGACGGTCACTATAAAGTGATGGGTTCTCAATAAGTTTTCATTGGAGTTTACCGAATAAGAGCCGAATAGAACCAGCACAAAGGCGCAAAGTACTATTCGTAGCTAGGCTCCCATACATTTTAGCTCATTTTGACGTTCACTTCTGAAGGGCTAAAGAATACTCAGGCGCTTGTATGTTAGGGAGGATGACAGTAGACTAGATTATATGAGCTATCCAATCACCCACACACGCCTTCAAAAGTATTTCCCGTTGATTTCAATCACCGGCTTGGCGCTGATAATTGCGCTTGCGGGCTGCACCTTTGGATTTGATTCCAGTACAAAGCCGATTGACACCGGAAATAGTGGCTCAACAGGTGGCAGTGTCGATCAAGGTGGGGATACGGCGCAGGTCACACGGATTATTGATGGTGACACAATTGATGTGAAATTTGCCAACGGCACAACCGAGCGTATTCGCTACATCGGCATGAATACCCCTGAGAGCGATCAAGTTTGTTACAGCGAGGCAACGCAGGCCAACAGCATCTTCGTGAAAGATAAGACAGTCCGGCTGGTGAAAGATGTCAGCGACCGTGATGTCTATGGACGGTTACTGCGTTACGTCTATGTCGGGGATTTGTTCGTCAACAAGGCGTTGGTCGAACAGGGGTATGCTGAGGCCGTGTTATACGAACCCGATCATGCCCACTACAATGAATTTGTCGAGTTGGAAAAACAGGCAGCAGCAGCCAGACGGGGTTGCCATCCCAGCGGGATTTTCAATGACGGCAGCTATACCCGATAAGACTCAATAAACCCTATGAGTGTTACTGCAGCACTCAAATGTTCTGAAATTAACCCGCGTCAAATTTTGCGGCTACCCGCCATCACAGTTTTGATTAACCCCTTAGCCTCACAAAACACTTCTTGTGAAATTTATCCCTTTACCAGTCTTGTAGATATGCTTTTTAAAAGCCTGTACTCTTAGGCTCAATCATTTCCATTTGGAAAATCATTGTTCACAAAGGGATTGGTAATGAAGCATAAACTTGTACTGTTGGTTGTTGTTTTCACGCTGTTAGTTGTGCCTTTTAGCCGCATTTTTGGCGCGGATAATGAAGCCAATTTGGAAGCCGTTAAAACGTATTTGCTCGGTAAAGCCACTGATCTAGCTGATGGTTCAAAAGTCTTGACCGAAAGCACTGATGCTTATTACGAACTCGCTAGGGCCGCGAATTTTGATTACGCACAGTTGTGGAAAGACCAGCAAAAAGAGGTTTCGGCTGCGCTCGAAGCCGCCAAGAAGCAGTGGATTGTCATCAGTCCATATTATGAACAAATGGAAGGCATCGTGGCAGGTGTACCCAGCCTGAGCAATTACGATGCGATTATCGACGCATCACCTTCGGCTGAAGAAGATCCCGAAAACGCCGTTGATTTCACCGTTGATTTGCCCAACGGCGACAAGTTGGAAAAACCCGGCGCGTTGTTCAATGTGTTGGAATCGACCCTATGGGGAACCGATCCCAAGTACGTGAGCGACGCGCAGATTGATGTGGATGGCGACGGCAAAATTGGTTTTGGTGATGAACTGCCGGATGCCAACGTCCTCAAAGGTACAGCCGATGCGTTGGCGAGCCAATCAGAAGAATTGCTGAAGTCAGCATCTGCGTGGGAACCAAACGAATCCGATGCGTTTACCGCGCTGGTTGTCATGGTTCCGACGATGAGCGAGTATTTTGGCTCGTGGAAGATTTCGCGCTTTGTCGAAGGCGATGCCGCCACCGGCAAAAACTTCAGTGTGATTTCGCGCCTTTCGGACATCAAAGACATTCTTTCCAGTTTGCAGGTCATTTATGACGGTGTTAGTCCGTTGATCGAATCTAAAAGTCCGGCACAGCATCAACAGATTAATCAGGGCTTGGTGGACTTGAAAGCGTTTGTGGAAGACATCTTCAAGCAGGAACAGGATGGCAAGCGCTTCAAGCCTGAGGAGGCGGACATTTTTGGGACGGAAGCACAAGATCGCGCCCAGACCATCACCGGTCAGATTACGCAGGCTGCGGCACTGCTAGACATCACCATTCAAGAATAAGCTGGCTCATTTTTCGCTCGATTATATAGGCGGATGTGTGACAAAAGGTTGCACATCCGTTTGGTTTGAAAAGCAACGAGGAACAACATGATGACACGGATGCGAGGGATTATCTGTATGGTACTGGCTTTTATGCTGGTACTTTTTGCTTTACCGGTCATGGCACAAACTGATTCGCCACAGGCCAACGCAGAACAGATTCGCCAACAACTATTCACGACCCAAAGCAAACTCATGCTGGGCGACACCGCAGCGGCAGCAACAGCCCTGCAATCCGCTTCTGAACGCTACACCAGCAGTCTAAAACCCATTTTTAATAAATCCTTTCCTGAGCTGGCCGCTTCAATTGATAAAGATTTCAAACGCGCAAGTGACGCGCTTCAAGCGGGTGACAGTCTAACATTGGCAATCGCCCGTGGCAGCATCTGGACGGACTTCTTGAGCGCCAGCACGCAGCTCGCCGCGCAAGCTGTGAAGGCCAATGATGGTAAAGCCGCCGCCGAATGGCTGTTGCTGCGCGAATTCACGGCCTCGACTAAATTTAGCCGGCCTAATTCGGATGCTACCAAAGCGGTACAAGCCTTCATCGCGGGCACAGGAAATGCCGAAGATGCGCTGGCAGCTATCCATAACGATCTCTTTGACACTTATCAGGCGCAGTTGACCAGCAGCTTGGCGAACGCCGATGATGCTCACAAAAATGATTTTGCTCTGCGACGGGCGGAAGAAGTCGGCTTGGCGGCTGGATACTTTAATATCATAGCCAGCACATATGGCGAACAGCGCGGCGAGGCAGCGCTCAAGCAAACGTTGCAGGTTTTTAACGCACTGGAACGAACCGCCATCAGTGGCGATAAGTACGGCTATGAACTGAATATGCAAACCGTGCAGGCCGCACTTAAAGGCTTTCGCGCCGCGCCGTTGAGCGAAACTGACCAAGCCCGCCGTGCCGGTCAATTGATCCGTTTTGTTGATCTGGTAGCGATTGAATACAAACGCGGTATCCGTGACGGTGTGGTCGTCAAAGATATTGAAATTCAGGAAGCCACCACCTTCCTTGAGGCTTCAACCGCCGCCTTTAATGATATTTCGCAAACACTGGAAAAACAGGATGTAGATAAATCCAACCGTGTCGCCACACTTCTCGCCCAGATGAAAACGCAAATTCAGACGACGGCTGATCCGAATGCGCTGCAAGCCAGCGTTGATGACATTCAAAAAACCCTCAAGGAAATTGTTCCCGAAAAGTGGCAGCAGGTCGCCAGCACATCAGATATGGATGTCATTGTCTCGGTGTTGGATCAAATTCCAGTGGCGGTCAAAAGCAACCAGTATGATCTGGCGGAATCGGCTCGTTTGGAAGCTTACGGCTTACTGGAACTGGGCATGGAGCAGCGGCTGCGCGGTTTTGCACCGGACATGGCGGCTCAAATCGAAGGGTTATTCTGGCAGGGCGGCACGGATACCAGCACCGGCGGCATTATGCCGGGTTTGGCTTCTCAAATTGCTACCCGTGCGCCATTGGCAGACATCAAATTGACCATCGCCACCTTAAAATCCACGTTTGTACAAGCCCAACAAATTATGGATGCGGGCAAATCCACACCGACCATTGTCATCAGTAACTCAGCCATTATCGTTTTCCGCGAAGGTCTGGAAGCCGTGCTAATCTTGGCCTCGCTGCTGGCAAGTTTGCGGACATTGGAAGAACGTCAATTCCGCCGTCCAATTGCGATAGGCGCAGCCCTAGCCTTTGTCGCGACAGGACTTACATGGTGGGCGGCGAACGCCCTGCTGCAAACCATGCTGCCTCTGGGCGAACGCTTAGAAGCGATTGTCTCCTTGATTGCAATTGGTGTACTGCTGGTCATCACCAACTGGTTCTTCCATAAAGTTTACTGGACAGGCTGGATGGCAGGCTTCCATAGCAAGAAGCGCACCCTCGTTAACGGCGTGGCGGTCATTACCGCCGGTCAAATGATTGGGCTGATTATCTTAGGCTTCACCAGCATTTACCGTGAAGGTTTCGAGAGCGTCCTCTTCATGCAATCATTGGTGCTGGAAGCCGGTCTAGGCGTTGTCTTGCAGGGAGTAGCATTGGGATTGGTCGGCGTGGGAATCGTTGGCGTAATCACTTTCACACTGCAACGCAAACTGCCTTATAAGAAAATGCTCGTCGTTACCGGTATCATGATCGGTTTCGTACTGCTGACGATGGTCGGCAACACCGTTCACGTCATGCAGGTAGTGGGTTGGATGCCAATTACCCCGATTATCGGTCTGAACTTGCCGCTGTGGTTAGGGCAGTGGTTCGGTTTGTTCGCCACATGGCAGGGTATCGGCTTCCAAATTGCCGCCGCCGTGTTCGTGATCGGCAGCTACTTCTGGGCGGAACATATCAACAAAACCCGTCGTGAGAATAAGGTTTCCACCGGTATAGACCAGAAAGAGCAGCAGGAATCGGTTGTAGTGTCGAGCATCGAGTCACACGCCTAATGTTTTCATGGGCTTGAAATAAAGTGCTGGATTCCTTCGTACAAAGAGGGGTTGCTCAACATATTTTCTCTCATTGACTCTGCTGCTCGGTGAGAGGTGCGTGAAAGGCCAGATACAGTAAAAATAGTATCAGTTGGTATGATCGGGACGGAATGATGAATCCTCGCAAAACTCGCTTTTTGATGGTCGCGTCGCTGCTCTGCCTGACGATGTTATTGTTGATCGCCCCGGTATCAGCGGCAGCCGATGTTTGGGACGCAGCCAGCGGGATTCGCATCGAGATGTTGGGGACGCAGTGGGCGCTCGCTGACCACGATACGACCACCGCGCTTGACCATCTCAACAATGCACACACCCGTTTTGAGAGTGATTTCCGCCCACAAATCGAAGCCGATTTGCCTGATCTTGCCCGAGAACTCGAAGGCTGGTTCACAGCCGCTTCTGATAAGGTCAATGCGGATGATACGGTCGGGCTGGCATTGATTTCCAGCCGTTTGTGGACAGGATTACTGCAAGCCGGCAGCAGCATGACCCTCATCGCTTTGCAAAAAGGTGACGGTAAAAATGCTAACAATTGGCTGCGCTTGCGCGATCCGCACCCTTCAGCCTCGACCAATTCATTTCGAGCTGACGCCAACAGCGAAATCTATGCATTGATTGATGGTCAGCGCAAAGCTGAAGATGTTTACAGCATCGTCCAAGCCGAACTGATGGATACGTATCAGGGTCGGCTCAAGGATACTCTCTTAGTCGCGGATGAGTCATTAGCACCGGATTCGAGACTTACATTAGGGGAGCAAATTGGGCTGGCGGCGGGTTATTTTAAGATTATCGCGCCTGCGTATGGCGAATATAAAGGCGAAACCGCGCTCAAGGCTCTGCAAAGCGATTTCGATCAACTCGTCAGCGTGGTTGAAACAGGCGATGCAGCCGCCTATACAACCATACGCACACGAATTGATGACGCACTATCTGGCTTTAATGCCGCGCCCTTAACCGATGTCGAACTTAGCCGTACCGCCGGCAAAATGATGCGTTACCTGACACTCGTTCCGCTGGAATATGACAAAGCGGTCAAAAATGGACAGATCATTGATAACGAGCAGTATGAAGAAGCGGTTAGTTACCTGCAGCTAGGCAGACTCGCCTACAAGCAGCTTAGGCCGGTTATCAACAGTCGATTGTCACTAGCTGGAGATGATCCGGTTACGCCGCAGCTTGATCATTTGAGTACACAGCTAATCCAATTTGCTGATCCGGCAGATGTACAAAAAAATATATATGCCGTGCTGCAAACCATCGGTGAACGTTTGCCTGTGACATGGCGTTCGTTGGACAGCCAAAGCGACATCGCCGCGATACGGGCAGTGCTGATACAGGTTAAGGCGCAAGTTGAGTCGGGTGATTATGCAGCAGCTCTGCAAACCTGTGTCGCGGCTTATGGTGTAATGCAGCAAACGATGGGGCAAAAGCTGCTGGGCTTCGCGCCGGAAGTCGCGCTTAAGCTCGATATGCTTTTCTGGCAGGGTGAACCGGGACAGCCCGGCCTTGCGGTGTTGGTCGCCAAAGGCGCAAGCATCGAAGAGGTTGAGGCAGCGGTCAATCGCATATCGGCAGCGCTGGCAGACGTAGAAGCTGTGTTAACGGGCAAGCCTGCCCCCGGCGCAACCATGACCAACACAGCCATCATTGTGTTCCGCGAAGGGCTGGAAGCCGTCCTGATTTTGGTGGCGTTGATGGGCAGCCTTCGGTCACGCGGCACTTCATCCATGCGACGTATGATGCTGCTCGGTGCGGTATTGGCCTGTGCAGCAGCAGCCTTTACCGGATGGATTTTTAGCCGTGTGATGACCACTGTCATCAGCCAACAGAATGAGTTAGTGGCATGGGTATCACTAATCGCGACCACTGTGATGCTGCTGATTACCAATTGGTTCTTCCACAAAGTGTATTGGACGGATCAACTAGCCGCGCTGCATAACCGCAAGGCGCGTATCCTCGCGCTGGGTGGTATGTTCGGCTTGTTTACCTTGGGCTTCACCAGCATATATCGAGAGGCTTTTGAAACTGCTCTTTTCCTGCAACCGATGATGTTGACTGCCGGAGATGGCGTGGTATTGCAGGGATTGTTGATCGGATTGGCCGGTGTACTGGTAGTCGCGGTAATTGTTTTCCTGCTGCACAATAGGCTGCCCTATAAACGCTTACTGATGGTTACCGGAGTCTTGATCGGGCTGGTGTTGGTCAGTCTGGTTGGGAATACCGTTTACGCCCTACAAGTGGTTGGTTGGCTGCCGATTTCTCCGGTAGGCACAGTCTTTATCCCGCGCTGGCTGGAAGAATGGTTTGGTGTTTACCCGACATGGGAAGGAATTGTTTTCCAAATCGCTTCGATTGTCGTTGTTTTTGGCAGCTATTTCTGGGCGGAATATTTGAACAAGAAAAAACGTGGACAGCGCTCTGCTGCAATTTTGGAACAAGCTGAACAGTCACATTCCTAACATAAGCATGAAAACGGGCAGGTTTAGAACCTGTCTGAAAATTAATCAAATGCCGGACGCGATATATCGCGTCCCTACATTTTTTCGGTGAAATAATGATTATTTCTTCTTTCAAAACGTATTTTCGTAGGGACGGCATACATGCCGTCCGTTACCTATTACCATTCCAATTAGTAACTTGCCATAATCTGCCCATTTGTATGAATCAACTCGATATGATGGTTCTGACCTTCATGACTGTGTCGGTGATCGTCATGTGTATGCACCTTATGAGAGACGGATTTGGTTATTGCCTTTAGCGTTTCTCAGCACTCAAAATCTGGAATAGATGACCGCTGCGGCGCACGTTAGCTAAGCCTAAAGAACGGAATACCTTTTCGGGCGTGTTCAGGGCGCGCCCCACATCACAAATGACAATTTTACCTCCCGGCTTGAGCGTTCGCACAATTTCACGAGTAGCTTTTTCTTGATCTGCGCTATCACCGACGTGATGCATGGCTAAGCTTGAGACGATGACATTAAAGCGTTCATCTTCAAAAGGCATGGTACGAGCGTCCACCTGCTGCAAGTTGATGCGGCTTTTCACACCTTCGATTTCAGCGTTTTTCCAGAATACGCCGGCTGAACCACCAAATGAATAAGGATCGTAAATATCAATACCGGTGCCTTTTGCAGTTGGAGATTCTTTGATACAGGCGAATAGGAGGATGCCTGAACCACAGCCAACATCGAGCACTTCCTCATTACCTTTCCACGGAATAAGATTGACAACGGTACCAATAAAGCCCGTGCGGGCGCGCCGCAAGATTAAGCCTATAGAAGTCAGTGCGAGGATGGGAAGGTGTAAGAGCAGCGCTACACCCACACCGATGCCGAGGGCATAACTAATGCCAAGGTGTGTCAGAACCATCGCCACTACCAATACGATGATACCAATTAACGATAGATGGCGTACGGAAGACGGTATTTGCCATTGGTAATTGCTCACCATCGGCGCATCATGGATAAAGCCGCGAATATGGGTCAACGGTCCATGCCCGTGCTCGTGGTTTTGCTCGTGTTCGTGGGTCATACTCATTTGATTGTCACTCCTATAACAATTACTGGATACAAGATCAAACACTCAATTCAAGATTGAACACAGTGTTCGATCTTGTTATAATCCTTATGAGAAGTGACGGTCAACAATCAGCTTTGGCAAAATGTTCCAAGCTGAACAAAAAACAAAAATTGTTCGGGAAGTAGCATTATCATGGAAACAAAACAGGGCAGTAGGCAGGTTCAACGGACGCGCCAGCATCTTGAAGACGCCTGTATAGCGCTTATTCTCGAAAAGGGGTATGAGGCCGTCACTGTTCAGGATATTCTGGATCGGGCCAATGTAGGACGCTCGACTTTTTATTCCCACTACCAAGACAAAGAAGCCTTGTTGATGAGCCGTTTCAAAGCTTTGCAACAAGCCTTTGAAGAACACGCCCACATGGTACTAGAACTCGAATCATTCGACAGCGGTGATTCACAGATGGTCACTAACTTGCCAATGATGCTGCTGAAGTATGTAGAGCAAGAACATCGTTTATTCAAAGCCTTATTGGGAAAGCACAGCGGGGGCAATCATTTAAATTATCAACGCGAGTATCTCTTGAAATATGCTCGCATCATATTCAAACGGGTGGCAAAAGCGCCGTTGACTGCTTATGAGTTGGAGGCTGTCTCGCAGTCAACAGTTAGCTCGTTCTTATCCATGTTAGTGTGGTGGATTGATGACGACATGCCCTGTTCAACCGAAGTGTTATTTAGGCTCGTGATGCGTTTGATTGAACCGGGGCTTGTAGATGTGTTAGGAATTCCCTCTTTACCCTTTGCCCGTACCCCTATTGAGTGATGAAAACTCCTTTAGATAGGAGTTTGGTTCGACGGCTGCCAGAGTTCGAAACGATTGCCTTCAGGATCAGTTGCCCATCCAAAGCGCCCGTATTCCATCTCTTCTACATGGTCGTCAACAGGCACACCTTTGGCGCGCAGTTCTGCTAACAACCCATCGAGATCATCGACGATGTAATTGATCATAAAAGGGGCGTTCGATGGCTCAAAATAAGGGGTATCCTGCGGGAAAGGACTCCAAACCGTATACTGATCTTCGGGGCTTTCGACCTGCTTCCACCAGAAAGACACATGGCCTTCAGTTTCCGGAATAATGCCTAAATTTGCTTGATACCACGCCCGCAGTTTTGCCGGGTCGTTGGCCTTAAAGAAAACGCCCCCGATACCTTTAACCTGTGCCATACCGTTCCCCCTAAACGAACTATATTTTATACCGCTGTACCTACTTCAAGGCGAGAACTGCCGGTTTCGGTGGGCATATTTACCGGTAATTCGTCTGCAAGTTGAACCAGATGCTGGCTAATTTGGGTTATGGTTTGGGTCTGGAGAAGCGTATTGCGGGCGATTCTTTCCATTCGCTCCACGCCGATACTCATTTCATCAAGCCCGTCCACTTGCTGCCGAATAATATCGTGTACGGAAGTGACCGCCTGCTGCGCCGCTGTAACTTGTTCCATCAAATGATGCATTACGCTGTCGGCCTCCGTCGCCACACCCACACCCGACGCAACCTGTTCTAAACCCTCATCGGTGGCGCGAATGGCCTGCTTCATCGCGGTTTGAATTTCCTCCAAAATGGCGCGCACTTGGCCTGCTGCCTGTGTTGATTGGTGCGAGAGTGATCGTACCTCATCCGCCACCACTGCAAAACCGCGTCCGTGAATACCTGCCCGTGCCGCTTCAATCGAGGCATTAATCGCCAATAGGTTGGACTGCGTCGCAATCTCGCTGACCGAACCAATAATACTGTCAATACGCAGGGCAAACTGAGCCAGTGTGCGAATGGTTTGAGCGACGGTCATCACTTTTTCGCGGATGCCGCCCATCTCATCCATTACCTGCTGCAAGGCCATGCCACCGCTGGTAACGTTATTGCTCGCCTCTCGCGTGGTCTGGTTCATTGTCCGCGCTTGAGTTTGCATCTGTTCGCCGGTCGCCATAAACTTACTGAGGAGCTTATTGGTATGCTCGGCTAAAGCCAACTGTTCTTGAACACTGATTTCTTGTTGGGCAATGGTTTGGGTCAACATCCCCATCGACTCGGGCGCGACAGGCTGCGCATAGGTTGGTTTTTTATCCGGTTGCCCGGCGGAGTTTGCCGGTTCCGGTATATCCGGTGACTGCTGCCGACGCCACAACGCCCCGGCGCTCAACCCGCCTATCAGTGCGAAGCCAATCCACGCAGGAACAACGTCAGGGCGCAAAGAGACAAGGATGAAGAAAATCCCTGCCACTGCAAGGATCATGAATAACCAGTGTTGTGCTGCCAGAGAATTTTGTTTAGGTCGCTGCATCATATGCGCTCAATACTTATTACAGAACAATGACTATATCTTACGCCCATTTTGCGATAGGCGACCTTGAGTTTATAATTGTTTAAATAAATGTGGTTATTTGGGAACCGCCGCCTTGCGTTTACTCTTTGGCGCAGGAACATCAACCAGTGGCAGTTCAAAGCCGAAGGTACTGCCTTTCCCATACTCACTTTGAAAAACCATTTTACCGTTATGGCGTTCGATGATAGTTTTCACCAGATGCAGCCCTAGCCCCGTACCATTAATTCCGCGTGTTTCTCTCGTATTAACACGATAGAACGGTTGGAACAAATCGGCCTGCTTATCCGCCGGAATGCCATATCCCGTGTCGGATACTGTCAATATCACCTGATTATTTTTCTCGGCCAAGCAAACCTGAATCTGCCCGCTTTCAGGGGTATATTTGACGGCGTTTGTAAGCAAATTGACGATTGTTTCGGGCAGCATATAGCGGTCACCATTAACGAACATCGGTTGACGGGGTTTCTCCAGTTCATAGCTCTGGTTCTTTTGCGCGGCCTGCCCTTTAATTTGGGCAAACGCTTCGGTCACCATCTGCGTCAAGTCGATTTTTTCAGCCACGACCTCGCGCCCAGCGGCAATCCGTTCTAAAGTCAAAATATCGCGGGTGATTTTGTCTATGCGTCCGATGGAGTCGTTAATAGTATGAATTTGATCACGCCCGCGTTCCGTCAGATGCGCCGCCATTTCCTCGGATAGCATCTGGATATAGCCGGAAATTACCCCCAATGGATTACGGAGATCGTGTGCCGCGATCCGAATCATTTGTGTTTTCAGTTGTTCAAGTTCGGTCACCTGCTGATACAGGTCAGTAATTTCGACCAGATGCTGTTCAGTCGCCAAGTGCATGCGGGCGTTATCCAGCGCCGAGGCAATGCGAACAGTTAAAACTTTCAAGAAGTCAAACATAGCATGGGTGAATACGCCGGACTGCGACGTTTGTACATTAATGACACCAATCAACCGATCTTGTGACATCAAAGGCAGCGTCATTTGTGCACGTGTCTCGACGACATTCGGTAGGTAATCGGGATCCATGTTGACATCAGTAATCAATTCGGGAATCGCACGGCGGGCGACACGCCCCACAATTCCGCTGGTAAGGGGTAAAGTTGAACCCAGCATCGAAGGCGGGAAATTACCGACGACATACGCTACCCGCAGCCGGTCATCTTCTAAGACATGAATAGCGCCCGCGCTAGCCTGACTAATACGGACGGCAGCATCCAGTGCGATTTGCAGCACATGGTCGAAGTTTAAGCTTTCAGTCAATTCCATATCGACCCGCCGGATAATTTCCAACCGATTGATATAATCATTACGATCCGATTCTGTCCGTTTGCGAATATCAATATCTCGTCCAACTGACTGGAAGATCAAGGCGTGTCCACTGGTATCGTAAACAGGCGTATCTGTCCACTCGAACCAGCGCAAACTGCCGTCCACCAAATGTATCGGATGTTCATATTGAAACGGTTTTCCAGTGATAGACGCCGACTTTATACGCTGCAAAATAGGTTCATGGAATTCATGCGGCGTATAATCCAAAATATTACGCCCGATGAAATATTCACGCGGCTGCCCAAAGTAACGGCATACCGATTCATTGACAAAGGTAAGCTGACCGTCAGGGGTATAGCGGCTGATCATTTCGGAATGTTCTTCCACCATCGTCCGGTAGCGTTCTTCGGATTGGCGCAGCGCTTCTTCGGCATGCTTACGTTCGGTCACATCCGTCAAGATGCCTTCCCAAATCACACTGCCGTCATTTAATTGGCGTGGATGAGACTCTATACGCCGCCAGCGATGTTCCCCATCAATAATGACCTCACCTTCCCAGAGAAAGGTTTGGAAATTTTTGGCCGCTTCTTCTGAACGAGCAATAAAGGCAGCCCGCTCCTCCGGCACAATCTGATCCATCCATAAGCTGCCGTCTTTGACTAACGCTTCCGGTTCAATGCCGGTTATTTCTTTGCAACGCGAACTAATAAATTCAAAATGATCCTCGCCATTCATCAGTTGGCGGCGGCGATAAACGACACCCGGAATATTGGTAACCAGTTCGTCATAGCGCAGGTTACTCTCGCGCAGTGCATGCTCCGATTGTTTACGCACGTAGAGATGCTCTAATGCACTCGCAAATAAACCGAGTAGTTCCAGTTGGTAGGCTTGCAGCGGTTCTTGATGAATGAGATTATCAACCGCTAACCAGCCGATTGGTGCCTCCCCATTCCACATCAATGCCATCGCATTCCAGCCCTGACCAATAATTTCGCCGTCATCATACAATGGTGCGTTTTTCCGTACACGTACCCGTTTTTTCCCTGTGACAGAGTCGTTCAGCCAGTTCGAAAATTTGGATATGGGCTGCGAAAACGAGCGTTCATCGCGTATATTCCCGTTTCGATCTGTCCCAAAACTTCCTTTAATAAGCCCGGATTCGGCTTCATAAATCATCAGACCCAAACGGTCAAAGCCTAGACGAGTCGTGCCTAATTCAATCGCTCGTTTGGCAATGTCGTTAAATAAATCCAGATCAGCCAATTCGATATTAATTTCATTCAACGCCTGTTGATATTCCAACGATTTTCGGGACGCTTCCTCACTTTGGCGCAGCGCTTCTTCTGCCCGTTTACTTTCGGTCACATCCGAAAGAATGCCGTCCCAGACGATTCTGCCATCGGCAAGTTGATACGGTCGAGATTCAACCCGCCGCCAACGACGTTCGCCATTAACAATAACCGCGCCTTCCCAACGAAATACCTGAGGTTCCTCAAGGTTTATGCGCACCAGCGCGTCATATTTAACACGATCTTCAGGAACAATTTGATTCAGCAGCAGGCTTGCATCCGCCAGAAGCGCTTCAGGTTCTAATCCGGTCAAATCTTTGCAGCGCGGGCTAACATATTCGTAGTAGGCGTTTCCGCTGTCGTTGCGACGAATGCGATACACCATTCCCGGCATATTGGTGACCAACTGGTCATAACGGCGATTGCTTTCGCGTAGTTTTGACTCGGCCTCTTTTTGCACAAAAAAATGTTCGAGTGCTATAGCAAGCAGACCTAACACCTCAATCTGATATTCTTGCAGTGGTCGTTGGTTGATTAAGTTATCAGCAGCCAGCCAACCGATAACTTGACCCTCTTTCCACATAAGCGCCATCGCGTTCCAACCATGCCCGACAACCTGCCAATTATCATAGATATCGATATTCTCGCGCACATGAACGCGCTGCTTATCGCGAACGGATTTACTCACCCAACGCAAACCACCTGAAAGAGCATGTTGTATGCCCCGTTCATCCCGAATTTGCCCTTCAGCATCCACACCAAAAGTACCATTAATGGTTTCAGTCGCCGGATTAAACAGCAGCACACCGATACGGTCAAAGCCTAATTTACTCTGCCCGAGTTCAACCGTCCGTTTGCACATCTCTTCAAATGTATCCAGATCGCCGAGTTCGAAGTTAATTTCGTTTAGGGCGCGCTGATATTGGAGGGATTGGCGAAGCTGCTCCTCGCTGCGATGAATCGACTCTTGCGCTTTCACCTGCTCGGTCGCATCCCGCATCAACCCTAAAATGCGCTTGACTGTTCCATCGGGGTTATGTTCGAAAGCCGTATTGCGGAAATGCACCCAACGCACACTGCCATCTTTATGCAGCATTTTGTAGGTTGATTCCTGTAAATCGCCCGATTTCATCGACTTAAGTACGATCAGCCGTTCCATATAACGCGTATGCTCGTCGGGGTGCAGCATATTAAGCAAGGTATTTTTGTCCATCGCGAAAACTTCTTCGCGGTTGTAACCAAGTAATGATGCGATTGACCGGTTGGAATAAACGATACGCCACTCATTAAGATCGAACACATAGACAATATCCGGAATCGTTTTATTAATCTGTTCAACAAAAAACTGGCTGTCTTTTAATTCCTGTTCAATGATCTTGCGTTCGCTAATGTCCAGCGCTGAACCAAACATGACGATATCGCCATCAAGTTCGCTCCAAGTGGCAACAGCATCGATCCAACCAACTGACCCATCTTTTCGGATGATACGAATTTCGGTGCGTGGTGCCGCTTGCTGTGATTCGCCGTAAAGCTGCGCATATTTTCGTATTTGTGCGTGATGCTCTGGATGAACTACATCTGATACATTCATTTTGAGGAGTTCGCTGCGGTTGTATCCGCTCGCGAGTTCCATAGCCGGATTAACGTAGATGAACACTCCGCCTTTAGCGATCATAAACACAATAGCGCCGCTGTTTTCGGAAGCCTGTAAATAACTCTTTTCGATATTTTGTCGGGCCGCCTCAGCCCGCTTGCGTGGTGTAATATCATGCAGCAGGCCATTGCACCCCATAACCATGCCGTCAACAACCATCAGACGCACAATTTGCTCGACCCAGAGCCGTTCGCCATTGGCTGCGAGCACTTCATACTCAAAGGTTGTTTCCGGGATGACTTCTAAAAATTGGGTTGTATACCATGCAACGACCCGCTCAACCCAGTCAGGATGTACCACATCACTATAATGTTTGCCGAAGAAATGGTCTGGATTGAAACCCATGACCGATTCAACTGCTGAATTCACATAAATAAAGTAACCATTGGCATCAGTCACAAAAAAAACATTGCCGGCTGCTTCAACCAAATTGTGATAAAACGTTTGTAGGTAATCAGGCTCGGGGTTGTCGGGCGAGGTTGTCATTACATTATTTGAATCAGCCATGAATCCTGTACCCTCATAGTTGTCTGTAATGAACCATCAAATTGTAGTGCTAAAAGCTTATCTAGAAATTGTAAACTATTTCAATCCGAATTACATTAATTGTTTCGAAATTATTCAGTAATCAAGTAACAAATGACAGATAACTCAAGGACAAATATCACTTTGCCCGGTACATTTCCTTTAATTAGGCATTATAAAAGCGGTCATGGGCAGGCTCTCTTTAGGTGATTATAATCAAGACATAATCAAAAGTTTTTAAGGATTACAGCTTCATGACTACTAATCAACAATTACAGGACTCGGTACGGGCTAACCCGGAGTTAAACGCCATGCGCGCCAAAATTGCGCGTTTGGGGGCGATGCTTTTTGATCGGCGGCTGACCGATGTGGCAGGGGGTAACATTAGCGCCCGTGTGGGTGAATATGTGTGTATCACACCGCGCTACAGCGGCAGTTTGCGCCAGTGGCAGCTTAAACCTGATGACGTGCTGGTCGCAGACAAGGATATGAACATTCTAGATGGCACGGGCGAAATTTCGCGCGAATCAAAGGTTCACTTCCGCCTGCACCGCGAGTTTGGGGAACATGGAACCGGCGTCGTACATGCCCACGCCAAAAATATTTTGGTGTTTGCCGCCATGAACCGCCCTATGCCGCCTGTATTGGAAGCGACCCAAAAGTTTGGCACAGTTCCCGTAGTCTCCTATGCGCCAGCACATGGAAACGGACTAGCTGAAAGTGTCGCAGGTGGCATTCGCGGCAACGAAGCGCGTATCCGAAAACAAGCAGCGGGTGTAATTGCTCCATGGCACGGGCTGTTCGTCATTGGCAAGGATTTGGATGCGGCTTTTGACGCGGTAGAACGTATGGACAACAACGCCTACTGCATCCTCATGTCTCAACTTCTACGCAATGCCGACATGTTGGATCAGGAACGTAATGCTCTTGCAGAAGCGCAGGCCAATTACAAAGAATAAATCCCGGTTTTTAGAAGAGGCATTCGTTCCACAGTGCCTCTTCTTTCCCTCAATAAAATCACTTCCCCTCTTTACGCTTCTAATATTTCTCCGATATTTTGTTTATAAAAATCAGACATTTGCGCCATATAACAAGAGTAATCGTTCACTATTAAATGTGGAGGCAGCAAATGGCTAGCACTATCGTTCGCTGGAATCCATTCAAAGAAATGGCAACAATGCAGAGCGCAATGGATCGGATGTTTGAGGACGCTTGGAAGGGTAATTTCCCATCCTTTGCCGGTTGGACAGGTTCGGATACTCCCGCACTTGATATTCATGAAACAGACAATGCTTATGAAGTAGAAGTACCGTTAGCTGGGGTTAATCCTGCCGATATTGATGTGAAACTGCACGACAACGTTCTGACCATCAGTGGCGAACTGCCTCAGCCGAAGGTTGAGGATAACCGCAAAGTGGTTGTTCAGGAACGCTACTACGGCAAATTCAGCCGCAGCGTCAGCTTACCGCAGGGTGTCGATTCAAACAAAGTTGAAGCGACCTATGACAACGGTGTGTTGAACCTGACGTTGCCCAAGCTGCCAGAAGCGCAGCCAAAGCAAATTTCCGTCAAAGTGAACGGAAATAAGCAGTTACCGTCAAAGAATTAATCCGCTGTGGGGCGCGTGCCCTCATAAACTGGATGAGCGGGGTGGTGGGTTGAACTCACCACCCCGTTTTTATTACAGGGTAGGTGCTGATGCAATACTCATGAATTACAGTGTTCAATTTCACATGAATCGGTTATGATTACGGTCATCGGTTTTCTGTGTTGAGTGAAATCAATGAACCAACTTGCTAAAATCCCTCCCGTACAATGGGCGCTGCGTCATCCCCGATTGGCCGCTTGGATTGTCCTTTCGCTGGGCATGATTATCCTGCTCGTGGTGGAAGCTAAAGATGTCGGCTTACTGGCGACACAGTGGCTGGCGTTAGTGGTTGCGACAATTCTCGTCGCTGGAGCCTGTGTGTGGATTATTAGCTGGGAAGATTCCGACGAAACCGAGGAAGCAGCAGTCGTCGCAACAACAGATGCCGAAACAAAGGCCGCCGAACAAAAATAGTCAGGTCACGCCTCACAAATAAACAAACCTAAGCAAAAGAAAACCGCCTCATATGAAGCGGTTTTTTTGTTCTCGGAAACGGGCTAGCTGTTAATTGAACTGGGCTTGGAAAGTTGCGCACAATTCGGGTGTAGTGGCCGCATAGACATAATTCAAGGTTTCGCCGTTGACAACCTTCTCACCACTGCCACCGCAAGGTTGAATTTCATTCGATGCTGCCTGCGCCTGTGCGCCGCCGGTATTTAATACACACGAGAACAAATTCCGCTGGATGCGTGTGGTATTAATAACGGCCAACACCCCCACTTTCGGAGCATTGGGGTTAAGGGCAATATTCTTGTCAACATAAACCTTTGAAGCCACAGCGCCCACAGACTGATAACAGGCAATCATATTGTTCAACTTGGCAATCGCTCCGGCAGACACGATGTTACCAGTCAGCAGCGAACTGGCTGCTCCAACCTTGGTGAGCGCGTCAGTGATGCTGGCTGCGTCCGTTGTGTCGTAGCCGGGAATGCTTGCCGGAACAAACTGCTGCGCTGCGGCTGCATCCGTACTTTTATCGCCAGTGCCCGGAACAACTGAACACGCGCCCAGTGATATGAATGCCGCTAAGAACAATAATCGGTTAAACATACTCTACCTCCTCATCAGAAAACCGTTTCCGGTTCATTATTATTGTAGGCCATCCACAAGTTTATGCTAGAGCCTCACCCCCGCTCTGTCATTCCCCATTTTCGGGGGTGTTAGCGCCCTGCCAATTCAGCTAACAGCCATTCATGGGTTGCAATGAGTTGTGCAAGCAGAGCTGTATCCCGTTCCGCATCAGGTTCGGGTGTTGGGTCGCTTGATACGGTTGGCAGCCATTCAGCAAAGGTTTCGGGAGATTGTTTTCCTTCGGCAATGGCGATAATCCACGTTAGCGCTTCATGATCATCCCACGTCACTTGCTGACCATTGACCGCCAGCATGAATAGTGCGGCAACCGCTGCGGTGCGTTTGTTGCCATCAGCAAAAGGATGATTACGTGCCAGCGAATGCAGCAGCACAGCCGCTTTTTCACCCAATGTGATATACGCATCCTCACCAAAAGCACTCGCCATCGGTCTTGCTGCTGCGGCTTCAAGTAAGCCCATATCCCGCACAGCCCGTTTACCTTCTACAATGCTGTGGATCGTTTCGCCCGTCAGCACCTGTTGGTTGATATAGACCAATTCATCGACAGTCACGTAACGCATATTCACCACAATTCACGCTTATCAAATAGGTGTGTGATTATAACGGGCGCAGGGCAAAACAAAAACGAGATGATCGAATAAACTTGTCATCTCGTTTAATGTGTTGGTTGAGCGCGGAAGGCTATCCAGCCGGTGTGAAGGTCAGCAGCGCGGTACAGATTTTGTTACCCGCACCAATCACCGTGTAACTTCCTGATCCGACTCCTTCATAAAAATCATTCACGGAGATCGCGAGCATTGACCCGTCCGCATTCACTTGGCTAAAGATGAAATAGCCATTCTTATTGACCAGCGTATAATCCTGACCGCCGACGCTGAAAACGAAGTTATTCTCCGCATTAGCTGTTAAAACCCCTGTACTCAGATCAGGCAGCAGCGCCTTGTTTTCGGTAGCGCAGTAAGCCTCCTGAGCATCAAAGGTGGTGGTAAAGGTGCTGCCCGCAATGGCTGTCGTATCGGTGTTGGCTTCACGCGTGGGTTCAACCGGTACAGGTGTTGGGGTTGGAGAGCCTTCTCGCATCAATTGGCTGTAAATCCGGCAGCCCTGTTTGTTCCACGTAAAACTCGCGCCGTTAGAGTCGATATATAGGGTGATACCAAATCGATTGCCTTCACGGTACTGGTAAAACTTTTCGCCATCCCAATAAAGCGTATACGACGCTCCACCAAAATTGATGAAGATATTCTGATTACTGTCATAGGTCATATCCATCGCATTCGATTGTGGCAGCTTATCCGTCGTGCATTTCGCGTCTGCGAGTGGTAAGTTGATGATATAGCGTCCTTCATTAATCGGTGGCACAGATGTCGGCACAGGCTGGGCGGTTTCACCGGGCTGTGGCGTAGGCATTTGGGTTGGAACAGCGGTGAAATTGGGTGTCATGACCGCACCGGTACAAACAAGATCGTTCACTTCTTTGAGTTTATAGTGGAAGGTGTTTTTGGTCGTGCAGCCGCCCGCCTCTTGATAGATATAGGAGTATTCAATCTCGGTAGGGCTAATCACCTGATATTGACGGGTATAGGTGACGTTCATACTGCCGCTGGTTTTGCCATTGGTTTCCAGCAGCTCACGTCTCATTTGCTGCTGTGAATAGAAAGGCGATACCGTCAAAGGATATGTGCCTAAAGAAGCGACTGATAACCACTGCTTGTCGGCGGTCATACACACTGGAACCGTCGGCTGTTCCTCTTCGCCGCTGAAATCGTGATCCGGGCCACCGTTATCATTACTGTTTGGAGACTTACAAGTTCCCGTAGACGAAAAATCATTCTTGGGATCAAGTACCCACAGGCCGTTCACGACATCCGGCGCGGGCTGCGCTGTGGGACGGGGCGTACGAGTTGGCGCTGGCGTGTTGGTGGGCGGGCAAATAGGAATAAAATCGGTATTGGGGTCATCATTGCCACAGGTGTCGGGTTCAGGCAAGGGTACAACCAAATCGCCACCTTCGACCGTCGGGATGGGAATAAACAGATCATCACTGCTGGTATCCGCCGTCGGTAACGGCACAAATAGATCGTCATCGTTGCCAGTATCCGCAGTCGGTAACGGCACGAAAAGGTCATCATTGTTGGGTGGCGTGGGTTGATCTTGCGCCATAATGACCAGCGGCACTGTGACCAACATCACTAAAACAATAAGGGAAAGTCGGTGTATGAGTTTCATAGAGTCTCTTCAAGGTAAAATATTAAATGGCGTTGGGGTCATTAAAGCGCGAAAACTTTGTTCAAGCGTCCATCAGCCTGACGAATTCTTGTTAGCCTTAGGTGTGATCGTGCATCTAGGTCTTTTGGTGGAGGCCGTTTTGAAATAAAAACGCGGAGAGTATTGTGTCCCTCTCCGCGTATAAAAACCGACTGCCGCTTGATCGCCTGAAACCTTTTAGCCTTTGGGCGTAAACGTCAGCAGCGCGGTGCAGTAATCCCCTTTGGTTCCGATGGCCGTAATCGAGCCTGCGCCAACACCTTGATAGAAACCGTTCATGTTAATCATCAGCATCGAGCCATCAGTGTTGATTTGTCTAAAGCCATAGATTCCATTGTCATTGGTCAGGGTGTAATCAATCCCTTCGACCGATACGACGAAGTTTCCATCGGCCTGCGCCGTCATGACAGCCGAACTCAAATCCGGGAGCATCGACTTGTTGGCCTCGGAGCACATATTGGCGGGCGCATTCCATGTGACGCTGAAGCTGCTGCCTGCTAAGTCCGTGCCTGTCGTGGCGGCTTCACGAGTCGGCTCGACCGGAAGCGGCGTAGCAGTCGGCTGACCTTGGCGGGTGAGCTGGCTGTTGACGAAACAGCCTTGCTTGCTCCACGAAAGGGACGCGCCACCGGGATAGGTATTCACGCTCACCATGAAACCATTGCCTTTGTGATACTCATAATAATCGCTGCCGTTCCAAAAGAGCGTGAATCCGCCACCACCAAAGCTGATGAACATGTTCTGATTGCTGTCATAGCTCACATCCACTTTATCTGATGGGGGTATCTGATCAGCCTTGCAAGTCGCGTCCACAGGCGGCAGTTGGATGGTGTAGTCACCAATCTGTACCGGCGGCTCAGGTGTCGCAGGTGGCAGTTGTGTTTCACCGGGTTTTGCCGTTGGAATCTGAGTAGGCATAGGCGTGAATTCCGGTGTCATGACCACACCGCTGCACACTAAGTTGTTGGCCTCAACCAGTTTATAGCGCACGGTGCTGGTCGTGGTACAACCACCTTCTTCATGGGTGATATAGGAATATTCGATTTCGCTGGGGCTAATGACATGATATTGACGGGTGATGGTTACATTCAAGCTGCCAGTGGTTTCGCCATTGGATTCCAGCAGTTCACGCCGCATTTCTTGCTCGGAATAGATGCTGGGCACGACTAACGGATACGGGCCGCTGGCATCGACCTTGAGCCACTGCTGATCGCCTGTCATACACACCGGAAACTTAGGCAGGTCATCCGGTTGATATTCACCGCCCATGCCACCGTTATCCCCTCCGGGAACATTACAGTTTCCACTGGAATTGTAGCTCGAGGCATTGGGATCCAGCACCCACAGGCCGTTGATAATGCCTGTACCCGGTGTAACCGTAATCGGCACGGGTGTCCGGGTCGGCGTGGCCGTTGGCGGACAGTCAATCTGTGCCAGAGCCGTCGCAGGGTCTTTGCTGGGCGGTTCTTTACAGGGATCGCTCGGATATTCAATCAGATCGGGCGTTGCGCTTTGCGCCGGTTTAACAGCAAAAGTGGCCGTTGGATAATCAATAAGTTCAGGTGTTGCCGACTGCGCGGGCTTGACATCAACCGTTGGAACGACCGTCAAATCCAGCGAGTCGTAATCGGTGGTCGGCCTAGGGGTAATTGTTCCATAGTCCAGCAGTTCCAACGTTGCCGTCCGGGCTGGCTGCACATCGATGGTCTTAACCGGTGTCAGCGCCAGCGCGTCATAATCTTTGGTTGGCTGCGGCGCCGTTTGATTCGGTTGGCGGTTGTCCTGTGCCAAAATCACCAGCGGCAGCGAGGCCAGCACCACAACGACAAGCAGGGAAAGGCGATGGATGAACTTCATGATGGCTTCTCTTCAAGATTAGTTTACAGAAAGTTGTTGCTGTAATTAAACCGTGAAGCCCACTTCTAAACGTCCATCCGCCTGATGATCTTCGCTCGTCCTTGCGAGGGACACTGCCGCTCAGACTTTAGTTGGAGCTAGATGGGTTAGGCATTTGCGTAGACCACAGTGCCATCGTGCCATTCCGGTTCGCTTTCGAGGACGGTCATCAACTGCATAAAGCGTTGATGCTGCTCGGGGCTGTTGGCGTTAGCAAAATACGACTCTTTGCTGTCGAACATTGCGATCATATAAAAGTCACGGCTGTTGGCATCCATCTGGTAAACATAGACCGCGACAACGCCCGCAACCGGCACACTTTCTACCTCTTGGGCGATGCGCAAAAATTCCGCTTCTGCACCGGCTTTCACCCGCATTTTCGCTACTGTCCCGTACATGACATTCTCCATAATTATTTTTCTGGCTTATTCAAGCTGTGCTTATGGCGTATGGATGAATTTACAGCCGGAATAAATACATCATACTCCGGCTGTATAAAGGAGGCTACTTTTCTCTACAAGCTGCCGACCAATGCAATGGGTAGACTAATCACCGCGCAGATGACAATACCTTTAACGAAGTTGCGTAGTTGAAATCGCATATCGGCCATTGAATATTCTTCCCACGTTGTTCCCGGTATGAGCGCAAAACGGGGTTTGATGACGGTTAAAATGAGATAATCCAGTACAACCGCATCAAATAAGTTGAAAACTTGCAAAACACCCGTCACCACCAGATATGCTTGGGGGAACGAAATCACACCACCGAATGACGCTTTGGCTATTGTCACCGAGAGATACGGTATACCGAGCGTCAGCAGCAAAAAGGGCAGCATCAATATCCGCTGCTGCATCTTTTCCTGTTTGCTGATTGGCGGTACTTTGGCTTGAACTTCCTTCGGGTAATCCTGCAACCACAATCGCGCGTTATACTTGAGTGAACTCATAACCAGCACACCTAAAAGAACACTCAGCAACAGCCCGTCAATTAGGACACGTTGTAACACAATACTGAACATGATTTTTTCTCCATTTTTGTCGTTATAATATCTATTTTAGCCAAGCCTAAATAATAAATCATCCGACAAAAGATGGAGATATGGAACGATTTTTGTCATATGCAGCAGTTGACTAGTGACTTGGCACTTGTACAATAAACTCATGACCCAATCTATTCCTCACATCATGCCCGGTGGTGAACCCTTCTTTTTTCGTGGGAACGCCGTCGGTATCCTCTGCATCCACGGCTTTATGGCCTCGCCCGCCGAGATTCGCTGGCTGGGCAAACACCTTGCCGATCAAGGCTATACGGTATACGGCCCGCGCCTGCCCGGTCACGCGACAGATTATCACGATATTTCGCGCTACCGCTGGCAAGATTGGTACGCGGCAGTCGAAGATAGCCTCAATGTACTGCGGGCGCAGTGTGACCGTGTTTTTGTGGTGGGTCACTCGATGGGTGGAATGCTCGGTTTATTATTAGCCGCCAACACGCAGATTGATGGCCTCGCGGCGCTGGCAACACCGGTGTTGTTCAACAACCGCTCGATGGCAAACACCCGCTGGATCAAGTGGATTCGACCCTATACCGACCAGAGTGACCGCAGTACTTTCAACCAAGTGGTTCGGGATGAACAAGCGCGACGCGGCGAAGATGTTATCGGACGGGTACGCTATGATTTGTGGTCAACGGCTGCCGTCGGGGAACTTTTCGCGTTATCGCTGGCTGTTCAAGACTGTTTAGCGAAGGTGCAATCCCCTCTTCTATTGATGTATTCGGAAGGCGATAAAACAGTCGGCCTAACCAACCGCGACTATCTTCTCGCTCACCTCAAAACGTCAGATGTTGAGCAGCATACCCTCAAGCAGAGTGACCACATCTTGCCCCAAGATTCGGAGCGCGAAACAGTGTTTGAACAGGTCGCAGATTTCATCAAGCGTAAGAGCAACCCCGGCGCTTAAACTGCGTATAATAATGTGGATGCCATCTCGAATAGTGTCGTTAGTCAATTGATTTTTGACTGACGATTGGCAGCTATAGATTGGAGACTGTTCCATGCTGCGTGCATTAATTGACCAAATTCGTTTGACGTGGGCACTGCTAAAAGACTCGCGCGTGCCGATATGGGCAAAAGTGATTCCGATTCTGGGTATCGTTTATGTGCTATCCCCACTAGATTTCATTCCTGACGTGCTGCCTATTCTCGGTCAGTTGGATGATCTGGCGATTGTGATTGGTGGAATGCGGTTGTTTGCCTCCGTTGTCCCACAGGACATTGTTGAGGAACACCGCGCGATTATCGCAGGCAAGCCGCTGGATATTATTCAAGGGACAGGTTACAAGGTCACACCCGACGACGAAAAAGTTAAAAATCAGTAGGCCCGATTGTGCCAGCAAGCGCATCACTGAAACTCGACCATCCCACGATTTTGCGTGCCTATGCCCGCCGCCATTATTGGGAAGGCATTGGTATGCTCTCCATCAAGATGTTCCGTTATGGGCGCGCATTCTACCAATCAGGCAGCGGTACATTCGCGGTTGAAGATGACCGCTACCTCATCTTAAATGACCAACAGCCGTACTCAATTACGGTTGAGTCGGCTGCACCGGTGGAGTCGTTTTGTGTATTCTTTCCGGCAGGCTTTGCCGAAGCGGTTCACCACAGCCTAACCACGAGTGACGGTCATTTACTGGATAATCCTATTCAGACACGCCAGCCGCTGAACTTTGTGGATCGCACTTATCCCCATGACGAGTTGTTAACGCCAGCGGTACGCCGTTTACAAGATGCTCAAGCGAATGTCACAGCGGGTTGGGTGGATGAGCAGATGCACGTCATCATGCGGCAAATGCTCAACGTCCACTTGGCGGTGAACGAGCAAATCGCACGATTACCGGCTGTTCGGGCGGCAACCCGTGAAGAGCTATACCGCCGCTTGTTTCGCGCCCATGATTACATACTGGCCTGTTATGACAGCCCCATTCAATTGACAGATATGGCGCAGGCCGCGAACCTTTCAACTACCCATTTCCTCCGTGCCTTTAAGCAGCTGTTCCGTCAAACTCCACACCAATTTTTGACCGCCTACCGATTGCAACAAGCCGCGAAAATGCTCAACACGCAGCGCAGTGTCACCGATATTTGTTTGGCAGTCGGCTTCGAGAGTCTCGGTTCGTTTAGCACCTTGTTCCGGCGTTATTACGGCGTGTCACCGGAAAACTTCCGCCGACAAAAAGGTGATTTTCAAGAAGCGCAACGCAAACACCTGTGCTAGGCTGGACATATCATCTGATCTTCAAGAGAAGGAGCCTATATGTCCAACAACGAAACGTTTTTTGAGGCCATCAAGCAGGGCAACCGCCAAACGGTTAGCGAACAACTCAGCGCCCAACCTGATCTCTCAAATGCGCGAACGACGGACGGTCTATCGGCTGTTCTGTTAGCCGCCTATTATGGTCAGACGGAAATCGCCAAGTTGATGGTTGAACGCGGCGCGAACCTCAATTTGTTCGAGGCGGCCTCCGTAGGTGAATTGGCGACGGTCAAAGCCATTCTGGCGGAAGACCCCGACTTGATCAATGCTTATTCGCCGGATGGCTTTTTTCCGCTGGCACTGGCGGCGTTCTTCGGTCATGCTGACATTGTCTCCTATTTGCTGGATAGTGGAGCGGATGTCCACCAAACGGCTCAGAATGCCCAACGGGTTAATGTGCTTCACGCGGCGAGCGCCAACCGCCACCTCGACATTTGCAGAATGCTGATCGAGCGCGGCGTGGATGTGAATGCCAAGCAAGAAGGTGGGTTCACAGCGCTGCAAGCTGCCGCCCAAAATGGTCAACTGGCATTGGCGGAACTCCTTTTGGAACAGGGTGCAGATGCCTCCGCGAAAAATGATGACGGGCAAACGGCGCTGGATATTGCCCGTGCCAATAATCATGCTGAAGTGGCGCAGCGGCTTGAGCAGGCGATGAAGGCTTAAGCGATCAATCGCTAGACATCAGCTTGAAGTTTCAAGAGCCAAACTGCAAGACAAAGCCGTTTGTGTGGGCGATGGGCTATCTCTCTCCTGCGGAATTTGAGCAGAATTAGCTGACTCAACAGCCACAACCAGTGCTAAAATAAACACAAACACTTTCGTTTCCAACTTTTTGGAGTCACTACAGTTCTACTTAAAATCAGGGAAAACAAAAATGAAGGACTCCATGAAAACTCACGATTATACGAAACATGCTACGGAATACTCCGAACTAGGTATTGAGGGTACTTTTTACTTGGGATTTCGAGATGTGCCTAACCTCGTAAAGAAATATGTTAAGGGGACTCAGGCATTAGATTATGGTTGTGGACCCGGCAGATCTACGCGATTTCTCAGGAGTCTTGGTTTTGATGTTATAGGTGTTGATATAAGCAGCGATATGTTAACTGAGGTAAGAAAAAAGGATGAACAGGGTACTTATCAGCAAATCGAAAGTGGCGTTTTGCCCTTCGAGGATTCTTCGTTTGATTTGATCTTTTCAAGTTTCGTTTTTCTTGAAATTGCTGCAATGATTGAAATCGAGAAAATTCTCAGTGAATTCAAGCGAGTATTAAAACCGTCCGGTCATATTATTATTCTCACTTCATCAATGGAAGGCTATAAGGGAGATTGGGTATCTGTTTCTTACGATTTTCCCGAAAACAAACGCCAGTTTGAAAGTGGTGAGACTGTAAAACTATTGTTTCGTGGAACAAATGTAATTCTATATGACTACTATTGGACAGACCAAGATTATAGAGATGCTTTCACCAAAATTCATCTGAGACTTCTCGAATTACACAATCCTATAGGATATGACGAAGATAAGATTCAATGGCGGGAAGAAAGCCAAAAGTCACCATATAGCATATATGTACTTACCAAAATGTAAAATATTTTCTAGTACAGTCGCGTAACAAAGTTTTTAAGCCCTTTCTGGATGATGTGTATGCCCGCAAGCGCATTCACTCGGCGTTGGGCTAGCTCTCTCCTGCCGAATTTGAGCAGAATTGGCTGGCTCAACCGCCACAGCCCGTACCAAAATAAACACAGACCTTTTCGTGTTCAATTTTTTTGGGGCCACCGCAAGAAAAAACTTAATCAGGTAGCAGTTAACTCATGAACACGCCACCGTTGATGTGAATGGTCGCACCGGCGGTGTATGAGGGCGCGTTCGAGGCAAAGACCCATATATAATATCCGTACCTTTGTAAAGCAGTTTCGGTTAAATCAAAATGACCAATCCGATACCTGAGCAAATCGCAACGATTTGTGTGGGGGTACTACTCCTAATTATGGGGAGTCTATTGATTCAGCGTAAACGGATGAATATCCCAATCGGGAGACCTCGCCCTCTTTTTATAATTCCGCTGAGAGGTATCGGCGCTCTTATATTTGGCGCAACAGGTATTTTATGCGGTATTTCTGTGATTGGGTTTGTACTATTTTCGCTTACCCCAAATGGCAGCGGTTCTTGGGCTAACGCAAGCTTGACTCTTCAAATCATTATTGTAGGCGGTCTTATCCTTGGTTTTGGTGTGGGTTTCGTCATGCAGGTTCTGATGTTTCTTATTGATGGTGTGAGTAAAAACAATAAATAAAGTTGTTATGCGCATGAAAGAAAGTGCTGCCCCACAGACAGAAGCACCGCCCGATTATTTATAAAAATTTCACAATATTTCGAATGTTATGATTAAAAGAGGCGTACAATTGTTATAGGATGACGCATTATTTTTGGAAAGTATATGGCTGCGACATTTGACTGGGACAATGCTGAAAAAACACGAGGTCGTTACGAACTCGGCCAGCATTGGACATGGGATGAAGTCAACCAAGTGATGGCTGAAAGTTGGATCCAAATTTCGAAGGTCGATCAGATTGTTGATAGTATTATGATTAGCCACAGCTCATCATTGCCTCCCAACGCCATGACGCATCTCCGAAACCTGTCCCAAAATCGCCCTTCAAATACCGGTATCGTAGTGTTGGTGGGCGCAAGCGGCTTCCAACGGTCGATGATTCAGGTATTTATAGCCCTTTATAGCAGCACACTCCGGCGCGAAGTGCCTCTGGCTTTTGCCAATTCGTTATCAGAAGCCTATATGTTGTTAGCGAAAATAAAAGCTAAGCGAGAGGCATCAGCACCGATGCCTTAACTCATGAAGACCCCACCGTTGACATGGATGGTCGCGCCGGTGATGTATGAGGCGGCATTCGAGGCGAGGAAAACAACCGCGCCAGCGACTTCTTCCGGCTCACCGAGGCGGCGCAGCGGCGTTTGACCAATCCACTCGGCTTCACGGGTAGGGATATGATCTGCCAGCATATCGGTGACGATGCGTCCGGGCGCGACCATGTTGACGGTGATGCCCTCCACGCCGACTTCTTTCGCCAGTGAATAACTGAATCCGGCGAGTCCGGCTTTAGCAGCCGCGTAATGGGCGTGGTTCGTCGATCCGACAAAAGCCGCCTGCGAGGTCAGCGAGATAATCCGTCCCCAAGCGCGAGCTTTCATCAAGGGCAAGCAGGCGCGGGTACAGGCAAAGGCCGCCGTCAAGTTTAGCGCCAAAGTTTGCGACCACATGTCGTCGGTCATGTCGGCAACCGATGAGTCGGTAAATTCACCGGCGTTGTTGATCAAAATATCAGGCTGACCGAGTTGATCGGTGGCTTGGCGAACCAGCACATCGGGCGCATCCGGTTGGGCAAGATCGGCTTGTAAAGCCACCGCGCGTCCACTTTTTTCGAGGATGGTATCCACCACCATCTGCGCCTGCACTTCTTGACCCCGATAATGAACAGCGACCGCCGCGCCCTGTTCGGCTAAGGCAAGGGCAATAGCGCGACCAATCCCGCGTGAGCCTCCCGTGACGAGGGCGACGCGACCGGCTAAATTCAGATCAAGCATTTAGGTGTCTCCGATGGTCATGAGCCGTGCTGATTGGTCAAAGTCGGTGCGAAGGTGTTCGTAAATGCTCCGAAACAAAGCATACTGTTCGGTGTATCGGGCGTGGTTGGTCGGATCAGGTTCGTAGCGCGTTTTGATCTTGACCACATCACGGACGGTATCCAAGACATTGGTGTATAAACCCACGCCCAAGCCTGCAACCAGAGCATCTCCGAAGGGTGCGCCGACCGAGGCTTCTGGTAACAATACGGGAACACCTAGCACATCGGATTTAATTTGATTCCAGAGGGCGCTGCGTGTCCCACCGCCGACCGAACGCACCTCGGTAATGGGTACGCCTGCGTTTTGGGCGACCTCAACATTATGACGGAGCGCGAAAGCCGTACCTTCCAGAATGGCACGGATGACTGCCGCTTTGGGTGTCGCCAGTGATAAGCCAAAGAGGACACCACGTGCATTGGTGTTCCATAACGGTGAGCGTTCGCCCATCATGTAGGGAAGGAAAATCAAGCCGTCACTGCCAGCAGCAACTTGAGCGGCCTGTGCGGTCAACAGATCGAACACATTGGCATGAGTCTCAGCAGCCGTTTGACGTTCGGCATCGGCAAATTGATCCCGAAACCAGCGCAAACTCGCCCCTGATGAAACCATCGCACCAAGTAAGAGATTAATCCCCGGCAAGGCGTGAGGCATAGCGATAAAGGCAGACTCAGTCACGCCTTTATCGTTAGGCATAATCATGACGGTTGATGTACCGGTCATCTCGGCGGCGACACCTGTGCCTGCGGCTCCGGCTTCGAGGGCGGCTGCCGCGCCATCGACTGTGCCGACCATGACAGGTGTTCCAACGCGTAATCCGGTCACTTCTGAAACGGAGGCCGTGACACCCCCGAGGA
This sequence comes from Anaerolineaceae bacterium, assembly GCA_016124855.1. Taxonomy (GTDB): domain Bacteria; phylum Chloroflexota; class Anaerolineae; order Aggregatilineales; family Phototrophicaceae; genus CFX2. Next base: position 162,626 of record WGMX01000027.1, on the reverse strand, counting down.
TTTCATGGGCAGGACGGGCAGGCGGAAATTGATGTGGTTCGACTCCGCAAGCGGACATTAAATCAGTTGACCATTCACCGGTGGCATAATCTCGGAGTTGCAGCAGGGCGGCATGAGCCGTATCAAGGCTCAGCAATCCGGTGAGGCGGTAATTGATATAACCGGTGATTTGCAGGAAAGTTTCCGTTCGCGCCAATAACTCTGGCTCATTTTGCATGTACCAGCGATGCTTCGCCGCCACGTAGAAGGCATCCGGTCGATTGCCGGTGGCGCGATAAATATTCTCCGCACCGAGCAGATTTTCGAGTTCAGCCACCTGCGCCTCAGCACGGCGATCCATCCAGATGAGAGCGGGACGAAGCGGTTGACCACTGGCATCAAGGGCAATCAAGGTCGGGGCTTGGGCGCTGACGCAAATTCCGGCGATGCGTTCCGCGCCCTTTTCGGTTTGGGATAAGGCTTGGCGGATAGCAATCACAGCTGCCTGCCACCATTCCTCCGGCTGCTGTTCGACCCAACCGGGACGACTATGATACAGCGGGTATTCCGCGCTGCCGACTGCTTGCAAACGTCCGTCTAATCCGAAAAGGGCGGCTTTGGCAGCCGTCGTGCCGATGTCGATGCCGAGTAAAAAAGGTTGCATAAATTTATATTCTGGGGAAGAGGTAATTATTAGATTAGTTTTTCTTTGATGTTTGCTCGTGAGCCTGTGCTTTGAGCATGACCATTATGTGTTCAATCTGGCTAATTTCATCCAATTCAGCCTGTTCTTCTGGCGAGGTCAGTCCCGCTTGATTGACCGCTAATAATCGCTGCAAACGTTCTTGAGCGCGATCAGAAACATGATAATTGAGAAGATCGGCGGGCGTAGGACTGGACGCCAAAAAATCCATAATTTCGGAAGCGGTTTGTACAGCGGGTGTCTTGAAGCGGATAAGGCTGAGTTCTAGAATGGTTGGCAGCCAATCCGATATAGGTTGCAGCTGCTGCGCTAAACGTTCTGTGACCTGCATCGTAATCTGAACCATGTTGCGTATCCTTACTATTTCACTCAGCCTTATCGTAACAGATTGTCAAATCGAGCGCATCTGACCGCCATCGACACGCAGAGTCGCGCCGGTAATGTATTCGGCTGCCGGTGACAGTAAGAAGGCCGCTGCCGAACCGAAATCATCAATCGTGCCGAGGCGCTTAAGCGGAATACGGGCGACACTTTGCGCCCTGACCTCTTCAACACTGATGTTCTGGCGTTTGGCGGCTGCCGCATCCAGTTGAGCGACGCGGTCGGTATCAATACGACCGGGAATCAGGTTGTTCAGACGAATATTCTGTGGCGCGAGTTCATCCGCCAGCGTTTTGACCAAACCGGCTACTCCCGAACGCATGACGGTTGACAAGCCTAAGCGTTCAATCGGTTCTTTGATGGATGACGACGTAACCGTCAAAATCGAACCGCCGTTGGTCATGTGCGGAACTGCTGTGCGAATCATGCGGACGGAACTCATCAACGTCAGTTCGAAAGCCGCCTGCCATTGGGCATCGGTCATATCTAGCAGCAAACCTCCGGGTGGGCCGCCTGCGTTGACCAGCAGCGCATCAATCACGCCCCATTTGGCAACCGTCGCATCCACCCACGCCGTAATCGAGTCGGCGTTCGTCACATCACAGGCGGTTCCAATAACCTCAGCGCCTGTTTCATCAACCAATTTTTTGACAGCCGCATCCACTGAAGCACTGTCACGGCTGCAAATCGAAACCCGTGCGCCGTCGGCGGCCAACGCCCGCGCCACACCGAAGCCTAAACCTTTGCTGGCGGCTGCGACCAGCGCGACTTTTCCTTTGAGTCCTAAATCCATGTGTTACGCTCCTGATTGATGCGGACGTTCGTTTGTCGAAGTCCTGCACGCGACAAGTATTTTTACCTATGCTATCCCACAGGACGACAGTTGGACAGTCAAATAGGATACCAACTTCAACGGGCAGCCGCTTTGACGGCCTTTCGAAGCTGCGGTTCTTGTATGGCGCTGGCATCAAGTTTGGCAGCGCCCAAAAATTGTCTAAAACGGGCAAAGCCGCGGGCTAACGCCCCGGCAAAGACTTCATCTTTGGCTAACGCGGCATCCTCCAACCACAGACCGAGGATGATAAAGGTATTGGTCGTCCGGTCGAGTTTACTATCAAAGCGTCCGACCAACTGATCGCCCCACAAAATCGGCAGCACGTAATAACCGAACTTCCGTTTCTCGACTGGCTTATAAACTTCCCAGACATAATCGAAGCCGAACAACACTTTGGCACGTCCACGCGCGCTAACCGGATCAAGCGGCGCCAGAAAGACCGTTTCCTCGGTTGTGGTCGTCTCCAGTGGTATCCATGCTTCCGGTATACGGCCTGCAATTAAATCGTTCAAGGCGTCAAGGTCACTGCCGAGCGCGTAGTGTGTTTGTTTCCAACTCTCGACCCGCACTTCGATAATCTCACCGGCTGCCAGCATGTCATCCAGCAGTTTCTTAGCCGCACGATCTGGCTCACCGCGCCGGTATGAATCTTGCGTCCGAGCGATCCGCCCCAAAACATTAAATCCCACTTCCTTCTTAATCAAGAAGCGATCTACCTCAACCTCATCGCTTTCGCCAATCAAATGCGCGGGAGCGACCTTCTCTGTCAGAGCATAGACCCGCTCAAATCGGTCGCGGTGGTGGGTCATGACTTCGCCGGTCATCCACAGGTAATACAGTGCCAGCGCACTGTCCTTGCGGCCTCGATAACTTTGTGTACGCGTCCGTGTAGACATCTCGAAATCACGGTTGCTGACGACATCACGCTCTTGCAATATCGTCCGCATTTCCACGATAGCATCGGCATGATCTTGTGCAATTGAACGCAGCCGACCGTCTTTATCCAATTCACGGCGCATCACCACCCGCCAGTGCGGCAGTTCATCCATCGGACGGACAGCCAGCCAACCGCCCCAGTCGAAGAACTTACGCTGCTCGTAAGTCACTGCCTCCCACATACTCGGCGTATAATCTAGCACACGGCTGTGCAGCATGATGTCCTGACTGCGGGCGATAATTTGCAAGGGGTCTAGCTGCAAATACTCCAACGTCCGTATAGCCTGTTCCGTACCTTCAAGACCACGCCAGCGCCGCCCCGGCCATAGACCCTGCTTGCCGAGGATAAAGCGCCGTGCTGTAGGGAGGTCAATTGTCAGCATAATCGTCCTATCGTAGATCGTGTGCAATAAATAAGTCAAAAAGCTCGTTCGTCACACGAATTCAAGTGATAGATCAATTGTGCTATGTGATGCGGTTTTCGTCAACCGCATCGCGCACGCTAAACAGCAACTTTCTGTGTGGGATCGATAATGCCGACACGCTTCAGCACCCAAGCGATTTCGTCATGAGTGCCTGCGTCAATCGGCACAAACGGAATACGCAGTGTTGCCGAGGCCATCGCGCCGCGTCGATACAGCAGTTCTTTACGAATGGTCAGGTTGATTATCGGCTGATTTTCGTAACGGATGAGCGGCAAATACTTGTCGAAGATTTGCTCGGCTGTCAGATAATCCCCTTTTTCAAAAGCCTGATAAACCGCTACTAGAATCTCGGTGAAGGCGAAGCCGGTCATGGTGCCAGACGCGCCGCGACGCAGTTCTTCCAGCAGGAACATGCCCCCCAAGCCGCCAAAAATCTCGAACTTATCAGTGCGTTGGCGGATTGCGCCAATTTTTTCCATGAGCGGCGGGTCTTCCAATTTGAGGTAGCGCGCATTTGGGATTTTCTCAGCCAGCCGCGCCAGCATATCCGCCGACATGAAAACGCCGTTCACAGGCGGAAAATCCTGCACCACAATCGGTTGGTCAATCTGGGCGGCGATGTCGCTGTACAAACCAATGATCTGGTCGTCAGTTGGTTTGTTCATGCGCGGCGGAGCGATCATGACTCCCGCCGCACCGGAGGCGAAGGCCGACTTACTCAAGCTGATGCAGGTGGCGAGGTCTTCGTGGCTGGTTCCGACCACCACCGGCACACGTCCGGCAACGGTTTCGATGACGGTTTCGACCACCTGCCGCCGTTCATCGACGTTCATCTTAGCCGCTTCGCCCAACACACCAAGGATGGTCAGGCCATATGCGCCTTTATCCAGTTGGAACTTGACCAACTTTTTCAGACTGTCAATGTCAAGCGCGGTATCAGGGGCGAAAGGTGTCGCCAGAATATTGAAAATACCAGTGATTTTTTGGGTCATAATGTCTCGCTTATGATTGCCCATGTTGTTGACATATTTGTTACACTCCTATTTTTTCCATAAAATTTCATCAATCATCTTAACGGATATCCTTAGTAAACTCTTCAGGAACCAGTTCAGCGATTTCTTTTGGAACGAACTCATAGTATTTGAAAGATGCTACAATCCAATTTTGAGATTCGATTTCGTGTTTAGGCTTGATAAGAATATCTTGCAAAAGCCACGAATCCATAATTTCATCGTTGATTTCTAAAGCATCAATTATCCCTTGTAAAGGAAATGTTCCTATATTCAGAAAGTTCTCGCGAATCAATTGAGCAAAGGCTAAATTTTCGCTGAAATCGAAATTGAGACCTCCCTCATGTGCAATTATGCATCCACTTTCAACTTTCTGGCGTAGCCACCATCTACCTAAATCAATCGTTATATACCAACCATTGGAACGAACAATTTTTAATGATCCTGAAGCAGGGTATCGTTCATTCGGCATATAGAGAACCGTTAACCAATCATTCTGGTTTACAATCCTATATGACATAACTTTTGTTGAATATTGAATTAATCCCTTATAGTAAGGCGATCCCCATTCCCAATTGCTCATGCATTTCAAATGAGAGTGTCCGTACCATTTGGAATCCAGCAACTTTTTAGAAATGGGATCATTGGAGTCAAGAAAATAATCCTTGTATACATTATCTTGACCGTCCATTTCGAGTGTAGTTTTCCCACAGATGAAACAATTTGGGTAATTCATGCTCATTTTTATACCCTACGGTATACCCATCTCCCAATAGACTATCCACTGGTTCTTGGATTATTACCATTTTATCGAAGTACGTAACCATATCTGATAAATCTATAGCAATTTCTGTATCCTCAATTATGAACTGTGGATCGTAGATGTGCCATGACCGCAGCGTAGTCCAATCGTCAGCCAGCGACCCATCACAACAAAAAATGCTTGTGGTATTATGTCAACAAAATACCTCAGAATGTGTGGAGAATTTGCTGGATGAAACGACTCATCGCCCTGTCAGCTATGATGCTGCTGACCATTTCCGCCGTAACGTTCGCGCAGGATGCAAACCCTGCTGTGCCGCTTTTTGAGCCTGCCGTTTGTACTTATGAAACCGGCAAGCCCACCAGCCAAGAATGTATTGATCTCATGACTTCGCGCGCCAAGTTGAAGTTTGACCGCGCGCCGTTGGACGGCACGACCATTGGTTACTTCAGTTTCTATCGTGTAGGGCCTGATCCGGTTAGCAAATATGACGCGCCCGGTGGCAATATCGTCGGTGAAATTCCGCAGGGATTCAACTTCATCACCGCGACCAACGAAGATAATCCCGATTGGCTGCAAATTAAGGGCGGCCTGTGGATTCCCCGCGCCAATACCAAACTGGTTGCACCCTCCCAATTTACAGGTGTTGTCCTGCCCGAAAATTGGGATCAACCATTTGCGTGGGTTCTGGATACCACCGGCATCTATGCCTCACTCACGCCCGGTGGCCCCGGTGAAAAAGACAGCGGCTATCTGACCCGCCGTTATGATCTGGTGAATATCTATGCTGAAGCCACCGACGCAGAAGGTTGGCTGTGGTACATGATTGGCCCGAACCAATGGTTGAAGCAAACCTTTGTGTCGAAGGTTCAGCCCGCTCCGCATCCCAAAGATGGCAACCAGAAAGAAGTCACCGGACGTTGGGTGGCGGTTGATTTGTATGAGCAAACACTTGTCGCCTACGAAGACGATAAACCGGTATTCGCAACGTTGATTGCTAGCGGCCTGCCGACGCACGACACCAACGAAGGCTTGTTCAATATCTGGGCGAAGATGCCTGATGACCGGATGTCCGGCGCGACCGGCGCACCCAGCGCTTACGATTTGCAAAGTGTACCGTGGGTCATGTACTTCGACGGATCAATCAGCCTGCATGGCACGTACTGGCATGACTTCTTTGGCTACCGCCGCAGTCACGGCTGCGTCAACTTGAGTATCAGCGATGCCAAGTGGTTATTCAACTGGACAGCAGGCGCGACCCCCAACCCGAACGGCGACATCGTGAATTATGTTTACGTGTTTAGTTCGGGTAAATACGGCGAACCGCCGCACGGTATGGTGAACGGGTAATAACATTTGATGTGTAGGGGTTTGCCGCCGGCAAACCCCTCCGTTTTTATTACGTCATTTCAATCGATTCATATTCAACATGACCAACCCGACTATGATTGTTCTAACCCCGCAACATCATCGCGCGGGGGTCACGACCAAAAGCGATACGCTTGGCCCATGTCGTCGGGAAGGTTTTCAACTCATTTGCCAACATTACCTGTGCTGGTCGCATATCGAAACCGTTGGCTGATAACACATTCTGAATCTGCTGGACTCCTTCTTCAAGTGACCAACCGGCTTCAGTCAGCGCGCCGCCGTTCAACCGAACTTCGAATGCGGCATCAGGTCGAGCCAGCGCCCCTAGACCGAACATCAACCCCACATCATCAGTGAGTAAACCTTGGAGCAAACTGCCCCAAGGAAAGTTGATCGTAATCTGCGTGGCTAAACCGTATAACCCGGTTGGCAGCGCTTGGGCGTTAGCGATCACAAACAAGGTATTCGACTGAGCACGGCGTGAACCCTCCTGTAAGTTCTCGCGGCAGGCATCAATCCCGATGACGAAGCGGCTTGAATCAGCCTGTGCCATGTGCTGTACAAAGCGTCCATCACCGGTGCCAATGTCGATATGTATTGTGTTGTATCCGTTTATGCGTCCGGCAAGTGCCGACGAATCCATAAACGAGGCCTGTTTGCCTCGCATAATCTCCATCATATCCTCCTGTTTTGTCTTGTGTTTTCGGTGAAGTTGAGTGAGACAAAACAGGTCGGAGGCGCACGGGCACGGTGAACGCAAAAAGTTCGGCGGGGTCAAGTCCCGTCGAGGTCTTCCGGTTCGGGTTTGAGGCGAACTTTAGTGCATGGCAAACAAGCCCATAGGGCTGGTGAGGATGGATAACTTAGTCTACAGGTCGAAGACTAATTAGGGGGACGTTCCACCAACTTCAATGTGAACATGAAAAAATCACTCAATAGCAATCGATGCTGATGAGTATAGCATTCTTCAAAAATGTTACACACCCGAATCAAAAGGCGCGGCAATCTTACCGCGCCTTGAAAGTGGGAGACCTCTGAATGACTTCAGAGGATTTGCCAATTTGATGAGTAGAGTCTGTGGTTTCTGACCAGTTTAGTAAAATCGTAGCACGACCTGTTTATGGTTTATGGATGTTTTGGTCATCGCGGCTTTAACATTCCGTAAAATGGTTGTTATCCAGCCGCCAGCGGAATATAGAGTGTGAAGGCTGCGCCTTGCCCTTGACCTTTGCTAACGGCTTTGATGCTGCCCCCATTTTGCTTGAGCAGCGCATCCACAATCGCCAAGCCTAGCCCGTGACCGGCGATCAGCTTGTTCCGATCCAAATTTGCGCGATAAAAGCGTTCAAAAAGATGAGGAACAATTTCAGGGTCGAACCCTTCTCCGGTATCGCTGACCTCAACACACAGTTGACTGTCAACCACGCGGGCACGTATCCAGATACAGCCCCCCGAATGGGTATATTTCATGGCATTGGTTAACAAGTTGTCGAGGACAATACGCATATCAGCGATGCTTATTGCGACATCCGGCAGTGAATCGGGGATTTCTGATTCAATTTTGATGCCCAACTGTGCCGCCCGAATCCGTGATGACCGCGCGCTGTCGTGCAGCAGTGCCGCTACATCAAACGACTCCACGCTAGAGGTGTGCTTGCCCTCATCTAATCGGGCTAATGTCAATAAGGCGGTTACTAATTCCGCCATATGTTGAATTTCGTCACTGGCTTCGATCAGATAATTCTGCCGTTCTTCAGCCGCTACGGTTTCATCCATCAGTGCTTCAACCCGCAGTTTCATGCTCATTAAAGGCGTGCGGAGTTCATGGGCAGCATTACTGACGAAACTGCGCTGGGCATGAATAAGGGTTTCGAGGCTGTCGAGCATCTCATTAAAAGAGCGCGCAAGCTGTCCCAGTTCGTCATCGCGATTTAAGACAATGCGTTCGTTCCGATGCCCCGCCGTAATGCGCAGTACCGCTTGATTAAGCTGCTGGATAGGCAGCGTGAGCGTTCGGGCGACCCATAAACTGGCGACCACGATCAGGACGATAATGGGCAATAAAACGGCTGCCATCTCAAGCCAGCGGTGGTTGACTTGATCGTATGCGGGCTGCATCGGCACGACCAGCCATAAGACGGCCTGAACGTTCTTATTCCTAAATAAGACAGGCGCGGCAGAATATAAATCGACATTTCCACTTTCATCAGTACGAATATTTTGCGCTTCGGTACCCGAAAGTGCAGTCGCGATTTCGGGCGCGTTATCAATTGCGGATTGGTCAACAGGGTCTTGAGAATTGCTTTTATTCGGGATTAAATGTTTTTCGCGATTGATGATGTAAAACTGCCAATCCGGTTCGGAACTGAGCCGTCGCAGCGCATATTGTCCCAGCGGATTAGAAAGTATCGAGTTGTCACCGTCCCCATCGCCTCCTGAAAGTGTGCCGGCAAGTGTGACCGTCTCGGTCAAAATATCGCGCTGGTAAAAGGTGATGGTGGCATTTTGCAGCAGCCGTCCGGCAACAAAAAAGAGGATGAGTCCTCCTACCGCCGTAATGCTGGTAAAAGTGACCAATAGTTGGCGACGAATACTGGATTTAAGCATAAATGGTTTCGACCGGCACAGCAAAACGGTATCCGACACCGCGAACGGTTTGTAAATAAACCGGATGTGCGGGATCATCTTCGAGCTTGGTACGCAGCCAGCTCATGTGGACATCCAATGTACGGGTATCCCCCAGCCAATCGGTTCCCCAAACACGGTCGAACAGCTCATCCCGTTTGATGACACGATCCGGGTTGGACATCAATAACAGTAAGATGTCATATTCCTTTTGTCGCAGCATCACCACTTTGCCAGCCCGCTTAACTTCGTGGGTTTGCACATTCACTTCGATTTCTTGGCTGCGCAAAAAGCGCGGTGCGACCGGCTGCGTCGTTAACTGGACGCGCCGCAGCATAGCCTTCACGTGGGCGTGGAGTTCTTGAAACCCAAATGGTTTGACAAGATAATCATCCGCGCCCAATTCCAAACCGCGAATGCGATCTACGGCATCATCGAGCGCAGTCAGCATGATAATTGGAACGGGGCTGCGCTCGCGAATGGCTTTACACACCGCCCAACCATCAAGCCCCGGCATCATGACATCCAGAATAATCACGTCGGGGTTTTCGACCAAAGATTTACTCAACCCTGTATAGCCGTCTGACGCTATCGAAACCGTAAACCCCGCCCGTTCGAACGATGAACGCAGAGGCGTTGTTAGACGGGTATCATCATCAATCAGCAAAACATGAGTCATACTTCAATCCGTGAGTCGTTAAAAGGCCCTCAATCCAACTGTTGGTGAGGGCTGCCTTTGAAATCTGGAATTACGATGGTTACTTAGCCGGCAGCTGTCAGGGGAGGAATATTGGGTGCAATGGATTGTCGTTGGCCCAAAACCTTGATCGCAAGCACAACGTAAATGCCCTCTACCAACAATGATAGCACACCTATGGGTTCAAACCATGCGTCATCGATCCCGATTCCGGGAAGTCCAATGGTTCGGCTAACCACATACATGACGATTGCGCCGCCTGCCACCAGCAAGCCTAAGCCCCAGCCCCATGTTTTTGAGCCGCGATATATACCAGCCGCCGCGATGAGTGCCGCGACACCATTGACCATAAACATCATGCCTTTGTAGGCTGCTTCGTCAAAATTTTCCGGCGCGGTGACCAGATGAATTAGGCCAGTCACCACGATAAGCGCGATTGCAGCACCCATAATGATTGATGGAATGGCGGCTTTTGAGTCGGAGTTCATTGTGTATTGTTCCTTAAATCTGCATCAAGCGATGATATGAGGATACAATCACACATGTTTTGCAGGTTTAATCCCAACTCAAATCAGCCTTAAATTCAGCTTAAATGCGCATTGAAGCCTTAGGTACTTTTGCGCGGGATAACCGCAGTCACTTCCACCTCGATCAACCATTCGTCACCCGCCAATGCGCTGACCTCAACCAATGCAGTGGCAGGCGGATTAACCGGAAACAAGCGCTTGCGGATAGCACTGACCACTGAGCGCTGCGACATATCGGTGATGTAAGTGGTGGCGCGAACAATATCACGCAGTCCTGCCCCTTCACTGGCGAGAATGGCTTCGATGTTCTTATAAATTTGCTCCGCTTGAGCTGCCATGTCCCCTTCACCAACCACGTTACCGTCTTTGTCCTCGCCGACTTGTCCCGCTAGATACAAGAACGTCGCGTCGCCAACATCCACTTTGACCAACTGCGAATACAATCCACCGGGGTTGGAGACAACATCAGGATTCAGGTGTGTTTTTTGCATGAAATATCCTCCGAAAATGTGATGTGTGCTTTTTCAGAGAGTGTATCACGCGCTAGGATACCCTGTCGCGTGCCTGAGCAACCCAATCTTGCCCTGTAACACCCTTTTCGCCCAGCACCATATTCAACTGCGCCGCGTGTTCCTGAATGTGACGCATGGCATACATCAGCATCTCAACATAAGGCGCTTGCATCCATTCCAATATCAAAGGTTGGTAGGCTTGCTCGTCGGTTAATCCCTCGATGATCGTGTGGGCTTTCGCGCGAACGGACTTGAGATAGGTGTAAATCTGCTCTTTTGTATACGGTTGATCCGGCAGCTTGCCCCGCACAAAGGGCGCAGGCGGCTTAAAATCTTCATATGAACCACCGAGGAAAAGATCAGTCCACGACAGCGTATGATAGGTCAGATACCAGAACTGCCCATATCGCGAATCATCGGCATCAGCCCAAAGCTGAACCGTCCACAGATTATCAGGGCACAGATTCATTGCATCCTCTAACGTATCCAGTGCAGCACCATACTGTAGCCAGAGACTTGTTTTGAGCCGTGCGTCCATTTAGATGACAGCCTTTCACTTGTACAGGTTTGAGGCAAGACAAAGAGGTCAAGTAGCATAAAAATTCTACTTCGTGCCGCCATATTGCACAAGTGTTCTGACCGCATCAGCAGAAATGAGGCAGCGTTTATTCGGGGTCGCGCTTTGGCTGCCGCTGCATCTCGTCATAGACCAATCCGGCAATCCTAATCACATGATCGCGCAGATATTGTTGGTCGCCCCAATTCATGGCCGAAAAGCTCATGAGTGCGAACTCAGAAAAATCGGTAGTGGATGTTTGCAAACGGAAATTTTCAAAAACCGGAAACATCACATGCAAGATATGATCACCTAAAGAGCCAACCCACCACGCCGGCGGAATATAAGTTCCGTAGCTTTCAAGGTTAAACCGAACGGATCGGGCGGCTTTGGGAATGTAATCAAACGTTTCGGTCGCAGCGGCTCCACAGCGGGGACAAACGACATCTGCCATATAGGGGATATAATGAGCCTCACACTGTGGACAACTGTAACTATAAACCACATGTAGGGTCATAATTTTATCCCTCAAAACAGCCTCTATTTTTATCCTAGTGAGTTCATTCTCCTTGGATTTACGTGTGCCGCGTCCCCCAATTATGCAGGGAATAAGAGGTCTCACAAAACACAGAGTCGGTTCTTCGCATCGGGATTTGCTCAAAGAGGGTATTAAAGCCCTTCTCCCTCGCAAGCGGGGAGAAGGGTTGGGATGAGGGGGTTAGACGCGCATTTTATGAGTGATTAATACTTCCGCACCAACGCCTTATATACGGCGGGCTGGCGGTTCTGGATGAATTGATATTCTTCGCGGTTCTTGCGGACTTCATCAAGGTCGATACGGGCAACCGAGAAGCCTTCCAGCGGTTCGCCGGTTTTCTCATCCGTTTCAGCAGCCAGTGAGGCATGGATATGACCGCGTGGGCCGACGATCATACTTTCACCGCCGAAGGTCAGCGTCACATCTTCGCCGATGCGGTTGGCAGCCGCCACGAAAATCGAGTTTTCGTAAGCACGCGCACGGACGTAAGTTTTCCATTCGTCGATGTTGGCGGCTTCCCAGTTAGCGCATACACAAACAATATCCGCGCCATCTAATGCGAGGCTGCGCGCCACTTCGGGGAATGCCAGATCATAACCGATCATCAAGCCGATGTTGCCGACTTCGGTCGGGATAATCGGCAGCTTGAAACCTTCACGGAAGGCCATCCGCTCTTCACCGCGCAGGTGGATTTTGTTGTACACATCCAGTAATTCGCCATCCGGCCCGACCAAAACCGCCGAGTTATACAGCACCGACTCGACCTTCTCTTTGGTGACCATCCCGAAAGCGATATATACACCGTATTCGTTGGCACGTTGGGCAATCAAGTTGATGGTCGGCCCCGGTACACGCTGCGCCAATTCGGTGAAGCGCACACCCAGTTCATAACCGCTGGTGATCAGTTCGGGGAAAACGATCAAGTCTACTTTTTGTTGAGATGCGATCTTGGCGATGGTTTCCGACATCTTGACCAGATTGTCTTCAGCCTCGCCCAATTTGGGACGCATTTGCACCGTCGCCACTGTGATTTCACGCATGGGTTTTCTTCCTTAATGCTGGTTGCAGGACATACACGCCTATTGTAACGGCAGTTTGTATTTTACACGACTCGCGTACGGAAAACGGTTATATGTAGATTTCCCGTAGGCCAAGAGTCGTCAAACAGCCGCTTTTTACAACCTAATTTTAGAACAAAAGTGCGAATTTAACAAGCCTGAGCTGTCACGTTAGCACCCACTAAATGGTGGAGGAATATTTACCCTCCAACAAAACATTTTCGAAGGGACAGGTCTGTGACCTGTCCGGCATTTTTCTCCCCTGACCGTGTTTTGGGGAGGGGCTGGGGTAGATTGCACACTCGACCAATTAATGTAGTCCTACATCTATCACAGTAGCACCCACTAAATGGTGGATGTATATTTTGCCAATGAGAAGATTCAAGGTCAACTTTCCATCGTCTGTAGACTATCTCAAATCCATATAACCACTGATTGTCTTTGAAGTCGCTTTAGCAGACTTGTCCCTCCTTGTAGCATCACGGCTTTAGCCTGATGCGGCGCAAACCATAACTTTTTTAATTATCGGCGCAAACCAACAGCGGTGGAATCATTGGGTGCTTGAAATAGACTCTTGAATGGTTAGACTGCACTTTATCGTTATTTACCGGAGTTCACACGATGGATAAAGTTAATATCCCCGAAGCGCTCGACTCAGTGACCGAATATTGGTCACAGAAAATTATCGGCGAGGCCAATGGGCAGTTATACAAAGTCGCCAAAGGCATCGGTGCAACCAACTGGCATAAACATGACGATCAAGACGAGTTATTCATTCTTTATAAAGGTCACCTCACCATTTCATTACGTGACAGAGATATTGAACTCTATGAAAATGATATGTTTATCGTCCCCAAAGGCACTGAACATCGCCCCAAGTGTGACGAAGAAGTCCAATTTTTGATCGTCGGCCTCAACATCACCTCCAACGCCGCTGGTGGCAAACCCAATTTGTAGAAGGCACAAGGCTATGCTACCTGCATATTCATAGCCATTTTCGTAGGGACACGGCACGCCGTGTCCGTCGCCAACTTTTAAGAATCCAACCAATTATTGTAGCCGCACGCCTCAAGTCTAGATATTAAGTCGTGAACTATATTTTGTTCATACGTTTTGTTATTTACGCCTAGCGCATCATTATAGATTTCCAAAACATCCTTCTGAACTAATATCGCTACTAAACTCGATGCCGCCCGAATAGTCATATCTTTTCGCAGAATATAGAGCAGAGGCAAATACTCTGCATCACGAAGCCTATTAGGGAAAGCACATTTTATTAATTGTATTGTTGCCTCATCGGGTTGGTCATCATCTGGTATATTTTTATTCATGATTCACTTTGGCTTGATCTTGGCGTTCTTGGCGGTTCAACTGCATTTGACTCAGTATTCGGCACTCATAACTCGGTACTATTTTTCAGGTTTATTTTCGGTTAACCCGACAAACTATTCCCTAACCCTCCCACAACCTCTATCTTGTCCTCGCTCCCTCAAAATGGTTAACGCCAACCCTCGCAAAGAGTTACAAAATGTTCTTCCAAAATGTCACCCTTTTGCTTCTCGCCTGTTGTAAACTGTTCATTGAGGTATTTGCATTGCTCCCTTGCCCTGTTACTACGGGGAAAGGGTCGGGGTTAGGGGTATCTTCCCACGCACCTTAACATCACCAAATGTTGTAAATGTGACAATACCACTAGATTCTCAACTGCAACATTTTCAATATTTTCAACATTTCCCACGCTGCCAATGTCAATGCCGCCGCCACTGCCGCCACAAAAATCGGGTTATGTCGTCGCCGCCAACGACGACATCGCCGTCACAAACGGTATTAGGTATAGGTATTTGACTGGCGACTGATAGCTGGTGACTAACTTGTAACTTGTGGCTACTACAGCGCCAACGCTGGAACAATCACCCGCCACAAGAGATAAAGATCAAGCAGTGCAAACAGCGCAAAGGGGATAACCGTCACCAACGGATAAAACAGCGAAACGCGCTTCGATAACCACACGCGCCATCCATCAATGCCCAACACAATCACCAGCGCCATCGGGATGATTCCGGTGAACATATAGCGTCCCTGAAATTGGAGAAAAACAGTGTTGTAATAAATGTATTCCAGCACCGCCAAGAGAATCGCCAACTGAATAAACGTCCAGATGACGCGGCGGGTGATAACCTCATTTGCATCTGTAGGGAATGGTCTGAGACCATTCCGACTTGCTTGGGCATTAATCACCAAACCGCTGCCTGCCACCGCCAAAAGCCCAAGCAGCACGGCATAAATCCAGTCGGGCATCGGCACACCCATCCAACCGAACTGCCCCCAAAAGCTGTTGAAGGTGGTTTGGATAGCCATCTTCAAATAACCGGCAAAACCAACTTGGGCAATCAGTTCTGCCGTGCGCGGCTGTCCGGTGACAACTTTATCATGCTGACGGAGGCCAAATAAATCAGGGAAGCCGTAGGTATTGATGCTGTGTATCCACCAGATGCCTCCGAGGATCAACGCTGGAATAAAGAAGGCCACCAGCAAAGGCAAAACTTGCCTTATCCCATCCAGATTGTACGGGTTTGCCGATGGGAAACCCCTCACTGATGGCTGATGACTATCCATCCACCAGCGTACAACAATTACCAGCGGTACGAAGCCGATCAGGAAAATAGTCGAGACTTTGGTGAGCAGTCCGAGGCCAACCAGCAAACCGAGATGCCACTCTTTAATCGACGGTTCGCCTTTGAGATACAACACCGTTCCGAGCAGCGTAACGGCAATCAGCAAGTTCGACAGCGCGTCATTACTCACCGAGGCTAATCCCGCCAGATGCTGTGGCAAAAAGGCCACCAAAGCAGCTGTTCCGAGCGCTACCTGTGGCTTTTCCGGCAGAAAGGCTCGAACTAACCCATAGGCACACAGCACAATACCCGCGCCCATCACCAATGACAGCAGCCGCAGCGCCGTTAGACTACCGTTGGTCAAGGTGAAAACAGGCGCTTCCAGCAAATAATACAGCGGTGGTTGATGATCTTCGTACTGAACACTCGGCAGATTCGCTAACAAATCCGGCGCGAATTTGGCAGCCTTCAATTGGTCGAGGTACGCCGAGTCCCAATCACCCACTTCTATTTTGGGGCAGCATCCATTACTTGCCACCTGCAAAATATAGTTGTAGTGAGCGGGTTCATCTGGCGCTTGCCACGCAGGGGTTTTGATAGCAAATAATCCGCCAACCATGAAGTAGCCAACGAGGATGAGGGCGAGAATCAGTACCGAGTATCGAGTACCGGGTACCAAGTTTTTTGTAGGAGAGGACATGCGTTTGCTCCGAGCAATAAGTTCGGAGGAGGATTATACCTGATTGTGCTGTCGCTTCATTCGAGACCCATGTTACAATCAGCCTATAACGTCATGTAGGTGGAGGATTCTAATGACCGACCAACTCCAAATTCCATCAACAGTCGATTTATCCAAATACATTGAGACACGTCTCATGGAAAAACGCCCTCACATTCGTGGGCGACGGATTCCAGTTGCGTTAATTGCTTATAGCGCCCGCAGCGAAAAGTGGAATGCATCCGAACTGGCCTATCAATTTTCGATCCATGAAGCTGAAGCACTAGCGGCATTGTTGTATTACGAAGAGCATCAAGCCGAAATTGACCAATTAGAAGCTGCTGAGCAAGCCGAACTCGATAAGATGCAGACTAAGATAGCAAAGGCTAGTTATGCGTAGCTTTAGTTGCCTCACGCTGATTACACTTTTCACCAGTCTTTTGTTTGGTATGACCCGACTATCTACAAATACAGAATCATCTATAAAAAACTTAACTCCAACACCTGAACTCTATAATATTGTGTGGAGCACCCAAAAAATTCCATGCGGAACGAAAGTTACGTCTGAAATGGTCGCACTTGTCCCTACACGCCTTAATGAGATCCCTATTGCGCCAACACAATATTTGGAGTGGGCAGTAGGAAAATATACTAATCAAGATATACCCGAGAATGTTCAAGTCCTTAATGGTGCATTTTCTGACACACCGGTAACATGCTGTAAATTTGGACATGCATGTTAGGAGTTAATGTATTCGAGGGAACCAAAATGACCGATGTTCAAAACTTAATTCAAAAACTCGATGACCAAAAAGAAAGTTCGGCAGCTTTTAAGACGCTGTATGACATGAGTGCGACCATTGTTGACCCGCTGCTGGCAGCTTTCAACAGCTCGAATGTGACCATCCGAACGCAGGTCGCGACGCTCCTCGGAAACAGCGGTGACGCGCGGGCAGTCGATGCGTTGATGAAAGCCACGGGTGACCCTGAACAGCGCATTCGCACCTCGGCAATCGCGGCCTTAGGTAAGTTTGAAAATAACACGCAGGTGGCAGATTTTCTGCGCCAAATGGCACGGAGTCAAGCCGAAATGAATGAACGGACAGGCGCGGTATTCGCTCTAGCACGGGCAGCAGGCAAACCGGCTGCTGCTGAACTGTGGGTCGAAATGCTGGACGATCCCTCACCACAAATCGTGGGCAACGCAGCTTCCCAGTTGGGGAGGCTTAAACTGCCGGAAACAGTCGAACCGCTTATGGCGGCGTTGAATCGTGCCGGAGAGAAAAACCAAGCCTTTTTGCTCATCATTATGGCTTTAGGCGATCTCGGCGATACGCGGGCTTTTGAAGCCATCGTCCCCTATCTCAAATCGAGTGATCCCCATAAGCGTACCGCTGCCGCCAGTGCATTAGGACGTTTAGGCGACCTTCGCGGCATCGAAGTTTTGGAGCCGCTGTTGAAGGATAAGGTTGTCGCGGGGCAAGAAGATCACGGCGGCCCAAGCTATACCGTCAGCGATACTGTTCGCAGTGCTATTGAAGACATCCGCAAAAAGCATGGCACAACTGCAACTGCATCACCCAACACCACCAACGAGAAGAAGCCGCGCTGGAAGTTCTGGTGATTTAGCTAACCTGTACCATCGCTTCTAACTCTGGCAGCAGCACGACACTTTCCTGCTCATTGGGGTCGGTGCGGGCGATGACCGCGACACAGGGTTGGTCGCTGAGGTTGGCAGGTAGATGCGGCATTCCAGCGGGAATATAAAAGAACTCGCCGGCTTTGACGATGCAGTGTTTTTCTAAGTGTTCACCGTACCATGTATGTGCCTCACCGCTGATGACATAGATAGCGGTTTCGTGGTTTTCGTGCTTATGGGCTTTAGCCTTGCCGCCGGGTGGAATCGTCAGCAGGTGCATACATACACCCGTCGCGCCAACTGTTTCGGCAGCAATCCCTTCAAAGTAGCTGAAGCCCTGTTTACCGTCGTAGCTGGAGGTGGGGCGAATGATTTTGCAATCCAGTTTCTCGCTCATTATCATGCTCCTTGTGCTGATGTTGTCTACCAAAATTGTACGACACATCAGCCGTGAGCAGATGCATAATTAATCGCGCAGACGCAGCGGGCGCATTCCGTTGGTGGCGACCAACAGCGACATCCCCACGTCGGCAAAGACCGCCAACCAGAGTGTACCACTGCCAGAGAGCGCCAGCAGCAAAATCGCCAACTTGAGGCCGATGCTAATCACGATATTTTGGCGGATCACCTGCCGCGCGAAACGGGACAAACGTACCGCGTAAGGCAGTTGGCGCAGATCATCCGCCATAAGCGCAATATCAGCCGTTTCAAGTGCTTGAGCGCTGCCTGCTCCCCCCATTGCAATGCCGACGGTAGCGGCTGCCAGCGCGGGCGTATCGTTCACACCATCACCGATCATGGCGACATGACCATTTTTGGCAACCAATTCTTTGACCGCATCGACTTTATCAGCGGGCAGTAAACCCGCGCGAACATCATCCACACCGACCGATTGACCAACTGCTTTAGCGACGGCTGCATTATCACCTGTAAGCATCACGGTTTG
Organism: Anaerolineaceae bacterium; assembly: GCA_016124855.1. Classification (GTDB taxonomy): domain Bacteria; phylum Chloroflexota; class Anaerolineae; order Aggregatilineales; family Phototrophicaceae; genus CFX2. Next base: position 143,795 of record WGMX01000027.1, on the reverse strand, counting down.
GATGTCCAGCAGTTGCAGGTCATGAATCACGGTTTTGCTTTCAGCACGGGGTTCATCGGCTAGAGCGATGAAGCCCCGTACACGATCACCATCGCTGAGGAGCATGGTGGTTTGACCGTTGGATTCTGCCGCGTCTACCATCTCGCACAGCTCGTGTTGATGGGGATGTTCAGCATCAAATAGGCTGTGGCTGCCAATGGTCACCAGTTTGCCGTTGATGCGTCCTTGTACACCCCGTCCGGCTAAGGCCGTAACCGCTTGGGCAGGCGCATAGGTATGGTCAAGGCCGCGTGTGTGGGCTGCGTCAACTACCGCTCTGGCTAACGGATGGGCGCTGCTTTGCTCAACCGCCGAGGCCAACGCCAGCACATCGTCGCAGCGTTCGCAGTCTTCACCAGTCTCACAATCAACCGAGCGGGTTTGAGTCACAGCCGGTTTGCCCTGCGTGAGCGTGCCGGTTTTGTCGAAGGCGAATACCTTAACGGTACTCAGCGCTTCCAGATGCGCGCCACCCTTAATCAAAACGCCGCGCCGTGCAGCCGCCGTAATCGCGCTGATGATGGTCACGGGTGTGCTGATGACCAGCGAACACGGGCAGGCGATGACTAATAGTTCAAGCGCGCGATACAACCAACCCTGTGTGCCATCTGCCAGACTGTAGAAAGGCGCATTGAACAACAGAGGCGGTACAACTGCGACTAAGGCTGCCAGCACCATCACACCGGGGGTGTAGTAGTGAGCGAAACGGTCAATCATCCGCTGGCTGGGAGCGCGAACACTCTGGGCATCTTCGACCATCCGAATGATGCGGTTCAGGGTATTATCTTCGGCGCGGCGGGTGACGCGCACATCGAGCGCACCTTCACCATTGATCGATCCAGCGAACACTTCCGCGCCAACGGCTTTATTGACCGGAATACTCTCACCTGTAATCGGGGCTTGATTCACGCCGCTGTTTCCGGCGGTGACGATGCCATCCATCGGGATACGTTCGCCCGGTTTGATGCGAATCAGATCGTCAGGGTTCAGGTCGGCAACCGGTACGGTTTCTTCGGCGGGCATATCCATTATCCCGATTGGGATAAAGTTACTGCCTGCACTGGATTGCAACGATGCGCGGCGAATGCGTAAGGCAGTCGGTGGAACCAGCGACATCAAACTGCGGAGACTGTCACGGGCACGATCAGCGGTATACCCTTCGAGCGCTTCACCAATCGCAAAGAGGAATACCACAGTCGCGGCTTCCAAAGTTTGTCCGATAAGGATTGCGCCAACAGCCGCGACGGTCATCAGCAAGTTGATGTTGAAGTCGTGGTTAATAATGAGCGTGTTCAAGCCGCTGCGAGCAATCGGCACGAGCGCAATGATAGTAGCGATGATATACAGCGGTTGAGCAACCGCCTGCAAGGGAGCAATCAAGCTGCATATTAGACCGATAACAATGATAGCCGCGCCCGACAGCGCCAAACGTGTTTCGGTGCGTGATAATAAATAGCGCAGGAAGTTAGGGCTGCCCGTTTCAACAGCGGGTTTCGCAGCTTGGTCGCTAATGCGCTTGCCCAACGACTCGACCCGTCCACGCAGCACCGGCAGCGGCACATCACCTTCGAGCCGCATCTTAGCGGTGGCGAAATCCACCTGTACCCGTTGAACACCGGGTAAACGTCCAACACCTTCTTCAAGTTCGCGGGCGCAGTTGGCGCAGTCCATGCCTTCAATGCGGTAAACGGTTTCAGCCATGAGAGTTAAACTTTCAGTAAACGATACGTTATCTCAATATATGCGTAAGCGCGCATATATTTACTTATACTATACGTCAACTGCCTCTATTCCGTCAATAAACATTGGTTAAATTTGGACTAGGGTGTTTGATCTAAAAGGGATTGAGCGTAGTAAACCGCCCAATCTTGCCCATCGTGTCTGGCTTTAACTTCTTGATCTAAGCGGGTGAGTTCATCAACAAGCGTATCTTTGTCAATGGCTTTGCCGAGGTGAGCAGGCAGCTTGCCGGAGAGATAATCGGCATACCACAGCGGCCAAGCAGGATCATCGCCATCGGTGGCACTGTAGGCTTCGTGATGAGCCATGGCGGTTTCGCGGAACAATTGAGCCAACGCTTCAATTTTTTCGTCCACAATGATGCTCCTTTATAACTCGTTAGCTGTACAATACTCCTTTTTATCCGTTTAACAAGTTATTGCACTTTGACATCCCTCAAGCGTCTCGCTACTATACATCGCGCCAGATGCGAGCCACCTTGATAGAGGGGGGACGATGGACGGGGAAAAACATGCGGCGGCGATTACCGCGCTGCCAGATTATGAACTGATTGCACGACTGCGGGCAGGCGATGAAACCATTTTTACCCGATTGGTTGAACATTACAACACATCAATGGTGCGGATTGCAGCCATTTATGTGAATGAGTTTGCGGTTGCCGAAGAAGTTGTACAGGACACATGGATCGCAGTCCTTAAAGGTTTAGATCGCTTCGAGGGACGCTCATCCTTCAAAACATGGGTATTTACGATTTTGTCCAACCGTGCGAAGACCCGCGCTACCCGTGAAAGTCGTTATGTGCCGCTGGAACTCAACGACGAACCAGACGACAGCGATAATAGTATGCCCCATTTTAATCCGGCAAATCATCCTGATGCAGGGGTTTGGGCAGACGGTTGGATACCGCACGCATGGGAAAATATTCCCGAAACACGCTTGCTTAGTCAAGAGACGCGCGGCATTATCTTCAGAACGATTGAATCCCTTTCACCAAACCAGCAGCAGGTGATCCGGCTGCGGGATATAGATGGCTTTAGCGCTGAGGAGGTTTGTAACATGTTACAACTTTCCGAGTCTAACCAGCGGGTGTTACTGCACCGAGCGCGTGAGCGGGTGAGGCAGGCGCTCGATTCGTATTTTGCACAAGAGTAACAAACGATGACGCATCTAATTTCCTGTAAAGAACTGGTTGATCTGGTTGCTGACTATATGGATGAAACCATCTCAAAGGAGGCGCGGGCCAAGTTTGAGCAGCATCTTTCAGAGTGTGGCTACTGTAGTGCCTATGTTCAGCAGATGCACATGACGGTCAAACTTACAAGCCAGCTCTCCGAAAGTGAGGGCGATAAGCCAGCGCCTGACGAACTGGTTGACATCTTCCGCAAGTGGAAGAATGAGCAGAAACCGGACTAGGGCGGGTTCTGAACCCTAATTGCCTATGTGCAGCCCTCACCCTAAATCCCTCTCCCTCAGGGCGAGGGACTTCAAAATACTTTTGCGTTTACCATCCCCTTTTCTTCGGCTAGAAGTACATCACACGCTCTAAAACGTCATTTGGCGCCGGTGAGGAAGTCAACCGCACGGGCAAGCGCCGGATCGGTGGCTTCGGTAAAGCGTTCCCAGCGTGTGGGCAGACTGATGTCCGGAATAATCCCCGTTTCTTCCCAAATGCCATTTGCCTCCCCGCGCGGTTGAAATGTCTGGCTGGCTAACCACAAACGCGAACCATCGGGCATATCATAAGCAGACAACCGTTCAACATTCCCTAAGGTTGTTCCACCGATAATGGTGGCACGTCCGGCAAGACGCAGCACGCCGCTCATGATCTCACCATAAGAGGCTGTATAGGTATCGACCAAAATCACTAATGGTACAGTTTGCGAACCGCCTATATCCTTGGGGCGCAAATTGAGCGGCTGCTTACGGGTGCGGCTGACAAAATCCCCCTGATAACCGCTGGCGAACAAATTCATGATGGTTTGAGCGGTGGTTGTTAATCCGCCGGTGTTGACGCGGTTATCGAGAACTAAGCCTTGCAGGGGTTGGTCTCTGGTCATGACCTTGAGAGCATCCTCAACTTGTGTACCGATGGTCGAATCGAGCAAAGTTGGCAGGAAGATGTAACCGATGCGGGTATGAGGGACGATGCAGTAATCAATCAAGAGGCTGCTCTGAATACGCTGGCGCGTGAGGGTTATCTCCTGTTGTTTGCCACCGGGATGTTGGTAGGTGAAGGACACTTTCGAACCAACGATTCCCTGTGTGCGGCTGTTGCCCTCGTCATCCCGAAGTGATTTTCCATCGACCTGAAGGATGGTATCGTGAACTTTGATGCCCGCTTTGATGAGTGGACTATCCGGAAAAATGGACATGATGGCAGCATGATCCGAACCTTCTATGGGAAGTAAAAGCGCCCCCATACCGACATAATCATATTTGCTGGCAATAGCCTGATTTTCCTGTGCGAGCTGCGCCGGAGTTTCAAAGCGTGAGTGATCATCATTGAGTTCATTAATCATGCGCGCCATCGCTAAATAAAAATCGTCCTGACTCAAGCCTTTTTTGACCAGCGCTTCATAGGCCGCGCCCATCGCTTTCCAGTCATGTCCGTTAAAGTCGGGATAAACGTAATGATCGTTAACGGCTTTCCAGAGTGCGCGATAAACCTTGAGCTGCAAGGCCATTGTTTTGGCATCCACTTTGGTTGGGGCAAAGGGTGTAACGGTTGGAGCCGGTGTGAGCGTCGGTGGGTTGGCGAGGTCGGCGGGCATTTTGGCGGGAACGGATACGCCGGGAATGTATTCACAGGCGCGTACCGTGGATGTGGTATCACTGGGCTGCGGGGTTTGGGCGGTGGCAATGGTTGGTATGAGGAAGAATAGAAACCCAAGTAGATATACACGAGGTATAGGAATTTTCATGGAGCAGCCTATCATTAGTGACTTGTTTTGTAGGCTTAGTATAAGTCGATTGATGATAAACAAATGGATGGTTTCAGTTTAATAGATGGTAAGTGTTGAGCAGTTATCAGCTATCAACCGAATCTGCGAAATATGCGGCGAATTCTGCAAAAGCAGCAAATGTAAGAACTGTTTTTGGGCGCGAATGTGGGAGAGCAATCCGCTGAATCTTCGCAAAATTCTTCAGATTCTTCAATTTCACAGTGAAGTTTAGCTTTTAGCTGGTACACGTCAGCAGCTTTAAATTTCAAGAGACAAGTTACAAGCTGCAAGACAAAACCGTTTGTGTCGGCTTTGGCGGCGACGACATAACCGCATTTTGTGGCGGCAGTGGCGGCGGCATTGACATTGGCAGCACGGCAAATGTTGCTGCTAATGCTGTTGTTGCAGTTGAGAATCGGTGGTTTTTGTCTCATTTATAACGATTAGCCATTGTTAATATGCGCGGTCGGGATGAATCCCGCCCCTACAACACAGTGTAATCGATTTGGAGTGGAAACGGGTTACCATTTGGAAGAACATTTTGTAACAGTTTCGCGAGGTTGGCGTTAACCGTTTTGAGGGAGTGGGGACGTGGCGAAGGTTGCCGGATGGTTAGCGAACAGTTTGTCGGGTTAACCGAAAATAAACTTTGGTAGTAACAAGTTACAAGAAGCAAGCTGCAAGAGAAGCCAAGATAATGACGCCGAGTACTGAGTTAGATACCAAGATAAGACGTAAGGAACGTGGTATTTAGACGGTGAATGACGTGAGGGTATCCACGAGCGAATTCGAACGTTTGGTATAATTAGGATATTCCGTAAGTTACATCCAAATGGTGTAGTGATTACATGGACGTGAGGAAATATGTCTCAAATCCAATTTGAAACGAAGCTGTTTAAAATCAACGATTGGACGATTCTTAGACTGCCTGAAAGTGCCTCGGCAGAGCTTCCGTCCAGAGGTATGACGATGGTTTCAGGAACGATGAATGGCGCTCCTTTTATGACGCTGCTCGAACCGGATGGGCGGTATTCGCCGGATAAAAAATCAAGCCACTGGTTCAGACCGGACAAAAAGCTGCTGGATAAGGCTTCGGCAAAAGCAGGCGACACGGTACAAGTTACACTTGAACCGAGCAAAGAGTGGATCGAACCGGAAGTGCCCGAGGATTTCAAAGAAGCACTGACGACTTCCCCAAAGGCTGAGGCTTTATGGGAGGATATTACGCCGCTGGCGCGTTGGGATTGGATTCGCTGGATACGGGCTGTCAAAACAGCGGAAACGCGGCAAAAGCATATTGATGTGGCGCTGGACAAGCTCAACAAAGGCATGAGGCGACCGTGCTGTTTTAACCGTAATCTATGCAGCGAACCGTATGTCTCGCACAATTGGGTGCTGCTTGATCCAGATGAAACGGCGCAGAAAACGTCTAAAAATGGGGTCGAGAAGTTGAAGGTCGGAAAGAGTGATGCGATACATCTTAACCGCGGAGTCTCTTTGAAATAACATCACACCCGAAGATGAAAATCTATTTTTACCGCAGAGGCGCGGAGGGGACGCAGAGATCGCAGAGTGTTTGTATAGGGTTTCGCATGGCGGAGAAGGAACCCCCTCCTTAATCCTCCCCCGCAAGCGAGGGAGGGAATCATACTGGCGAAACCTCTGTGGATGTTTCACACTGTTCTACCCCTTCATTAAATCATGCACACTAAAAGTTAAACCTGATAAGTCACGATGCTTCCGCTGTGCGAGACAAGCGCAAGCGGGGTAAATCCGCGCCCCTACAAGGCAGTTCGGGCATGGATACTTCTCATTTAGCAAGTAAGTTCCCAAACAAAAGTAAAAGTTATGTGAATTCTAATACGATTAAGACCACGCCCTATTGACCGCCACAAAATAGTCAACTATATTGATAATCAGCTTAATTGATAATCAACAGAGGTTGATAAATTGGATGGATAAAAGCGACTCTGTACATACGCTTGCAGAACAACTGATGAGGCTGTTCCCGAATTTAGGACGGCACATCAGTTCGTTCCTACGTGACACGGGTGAAGAAGAAACGACACTGATGCAGGTCAGCGTGCTTCACCAGATCAAAGAACATTCGTTAACCGCCAGTGACATCGCCAAAAAAAGACGGGTCAGCCTGCAATCCGCCAGTGTGCTGGTGCAGGGGATGGTTGAAAAGGGCTGGATTGTCCGGGAACCGAACCCCAACGATAGACGGCAATTTTTACTGCAAATTACGCCGGAGGGACAAGAAAAAGCCGAAGCAACCCGTAACCAGATCATTCAGTTTTTGACCGGCTTCATGGAGAAGTTATCTCCTGAAGAAATCGCTGCGGGACAGATTTTTCTGCCTGCCCTATTCCAAATTTTGACTGACCCAACGGCAGCCAATGACACAGAACCCTTAGATGAAAGACAAGGCATTCCCGAAGAGGAAAACACACCACTATGACCCGATTGGCTCGCTATCTTAAACCATTCACAGTCTTGATTTTGCTGTCCGTCGTTTTGCTGTTTACGCAGGCGATGGCTGACCTTTCGCTGCCGGATTATCTCTCGCGAATCGTTAACAACGGTATCCAACAAAATGGTATCGAAAGTCCGATCCCACAGGCCATCCGCCAGAGCGAGATGAACAAAGCCATCCTGTTTATGTCGGACGCGGACAAAAAGACCACACTCGACAGCTATACGCTGGTTAAGACCGGTTCGGCAGACTACGACAAGTATGTTGCTCAATATCCCACATTGGCGAAAGAGCCGATTTACATCCTGAATAACCTGTCACAGACCGCGACGGACACGTTGAAACCGATTATCAGCAAGTCGTTATTGGCGGTTTCAGCCATTGAGCAAGCGATTGCTGATCCGTCAAAAGCGGCGGCGATGAGCAGCGGTCAAAACGGTTTTGATTTAAGCAAACTGCCGGCTGGCACTGATCCATTCCAGATGCTGTCGATTATGCCCGCGCCTATACGTCAAAACTTGCTCCAAAACGCCAGCAAACGCTTTGAGGCGATGGACGAAAGCATGATCGAACAGGCAGCGATTGCGGCAATAAAGACCGAATACACGGCACTTGGTGTAAATAGTGAAACGCTCCAAAACGACTACGTCATCCGCACCGGCGCGGTCATGCTCTTGATCTCGCTGCTGTCGGGATGCTGTACGATTGCGGTTGGTTTCCTGTCGGCGCGGGCGGCGGCAGGTATGGCGCGTAATTTGCGGCGTGACGTGTTTAACAAGGTGACGAGCTTCTCGAACAGCGAGTTTGATAAGTTCTCGGTTTCTTCACTGATTACGCGCTCGACCAACGATATTACGCAGCTTCAAATGCTGATCGTGATTATGATTCGCATGGTGATTTACGCGCCGATTCTGGCAGTCGGCGGTGTGATCAAGGCGGTTAGTACAGACGCTTCGATGTGGTGGACGATTGCGCTGGCGGTTGTCGCGCTGCTCAGTTTCATTATCGCGACTTTCTCGATTGCGCTGCCGAAGTTCAAGATTATCCAGAAGTTGGTTGACCGTTTGAACCTCGTCACCCGCGAAAATCTGTCGGGCATGATGGTCATCCGCGCGTTTAATACGCAAAGCTTTGAGGAAAAGCGCTTCGACAAAGCCAATACTGATCTGACCAGCACCAACCTGTTCGTCAACCGGGTGATGGCGCTGATGATGCCCTTCATGATGTTGATTATGAACGGCACGACGGTCTTAATCATCTGGGTTGGCGCGCATCAAGTGGCTGAAGGCAACATGCAGATCGGTAACATGATCGCTTTCATGCAGTACGGTATCCAAGTGGTGATGGCCTTCTTGTTTATCTCATTCATCTTCATCATTCTGCCACGCGCATCCGTTTCGGCTGATCGTATCGCGGATGTGTTGGAAATCGAACCGGCGATTCAAGATCCGAAAGAACCGAAGCGTTTCCCCGCGCCGTTCAAGGGTACAGTGGAATTCCGCAATGTGGCCTTCCGGTATCCCGGTGCAGAAGAAGACGTGCTTAAACATTTGAACTTCACGGCACTGCCGGGGCAAACAACGGCGTTCATTGGTTCAACCGGTTCGGGCAAGTCCACACTGATCAACTTGATCCCGCGCTTCTATGATGTGACCAGCGGCGAAATCTTGATTGACGGCGTGGATATTCGCGACATTTCGCAGCATGATCTGCGCGAAAAGATCGGTTATATCCCACAGAAGGGTAACTTGTTCTCAGGAACGATTGACAGCAATCTGCGCTACGCCGATGAGAATGCCAGCGAAGATGAACTGATGTTGGCGACCAATATCGCGCAGGCCACCAACTTCATCAACGAGAAACCGGAAAAGTTGATGACTCCTGTTTCTCAAGGTGGTACCAACGTATCGGGCGGTCAGCGGCAGCGGTTGTCGATTGCACGGGCGTTGGTCAAGCACGCGCCGATTTACATCTTCGACGACAGCTTCTCGGCGCTGGACTTTAAGACGGATGTAGTCCTTCGTAAGGCTCTGAAGGAAAACACAGGCGACAGCACCATGTTGATTGTGGCGCAGCGCATTTCGACCATCAAGAATGCCGACCAGATCATCGTACTGGATGAAGGTCGCATTGTTGGCATGGGTAAACATAACGAATTAATGGAAGACTGCGAAACATACCGCGAAATCGCTCTATCGCAGCTCAGCTTGGAGGAACTCGCATCATGATGGCATTAAACAACTCACGACCGGGTGGCGGCGGACGACCCGGCATGGGTATACAAGCGAAAGGCGAAACCGCACGCGATTTCAACGGTACGACACGACGGCTGCTGCAATATTTGCGGGCTTACCGTGTGCAACTGGTGATTGTGCTGATCTTTGCAATTGCTTCGACGGTATTCATGATCGTCGGGCCGAAGATTTTGGGTCAAGCCACCACTAAATTGTTTGAAGGCGTGGTGGCACAGATCGCAGGTACGGGTACGATTGATTTTGAGTACATCGGCAACATCATCGCTTTGTTGGTCGGGCTGTACGTCGTCTCGGCGATTTTCAGCTACGTTCAAGGCTGGATTATGTCGGGCATCTCGATGGCGGTGACCTACCGCTTCCGCCGAGACATCGCCGAAAAGATCAACAAGATGCCGCTGAAGTATTTCGACGGTACGAGTCATGGTGAAGTGCTGTCACGAATCACCAACGATGTAGACACCGTTAGCCAAACGTTGAACCAGAGCCTTTCGCAAATCGTCACTTCAGTGACCACGCTCATCGGCGTGTTCGTGATGATGCTGACGATTAGCTGGGTGATGACATTGGTGGCGCTGGTGATGATTCCGCTGTCATTCGGGATTATCGCGCTGGTCATCAGCAAGTCGCAGAAGTTCTTCAAGGAACAACAGGATTATCTGGGACATGTGAACGGTCATGTTGAGGAAATGTACAGCGGTCACAATGTTGTCAAGGCATTCAACGGTGAAGCACAAAGCGTTGCGCGTTTCGACATTTACAACAACACCCTGTACAACTCGGCTTGGAAATCACAGTTCCTTTCCGGTTTGTTGATGCCAATTCTCGGTTTTGTGGGTAACTTGAATTATGTCGCGGTGACGATCCTTGGTGGGTATCTGGCTATTCGTGGCAGCATCACGATTGGTGATATTCAGGCGTTCATTCAATATGTGCGTTTGTTCACACAGCCGATTGCCCAGATCGCTAACGTGTCGAACATTCTGCAACAGACGGCAGCGGCAGCCGAGCGCGTTTTCGAGTTCATGGATGAGCCGCAGGAAATTCAAGAAACTGAACACCCCGTCAAGCCAGAGTATGTTGGCGGCACTGTCGAATTCGATCATGTCCACTTCGGTTATAACCCGGATAAGATCATCATCAACGACTTCTCGGCGAAGGTGAATCCCGGTCAGAAGATCGCTATCGTCGGGCCGACGGGTGCAGGTAAAACCACGATTGTTAAGCTGCTGATGCGCTTCTACGATGTGAACAGCGGCGCGATCAAGGTTGAAGGCCATGACATCCGTGACTACACCCGCAAGGATTTGCGCTCGTTGTTCGGGATGGTGCTGCAAGATGCATGGCTTTACAACGACAGCATTATGGAAAATATCCGCTACGGTCGTTTGGATGCCACCGACGATGAGGTTGTGGAAGCGGCGAAGGCAGCGCATGTTGACCACTTCGTGCGTACCCTGCCGGATGGTTACAACATGGTTCTGGATGAAGAAGCCGGTAATGTGTCACAAGGGCAGAAGCAGCTGTTGACGATTGCCCGCGCGATTCTGGCTAATCCCAAGATTTTGATTTTGGACGAGGCCACCAGCTCGGTTGACACCCGTACCGAGGTGTTGATCCAGAAGGCGATGGATAATCTGATGCAGAACCGCACCAGCTTTATCATCGCTCACCGGTTGTCCACCATCCGCAACGCTGACATGATTTTGGTGATGCGTGACGGTGATATTGTGGAACAGGGTACGCATCTTGAGCTGCTGGCGAAGGGCGGTTTCTATGCCGACCTGTACAACAGCCAGTTCGAGAACGCGCCTGTGGGCGATGTGGCGTAAAAATGAATGCGGCGGGCGGGATAAATCCCGCCCCTACGGCAACAAAAATAATCGCGAAATACGATTGCAGGGCGCACAGCCGTGCGCTCCTACAGAAAATATAATGATGGTCAAAGTCGAAAAATAATTTTTACGAGCACTGTTTTTTTACTGAGAGAAGGTACGTGAATGTCTGCCATAATTGTCCCTGATGAGGAGACTCTGACCCTCGCTTTTGCCAAGCGTTTCATGACCTGTTACACCGCCCTGCGCAGCCACATCGCCTCCAAGTCGATCATCAATTACCCGCCCGGTTTAAGTATGAATCAAATCAAGATGATGCATTTGATTTCTCACAAACCGGGGATTTCGCAAACGGTAGTGGCGGAACGCTTAGGGGTGACAACCGCTTCGATTTCAACATCGGTGCGTGAGTTAGAAGCCCAAGGATTGATCGAACGGCGAGCTGATCCCAATGACGCGCGGGTGATGCTGCTGCATCTGGCACCATTGGGTGAGAAAATATTTGAGCAGCTTTACGAGGGATTCACGAACACGTTTGCAAATTTGCTCAAGGTGCTGCCGCCCGACCATCAGGAGCAGTTGGTTGATCTGCTGGAGCAAGCGCTGACTGGTAATGGTATTGATCTGGAAAACGGAAAGCTGAATTATTCCGACAAATTACATGTGATGAAGGACAGACCGAATCCGGTAATTGCCGGAGGATAAACGGCAAGGTGAATAAAGCCCCGTAAACGGGACTCAATCCCTGTTCCAGCTAAGGTTATCCATTGGAAATAAAGCAAAACAATCGATATGTTCCCATATCTAGAATGGGAGGCTGTTTCTAATTCCCTGTCTAAAATAATTTGTATTCCCCATTACGAATGTTGCTTATCACCCAATAGAACATCAGCCTCTCGCCCTTTACAGCAATTTATTGACCCGTTATGATCTCTCCTATATCGTCAGATGTGGAGGAATGATGATGGAAATTGCAAGTGTTCCGGCGCTGAAAACCGGTTACAGCGTTCGTCCGTGTACGATGGATGATGTCGAAGCGGTGGTGGCGGTGATGAACGCCTGCGCGATTAAAACAATTGGTCACGAGGATGAAACGGTTGACGAAATACGATCTGATTGGGAGCGACCGGATTTTGACCAAGCTAGCAGCCAACGGGTTGTATTAAACGCCGATGGCACAATCGTTGCGTGGGCAGAAGTACAGGATGCTGAAGTTGTGGTCGTCTACATGGATATTTATGTTCATCCAGACTATGAGAACGAAGGGATTGGCGAGTATTTATTCGCATGGGTTGAAACGCGCGCCCGACAAGTGATTGACAAAGCTCCGCCTGAGGCCAGAGTTGTGCTGCGTGGATGGACTTTTTCGGCAGATAAAGATGTATGGTACAGCGCATTACTGCGCGCGTCAGGCATGGAGTTAATCCGGCACTTCTGGCATATGGGCATGAATTTGGATGCCCCACAACCGACTCCCCAATGGGCAGAGGGCATTACCCTGAAGATTTTTGATGCGGCGGATGATAAGCGACCGGTTTTCGCAGTACGACGAACATCATTCCAAGACCAGTTTGGGCATGTTGAGCTTCCCTTTGAGGAAGATTACGCGGGCTGGCTGCACCGTTGGGAAGGCGCTTTTGTGCCGGAGCTGTGGTTCTTGGCAATGGATGGCGAGACGATTGCAGGCATATGTTTGTGCAGACCGAGTCACGGTGGTGAGGAAGATCGCGGGTGGGTTTCGTCGTTGGGTGTGCTGCGGGAATATCGCCGGCGGGGAATCGGTGAAGCACTGCTGGTTACGGCCTTTGATGCCTTTTACAAAATGGGCAAAAAGCGTGTGGGTTTGGGCGTAGATGCCAGCAGCTTAACCGGCGCGGCTACCCTCTATAAGCGGGTGGGTATGCAGGTTGACAAACAGTTTGATCTGTACGAGAAGGAACTGCGTTCGGGTGTCGATATGACCACTCACGGGTAAATGAAATAAGGGCGGTGACCGCCCTTTACAGATATATTATTTTTTACAATTATTGTATTTTGAATATTGAACCGCATTTGGGGGATGTCATGACCACACTGCCCGTGTTGAACGCGAATTATGTGGTTCGTCCCTGTACACTGGATGATTTAGAAGCGGTTATGACCCTTATGAACATTTGCGAGATGGCTGCAACGGGGCAAACCGAATCCACACATGAAGGGATTCTCTCCCATTGGCAGCGGCCTAATTTTGACCAAGCAAAGAGTCAGCGGGTAGTCATCACAACCGATGGTAAGTTCGTAGGATGGGTAGAGCTTGAATCTTCAAAAAAGATCGTTCTACAGATGGGAATGTATGTGCATCCCGACTACGAAACCGAGGGCATTGGCGAATATCTGTATGCTTGGGCGGAAAATTTAGCTTACGAACTCAGCAGCGAAGTGCCAACCGAAACACGGATTGTTATGAGGAGTTATACTCGCGCCCAAAATATTGATGTGTGGTACAGCGCTTTACTCCGCGCGGCGGGGATGCAGCTTATTCGTCATTCATGGCGGATGGAAATGGCTTTGGATAGACCACAGCCGATTCCACAGTGGGCAGAGGGCATCACCTTAAAAATCTATGATGGTGTATCCGACAAGCGACCGATTTGTGCGGTGCGCCGAACCGCATTCCAAGATCAATTTGGTTATGTTGATCGTCCATTTGAGGAAGAATACGCGCGATGGCTGCACCATTGGGAACATGAGGGCATTTTTTTGCCGGAACTGTGGTTTTTGGCAATGGATGGCGAGACGATTGCCGGCATTTGTTTGTGCAGACCCAACCACAACGGTGACGAAGATCATGGGTGGGTTGCGACATTGGGTGTACTGCGGGAATACCGCCGACGGGGAATCGCTGAAGCGCTTTTGCATACGGCCTTTGATGCGCTTTACAAAATGGGCAAAAAGCAAGTCGGCTTGGGCGTGGATGCCAGCAGCTTAACCGGCGCGGCTACCCTCTATAAGCGGGTGGGTATGCATGTTGACAAACAGTTTGATCTGTACGAGAAGGAATTACGCGCGGGTATTGACCTGACAAAACACTGATCAATTGAAAAAGAGCGCATCATTTGAATGCGCTCTGACCATTAGCCTGTAATTTAGAGGAAAAAGCGAATCTGCGGGACGACGCCGCTGGACATGGCCGCGAAGTAACCTAACATTATAAAGAACACCGTCATTAAAAAGCACACCAAACGGTGCTTCATATTTTCATCCCAAACGCCACTAAAGTTAAACATGTTTACTCTCCTTTATGCCGTTCGACTGCTGGTTGTCGCGTATGTTTAGCTTACAGCCGCTTTGGTGATTAATGACATAAAAGACCGATAAAAATTATGCATATTACACCATGCGAAGATGAATATTCACTCACCTAAGCTAACAGTAGCACAGGAGGCACGGGAGAAAAATTAAGCTTGAAAAGTCTTAATGCTGTGCTAATCAGGGAGAGCGGGGATAGTAAACAATCCAGCGTTCGGTTTGTGACCAGACCGGAATATGATTGTCGTGTCCGGCAACTTCAAGGTGGATGAATTTATTACGGCTGACATCGAATACCCAAACATCGGTGGTTTGTTGGGTATTGGTTGTAAATGCGCTGATACTTCTCCCTGATGATTGAGCGCCGATCAGCAAACAGGCCACTGACGCGGTAACAATCATCACAACAAGCAGCAGACTTAGGCGCAGGATAAAACGCCTATACGCGGAAACACCGTTCATGCTGGTCGATTATGGCTCAGAAGAAGCTAAGTGTACGATGAGATTCATTGTAGACCGAAACCGATTATTTGAAACTGGCGTATAAGGTTCGTACAATACGTGGAAGTGTGGGAGGAATCCCGCCGCTACAAGTTCCATAAAAGTCTATCCAAATGACCCGTTGAATGCCTCAATGCTGGTCAAATTATCACCTTAATAAACCTATGAATACTGCTCGGCCTCTTGATTCGACAACAGGTACTTTTGCAACGCGGCTTACTGGTGACTGGCAAGTAGCTGCCGTACCGCTGGACTCGGACACCCTTGACTCAACAGAGAATTGGATTAGTGCACCGGAATGCGCCCACTTGCAGACGGTGTTGTATCCTGACCGCCCTTATTGGGGAAGTCACCTACGGGAAATTAATGAGCACGCGTGGCTCTATAAGCGGGTGTTTAGGCTGCCGGATGTGCCGCACCAACGGGTTCGGTTGCGATTTGAGGCAGTCGATTACTTTGCCTCGGTCTGGGTAAATGGACAGTTTGTGGGCGAACATGAGGGAAACTTCGCGCCCTTCGAATTTGACGTGACGCGGTTCATCCAGCCACAACAAGAAAATACGCTGATGGTGCGAGTCACTTCGCCGTGGGATACCCCCAACAAACGTGGGAGTTATCCGATTGACCATGTGATTCGCGGGCTGGTGAAGGGGTTATATGAACACGGCGAAGGGGTGATCCCACCGGACGTGAACACGATTGGCATCTGGCGACCGACGTGGCTGTTACTGGATAACGGTGTGAGCATTGACCACGTTCGCATCCGCACAAAGCTTAATGGTCAAGTCGATGTACGGCTGAGTGTGAACAATGCGACCGGAGAAGTGCTCGACGGTGTATTCGATTTGGTTATCAAAGCCAATAACCACGACGGCGAAGGTGCGAGTCTGCAATGTCCGGTGCATCTGCAAGCTGGAAAGCAAATAATCGAGCAGCAGTTGACGGTTGATGATCCACATTTATGGTGGCCGTGGGATCAGGGTTCACCGGATTTGTATACGCTGGACTGCACAGTAAGCGATAACGCGGGCAGCGTTTTTAACAACCGGAGTGAAACTTTTGGCATCCGCACCCTGCGCTTAGAACGCTCGCCAGAACGATTTACCTACTATATTAATGAGCGTCCGGTTTATCTGCGCGGTTCGTCCTACATTCCAGCCTTGTATTTATCCACCTGTACACCAGAGAAACTGGAACGCGATATTCAACTGGCGAAAGACGCAAACCTGAATTTGCTGCGGGTACATGTGCACGTGTCGCCACGAGAAGTTTACGAGCTGTGTGACCGGATGGGGATACTCATCTGGCAAGATTTTGAATTGAGTTGGGTGCAAGATTATTCGATTGCCTTCGAGAAACGCGCAATTGCTCTACAGCGCGACATGATTGACCTGCTGGGTAATCATCCGTCGGTGATTGCGTGGGTGTGCCACAACGAGCCGACGATGGTGTTTACGCGCCGTCAAAATTTGGAGCAGCATCCTGATCCGGCGTTGTATGCGGATGCTCTCCAGCAAGATACGACCCGTCCGGTGTTTATCTGTTCGGGGCAAATCGAGGATGATTGGCAGCGTGCCGGTGATGTTCATTCGTATTACGGGTCGATCTGGACAGCGAATTATACCGACATCATCGGCCACACTTTCCGCTTGAATACCGAGTTCGGATTTGAAGCGCCGGCAGCGTTAAAGACGCTGCAAGAATATCCTGATTTATGGGAACGGCTGAAGCATCTCGAAAACCAGATTGATGATCTGTGGGATTATCAGGCCGAGTTGATTCAATATCAGGTGGAGTATTTGCGGCTGCTGCGACCCACGTGCTGCACAGGGTTTATCCACTTCTGGCTGGCGGATATGGTTCCGCAGGTCGGATGCGGTGTTCTGGATTCGAACCGAATCGCAAAGGGGGGTTATGAGGCACTCAAGCGAGCCTCCCAGCCACTGCTAGTGTCACTGGAGCATAACGGCAAGCGGCCCAAGGCGCTGTGGATATTCAATGATACGGTGCAGGCTTATCCCAAAGCGGTGGTGCGCTGGACGGTGAAGGATGCCAGCGGGAAACTTCTGTTGGATAACCAGCAGACTTTTGATGTGGCGGCGAATGCTGCGCAAAAGGTGTGTGCTGCCGAATGGGAGCTGCCAGCGGGTGACTGTGCGCGGGTGGAATTGACGCTGGCGGATGCCGATGGTCAAGTGATTAGCGAAAATGCTTATGCTCATCCTTTCCAGCCAACGCCGCGACCAAAGGGGTACCCTTGGAAGTTTGACCCGTATTTAGGAACAAAGGTATTTAATCGAGCGGACGCGCCGAGCCTCGCGGATTACAACATTAACAACGTGTTGAAGTACATGCCGCTGTCGATGCGCGAGAACTTGGCCGAGTGGGGAATGCGGCAGAAGATGCCGCTGTGGTTCGTGTCGTTTGTGGCGATGGTCAGCGAATATGTGCTGTAAGGGTGGGGCATATTTATGTGATATGCCCCGAATAGAGCGTTAGATTAGTTGTGTGAGGCGCTGTGATCAACCACAGGAATGGCTTCGGGCGAAATGACCACGCCGTTGGAGACTTCGGTCTGGCGGCGCTGCGGTTGGATGTAGTTGCCATATAAGCGCCACTCGTCCATGCGGCAGGAATGAACCAGTTTGCCATTCCAAACCGTCATATCGGGGCAGCTTTCGCACATGTCGACACGCCCATCTTCCAGCAAATCCGGCCCTTGAATGATGCCGATGCTTTGCACGTAAAGGGGTTGGAATAAGCGCGCCGGATGACGCAGAACGTCTTTCCAGAAGTTCCGGCTGGTCTGGCGAACACCTTTATCCAACAAACCGAGCAAAAGAGCAATCTTGGGAATCTTGTTGCCGGGTGAATAAATAACATATGTACCATAACGCAGATGGTGGAAGGATTGGAACAGCTCCATAACTTTCTTGCCGATTGAACCGTACATTTGCCCCTTCACACCCAGTTGAGCCGACACAAGCCACGTCAATTTATCGTGCACCTGCGAACCGCCCATGTAAGCGGAAGTTTCGTAGTGCGGGAAGTTCTTTTTGATTTCGGCGTAAATATCGCGCGAGGTCAGATAGGATTCATCACTGTTGTCGGCGGCGTAGCTGGTCTTGAGATCAACCTTCTTGCCGTTGGCGTAGTAGTCGTACTCCCCTTCCATGAGGGTGTTGCGGAAGCCGATAAAGACCAAGCCGTGTACACGGTCAATGTTTTTATTGGCCCACTTGACCATTTCGGGAACCATATAGAGATTGCCGGGGTAAACGGTCATGCCAAAACTGACGAATAATCCACCCACTTCTTTGGCCATATCGGCGAAGTGCTGACGCAGCTCGAACAGTTCGATCTCGGACTTGCCCTTCCATTTCGGGCGCTGTTGTTCGCTGTCGATGTGAAAGGTAAAACCAACTACTCCGGCCTGTTTGAGTTCGCGCATCAGGCCAATGTTGTTTTCCATTTTGATGCCGTTGGTCAGGATGAGCGGTTTCATATTCAAGCTGCGGATGTATGAAACAATTTCGAGGATATTGGGGTGAATAAGCGGTTCGCCGCCCGCGATAGAAATATTGTCACAATTGCGCCAGTTTTTGAGGAGCGCGATTTCTTCTTTGATTTGTTCAAGCGATTTGTGACCCTGCATACCATTGATGCGGTAGCAGCCACGACAGTAGGTGTTGCACTTATCGGTGACTTCCAGCCAGCCGATGGGATTGTCATTGCCTGACCACGGAAAACGGTACATGTCCCGCTTTGACAGCTCCATTTTTCAACTTCTCCTTACATTTAGAAACTTCCCTCTCAGAAGTTATTTAGCGATGCTAAGTATTTTACCGCTATTTATTTAGCGTGGCTAAATAATTCCTAAACTGGGGCAAATGCAGTGTTGGAAGCAGATACCAAACCGGAATTTGGGGCAGATAGATCAGGAGAAAAAAGTATTGTCGAGGAGGATATAGATGCCGAGGAGGATGAATACGTAGGGAACAACGCGCTCACCGTTGCGTTCCAAGAAGCGGGCAACGGACGGAAAGCGAACTAAACGATAGCCCAGATAACACCAGAGGCCGACCAAGAGCAAAAAGATGATGGTGATGAGCACACTATCCATCACGGTGTGACTGGCAAAGAGCGGCACGTAGACACTGATGTTATCCGCGCCGTTGGCGAGGCTGACCCCGGCAACGCTGAGAGTATGGGCGCTGACAAGACTTTCCAGAAAACCGGTTTTAGGCTGGATATGCGCAACATCTAGCGTTTCATCATCATCGTCAGGTTTATGGGCAAGCTGGTACAGCCCAAGTGCAATCGGAATGAGGCCGAGCAAACCGATCAGGCTGTGCGGTAAGACTAATGCGCCGGCCAAACCCAACAGACTGACGATAAGAATGGCGCTGAAGCCCAGATAATGCCCAACAATGATATGCCGTTTGCGAAAGCTGTTGTTGACCTGCGCGAAAAACAACATCAACAACAGGATGTCGTCGATGTTGGTGGCGATGAAAGCAACGACGGCAGTGGCAATGGTCAACAGCATCGAAAAGGTTAGTTGTGGTTCGTTTTGTCGGTGGATGACGAATCGAAAGTCGTGCGTGAAGCGGTGCTGGTGCTCAAGTGCAAGTCACGCGCAATCTCATCCACCGCATCACGGGCGGTATAGGCATCAACACCGGCGAACTTCTGATAAATCTCGACGGCTTCATCCAGCCGACCATCTTGAATCAAATCGCGGATACCCGCGTCCTGTGCATCGTAGGCAGATTTCTTCTTTTTGTCGCCGCGCTCGTCGGGATGGAGCATGGCATAGTCGATGGCATCTTTAGCGTCTTTCAGTCCAAGACCGGTCAGTTCACGATAGCGTTTAATCGCGCCGATTTTGTTCCCTCTGGCGATTTCCGTTTGGACAATTTCATCATTGATGGCATCCCAATCAATCTCAGCGATTTGACGTATGGGTGTGATACGATCCTGCTTTGATGCGCTGAGATAGTTCATAGCGATGAGAAAGCCGACAGCAAATACAATGATGAACAGGATAACAAATGGTGTCATAGCAACATTATCCCTTCATTTTGCGCTCAAGCTGGTCAGCGATAGCGATCCACGCGGCAGTGTCGCGGGCGGCTACATCCTCATCTAACCAGAATGAGGCATAGACAATCTGGCTGATGGGTTCGCCAGTTTCATCGTCAATTTCAGAACCGTGTTCCTGCTGAAATGCCCACATGTCGGCATTTTCAGCGTACCAATAAGCAGCGAGATCAGCCACGATCAAATTACCGATGGCGTTGGCTAAAAAGCGGATACGGTTTTCGTAAGGCGTTTTGCGCTCAGCGCTGCGGGCGAGTTCGACCAACGCCGCGACAAAATTATTCGCACCGGGACTATCGTGCGCTAAGCCGGCATCCATCGGTAAATCCGCGGGCGGCGCGCCATAGGAAGCCAACCAGACTAACAAAGCACGTGCCCAAGATGCGTCAGGGTGATGCTGCTCAAAGACGGGCAGATGGTCATGGGCACGCGTCAAACCGATTTCCAGACCGGCAAAATATTCGACCTCGCTCAGCGCGTCAGCCAATGTGTCTTGGAGGATGCTCCAATCACGTTCGAGAGCGGCAGCCCGCAGACGTGCTAAGGTATCATGTTCATCCACAGGGGTTATGTACCACTTTTGGTGCTGTTGATCTGGCTGAAACGCTGCTTAATATCCAACTCTAAGCTGTCAATCTTTTCGTGAAGCTGTTTGATTTCCAATTCTGATTTGAGGTTCACTTTGTAATCCAGTTCGGAGCGAATACGATCTTTGGCATCCTGCCGGTTCTGGCTCATCATAATGACCGGAGCCTGAAGCGCGGCTAACATCGACAGAATGAGGTTGAGCAAAATAAAAGGCGGGCCGTCAAACGGTCTGGACAGAATCATGGTATTGAGAACGATCCAGATCAAGAGGATGGCACCAAACGAGATAATAAAATTCCACGAACCGCCGAAAGATGCTACTTTATCCGCGATGCGCTGTCCGAAAGTCAATCTTTCGTCGATCTCTTCGTTGGCATTCATACTGGCGCGGCTGATGAGGAGGGTATCGGTTTCGCGGATGCGATGCCCAAGCACAGCCAAAATATCGAGCGCGGCTTCCGGTTTCTTTTGAAACAAGCGCTTGAGATCATCACGGTCAATGATGAACGTCCGTGTTTCTTCAACAGCGATGGCTGTGGCCGAACGGGGTTGATTGTCCAATAAAGAAAGCTCACCGACGATGCCGCCCTCGTCCACTTCGCTGAGTTTAATCCGGTTGGCTTCACCGTCGTAGACAAAGGTTTCAACTTTGCCACTCAGCAGGATGTGCATACTATCGCCTTTATCACCCGCTTTGAACAGAATTTGACTGGGGGCAAACGAGGCTTCGTCAATGTGAGCAGCAAGCTCTTCAAGCTCACTGTCATCCATAAGCTCGAATAATTTGACGGACTTTAGATTATTGGGCGCAATCGGCATGATGAACTTCCTTACGGGTTGTCATATGGCTTAATAATGGTCACTTCTTGTATTGTAGTCTCAAAATAGAAACGCGCTCAGATTTTTAGAACCGCTTCCGCCGACAACCACAACAATTTCTCGCGGGTAGAGGTTTGGGAAAGCCAATCGCGGTGATCCCATAAATCGCCGCTCAGATCATCACCGCCATACAAGATTTGGGCGAACTCCACAGCACGGAATTGGGCTACCGCAAAGAAGGCAGAGGCTTCCATCTCGACGGTGAGGCAGCCCGCCGCTTTGCGCTTTTCCAGGGTCTGTCAAGAGTTTTGTGTAAGCGGGTTTCGCGATACAAACCATCGGTCGTCCATGTTTTGCCCAGTACATAAGGAACTTCATGCTTATCCAGCACTGATTTAATGGCTGCGACACCTGCCGCCCCCGGTACGGCTTCCTGTTCGGGCGGCAGATAATGGTAAGATGTACCTTCATCACGGATGGCACTGGTGGGGACAACCACATGTCCCACGGTCAATTCGCTGTTGAGGACACCCGCGCCACCACAGGCAATAAATTTACGGCAGCCGAGCGCGATCAGTTCTTCCACAAAACCAGCGGCTAAGGGTGCGCCCACACCGGGATGCACGACAGCGATATGTTCACCGTCGAGTTCTAAATCATAAACGGTATTCTGTCCCATTTCGCTGCGAAGCTGGACGATGACAGGCCGTCCACCATCAAGGCAAACTTTTGTGATGACATCCTGAAAGAAACACAAGACACAGCGTTCGGGGATGTCAATTGGTTTAATCACCTTGCGCGGCTCGATAATGGCTTCTAGCGTCGGGTCAAAGTCGAGTATCGGATAAAGTGTATCAGTCATCGTATGCCCTTCCTGTTTCAACCCAATATGCCCAATCGTTGCGTCCGTTTTGGCGGCAAGCGGCTGCGGCTTGCGACCAATCATATTTCAAAGCGATGTGCTCCACGTTCCAATCAGTTCCATTCTTTTCCAAGATGGCATAACGGGCATGTGGGCTGCCCGCCTCCATGATGTGCGGATAAGGGGTGATGTCATCATAAGCCGGAACACCTACACTGCCGGGATTCATGACCAACCGACCATCCGGCAGCCAAACCGTTCGCGGAATATGCGTATGTCCACACAGAATGACCGGATAGGAAATACCTTTAAGATAAGTTCGGATGCGTTCGGTGGATGTAAGAGAGACCCCATGCTCGGTAACGGTTTCAAGCATATAGGTGCTATCTGAGTCGGGTGTGCCATGACAGCAAAAAATATCTCCGACGATGGCAGTTTTAGGAAGTGACTCTAACCATGTAAGCTGTTCAGGGTTAAGTTGGGAACGGGTAAGGTGATAGCTGGAAAATTCACCGGCTTGTTCGGGTGGCAATAACAAGCAGCGGTCTTCGTTGCCGGAGATGTTGATCATCGGCGTGGACATAACCCGTTCGATAGTGGCGGCAGGCGCAATCGGACCGTAGACATGATCACCAAGGTTGATGATGGTGGTGATACCACGGCTTTTGATGTCATCCAAGACGGCTTCGAGCGCCCAAAGGTTGCCATGAATATCGGCGATAACGGCGATGGTTGTCAATTGATAGCCCCTTTACGAGAATATCAGATAAATAAAAAGCGCTCCTTCATCAAAATAGAAGGAGCGCATTGGGTTCAGAAATGGTCGCTCATCTATCCCTAGATGAATGAGCACGTTCCCGACGCTTCAGGTGTTGCTATGGATTGCGAGCATCCTAGCACAAAAGGCGATTACTCGTCAACCACATTCGAGGTGGGCGATGCTGCTGATAAGGATGTCGCGCAGGTGTTGGTCGCCAAGGGTATAATAGACATGTCGCCCGTGCTTCTGCCAGCGCACCAATTCCATTTCACGCAGGTATTTGAGCTGGTGGGAAACGGCGGGTTGATCCATGCCGAGCGCGGATGTCAGGTCGCTCACACACCATTCGCCATTGGCTAACGCTGTCAACATGCGAACACGCGTCGGATCAGCTAATGCCTGAAAGAAACGCGCCACTGTTCGAGCATCATCAGTGGAGAGAACGGTATCGCGTTTGGGGGTCAATGTGGCGAACTGAGTGCCAGTCATAAGTTTGTCCTGCACTAAAAACATAGTAACACGGTATCAAGAATCGCGGTTAGGTGTCAATAGGTCGAGGGAAACGTTAAGTGTAGTGGGTGGTCATCACTTGAAAAAAACGGGCGGCTTACGGATTATTACCCGCAGGCCGCTCTCGTGAAAACATGTGGATAGCGTTTATGTAGGTTATCGAAAGTTGTGAGATTAAATCCTCACCCCCGGCCCCTCTCCATTTCATGGCAGAGGGGAGAAAAGCAGAAGATTGATTTCCTCATATTTTCGATAAACCACTATTAACTAAAGGACAGGTTTCAAGTTAAAGTCCTTTGTTGAATACTGTCCAAAGTGGTTCTTTGCGCGTACCGTCCGATTTAGCTAGACCGTAGCCATTATGCATACCATCGGCATAACCGTACCAGATGGTGGCGGCTACACGCGGGTCATTTTGTGCGGCAGTCAGGAAGCGCTTCGCATAATTTTCAACATCTTTGGGATTCGACGGCGGCGGTTCGGACTTGCTGGCATCACCCAACACACCCCATTCGGTGATCCAGAATACGGCGGGTGATCCATTGGCATAACTGTCGAGCAAACCCTTTAATGAGCCAGTCGCATCTTCGCGTCCGTAAGGATGAACACCGATTCCGGCTAGTTTGTCCTCGTGTTCCATGTGTGCGCGAGTATTGTGCCAATAGCTGGCGTGTCCCGATACCAACCCGCCGACGATGACCTTTGCATTTGGACTCACGGAGTGAATGGTTTCGATGCATTCATCCAGCATAAAGGCAAAGGATTTTTCGGGTATAAAGACCGAGGCATCGCTGTGGTTATCGGTTTCGTTCCAAATCTCATAGACAATTTGGTCTTTATAAGTCTGCACGAGCTTTCTTAAATGCGGTTGAAATTGAGCGGTAAGTTCTTTCCAGCGATTGAACACGCCGATATCCGAGTCATCTTGCATTGCCTTCCAGTCAAAACCTTTTCCTTCACCATAGAATTGGTGATTCACAACCACAACCGGCGTGACTTTGGCCGCAATGTAGCCGTTGATTTTGGCGTTGTAAACTTGTTCTGACTTGTCAAAATCGGTGTTGCCGGATTCCATCGACATCTTATAAACCAGACGGCAGCAGGTAAAAGGCTTGAGGTCTGGCGGGCTAAAGATGGGATTGCCGAAATCAATATTGGCTCCGCGCAAGGCTGTACCGGTTGCGGTTGTTCCCGTTCCAGCGACAACCGGACGGTTTTGATCCAAACTGAGAAAGAATAGGATTTTGGCTTTTACTTCGGGCGTGAGTTTAGGCAAGTCTTGGATGGCAGGGCCGGTATATGGATCATTGCGACCATCTCTGGCTAAGATCGAATTGAGTTTGGCGCTGCTAAACCATTTCCATACGTCATCGTCATTGCCGAGTGCTTTGGCCGCCGAAACAAAGGCATTAATCACCTTCTGATTGGTCGCTGTCTGTTCGGGTGGGGTGACATCGGCAGTGTCGGATGAGACATCGCCAGCGCCGGTCACAGGCACAGGCGGCGTTGGAAAGGGTTTATCGAGCAGCGCTAACAGAATCAACTGTTTTTGATCGTCTGCCAAACCGGGAAGAGACATCACCGGCAAACCCAGATAAGTACCACCCCGATTGTCCATAAGGTGCAGCAAGTCCGCACGAAGCAGCCAATCTTGTGAATCGCTGTGGGCAAAGACAGCGGCTTTCGAAACCGCATCAATAATTTGTTGGTTGGTATAGACTGTTTCAATCACAGTGCTGGCGGTTGGAACGGGCAGCTTTTTGATTTCGTCCAGCACTTTGCCGTAAAGCGTAGGGCCTAAGCGCCACAGGGAATAGCTGCGCACGTTGTAACGGTCGATGGCAATTTTGGCGATGTCGATCATCGTATCTTTTACGGCGGGACGTGCCGGAAAGATGGGATAAATTGGGCGGTCAAAACGTTCCAAGTTCTTCATGATGGCATCCAGCGAACTTTCCGCTAGATCATCATAGTCATCTTTTCCGGGGAAGAAACTGTCGTAATAGACCATGGGCTGCAAGCTGTTGATAAAGGGAATCCATTCATCAACAAAGACATCACGCGGGTGGGTCGTCCGTCCATCCAAGCACACGGACATATGAAAATCATCGGCAACACGACGGCGCACTTCGGAGGCGATGCGCCGCGCGCCCTGTCTGCCGCCCACGAAATAAATATCACCTACTTCAAGATCAAAAATCATCGAGCGGATACCCGGTACAAGGCAGGCGCTGGTGATGGTGTCGATTTCTTCTTCAACTTCCTTGCCCTTCACTACACACCAGCAATGAACATCAAAACCGCGTGGTGTACATTTGGCGACCCAGCGTGCGATGTCTGCGGGGCCGTTGATATTCATTTCGCTAGGGATGGTGTCATTTTGACCTTGCCAGACTTTGCCATTATTCGATTTAACGAATACGGCCCGCACATTAGGGGTTTTGGCTTCTAACATGTCAAGAAATTTATCAATTGATTTTTCGGAGATAGACGAAGCCTGCCAAAACCAAGCGCCAATTTTGCCGTCAAAAGGACTATTCATCATAAACCTCCAATCATTTTTAAGACAAATATATTATTAAAATAAAAATTGCTAACCGTAAACCATTTGGAGGCAAACAACCTAACTATTGGGGGGTGACAAAAACGATCTAGGGGTCAGCTTGTGGAGCAGCTATTCGAATTTAAGTCGTTAATGCAGGGCGGATCATTTGTTGAAAAAGGATTATTTTTTCAGTGGCGGTGGTTTCTGTGGCATAAAACTTTTCAAGCAGACGATAGAACTCAGGGTTGAGGTCTTTTATTTTAGCGAGTCGTTGTTTGGGCGCAGGAATCCACAACTGCCGAACATCAAAAAATGATCCGGTAAGCATAAGCACTTTGCTGGTCAGCAGCATATTAGCGGTCGTTGGATCACTGGCAAGGATATTTTCGAGGTATTTCAATTGATCTTCAGCATCGAAGCGAAGATGACTCAATTGGTCGCTATCCAGAGGTTGTTTGCCGTCTTTCAGTATTCGGGCTGCCTCTGTTTGCAACTGCTGAATAGTGCCGTCTTTATCAAACAAGATTTGGGCAATTTCCCAAAATCCAGCACAATCATCTTTATTACTTTCCCAAAATGCTACCGTAGATTTTTCGGTGGTGTAAATGATTTCAAAGGCTTGATCAGCACGATATTCAACAGCCCGCTTAAAGCCCTCTTCGAGGATAACCAGTAAATCAACATCACTGTTCGGTCGGTTATTCCCGCGCGCCCAAGAACCAAAAAGAACAATCCCAACCACATCAGGCCGCTTTTTTAAGTCCTCAACAAAAGTTTGAGTTTCACTATTTAGAAGCGCTTGCATCATCACCACCATTACTTAATAGGTGCGGTAAAGATGATTATAGCGTTTCAAGATAGGCGATTAAATCAACAATGTCCTGCTCGGTGAGTTTTTCTTTGAAGTTGGGATACATGATGTCGCGGAAACCGGAAACCACATAAGCCGAAGGTTCTAATATGCTCTGGCGTAGATAAGCGTCGGTGTTCATGCCCGGTACGCGCTCCGCTGCCCGTTGACTGATGCCGGTCATTTTGGGGCCGAGGCTGAATGCGCTTTGCCCGAGGGAATGGCAGCCTATACAGGGCGGCGCATCGTTTACGCCGTGGGTGAAAATATCCGCGCCGCGCGTGGCATCACCCTGTAAAACCGTCATGGATGTCGTGTTCATGTTCACAGTCAGCAGGCGGCTGAGATCAATGGTGCAGCCACCGAGTACGATCATTACAGCGATAAGGATAATACGACGCATGATTCAGGTTTCTTCTGGTTACTAACTGTAGATAGTCGCTTGTTCAGAACTGTTCGTTTTAGGTTACTTCAATACATTTGTTACGAGTTTTGCGGGTGCAGCGGAGGAGGCGTGCCTCCTCCCTACTGCGTTTACTTCGTAAATTTACTGATTAAGCTTGACGACACCACCGGTCATTCCGGGTGTGAAGGCTAAGGTGCCGTAGCTGACGTACAGCGCACCATCCGGGCCTTTAGCAATACCGAAGGGGGTGATGAGTCCTTCAGCTACCGGCGTAACACCATTGGCATCGACAGTGACGACGCGACCGGGGCCGGGGCCTTGCTCGGTGATTTGAGCCAGTTCGACCGCATACAATTTGTCACCATCGAGCAAAATATCGATGACCGTGGTCATATTGGCGAAGGTTTCGACCAGCTTGCCGTCTGACCAATGTTCAATTTTGCCTGCGCCGGGAGCCAACCCTTCACCGAGAAAGCCGACATACAGATCCCCATTTTCAGCAACTTCAACGGAAGTCGGAACTGAATTTTCCTTCCAACTGGTGACAGCGGTTATACCTTTTTCTTCTGTCCAGCTCCAAAGGGTGTTTGCGCCTGCATCAGTGATATAAAGTGTGCCATCTTTGCCCCACGCAAGGTCGGTCACATTGCTGTCGATTTCGTTGCCGTCGGGATTGTTAGCGACTTCATAGGGATAAAGGGCGATTACGCGCTTGACCATGTAGGATGCGGCATCCAGTTCAACCACCGAATCTCCCCAGTATTGGCCGGGGCCGCTGGCAGACACGACCAACCACAGCGAGTCGCCGTGAGGAATAGCGCGGTAAAGACCGGTGATTTCTTGTTCAGTCGCGTAGCTCGGAAAACCTTGAATGATGGGAGTTGATTTGCCATCTGCGCCAATCGAAAGCACCTGACCTGACATACCGATTTTGAAGGTCGCTTCACCTTCAGGACTCTTGCCTGTGACGCTCAATTCACCACCGTTACCAGCAACAACCACAATCAAGTTGCCGTTGGCATCGAAAGCGATACCACGTGGGGTATATAAATCACCAACGACCAGTTCACCGGGCAGCGGCGGCATTTCGGGGGCAGCTTCTTGGGTAGCGTCCTGCGCCATTGTGCGGGTGATGGCGGGCATTCCGACGAACATACTGGCCGCGAGGATTGTCGCTGCGCCCATTTTCAATATAGCGTGTTTCTGCATTGTTGTTCTCCTGAAATATCTATAAGTGACCTGTATGCCGGTATCCGTACCAGCCACATCAATCGTTATAACTATAGGTGACATTGAACGTCTGCCCCTCCGACTAATGGCTGATTTAGCACCCTACGTCTGCCCGAAATTTCTTCTCCATCCAGCCTAGGCCAATTGGTTTATCCCTATTTGGATTAGCCATCATGCAGGCAATAAAAAATCCTGCTAGCTAATTTGCCGAACAGGATTCAGAGATTGCACAGTTTGAGAATTGGTACAGAATCAGCAGTGTTATTTTTGGTTGAGGCTGCGGATATAGCTGATGACGTTAGCAAGATCAGTATCCGTTAGTGACAGACGACCTCCACGCGCAGGCATCGTCACACCGGTTGTATTTAACGGATCATTCACTGGACGGCCCTTTTTCAGAAAGGCTAACAATTCCTCATCGGTATGCCCATTAAAGAAGGCACTGCCAATCAACGGTTTGCCCAATCCCTTGATGCCGGTTGCCTTAGGGCTGTGGCAGGCGGCACAAACCGTCATGAAGGTAGTTTTCCCAGCTTTAACGGCGACAGGATCAAGCGCGACAACAACCACATGGTTGGAATTCGGTGGACGCACTTGTGTAATCATAAAAACGAGCAGTATCGTCAGCAGACTAACGGTCAGTATACTGGGAATAAGGAATGATACTGGTTGGCTGTTGGGTTTAGATAAAGCCGACATGATACACGATTCCTTCGTGCTGAACTGCTATGCCATCGTAAATGTTGACTACCCGATGGAAGAATTTAGATTAAGTAAAGGGGCAGGCTTTCCCCACCCCTCATCAAGTATGTTGAGAAAACTAGCTGGCAGGCTCGACGATGACGACACCATTCATACCGGGATGAATGTGGCATGTATAGGCGTAAACGCCGGGGTCATTGAAGGTCAAGGTGAACTTATCACCCGGATTTATCGCACCACTGTTGAAGGACTCGCCATTGGCGACGGTCGCACCGGTTTGTGTCGTTCCCAAGAAGCCCGGGCCAACAGCCAAAATGGGCGGCTGACCTTCACCTGCAGGTGGCAGCGGTGTAAAGTCTGGTAAGGTCTGGTCGCTGTAAGGTATGGCATTTACGAAATGAACTTCAACGCTATCCGCTGGATTTTCCCATGTGACGCTTTCGCCGGCTTTGATGGTGCCAAAGTAAGGCAGGAACTGACCGTAATAGACACGTCCGACATTGCCGACGCCCAAGGACACTGTCAACGTACCATCTTTAGCGACAGGGCTTGCTTCGGCGGCTTTTGCCGCAGCAACCGGTGACGCAGACATAAATTGACCACCAATTTCGTCCTGAGCTGACGCATTTACTTCGGCAGGTGACGGAATAGCTTCGTCGTCCGCTACCACTTCGATTATGCCGGTCATGCCGGGATGAACATCGCAGAAATAGTTATAGATACCAACAGGGATATCGATAACGACCGAGAAAACGGGTGAAGCATCCGGGCCAAGCGGAAGTCCGCTGCTGACATCGCCGCCTGTATAGGTTTCGCCCGTCTTGATGTTACCGAAACCGACAGCGGCATTCAGAACCGGCGTGGGTTTTCCGCCAACTTCTTGTACAGTCACCAAGTCAACTGGCTTTTCGCCAATGTGAACGTTATGGAAGCTGTTGATGTGCCACATGACGGTATCACCGCGATGCACCTTCAGGTATGAGGGCGCAAACGCTAAAAGTTCGGCGTTAGCGCTGCTGAATGCACCGGCTGCGACCATATAGGTGTTGTGCGCCATATCCTGAGCCAAAGCAGTCGCCGGACGATTAAGTAATCCGGCTGCGAACACGCTGATGCCTAACGCAGCGACTGTTCCCAACTTAATCAACCGTTGTCTTAATTGTGGGTTCATTTTAATTCCTCCTAAAATAATGCTGTATCAATATCTAATAGCTTCTAACTGGTTATTAGGCCAGTTGAATAAGGTTATTATATATTGATTTAAAAAATAACTCGTCCATCTAAAGACGGATTTCAGATTCAGGCTAATGCTGCGGTTTTTGATGTTGACGATTTCAGTCAAACAACCGGTTTTGGATCAAATCAATTCGGTGGGCGGATATTTTATCCGCCCAAAGTTCCGGTTCGTTACTGAACGATGACTACGCCGCCCATACCGGGATGTACGTGGCAGATGTAGGCATAAACGCCAGCGTCCTTGAAAACCAGTGAGAAGGAACCACCGGGAGGCAGCATGGTGCTGTTGAAGCTTTCACCGGCTGCGATGGTCGCGCCATCTTGTGTCGTACCCAAGAAACCGGGGCCAGCCAACAAGGTGGGTGGGCCACCCGCATTTTCTTGCGGGATAATGTCGGCTACCGCGACAGGATCGTAGTCAGCCGAGTTGATGAAATGGGGGGTCGGGCTGTCGGCAGGAACGGTCCATGTCACCTTCTCGCCAACTTTGATGATGGCTAATGGTGCATTGAAGGTCAAGGAAGAAGCACGACCTGCGCCACCTGTACCAGCGGTGATGGTGAACACACCGTCAACAGCTTGTTTAGGAGCGGTGACAGCAGCGCCAAAGAAAGCACCGATAGCGGGGTTGATTTGTTCATCCAACTCTTTGTCGGCCTGAGCAGCAACTTCTACCGGGCTGGGAATAACTTCGTCGTCGGCAACAACTTCGATAATGCCAGCCATACCGGGATGCACATCACAACGATAGCTATATAACCCCGGCTCAACGTCCATCACCAGTGAATAGGTGCTTTTCATCGCATCAACCGATGGCAAACCGCTGTTAGCATCACCACCTGTATAAGCTGCTCCACTTTGCAAAGTCGGGAAGAAAATCTTGGGGTTGGCAACCGGTGTGGGCTTGTCACCGATTTGTTCAACAATAATAAATTGTTCTTCAGCTTCGCCAAAGCGCATATTGTGTAAGCTGGTGACATGCCACATCACCGTGTCACCGCGATGCACCTTGACCAGTGACGGCGCGAAGGTTAGCACTTCAACATTGGCTTCACCGAAGCCGCCAGCCTGCACCATGTACGTGTTGTGTTCCACTTCATGAGCAAGCGTGCGTGATGGGCGGTTGAGCAATCCGGCAGCAAACACGCCGATACCCAACACAGCCACCGTCCCTAACTTCATTAACCGTTGTCGCATTTCTCGCTTCATATAAGCTCCTCCTCAGGAGATGCCACATCATTTTTATTGAGTTGGTGCTGGTTGTGGCCGCCAGACACGTTGAACAAAATCACTATATGAGAATTCGATAAGTCCTTCCTCCATCCAAAGACTGAGACGCGGTACAGACTTCGCTTGATTTTTCCGGCGGTAACGAACTTCAATTCGTCACGATTTAATCGACTCGAATACTGCCTCCATTCAAAATGATTGTTGGGTTTGTTGCCGGTTACAAACCTAGTATTGATCCGTGCGCTGTCCATTCAACAGATCAAACGATGCTCAACTACTGCTCATTTTGTACAAATAGAGGTGAGGTTATGAAGATGGCTTGATTTACAAAAAGAAAGATGCAGCGGCACTTTTGAATCGGCGGGAACCTTTTTTGCAGTCCTATCGTCTATGCATATACACTGAGGGAAAACAGATCAAGGAGGCAAAAGATGGCACAAGAAACCGGCAGCAGTATGTTTGGTTGTTTTCCAGCAGTACTTGTGGCGGTAATTATCGGGTTTTTATTGTTTGTAGGGATACGGCAAGAGCCAGCAGTGATGCCTTCGGCTCCGATGGAAGGGGTGGTGGTTACGGCGCAGGCACAGACTGATGGCACAGCAGGCAGACAAAGTTTGACCGTCATCGAAAAGATTGAAACCTCAGTCAGTGCCAGTGTACCCGCTACCGTGACATTGCAAGTCAGCGGTTATCAACCGGATGGTTGCAAGTTTCCGGTACAGGTACAGCAAACACGCGCCGATAAACAAGTCACCGTCAAGATTTACCGCGTCGTGCCTGTGGACGTGATGTGTACGATGGAGTTGAACCCTTACAACGACACCATCACCCTAGATGGAACGTTTGAAAGTGGTGATTACACGATTGATGTGAATGGGACAGTGGTTCAAGTAAAAGTGTAGGTGATTTAGTACCGAGCAGCGAGTTCCGAGTACCGGGTGAAATATAAAGTGTATCAATCTCGGTATTCAGCACATAACAAACGAATAGAACCTGTACGAAATGATCGCGTTTGAATCAAAAAGAGCAAAAGGGAAATGTCATGAAAACAGCCAAGTGGATCAGTGTTTTGGTCACCGGTTTGATGCTCACAGGAATGGTGGTGGGTGTGGCTGGCGCGCAGGATGCGACTCCAACCCCGACACCCGCGACTTTACCGGCAACTGCCTTGCCGCAGTCCGACGGAGTCAACCTGACAATTTACAATCAAGGGACGGCGTTGGTGCAAGACCGACGCACCTTTACGCTTAAATCGGGTGTGAGCACACTGGACTTCACCGATGTTGCCGCCAGCATCGACTCGACTTCGGTCAGTTTTAAGTCGCTGACTGACCCGGCAGGCACGAGCGTGTTGGAACAGAATTATGTTTTTGATCTGGTCGGCAGCGGCGCACTCTTAGAACGCTATCTTGACCAGCAAATTGAGATTGTCACCAACGACGGTACAAAATTCAGCGGTCAACTCCTGAGCGGGCGCAACGGCGAAATTATTCTGAAGCAGGCAGACGGTCAGGTGACAGTCGTCAGCCAGAGTAATGTGCGTGACTTGCGTTTTCCGGCGCTGCCGGATGGACTGATTACACGCCCAACTTTGCGTTGGATGCTGGATAGCAAAGGTGGCCCGCAGCAAGTTGAACTGACTTATCTGACAGGCGGCATTAACTGGACAGCCGATTACACCTTCTTACTGGCGAATGACAACACGGCTCTTGATTTAAACGGTTGGGTAACGCTGACCAACAGCAGCGGCGCGGCCTTCAAGGATGCTAAAGTCAAGTTGGTGGCAGGTGATGTCAACCGGCTGCCCAATCAACAAGCGCAGTTTGCGTCCGGCATGGTCGCCAACGAAGCGACCGATGCTGCCGTTGAAAAAGTGCAGCAGCGCGACTTTAACGAATACAAACTTTATGAAATTAATCGTCCGGTGACAGTGGGCGATAACGAAACCAAACAGGTGGAGTTCGTCAACGGGACGAATATTCCGGCGCATACCTTCTTTGTCTATGACGGCAGCTATCCTTTCTACGGTTATTCCAGCCCGATTACCGACCAATATTATGGACAAATGGGCATCACGGATGTGCAAAACTGGTTGGAGTTCAAAACCGGCAAAGACAATAATCTGGACGCAGCACTACCAGCCGGTCGGGTGCGAGTTTACCAGAAAGATGTCGATGGTTCAGCCTTGTTGATTGGCGAAAACACCATTGACCACACACCCAAAGGCGAACAAATCCGGTTATTCCTCGGCAACGCTTTTGATCTGGTGGGCGAACGCAAGCAGACGGACTTCAAGTTCATCAGCTCGAACGTGATTGAAGAAACCTTCGAGATTCGCCTGCGCAACCGCAAAGAAAATCAAGCCGTTGAAATCCGCGTGCCGGAACGTCTTTATCGCTGGAGCAATTGGGAAATCCTTAACAGCAGCGATCCGTTTACCAAGTTGAACAGCAGCAGCATCGAGTTCCGTTTAACCGTCCAACCCGGTGAGGAAAAAGTGCTGACCTACACCGTGCGCTATACATGGCCTTTCTAGAAGTCATTCTCTTGTAGGGGCGCAAGGCTTTGCGCCCAGCTTATTTTGAAAGGTTCAAAAATGCGTAGACTACCGATTTTTATAGCGACGGCCTTAGCAGCGGTGATTACTTTAGGTGTGGTGGGTCAGCGGACATCGGTCATGAATGCGGAAGATGCGACGTTGACGGCGACCACGCAAGTTGTCGTACCGACCGTTGCCAAAACCCCAACGCCTGCCGCACCGCAATCCGACGGCGTGAACTTGACGATTTACAATCAAGGCACAGCATTGATACAAGACCGCCGCACGTTCACTCTCAAGTCAGGCATCGGCATGTTGGACTTTACCGATGTGGCATCGAGTATCGACTCGACTTCGGTCAGCTTTAAATCGCTGACTGATCCGGCAGGCACAAGTGTTTTGGAACAAAATTACGTGTTTGATCTGGTGGGCAGCGGCGCGTTATTAGCGCGTTATCTCGACCAGCAAATCGAGATTGTCACCAACGATGGTACGAAATTCAGCGGCCAACTGTTGAGCGGGCGCAACGGCGAAATTATCCTGAAGCAAGCCGATGGTCAGGTGATGGTTGTCAGCCAAGCCAACGTGCGTGACTTACGTTTCCCCGCGCTGCCTGAAGGTTTGATTACACGCCCGACTCTGCGCTGGATGCTCGACAGCAAAGGCGGCAGTCAACAGGTTGAACTGACCTATTTGGCTGGCGGCATCAACTGGACAGCCGATTACACCTTCTTATTGGCAAACGATAACAACGCGCTCGATCTCAACGGTTGGGTAACACTGACCAACAGCAGCGGCGCGGCTTACAAAGACGCGAAGGTCAAGTTAGTGGCGGGCGATGTCAACCGGATTCAGGTGGATGATGGAGTGGGCTATGCACAAGCAGCACCCGCGCCTGCACTTGCCGATTATAACCGCCGTGAACAAGTGCAGCAGCGTAATTTCAATGAGTACAAACTGTATGAAATTAATCGCCCCGTAACCGTCGGCAATAACGAAACCAAGCAGGTCGAGTTCGTCAGCGGCACGAATATTCCGGCGCACACCTTCTTTGTTTATGACGGCAGTATGCCTTTCTACGGATATTCCGGCTGGATTACCGACCAATATTATGGGCAAAGTGGTATCACCGATGTTCAAAATTGGTTGGAGTTCACGACCGGCAAAGAGAATAATCTGGATGCAGCGTTACCCGCCGGACGTGTACGGGTTTATCAGCAGGATACCGATGGCTCGGCCCTCTTGATCGGTGAAAACCGCATCGACCACACGGCTAAAGGTGAGCAAATCAAGCTGTTCCTCGGCAACGCCTTTGATCTGGTGGGCGGACGCAAGCAAACCGACTTTAAGTACATCGGCTCAAATGTCATTGAGGAAACCTTCGAGATTCGCCTGCGTAACCGCAAGGAAAATCAGGCCGTCGAAATCCGTGTCCCAGAACGCCTTTATCGCTGGAGCAATTGGGAAATCCTCAACAGCAGCGACCCATATACCAAAATGGATAGCAGCAGCATCGAGTTCCGTCTGATTGTCCAACCCGGTGAAGAAAAAGTGCTGACCTACACCGTGCGTTATATGTGGCCTAACTAGAAACCGTTCTTTCTGTAGGGGTTTGCCGCTGGCAAACCCCGCACAATTTATATCCCAAAGGCACGCGCCGGATTGGTAACAGTGAGCATGTGAATATCGGCATCGGTTGCGCCACGTGACCGCAGCGCAGGGATAAATGTTTCCATCAGCGCGGTATAGCCCCGATAACCATTCCCTTTCGGCACACCGTTTGGTGAACCCACCTCGTACCAACCCGCATCATGGGACAGTAATATCTGTTGACCGTATCCGGCTTGCATCAAGTTCAGGGTGTAATCCACCATTTTGGAATCGAGCGAAGGATCTGCTCCAATCGCATCAAACTCGACCCATGCGCCGCGACGTGCAGCCTCAAGGTGTATACCCATATCCGCTTCGGTGTGCGCATGTATCCAGATGAAGCGGTTCAGGTTTTGTCCGGCAGCTTCCAGAATATCCATTTCCTCGCGCGCTGCCCTTCCTCCAATCGTATGGCTGCCGATAACCGCGCCTGTGGCTTGGCTGGCAATGGCGGCTGCGCGTAGATTACGGGCTTCAATCGAGGTTGGGCCGTTATCGACTAAAGCGACTTTGATAAAGCCTGCTTTGATGGCTGTGCCGTCCATGCCTTCAGTCAAATCTCTTATCCACAGATCAGCGAGGGCTTCGGCGCTCAGATTCAGCCATTCGCTTGGGATAAAACCCTCTTTATAAACACCGGTCGGCATGACGATGTGAATAGTTGTAAGATCAGCTACATATTTGAGCGCCTCGACGTTCCGTCCGACACCCACCGGCGCACAATCCACAAAAGCGGTGACACCTGCGGCTTGTATCGCATCCAGATACGGTTTGACCAACCGCGCAACCGCTTGTGGTTCGGCTTCTCCGTAATTGGGGGCGAAGGGTCCGCGCAAATCCACAAATAGATGTTCGTGCGGCAGCATAAAACCTAGTGTATTCGTAGGAACTTCCCCTTTAAGTGTTTGTAAAACTGGCATTTTATTTCCTTTGGTTAGGTCGAATCGCATAAGCCAAAACCCCAAAACATGACGAAGATCATAATTTACTCAAACAATAAGTCTACATACTATTGAATGAGATGCCGTTCATCCCACCACGCTCTGAGTGGATTCTACACTTAGTTCTTTAACTTTCGAACAAAACGACATTCTCATCCGTAAACGGGAATATAACATCGTTTAAATGAGGAGAGGCCGATCTTATGAACCTGCCATCTTATATCTCATCGGATTTTCCAATCGGCAAGTTGGAAAAACTCCAGCTCAACAAGCGCTTTCCGGCTCAGGAAATCAACGAACTTTTTGTGGATGCCCAAACATTGGGCAACCTGATGGTTTATTTCGACGCGGAAGATGAGGTCCGTGTGCTAGGCGCTGCCGAAGAACATCTTCTGCCAGAGCGTGTGGAAGTACAAGGCAGCCGTTTGGTGATTGAAGCCAAGAACTTCAAGCGCTTTTTACAGCAGGGGCAAGCCGAGAAAATCCGTATCGAGGTGCATGTTCCAGTCCATACCCGTTTGGATGTCCATTTTGGCGCAGGTGTGTTGATGCTGGCAGGTGGTGAAGGGGATGTTCACGTTTCGGGTGCAGTTGGGGAAATCTCCGGCTACAGCAGCGCCCAAAACATCACCATCAAGCTGCGGGCAGGTGATGTCACGCTCTCTAACATTCGCGGGCAAGCGGTAATCAACATGAATTTGGGCAGCATCAGCCTCGATTGGGCGGAGCTAAACGGTGATGAGAATGTTGAAGCTAAATGTGATTTTGGCAGCATCGATCTGCATTTGCCGCCAGCGGTTGCGGTCGTGGAGGATCAAGGCGGGCTGTTCCTGCGTAAAACGGTGGATGTACCCTTTAGCACTCATATTCACGCGCAGGTGGGCTTCGGGGGTCTAGATACACTGCCCGCGACCGGCGCTGGCAAGCCTAAACATATGACTGCCTAGCCTGACGCGGTCGGAGTTGCCATTGATTCTTTGTAACGCGGAAAAATCAGCGGATCAGGCAGCGCATCGACCCCTGAAAAGCTCATCAGCGCGTTATTCACCCATAAATCCGATAACAATTCGGGTAAGGATTCGCGGATTGATTCAGCCCGATCAGAGGGGCAGCTAATGTTGATCGCCACTAACTGCGATTGGTTGGCGATCACAACCGCCATAATCAAGGACACATTTTCATTGGTGTCGTTCACCAGATAATAAGCCGCGTCATTTCCATCCCATGTAAATGGCTCCGGATCAGTCACAGCCGAGTCGCCCACCAAAGCCGGTTGGGATAAGATTTTTTGCAGGATGCGGCGCGCCGGATGCGAGTCGGTACTGACCGACGATGGAAAGTCATTAAGCGCATGAACGAAAATGTAAACCTGCATCCCCATCAGCTTGCCGGGATTGTGAATGGAACTTTTTCGCTCGGCAATTAAGATGCCATCGTCCATCTGGCGTCCATTCCAACCCGGCGGAACACGCATGTTAATTTGTACACCACTCAAGTTGGCGCTAATCCTTTTGGCAATCGGCGCGGGACTACTTGTGGGTGTCGGAGCAGGAGTCTCGGTCGGCTCGACTGTTCCTTCACAGGCGACTATCCCCAAACTAATGCCTACGTAGAGGCTCAATGTCAGTAATTTCCTTAGGACTTGATACAGCACATGCACACCACTCAACGAATACATCTATGCAACTTAGCATTATGAGTATACGCCCTATGGGATAGGCAGTGCCTGAAAATATGGTAAGTGATTCCTCAGAATTTAACGAAAACGTTAAGACATCATACCCGCTTTACGCAAATGGTCGAGCGAGGCCGGCAAATCTGCCATGAATTGATGGGCGTATTCGGCGTTTTGCCCCGGATGCCCACATTCTAATGCCAGCCATCCGTTAAATCCGGTTTCTTTAAGAACAGCAGCGATTGAAGCAAAATCGATCATGCCTTGACCGGGCAAACGACGGTTGCTATCCGAAAGATGAATGTAACCGATGTCATTGGCGTAATCCCGCAGCGCTTGCAGGCTGTTTTGTTCCTCCATCGCCATATGAAAGACATCCGCATTCAGCTTGACATGCGGATGATCTTTAATTTTGCGGCGCACTTTGATGGCATCCGCCAAGGTATTGAGGAAGTGCGTTTCATAATGGTTGATGGGTTCGATGTAAAGGTCGATGCCAATCGCATAAACATAATCCGATAAGGTGCGCAGGTGGTTATGCAGCATTTCGTATTCCAACTGCACCACCGATTTGTAAGGGGTCAAATCGGGCAGAGTCGGCTCGGCAAAATGCGGCACGAGAATGACCCCCACTGCACCTAAATCCACACCATCCACAACCGATTGGCGGAAGGCTGCCAGCGCTCGTTCTCGTTCGGCACGATCAGGATCAAGCAGGCGCCCCTGCTGCCCATGATTAACGGCGGAAACAACCACGCCGGTTTGTTGGGCGGCCTCTATCAATTCAGGTACACGGCTGGTCAAGCCGCTTCCCCAAACCTCAACACCTTCCAGCCCCAATGCACGGGCATTCTCAAAACGTTCGAGTGTTGTATTTCCGGCGAGCATGTCTTCTTGAATAGCAAGGCGCATGAGAAAAATCCTTAGTCGATGGTTTTTTGTTTGATAGTTTAGCGCCAGTTGCTTAGAAGTCGATTCTCAATCAGAGAAATGGTTTGTAAACTCGAACCGAATCTCGTTGACAACCAATGAACTTATGTTCTATAATGAAGTGTGTTTTTCTCTCAAAATTTCTGTATCGACTATCAAAGTTCTTATGCGAAGCCCTATGAACTCACTCTGTGAATATCTCTATACCCTCTGTGTCTGTGCGAAGCCTCCCGTGGGACTGTGGTAAAAATTATATTGCATTTACAGCAGCGGCACACCCCAAATTGCACAGCGGTGGCATCAGCCGGGCGATCCGCTGCATTTGCGTCATTTCAATGGCATTGACCGAGCTTCCCGCCGATACAAAATGTCAATTCAGCGGCATCAGCCGAGCCATCCGCCAGTCATTTCAGCGGGAAATATGCAAATGATGCAAAAATTGCGAATCATTTGCATCATTTACTACAATTTAACAAGAGGCGGTTGCCCGCCTCTTCTTGCACCTTGAAACTTGCCGCTTGTAACTCATGTAGAGTCTCGAAAGTTTCAAGCCGACCCCACCCTAGCCCTCCCTGTTACTACGGGGAGGGAATCTATATATCTAGTTACAGGTTTTCTCGAAATATTTGGGAAACCACATCAGTGGTTTTTCGAAAGTTGTGAGCTTATGAACAAGTGTATTGGTATAGTTCCCTCCATCGCTTGCGGGGGAGGGTTAGGGTGGGGGTTGGCTTGTTTCTTTCGATAACCTACTTCTTTACTGGCTGGTCTTGCCAAAGTTTTTGCCGACCAGCACCAAGTCCACCAGATTAATCACGCCATCAGCGTTTAGGTCAGCCACAGAGGGCGCGGGCGGCACTTGCACGCGGTAATTTGCGCCGATGAAACCGGCATCCGTCAAGTCAACCATACCGTTTCCGTCGATGTCACCGGCCACCAACGTCACCTGAACAGTCACGCACTGCCCTTCATGGACATCAACGGTCGTAGTACTGGTCAAGTATCCCGCCGCCCTGAACTGCACCGTGTATTGACCTGCCGGAAGATTATCAAATCGGAAGCTGCCATCGGCATTCGTCTGACTTTGTAGGAAAGGTGTACCCACCAACAACACCGTGACCGCAATACCCGTTTGATTATCCCGCTTCTCGTACTTGACCACGCCGCTAATTGCCCCCGGCATAGGAGTCAATGTTGGTTCAAGGGTTGGAGTTATCGTCGGCAAAGGAACATCCGTAGCAGGTATAGCTGTAAAAATCGGTGGAACACGGGTGGGTTGTACCGGCCCTTCGGTACTGATGATGTGACCATTAACCACCGTCAAAGGCAGTTGGTTGCCGTTTGCATCAACCGCCAGCACCGTACAAGCAACGTTTGTCTGTCCGGCCTTCAACACCTTGAAGTTCAAGCTGAAAGCCGTTCCATCGCCATTAAAAGCGGGCGCAGGGTTAAGCAAACTGCTTGCCACCGACCAGCTGCCGTCACTCTGATAACCCGCATCTACAATGAAGCTGTTCGCAGAGGTAAAGATTTCACCATCCTTGTAGCTTGTACCGCTAAGCATCGTTGGATCAACTTGACACTCCACTTGCATACCGTAAAGGCCGTTCATGTTGAACAACTTGAGTGTCGCGCTTACGGTTGACCCACTTGGAGCACTTGGAGAACTCATCTCAATAGCGAGTGTTGCGCCGGTTGGTTCAGGTGTCGGAGCAATCTCTGTCACGGTCGCTAATTCGGGTGTAAAGGTTGCAGTCGGCGCTGCCAGCGTGTCAGTCGGAACCAGCGTATTGGTCGCGGGTATAAGTGTCGCTGTGGGTGGCACAACCGTAAAGGTCGGCGGGATAACCGTTGCCGTTGGTTGAACCAGTGTTGTGGTCGGGGATGTGGGTTGCCCCTGCTGCCAAACGCGCACGTAGTCCACATCAAAATTCGCGGGGAAAACCGTGTTGCCATCTGGACTACCGGGCCATGAACCGCCTACCGCCAGATTAAGAATGACGTACATAGCTTTATCGGGTGTGTTGCTAGTCGTGCGGAAAACTTCAACACCGTCGATGTACCAGACAATGAGTCCTTTCTGCCAGTTGACCGCGAAAGTATGGAAATCCGCCGAGAAGTCAGGGCCATTAAACACTTTACCGGTGCTGTTATTTTCTTGTCCCCAATGCAGTGTCGTATAAGCCAGATTCGGTTTATCACCCAAAATTTCCATGATGTCGATCTCAGGAGGCCATGACTTATCTTGGGGCAGCATCCAGAAAGCAGGCCACAAGCCTTTGCCCTTGGGCACGCGGAAACGGGCTTCGGCATAACCATAAAGGAAGTTGAATTTGCCGTGCGAGTCCACCATGCCGGAGGTGTAATTAGCGTTCTGGAAGCTGCGCTTCTCGGCCTTCAAATGAAGCTGACCATTTTGAACCGATACATCATCCGGTTGATACCACTGCAACTCATCGTTACCGGCTCGGCAGTAGTTAAAGCCGTAATCCAGCGCCCATTGATAACACGTATTCCACTTGGAAGCGTCAAGCGCCCCGCCGTCAAACTCATCGTTGAAAACCATCGTCCAACCGGTTCCGGGCGGCCCTAAAACCGGCATATTAGTTGGAACAGGTGTTGGAGTTGTCAGTAGAGCATCATTAGGCTGGACAGGCTGTACCATAAGAGTCGGCATCATGTTAGAAATGTGAGGAGTAAGGTCTAGGGTAGGTGTGATAGTCGGTGTTTTGGTCGGAGTAATCGTCGGTGTGATTGGTGTAGCAGTAGGGGCTGAACCCGCCGGAATCACCAACAAAGTAATCGACTGCGCTGGATAAGTCGTACTGATGTTATTCGCACTAATGGCGACATCCGTCCCACGTATAATCTGGCTCAAATTGGCTTGACTGTACGTATAAACCTGTGCTGCTGCACCGTTGAAATTAGCTAAATTAAGCGTGCTGGTTTGAGCGCTGGTCGTCTTATTGATGACCATGATGGTTAGTGCATTATCCGCCCGCTGCGCTGCGTAAACCGATAACTTGCTCTGGTCATCGCTGCTGGCCTGTACAGCCGTTTCACCGAACATGCCGCCTTGACCATTATAATTCCGGTACATGCGGAAGGCATAAGCTGCTGGTTGGGCTGCGGTTGGCGGATCCCACATCGTCGCCAGATCAAGCCCTTCGCGCCCGAAGATGCCCAACACATCGGCCTGAGTCATTGCGCCGTTGATATGTTCCAACCCGCCGAAGTTATACTCGGTGATGGCGAGTTTTGTGCCGGGGTAATAAGTGTTCACCCAATCGTGCATCCGTGGGATCATACGGATTTTGTCGTTGATCCAGCTTTCATCGACATAAGTTGAATCCCAGAGTGAACGCGTAGATCGCAGGCGTAAATCTTGAGTGGCTTGGCTGCCTGCCGGACTCAGTGACACACCGCTGGACTGCGGGTAATAGTGCAAGTCAAGGTAATCCAAAATCCGAACGCCATTGGTCTGCTCGTACTTCTTCATCTGGTCGAGATACCACGCGGTCAGCTCCATGCCGCCGTGTGCGTTGCGGTCAAGCGGATTGTTCCACCATGAACCACCTGCCGACATATCCAGCATCGAGTAGAAATAACCCGACCAACCCCATTCCACAGGGCCGAGCGTTTGCGCCGCCGGATCATTTGCCTTAATCGCAGCCGCATATTGGTAAGTACGGTCGCGCAGTTCGTCATAGCTCAATGGATTGGGATGCACATCGCGGTGAGTCTCGCTCCACAACATAGGTTCATTGTCGAGGTTATAGAAGCGCACACCGCCTGTACCTGCGACCCCAAACACGCCCTTGAGATGGTTCATCCACTCTTGGACGAAAGCGGGTGTAATCGCGAGGCTGGTATCGGTCGGATCGTTGCCAGTGATATTCGTACCATTCGTTTTGATACCATTCCCGCAGTCGGGACGATAGGGGTCAACCGACTGTTGTGCGCCGTACTTTGCTACACTAAAACCGCAAGCATAAGCCCGCGTTTTAGGTGTCCAACCGATGAGCGGCACCGTCATCAGGGTATCTGTGCCGCGTCCTTTATTGGCTGCCACAAAATTATCCGCGCCTGAACCATTGGGCAACGCGCCGGGATTGCTGTTGTCATCAGGGATATTCTCGAAATACCAGTCGGAAGCGTGATTGCTAGTATCCAGTTTGAAGTTATAGCGTGTTGTGCCATTACCGCCCCAACGGTTGATCGGCAGTTTAATATCGGCTGCCAGTGCTGCATCCGCGAAGTTCATTCCATAGATATAAGGGCTAATGGCATGTCGTCCGGCTGCTGCATCGACTCTTAGCGTTAAGCCTGATTGTGGTGGCTGCGGGGTTGATCCCTGCGTGAGGAGTTGAATGTCATCCAAATAGAAAACAGGTTGAGCATTACCCGTGTTTTCCTGCCACACCACACCCCATAGATTACTACTTGGCCCAAAGGCCGCTAACGAAATATCGACCTGAGTCCATGTATTGGCTACAGCCTGTATGCTCTTGGCTTGCACAGCGTTACTGTTGGCATCATAGAACGATACGCTAATCAGTTGGTTGCCAGTGCCGCCATTGATCCAGAAGCGCAGCGTATCATAACCCGCGCCAACCGCTTGATTGGAACGCAGATAAACGCCTGCCCACGCTGCATCATATTTGGCTGATAGCGAACTGCTGCCGCCGTGAATAGGTGTGGTCGCAGCAAAATTGATCGTGGTGCTCCACGACCAATTGGCCCAACCGCTCGTCAAATTATCGCCGTAAATGGTCAATGGCGCGGCTGCGTAGGCGGCTTGTCCCCCAAGCA
The DNA here is from genome assembly GCA_016124855.1 of Anaerolineaceae bacterium. GTDB lineage: Bacteria > Chloroflexota > Anaerolineae > Aggregatilineales > Phototrophicaceae > CFX2. The sequence continues at coordinate 99,331 of WGMX01000027.1, read as the reverse complement.
TCCAGACCATTGCCACCAATAAACCGAAGGCCGCAACTGCCCCTGAAATGCGTCTTCTATTCATACATTAAGCCTTGAACAAGTTGCTTAAACCATTATCTGCGATGTGCCGTTTGTGGGGAAAGGTAATGACGGTTGATGAAATAATCTGGTAATCATCCCACAGCGGACGCGATATATCGCGTCCCTACGAACACAATTCTTATGTAGGGACGGCATACATGCCGTCCGCTATCCATCCCTCAATACCGAATTTAATTGTCAACCTTCAATATCTTTTCCCTACCAGCTAGAGATTTATTGGGTCACGAGACTGCCGGTATTCACCGCTTCAAAGGCGCTGCCCGGTACGCCTTTGAGTTGGTTCAAGTCGTCGTCATTCCAACGGTTGTCGGTTGCCCCGCTGATAAACCAGCTTGAACCGTTATCGGCGACGATCATGCCGTAGGTCTTGAGCGCCTGAAGGATGATCTTTGATGCACCCGTGTAGCCGCTAATATCAAAGCTGGCCTTTAGGCGCACCCGCAGTCCCATTGGTGGCAGGTTGGCATTGGTGCTGGATGAGGCGAAGTGAGTCGCTGGCAGGATATAAGCCCGCTGCGAATCGTGGACGGTAAAGCGCAACGCATGGTTAATCATACCTGCTTGGATTTCGTCGTAACGGACCAACCCGGGGAAGATCGGCAAGCCTGCGGCATCAGCACTTGTCCAACCCGCCGGACGCAGGGCATTCGACAGCAGGTTGAACACTGCACCCGATGAAGCATCCCAACCGCCTTGATTATTCTTGTTGGCATAGAAAAGTTCATACAGCTTGCAGTTGTCGCCATCGACCGTGATCACATGCCGGTCGCCATCTTCACCCGCACCTTCAACCAGTGCATCAGGCGGAATAGGATACGGGCCGGGATCACTTTCATCACCGTAATCCGTAAAGGTGATCGGCACTTTAGCCTGCGAACCATTCACCACCACATAGGGAATGCCATAAGTCGGGTCTGATCCGAAATCAGCATGGAGATACTGCTTGGTTGAGTTGATACTGGCGATGTAATTGGCCGAGTTCGGATGTACAGGCAAGCCAGTTACCACCTGATTCCAAGGGTTATCCGCCGGAAATACCGGACAATTGGCAATGGTTGGGCCACTTCCACCTGTTGGAGGCGGTTGGTTAATGGTTTGAGTTGTTTTACCAAAGTTCTTGCCCACGAGCACCAAATCAACGAGATTGATAACTCCATCGGCATTAAAATCCGCGCTGGCGGGAGCGGGTGGAACCGTCCCCTTATAATTCGCGCCGATCAGACCTGCGTCTGCCAGATTAATCACACCGCTGCCATCGGCATCGCCTGCAAGCAACGTTACCACATTGAGGCTGATACCACCCGCGCCGAGTGTAAACGTGTACACAGCACCTAAGTGTCCAGCCGCTGTCATCTTCACTGCATAAGCGCCTGCTGTCACATTGGTAAATTGGAATGCACCGTCCGCGCCAGTCGTCACTTGTCCGGCACTGACTCCGGTTGCGCCGCCCGTCAATAGAGTGACTGAAATACCCGCGTGACTGCTGCGTTTTTCATATTTGACCGAGCCGCTAATCGTTCCGGTGGTTGGTGCGGGGGTGGGCGGCACAGGCGTGTTGGTCGGTGGGATGGGTGTTGGTGTGAAGGTCGCTGTCGGTGGGACTGGGGTGTTGGTTGGTGTAGCAGTCGGTGGAATCGGTGTTCCTGTGGGAGTGGCTGTAGGTGTTACCGGAATAGTCGCGCTGAAGCTACCATTGACCACACTGACACTCACCGGATTACCATCTGCATCCACTGCCATTGTCACGCAGTTTATAGGAGAGTCTCCTGCACCAATTACGTTATAGTTCAAGGTGAAAGCAGTCGCAGCGCCGCTAAAAGCCGGAGCGGGATTCAACAAACTGCCGGAAAGTGACCATGTCCCGTTGGACTGTGGATTACTATCCAAAATAAAGCTGTTGTTGGAGGTAAAGATGGTGCCGTTGGTACGGGTTTGTCCCGCTAATACAGAAGGAGTTACCGTACAATCGACTTGCAAACCGTAGAGGTTGCTGGCGTTTGTTAATTTGAGATCAACCTTGACCATCGAGCCAACCAATCCACTGGTCGGGCTAACCGCGACGGTAAGGGTTGTGCCCGTAGCGAGTGCCATATCCACACCTTTGGCGGGTTCGACCACACGCGGATTAGCTTCAACTGCGCCGAACTGAGACAATCCCATCATCACCAGCAAAAGTGATGAAAGTAACCCCAAAAATCTGTATTTTGATAATGTCATAACACGCCCCCAACGCGTGAATAAAGGTTAAAATAATAACTTGCAGCAATTTTCTGTTAACACTTTAGCGTAGGGATATAGTCGAAGATATAGTATTATCTTCCCTGTAAGGTTTGTTTATGGTTAGAGGAGTTGCAATTTTCATCCCAATCAAATGGGAATGGACTGCGGCATTTTCTTTAGAACGGTGGATAGGTTGTCTCCGCTCGAAATGACAGGTGCAACCTTTGCCATTCGCTGTGCGTATAGCTCTGTTAGATACCGCGCTCTGCGGTTTACATAGCGCGGTAGATCATTGGGACGAGAGCATGTCTGACCCGACCACATTAGAATGGATTAACGCAGCCCTTGAGGGCAATCAGGACGCGTTTGCGGATATTGTCGCCGCATTTCAAGATTCAGTTTATAACCTGTGCTACAGGATGCTGGGCGAAAGAGGTGAGGCTGAGGATGCCGCGCAGGAGGCATTCCTCCGTGCTTACTTAAATCTCACCCGTTATGACCCTGCCCGTTCATTCAAAACATGGTTATTAAGTATTGCGTCCAATTATTGTATTGACCGTTTGCGCCGGCGACGCCTGCAATGGATGTCATTGGATGACGAACCCGTTGCTGACCGGTTGGCGCTGCATAGTGATGATCCTGAACCGGAATCTGCCACGCTTAATAAAGAACAGAGTGTGGCAATCCAAGCGCTGCTGAACGAACTGAGTCCGGATTATCGGGCGGTAGTCGTGCTGCGTTACTGGTATGACTATTCATATGCGGAGATAGCGGACATTATGGACACCACCGAAAGCGCGGTGAAGAGCCGCTTATTCCGCGCCCGGCAGGCACTTGCCGACAAGCTGGGTTCTGATTCCTCGGCTGCACGGCTGGGTGATCCCTTGATGGAGGGATTGTAAAAATGGCTGACGAACGACAAAGACAACTGATGCAGGAAGCGCTTGACCAGAGCCTTCCGCCGGAACTGCTCGAAAAATTACGCCAGCAGCTCGATGGTGATGCTGAAGGCAGAGGCCAATTCAACCGTCTCAAGCGTGTGGATGATATGCTGCGGGCTGCACCACACGAACGCGCACCGGCACGGCTGGCTCTAGGGATTATGGCGAAGCTCGCACAAACCATGAACCCGCGCCAAGTGTCCGACTCATCCAGCGCGGCAGTCGCGCTCGGTTTAGCGATGGTGGTGATGGTCGCCTTACCGGTGCTAACCGTTGCCATCAGCCTCTTCTTATCAGCAATGGGAAGCGCATCGGCATTGAACGCCATTCTCCAGCAAATCGCCAATCTGCTGGCGCTGGTGGTCGGCATGTTGGATGCGCTGGTCGAAGGCGCACAATCCGTACTCAAGAGTTATCCACAAGCACCGCTGCTGATTCTGACCGCTTCGCCCATCATCCTGTTCTGGCTGCTCAAGGCTATCGAGGGCGACAGGGACAATGAAGAAAAAGGACTCTAGCGATGAAACTGGATAACCGGACGCTTGCGCTTGGTGTACTGCTGGCTTTTGTCATTTTGCTCATCATTAATCCCAATGGTTTGATGTATACATTGAATGTGCTGCAGACCGTGGTCATCATCGTTTTAGGTATTGTCGCAACCATGTACCTATGGAAGCGAATGTAGAGTCAGGTTTTAATGTGCGTAAGCTGCTGGTTTTTATTGCTGCAATCATAGTTGTTCTGGTCATTGGAAGTGCCGCCAGCCGTGTCGTACTGAATCGTGCAGCTACGAATAATGACGCGCCCATTTTTACCCCCGATTACAGCCTTAGCAACATCAAAGCCGACGATTTGTTTGTGGTCGCGGATAGCGCTCAACTGCTGCCCGGCAGCCACGTGCAGGCAGATGCCGCACTCATTGGTAAAAACAATGTAACGGTTGAAGGCTTAGTGGATGGCGATTTGACAGTGATGGGCGGCAGCATCCAACTGGGTAAAGAAGCGCTGGTGAAAGGTGATGCTGTACTCATTGGCAACAAAGTCACTTTATCCGGTCAGATCAACGGTGAGTTGAATGTCATTGCGGATACCCTGACCATTAATCCTGACGCGCTGTTAAAGGGTTCGCTCGATATCTGCGCCACGCATTTTATTAACGAACAAAACCTTGATGTACCCATTCATAAATGTGGTGCTGATGAACTAGCCGGTTGGCAGTCATTACGGGACGGCAGCCTTGCTACAAAGGTCATATCAGGGGGCGAGTTTTCACTTTCAAGTTTCATTTTCAACGGTCTTTTCGCGATGGGCTTAGCCGCACTTTCCGGTCTGATCGTGACCATTTTCCCACGGCGTTTCGGACACATGACCGAAGCCATTCGCACACTTCCCCGACGAGCCTCCCGCATTGGCTGCCTGACGCAAATTTTCGCAGTCGCTTTGGTGTTGGGGCTAGGCATACTGATCGCCGTTTTGCCGCCGCTAGGATTAATCCTGCTGCCGATTCTGGCGCTGCTCTTTATACCGCTCGGCATTTTGTTTGTCATCGGCTGGATGACAATGGCTTTGTTGGCTGGTGATTGGCTGCTGCGGCGGTTTGCCGGGCGCAGCACGCCACCGATGCTCACCGTAATTGCCGGATCAATGGGTTTATTTATCTTGTGGACACTGGTTGGAATGCTGCCCTATGGTCCGATCCTCAGTCTGGTATGGGCTGCCTTGATCGGCACAGGTGGACTCGGTGCCGCAGTTATGACACGTGTGGGAACACGTTCCCCGTCACGCAGCTACTTCGTGCAAGGCTAAGGCGTTGTGTGCTACACTCGGCACATGATGGATATAAAAATTCACGAATAGGAGTTCTTTATGCGCCGCTGGCTGCCTTTCCAAATCATGCTTGCTGTCGTGCTTGCCCTTACCTTGCTCAGCTTGCAAATGGTTTTTGCACAAACCACACCTACACCTACTGCTCAACCTGCCGGACAAACACTCCAACTTCAAAGAACAGATACGCTGGCAGCGCTGGCAGCCCGTTTTGGCAAATCGGTCGCCTGTTTGCAGAAAGCCAATAATATGGCTGCGACCAATACCGCATTAACCGGCATGAGCACCATTTTTATTCCCGATAAATGTGCTGATGACCAGATGAGCAATTCGTTAGTCGGTACACCCACGCCAGAGTCGGCTGAATCATTGACGACTGCGACATTTACGCCGATTGCGTCCGGCGCAACCAAGCAGCCTACGAATACGCCGACACCTTCAGCTTTCTCGACGGCATTCCCGCAGCCGACCGCGATTCCTGAAGGGATTTATACCGTTGTTTACGGAGATCGTCTGGCAAAAATTGCCGAAAAATATGGTCTAACCGTGGCTTGCATCGCCAGCGCCAACGGCATTTCCAACCCTGATCTGATTTATGTCGGGCAGCAGTTACGCATTAACCCCAACTGCTCCAGCGGACAGGGAGGCGGATTGACCAGTAACGTGCCCGTAACCAACATCCCGAATCCGCAGGCCTGCCAGTTTGACCGCAATTCAGGACGTACCGCACCGGGTGATAAATATACGGTGCAAGCTGGCGACTCGCTCGATTTCATCGCCTGTGATTTCAATGTCGATTTGACCTGCTTGAAATCAGCCAACCCGCAGCTTGCAGGTTCATCGCTGCTGATGCCGGGTGATGTCCTCACCATAAACCGCAGCTGTCCGATTTGGACGGATTCGTCTCTGCCGGGAACGCCATAATTAATGACGACAGCGGAAGGCTCTGAGAGCCTTCCCTACAAGGAAAGGAAGGTGGAGCATGAATAGTAACCGGACGTGGCTCGACGCGCTGACCGATGGGCAGATCATTCGGGATTGGTTTTCGCTGATTGCGCACTTCGCGCTCGGCATGACCTATATTTCATTCTTCATCTTCGCTTATGCCATGAGCATCGGTTTGTCGTTCATCTTGATCGGTATCCCGCTGCTGCTGTTCACGCTGGCCTCCACACGGGCAGTCGCGGCGATGGATCAACAGTTGTTCGCGGGCATATTAGACCGTCCCGTGCCGAATTTCGCGGACGATGTGGATGTGCGCGGCGCGAACCTCGGTGAACGGATGGGCATGTACTTAGGAAGCTGGACGACTTGGCGCAGCCTTTTTTATCTAGCGCTTAAATTTCCGGTAGGAATTGCTGCCTTGACGGCTGCGCTGTTCATCCTACCCTTTTTAGGTTTTGAGATGTTGATTCTCGGCCCACTGGGAATCGATATGCGTTTAGCAACCGTCCGCTTGCTGCACGCGGTGGCTGTCGGAATGCACAAATTCCCCGGTTATCTGCTTCCCGCTAGAACTCCGGTAAAACGCAAACGCGATTTGAGCCGGCTTGAAACTGTGGAAACCTACGAGCCGGAATATTATCTAGACGATGACGGCGAAATCGTTCTGCGCGAACGGGTCTAAACAGCAAACTTATGGCTTGCACTTCTCCTAACATTCTCCTTCTTTAGCCGACCATAATCCTCTTTGGGTGATTTAACTCACTAACAGCTTAAGGCTTATTGGTTCAATACTGATTTATAAGCCGAAAAGTGTGTTGGGGGAACGTGTTTCAATATGAATACGAGCAGTTCACAACCTTTGGGGAACAATATTGTCGTAGTAATTCTGGGTATTTTAGCGGTGGTGCTGGTTTATAGTGTGGTGACTGGAAACAACGTCACCATGCCAGTCATCTCGACGGATCGGGCAGCTTTAATCGCCTTACTAGTCCTAGGCATAGCGATGTGTTCGGTGGGCGGGATAGGCTCGTCAATCAGCCAATATGGATGGTCGCATCCTGTGACCATCATCGGGTCTATCCTCGGTGTATTGACCTTATTGATCGTTCTCGCGGTCTTACTCGGCATACAACTGCCGCTCATAACCAGCGAACGAGCAGCCTTCTTATTCGTGACCGGCATCATCGTTACGAAAGTCGTGTTTAACGCAGCAGTTTGGTTGTTTAACCGGGGAAATGTCGCCTAGAAGTTCAATGAAATTCCGGTAAATTATCAAAATAGAAATGGCCTATCTGAACATATGGATAGGCCCGTTTTTTCTGGCTGAAAATAATGTGCTTTTTATGAGCTAGATCACTCCCCATAGATTGGCTTCGGCCTCACAATGAATTTAAAACGATATTTAATTAATCGCTGCCAGTTAAAGGCTGCAAGAAAAGGTTTTTAATGATAAGCCCAAAAATACGATTGCAGAGCATTCTTGAGTCGGTTATTGCCGCCTTATCTATTGCGGTAATCGTTGTGTTTAGACCCTTGTTACGCGGATGGTATTTGCACTGGGGTGCAACCGAGTCGGAAGCAGCACGGATGCTGCCGGGTGACGAACTGGTTCCCCATCCACGGGTCAAATACACGCGCGGGATTACCATCGAAGCGACACCCGACCGCATCTGGCCGTGGTTGGTACAGATGGGACAGGGTAAAGGTGGCTTATACAGTTACGAACAACTCGAAAATCTAGCCGGATGCGATATTCATAATACGGATCGCATCCTACCGCAGTTCCAAAATACGAAGGTTGGTGATCAGGTCAATTTAGGGCCGAAGGGTTATCCAGCATTTACGGTTCTCGGCGTACATCCAAATGAAGCACTGGTACTGGCAGCCGCCGATGTCATCCCCGAGCCACACGACCAACAACTACCGAATCCACTGCCGGAGGAATATACACTGTCGAACTGGGTATTTTACCTGCATCAAATTACGCCGCATTCGACACGGCTGCTGGTGCGCGGTTGGCTGGATTATGAGCCAAATAGTTGGAAAAACTGGTTGATCTGGCGAGTTCTGACCGAGCCAATCGCCTTCGTTATGGAACGCAAGATGATGCGTGAGATCAAGAAACGGGCGGAAGTGATGCAGCAATCTGATACTCGTCCGGTACGCGTCGTCGCTTAATTGCTTGCCCCGCTGCCAGTGGTGTTCATGCACTGGCAAACTCCCTCCTAAGTGGGGTGTGGTTGTGTAACACGGCCACACCCTATTTTATTTGTGCTATCATCTTGAAGGAGTTTTCAGTGGGATAGATTTATTTGGGTGAATATGAACCTTCTTGCGATTGTTCGTGGGATTTGGGAAAAAGCGAGAGGACGCACAGCCGTGCGCCCCTACAGATGGATAGACCATTTGGTGGTTTTGGTGACGGTTGGGATATTGGGATATGTGTTTACGCCAGCCGAAGCACAGGGCGACTGCGGGATTGTGAACAGTATCAATTTTCCGGTGTCGCGCCATCAATTTAAGGTCGTGCAAGATTTTGGCGCGCCAAGTGTACGCTACCAAGGACGCTACCACACCGGCGAAGATTTTTTTGGTGGACGCGGCACAAGTTACGGTCAGCCAGTCTCGGCAATTGCGGATGGACGGGTAACTTATTCAGCACCTTCAGGTTGGGGACGCGATGGCGGCGTGTTGATTATCCAGCATACGTTCCCGGACGGTTCGGTTTACTACAGCATGTACGGGCATATGGAAAGCAGCGACGCGCATCCTTTCCCGCAAAGATTTGCCTGTGTTCGCGCGGGTGATGTCGTGGGAACGGTCGGTGATGTTCGGCCTGCACCCCACCTGCATCTTGAAATCCGCAGCAATAATCCTGATACGCCGGGGGCAGGCTATTCGATTGATTCACCGACCGAGATTGGTGATTTGCAGCCGACCAAGTTCATTTTGGACTGGCAAACGTGGCTGAGTCCGGCGCACAAGTGGCATCTACAACTGCCAAACGATCAACGCCCGACTGCCCATCCATTGGTGTTGAATGACGGCAGCATGTTGATTCTGACCAGCGACCGCATCCGCTTTTCATCGGTGGATGGGCGCGTTTTGTGGCGGATTATCTTGCCCCAGCCTGCGGTGGCGCTGACCGGTTATCAAGGGTATCCGATTGTGATTTACGCTGATGGCAGTGTGCAGATTATCAACATGGATGCCTCGCTGGGTGAGCATTGGTTAACGCATACTCAACTAGAAGGCGCTCCGCTGGTGGTTGGTGATTTGCTGGTTTTTCACACACCGGATAATGCATTGGTGGCGATTGCAGCCGACCGGCATTCAGCAGCGTGGCGTTTAGAAAATATTCCTTCCTTTGTGCAATCAGCCGTTTCACCGAATGTGATCGGCTTATTGACCGAGGATAACCAACTGATTAGCGTGTCGGCGCAAGGGCAGATTATCAATACAACACAACTGCCGGAAGTTCCGTTTATGACGGCGGCTCAAGATGGGAATTTGTGGGTCTACAGTCAAAATACACTTTCTGAGATTGATGCCTCCGGTACGTGGACGAAACTCATTGAAAACCTGAACGGCGAGAGTGCCAGCAGTGCATATTTGATGACAGGCGATGGCAGCCGTTATTTCCTCGCAGGCGGCGCATCACCCATTTTGACGGCAATCGACACTCAAGGTGGGATGCAGTGGCAAGTTTCACTGCCGGAGGTCAGCGGTCAGGCGCAGCTTATGACGCAGGACAAGGCTTTGATTTTGTTAACGACGAACGGCGATCTGATAACTTTCCAAGCGTCTACCGGCATGATGTGCAGCCAACTGCATATTTACGGCGACCGGCGCAGCCGTTTGTGGAGCAGCATGGGCGGCGACGGTGTGCTGCGGCTGGGTTTGGCTGACCAGATTCTCGGCCTCGATTGGAAGGCGTTTGTTGGCAACTGTGGGTAGTCGATAGTCTTTAGTTCGCTACAAATACAAATGGCGAAAACGTTGGCGATATATGGCAAAGTTGGCGGATTTCGGCGGGTGACTCGGCTAAAGCTGCGGCAAAAGGTTGTTGGAATGTCCGATGCCAAGATTGCCAATAAACAGTTACAAGATACAAGTTTCAAGCCACAAGCTTTAAGCGACTAAAGGCAAAATTGGCACTATAGATTTCGGCAATGGCAATGAGCGGTTTTGTGCCAAGATACCCCTTTCTCCCCAACCCTCTTTCCCCATAGTAACAGGGCAAGAGGGCGCAAATACAAACGCTCCAATGACCAGAATACAACAGATGACAAGCAAACGGGTTACATTTTGGAAGAACATTTTGTAACTGTTTGCCAAGTTTGGTGCTAACGGTTTTAAGGGAGAGGTAGTGTTAAGCGGGTCGGTGAATGGTTGGAGATAGGTTTGTCGGGTTAACCGAAAATAAACGGAGAAAATAATAGTACTGAGTTCTGAGTGCCGAGTACTGAGGCAAATGCGAAGGGAGGAATGGTCTGAGACCATTCCCTACCGGTGATGTGGTTAAGCGGTTTTGGTGGATTTGCTGGCGATGTCGGCGCTGATTTGGCGGGCTTCGATGCTGATCTCGCGCAGGAGGCCAGTCATGCTGTTGTTATAGCCACAGAAGTAAAGGCCATCCTGAGATTTGGGCGCGGTTGAGGTGATATTTGCAGGCAAAAGAGAATCCAAGTTGGTGCGGAAGCCGGTTGCTAAAACGACGACATCAAAGGCGTGAGATGTGCCATCGGTAAAGACGATTCCATCTTCTGTAAAGCGCTCGATGCCGGGATAGACCTTGATTTCGCGGGATTTGATTTTCTTGATGATGCCGGGATCAATCACCGGAATTTTGGAGTGCTTCTGGACTTGGTAGGCGGCTCCATAAGGCGGTTTTTGAAGGCCATAGGACGCGAGATTACCAAAAGTTAGATAGAGTGCTGGCGCTGTCAGCAGATCTATAATCGGCGCAGGCAGCGGACTCATCAAGATGGTCAACAGTTGTACTGGAACACCGAAACGTTCCTGAAATATGACATTGACCGGACTGCGTACCGAGAGGCCGACCTTTGCACCATGTTCATAAGCATCCAAGGCAATTTCAGCGCCGGAGTTGCCAAAGCCGACGATCAGCACATTCTGATTGCGGTAGGCTTCGCCGTTGGTGTAGCGCGAACTATGCAGAAGTTGACCTTTGAACTGTTCTTGTCCCGCAAAGCCGGGAATGGTCGGCACTTGATTGAGTCCGGTTGCCATGACAACAAAATCAGAGGTATAGGTGGCATCGTTGGTTTGGGTTTGCCAGCGTCCATTTTGTCTGGAGACAGCGGTCACAGTCTGATTGAAGATGGGTGTTAAGTGGAAGTGCCTAGCATACGAGTCGAGATAATCAACCACCTGCTGGCGCGATGGATAGCGCGGATAATCCACTGGAAAGGGCATATCTGGCAGACCAGAGAAGCCTTTGGCGGTATGTAGATGCAGGCGGTGATAATGGTTACGCCAGCTCGAACCCACCTGAGCCGAGCGTTCGAGGATGATAAAGTCGATATTCTTTTGTTTGAGGCAGGCAGCAACAGCTAATCCGGCTGGGCCAGCGCCTACGATGAGGACACGGGTATTGTTGGGCATAAAATTTTTAACCCCCACCCTAACCCTCCCCCATAGCAACAGGGGAGGGAAAAAGCATACAAATTATAGTAATCCAGCAGCTTGTTCGGCTTGGGTGAGTGAACGTTCGAAACGTTCCAGACCTTCTTGCACAGCGGCGCGGTCAATCATCAAGGCAGGTGAGAAGCGCAACCCACTTTCGCCACAGCCGAGGATCAGCAGGCCGTTTTCGATGGCGATGTCCTCCACAGTGTCACGCAGCGCTTTGGCAGGTGTATGCTTTTCGTCGAGAACCAGTTCCGCGCCGATCATCAAACCCTGACCTGCGATGCGGGCGTATTTGAGTGTCGGGTGATGTGTTCGCATTTCTTCGAGCGCGTCCATAATGAACTCACCCTGCTCGGCGGCGTTCTGCATCAGACCGTTTTCGACCAGTTCCAGTGTGACAAGGGCAGCGGCACAGGAAACCGGATTGCCGGCGAAGGTGCTGCCATGTGCGCCCGAAGGCCAGCTCATAATTTCCTCACGGGCGATGACCGCGCCGAGCGGCATTCCGCTGGCAATACCCTTGGCCGAACAGACAATATCGGGCTGCACGCCGTGATGCTCGATTGACCACCATTTGCCGGTGCGTCCGATGCCGCTCTGGACTTCATCGGCAATCAGTAAGATGCCGTGCTCGTCGCAGATGTCACGAAGCTGCTGCACGAAACGGGTATCTGGCACAACGTATCCGCCTTCACCCTGCACCGGTTCGAGGATAATGGCGGCGACACTCTCGGCTGGAACAGTGCGCTTGAACAGCACATCAGTGATGAAGTCAGCACACATGCAGTGGGCTTGGCAAGCGGCTTCCTCGCGACCATGCATACAGCGATACGGGTTGTTATAAGGGACGTGATGCACACCGGGAACGAAGGGGAAAAAGCCATCTTTCTGAATCACTTTGCTGGCTGTCAGCGACAGCGATCCCATCGAGCGCCCGTGAAAAGCACCGTAAAAAGCAATAATTTGTTGACGGTCGGTATACCAGCGCGCCAGTTTGATCGCTCCTTCGACCGCTTCCGTGCCGGAGTTGGTCAGAAAGACGCGGGCAGGGCCATCAAAGGGGGCGATTGAGGCGAGTTTTTCGGCAACTTTGACCTGCACATCATAATAATAATCGGTTCCAGCAATATGAATAAATTTTTTAGCCTGTTCAGTGATGGCTTCCACCACTTTGGGGTGCGAATGTCCAGTAGCGGTGACGGCGATGCCTGCCGCGAAGTCAATGTAATCGTTGCCGTCCACATCCCAGACGCGCGCGCCTTCGCCACGCTCGATAACAAAGGGGTAACGATTGCTTATGGATCCACTCATAATGGCCGAGTCGCGAGCAATAACTGCCTGCGACCGAGAGCCGGGACGAGTGGAGGTGTTCATAACCATGATTTTGCTCCAAAGGAACGGTTTTTACATGAGGTTCAAATGCTGTGCTCAGTATACCATCAAACCAAGAGGGATTTAACCACAGAGGCACGGAGAAAAAGAGAGGAATACGAACCCCACCCTAGCCCTCCCCGTAGTAACAGGGAGGGAATCTATTCCAATGGGTTATATCAATAAAACGACTAGATGACCTCAAGGAATTCGAACGCTGGCAGTTTGGGGAAAGCGGCGTGCGGTTCGCTTTGATACCAGAAAACGGTCGAAGCGATGTCATCTTTCAGGGGAAGATAACCCTCTTTACGCCAGCCAAGCGCTTGAATGGTGACGCGCAAATTCTCTTGGAAGCGAATGGGATCCATGATGTGCCAGCGGTACATACCGAAGCGCTGCTGACTCTGGTACAGACCATCGGGTTTGATGACCTGTGGCATCCCAGAAAAGGGTGATGAAAATACGCCATATTGTCCGGCAGGGTGTTCAAAGTTCCACGCGCCGCCGAAGTAATCCTCCGTGCCTGTGCCGCAAATCGTCGGGAAGTCTTTATCGCCATCCATGAAAAACTTGATTTCGCCTTCGCCCCACCAACCGTTATTGTTCACACCCCACGCCAGATACGTACCGACATACTGCCCTTGTCCCGTGATGCCATCGACCAGCGTGTGATCGGTTTTGTAAGGCAGCGGATTGCTGCGCCGCCATTGAGCATGAAAGTAAGCCGCGTCATCGGGAATATCGGTCAAGGTGTAGTTGACTTGATAGTAGAAGCCCAAAACTTCCTCATCCGTCAGGCTCTCGATGGTGATGCGGGCGCTTTTGCGGAAGGGCATCTCCCAATAGCAGTTGAAGCCGCCAGCCGGATTAACGGCAACCGGCAGTGATTGAACATTGCAGCGCACCGCCCAACCGTTGCAAAAAAAATCACCCAACGGGACTTCGACCGAAGGCGATTCTTCACCATCCCAGTAGAAGCGGATGACCAATCTGCGCCAAAAGGTCGGATGAACCGTTAACCAAATTTGCTGGATCGCGCCGGGGCCGTCGATTTCAGCGAGGGTCACGGTTTGTTTGGGGGAGATGTTGATGCTGGGCGAAACTTTCCAGCCTTGTCCCAAATGACGAGCGGAACGAGCGCCCGTGCCTTCGGTCGCCATGCCGCCTTTGCCTTTTTCACCTTTGAAGTTTTCAGCGCTGATGGAGCGGGTTTGGGCATTTGAGAGCCGGGATAAATTACCGAGGTGCATTCCAAGTCCATTAAATGGGGGCATGTTTTTGTCCTATTTTGAGTGAAAGATGAATTACTCTTGGGGCAATAGTAACCAAAATTAGGACGGATAGCATCCAGTGGAATTAGTTGGATTGGGAAAGCTGCAATTATGGGTTTGGTTCGGTGGTGGTTAGAATTTTTTCAGCGACATCCGCGAATAACTCTAAGCCACGAGCAGCAGTATAGAAGACGAAAATGGTGATGAGGCTAAAAATGATAAGAGAGCCGGTTGTCAATATTCCCGGCTTGTTGTTTATCGTGATGTTGTCAATCACGATCATTTGGGTACCGACTAAATTTAAAGCGAGTCCCCATAAACTATTTAGTATGTGATATATGACAATGATCTTTGCAATCTTCGACGCGAACCGAATGTATTTGATGTTTTTTAACATCCTCGTTTCATTAAATGTGTTGGTGCTGTTCAATCGCTACACCCCAAACTCATCGAGGTTAATTTGACTGAGCATGCCTGTGGCACCCGTACGGCGCTTATGCTTGAGGACGCGGTACATCACCGTGAAATCGGTGTGGCCTTTGGTTTTGCGCGGCTCAAGCGGTTCGCACTCGTAGTTATCTTTGACAATATCATAAGTGGCTTGGCTAATTAGCACTTCGCCACGTTCAGCATTTTCTTGCAGCAGCTTGGCAAGATCAGGGGCATCACCCAACGCGCCGTACTCTTTACGTTCCGCGCCGCCAATATTGCCCAAAACCGCCATACCAGTATGAACACCGATGCCATAAAACAACCGCTGTTCTTCAGGCAGAATTTCATGCAGTGCCAGCAGATCATATTTCATGCTCATAGCGGCACGAACGGCGCGTAGGGCATGATCTTCTTGCGGATTAAACGGGGTGTTGAACAAACCGGTCACCGCATCACCCATGTACTTATCAACAACCCCTTCGTAGAGGTTAATGGCATCACTGGCGAGGCTGATATACGCATTGATGATTTCCATCAAGCGTTCCGGTTCAAGCTGTTCGCTAAAGGTGGTAAAGCCGCGCACATCCGAGTGCAGCATACTGATTTCGCGCTCTTGCCCGCCCACATCAAGGTTGGCCGCGTCCTGAATATTTTCCAGTTTGAGCTTCATATAATTGCTGACGATACCCAACTGCTCCTGACGGCGGCGGGTTTCGGTCAGGTCATCCAGCACGATGGCGACACCTTGACTCACGCCGGCGCTGTCTCGCAGCGGACTCATGGTGATATTCCAATAACGCTTGCTGCCGTCTAAAACCGGTTCGACCACCATTTGTTCAGGCGTACCCTGTTCACGTACCCGTACCAACCCATCATAGAAATCGTCCCCCACGCCCAGCATGTTATCCGCAATATGGTAGCCAATCAGGAAATCGCGCGTGCGCCCGATGACCGATTCGGCAGCCGGATTACAATCGGTAACGAAATCTTCACGGTTAATCGTAATCACACCACTGACGATGGAGGAAAAGATACTCGTCAACAAATCGCGTGATTCGGTCATCTCGGCGACTTGCGCTTGCAGTTCTTCATACAAACGCGCATTTTCAATAGCGACGGCGGCTTGGCTGGCAAAGGCTTTAATCAAGTTGAGGTCGCTGGCTTTAAACAGACCATCAACAATGCGGTTGTCGCAGTAAACCACGCCAATCACGGTATCCTGTACTTTCAACGGAACTGCCAGAATACTGCGGAGTTGAAAACCGATGACGCTCTGATTCCCTTGAAAACGGTTATCTTTGCTGGCGTTCTCGGTGATAACCCCCTCGCCCGTGACCAGCACTTCGTTGATAATCGAACTGCTAACAACCAGATCGCCCTGTTCCAACTGTTCACGGTCAATACCGCGCCGCACCGGATATTCCATCGCTCCCGACTGATTGTTGATGAGCGCGATATAACCCCGTTCCGCACCGGTGATGCGAACCACAGTGTCCATCACTTCGTTCAGAACTTCGCCTGTATCGAGTGACGAATTGACAATCGAGGCAGTGGTCACCAATTCGCGCAGTTGTTTGAGTTCCGTCAGCACGTTGGTGATATTCATGTTGAGCTTGTCCACGCCCGTTTTAAGCTGCTTGAGCGTGTCCATCGAGTTAGCAGGCAGGCTCATACCGCGCTGGCGCAGAATGTCGCGCTGGTTCCGCAGCATTTCCAGCGTCTCGTTGACCTGTTTGGCAAGATTACGAATTTGCTCTTGCGTCGCATTACGATTGGTTTGAAAGCGGGCGGTTTCTTCCGTCTGGAACTGGCTCATTTCGAAAGCACCTCGTAAACAGTCGTAAACTGCTGGCGACCCTTCGCCTTAATCGGCTCTTGTGGGCCAAAGACTACATGATCGGGGAACTGCCCCAATGCACGTTGGATATATTCGCAGCTGGCTTCGCTCACCAAAATTTGCCCCGGTTTAGCATTTTCGAGCAAGCGATGGGCAAGATTGATCGTATCACCGAGCGCGGTAAAGTCACGACGGCTGACGCTGCCTACGTTACCGGTTGTCGCCACGCCGCTGTGAATGCCGATGCGGTAATAATGCGGATTAGGGTTAATCCCCTGCCACTCGTACAGGCTGATGAACGCCTCGCGCATCAGCAAGGCCGCTTCTAAGGCCTGATTCGCATGGTCTTCCATCGGGTTAAACTGCGTGTTATAGAGCGCCATGATTTCGGTGCCCATGTACTTATCAATAACGCCGTTGCTGTTGTGGATGCAAGCCGTAGCCACATCATGATACTCATTTAAGAGCGCCATGACTTCACGCGGGCGTAAATCCGGCGGGAAGGTTGCCAGTGGACGGACTTCAACATACATACAGGTCATTTCGCGCCGTTCGCCACCCAGCGCCAATCCCGAAAGCATCTCAATGTTATCGACCATCGCCGGCGGCAGATAACGACGGATAATGCTCAACTGGGTCTCGCGTTCGCGCTGTTGGGTAACGTCATCCAGAACAACGGCAACACCTTGAGTTTGCCCATCAACATCCTTAAGCGGGCTGAGTTTTAGGGTAACGATTTTAGACCCATTCGGCGTTTCCATTGTCGCTTCGAACGATTGGCGATCATCCTGTTCATAGACATGGCTCAAGTGGTTGCTGGTGACCAGCGGCAGCATGTCGGTCAAAGAACGCCCCAGCGCTTCATCACGCTGCCGGCCAAGAATAGCGGCGGCAGCACTGTTGATGGTACGGATAGCGTTGACTGAGTCGGTGGTGATGACACCACTTTCGATAGAGCCAAACACATTTTCGCGGACTTCGTTTAGCTCGGTGATATTGTTAAGGTTCTCTTGTCCCTGCATGAACAACTGCGCATTCTCGACGGCAACCGCCATCTGGTTGGCAAACCCCACCAGAATCGAGAGTACACGCTGGTCAAAGACACCGGCTAGCAGACGGTTATCGACATAGACCGCGCCGACGACGTGTTTGTCTTTGTTTTTGAGCGGCACACACAGCACCGAACGCAGCGCAATTTGGGCGACCGTCCCACGGTCGGCAAAGCGCGGGTCTTTATAAGCGTTATCAGCCAACAGTGGTTCGCCGGTTGAGAGAACTTCATTCAGAATGGTCTTACTACCCTGAAAGGTCGCGTTGACTCCGCTGTCTAAGTCGCGGGCAATCCGCAGATTTTGTTCACCCGTGTGCGGGTCAATCAAAACGATATAGCCACGCTCCGCACCGGTCAGACGGATAACTTCCTCAATGGCGCGGGCAAACACGGTGTCTAAATCACGAGAGGAATTGATGAGCGCCGAGGTTGCTGCCAGCGTCCGCAGTTGCAGCAGTTCGGTCGTCTCGCCGCCGAGATTTTTTTGCAGACCGCCCAGATCGTTATCCATGACATCCAGATTGTTCAGCGCGCCGGGAGGCAGCGACATACCACGCATTTGAAGCAGTTCGCCTTGATTTTTGAGCGCGGTTTTGACATCCCCAACCATTGAACGCAAGCGTTGGATGTCATCTAAGGGTAAATCTGGTAAAGCAGAGGGTTCAGGCATAGCGCCAACGACTCCGGTGTAGAGTTATTTTAAAAGTAAATTATACACCGCTTCGCTCAGGCTGCATTCATCAACTGCCAATGTTTAAGATTATCTACAAATAGCCGATTAATTTAAGGGAATTCCAGACAAAAGCGATGGTTTCTAAGGGAGCACACGCACATGCTCCCGTTTGGCTCGATTACTGCGTCAAAGGTTTACGATTACATTTCCCAAGGAGTCATGAGTTGAACGAAGTTACCATCAGGGTCGGCTAGTGTAGCAATCAAACCCGGCCCCATTTCATACGGCTCTTTAATAACGGTGACGTTCAGCTTTTTAAGGCG
Organism: Anaerolineaceae bacterium; assembly: GCA_016124855.1. Lineage (GTDB taxonomy): Bacteria > Chloroflexota > Anaerolineae > Aggregatilineales > Phototrophicaceae > CFX2. The sequence goes on along the minus strand of WGMX01000027.1, from coordinate 80,704 downwards.
CTCAAATTCCGCTTTGACTTCTGTTGTCTCAAGGTTCAATATCATGCGTGCGGGTTCTTTGGCCTGCCCCTTCACTTCTGAGTGTTCACCAATGCTAATTGCGCCGCTGCCCGCCTGCCACATATACCAACCATCCTCACTCATATCGGCGGGTCTGCCAAAGACTTTCTCATAAAACTCGCCAAGCACTTTGGGCTGGCTGGTTCCAATCATGATGGAGTTGAAGTTCAATGTCGATGTTGCGGCTTGATTTGCCATAATCTTGTTCCTCTGCTCACTTAATTTTAGGAAGCAACTTCTCAAACCACTTGATTATAGCACAAAATTAGTTCATTTGTTCTGTGTTAATGTCGATTTAATAGACCGGTAAAACAACACTAAGTGGTGGAGGTCATATATAACCCACCCCAACCCTCTACCAAGTGGGACTCACCTGAAAGACCGGCAAATCCGTAAGCAACCGCCTTCGGCTGTTGCAACACAAGTTCTCGCACAAGGCGTTGAGGTCATGCGCTGCGAAGAAATTGAACTAGGAGAAGCCGACGATGTAGAGCATCTGGAATACGTCACAGGACTGTAAGCTGGTTTCGCATGATTTGGATTTTGTGCAACTGCACAGTCAATGGCAAAGCGTGGCGGTGTTGAGGTGAGGGATGGGCGACGCCACCCTAGCCCTTCATCGCCAACGTTCGCAGGCTCACTCCGCTGATAGCCTGAAGTATCACGGAGGGGAAAAATCAGGCGGTGGAAAGGCGTGCGGGGAGTGTTAGCATCCTACAAAAGACTGACGACAGCGTGTTCATAAAACGATATGCTAGTAAAGGACGAATAGTATAGACTCAACGAGGCTAGAATCGTTATAGTATGCATGAACACCTGCAAGTAGAAGTTTTGTCAGGGAAATTATGAACATATCTGGCACAAAGCGTAAGGCGAAACCAAAAGCGAACCCTTCGTCACAGCCACACCAGCCAACCGCAGCGACTGATCCATCCCAATCAACACTGATTCATACCCCGCAGATCAGCAGCGCCCAGCAGCGGGCGGAGACGATGGCGGCGATTAATGCTGCCCTTGTACAGGCGACGGATGAAGCCTCAATTTTGGCGGCAGTCGCGGAATATGCTGATGCGCAAGGTGCGGCGGGCGTACTGCTGAATTATGCTACTCCGGGCGAGAATATCAGCAGTGCTGATTTTACGCCGGTGGCACGTTGGATTTTTAAACATCCGTTTCCTTACCGTGTGATTGACGAAGGCAGCGAAAAATTTCATGACGTCATCATCGAAATTCGTGATCTGGCGTTACAAGAGCCGGGCAGTATTTTCTATGTGGAAAATGTCGAGACGGATGAACGGATAAAAGCTGAAAGCCGGGCGGATTTCCTGCCGCAGTATCCGATGCGGGCGGAGGCGATGCTGGGTTTGTACAGCGGCGGACGCTGGCAAGGCAGCCTGATTATCATGTGGCACCAACCGCATGTGTTCAGTGATGAAGAACGCTACGTTTATGAACAAATCGTCCAAAATTTATCGGCGGTAGTAGCCACTCGCCGTGCTTATCTGGCTGAACAAGAGGCGCGCGAAGAAGCGACGACGCTCTACAAAGTCTCGGAGGCAGTCAACTCGGCCAAGACATATGATGAACTGCTGCGGGCGGTGGCGGTTCTTGAGCCTCAGGCGGACAACATCTATTTGTTTATATGGGAAAATTTCGATTTTAACAATGCGACCTATATGGAAGTGGCTGCCATCCACAATATGCAGAGCGAGAGTCCAATTAAGCCGGGAACGCACCTGCAAAAGAGCCAATTCCCCTACTCAACGCGGTCATTCTCAGGCCGCTTCTGGTTCGTTGAAGATATTCATGCCGACCCGACCATCGACCCGATTAGCCGCGCCAGTTGGGATGCCTTAAATACCCGTGCGGTTCTGATGATGCGTTTGATTTATGGCGAGACGCGCATCGGCAGCGTGGCTTTTCACAGTTCAGAGCCACGCGCATTCAGCGAACGCAAACGCCGTCTGGCCTTAGCGATTGGTGATCTGGTGACGGCAGCAGTTGAGCGTATCCGGCTGGCGCAGAATATGCAAGCGGCGGTCGAAGCACAGGCTCAGGCTTATGTGGACGAGCAAAGCGCGCGCGAAGAAGCGACGACGCTTTACAAAGTCTCGGAAGCGGTCAACTCGGCTAAGACTTATGATGAACTGCTGCGGGCGGTGGCAGTTCTCGAACCACAGGCGGATACACTTTATCTATACCTGTGGGAAAACTACGATTTCGTGAGCGCTACGGATTATGAAGTCACCGCCATCTATGATATGCAGGGGAAAAGTCCGCTTAAACCGGGACACCGTTTACTCAAGCGTGATTTCCCCTTCTCCGGTAAAAAATTCCCGGAACGATACTGGTTCATCGAGGACACACATTCTGACCCCGAAGTTGATCCCATCAGCCGCGCAAGCTGGGACGCTATGAACTCGCGCGCCATCTTGATGGTACGGCTGGTATATGGTGAAAAACGCATCGGCAGCGTGGCTTTTCACAGTGCCGAGCCACGTGCATTCAGCGAACGCAAACGCCGTCTGGCCTTAGCGATTGGTGATCTGGTGACGGCGGCGGTCGAACGTATCCGGCTGGCGCAGAGTATGCAAGCGGCGGTCGAAGCGCAGGCTCAGGCTTATGTGGACGAGCAAAGCGCCCGCGAAGAAATGAGTTTGCTGTATCAGGCAGCAGAAGCGATCAATACAGCAGCGACATTTGCCGAGGTGATTAAAGCGATTGCGCCGTTAGCACGCGGCATCGAGCGGGTTTACCTGTTTTTGTGGCAACATCTGGATTACCGCAAGGCCAATCATTTCGATCTGGTGGCGGGCATTAACCAAGAAGGCGAGATGCCGGTCGTCATCGGAACACGCTTCACAGAGGATCAGTTCCCGATTGCCCAGCATGTTGTAAAGGCGCGTCAAGTCGCGATTGAAGATATTCATAATCACCCGTTAGTTGATCCATTGACACGGGATAGTTGGGAGGCGGCCAACGCACGGGCGCTGCTGCTGGTGGCGCTGGTACAAAATCAACGCTGGTACGGCACGTTGAGCTTTGAAAGTTCGACACCGCGCCAATATTCAGAGCGTGACCGCCGTTTGACACTGGCGATTAGCGACCTAGTCGCCAGCGCGATTATCCGCATTCAGGCGCAGCAAGAAACGGCTGCTGCCCACGCTGAATCGGCTTTCCTGTACCAACTCGCGGGTGAGATCAACGCGGCCTTGACCTATCAAGAGATTGTCGATGCTGTGGCGCGTTTGCAGGCGGAGTCTAGCGGCATCTTCATGAGTTTCTTTGAACATCTGGATATGAACCTCGCCAGTTACTCCGAAACGATTGCTTTCAGCGCGGTTTCAGATCAGTTAAAGCAGCATATCAAACCCGAAACGCCGGTCATCAAAGGCACATTTAACAACTTGCAGAATGACCGCATCTGGGTTTCGGAAGATTTCTTCGCAGATCCCCGTTTTGATGACGCCGGACGTGATTATTATCGTGATTTGCCGGTGCGGGCTGGCATCGTCATTCCTTTGCGTGCAGGCGAACGCATCTGGGGAATGCTGACGTTCTACTATCCACAACCGCATGTGTTCGGCGAGCAGGAACGGCGGATCGCGACCGGTATTGGTGATCTGGTGGGCGCGGCGGTCGAACGGATTCGGTTACAGCGCGAAACGGTAGTGGCTAAAGAAGAAGCCGATTTCCTATATCAACTGGCGGAACAGATTAACGCCGCGACCAGTTACCAAGCGATATTGGACGCGGTGGTGCGGTTGATGCCGGATTCGGAAGGTGTGTTTCTGAATCTATGCGAAAACTTTGACTTCGATAACGCGAGTTATTTTGAAGTTCCGGTGGGTGCAAATGTTCCGAAGCGCTACCAGTGGATGATCGGAACACGTATTCCGAAGGCGAGCTTCCCTTTCGCAAATGATGTCCGTGACCAACGGTTGGTGGTGGTCGATAATATCCAGACCGATCCACGCATTGATGACGTGTCACGCGAAAGCTGGAAAGTTATCGGCACGGGCGCCTTTATGGCCGTTTTATTCCACCGCGAAGAGCGGCTGTTCGGGTGGCTGTTGTTCGTGCGGTCGGAACCGCATGTGTTTGTGGAGCATGATCGCCGCCTCGCGATGGGTATCGGTGATCTGGCAAAGGCGGCTATCGAGCGGATTCATTTGCAGCAGGAGACGATTGCCGCTAAGGAAGAGTCGCATTTTCTGTATCAACTGGCGGAGCAGATTAACGCCGCGACCTCTTACCAAGCGATACTGGACGCGGTGGTGCGGCTGCTGCCGGACTGTGAAGGTGTTTACCTTAATCTGTACGAGAATTTTGATATTGACCGCGCCAACTATTTTGAAATTCCGGTTGCGGCGAATATCCCTGAAGAACTTCAGTATATTGTTGGAATGCGAGTTCCTAAAGACCGGTTCCCGATGGCAGAACAGCTTCGGGATCAACGGTTATTGGTGATCGAAGATACAGATACCGATTTACGGGCGGATGAGGTTTCACGGGCGAATTGGAAGGTCACAGGAACACGCGCGGTCGTGATCGTGACATTTCATCGCGAAGGGCGTTTATTTGGTTGGTTGTTCTTCAACAAGTCCCAGCCATATCACTTCCCTGAACGTGATCTTCGCTTGATTTTAGGTATCGGTGATCTGGCGAAAGCTGCGGTCGAGCGTATTTATCTCCAGCAGGAAACAATTACCGCCCGACAACACGCTGAAACGCTGGCAAACCTGAATGCGTCGTTTTCTCGCGCGGTCAATGAGTTGGATTTGCTGCGTGCGTTCGTGCCCTTTGCTGCGTCGATTGGCGCGTACCGGGTTGAAATGGCTTACGCCGACTATATACAGGCTGATCCGTTCGCGTCCTACCTCATTGCCTTGTGGATGGACGGCGAATATACCGATTACCGGCAGCCCGGTCATCAGATACGCCATGTTTCCCGCAAAGATTATCTGCTTGGGCCGCTGTTTTTGCCTCATCCCGATCAAGTCATGTACAGCCCGGACATCGGTAATGATTCCCGTTTGGATCCAGAACGGCGCGCGTGGATGAAAACCCATTTGACGATGGGGGCGGCAGTCATCCTGCCCTTCATGCACGCCGGTGAGTTCCAAGGATTGATTAGCATTAATTGGAAAGAGCCGCACACGTTCAGCGATGACGAGCGTTTTATCCTCGAACGCCTGCTGCAAACCCTACCGGCGGTTATCGCGACACGCCGTGTTTATATCGCAGAGCAAGAGGCACGTGCCGAAAATGAACTGCTATATACGGTCGGCAAAGAAATCAACCGCTCCAAGACCAACCACGAGGTGATGGAAGCCGTTAACCGCTCCTTCCCTGATCCGCTATATGTAGCGATTTTCATGTGGGAAAACTACGACCGGAATAAGGCGACTTATACCGAAACGGTGATTTCGACCGATCCCGGTTTGCCTGCCGGAACCCGTTTGCCGCGTGACGTGTTTGATCTGTCTAGCACAGTATCGGGTAAAGTCCAAATTATCCATGATGTGAACGCGCCGGAATGGGCGGATGACGCGGCGGCGGCTTCGGCGCGGCGTTTCGGCATTATGTCGGTGGCCTTTACCAGCCTTGTTGAAAACCAGCGTGTGGTCGGTGTATTCGCTGTGGGTTGCAAAACACAGCGCAATTTTACAGACCGCGAGATACGCTTGATGTCGGGCGTGACTGAACTTACGGGCGCGGCGCTGGAACGCTTCCGGCTGCGTGATGAGACGGAGCGTGCGCGTCAACGGGCGCATGATCTGGCTGCACTGGAAGAACGGACGCGGCTTGCGCGCGAACTTCACGACTCGGTTTCACAGGCGCTGTATGGCATCGGCCTCGGCGCACAGACTGCTTACCGTTCGCTGGATAAAAACCCGACGATTGTGCGCGAGTCGGTTGAATATGTGCTGACGCTGGCGGAAGCCGGTCTGGCTGAAATGCGGGCGTTGATCTTCGAATTACGACCGGAGTCGTTGGAGACTGAAGGGCTGGCGGTCGCACTGGCGAAACAAGCCGCATCCATCCAAGCGCGTCATGCTATCGAAGTGCAAATTGAGCTGGGTGACGAGCCACAAATGGTACTGGCTACCAAAGAAAGTTTGTACCTGGTCGCGCGGGAAGCGCTGCATAATGTGGTCAAACATGCTAACGCCACGCGCATTATGCTGCGGATGCAGTCTGATAACAGAACGCTGCGGTTAGATGTGATTGACAACGGCATTGGCTTCGAAACATCAAAGGATTTTCCGGGACATCTGGGGCTACATTCGATGCGGGAGCGTGTGATACAAATGGGCGGAGAGATCAGCATTAAGAGCGCACCGGGGGATGGAACTCAACTGAGTGTGATGCTGCCACTGTAATCTCCATCCAAAGTTGTACATCAGTTTGCCCCTATGGCTCAGGTTTTAGGGGCGGGTTTGTGCAATACTCGTAATATGTCGCACGATTTATTTGAAAGGCTCGATCCTTAATATGTCGCTCATACCCTCTGTGATTGCACGACCATTTGGTGCACGCCGGCAGGCTATTGTCAGCTTTGGTGATACGCATATGGTGATTGGCTCACCTTTGATTACCGATACGGTGACCGGTTTAAGTCAACCGAGTGATTTCTTACTGGCAACGCTGGCAACCGATTGTACGTTCGCCTGCCAAGACGCGGCTGAAGAATTGAATATTCCACTGAACAGCCTAACGACGACGACGCGCTGGAAAATTGCCGAGCATCGCGAGGTTATTATCCGTTTAGGGTTGAACGGGCCAAATGCCAGCCAGATTAACCAGTTGATTGACTGCGTTAAGGCGAAAGCGTCAATGTATAAACTGTTGTGTCAGGTGATGCCCATTCACTTTGAAGCTGTTTCATAAAAAGCCTGAGGAAATAGCTTATCCAGAATCTCAACCCACATCAGCTGCCTTCGCATGTGTTTAATACAGCACAGGTTTGAAGTCCTCACACTCTAGCACCACATCAGCTACCTTCGCAGGCTCATTCGCTGATAGCCATTTCATCCCACGGGAGGCTTCGCACTGGCAGAGGGGGAACCAATACGTCCTGCTGAGGGAACAGCATAGGATAGAGCCAAAAAACAGAAGTTTTTCGGCGGTACTTTCCGCAGGCTTATCGTTTTTTAGTGCAAGGTGGGAATAGGCTAGTCGTGCGACAAGGTGACCAAGCCGATATTGGCAGCGTACAAAGCGGCCTGAGTTCGGCTGACAACCCCTAACTTACTGAAGATATTGCTCACATGGGTTTTGACGGTTTTCTCGCCAATACTGAGGGTATTCGCGATTTCTTTATTGGCTAAGCCCTGCGCGATGAGGCGCAAAACTTCGGTTTCACGTTCGGTCAATTTTTCAGGGGATTCGGGCGCGCGTACTTCACGCATCAAACGGGCAGCGGCTTTGGGCGAAAGCTGTACCTGACCATCGGCGGCAGCACGTATGGCACGCAGCAGTTCCGGCCCGTCAGTATCTTTCAAGAGATAGCCTATCGCACCCGCTTTAATCGCCCCGATAACCGACGAGTCTTCCAAAACGCTGGTTAAAGCGATGACTTCGGTTTCCGGCATTTCGCGGCGAATGATGCCGATGGCCTCTACGCCACCCATGGTCGGCATGAGCAAATCCATGAGGACAACATCCGGTTTGAGTTGGCGCACCATTTCAATGGCTTGCAGTCCGTTGGCGGCTTCTCCGACGACCTCAAAATCTGACTCAGCCTTCAGAAACATTTTAAGTCCCTGCCGAACTACCGCATGATCATCTACCAATAGAAGCCGTGTTGTCATAATCAAATCCCTAGTCGTAATAATATCCTTATATGATCTCACGAGGCGAGATTCCATGTATCCGGCAAAAGTCGTAGATGTTTCTCCGCCTAAAGGCTGAGGTTTTGCTCGTTTTTTAATGATACTCACGTCTATTATAGTCAAAATTAGGTTTTAAGAGCACTTAACGTTACATGTTGTTTGCGGTTTCGGGTGATGAATGGCAGATAGCGACACAGAACAGGCGAACAGCGTATTCCTTTGACTCCTATATTTTAGAAAGTACCTATCCTTTGGTATAGCACTATCTTGACAGAAGTATTTTTGAGGACTATTCTGATACTTAACGCTCGTTAATCGAACAGAAATACTATGCCTGAACGTACCAACCGCCGTGATAATATCGTCGATGCCGCCGCGCATTTATTCGTCCAAAATGGATATGATGCGACCTCGGTACGGCAGATCGCCGATGTGGTTGGCGTGACGGAAGCCGCCCTTTATTATCATTTCAAAGATGGCAAACGTGAGTTGTTGGAAGCCGTCATTAGCTGCCAGATTCCTGATTTGCTGCACGTGGTTGAAGAATGCGAAGGGGCGGAAACCCTGCAAGATTTTATTGTCCAATTTGGACAGCGTATGGTGGCGCTCAATCCGAATCGGTTAGAAAAGCTGCGATGGATGGTGATGGAGTTCCCGCGCATGACCGGCGATGAACGCGCCATGTTCCACCGCAAACATCTGGCTTTCCAGAACCGGATCGCCGTTGCTGTAGAGCGTTTTCTGGGGGACGCTACGGCGGCCAAAACGATGGCGGCGACGATCACCTGCATGGTGTTCGGTTACGGTTTCCTGTTTCTTTGCCTCGACCTCCAATCCGTTTCAGATGTAAAAAGTGACAACATCATCCAATTATTAGCACAGGGCTTGGCCGCTGCGACCCGCTAAAAATATTTTTTGTGTGCGACACTTAACACTTGTTTAGTGAGCAGCCGTGGGAACTTGTCCAATCGTTCCTGCACAACTTGTCATGACGTATTAGCAGGAGGAATGCATCAGTATGGTTCAAGATAAAGCAGAAACTTTACCGGGCTACGCCACACGCTGGCGAGCACTCCTTTTCATCTGTATATCCTTGATGGTGGTGAGTCTGGACAACACCATTTTGAATGTGGCACTGCCTTCCATTTCCAAGACACTGGGCGCAACGGCCAGCGAATTGCAATGGATTGTGGATGCTTATGTGCTGGTATTCGCGGCGCTGCTGCTGACGGTCGGTGGTTTAGGCGACCGTTACGGACGCAAGAAATCGCTGCAAATCGGTTTGGTATTGTTCGGAATCGGCTCGCTGGGGGCGGGACTTTCACCCAATACCAATACATTGATCGCGACCCGTGCTTTCCTCGGCATCGCTGGCGCGGCTATTTTGCCAGCTACCCTTTCGATCATCAGCGCGACTTTTCCGGCGAATGAACGGCCACGCGCTATCGCATTGTGGGCGGCAGTGTTCGGATTAGGGGTCGGTGTCGGGCCGTTGATTGGCGGTGCGCTGTTACAACACTTCGAATGGAACTCGGTGTTCTTCGTCAATTTGCCGATTATCATCATCGCCCTCATTGGTGGCGCGCGCACGATTGCCGACTCGAAAGACGAACACGCGCCCAAGGCGGATATTCCGGGCGTGCTTTTATCCATTACCGGATTATTCGCGCTGGTCTACGCCATTATTGAGGCCGGACAAAAGGGCTGGACCGAGCAAAGCGTCTTGGTCGCCTTTGCAATTGCCTTCGTGCTGCTGGGGATATTCGGCTGGTGGGAAGCACGTAATCCGGACGCCATGCTGCCAATGCACTTCTTCCGCAACATGTCGTTCACAGGGGCAAACGTAGCGCTGGCCTTCGTGAACTTCAGCTTATTCGGCGGCGTATTCTTCCTCAGCCAATATTTGCAGACGATCCTCGGTTATTCCACATTAGACGCGGGCATTCGCACGCTGCCGCTGGCGCTGGTACTGGCACTGGTTGCGTCACGTTCAGCGATTGTCACGAGCCGAATCGGAACCAAATACACAGTCGCATTGGGGATTGCGGTTGCAGGCGCAGGCTTACTGTTTATGGCGACCGAGTTCGGTCTGGATACACCTTACATTACCATTGCTATCGGTGAAATCATTCTGGCAATCGGTATGGGGTTGGCGGTTAGTCCGGCGACCAATTCGATTATGGCGGCTGTTCCAGTTAGCAAAGCCGGTATTGGTTCAGCCATGAACGATACCACTCGGCAGCTCGGCGGCGCGCTGGGTGTGGCAATCCTCGGCACGTTTGCTAACAGCCAATATATATCAGGCGTAAGTACGCTTAAGCAGCAAATCCCGTTGATGCCGGACGCGGGTATGGAAGCCATCAAGAGCAGCATTCAAGCCGCGCACTTTGTCGCCAATGATCCCCGAGCGGCGCTTTTCAAAGACCAAATTTTAAAGACCGTGGATACCGCGTTTGTAGATGGGATGACCCATGCCATGATGATCGGTGCCATCGTGATGTTCGCGGGGGCGTTGTTCGCGCTGGTTTTCCTGCCTACTGTAGCAAAACGAATGGAAGAGGACAGCATTCCGGCGGCTGTTGGCAAACCGGTGACTGTCAGCGGCGACTAAAATTTCCTTGTTAGCAAGAGCGGCCTTTTAGGTCGCTCTTTTAATTTTGCGGACTCACTCTCTGTATATTTGCCCCGATCTTTCATCTTCGCAACTTATATCTCTAATTATAACAATTTTATACATAAAGCCCACTAATGGCCTTATAATAAAATCAGATTTGTTTTAAAGGTCACGGATATGTCTGATCCAAAAAAGCGGCGATTCAGAGTTCATAAACGGCGATACAACCAATATAAAAACGTGTCCCTAAACAACACATCTCTCAATTCTAATGAGAACGACCCTCTTGACGCAGGCATCGTGTGGCATGAAGGTTTTTACCGGCAGATGTTCGAACGCAACCACGCCGTCAAATTGGTGGTCGATGCTTCAACCACACAAATTGTTAAAGTGAATCAGGCTGCCTGCGATTTCTACGGCTACACATCTGAACAACTCACAGCCATGCGTGTGACCGACATTACTGTAGTGCCGGAGGCTGAACTTCTGGCTAATATGCAGAGAACTATGGTTGAAAAAGGCTCGATTTTTCAAGCACGTCACCGCTTGTCTTCTGGCGAAATCCGTGATGTTGAGATTTTTTCAGGGCTGCTTGAATTCGGCCATAAAAATTATCTGTATGCGATTGTTCAAGACATTACAGACCGCAAACAGGCCGAAAGAGCACTGCGAGAAAGTGAAGCGCTGTATAAGCTCTTTGCCCAAAATATGCCGAATACCAGCGTCGTCATGTACGATGCTGATTTGAGGATTACCCTTGCAGAAGGTCCGTATCTTAAACGCTTTGGAACTATCTGGGAAAATGCAGTTGGCAAACTGCCCCATGAAATGTATGGCGAAGAAGCGCTTAAGGTTGTCCTGCCAGTTTATAAGCGTGCGTTGGAGGGGGAAACATTTACGTTTGAACGTGTAACCAAAGAGTTTGCTTACCAATCTTTTGTCACACCATTGCGGAATGATAAAAAAGAAATCATCGGTGGCATGATTTTAAGCCACGATATTACGGAGGCCAAACGAGCCGAAGCAGCCCTGCGCGCCAGTGAAGCCCGATTCCATTCACTGGTTGATCTTGCGCCGGTCGGCATTATTCAAACTGATGCGCAAGGCAAACGGGTTTTCTGTAACAGCCGATGGTGCGAGATGACCGGCATTACCTTGGAACAAGCCCTGAGCGATGAGAACTACGACACAATTTATCCAGAGGATTTATCCATCGCCGCCGGTGCATGGGATAACATGATGGCAACGAGCCTTCCTTTTGACAATGCTATCTTTCGTTATCAACGTCCGGATAAATCAACCGTATGGGTATCCGGTAATGGCAGACCACTTTTTGACGCAAATGGGGTGATTACGGGTTATTTAGGCACGGTGACAGACATCAGCAGTCATAAAATGCTGGAAGACACGTTGGTTATTAGTGAACTGCGCCTGCGTACTCTCATTGATTTTGCGCCGGTTGGTATTGTTGAAACCGATGAACAGGGAACAATTATGCGGGTTAACGCCCAATGGTGCGCGTTATCTGGCATATCAGAGGTCGAAGCATTTACCGGTAATGCCTCTAAGACCATTCATCCTGATGATTTTGAACGGATTCAAGCTATCAATCAGACCTCATTGGAGAATGGTTCACCCGTAAATAATATCGAATATCGGTTTATGCACCCCGATGGAAAAGTAGTCTGGGTATCTGACAGTTCACGCCCGATGTATGATGAACTAGGGAACGTCACCGGTCATATTATCACGATGACCAACATTACCGAACTTAAGCATTTGGAGGAAGCACTGCGCCAAAATGAAGAACGTCTTCGGAATATTACCGATAATCTCTATGATCTGGTGACGCAAAATGATGCAGAAGGTCGAATAGTGTTTGTAAGCCCTTCATCGCGAACCATGTTAGGTATTGAACCTCAAGATGTAGTTGGCAAATTGACCTTCGATTTTGTTCACCACGATGATTGGAGCAAGATGATTTCCACACGACAATCAGCTGTGGACGCCAATGAACTTCATGTTTCAGGCGAAGGCCGTTTGCGCCACGCTGACGGGCATTATATCTATGTCGAAACAGAAGGCACTATGCTCTTTGATGCCCAATCCCATTACGCCGGCAGTGTGCTGATTACCCGGGATATGAGCGAGCGCAGACGATTGTATGAAGCACTGCGCCAAAACGAGGAACGTTTACGGATTATCACAGACAATATCCAAGATTTGGTTTCGCAAAGTAGTGGCGATGGTCTATTAACATTTGTAAGTCCTTCTTACCACACTATACTCGGTTATAATGTGCAAGCTCTGATCGGCACATCCTCGATGGACATTGTCCACCCGGAAGATTTGGCGAACGTCGTTCAAGCATTCCAAGACGCGTTTGAAGTCGATAACTATCACTTCAATGTGGAGTGCAGACTTCGCCATATGGATGGACACTATATTGATGCCGATATCGCAGGCAAGCTCTTTTTTGACGACCAATCAAAGTTCATGGGTGGCGTTTTTATTGCACGGGATATTAGCGAACGTAACCGGATGCAAAACTTGCTCCTTGAAAAAGAAAAACTGCAAGCAGCGCTGGATAAGGAGCATGAACTCAGCGCCTTAAAAACACGCATGATGGAACGAATCGCCCATGAATTTCGCACGCCCTTAACCGTGATCCAAGCAGCAACTGAAACACTTATCTATTATTATGATCGGCTCAATTCTGAGCAAAGAAACAGCAAAGGAATCACGATTAAGGGTCAAATCCAACGGCTGACTGACATGCTTCAAGAAATTGGTTTGGTTGTCAACGGCAATTTCACACCGGATCGTGTTCACCGGCAGGCGACGAATGTCAGTGCTTTGTGCCGTGAAGTAGCAGCAGAGTTGGAACGACAGCTTGACCTCCCGGACAAATATATATTTAATCTCCCCGAAAGCAGCATCGACTCACTTGATCCACACGTCACCAAAAATGCCATCCGGCACATCCTGCGCAATGCGGCACGTTTCTCACCGCCTTATTCTAAAGTCAACATCGACTTGGTACATAGCGAAAAAGGCACCCGTATGCGCGTGATTGACAGCGGTATTGGTATTCCCGCACAAGAGATAGCGCGCTTATTCGAGCCGTTCTTCAGGGGCAGCAATATTGGTGAAATCAGCGGCCTTGGCATCGGATTAACTATTGCTAAAGCTGCTATCGAAGCTCAAGATGGTACGATTGCGATTGAAAGTGAACTTAAGAAAGGCACGACCGTCACCATCTGGTTTCCAAAGTAACATGATTAAGCAGGCGGGAAGAATGGGAGCACCTGCGTTTGCTCCCGTACCAAAATTCCAAAGTACTTTCTCGTTTGTACTTAAACTAGACAGCAGGCTTATGCATAATCCACGACTCACAACAATTGAAGCAGGTTATCTAGCGGGCAAGCGTCCACGCACGGCTGGCAGTAACGCGCGGCTGCCGGAACATGGGATCAATATCCGCGAACCGTTTGTGCGGCTGCGTTTTGAAGATGGTTCGAGTGGTTTTGGTTTCAGCCGCTTAACGAAAGAACAGGCTAACGCGCTGCTCGGACAACCTCTTGATTCGCTTATATCTCTTGAAACTGGCGTTTCGGCTAGATCGCGGAGCATTAATTTCCCGTTGTGGGATGCGCTCGGTCAGCGGATGAATCAGCCGGTGTATCAACTGGTTGGAAAACAGATTGATGCCAACCAGCCATTTACGGTTCCCTGTTATGACACCAGTTTGTACTTTGATGATCTGCATCTGACAGATGACAAGGCAGCAGTCGAACTCATCGTCAGCGAAGCACAAGCCGGATATGAACGCGGTCATCGGGCATTCAAGATCAAGGTCGGACGCGGAGCGTTACACATGCCGCTGGTCGAAGGCACCTTCCGCGATATTGCGATTATTCGCGGGGTGCGAGAGGCGGTTGGCGCGGGTTTACCGATTATGATTGATGCCAATAACGGTTATAACGTCAATCTGGTGAAGTGGGTGCTGACCGAAACTGCTGATTGTGAGATTTACTGGTTGGAAGAGGCTTTCCACGAAGACCGCGTTCTGTATGAAGGGTTACATCAGTGGTTGGACGAACAGCAATTACCCGTTCTGATCGCGGATGGTGAAGGACAAGCCTCGCCCACATTGATGAATTGGACGCAAGCAGGCGTTATTGATGTGGTGCAGTATGATCTGCGCGATGAAGGGTTTGACTTCTGGATCAAGACCGGACAGCAGCTTGACACTTGGGGTGCAAAATCCGCGCCGCACAATTACGGAAGCTGCTTCGGGAATTATGCGACCTGTCATCTTGCCAGCGCGATTGAGCAGTTTACATTTGTGGAATGGGATCAGATTGATCTGGTAGGACTCGACAGCAGTGGCTATGCCATCCAAGATGGTCGAGTTCATGTCCCGAATAGAGCCGGTTTTGGTTTACGGTTAGATGAATCGGTATTTGAGGGGTCGGTGAAATCAGAGGGATTTGTGGTGTCTTAACGATGTTGAAAAAGAGGCACACAGCCATGTGCCCCTACAGACCCAAAATAAAATATTACACACGCATGTCGGGAACCATCGCCCGATGACGCTCCACCAGCGCTTTGAGATGGTAAATCAGCAAATCGATGTCGTGGCTGGTGCTGTGTTTGCCAAGTACGAAACGCATTTGCCCCATGAGCCGATCTTGGTCAACATCCATCGCCAGTAGCACATGACTCGGTTCTTGCTGTCCGGTGGTACAGGCGCTGCCACCACTCGCACCGATGCCGACTTCATTCAGATCAAGCAGTAGCGAGTCACCATTTAAGCCCTGCATGGTAAAGCTGGAATGTCCGGCAAGCCGTTCGGTGGGATGACCGGTCAGCGCGGCTTCGGGAATGGTTGTCATCAGCCCTTGAATGAGCTTATCACGCAAGGGAATCAAGCGTTGGACGGTTTCTTCCCGTTCGGTTTCGGCTAGTCGCAGCGCTTCCGCCAAGCCGACGATTAAAGCAACCGGTTCGGTGCCACCGCGCCGATGAGCCTGCTGACCGCCGCCAATTAACTGTGGAGTCAACGCAATCGTGCGGCGGATATAGAGCAGCCCGATGCCCTTTGGTCCATAAAACTTATGCGCGGATAAACTCATCAAATCGACATTGAGCACTTTGACATCCAGCGGTAGCAAACCCGGTGCCTGGACTGCATCGACATGGAAAGCGACTCGCCGTTTCTTGAGTTCCGCGCCGATCTCAGCGATGGGGTTGATTGTGCCGACTTCGTTGTTGGCATAAATGATGCTCACGAGTACGGTATCATCGCGCAGCACGTCTACCACCTGCTGGGCGGTGACACGTCCGTATTCATCAACAGGAAGAAACGTCACCTCAAAGCCATCTTCAATCAGTTCTTTGGCGACATCCATCACGGCATGATGTTCGACGGCGGTGGTGATGATATGTTTGCCGCGCCCACGAACACGCATTCCCTCAGCCACACCCCGCAGTGCCAGATTATCACTTTCGGTTCCGCCGCTGGTGAAAATCATCTCGGCGGGATTGCAGTTGAGGACAGCAGCAATCGTTTCCCGCGCCTGAGCCATTGCATTCTTAGCCGCTTTACCGACAGCATGTAAGCTCGAAGCGTTGCCGAATACGGTTGTCCAATAGGGAAGCATGGCATCCACGACACGCGGATCGGTGGGGGTGGTGGCGCTGTGATCCAGATACGTAAAAGTTTCAGTCATAATCTTATTCTTCCTTTAGAATCTGCTAAGATTCCCGGACGTGATATTGATGGTTGACGAAATAAGGCGGAGAAAGAAATCAGACCCCTAACCCCAGCCCTTTCCCCGTAGTAACAGGGCAAGGGAGAAATACGGGAGGGTTACAGACCCGCCCCTACATTGGGTACTCCGCATTAAAAAGGAAAACATCATTATGCCGCCCCGTTTTTAACCCAAACAATTGCAATCAATCCTATTCTTATCGCCCCATGACACTGGGCGACATTTCAGTGGGTTGATTTTCCAAAGAAAGCGAATCGGCACGGTAATGTGTTCCACGACTGGTGCGGTTATGCTGCGCCGAGAAGGTCACGATGCGGGCGACCTGCACGGCATTACGCAGGCCAATCAAGGCATCATTCAAACGCTGGCTGCGATAAAATTCTTCGATTTCATGCCAGAGGTGACGCAGTTCACGCTCGGCGCGGGCGAGACGCTCAGCAGTACGGATTAAGCCAACATAATGCCACATCACATTTTTGATGGTCATCATATCCACTTCGATGAGGGCGGGATCGGGTTCGTTCTCACCACGATAAACCCACATTGGAACCCGCGCTGTATCAACCGGTTCGCGCGGATTTTGCTCAATGTGTTCCGCCGCACGATCTCCCCAGACTAAGCCTTCGAGCAAGCTGGTACTGGCGAGACGATTCGCGCCATGCAGTCCGGTACAACTGACTTCACCGACCGCATATAAATCGCTGAGTGACGTGCGTCCCCATTCATCGACAAGTACGCCACCGCAGAAATAATGAGCCGCAGGCACAACGGGAATAAGGTCGTGGGTTGCGTCAATGCCGTAGGCCGCACAGGATTCGACCATCTGCGGGAAGTGGTGACGAATAAAGTCGGGTGAACGTTTGCTGGCAATATCGAGATAGACATGCTCATAACCATGTTCGAGCATTTCCATGTGAATGGCGCGGGCGACGACATCACGGGGCGCAAGGTCGCGCCATTCAGGCGCATAACGTTCCATAAATGGCTGACCGTCGGGTGTGACCAGCACCGCACCTTCGCCGCGCACGGCTTCACTAATCAGTAAATTGGGTGCGCCGCGCACGCTCAAAGTGGTGGGATGAAATTGGATGTACTCCGAATTCACAACACGCGCACCGGCTCGCCATGCCATCGCCAGACCGTCACCACGCGCACCTTTTGGATTGCTGGTGTTACGGAAAATCTGACCGAGGCCGCCGGTCGCGAGGACGGTATGTGCGGCTAATACGCGGATGATATTGCCAGTCTCACGGTTGAGGACGTATGCACCCTGACAGGTGATGGGGTCATAAACAGCGACCGGATCAAGCGCGTGATGGGGGAAGGTGATGAGGTCAACGGCTGTGTGATCGACTAAAAGTGTCACATTAGGACGGGTCGCCATGGTATCCAACATGCCTTTGACAATCGCGCCGCCGGTTTTATCACCCACATGGATAATACGGCGGACGCTGTGTGCGCCTTCCAAACCGTAGACCAGTTCGCCGCGCTCATCACGGTCGAACTTCACGCCACAGCGATCCATCAACACCGAGCGCACCAACTCCGGCCCGATTTCGGCTAGCAATCGCGCGGCTTTGGGGGAACTCAACCCCGCGCCGGCTTCAAGGATGTCATGCACCAGCAAATCGGGCGAGTCATCCAAACTGCGGGTGACGATGCCGCCCTGCGCCCAACTGGAATTGGTATCCGCCGCGTCCGATGCCCGCGTGATAATCGTCACATGATGGTTAGGGTTATCGCTCAACCGTAAAGCGGTTGCCGCACCCGCAATCCCGCAGCCGATAATCAGGGTATTCGTTCGTATATCATCCACTTACAGCGCCTACCTCGGTATGGAAAGCATCCGGTCAAGTGACAGCTTGGCATTCCGTTTGACGGTTTCAGGCACGGTAATCTGGTTAATAACACGGCCTTCAACCAAATTTTCCATGACATTCGCCAGATCAATCGGGCTAATGCGATACATGGTGCTGCACAAGCAGGAAAAGGGCGAGAGCAATTCCACCATTTTATCGGTGTACTTGTTCTTCAGACGGTTGACGAGATGCATCTCCGTGCCGACTGCCCACTTGCTGCCGGCAGGCGCTTGGTCAATTTTCTTGACGATGTAGGAGGTTGAGCCAACGAAATCGGCCTTATCGACGACCTGCATCATGCACTCTGGATGGACAACGACATTCACATCAGGGTGATGCTTGCGCCACAGGTCAACATGTTCCGGTCGGAACTGCTGATGAACACTGCAATGACCACGCCACAGAATGATCTTGGCGTTGCGAATTTCGTCGTCGGTCAATCCACCATAAGGCTTGAAGGGATTCCAGAGTACCATTTGCTCCAACGGAATGCCCATTGCCTTGCCGGTGTTGCGTCCAAGGTGTTGGTCGGGGAAGAAAAACACTTTCTCGCGTTGGGCAAATGACCATTTAAGCGCACCATCCGCGTTCGACGAAGTACAAACCGTTCCACCGTGTTCACCAACGAATGCCTTCAAATCGGCGGCGCTGTTCATGTACGTGACAGGCATCACCACATTTTCAGGATCAGCGCCTAAAACATCCTCTAACTCTGACCACGCGGTAAGCACCTGTTCCAAATTCGCCATATCCGCCATGCTGCATCCGGCTTGCATGTTGGGCAGGATGACAACCTGATCTTCACGGCCTAAGACGACGGCACTTTCCGCCATAAAATGCACACCCGCGAACAGGATGTACTTGGCTTTGACCTTCGAGCCTTCTTGGCTCAGTTGGTAGCTGTCGCCTTGAAAATCAGCAAAGCGCACCACTTCGTCACGTTGATAATGATGTCCCAGAATGACGACATCATCACCGAGTATGGGGCGCAGTTCTTGAATACGTTCGATGGCTTCAGCCTCTTGCTGAACCAATGTCTCATTCGCCGTCACATCTAACGGCATGACCATTTCTGCCATTTATTTCTCCTTTATCCGACGTTACAGCCGGACAATTTTCATTGACAAGTCGAGCGCGGGAGCCGAATGAGTCAGCGCTCCAACGCTGATATAATCCACACCTGTAGCTGCTACCGCTGGCACACGTTCCAAACTCATATTGCCGGATGCTTCCAATTTGACACGTCCAGCGGTTAACTTAACGGCTTCGCACATCTGCTCGTTAGTCATGTTATCCAGTAACACGCGATCCACATTCAGCGGCAGTACTTCCCGCAGTTCGTCTAAGTTTCGAACCTCAACCTCAATCGGAACACCCGATGCAGGTTGATAAGCACGAACGGCTTCCACCGCTTCGGTGATGCTGCCCGCGCCGTCGATGTGATTGTCTTTAATCATCACCATATCGTATAAACCGATGCGATGATTTTGTCCGCCACCCTGTGTGACTGCATATTTTTCCAGCAAACGCCAACCGGGCGTGGTTTTACGGGTATCCAGAATAGCGGTTTTTGTCCCTTTTGCAGCCCCCACAAACTGGGAGGTTAAGGTGGCGATGCCGCTGAGCCGCTGCAAAAAGTTGAGCGCGACCCGTTCGCCCGTGAGAACTGATTGGCCTTTACCTTCAACTTCAGCGACCAACGTACCCTGTTCAACCGTGTCACCATCACGACAGATCAAACGGACTTCGACAGTTGGGTCTATTTGTGCGTAAACCATCGCCACCAAGGGCAAACCCGCGATGACACCATTGGCTTTGGCGACAATCCGACCACGCAAACGGGTTTCATCGGGAAGTGTAGCTTTGGAGGTTAAATCACCGGCTTCGCCCAAATCTTCACGCAGAGCAAGCTGGATTAAATGGGACGCTGATTCAGTATCAAACATTAAATCTTGTCCATCTTTTCTTTAACATAAGTCCAAAAGAATAAGAAAAGTTTAAGAATAGTCTAAGTACTAGAAAAGATACACGCACTCGAACGGGGTCAAAGTGCGTGCGTCGGTCTCGTCTATTAGATAGATGGGTCGGTATGTCCCACTATTACATGCAGTTTAACGGATTTAACATCAACAAGTCAAAGCGGGCGGACTTAATCGATATACAACGGGTTTGTGATACAGGTAATGAGCATATTATCCGTGTTGTTTGCGGAGATTAGACGCGCGTAGATATAGCTTGTGTCCTGAACGTTGGTTGTCAGGCTGAGGTGTTCTTCAGCTTGCTGGATGGCCTGTTCGAAAATGATTCCTTGAGCGCCGACCAACTGCACAGATAAGCCTGCTCCATCTTTGATGAATAACTCAACCGGAAGCCTATTGTCAGCGGCACGAGCTACACTATCGCCCATCATATGTTGACCTGAACGGAGATGAAGCTGCGGGCCATCCGGCGCATTGGTGATGAAAGCATGTCCTGCTCGTAATGCGTTCAACAAAGCCGCCGCCGAGGGTTCCCCTTCACAATAAATGTAGTTTGTCGGATGGGCAAGCTGCACCACATTTTCGGATAACATACGGTGCATATCACTGCCACCAACCGCGACCAATCGTTTACCTTGCTTGAGCCGTGTTTCCCAAAAGTTTAAACAAACCTCGTTCAAAAATTGCCACGGCCCATTCCAGACCTCGACGCAGGCGTAACCTTCGACATTCGGATACATCCAATCCGGCCCGTAAGGACGCGGATGATTGCATGAGGTCAAATAACCGGCTTCATTCGCCGCTTGGATAGTGGCGCTCATATCAGCTTCAGAGGTGACTCTGAAGTCAATCCAGCGGTCAGCGCCCCAGATGTTCCAATGGCCTTTAAAGGTGGTGACTTCACTACCGGGTATCAAGATAAGATTAGTGGAAACGGCATTTAAATCCATTTGCTGGCTGTAATTGTTGTGGTCAGTCACGGCTAGAAAATCGAGGCCAAGCTTTTCAGCCGCACGGACAATCGCCTCAGGAGAGGAGTCGCCGTCACTGTGCAAACTGTGGCAGTGTAGTTCACCCTTATACCAACCGCTGGCCTTTGCCAGACGCGGAGCAGATGTACGTACAGGCAACCGAGGACGGAAAGCGACTGACTCATTATCCGATTCGGCAGCCGCTTGTAATTTGACCGTGATTTGATAATGGCAGCCTTGCGGCGCGACCTTATAAAAGCCGAGGACGATATTCCACTCTCCGGCTTGAATTGGCCCGGCGATATAACCGGATGTTGCTTCATCCGGCGTGATGAAAAATGTTAGCCGTTCGCTGCCGCTCCATCCGCGAAAGCCATGACCTAAAAAATCTGCGCCGCGCGGGTCAAAAATCCCAATATCCACCACATTACCACCGCTGATGGCCGGGTCAGACGAGATAGCGGCATCATAGGCATAGGTGACTTCGATGCGTCCGGTATGTTCCGGTACATGGAAGGGAACTAACACATAACTCAGTGTGCGATCTTTTCCAACTTCGCCGGTGATGACCTGAGCGTGATCGAAGTGCGTCACATTCACGCTCTATCCGGCAAGTTTTCAGATAACGCATCGTAGGTTTTATAAGTACGCAGCGCTTTGACGACTTCGGGCATGGGGTCTGCCCAAACTTCAGGGAAATCCTGCTCATATTCGCCCGGTTTATAGGCAAGCTGTTCAACCGGTGGCACAAATTGGGCGTTTATGTTTGGCTTGTTACCCCGTGCATCGACGCGATACCAGCCAAACTCTGGCAGGTAAATGCTGTTCAATCCGTGCAGACAGAAAGTTGCATCATCATAGCCGGTAAGCCGCTGGTAACAAAATCCGGTTGGGATACCGTTGGCTCGCAGCAGCGCTGCCAGAAGATGACTCTTGGCGTAGCAGTAACCGGTTCGTGCGGCTAATACTTCGGAAGCGGTGCAGGTTACCGGATTCATTTTGTAGTCATAACTATGGCGTATTTCGTCGCGTACCCATTCGAAACAGCGTTGGGCAATTTCCATCTTCGTTCCCGTGCCGAGCAACTGCGCCAATTCAAGTACTGCCGGATTATCCCAATCAATGATGTCTGTTGAGCGTAGATATTCTTCCATGTCGCCTCTTTTAAGATTTATTTCGCCACTCTTTAATGGTGCCGCCGTCGGTAAAGGGCAGCGGCAGCAATGCCCCTAAGGTAAACACCAACAGATTATCGAGAAACAGGAACAGCACAATCTCTAGGGTTAATCCACCTATTGGAATCAACAGCAGAGCAAGTAAGCCTAATATGCCTGATAAAATGGCGCTGGCGATTGGGCCGCCCATAGCCCGTTTGATATGAATCTTCGCAGGCAAACGTGGTTCGCGCGGGGGATAAATCGAGCGTGCCAACAGCAGCCAATAATGCATCCCAGTCATTTCGTAACCGGTTTGAGCTGCCGCAATCGCATGACCAAATTGGTGGATAAACTCCGACCCATAATGCAGCAGCACCAACAACCCGCCGCCGACTACTACATCCGGCCCGGTCAACGCCAGAAATTCTTTGCCAATAACCGCCAAGATTGCCCACAACACAAACCCCGCCACAAAGGCCGATGTCTCAGCCGTGATTTTTAGTCCTAGCACCTTACCCAATACATAGGTGCGGTTCCAACTGCCACCGGGTAATAAGGGCGTGGGTTTGTTGTTGTCGAACATATATTGCCTCAGCTCGTTACAGGCTGTTTCTGATGATGTGCGTCGACCGTCAGCGCAATGCCACCGCGCACCGCGAATGCGCCCGTCACATGACATTCAATCGGGTCGAGCGCTGCCACCAAATCATCAAGGATGCGATTGGTGACATGTTCGTGAAACACACCCTCATTACGATATGACCACAGGTAGAGTTTGAGCGATTTTGACTCGACAATACGTTGATCCGGCACATAACGAATGGTAATGGTCGCAAAATCGGGTTGTCCGGTCATCGGACACACACAGGTGAACTCCGGACACACCAATGTGACGGTATAATGCCGTCCCGGATGTTGGTTCGGGAACGTTTCCAGTATTTTAGACGGATGGTTGATGGTTTGCCCCAACAGGGTTAGACCAGTCGTCGGGTCTTCTGGTGGGAGAGATCGCTCTGTCATAATGTCCTCGTTTATTCCATAATCAGCGCTTATTATACCTAATGTCAGCGGGAGTTTGATGTGACGAAAATTTATGTGGCAGGGCCGCTGTTCAATACACATGAACGCTGGTACTTGGAACAAATCGCTGCCGCGTTGGAAGCTGCCGGATTCAGTACCTTCCTGCCGCACCGTGATGCCGGTGATCTGGGTGAACCAACTTTCGAAGCCCGCGACCGTGTTTTCCAAGCTGATCTGGCGGCGTTGGATGAGTGCGGTGCTTGTGTAGCACTGCTCACTGGCCCTGACCACGACTCCGGTACATGCGTGGAATTGGGTTACATGTTCGCACATCATAAACCGTGCTTCGGCCTGACCGATGACCGGCGTTTCCTGAATAATATGGTGTGGGGCGTTTGTCAGGACGGCAAGACGCTTGTTTCGAGCATCGACGCTTTAATTCCACTGGTCAAACAAGAGTTGAAGGGATAATTCATCCTCATGCGTTACTTCATTATCGGTGACATTCACGGCTGCTATGCTGAGTTACAAGATTTGCTCGATAAAGCCGCGCTAAACAGCGACGACCAGATTATCTCGATAGGCGACATGGTAGATCGTGGTTTAGATTCTGCCAGTGTGATCGAGTTCTTCCGTGACACGCCCAATGCGGACTCGATTATGGGCAACCATGAGCGTAAACACGTCCGCTGGTTTGATGAACAAGTTGAACCGGCTGCCTCGCAAATTATCACGCGCAAGCAGATCACCGAAGATATTTATCCTGAAGTGATCGGCTATATGAGTGACCTGCCGCACTACATAGATTTGCCGGATGCGTTGCTGGTTCATGGCTTTTATGAACCGGGTGTGGCGCTGGAAGATCAGCGTGAAACCGTCGTCGTCGGAACGTTAAGCGGTGAGGAATATCTACGCAAGCGCTGGTCGTGGCCTTGGTATGAACGTTACGACGGTGATAAACCGCTGATTATGGGACATCGCGATTACACCGATAAGATGCAGGTACTCAATTACAAAGACCGTGTTTGGGGGATTGATACCCGCTGTGTTTATGGCGGCTCACTAACAGGCTTGATGCTCCCCGGCTTTGATCTGATTAGTGTTCCTAGTCGTGGAGATCACTGGGCTGATTTACAACGTCAATATGCCGATGTCATTCGTGGATACGAGGCAAAGTAAATGATTCAAATGATTCGCAACTGCTGCATATTTTGCATATTTTCCGCTGAAATGACCGGCGGATGTGAGGGAGCAAGGCGCTGAATTGACATTTTGTGTCGGCGGGAAGCTCGCTCAATGCCACTGAAATGACGCTTTTGCAGCGGATCGCTCGGCTGATGCCACCGCGTGCAGATTTGGGGTGTGCCGCTGCTGTAGTTGCAATACTTTTGAACCGTCCAGAGGAAAGACAAAATTGAACCGCAGAGACGCGGAGAATGCAGAGATCGGAGAGTGAGTTTATCACGTTTCGCATAAGGGTTTTCAAAGCAAACACCGAGATTTTGAGAGAAAAACACACCTCATTATAGAACGAAAGTTCATTATTGTCAACGCGATTCGGTTCGAGTTTTCAAACCTTTTTGGTCGTGGTTAGATGTAAGGGGTGATGAAGAGAGCAGAAACCCCACCCCGAAGTATCTTCACCACACGACAGTTTTGTGAAATGAGGGGAAGAACCTCACCCCCTAGCCCCCTCTCCGTGTACAGAGAGGGGGAATTTTGAGGGAGAAATTACTGGGTTGTCGAAAAAGTGTCGTCTCCTGAACCGAAGTATCAGGGAGGGGAGAAAACACATACATGCGCTTTATTTGTGGTTCTTGCGCCATTCTTGATATTCGGCTTGGGCATCTTCACGCAGTGGATAATACTTCCGCAGGTCGCCGCCTTCGGACAACTTGAGCTTGGAAAATTCTTCCCATTCGTGATGCTCACTGGCCTTCGCCAGCAGTTCGGGCGCAAGTTTGATGGGCACAACAACCACGCCATCATCATCCGCGATAATAATGTCACCGGGCATCACCAGCGTATCGCCGCAAGCCACCGGCACATTGACCGCGAACGGCATGAGTGTGGTCTGAGTGTGATAATTGGGAGTCACACCTTTGAGCCACAAACCGAGGCCGATGTCTTTGGCTTTGGGGTAATCACGGATGCAACCGTCAATGACCACGCCTGCGCCGCCACGCCCATGAAAGTAGGTCAACATCATTTCGCCGAAGATGCCACTGTTCATGCTGCCACGCGCATCCACAACCACGATGTCGCCGGGTTGGGTATGATACAGAACATGACGGTGAAGCTGTTTCTCAGGATCGGTGTATTCGTTTTCGCCGTACAAATCTTCACGCTTGGGCATGAATTGAAGTGTCAGCGCCGGGCCAACGACAGCCTTGCCGGGTGTCCACGATTTTGGCCCTTTAATCTGGGCATCGCGAACACCTAAGCGGCTGAGTTCACCGGTTGCGGTGGCACTGCTGATATGCTTTAAACCTTCGATCAGTTCTTTGGAAGGGCGTACAATATCGTTTGTTTCGGTCATTTTGATCCCTTGTTTAATATTCAATTCAAAAAGCGCTCATTTTGAGGCAATTTTAAACCATGCGGCATGGTTTTGCATCAAACCATATTCGCGCCTGTGCTTGGGATCAAATCTTTTGATAGTGGTCAGATAATAAGTTCTTAAAAGAAATTAGAACCCCCACCCTAACCCTCCCTGCTACCTTGCGCTGCGCTCAGTCGCAGGTCGCCCGTAAACGAGGGAGGGAATAAAATCGGTTTTCTAATAACTTTTGAACCCACACATTTTTTATGGAAGCGGATGGACATCCACAACGGGTGGGGTGTCTGCCGCAATTTTCTGCTGCTGCTGTTGGAGCAGTTTTTGCAGGTTGAGCAAGCCCTCCAGAATTTGATGGGCATAAGGCGCGAGCGTACCAGCAATCGCACCGGAAATAAGGGCATCGGTTGATGGGTCTAATCCAACAATGCCGATTTTGGCGAACATGGTCAATTTAACAACATTGGCGGCGAACATGCCGATCAAAATTCCAGCAAGAACGCTAACGATTTGTTTAATACGCGAGTAATTAGGGGCTGTTGCCGGATCGATTTTCATCTTTTGAATGTTTGGCATCAGCTCAACGATATTCCATGCCGATTCAAGTACTCGTTCGACCAAAAACGCGATCCCAAACAGTGGTGCAAGAAACGTTGCGAAATCCATTTTCATTTCTCCTAGATATGCTTTTGTTTCACAGGTTTCAGTTTGTTATCACCGAATTTGTACACACTATCTTTAATGTCGTCAGGCACTAATTTCTTTATCGCGCAAGCGAGGTTTCGCCTATAGCGTATTGTTCTAAGGAGAGAATTATTCTCATGCTTGGATGAGTCATTAGATAATTTATGAGGCATAACATTTATTTTAATTAAGAAAGTAAATGTGTATTTTTTAAAGATTATATTAGGTGTTCAAAAAAGTAAAGTGTTTACAATTGCTTTATCAGGTAGCCATAAAATCTAACCACAAATACTAGAATCTAATGTTTGGGTTTCGCTAAGCAATTAGAGGCAATTTTGAGAATAATAGGTCGCGAAGTGCAGTGTTGATAAAATGTGAACCCAGCCCTCAGCCAAGCGATTCAGGAAAATGGGTAGGGGTATAACATTTGCTTCAAAGAAAACATCTAATGAGTAACTTGTCTTTTTACAAATATTCTTTTAATTACCTACCGCCGCCTGCCAGACGGTGTTCACCGTCATCAACCCCGTCAATTCCATCAAGCCGTAACCGCGTGTCAGGGACTCTGGTAAACGCCAATCGTGGGCATAAAAGGTCGTAAGATGTACCTGATCTTCACCCAAACCACGCGCAGGCAGCGTCCCCGCCAGCAGATCAAAATCCCATAACGGAATACTGTATTCAGCCGCCAGCTTACGGATAATCTCGTTGTTGATGTCGCTGCCTTCATGGCGGTCGGCTTTGGTACTCAGCACCGGAATGACACCCTGCATGGTCGTATCCACCACCAAACGCCGCATGTTCGCCTCGAATTGATCCGGCACACCCACATCATTTGAGCCTAATTTGATGATCAACATCATGGGGTTATTCAGGCGGATTTCGCACAAAAGCATGGTTTCACCCATTCTGCACTGGCTGGTATCTGTCCACATCGGGTCATAAACCGACCAACTGTGCAGACCGCGCCGGACGGCTACGCTGTCCCGTCCGAATGAACCGCGAAAGGCATCAATGGTCGTCTGCAAATAACTGTAATTGCCGAGGTTGTAATCGGTGGTATCGAAGCGCGCGAGAAAATAGGGATTCTCGATTGTGCTGTCACCGAGTTTGGAAAAAGCGGTCGGATTGCGCTTGAAGGCTTGCCCGACCGTATAAATCATGCGCACAGTTTGGACAGTTTGCGGCGGCATGACCACAATTGAAGTCATGGGTATACCATTGATGCTGTTCGCATCATAGGGCGCGCTGATGTTCACCATGGCGGTGGTGGTCGGGGAATTCGGTGTAGCCTGTGGTTGAACACTCGCCGCTTCGACAGTCGTACCGGCAGCCGGAATGACCAATACCTGCCCGACCTTAATCCGGTTGACATCGACTATGCCATTAGCGGCTGCGATGGCTGCCACCGTCACGCCATACTGCTTACTGATGCGGTATAAAATATCACCACGCTGCACGGTATAGGTTACCGGCGCAGGCGTCGCGGGTGGAACATCCTGTGCCCGGGTGCTGTATGCCAACATCAACATTGTCGTACACACAGTGAGTCGGAATATAAAATGACTGACTGAACGACTCAAACGCTTCTGCATCTTCTCTGAAAACTCTCTGCATTGATCTTGGCGCTCTTTGCGTCTTGGCGCTTCAATTGTTTTTATCGACTTCTTGGTGCTTCCAAGCGCAAGAATAAGATTTTCTCTTTGCCGCGTTCTAAATCCATCATTAGCGTATGGCTGTCCTCAAACCCTAAACGGCGGTAAAGTGCTGCCGCGCGCGGATTATCCATTGCCACGCCGATTTCGAAGGCTTTAGCCCCGTCCAAGCGCGCCCGTTTGACCAAAGCCTGAATTAAGGCTGTACCCACACCCTGCCCACGCAGCGATTCGGTCACCACCAAATCACTAATTTCGGCGCAGGTAGGCCATAAGGTGAACTGCCCGTAAGCCAATGGGGTGTCATCCGCCCCTACGACCACTAAGCCTAAACCGCGTCCATCGGCAGTGTTGCGTACCGTCCGCGTAATGAGATTATAAACGGTAAGGAAGGTGCGATTAGGCCAGCAGTTGCTGCGTAAACGGTCACTGTCGGTTGGTCGTACCTGCCGCATGGTGATGGAGGTTGGTGGTGCTTGTAAAGCCAAAGGCTGATTTTTTACTATCAAACGTTCCTCATCCCCAGCGGTTGGCTGTTTTGATAAACGCATAAGCCTCACTTAAGAGTTTGAAGCGGGCTTCGGCTTCTGGTTTGGGCAGCGTACTCACATCCGGGTGAACTTCAAAGGCTAACTTACGGAAAACGGCCTTGACCTCTTCACGGCTGGCGTTGGTCGCCACGCCCAGCACTTCATAAGCCTGCTCCAGTTTGGATTTTGGCGGCTGGCTGGTGTTGGGCGGCGGCGTGGACTTTTCGCCCTGTGGCACTTTTTCCCAATGCGGCATATCTTGAAACGATGTGCGCGGCCCGGTGTACTGGTAACCGCTGTAATCTGTGCGCCGTATGGGTGGCGCGTTGGCGCTCGGGTCACTTTCGAAGTCCGCCAGCAGCCAGAATCCCTTGAGCGAACTCTGACGCACGGTGACGCGCGAATGTTGAATCTGGCTGATGGCTAAGGGTGCGCCGTAACTGACTTCCAATTCGATGCGGCTGTAGGGGCGAAACTGCACCGGCAGAATAACTGGGGCATGATCTTCTATGCGGTAACAATAGGCACGATCATCGACCAGCGATTGAAACGGCACATACCACTGGTCAATAGGAATATGAGATTTGGCCGCTGGCAGCAAATCCGCATCCAGCAGAAACATAACCGGAATGCCTGTGTCGGTGGCAGTCTCGATGATACGGCGAACCTTACCCACCTTGATGGGGTCGTCAATCACATGAATATGGATGACCACGCCTGCCCACATCTTCACTACAATATCGACATCGCGCACCGGAGCGGCAGCCATCGCCGGCTGCCCAAGGGTGCAGCGTTGGACGCTGACAAATCCGGCAATTTGATCTCGAAGCAGTTTCTTAAAGAGTTGGGTTTGCGCGTTGTTCATGCAATTCGTCGGACTGAATGTTTGATTGACCTTATGATTTGGAAAGACGCACGAGCGAACAAAGCGCCCAATGGGATAAGGTTGATAAATGACGGTGACTCTACCTTTCAGATTAACCTAACCTCGCTTCTCAATGCAATAGCTAAGGCGACTATTCCAGCGACGAACCCCTTAATTCTTAATGGCAACCGGTCATTTCGAATGGGGCGTGCCTTATTGAGGTGTTTAGATGATGGGTGTCCGCAAGGTGACCTCAGCTTAAATAGGTGTGCTGTTTACCAATGAGGTGCTATGGCTGGCTCAATATCCCCACATCCATCACTGCTGCGACGCATCACCAACACGGCTGCGCTGTCCTATCTCATCCTGATGATTGTCTATCTGGTTCTCCGATTTACGATTCAAGATCGTCATTGGATCATGTCCGAGATCAACAGTTTCGCACCTTTGTTATTTATCCCGCTGCCGATTTTATCACTGGTGTCGATTTGGGTGCGTTCTCGTCGTGCGCTGCTCTATTTACTGCCGATTGTCATCCTCGTCGCCATCTGGATTGGCCCGCGTTTTCTCCCTAAAAATCGGATTACACAAGCCATTCCCTTGCGTGTTATGAGCAATAATGTTTCGCACTTCAATATCGATCCAGAACGTGTTGCGCGGTTAGCATTAGCCGAAAATCCTGACATCATCTTTTTGCAGGAAGTCCAGTTATCGGATCAAGAGCAGGCACTTAAGCCTCTGGATGATGCTTATCCCTATCAAACCCGCCAGCAAGACGAGATGCGAACAGGCATGTATTCGGCTGTCAATATTACCTATTCACGTTTCCCCTTTGTCATTTCTAAAGAAATTGATCCGCATATCCCCGGAATGCCGACGCTTTACCGCAATGTCATCGAATTTAGGGGACAGCGTGTCGCCCTTTATAATATTCATCTGCTGAGTCCCGGTGGCGCAGGCCGTTGGACAAATCTCACCAATAATTATTTTGTCCATTATGCCCTCGGTTTTGATGATGCCACCCGTAACAGTCAAATTGATGCGCTCTTGGCTTACCTCGCCACCGAGCCTTACCCGTATATTGTGGCTGGCGATTTCAACACCAGTGACTTCAGTATGACCTACACCCAAATTGCTGCCCGAATGCAGGACAGCTTTGCCGAGGCAGGTGTTGGTTTAGGCAGCAGTTGGCCCGCCGCCCGCGCTTTTGGATGGCCTGCTTTTATACCGCCGATCATTCGCATCGATTACATCTGGCACAGCGCCGGACTGCAAGCGGTCAACGCGTGGAAAGGGGATTTTGATGGCAGCGATCACTTACCGATGTTTGCTGACCTCGCCCTCAAATGATGCAAATGATTCGCAAGTTGTGCATAATTTGCATATTTTCCGCCGAAATGACTGGCGGATTTCAGGGAGCAAGGCGCTGAATTGACATTTTGTGTCGGCGGGAAGCTCGGCTGATGGCGCTGAATTGACGCTTTTGCAGCGGATGGAAGGGAGAAAGCCACCGCAGTGCAAAAGTTGCAAAGTAGGTTATCAAAAGTTGTGAGATCAAATCCTCACCCCCAGCCCCTCTCCATTTCATGGCAGAGGGGAGTAAAGAAGAAGATTGATTTGTTAATATTTTCGACAAACCACTAAGATGCAAGTGGCAAGAAATAAGTTAAAAGGCCCAGTCCGTCGAAGATGCGATTTGAGAGAAACATGATCTAATTTTAGAACATAAGTTCACAAAAGTAAAGCGCTATCGGTTCGAGTTTTCAAACCAAGCCGCTGAACAATCGACATATCAATCACAGAAATTTTTTACTTAACTTATTAAGGAACATAACCGAATGAACGCAACCAATCGTATTGCTCTGGTGACGGGCGCAGGAACGGGTATTGGTAAACGCACGACACAGCTTTTGTGGGAAGCCGGATATTCGGTGGTACTGGCAGGCCGCCGGATTGAACCGCTGCAACAGTTGGTTCAAGAAGCGGGTATACCTGACTCGCGCACGCTGGTTGTATCCACTGACATCAGCGACCCTGACGCAGTCGCGGCTTTATTCGCAGCGGTCGAAGCCCAATTTGGACGTTTAGATGTGCTGTTCAACAACGCGGGTGTGAATATCCCCACGCTGCCACTTGAGGAGATCAGTTACCAGCAGTTACGCACGGTATTGGACACGATTGTGACCGGTACATTTTTGTGTACACAGCACGCCTTCAGGATCATGAAAGCCCAAAATCCACGCGGCGGACGCATCATTAACAATGGCTCACTTTCGGCACAACGACCGCGACTGAATACAGCGGCTTATTCCACGGCTAAACATGCCCTTAATGGCCTGACCAAATCGACGGCTCTCGATGGTCGCGCCTTCAACATCGCCTGTGGACAAATCGACATTGGTAACGCGGAAACGGATATGACAGCGGGCATGAAAGTGGGTGTGCTGCAACCTAACGGCGTGGTGATTCCCGAACCGACGATTGATGCCGAGCATATCGCACAGGCGGTTCTGTATATGGCGAACCTGCCACTGGAGGTCAATGTGCCGTTTATGACGGTGATGGCGACTCAGATGCCTTTCTTGGGTCGCGGCTGATCCAGTCTCATATGCAGTAAAATAAGCATTTTGCCCTTCTCGAAATTGGTATTATTCATGCTGTGAAGTCCATTGGAATGCGATATTGTTTAATAGAGCATGTTATGGGAAATTCATGAAAGCCGAGCTTTTATGTTTGCAGCGCATCATCCAGCTTATGATCCGAATCGGCCTGTTGGTTACTGGCAGCTTCTCAAACAGAATCCACGCTTCCGGACGTTGTGGATAGCCCAGCTTATCTCGTCGGGAGGCGACTGGTTCAATAGTGTCGCCCTACTGGGTTTGGTCTTACAGCTTACGCGCAGCGGGCTCGGAGCGAGCTTTGTACTGCTGGCAAACTCAGTCCCCATGTTCTTTCTAATGCCCATCGCCGGACCTGTGGCGGATCGTTTTGACCGCCGGACCTTGATGATCCTCGCAAATCTATTTTCGGCAGGGGTTGCCTTGCTATTCATCCTCGTCAAAACAGAAGATATGGTCTGGCTGCTGTACGTCGCCAATGTTTTACTGATCGTCTCGGCCTCCTTCTTTAATCCGGCGAGTTCGGCGAGTATCCCCAACATCGTGACGCGCGGCGAGTTGTTCGCCGCCAACGCGCTAAGCGGTTCGTCTTGGGGAATCATGGTGATGGTCGGTTCAGCCTTGGGCGGTATTGTCTCGACACTTTTGGGCCGCGATCTGGCGTTTGTCATCAACGCCCTGTCTTTCTTGGTTTCTGCTGGCCTGATTGCGCTGATCGAGGTGCCCAGTCCGAAAGGGACAGGCAAACAGATTACTCCAGTCAAGGATTTTATCGAAGGAATGCGTTATCTGCGCGAGTATCTGCCGTCAATGGCACTGGTCGGAATCGAGTTAGGTTGGGGTTTTGGCGTTGGGGTCGTGGTTCTGTTGAGTGTGTTAGGAACACAGATTTTCCACGCGGGTGATGCAGGAATTGGGATTCTTTACGCCGGGCGCGGACTGGGTGTGCTCATTGGCCCTTTTGTGGTGCCCGTCCTTGCTGGAAACGACATCAAAAAGCTGCGTCATGCGGTCTGGCTGTCATTTCTGTCCGCTGGCATTGGCTACGTAATCGTCGCCTATGCCGGTTGGATCGATACAATCTGGTTGGCATTCTTAGGGATGATAGTCGCACATTTCGGCGGCGGAGTCGCTTGGGCAGTCGGCAGCATTCTGCTCCAGATCACGACACCGGATCGGCTGCGGGGGCGAGTATTGTCCGTCAATGGCGGGCTTGGCACGCTGGGAGCGGGGATCTCAACACTGTTCTTCGGGCTTGCGCTGCAAGCGGGTAGTTCGCCCATGGCACTGGCTGTTGTGGGTGCAGCAATTTTTGCCATATACGGCGTATTCTGGGGACTAATCACAGCTGGTGGCCGATTCCATATCTCGGAAACCACAATGGTCGCCTCAGAACAGCGCATCACTCGTACACAGTCGGCTGACTAGAGCGTATCTTGGCCCACTCCGCGTCTCTCGGCGGTTCAATGCCTTCGCATCTCTTAATCACATTACTGATATTGTTAAGAATAACCTACGTCAATCATGTGCTGTTAAAAGTCGGGTTATAATAACCAGCTATGAAAGCACGACGTTTACCCATGAACCGCACATGGATACCCAACAGCGTCACCGCGTTGAGCGTATTCTTCGGTTATTTGTCGATCATGTATACCTTTCAGGGATATTTCGTCACGGCGGCGTGGCTGATTGTACTGGCGGGTATCCTCGACTCGATGGATGGCAAAATCGCGCGCAAAGTGAATGCCTGTACAAAATTCGGCAGCTACTTCGACTCATTGGCCGATGCCATCAATTATGGTGTCGCGCCGGCGCTTCTTTTTCAACAAGCTTACTTTTCGGATTGGACAATTTTAGGCAGCGTTGTTACTTTTCTGCCGATTGTATGCAGCGCCATCCGGCTTGCCCGTTTTAATGTTCTGAGTGAAGAAGAAGAAAAAGATGGGTTCTTCGTGGGACTGCCAACCACGGTTGCAGCCGGTTTGCTCGCCAGCTTCGTCATCTTCATGAACGAACTCATGAAAAGCTACGGTTCTCCAACAATCGCAGCCGGTTTAATGGCGATTTCTTCTTTACTCATGATTAGTGCCGTACCCTATGAACACAACAGCATCATCACCCGACGCGGTTGGAAGGGCTTGCTCCTGCTGCTGGCGGTGCTGACGTTGTTTTTGTTTCAAGGTCGAGCGTTGTTCGCGTGGGTCGCCCTTTACGTGACCTACGGCTTATTTCGCAGCCTCTTACAGAATATCCGTGACTTAGAACTGAGGAAAACCGTTTGAAGCGACAATTTTGGTTCGGGCTTTTTGCGGGGATGGCGCTCGCCTCGGTACTGCGCCAAACCAGCAAGACTGCCCTCACACAATCGCGTCTGGATGCGTATTACAAACGTCGCGCCGAAAACTATAACGACACTGATCTTCAGGTCAATATCTTTGGACGTTGGCCCCGGCTTGAGATGCGTGATGCCATCATGCGCCTTGCCAACCTCAAAGAAGGGGATAAAGTGCTGGATTTCGCCTGTGGCGCAGGGGCGAATTTCCCTTATATCATGGAGCGCATCGGCCCGACCGGTAAATTGGTAGCGGTTGATTACAGCCCGGAAATGCTGGCGGCGGCGCAGCGGGTCATCGATAAAAACGGTTGGACAAACGTCGAACTGATTCAATCCGATGCCGCCACCATGCAGCCCGGTACTGATTTTGATGTGGTGTTGTGTACGTTGGGGTTAATCGTCATTCCGCGCCACGAACAGGCCATGCAGCAGGCGTGGGATGCCCTCAAACCCGGAGGTACATATGCCATCGCCGACATTTGCGAAAGCGACCTGTGGTATGCCCGTCCTATCGGCTGGATTATGAACGTCCTCGACCTGTTCATTATCACCGACAGCACCCGCCATCCGTGGGAATGGTTGGCTGCCCGCGCTCAAAATTACTGGCGTGAACCGGTATTTTTTGGCTTCTTCTACGCCGCCACTGGCATAAAACCCGCGAATTAATCTACAGATAAGTACATCAAATTGATGTACTTATATCAACCTGATTATCTAAAAATGCTCTGTGCCTTAGAGTCATTGAGTCTTTGTGTTAAAAATGACTTGGCGATTCGTTTTTCGTACTACCACTACGGATAATGCACGCCAAAGTCTTTTTGCAGCAGTTCTCGCGCCGCTTCGATTGACGCAGCGAAATAGGGCTGACCGAATGCCGTGGGCGCTACTGTCTTGCCGATCCCTTGCAGCAGCTTCTTATAGGTCGCGTCGTTTTTATTCACGATCATGATGACCGCACCCTGATTCGGCGGCACATTCTTTTCCAGAAATTTCATATCGGCGGAGTTCAAGTTCAGTTTGGCGTTGCTCTCGTCAATGATGAGATGAACGGTGTGCAAAACGCTGCCAAGCATCGCTGCGGACTCTTTCGCCAAGTAATAAAGATCGTCTTTGACAGGGGTATCGGTGTATGTCTGAAACACAACGGTCTTTTCGGCATTATCCCATTTAATAAAGTGACCCATTTTTTGACCTTCCAAATATTAAGCAGTCTTTAACTATTCTAAATCTATTTGTGCGAATCGGTCTACAAAACAAACGCAAAATTCACAATCTATGTAGTAGGACAGATATATCTTCAGTAATAAAATAATATAAAGAAATTGATGGTGAATATCAGGTATTCAAATAATAAATTGGGGTATACCGGCGCACCAGTGATTTAAATCACGCCTATTTGCCTAAATGCTCACGGACGGTCGCAACCAACTGCTCCAAGGCGGACTGCTGCATCAGTTCTTTCATGCCGTCGTCGTAGTCCATGCGCATATCAACCCACTGCATACCGGTTAAGCCAAAGGGAATGGCGTTGCTCTCGTCGCCGCGTACCAGCACGGTAAACATGCGCTTTTTGTGAATACGGGCGTAATTTAATTCCTCGCTCACCCATTCCGACTCTTTGGCATCCGGCGACAGAATCGCGATGACACAGCCTGCGCCTTCAATGGCCTGCTGAACATCGTTTTTCCATGATGGGCTTCCCGGTTCTACACTTTCGTCACTCCACACGGTGTAACTGGCATCCAACAATGCGTCGCGCACCATCCGCATGACCGTTTTGTCGCGGCGGCTGTAACTCAGGAAAACATCCTGCCGGATCGGAGCAGTTGGCCGTCCCACCGCCTGCTTGACTGTATCCTTCTGTTCAACCAAAGGCTCGATGCTCAGGCGTTCCGGCAGCGCATCGTAAGTGGTACGAAAACGCAAAATCGCGCCAGCCTGATCAATCATGCCTAACTCAATGAGATCACCATCTTTGAGGGAATGTGCCTTGCGCGGGGGGATGATCTTTCCCGCGACTTTTGTGCCGGATGAAGAACCTTCGTCCGTAATCATGAAGCAGCGCAGGGTTTTATGAAATTCCAGCGTGCAGTGCAGACGGCTGACGCTGCTCACTTCATCGACGTTATACAGTTGGATGGTTGCCGTCTTGGGACTGCGTCCAATCGTCACCCGCTGGTCGCGTATTTCGATATGCCGGCCAACATTCACGCTGTCAACAAAAGCATCCGGCCCCTGCTCGATGTCTAAGGCCGCCATTACACCGGGTGACACATCAGATAAGGGTATGGGCAAAACCTCGGTTGCCTCGCGGCTGGCGTTTGCCCGCAGACTGTCCGTGACAGCGTTCGATTTTTCCGAAACCGTGTTGGCTTCGCGCGTATTCTCGGGTGATGCTGCATTCAGCCGCCGCCAGAACAGTGCCGCCGCGACCACCAGTACCAGTATCACCACCACCAGCACAATTGGTCCGAAATCCATGAATGTACCCCATTATTCTGGATGTGTTATTAATCCTTATTGTACCTCGAATATTACATTCATGTGATGCTAGGCGAGGTCGGTGGGACACCCCCACTTTATGGGGGATTATCGGCTGATGAACCATCCTAGAATGAACGCGTGATTGAAGACATTGAGATTACGGAGTATTACAACGAGTCATGCTGAACCCCAATCCGTACATGATGCTCTCCGGTGCGCTGGGATTTTCCGCAGCCGATTTAAATGCCAACCGCTTAGGCGTACTCACCCCGTACCAGCGTCAACTGCTTTCGGGTCAGCGGTCACGAACACTGGCTTGGTCGGCGGGGTTGATTCTGTTTCTGGTGCTGCTCGGTTTTGTCTTTGAAATGCAGTGGCTGCTAATTGCGTTCTTCGCGGCCTGTTTTATCACCATTATGCTGGCGACTTGGCAGCGTTACCAAGAGGACTTGGATGTACCGGTCGAGATGGTCGCCGGCAAACTAGCATTCCAACCATTACCGCTGGGACGATACGCGGCGGTCATAAACGGACAATCTTTCCGGCTGTCCAAGCAGCTCAAGAGCGCCTTTAACGAAAGTCTCCACTACCGGCTGTATTACACTCCCGGGACGCGCACGATTCTCTCCGCCGAGATTGTTTGACGCGGTTTTAGAGACGGTCGCACGCTAAGTGGTGCCGATTTTCACCCACCAACCGTTAACTTGATGGGGCAAAACGGTTGCGGCATAGATCGAGCCGTCAGGTGTTTGGACATACGTGGTGTAAGACACACGTCCGGCAGGTTGAACCGTCAAGCTGATCTGGCTTTCGGGGGCAGTTGCCCAGCCGAGTACACTGTTCTGGCCGCCGAGTTCAGCCCACACTTTGCCGAAACCGCGCTTAGGCACAAAAAAGGTGTTGGGAGGTGAAGCTGTAGGATCGGCTTCGCCTTCCGTATAAGTGTCTTCGAATACCTGTAGTTGAGTGCTGTCATTCACGATAACCCAAATTTCGCGGGTGTCTTCGCGCCAGAGCATCATCCCGTTTTGAAACAACTGCTGTGCGCCCACAATCCCCACCGATTGCACCGCACAATCCAATGATTGAACAAGCTGCTGACAGGCTGATTTGTTGGCATCGCTGTTTGAAGACGCCGACGGCAGCCATATTACTGACCCAACCGGCAGCGCCATCGGATCATCCACACAGTTCAGCGCCGCTGCTTGAGTCACGCTCAAATCACGAATGTTTTGCAGCAGTGCGGGCAGCGTGTCGCCTGCCTTCACCACATACGGCTGCCAATTTTCTTGATAAGGAGCCGCGCATATCGCCGGACGCGGGTCTTCAGTTTTGGTCGGAAAGGGCGTTGGGGTAGCTGTCGTGACTGCCCCTAAGGTCATGGCTGTAACCGTTATCGTTTCAGCAGCATTCGCCTGTAAGGTTGGTGTAGGCGACTGCATCCAAGCAATCCCGCTAGCCATTATCAACACGCCCAGCGTGATCGAAAATAGTCGTCGCATCATATTGCCACTAGACCTTTCTTGAGTATAAGGAAAATGGCATCCATGAGGATTGTACTTTGGCAACATGAGCGTTTGGCTAATGCCACGTGGTTTGTGAATGTTTGAATTGGGCTTGGGATTTCAAACGATAACTTCATAAATTGGGGTCACAAGGGGTCTATTTGCCTGCTCTCACCAGCATTGCAGGCTTAAACTTGTAATGTTTCTACGTAATGTTACCTGTTATGACCTGTTTTTTAGGCAATGTGCAATGTTGAAGGCAAATCCGGCTGACCATTGGACTCAATGGCTGGCACAATCACCCGAAATGTACTGCCCTGACCTATCTTACTTTCCACCTCAATCGTACCATGATGAGCTGTTACAATGGTTTTGACAATCGCCAAGCCCAAACCAAGCCCAACGCCACTTTTGTCGGTCGTTCTGGTTTTATCGACACGGTACATCCGGTCAAAAATATGCGGTAAATCTGCCGCCGGAATACCTTCACCCGTATCGTGAATTTCTAAGGCAACATCTTCACCGTACTGCTTTGTATGAACCGTCACAGTCCCGCCTTTAGGCGTATATTTCAAAGCATTGGTCAGCAAATTTTGGATGACACGGATAAACTGGTTGCTGTCCAAGGCGACTTTGGGCAGATCTGATTCGAGATATAATTGCAGTTGGATACCTTTATCCTCCGCTAAAAACCGCTGTAAATTTACGGCTTGTTCCGCCAAGATATTCAAATCGCAGGACTTAAAAGCAAAAACTTGTTTATCCAGTTTGACCATTTCTAACATGCCTTCGACCAATGTTTGCAGCCGTAAAGCACTGGCATCCAGATTGGTGCTTTTTTCCCGCATGGCATTCACGGTTGTTTCTAACATGGATAAGGCTTCGACCGCACTCTCAGGATTGGATTTTGCCTCGGCTGTCGCATGGCTGATTTTGTCAGTCAACGTCCGCAGCAAATAGGTCGAAATGCGCATCGCTGAAATTGGTGTCATGATGTCATGTGACGTGTCGCTGATAAAACTCTTGAGTAAATGGGTTCGTTCACGCTCCAAAGCCAGATCAAGCGCATGTTCTTCGGCACGTTTAGCCGCTGTTACGTCCCGCAGCACCAGAATTCGTCCGCTGATATCCTTATCGGCATTACGCAGCGGTGAAATGCGAAGGTCAAAATAACGGGATGTATGTTCTTCGCCTTTGACCTCAAGAATTTCTTGTGCATCAAAAACTTTGTCAAACCGTTCGACCAAATGTGGTAAATCACTGAACACGTCCTCGGCTGTACGTCCGACGATGCCTTCTGTGTGGCTTGACCGCAGCGCAATCGCAGCCGGATTAGCCTG
The DNA here is from genome assembly GCA_016124855.1 of Anaerolineaceae bacterium. Lineage (GTDB taxonomy): Bacteria > Chloroflexota > Anaerolineae > Aggregatilineales > Phototrophicaceae > CFX2. The sequence continues at coordinate 40,856 of WGMX01000027.1, read as the reverse complement.
AACAATGCGGCTCTGTAAATCCAGCACCATGACCGCATCTTGCATACTTTGCAAAACTAGGCTTTGTGCCGCCGGTACAATATCCAGCAGACGATATCGAAATAAGGCCAAACCCAAGGGAACAGCCGCCAAACACAACGTAAAAACAGGCAGGTTAAGGTTAGGTATCGGATGAATACCGATCACCTCTAAGACAATGCCGCCTGTTGGTAGCAAAATGGCTACCAACACATAAAATATTTGTCCTCGCAGCAAACCCGGTGAACGAACCATTGCTGCCCGAATGACACCGATCATGATGGCAACTACAACTAGAAAATAGAGCTGCCCCATCCAATAGACCGCGCTGCCCGTGGCATCTTGATAACGCGAAAAAAGTAAGGAACCCACCCGAACGGTGTCATAGGATACCCACTGCAAATGAAAAGAATCATTTGTCATTACCGCAAATAAACGGACGACTGGCAGGATGCTCAGCAGCAAAAAATTCCGCCATGTGACCCATTCATCCATGCCCACATAGGCAAGGATAAACAGCAGTCCTAATGGCGGCACAAAAATGGAAAATATAAAGCGCATCCGTACCCACAGCAGCAAACTGGTTGGATCAGCAGACAGTAATTCGAGGATGTAAACCAAGAACGTCCAAACCGAAGCCAGCGCACAAGCGATAAACAACCGTGCCGCCAATGTCGAACGATATTGATTAGCACGGTAGGCGAAATAAACTAGCGGAACTAAACCTAGAAGGATAAGGATTACATAGGGGTTGAATTGCCAGTACATGCGTCAGTGGTTTAACCGGAATAATCTGTTACTAAGCCTATTATAGACACTATAAATGCAAAAACATCTCAATACGCCGAAATTCCTCGTCGTAATTAAATTGTTGTAACGTTGTCCATGCGTTACTTGTAACCGGAACGTTTTCAATCTTGGTAGTGAAGTCAGGATATAGGTAGTGTAATTGGTTTAACAAAGCAGCCATTAAAGCTGCTGATTGCGTTATGCCTGTCTGCCAGATGATATGGGTAATCTCAGCCTCATGGCGGTGAAAAACAATCCAGCCGCTGTCATCTGACGGTAAGGTAACTTTCAGTCCTTCTAACGACTCTAGTTTTCCCAGTGTAGCATTCTCATTCACCCACGATTCAGTTGGATCACGTCGGGCTAAACATTTCCAAATGTCATCGCGGTTAAGCCTCTCGACTTTTAATGCTGATGTTGGCTCATCAGGTCGTGCCTCTGCCAGACGTTTGACGACCATCAAACGCCGCGTTTCTTTGAATCCACAGCGCAGAAATAAGCGATGTGCTGGCTCATTGCCTTCGATAACCTCCAGTTGAACCAATCGGGCATGACGTTCACGCGCAGTGGCCATTAGCGCTTGCATCATACACATACCCATGCCTGCTTCGCGATGTTCCGCCGCAATGCCCAAACGCGTAATCCAGCACCGATCTCCACGCACACCTAACATACCGATGCCAGCCGGAACCTGCTTTGAATCGAGAACGACTACCGAAGCATCCAAATCGACATCATAGATGTGGATATAACGCCGGAGATGTTCAGCATCTGTCAGCATCGGCACGATGTAATCTGCACGTCCGGCATTATAAATGTCAGCCAATTCCTGTGTGTTGAACTGGCTGGTTGGAACAAGCTGGAAAGCATAGTCGGCATTTGTCATGTTGAGCGAACCTTTTCGTGGTTAAGACGAGGGATTCATGTATGAAATCGCTTCGGAAGCCGCTTTGTCTGCATTAAGGGTATTGGATCTAAACAGGCGAAACCGACGATGTGCGCAGCAAATTTACCCTCCATTGTAGGTTTAAATGTAAACATGCTAAGACTGTCCATTTGACCTATTTCAATATAGGCCATTTCGGGGATGTTTGCCGCCCCTGCCACCGTAGTATTAAAAGTAGAGGTCAAACCCAATATTAATGATTTTATAACGATTTCGTTACAGTAGGAGAAATGAACTTTTTGTTTGGAGGTCGAGATGGTTAGAAAATATGTGAAGGCTCGATGGCTTTTTGTAATCGGGCTATCGCTATTGATGTTCGATTTTTATCTCTTCTTCCAACAACCCACCCGCGCCCAAGATGAACCCTCTCCACCACCGACAGCCATCCTCGCAGATGACAATCAACCCCCACCCGCAACACCTGCTCATAATGAAGAACAAATTACAGCAGAACCCCCTAACGTTGAGTCAACTTCCGCGCCACAGCAAGCCACAGATGTCGAGTCGGGTACAGAAGTTGTGGCGACGAATGCCCCTGCCAATACACCATTATCGGCTACGGATGCGGCGACAAGTCAAGCCACTAACGACGTAAGCGGAACAGTTCCCGCTCAGACGACCATAGTGCCGACCGAGTCAACCCTTGTCCCAAGTGATGAGCCAACGGCTGACGTAATAACTGAAACAACGACCGAGCCAACATTTGTCGCAAGTGATGAGCCAACATCCGAACCGACACTCAATGCCGAAGCGACGGCTGATGTAATAACCGAAGTAACGACCGAGCCAACATTTGTCCCAAGTGATGAGCCAACATCCGAACCGACCCTCAATGCCGAAGCGACGGCTGATGTAATAACCGAAGTAACGTCCGAGCCGACACTTGTCCCAAGTGATGAGCCAACATCCGAACCGACCCTCAATGCCGAAGCGACGATCGAGCCAACACTTGTCGCAAGTGATGAGCCAACACTCAATGCCGAGGCAACGGCTGACGTAACCAGCGAAGCAGCGTCCGAGCCAACGGCTGAGCCGACACTCAATGCCGAAGCGACGAATGAGGTCACATCCGAGCCGACCATAGAACCAGAGTCCACAGTGGAGGCGACCATTTCGATCACTGAAACGGCTGCGCTGGTTGCTACGCAACCCACTTCAGAAGCAACGGCAGAGGTCGAGGCGGTCGTGCCGTTGGCCGCCATTCAAGCTGTACCATTGGCAACCGAACCAGATATCGAATTAGGGGTTACCTGCCCGAGTCCCGGCGTGGCTTCATTCACGCTGCGTAATGTGGGTGGTGACATGCTAGCACCGGGAACCTATACAGTGAGTAATCCAGCGGGAAGTGCCACATTCCAGTTGGCCGGAGGCACTTCGGTCAGCTTCAATGCAGCCGGTGACGCGACAGTATCCGCCGACTATACAACCAGTACGGGCGCTCCGATTACTTTAAGCGCAACCGGGCAATGCCAACCGATTCCCACAGCAACACCGACCGCCACGGCTACGACGGGTCCGACGCAGACACCGAGCAATACCCCCACACCGTCGAACACGCCGACGGCTTCCAATACACCGACGATTACACCGACACCAACCATCACCCTCACACCCAGCATTACACCGACGCCGTCGATTACTTTTACACCGTCGAATACCTTTACAGCGACGGCAACCTATACGCCGAGTAATACGTTTACACCAACGATGACTTTTACACCGTCGAATACGCCGACGGCTTCTAATACACCGACGATTACACCGACACCGAGCATGACGTTTACACCATCCGTTACACCAACGCCGAGCGCGACCGCAACCTTACTGCCGGGAACGCCGTTGATTGAGTTAAGCGTAGCCTGTTTGCCAGTCCCACCGGGTACGTCACCACAAGCCCGCTTCCGCTTACGCAATGTGGGTGGTGACATGCTGACACCGGGAACCTATACACTGCAAGAACCGGGTAAGCCGCTTCAGACCCAACCCTTCTCGATGGTTGGAGGCCAAGTTTTTGACATAGTTGCAGCCGGTGACGCCGAGATCAATATCGTGTACAGTTCGTTTGTCTTTGCCAGTGTGACATTGGGCGTTACCGGAACCTGCACCAACACACCGACGCTCACACCAACAAACACGGATACCCCGGCGCCCCAGCAATCTCAACCGACTTCGGTTCCGCCTAATCCCACTGATGTCCCTATGCCAACGGTGACTGTTACCCGCACAGTGGTTTCAAACAACACAGGTGTGGCATCCGGCAGCACAAACACAAGCGGTTCGAGCGCCGGTCAAGCTGAAGCGAGTACCAATCCAGAGATGGCTTGCGGCAGCGCTGACCAAACACTCAATAACAATTTTCCGGTTATCGACATGTCCAGCGCCTCATTATGTGCGCCACAGCCCACCGTTTTGGAACGTCCCGCTGCATGGAAGCCGGTCACAGTTGGCGGTGAGGTCTGCCCTGATTGGCTGATTTACCACACGGATGTGACTGGCGATTGGGAGATTTTCCGGCTCGGAAACCTGCCGGACGGTGTTCAGGCCGATCCGAACTTATCACGCGGGGTCGGACGCGGTGTGTATGATTTGATGCCCAGCCGTTCACCTGACCAGATGTGGATTGCATTCGCCTCCAACCGCGACACCAACTGGGAAATTTATATCTCGGCGGTGGAAGAATCAGATATCCAACGGGTGACGTTCACGCCGGATGCGGTGGAACTTGATCCGGTCTGGTCACCGGTTGGCGGCAACATCGTTTATGAATCCAACCGTGACGGCAACTGGAACCTGTATATGTTTAACGTCAGGACAGGCATCGAAAAGCGTTTGACCGATTGGGCAGACAATGAAATCAACGCGGCTTGGTCACCGGATGGCAAGAATATTGTTTTCCAGAGTGATCAAGACGGCTTCTGGCAGATTTACGAACTGGATGTGAACACGCTGGTTTATCATCGCCTGAGTGATGGTATTGGTGACGATCATGGTCCGCAGTTCGCCCACGATGGTCAGCATATCGTTTTCCATTCATGGCGCGAAGGTTTTAACAGCGTCGTTTATATCATGGATGCAGACGGTGGCAATGTGACACCTATCTCTGATCCGGGTGGAAACGCCATTAACCATGCTTGGTCACCAGACAACCGTTTCATTGCTTATCAGTCAGATGTGGATGGGGATGAGGATGTGTATGTCTATGAGTTGGCGACGCAGCTTACCCGTAAATTGACCGATAATGGAATCAATGATTACGCGCCAACGTGGTATTGCAACGCACCAATCGTAGCCTTTACATCGGATATTACGGGTGACTCGAATATTTTCAGCGCCAGCGTGTTACCGATTACAGGTCAACCGCTCAATATCCAACAGTCGGCCAACCAATTAACATCCGACCCTGCCTCAGACCAATATCCACTGGACTCGCCTTCGGAAGAGAATGCCAGCCGGCAGGATACGCTGCCCTCACCAGTTAAGAACAAGTAGCGGAGATCACTCGACAAAAATCGTAGGGAAGGCTCCGAGGGCCTTCCTTTTTGATTAGTCAAACGTTTAGGGGTTAGTGACTTTATAGGTAGCGAGATTGTCAAAGATGACATCGGCGCCGGTTTTAGGAGAAGCGGCAATCGCTAATCCGGCATAGCCAGTTGTATAAGTGCCGTCTTGGGTTTCAATCAGTAGCTTGTCATTGACGTATAAAGCGAGTACGTCATCCACGCATACAGCGCGCATCCTGTTTTTGTCGATGCCGGTGTGAATAGCTCTTGAGGCTTTCCATTCGACCAGCGGTTTAATGTCATCCCCTTGACCCATGCTGATGGAGTAGTAACCGTCGCCTTTGATCATAAAATAGTAACCGTCACCGTTATTGGATTCATCGGCGCGGCACATGACGCCGTAAGCATTGGCGGTCGCGTCAGGTGACATGGGAGTGACTTCGACTTCGAGGACAACATTATCATGCTGTTCTTTGTTGAGTCCCCATACATAACCCTGATTAATAGTTGACATGCGGTAGACACCGTTTTCAATTCCAAGCTGCACACCTTTAGGGCTGGAATATTCTTCCCAATCCGCTTGACGAGTAAAAGTTTCGAGGCTCAAAAGCGCCGCGCGAATTTGTTTGTTGCCGTTCAGATTGAGGGTCAGGTCATTATCCGCTTTAGCCGGAAACACATAGTAACCGGATAAGAACATGAGCACAACAAAACCGTAGTAAAAAACGCGTGTCAAACGGGGCGAATAGATGATTCGATTCATGTACAGCTCTCAACTAGTTTCAACTTCATTTTTCACTATAAAGTCAGTTCGTCGATTTAAAGTTAATAAATAGTTGAGATTATTCTTGAATGGCATATCAAAATTAACAATAGACAAAATTGCCTATTGTTAAACAGGGATTGAAGGGATTCAGAGACAACGGAGATAAATCTAGCGCCAGACCTAGCCGTTTTTGATACAAATTCTTTGTGGCAACTTGCACACCTCGAACCTATTTAACCGAGCGTGTTATCGACGTTACAGTTTTGTGATTGTCATCAGGTCGTCGCGGGGACGAGACGCGCTTGCAGGCGGCGGCTGACCGTGAGTTCGTAAAGTCCGGCAATGACAATCGACAGCACCAACAGAATAACAGGAACAACTTCCAAACTGCTGATCTCAGCCAATTTGCCAGCGATACCCGGTAGAATACCGACACCGATACCTGCCGCTGCTACCATGAAGCCAATAGCATTTGCGCCGTGCAGCGGGCCAAGCCGTTCTTGCAAGTAGGTGACCATCAGCGCCCAGATTGGAGCGAGGCAAAAGCCGTAGAACGCCAATACGATCATCACGAAGTAAATTTTGCCATTGAGAATTTCAACCAGCAGCGTATTCGGCAGCGGATTAATGATGAGCAAAAAGGTCGTCACTATTAAAACAACCGAACAAGCACGGATGAGTGTGCTTGGCTTAAAGTAAGGCAGGATAATGCCAAAGAAAATGCGTCCTGCGGTGAAGCTGCCCTGCAAAATACCTAAGGCTAAGCCCGCGGTGACGGCATCAAATCCACGACCGATGTTCAGCAGCGGGGATGTCCACGCTGTTCCGACCGCTTCCAAACCGGCATAGCATAAAAAGATCACCAGACCAATCCATACCAGCGGCAAACGCAGCGTCAAACGGGCAGAAATACCGGCATGTGTGCCTTCTTCATGCGAACCACGCCCGACATTGACCCAGCGTGAACGCGTCAAGAAAAACAACACCGCCACAATAAAATAGATGATCGCCGCAACGATGTAACCCGTTTGCCATGTGCCGCCAGCGTTACTCAGCACCGTTTGGATAACAAAGATGCCCACTAACGTACCCACACCGAAACTGGCATGGAGCCAATTCATCAAACGGGCGTTGAAAACCGCCGCGAAGTAGATGTTCATACCCGAATCAAGCATTCCTGAGCCAAAGCCCGCCAGCAAACCAGCCGCAACGATCATCCACCAAGCAGGTAAAAATGCATATCCCAAAAGTGCCACAGCCGCTAAAATCGAGCCGCCTAGAAACAACGACCATGAACTAAAACGCCCGAATAAACGGCCACCAAACACACTGGCAAGGGAGTAACCAATAGTGGTGGTGATGAACAACGCCCCGACATCACTCAGTCCCAACTCGAAGGTCTTTTGTATTGAAGGTCGTTCGATGGATGCCCACGCAATACCGAGCATGGCACCGGGCATTCCCAGCACCACGAAACTCAAGTAAGAAATAAACACCACTAAATAATCCGTTTTGGGGGCGGTTGCGGATGAGGTCACGCGGCTAACTCCTGCATTAAGTGGACATAAAGATTTGGGTTTATTATCAACGGCTTTATGTTATTTCTCAATAGCCGCACCATTTTCGCCATTTAAACTGGCACTAAATCCAACCGAAAAGATTTCTGTACAACTAACCTTGCCATTTCGTCCTACACTAAAGGAGAGAACACAAAACAGATTGAACTATTCTCTTCTAGCTTAGCGCACTCTGCGTATCTGCGGTTCAACTGTATTTATGATTTTATGTTGGGAGCAATAGCGGTATGACACCGACGAAAAATATTGTCTTGGCGGGGTTAGGCCCACACGCTCGCCGCATTTATTACCCGCTGCTGGAAAAATATGCCGCACAGTACAACATTCGCCTGCTGCTGGTGATTGATCGGCGTGAACAGACAGCGGCGATTAACCATTATCTAGCTGGACGCAGCCTACAACCGGAACACCTGTTATTCATCGACGACAACCAGAATGTCGATGAATCGCCCGGTGATGAGCTGCTAACCACGCTCCGTGACCTCAGCCGTAAACAGCATATCAGCGGCATCATCATTGCCACCGAACCGCGCGCCCACAAGTTTTATGCGCTGTGGGCCGTTTTGAATAATATCCATGTGCTGGTGGATAAACCGATCACCGCGCCTCCCGGATCATCCATTGATATTCATGCCGCACGGCAGGTCTACTCCGATTATGCTGATCTGGAACGCTGCCTGAAAATTTCGAAGTCCAACTTCATTGTGCAGGCACAGCGCCGCAGCCACGCGGGATACAAACTCATCAAAGAGTATCTTGAAGATTTTGTTCAACGTTATCCAATCCCCGTGTCCTATATGGATATTTATCATGGTGATGGCATGTGGGTGATGCCTGAAGAAATTTATGGTCGCGAGAATCACCCTTATAAGTACGGCTACGGCAAACTGATGCATTCCGGTTACCATTTTGTTGATTTGTTCGCATGGCTGGCGGAAACCAATATGCATTTGGAAAATAAACGTCCCAACAAGGCCGAAATCACGGCACGGCGCTTCGGGCCATATGACTTCCTCAACCAGATGACGCAGGAAGATTACACCTCACTCTTTGACGCCAATTTACCCCGCGCGTGGTTCACACCGGAACGTCTAAGCGGCCTTAAAAATTTTGGTGAACAAGATGTGTTCGTCATGTGCCAGCTTAAGCGCGATGATGTAGTGGTAACGACCAGTTCCATTAATCTACAGCAGAACTCGTTTTCGCGCCGTTCATGGATGAAGCAGGCCAGCGACGTTTATAAAGGAAATGGTCGGGTGCGCCACGAACGTTTAAACTTACAGGTCGGCAACTTGCTCAATATCCAAGTGCATTCTTACCAGAGTTATGAAGTGGGCAAGCGCGATGTCGAGACTGAAGGCGCAGGTCATGAAGATCACTTTGAGGTGGATATTTATCGCAACAGCGGTGTGATCGGGGGCAAACCCTTCGAGACATTCAACATCGGGGCGCAATCACGGCACGAGGCTGGCGACGACAAGACCTTTTTGGGACATAATGAACGCGCCCGCGAACTCCACTTCCTTGATTTTCTGGAATGTCGCCCCGGCCCATCGCATTTCAGTTCCCATCGTATGACCGTCCAATTGCTCTCTGGCATTTGTGAGGCGTTAGCCCATGTACAGGCTGGCAATCCTCAACAAATTGATGTCGCGCTGTAGACTTTATGGCGAAAGATTGTCAAAACGTGTCAATATCGCCAATTTAATGACCCATTTTCAGGCAATTTCGGCGGATGGCTCGGCTGGATTTGCGGCAAAAGATTGTTGGAATGTCCGATGCCAAGATTGCCAAGCTGGATTTGCTGGTTCAATCTCCTATACAAATCCTAAGCTCCCACCTGATTAATGGCATTATACGAGGTGTAGTTGGTGACACGCCTACCACATATTATGATAGAAGTTTACTTTCGGTTAACCCGACAAACTCATCCCTAAACATCACCCAACCTGCTGAACAATCTCGCTTCCTCAAATCCGCCGTCAAAATCATCCGTTGCAGTTGTGGTTTTTGCAGAATTTGCACTATTTTGAATCAAAAAGAGGCGATTGCTCACCTCTTGAACATTTTGACCGAAGAGGAGGGAACGCATCAGCCTCCCTCCACTTGCCAACACCCGTTAGCGGGATAAGCCACGCCGCCCGAATATGAGTGAAATGACAAACAATACAACGAACACAAGGAATAGAAGTTGTGCTAACCCTGCCGCTGTACCGGCGATACCACCAAACCCGAAAATCGCGGCCACGATAGCGACAACGAAAAATAAAACGGCTAAGTTCAACATGGAAATGATCTCCTTGACTCTGATTGCACCATTTGCTCTCGCAAACATGCTTCCAATAGTAAAGGATGAATGGGTTAACACCCTGAGAAAGTCGGTGGTTTTATCGGTGGGTCAACTGGTCAGTCTTGGGGTAGGCAAGAAAAGATAGCCAAAAATACGAACAATCGAAACATGTTTAGAGTATCAAGTCCAACATCAGATTTAAGGCTTGCCCGCTGCTGCTTTTATGTACGCTCAGATGAGGATTTACCGATGTACACATTAAATTGAGTGTTTTTATGCCCCATGAGTTCGCTTTTGAAGCCACTTTAGTCGGCTTGTCTTTATGTTAGCCGTGTGGCTGTAGCCCTCGGCGAGACAAAATAAGATGTTTTTAAGTACCGACCGCTATTTAGCTTTCAGTCGCCAATTGTTTGATGTTCAAACACGACTCGCGCACGATCAAATCACTGTACACCACACTTTGTACCGGCAGTTCCGACTCACCCAGCATCAGCCGTTGCAGCTTATCAAACGCCACCACGCCCATTTCATACTTGGGGATACGAATAGTGGTCAGCGGCGGACGGGTATAAGCGCTCTCGGCAATATCATCTATGCTCACGATGGATATATCCTCAGGGATACGCAGCCCATGTTCTTTAACCGCTTCCATCGCCCCCAGCGCCGTCTTATCGCTAATCGCCACCACCGCTGTGGGACGCTCAGGCAGACGCAAAATTTCCTGCATCTGCATATAACCCTTATGTGGATGACCGGAAACCGGTTTTGGCATCCATTCGGGTGGGATAACCTTTCCGGCTTCGCCCGCCGCCGCGTAAATGCCCAGCAAACGGTGAACCAAACTGCTGTATTTGGTCGGCCCTCTTAATACCGCAATCGACTCGTGACCACAGTCCAGCACATGGCGCATAATCTTATAGCCTGCCATGAAATTATCACCGATAACGGTAGGAATTTTCTGGTTCAGAATGTGGTTTTCCACCAGCACCAGCGGAATCCGAATTGCCTGAAGCTGCCCGATCATCTCTGCCGTAATATCGCCGTCGTTTGCGATCACCAACCCTTTAACTTTCGACTCAAGGCTGGAACAAAGCTCGTCCAAATTATCAACATTCCGGTCAAACATCGACAGAACAATATGGTAACCCATCCGCTGCGCTTCGGTCTGAAAACCGCGAATAATCTCGCCGTAAAACGAGTCAACGATCACCGGCATGGAGCTTTTTTCGATCAACAGCCCGACCGCTTGCGACGCTGCGCTGTCATTCGTCTGGGTATTTTTGTAGCCTAAATTGGAAATAATTTGCTGGACATGTTCGCGGATTTCAGGTGAAACACCCGGTTTGCCGTTCACCACCAGCGACACCGCTGATAACGACACACCCGCTTGGCGAGCCACATCCCGCATATTCGGTCGTTGTTTCCTCATAAAAAACCTTAATAACCTTTATTGAAAACGGCGCACATACATTCAGTTCAGGCTGATGAAGAAACATCGCCGTATCTGAAGTAGGGCATCACTATTTTTCATGACAAATATCACAAGTATCAATTGCGAAATCGCGGTAGTCTGTTCAGAAGCAGTCGTCTACGACAGCAACCTTCTACTATTTGCCGACTTGGCAATTAATGCTACAGGGTTTTTAAACAATATTTTTATAATCTGGTTGGTTATTACATCTCTTCTCAACAATAATCAAAACAACTTTGCAAATCCCTTACACTCATCGCACTCAAAAACCTACTGAACAATTTGTATTATATACATGAACTGTTTACTTGACAAACAAGAACAAGGCGATATACTCAATTTTATAGATGAACTTATTTTGGCAATTAGTCTGATTATGTTAACCGAAATAGTAACTTAATATTTCAACGTTTGGCTCGTCCATACATCGTAATCTGCATCTTTGCCATAACCGGTTTATCTATTGCGCACGGGCATGTGTTTTTGCAGCAGTGCGTGAAGATAGCTCCCGACTACAAACGGTTTAGTCAATTGTCGGGAAACGATATTTAGGATCATAAAAACGTGTGGTGCAGCGCGTCTTGTTTCGAACCGCACTGAAGCGCGTTTTGCCCTGTCACGTGTAGTCTAAATTAAGGAGTTAAATCTGCCAGTAAACCTAAATTGAATGACTCAATAAATGATGTTTTTTGCCTTTAAGGAGATTCGATATGTTAAAACGTCCGGCTCTATTCGGTTTAGTCCTAGCCCTATTTATCTCCATGTTGGCGCTTGTTGCCGCTCCCATCAGCGCGCAAGATGCCACTCCCGTTCCTCTACCAACAGCAACCGATATTCCTCCAGTTGAACTCGGTACTGGTGGCACTCACATTTCCTTCTGGAATGGTTTGACGGGTTCCGATGGTGTCACCCTCATTGACATGCTCACACCCTTCACCAAGGATCATCCAGATATTTCCGTAACTGTTGAACAAATTCCTTGGAATACACTGTACACCAAGCTGCAGGCAGCTTTCGTCGCCGGTCAACCCCCGGATGTTATCATTCTCCACGCTTCAGAAATTCCTCAATTCGCCAGCTACGGTGTGTTGAAAGACCTGAGCGGTTGGTATACCTCTGGTGGCGGTTGGTTCCCCGATGATGATATTTCGGCCATCACTGCTGACGGTATGAAGTACAACGGTGTGACCTATGGTATTCCTCTGGACAATCATGGTCGTGGTTTGTGGATCAGCAAGGATGCCTTCAAGAAGGCCGGCCTCGATCCCGAAATGGAACCACCAGTCGGCTATGACAACTGGGTCAAGCTGTTCCAACAACTGACCATCGACACCAATGGCAAGAACGCTGCTGATCCCGCGTTTGATCCCAAGAGCGTTGCTCAGTGGGGTTATGCAGTCGGTGAATGGCCGCGTGTGAACTTCCTCGCCGCTTTGGTTCAAAATGGTGGCAGCTTCGCCAGCGAAGATGGCAAGACCATCACCGTTAACTCTGATGCTGGTGTTATGGCTCTGCAACAGGCTGTTGACTTGGTCTACAAGTATCATGTTTCTCCCCAAGAAGCCGGTTTTGACACATGGCAAGGTTTCGGTGCGGGTACACTCGCAGTCCTCCCCACCGGTAGCTGGTTCCGTAACCAAGCTGCAACCTTCACCGATGTTGACAGCAAGCCTTGGCCGCAGCCCCAGTTCGGCGAAAAGAACGCTACATGGTTCGGCGCTCACACATGGATGGTTCCTGCTTCTGAAGAAGGCGACAAGCTGGCAGCAGTAGAAACCCTCGTTCGTTGGGTCAGCGACAACCAGAAGGCATGGGCTGCTTCTGGTCAGGTTCCTGCACGTCTCTCGGTACAGGCTGAATTGGATCCTGCAAACTATCCTTCCAACATTCTGTTTGGTAAGGGCTTCTCGGAATACGGCGTTCTGGACTTCAAGAGCACCGCTATTCAGGAAATGTACGCAGCTTTGGATCCTGAACTGAGTGCTGCGTTGAACAATCAGAAATCAGCTAAGCAAGCTCTGGACGATGCCGCATCCCGTATGCAGCAGGCTCTGGATCGTGCCAACGCTGGTGGCTAATACGTAGCCCGGTTTTCACAGTAGTTTGAAATTTTAGGGGCAGGTGAATAACTTGCCCCTAACAAAAATTTTTAGAACTTTTTTTAAGCCTATAAAATTAAAATTATTTGGTGACAAACAGTACAGGGTTTGGTGTAACCATTCACCCAAAAATGCTCTAAAGGCATTGTGATGGCGCATTCGCAGCCAGAAAGCAGTTGAGGAAAACACCCACTATGTCTACTATTGATACGACGACATCTGGGGCTGCGGGTTCAAAACGCGGTTCCTTCCAGATGCGACTTAGCACCCGCGAAGCACTAGCCGCATATGTGTTTCTGGCTCCTTTTGTGATCTTCTTTGGTATTTTTGTAATTCGTGCCATCATCACAGCGGTGGGCATGAGCTTTTATGATTGGGCTATTCTTAAACCCGTTCACCCGTATGTCGGAATCAATAACTATAAAGAGTTGTTTAGCGACTATGTCTGGTGGATTGCGGTCAAAAACACGATTGTATTCACCATATTGACGGTTGCAGGAACTACGACTGTAGCACTACTGTCAGCGGTAGCGGTCACGCAGCCGGTCAAAGGTGCAGGTTTCTTCCGCGTTTTACTCTATATGCCCCAGTTGCTATCCGTCGGCGTAGTCGGCCTCATCTGGGTGTGGTTGTTAAGTACCCAATTTGGTGTCATCAATTATGGGCTTAGCTTTTTCGGAATCCAGCAAGTCAACTGGCTCGGTGACGAAAATACCGTTATTCCGGCGCTTAGTCTGACCACGATCTGGTGGGGTTTCGGTTTCCCGATGTTGATTTTCATCGCCGGGTTACAGGGTATACCCGATCATCTTTACGAAGCCGCCAAAATTGACGGTGCTAACGGTCGTCAGCTTTTCCTTTACATCACGTTACCGCTGCTGCGTCCCACGATGCTTTTTGTGACCGTGACCGGTGTCATTGCTCAATTCCAAGTCTTCGGACAACCCTTCATCATGACAACCGGCGGTCCGGGGCGTGCCTCATACACGGTTATTTATTACTTATATCAAATCGCGTGGACGAGTTTCCGCATGGGTTATGGTTCGGCGGTTGCTGTAGCGTTGGCTGTTATCATGGCCGTTTTCACCCTTGTGCAATTCCGTTTTCTCGGTCAGCGCGTCGAATATTAATGAAGGAATGCTGAGATGAGTATCAGACAAAGTCATATCTATCGCCATCTGGGGACATATATATTCTTAGGTATCATGGGTATCATTGTTTTGTTCCCTTTGGTGATAACCTTCTCGCAGTCATTAATGACCAACCAGCAGGTGAACCGCTGGCCTCCGCCTATTCTACCGGCGACACCTACCCTAGATGCCTACAATACCGTTTTCTCGCAGCCTGACCTGCGGCTGGTGCAATGGCTTGGCAACAGCATTTATGCCGCCACTTGCTACACGATAGCGGTGTTGGTCATTTGCACGCCAGCCGCTTATGCTTTTGGACGGCTGAAGTTCCCCGGCAGAAATGTCCTGTTTGGACTGCTTCTGATTACCGTGATGATCCCTTCACAGGTAACGCTTATCCCGAACTTCTTGGTCATGAAAGATTTGAAGTTCCTCGACACCTTTAATGCCCTCATTTGGCCGGGGGCAGCGAACGTTTTCGGTGTCTTTTTACTGCGCCAATTCATTCAGCAAATTCCCACCGAACTGGAAGAAGCCGCCATTCTCGATGGGGCGACTTACTGGGGGCGTTTCCGTTACGTCATCCTGCCGCTGTCAACCAATGCCATAACAGCGCTGGCGATCTTGGTATTTTTGGGTCATTACAACGATTTGCTCTGGCCGTTCATCACCATGAATAGTCTGGAGAAGCGAACGCTGCCCGTCGGTTTGCAGATTTTGAATTCGGCCTATGCTGGTTCGTTCCGACCAATCGTCTTGGCGGGTTCAGTATTTGCTACGGTTCCCGTCGTCGTCTTTTACATCATCTTCCAGCGCCGCATTATCAAAGGCGTGACGATGACCGGTATGGGTGGACGTTAAAAGGCTAGTATGTCAGTCGGTTGACTGAAACTTAGGACTCGAAAGGGAGCAGTGATAAATGCTCCCGTACATAAAATTGAACGGTTACGGGGCTTTCGTCTCGCAGGACGATTTATTTGGAAACGACCAAACACGCCTGTGTTGAATAGAGTCAACATAGATAGCTTTATGTTGACTCGCGCATCTATACATTTGGTAACTCTCATTTATCTTGATTGGGTAAGGTAAAAGACTCATGGCATCCAAAGCAACCATATATCTGGACACGAACCGCGTCATCAGTCCGATTTCACCACTGCTGTTCAGCGGTTTCGCTGAACACATGGGACGCATGATTTACGAAGGCATTTACGAACCTGATTCACCTCACGCAGATGAGAATGGCCTACGTAAAGACGTATTAGAAGCCCTGCGCGAATTAAACTACCGCGCCATTCGTTACCCCGGTGGTAATTTTCTTAGCGGCTACCGCTGGGAAGATGGCGTTGGCCCTAAAGATCAGCGCCCGAAACGCCGTGATCTGGCGTGGCAGTCAACCGAAACCAATGAATTTGGCACCAACGAATTCATCGAATTTTGCAAGAAGATAAAGACCGAGCCGATGTTCGGAGTCAACATGGGAACCGGCACAATTCAAGATGCCGCTAACCTCGTCGAATACTGCAACGCGCCCGTCGGCACAAAATATGCTGATCTCCGCGCCTCACACGGTTACAAAGAACCGCACAAAGTGAAGTATTGGTGTGTCGGTAACGAAATGGACGGCCCGTGGCAAATCGGTCACTTGGATGCCCCCGAATATGGAGCAAAAGCCCGCGAAGCCGCTAAGATGATGCGCTGGCATGACCGTGATATTAAGCTGGTGCTGTGTGGTTCGTCCAACTCACAAATGCCCACTTACCCCGAATGGGATCGCACCGTCCTTGAGTACGCATGGGAAAACATCGACTATCACTCGCTCCATTATTATGCGGGTAACAATGAGAACGACACCGCCAGCTTCCTCGCCATGAGCGCCGAGTTTGAAGCCTTCGTCGGAACATTAGAAGGAACACTGCGCTACGTCAAAGCCAAGCGCCGTTCCAAACATGATGTTTACCTCTCATGGGACGAATGGAATGTCTGGTACAAAGCACGCCTCGTCCATGATGTTGAAGGTGGTTGGGGTAAAGCACCGCACTTGATCGAAGAAATCTACAACTTGGAAGATGCGCTGGTCGTCGCCCAATGGATGAACGTGTTCCTGCGTAAATCCGACGTGCTGAAGATCGCCTGCCTCGCCCAAGCCGTCAACGTCATCGCCCCAATTTTGACGACCAAAGATGCCATGCTCAAGCAGTCGATTTACTATCCGTTTATGCTGTTCAGCAAGTTAGCCAGCGGCACGGCATTGGATGTGGCCGTGAAAGCGCCTGAATACAACACCAAGTTATTTGGTGACATGCCGCTGTTGGATGTTTCCGCTTCATACGACGAAGCCACCAATGGTCATGCTATTTTCATCGTCAACCGCAGCCAGACCGAAAGCATCACTGTTGATTTGAATTGGCAAGACCGCGCGCCCAAGTCGATCAACAATGTTTATCAACTGGCAGGCACAGATCCCAAGCTGGCGAACACTTACGAGTCACCCAATAACGTCATCTCGGTTAAGGTTGCGTCACCAACCATCAACGGTAAAACATCCACCATCACACTGCCACCGCTGTCGTTCACTGCTATTGAAACATCACTCTAAATAAGTGCTGTGGGGAGGGGATTATCCTCTCCCCGGTTGATTTTTATCCACCCAACTATTCAACCCAACCATCATACCCATTTAGGAAATTAAAATGTCTATTCCACGCCCCGAATATCCACGCCCACAGTTTGTACGCGAACAATGGCTGAACCTGAACGGCACATGGCAGTTCGACTTTGATGATGCGGATAATGGGTTAGCCGAACGCTGGTTCGACCAGCATACTTTTTCCAAGTCGATTGAGGTCCCGTTTGTTTTCCAATCCAAACTCAGCGGAATCGGTACCAATGAGATTCACGAAGTGGTCTGGTATCGCCGCGAGTTCACTGTTCCCTCAGACTGGAACGGTCAGCAAATATTGCTGAACTTTGAAGCGGTCGATTACCGCGCTTCGGTCTGGATTAACGGCGTGTTCGCGGCCTTCCATGAAGGTGGTCACACACCCTTCAGCGTGAACACCGCCAAACTGCTCAAGAGTGGCAGCAACACAATTGTTTTACGCGCCGAGGACATCACTGGCGATAAAGGACAGCCGCGCGGCAAGCAGTATTGGGAAAAAGACTCGGCTTCGATTTTCTACACCCGAACCACAGGTATCTGGCAAACCGTGTGGCTCGAACCCGTGTCCGACTTGCACCTCGAACGGGTTGTCATCACCCCACAGCTTGAAAGCGGCAGTGTGCGTGTTGAGTACGAAATCGTCGGTGACATCAGCACACCTTATGAACTTGAAACGACCATCAGCTATGACGGCAAAGAGGTCACCAGCGAAAGCCAAACGGTGGATGCCAACGCCAACAAAGGCAAATGGGCGACCAATCCTCATGCCGTATCCAGCATCACCCCCACCTTCTCCCTCGGCTCGGATTTGAAAGTTTGGAGTCCCGAGACACCCAACCTGTATGATGTCAACGTCAAGATTAAGCGCGGCGGCAAGGTACTGGATGATGTCAACAGCTACTTCGGGTTGCGCTCGGTGGAACTCAAAGATGGCAAACTGCTGCTCAATGGCAAACCTTATTACCTGAAATTCGTCCTCGATCAAGGTTATAACCCCGATGGCATCCTGACTTTCCCCAGCGACGAATACATCAAGAAAGACATCGAGCTGACAAAAGCGATGGGTTTCAACGGTGCGCGTAAACATCAGAAGGTCGAAGAACAGCGCTTCCATTACTGGGCGGATAAGATGGGCTTCCTGCTCTGGGGCGAGATGGCGAACGTTTACATCTACTCCGAAACCGCTATTCAGCGCGTCGCCACCGAGTGGCAGGCCGCCGTTCGCCGTGACTATAACCACCCGTCAGTGATTGCATGGACTCCCATGAATGAGAGCTGGGGTGTCCCCAATCTGACCACCGACCCACGCCAAGCGCAGCACTTGGTTGCCATGTACGCCATCACCAAATCAATTGACCCCATTCGTCCGGTAATCTCCAATGACGGTTGGGAACATGCCAAGACCGACATCTTGACCATGCATGATTACGAAGGCAGCCGTGATGTATTGACTCCGCGCTATGCTACCAAAGAATCGACCTTAGCTTCGCGACCAGCCAAACGTGATCTAGCGCTGCCCGGTTTTCCCTATGAAGGCCAGCCGATTATGGTGACTGAATTTGGCGGTATCGGTTACAAGAAGGATGCGCAGGAAGGTTGGGGTTATACCACCGCCAGCGATGACGAGGACTACATTGAACGCTATAAGGCAGTCGTCGAGTCGATTTATGCCTCGGACACGATTTCCGGTTTCTGCTATACCCAGATCACCGATGTCGAGCAGGAAATCAACGGCTTGTTGACTTATGACCGTCAGCCCAAAGTGTCGCTGGAAATCATCAAACAGATTAACGACCAGAAACCAACTACCTAGCACGGTTAAATGAGTTTAGTAGGGGCGCACGGCTGTGCGCCCCAAATTTCGTATGGAGCGTGTCACATGAAAACCGTTCAATTGGGTTCGAGCGAATTGCAGGTGAGCGCACTCGGTTTAGGTGCAATGTACTTTGGAACACGCACCGCCACCGAAACCTCTTATCAACTGCTGGATGAATATGTCGCTGCTGGCGGAAACTTCATTGATACCGCCAACATCTATGCCCATTGGATATCCGGCTTTAAAGGCGGCGAAAGCGAAATCCTCTTGGGAGAATGGCTGCGGAAACGCGGCAGTCGCACCCAACATATTATCGCCTCCAAAGTTGGTTTTGGTTATCCCGGTGTCGAAAAAGAACTTTCAGCCAGAACCATCGAAGAAGAGTGCAACAAGAGTCTCAAACGCTTGGGTATCGACACCATTGATTTGTACTATGCCCATGTAGATGATTACGATACGCCGCTCGAAGAAACAATGGCAGCCTTCGATAAGTTGGTGAAGGCCGGCAAAGTCCGTTACATCGGCGCGAGTAATTATCTGGCGTGGCGTTTGGAAGAAGCACGCGGCTTAAGTCAAGCGAATGGTTGGGCGAACTTCTGCTGTGTTCAGCAGCGCCATACCTATCTACGCGTCAAACCCGGTGGCAGCACCGCACCACAAGTCACTTCCAATCCCGATCTGTTTGATTACTCACGCCGCCGCAACTTCCCGATTGTGGCTTATTCGGTACTGCTCGGTGGTGCTTATACCCAACCAGATCGTTCTATTCCTGAGGACTATAAAGGGGCAGATAGCGACGCGCGGCTGGCGATACTCAAAACCATTGCCGCTGAAACCGGCGCGACCATCAACCAAGTCGTAATCGCATGGATGCTGCACAGTGCTTACCCGACCATTCCGTTGATCGCCGCCAGCAGCCACGAACAGTTGCAAGAAAATCTCGGCGCGTTGGATGTCAAACTATCCGCCGACCAGATGCAGCGTTTGGATAATGCCCATTAACAGAGTTTGGCTGCACAAGCAAGCAACCGATGAGAAAGGCCAACACCATGAAGATTAACCGCCGCCAATTTCTTCATTCCGCCGCCGCAGTTGGCTTCGGAGTGCTGACCAACTCTTTCGTCAGCGCACAAGATGCGACCGCTGAAGCAACAGCAGCGACGGAGGGAAATGCTTTGGAACTCACCGGAAATTTTAGAAACGTCCATGATCCGGTCATCATCAAACAAGGCGATACCTATTACCTGTATTGTACCGGCGCACGTATCCCGACTCGTTCCTCTAAAGACTTACATGATTGGCAAGGCGTTCGACCCGGCCCGCTGCCCGAAACGCCGCAGTGGGCAAAAGATTACGTTCCCAAAGCCGATTCCATTTGGGCTCCCGATATTTCATTTCACAACGGGAAATACTATTTGTATTATTCCGTTTCGACCTTCGGCTCGAACCATTCCTGCATCGGCTTGGAAACCAATGTCACCCTCAATCCCGAAGACAAAGACTACAAGTGGGAAGATCAAGGCATGGTCATCGCCTCCGATAATCCCAATAACTACAACTGCATCGACCCCAATTGGGTGATGGATACCGATGGTAACGCGTGGCTGGCGTTCGGCAGTTTTTGGTCAGGCATCAAAATGCGCCGTCTGAACAACGAAACGGGTTTGCTTTCGGACGAGGATACCAAACTCTATTCGCTAGCCACACGCTTTGAAAATTCCGGCTCGATAGAAGGCGCGTTCATCATCCACAAAGATGATTACTATTATCTGTTTGCCTCTTTTGATTTCTGCTGTCGGGGTGTTGATAGCACCTATAACGTGCGCGTCGGGCGCTCCGAAAATGTCACCGGCCCCTATGTCGATAAAGATGACAAAGAAATGCTCAAGGGCGGCGGCACGCAGATCACTTTCCCAAGCAGCCGTTATCGTGGTCCCGGTCACAACAGCATTCTGCAAGAGGATGGCAAATATTGGATTGTCTATCACGCCTATGATGCGGTAAATGGTGGCACGCCCACCTTACGCATTGTGCCGCTTCAGTGGGATGAAGACGGCTGGCCTTTCACAACCGACACTTAACCGATCACATTTAACAAGGACGTTATTCGCATGATTAATCTCAAGCAGTTCGAAGTTTGGTTCCTGACCGGCAGCCAACATTTATATGGCCCGGAAGCCATTGAACAGGTTGGACAGCATTCTCAGGAAATAGTCCGCGCTTTAGACAATGCCCCAAGCATTCCGGTCAAAATTGTCTATAAACCGGTGCTGACCACCTCTGAGGAAATCCACAAGGTCTGTATGGAGGCCAACGCGGCTTCCAACTGCATCGGTGTCATCACATGGATGCACACCTTTTCGCCTGCCCGTAACTGGATTAAAGGCTTGGCAGCGCTCAAGAAGCCGATTGCTCATCTGCACACCCAATATAACAGAGACATTCCTTGGGCAGACATCGACATGGACTTCATGAACCTGAATCAAGCGGCACATGGTGACCGCGAATTCGGCTTCATGATGACCCGTATGCGCCTCAACCGTAAAGTGATCGTCGGTCACTGGCAAGACCCCGAAGTGCATACCCGTATAGCCGTCTGGGCGCGGGCAGCCTGCGGCTGGCATGATGCCCAAACTGGCAAGATCGCCCGCTTTGGTGACAACATGCGCTCGGTCGCTGTGACCGAAGGTGACAAAGTCGAAGCCCAGATGCGTGTCGGCTACACCGTATCAGGTTATGGTGTGGGTGATCTGGTCGATCTCGTCAATCAGGTCAGCGACAGCGAAATTGATGCCCTCGTTCAGCAGTATGCCTCCGAATACACCATTGCCGCCGACCTCCAAAAAGGTGGCGCGCGTCATTCATCCGTTCGTGAAGCTGCCCGCATCGAACTTGGTTTACGACGCTTCTTAGAAGCCGGAGATTTCAAAGGTTTCACCACCAGCTTTGAGGATTTGCACGGCTTGGTACAGCTTCCCGGTTTAGCCGTTCAGCGCTTGATGGCAGATGGTTACGGCTTCGGTGGTGAAGGTGATTGGAAAACCTCTTTCCTGCTGCGTGCGATGAAGGTCATGGCTAGCGGACTTCCCGGCGGTACATCGTTTATGGAAGATTACACCTATCACCTCAATCCCAACGGAATGAAGGTTTTGGGTTCGCACATGTTGGAAGTTTGCCCGACCATCGCCGAAGGCAAGCCCAGCTTGGAAGTCCATCCGTTGGGTATCGGCGGTAAAGCCGATCCGGCGCGTCTGGTGTTCAATGTGCCTTCTGGTGCAGCCATCAATGCCTCAATCATCGACATGGGCAACCGCTTCCGCATCCTCATCAATGATGTGGATGTTGTGCCGCCCGAAGCCCCGCTGCCCAAACTGCCCGTTGCACGCGCCCTCTGGATACCCAAGCCCGACTTCAAGACGGGTCTCGCCGCGTGGATTTACGCCGGTGGCGCACATCACACCGTTTTCAGTCAAGCGATCAACGCCGAATACGTGGCGGACTTCGCCGAAATGGCGGACATCGAATGTGTGTTGATTAACGAGGACACGCGCATTCATGACCTCAAGAATGAACTGCGATGGAACGAGGTGGCCTACGGCCTCAAGAGTATCACCGGCTAACGATTAGCCAATTACCCTCTCAGCATTTTATTCCCTCCCTCGCTTGCGGGCTATCACCAGAGTGAGCCTGCGAGCGTTGGGGATGTAGGATTAGGGTGGGGGTAAATTCATCTATGACCATCCTTTTCCGCGCAACCTTAATCTTCGAATCTTCCTTTGAACGAAAATGCATCAGGAAACACCGCTATGAAAAAAATACATTTAAGGGTGATGGCTTCAGTAATCTTACTGCTCACCTTAACAGGGTTATCCCTATCCACAACCATTGCTCAAGATGAACCGCATACCTTCCATAATCCGCTCAATGCCACCGCCGGTGACGATCCGTGGTTAACCTATTACGATGGCTACTATTACCTCGCCAATACCACATGGACGAGCGAACTGTTCATGCGGAAATCGAAAACCCTTTCTGGCTTGAAAGTCGCCAAACCTGAATTGATTTATAAGGAAACCGAGCCAAGCCGCTGCTGCAACATGTGGGCTCCAGAGTTTGATCTGCTCGATGGCCCCGATGGCAAACACTGGTATTTTTACTACACGGCTGGCACAGCCGGATCATTCGATAATCAGCACAGTCATGTTCTCGAAAGTGCCGGAACAGACCCGATGGGGCCATACACCTATAAAGGCCGCCTGTTCGACCCCGCCAATGACGGTTGGTCAATTGATGGCGGCGTTTTGCAGCTCAATGACAAGTTGTACTTTTTGTTCTCCGCGTGGGTTGGCAACCTGCAATCCATTTTCATCGCGCCCATGAGCAATCCATGGACGATCAGTGGCAGTCGTGTTGTCATCTCCAAGCCCACTCTGTCATGGGAACAGGTGGGTTCGCCTGTAAACGAAGGGCCGGTCGCGCTTCAGCATGACGGTAAAACCTTCATTGTCTACAGTGCCAGTTTTTGTGGCACACCCGATTATAAACTCGGTCTGCTGACCTATAATGGCGGTGATGTTTTGAATGCCGATTCGTGGGTCAAAAATCCCGATCCGGTTTTTCAGCGCTCGGATGAAAACAGTGTATTCGGCCCCGGTCACAATGGCTTCTTTAAATCCCCCGATGGTAAAGAGGATTGGATTGTTTACCACGCCAACGACCGCGTAGGTGATGTCTGCCTGCCGACACGTACTACCCGCGTCCAAAAGTTCACTTGGAATGCGGACGGTTCACCCAATTTTGGTGTTCCTGTCTCAACCAAAATGGACATTCCCAATCCATCCGGTGACGAAGGTGTTGACCCGCTGCCGCAGTTTGTGAGAGAACCCGCGCTGCGTTTCAAAGCCTTCGATGCGCCTGCAAAATATATCAACCACTTCACCGGACGCGGTAAATTGAGTCCGTTGGGTGAACCTGCGCTGGATTTCCAGTTCGCGCTGGTCAAAGGTCTGGCTGACCCCAATGCCGTGTCCATCGAGTCAGTAGGCAGACCCGGTTATTACCTCATCAATCGCAACGGCACGGTTTGGTTAGCCATGTTTGAAGATACGGATGATTATCGCGCCATAGCGACCTATGTCCAGAAACCGGGACTGGCTAGTACGGACGGCGTATCATTTGAAGCCTTCGGGCAAACAGGTGCGTATCTGTTTCATCAAGGCAACCTGCTCAACGTCAAAGTAATCACAACCGATGAAGAGAAAGCCGCCGCCACCTTCATCATTGAACCGGTCAAAGATTAGACGAACGAAAAGGTAGAATCCATGAAAAAACAACAGCTCATTTCAACGGTTGTAAAATCAGGTCTGTGGTTAATCGCTGGATTCGCGATTTTGAGCGTGGCGTATCAACCAACCACCGCTCAAACGCCCGATGGCAGTTTCCACAATCCGTTAAACACTTTCGAAGGCGCTGACCCTTGGCTGACCTATTACGATGGTTTCTATTATCTTTCGACCACCAGCGGAACATCTCAGCTTTACATGCAAAAATCGGCTACCTTGTCCGGCTTAAAAGTCGCTAAACAAGAACTGATTTATGCCGAAACCGATCCCAGCCGCTGCTGTAATATGTGGGCTCCCGAATTTCATTTGTTGGATGGGCCGGATGGCAAGCGCTGGTATTTTTACTACACCGCCGGAACCAACGGCACACTGGATAACCAGCACTCACACGTCCTCGAAAGCGCCGGAACCGACCCGATGGGGCCATACACTTACAAAGCACGGATTTTTGATCCAGCAAACGACGGCTATTCGATTGATGGCAGCGTCATGCAGTTGAACGACAACCTCTACTTCCTATTCTCATCGTGGACGGGTGATTTCCAAAAACTCTACATCGCGCCCATGAGCAACCCGTGGACGTTGAGTGGCAGTCGTCATCTGCTCACCCAATCCCAATATTCTTGGGAGAAGGTCGGCTTAAACGTGACTGAAGGACCCGAAGCACTGCAACATGGCGATAAAACTTTCATCATTTATTCCGCCAGTTTTTGTGCGACTGATGACTATAAACTCGGTATGCTGACCTACAACGGCGGTGACGTGCTGGATACGAAATCTTGGGATAAAAGCCCTGAGCCGGTGTTCCAGCGCTCGGATGAAAACAGTGTTTACGCCCCCGGTCATAATGGGTTTTTCAAGTCTCCCGATGGCACGGAAGATTGGATTGTCTACCATGCCAACGATAACCCCGGTGATGGCTGCGCCGGCAAGCGCACCACCCGCGTCCAAAAGTTCACTTGGAACGCCGACGGCACGCCCAATTTTGGCGTTCCGGTATCCATCACGACTGATATAACCAATCCGTCTGGTGATACGGGCAATGATCCGCTGCCACAGCGCTTGCCTGTTCCCGGTGTTCGCTTTGCCTCATTTGCCGACCCGACCAAGTTCATTAACCATTTCAGCCAGCGCGCGCGTGTCAGTAAATTAGGCGAACCTGCCGGGGATTTTGAGTTTGTGATTCGCGAGGGTTTGGCCGACCCCAAAGCGGTGTCGATTGAGTCCAAGAATCATCCCAATTCCTATCTACTCAACCGCAATGGTAACGTCTGGTTGGCGCAATTTGATGGTACCGATGATTTCAACACAGCGGCGACATGGTGGCAGAAACCGGGACTTGCCAGCCCCGATGCGTTGTCATTCGAGTCGTTTGTCAAACCTGATGCCTATCTCATCAACGTCAACGGTTTCCTCAACGTCAAAGCACCGACCACCGATGCCGAAAAAGCCGCCGCCACCTTCGTCATGTCCGATGTGAAGGAATAAATTAGCTTGTGCATCATGCGAGGAGGGCGCAATGGACATGAATAGCGAAATTGACCGGATATTGCACCAAAGTCATGACTCTTTTACAGATAAGCCACAGTGGTTAGTTATAGCCACCATTCACGGTGATTATGTCGGGCATTTGGTTCAGGCTGATACATCAATTGAGCTTGATCGTGTTATAGCCCTTGTAGCAGCCGGGGCCGGGCATCATGAACGGTATGCTGACGAATATAATCTTGGAACATTGCGCTTTGGTTTGACTTATGCTAACAAAGGATTTGTTGTCACGGCATTTACAGGTCATAAATGGGTGTTGTGCCTTAAGTTTACAGAAGCAAACTTGACTGTCTTGATGAATGCCCTTCAGGTTTTGCCTAAGGTCGTTGACGATTTAGCACAACTGGAACAAAAAACGTTCTAAGCACCTTGATTTCCAACGTCATTATAGTAGGGAAAAAGCGCTGCCCTTTCCCTACTTCAATCATGATTTAGTGTTGTGAAACCGACTGTATCTGTGCGATCCACGCTTGCGCCGCTTTGAAGTCATCGCTGGTCAAACGATGGTCAGCTTCCTGCCAATCCAATGTGACCGTCGCGCCAGCATTTTCAAGGACGCCTGCCAGTGCTTCCACCGACTTGCCCAGAATTAGAGTGTCATAGCGACCAGCCAATAGTAAAGCGCTCGTTCCGGTCAGATCAATCGTCGCGTTTAGCTGAAAGGGCAGCATCGAGCGAAACAATACCGCCTTGGTGACGAGGCCGGGATGAAGCAGCATTAAACTTGCCGCCATGTTCGCCCCGTTCGAGTATCCCACCGCAATCACTGACGACAGTGCGAAACCGTATTCATCCGCTGCCGCTTGAATGAACTCTGCCAGTTCATGCGTCCGCGCCACCAAATCCTCTTGATCGAAAACGCCTTCCGCTAGTCGGCGGAAGAAACGCGGGTTTCCATTTTCCATCACTTTGCCGCGTGGACTGAGTATTGCCGCCTCTGGCGCAAGCTGCTTACCGATGCTTACCAGCGAGTGTTCGTCGCCTCCCGTGCCGTGCAGCAGCAAGAGCGTTGGCGCGTCCGCACTGCTGCCTGCCTCATAATGATGGAAAAAGCTCTTGGTTGTCATGATGTCATGTCCTTTCTATTGTCCCAATCCCAATTTGCGCGAAAGTTGGGCGAGTGTTTGTTGTTCTTCGGCTGTTAAAACGTTCATGATGTCCACGATGCCCGCGACATGCGACGGAAAAATGCGGGCGATCAATTGGCGTCCCTCGTCAGTAATCGACACCTGCATATATCGTTGGTCGCTGGTGCTGCGCTGGCGACAAACCAGATTCCGCTTTTCCAAATTTTGGATCACAGTGGTGATGTTGCCGGTACTCAGCAGCAGTTTTTGCGCCAGTTCGACCTGTGACAGCGTGCCGAGATGATACAGCGCTTCCAAAATAGCAAATTGACTCGGTGTGAGGTTGGATTCGCCGAGATGTTCCATTGCGCGGTCCGTAACACTTTGTGCCGCCCGCGTGACTTTAATATAGGTGTCGAGTGCCAGCACTTCGGCCTCCGTACCTTGATACTTCGTTCCCATGATTTCTGACGCTTTCTAATACGTTTCTGATTTGACAACTCAATTATACAATGTTAAACTGTTCAATGTCAAATGATTTAACATCGAATTTATTTGATGAGGTTGATATGAAGACCAGAGGCATCCATCACATCACAGTGGTTACGGGCGATCTTCAAGCCAACCTTGATTTCTATATCCGCGTACTCGGCTTGCGCTTGGTCAAACAGACAGTCATTCAGGAAGAACCCAACACTTATCACCTGTTTTACGGGGATGCGGTTGGCACGGTTGGCACAGACATGACCTTTTTTGATTGGCCTCATCTCGGTCATGATCGGATTGGCGCTCGCAATGTCATACGCACCCTTTTATACGTGCGTGATCAAGCCGCCTTAGAAAGTTGGGCAGCACGCTTTGATATATTCAATGTAAATTACACTCACCACACCGATTCGCTCGGACGGAATCAGCTTCATTTTGTGGACTCGGATAATCAGCGCTTGGGACTGGTCGCAGCCGGTGACAATCGGGCTTATCAACATTGGGCACACAATCCGGTGAGTGAATCCTCCGCTATCCAAGGGATACACAGCGTTGTTCTGGGTGTACGGCAATTGCAGCCAACCGTCGATTTCTTGACGGACATTTTTGGATACCAAGTTGTGCAAGCCTTTCAGTCAAGTCATGAAAACGAAGCCAATGGCATGATCTTAGAAACGCCCGAAAGCGGCATTGGCAGCGAACTGGTTGTGGTGGAGCGCACTGAAAAACTCGATGGCTTTCGCGCCATCGGCAGCGTGCATCATGTAGCACTGACCATTGATCCGAACGACTCGATTGAGGCATGGCACGAACGCTTACTGAAAACAGGTCTAAAAGTCACCGACATTGTGCGGCGTTATTACTTCGACTCGGTTTATGTCCGTATTCCCGGCGGCACGTTATTTGAACTGGCAACCGCCGGACAGGCTTTGGCAGCGGGTGACAATCCCGACACGATTGGCGAGACATTAAGCCTGCCACCTTTCTTAGAATCGCAGCGGGCGCAAATCGAGTCACAACTGAAACCGATCACACTTCCCCAAATTGGGTAACGAATAAGGAGAACCATCATGCAATTACACGGTTTACATCACGTCACAGCAGTCACCGGACAAATCCGCGATAACCTGAACTTCTACACGAAAATCTTAGGTCTGCGACTGGTCAAGAAGTCAGTTAATCAGGATGACACCTCGGCTTACCACCTGTTTTATGCTGATAAGATGGGCAGCCCCGGCACGGATATGACCTTCTTCGATTGGCCTCAAACCGGCCCGGATAATCGAGGCACAGACAGCATCGTGAATACGCTGTTCCGCGTTAACGGACAGGCAGCGCTCGAATATTGGGTCAAGCGCTTGGACGAAAACAACGTCAAGCATCAACCGATTGAAACCTTTGCCGGTCGCAGCATTCTGCGTTTTGAAGACCCCGAAGGTCAGCGTTTGACGCTGGTGGATGACGGTGGCGCACCCTTTGAAGCTCAGGTTTGGGATGGTGCAGGCGTGCCGGAGGAATACGCCATTCATGGGTTCTATGGTGTCCAACTCTCCATTCCCATTTTGGGGCAGCTTGACTATATCCTCAGAGAAATATTGGGCTTCGAGGAGGTTGGTCGTCAACCAGGCCTTGATGATCCAAAAGAAGAAGTGGTCATTTATGCGATGGATGGCGGCGGCCCCGGCAAAGAAGTGCAGGTCATAGTTCAGCCGAAACTTCAACGTGCTTTCTTGGGCAGCGGTGGTGTCCATCATGTGGCCTTCCGCGTCAAGGATACGGCGGAGAAGGACGCATGGGAAGATGTGCTGAACCGTCGCGGGCTGCGGAACTCAGGACACGTTGACCGGTACTATTTCCAATCGCTCTACTTCCGCGTTTCGGGCGGCATTCTGTTTGAACTGGCGACCGATGGCCCCGGTTTCGCCACTGACGAAAATGTGGAGACATTGGGTGAACGGTTGGCACTGCCACCTTTCCTCGAACCCCACCGTGAACAGATCGAGCGCAATCTGAAGCCGTTGGATACGACCGTTACCGCGAACTAATCCCATTAGATGATACTAGAAAGGGTTGTGTGAACGCACAACCCTATAAGATTCATAGTGGGGCTTGCGACTTGAAACTTGCCCCTTCTAACCCTAATATCTTCTGCGGCTTTGGGCATCCATCGCGGCCACGGCGCTCATAGCCACAATATCCTCAACATCATCACCCGCTTGCAGAACGTGAACCGGTGCGCCCATGCCCAACAAAATTGGCCCGATGGTTTGTGCCTGCCCCAAACGGTCCAGCAGCTTATAGGCTACGTTTGCCGATTGCAAATCCGGGAACACCAAAACGTTGGCATCCTTGACACGGCTAAAGGGGAAACGCGCCTCAATCAGTTCGGGGATGACAGCCGTATCCGCCTGCATTTCACCATCAACAGCGATATCAGGCCGTTTGTGCCGTACCAACTCGACCGCGTTGCGCACCTTATCCGAAAGTGGATGGGGTGAGCTGCCGAAGTTGGAGAACGAGAGCATGGCAACGCGCGGTTCAATGTCCAATGTTCGGGCGAAGTCTGCCGCGAGGATAGCAATCTCGGAAAGTGTGTCAGCATCAGGGTCAATATTGACAGTGGCATCGGTGAAGAAATAAACCCGCCGTTTGACGATCATGATATATACGCCGCTGGTCACTTTGACACCGGGACGGGTGTGGAAGATTTGCAGCGCCGGACGAATCACATCAGGATACTCATGCTGACGACCATTCACATACGCATCAGCATCCCCCTGTTTGAGCATCATCAAGCCGTAAGTCATGCGGCTGCCGACCAATCGGGCCGCTGTTTCGCGCGTCACCCCTTTGCGCTGACGCAGTTCATGGAAGGCGATTTCATAGCGCTGCCGCCGCGATATATCAGACTGTGGTTCAATAATCTGCGGATTAAAGTTCAGTCCCAACTCCTGAATAGTGCCTTTAATCAATTCCGGCTTGCCCAGCAAAATCGGTGTGCCGATGCCATCTTCTTGCACCTGTGCCGCCGCACGGATAATTTTGGGGTCATCACCTTCGGGATAAACAATCCGCTGCTTGGGTCCCATCCGTGCCTTGTTGATGATATTGGCGCGAACCTGCTGTCCCACGCCTTGCCGCTGGATCAGGTCATGCCGGTATTGTTCAAGGTCAATCTTCCGCCGCGCGACACCACTTTTCATAGCCGCATCGGCTACGGCGGGCGCGAGCCACAGCAGCACACGGGGATCAAGCGGCTTGGGAATCAGATAATCCTTGCCAAACTTCAAGGCGGTCAGTCCATAAGCCGTCAACACGCTGTCTGGCACATCCTCGTGTGCTAAAGCCGCCAGCGCGTGGGAAGCCGCCAGCTTCATCTCCTCGTTGATGGTAGTGGCGTAAACATCCAACGCCCCGCGAAAGATAAACGGAAAGCCCAGCACGTTGTTAATCTGGTTGGGATAATCACTGCGTCCTGTTCCGATAATCGCATCGGGGCGCACCGCCAATATTTCTTCCGGCATAATTTCCGGCGTCGGATTCGCCATCGGGAAAATGATCGGGTCAGGATTCATGGTCTTAATCATGGATTGTCCACAAGCGCCCGCCACACTCAAGCCGAGGAACATATCCGCACCAACAAGAGCTTCTTCTAGAGTGCGCAGATGTGTATCGCTGGCGTAGCGCGATTTGTAAGGATCCATTGCCTTCTCGCGGCCTTGATAGATGACACCATATTCATCACACATGATGATATTTTCTTGGCGCATCCCCAATTGGACATAAAAGGCTACGGTTGAAAGGGCCGCTGCGCCAGCGCCCGCCACCACCAACCGCATCTCTTGAATACGCCGTCCGGTGACTTCGACTGCATTAAGCAGCGCCGCGCCCGAAATAATCGCCGTGCCGTGCTGGTCATCATGAAACACCGGAATATCCAGTTCCGCCCGCAAGCGCGTTTCAATCTCGAAGCATTCCGGCGCTTTGATGTCCTCCAAGTTGATGCCGCCAAAAGTGGGCGCGAGAGCCTTGACTGTCGAGATGACTGCCTCAACGGTCGGCGCGTTGAGTTCAATGTCGAACACATCAATATCGGCAAAGCGCTTGAACAACACGCCTTTGCCTTCCATGACTGGCTTGGAGGCCAACGCGCCGCGGTTGCCCAAGCCCAAAATAGCCGAGCCATTGCTGATGACACCCACCAGATTGGCTTTGGCCGTCAGCTCATAAGCCGTCAGTGGATCGCTTTCAATTTCCAGTACCGCGTCGGCAACACCGGGTGTATAAGCCAGCGACAAATCGCGCTGTGTCGCCAGCGGCTTGGTCGCCACCACCTCGATCTTACCCGGTCGCCCGCTGCGGTGATAATCCAATGCATCTTGTTTCGTAACCGCCATAATAATTTATTTTCTCCCTGCGCTTCTGCTCAATCTATTGTAACCCTGAACACGGAGGCTAGATACTGAAATTGCGTGATATAGAGCACGATTATCGGTGGCAAAAGCAGCTCTAACGCAAATAAGATGCTCACGGCTGTACCATAGAACTGGGTTTCGCTTACATCATCAAATGGCTGTTTGATTGCGAAAGAGCAGCCGCTAGAAATAGGAGCGATCTATGAAAAAAGAAGTTGGCCTATGGATTGACCGCCGCCAAGCCGTTATTGTCACCTTGCATGACGGTACCGAATCTGTCGAGCGTGTTACGGCGAATTTTGAAAAACGCGGCCATTACACCAGTGATGTACAGACACCGAGCCAGGCGTCGTTGAAGATTGACCGTGCCGAAGATAAATACGAACGCCATACGCAGGAAATGGTCAACCACTACTATAGCGAGGTCACCAGCCACATCAAGGACGCGACGGATTTGTATATTATGGGGCCGGGTCAAGCCAAAACCGAGTTCCAAAAATATGTCGAAGCGCAAAAACTTCCCGCGGCCATCCTCCGTGTCGAACCGGCTGACAAGTTGACCGATGCCCAGATCGCCGCGCGAGTCCGCCAGAGTTTCGAGCGGCATATCCACGAATAACCTGATCGTTTAATACTAAAGCCCCTCCTTGTTAAGACAGGGAGGGCTGCAAACACATCTACCACCGAACCGCATGAGAGACTCGAGAATCTTGGTTGATACACTGCTTGTTTGTGCCTACAATCTTGTCAATGATTTAATTTATTACAAAAGCAGGCATTTTATGACTAATTCTTTACCCATCACCACTTTGTTCTTGGATATTGGCGGCGTGCTGCTTACCAACGCATGGGATCGCAAGATTCGCATGAAAGCCGCCGAACTCTTTAAGCTGGATTATGCCGAAATGGACGAGCGCCACCATTTGACCTTCGACACCTACGAAGAAGGCAAAATGGACATGGACGAGTATTTGAACCGCGTCATTTTTTACGAAGACCGTCCCTTCAGCCGCGAAGAATTTCGAGCCTATATGTTCGCCCAGTCACAGCCGTATCCAGAAATGATCGCCTACATTCAAGCGCTTAAGGCCAAATACCATCTGAAAATTGTGGTCGTCAGCAACGAAGGCCGTGAGCTGACGCATCACCGTGTGAAAACCTTTGAATTGGGCAAGTTCGTGGACTTTTTTATCATGTCCTGCTTTGTCCACTTCCGCAAACCAGACCCCGATTTGTACCGCTTGGCACTCGATGTGGCGCAGGTTGCCCCCGAAGAAATCGTCTACATTGAAGATCGTCCCATGTTTGTGGAGGTCGCCCAGACCCTCAACATTATCGGCCTGCACTATATTGATGTGCCTACGACCAAAGCAGTCCTCGACACATTTGGTTTGGTGCTGCCTTGAGTTATAGTATGCGTTGTATCGCTTACTGATCAACGCGAGATAGGCAGCATCATGTCCGAAATCACCGTCCCTGATATTCCCTATGTCCTGAACATTCCCACCTCGACGCAAACCTTCCCCGATGGCAAAGCGTGGCGCTTGGAAATCCCCAGCGTCGAAGGGCCTGCTGTGCTGGCAGCCGTTTTCGCCGAAGCGGATAAATACGGCGTGCCCATAGACCGCATCTCACAGGGCAGCGGCATCCAACTGCTGACTGATGCCGAAATCACCGATATGGTGCAGCAGTGCGCGGCACGCAATGTCGAATGCTGCTTGTTCGTCGGCCCGCGCGGATCGTTCGACATTGGGGCGGCGGCTTTAGCCTCCAACGGTGGCGCGCTCAAAGGGGCATTGCGCGGCGCACGTCAGCTCTCACAAGCGCTGGAAGACATTGACCGTGCCATCAGCTTAGGCTGTCACAGCGTCCTCGTCGCCGATGTCGGCTTGCTGGCAATCCTCAACCAGAAGCGCATTGCAGGTCAAATTCCCGCTGACTTCATCATCAAAGTTTCGGTTCTCAGCGCCCCATCCAATCCCGCGACCGCCTCCGTTTTAGCGCAACTTGGTGCAAATTCTCTCAACGTCCCGTCAGATTTGTCGATTGCCGAAGTTGCTGAAATCCGCGCGGCCACCAGCGCGTGGATCGACTTCTACATCGAAGCGCCGGATGATGTTGGCGGCTTCATCCGTCATCATGACATTGCTGATTTAGTGCGGGTCGCCGCGCCGATTTATCTCAAGTTCGGCTTACGCAATACCCCCGCACTCTATCCATCCGGCAAGCACTTGGAAGCCGTCGCC
Organism: Anaerolineaceae bacterium; assembly: GCA_016124855.1. Taxonomy (GTDB): domain Bacteria; phylum Chloroflexota; class Anaerolineae; order Aggregatilineales; family Phototrophicaceae; genus CFX2. The sequence goes on along the minus strand of WGMX01000027.1, from coordinate 6,688 downwards.
ATCAACTGTGGCATCGAGCGGGTGCGCCGTGCCGCTATCGGTCTGGAACATCTCAAACGCAAAGCGCCAAGCTTAGTCCGTAGCTAAAAACAAAAAGCCGGGTGCAACCTTATCATGGACGCTCGGCTCTTTTAAAACCAGCACAGACTCATTTACTACTTTGCCTTGTCAGCCGCAAACTTTTCTTCCGGCTTCTTCAGGTCTTTGGGATTATCACCCTCTTGCTTGGGTTTCTGGTTGGCTGCTGGCTTACCGTCCAACATTTGACCTTCTTTATTTTCCGCGCCGCCCGTATCCCCAAAATCCGGTCGATAGTCATAATCGGCATTCATCGCAGGCTGCCCGTTTGTCGCACCGGGACGATCTTTGCGGTCTTTATCATCAATGCTCGCGTTTTGAGCAAGATCAGTTTTTTGTTTGTCAGTCATCTTGTAATCCTTATTGAGTTACATACTGTGACCTAAGCATACGTAGGGCAGCTCGCTTCGACATGATGCATCTAGCTGGTTATCAATGGGCTAGTTGGTCGATAAGTGACATTCGTCATGCCGAAACCCCTAATTCTATGGGGCGTAGATTTTTGCCAGAACCACTAAAATTAAGATAAAACGTAATCTCTTTGAAGGTGGTCTATGACCGCGCATATTCAACAAGACACGGTTCGGCTCGATAAATGGGGAATGAACACCATTGCCAAGCAAGTGATTGCGCCGGTTCTACTGGCGATATTCATGTTCGCGCTGGCCGAAACCACCGATTGGCTGTGGGGTTGGGTGTTTCAGATCGTCCATTTTTTGGCGTGGCTGATGATGACCGTCGTTCTAGTCCGCTATAATCCCGAACTCCTGAACCGGCGCGGCAGACGACAAGCCAATGACAAGACGTGGGATTTTGTGCTGGTTTCCATCTATGGCATCGCATGGATTTTGATGCTGGTTCTCGGCGCGTTGGATGTTCGCTATGGCTGGACGGCGCCGATTGCTCCGTTCTGGCATATTCTCGGTAATATCTTGATTCTGCTCGGTTTCGCCCTCACGACGTGGGCGATGGCCGTAAACCGCCATTTTGAAGTCACAGTACGCATTCAAGATGATCGCGACCATCATGTCATTAGCACCGGCCCTTATCGTTTTGTGCGGCATCCGGGTTACAGCGGCGTGATTTTGGCATTCTATTTTGGGATGCCATTAGCACTTGGATCGTGGCCTGCCGCACTGATGGGTTTAGTCGGACTCATCACGATGGTGATTCGTACAGCGCTTGAAGATCGCACGCTGCAAGCCGAACTTCCCGGCTACACCACCTTCACCCAACAAACCCGTTATCGCCTCATTCCGGGGGTATGGTGAACCATCGAATCTTAGTCGGCATCAAGACCGTACACACCATCATTTTTCTGGGCATGTCCGCCGCCATCCTCTATGTCCTCTACTGCGGCCTAACCCGCACCTATAATAGATGGCTCGGCGTGGCCTTAGCGATGGTCATCCTTGAATGCGTGGTATTCGTTGCCAATGGTCGCCGCTGCCCGCTGACCAAATGGGCGCGATACTATGGCGATGCCTCCGGAAACGATTGGATTGCCGACATCTTCTTGCCGGCGCGCTTTGCACCCAAGATACCGCTTGTTTGCGGCGGTCTGTTCGTCGTCAGCCTGATCGTTTTAGTCGTGAATTTACTGCTCTCAATCGGCTAATTGTTCGGCTAACCCCGGTACGCTCGCCGTCCGTACAATAACCTGAGGCGTTTTGTGCCACTCGGCGCAGGCTTTGATAGTTTCCTTTAGACTTGCCACCATCGCGTCATCAACCTCGGCCCCTGCTTCCAGATGCAGCGCCCGCACTTCAAAGATGCCCTCTTTGCGGTGCGCTTTGGGGTCAAGCCGCCCGATCAACTGATTCTTATAGAGAATCGGCAGCGTAAAATAACCATATTTGCGCTTGGGTTCTGGCGTATACACTTCAATTTTGTAATCGAAGTTAAACAGCTCACTTGCCCGTTTGCGATCCCACACAATCGGATCAAATGGCGAAAGCAGCGTGGTTTTCGACTGTGGGATTTTCCCTTTGGCCGCCGCCATCACCATCGCCTCATTGTCAAAATGAAAATAGCCCGGTGTCGACCAGCCTTCGACCTCGATGCGCCCGACCTTATCCTCTTGTTCAAGGATTTTGAGCGCTTTCATCGTATCCGCTTTTTTCAGCCGGAAGTAATCCGCGATCCAGTCCGCTTTGGTCACACCCAGCGCCTTAATCGTATTCAACACAAATTGTTCGTGAATTTGTTCTTTGGTCGCTGCCTGCGCCACATCCCAATCCGGCAGTATCCGTTCGCGCAAATCATAAACCCGCTGGAAGTTATGCCGCTTGCGGATCATCAACTGACCACCGTTGAATAAGGCTTCCAGCGCAATCTTTTCGTCTTTATGATTCCACCAGCCGCCTTTGAGTCCTTTGGTATTCTCAAAATCGGACGAGCGTACATCGCCGTTCTCGCGCACATAGTCCATCACCCGTTCAGCCACTTCTTGATTATCTTGCAGCCATTTGCGCCAGCCGTTATCTGTGCTGCCGCGCTCCATCATCCCCAACCAATAGTAGGCGAAGTCCTCAATCGGCAGGAAGCAGGCCGCATGTGACCAATACTCGAATAACGCCCCTTTTTCCAGCAGATTATCCAGCCAGCGCGGTTCATAATGTCCTAAGCGGCTCCACAATACCAGATATGGACTCCGCGCCACCACACTAATCGTATCAATCTGAAGCACATGCATCTGCCGGATGATTTCGCGTACACTTTTCTCGGTGGCTTTACGGGGCTTTTGCTGCTGTAATCCCTGCGCGGCGACCAGTAATCCCCGCGCGGCGGCTTGTGTGAGTTTGGTCATAATCTTGTCCTCTGATAACCAGCCAGTAGAACATAAATTATAGCGACCGGAATATTTGTTCACAATGAATCACACTTAACCAACTACGACTTACTCATTGCTCTCCGCCCAAAAATCAATCTATAATAATACGCACAACCATATAACAAGCATTCAGAAATTAACCTATATGACTGATGTGTTCATTTCCTACTCACGCAAGAACAGCGACTTCGCCCGCCGCCTCATTGACCGCCTCAATCAGCGTGGCAAGGATGCGTGGGTCGATTGGGAAGGCATTCCACTGACCTCACCCAATTGGTGGAATGAAATCAAATCCGGCATTGAAGCCACCGACAGTTTTGTCTTTATCATGAGTCCGGATTCGATGGCCTCGGTCGTCTGCAATATGGAACTGGATTACGCTATTGAACTCCATAAGCGCCTTGTGCCTGTGGTTTATCAGAATGTCGTCACTCGTGATGCCTTTGCTTCGGTTGCCGACTTTGAACCTGACGAAGCCATGCAAGAACGTCTTGACGGTAAAGACCCCCTCATTATCGCCCGCGACAACTGGCAGCGCCTTAGCCATATCAATTGGGTTTTCTTTCGTCCTGAAGACAATTTTGACAAATCGTTTGACCGTCTATTGACCACCGTCGAAACTGATCTGCCCTACGTCCGCGCACACACCCGCTACCTCACCCGCGCTCAAGAATGGCAGCGCGAAAACCAGCGTGAAGATTTACTGCTCTTTGGGAGTGAAATTGACCGCGCCGAAGCGTGGCTCAAGCAGGCCGAAAATTATATCCAGCAGCAAGCGCACCGGAAAAATGATCCCGTGGATGTGGTTAATCCGTTACCACAATCACTCCATCGTGATTTTATTCAGCGTTCCCGTAAGGCCGAACAACGCCGTCGGCTTTTAACGCGTAGCGCCCAGATTTCAATTGCCGTATTAGCGCTGGTACTCCTTGCTGGAGGCACTCTTAGTGTAACTATCGTGTCCGATACCAGTAGGCAAGTAGTGGAGGCGAAGAGTACTTTCAATGCCGTAGCAACCGATATCCGATCCGCTCAAAATTTTGCCAGTGCCCTTCAGCTTGCGGCGCGCGCGCAAGAGATGCATAACAACGGCGATCAGTCACTCAGTTTACGACTTGCGCTTGATGCCAGTTATATCGATCCGCTTCCACAAACCGAACGCATATTGAGTGAATTGGCCTATCAACCCGGCGCACGTCGTCGTTTTGTCGGTCACAACGGTACTGTGAATTTGGCTGTTTTTAGCCCTGATGGGTCAAAGATCATTTCAGGCGGTTGCTCAACGATTGATAGCACCTGTACGGATGGGGAATTATTCTTATGGGATGCTGCTAGCGGTACAATCTTACGCAAATTCGAAGGGTACAATGGGGCGGTATACGCGGTAGCCTTTAGCCCTGATGGAAAAACGATTGTAGCAGGCTCCAAAAATTTAATAATGTGGGACGTCGCCAGCGGACAAATTCTTCAACACTTTGTAACACAATACAATTATATAACCAGCGTAGCCTTTAGTCCTGATGGCTCGATGATTGCCTCTGGTGCATGCAACACTGCCGATTTCATATGCCCGGAAGGTGAACTTGCCTTATGGGAAAGCACCAATGGCAGCAATATTCGCGCTCTTTCAGGAGACGAGCAAGGGATTACCAGCCTTGCGTTTAGTCCTGATGGTCAGACGCTCGTCTCCGCTTCTTCTAATAGGCAAGTCGTTCTTTCAGAAGTTGCAACCGGGAACATACTACGCACTTTTACCGCGAATTCTGCTGTTTTCAGTGTTGCATTTAATCCCGATGGTCGTAGTATTGCCATTCCTTCATTAGATGGAAGCCTTACGCTTTGGGATATTGAGTCCGGCAGTCAATTGCGGAGCTTTCAAGGAGCAATTTCTTGGACAACCAGCGTTTCTTTCAGCCCGGATGCCAAAATTTTAGCTTCAGCTTCGTGTCTTGCTATAGCAGAAGGATGTCAAGCGGGGGGTGAGATTATTCTATGGGATGTCGCCACTGGTAATATTCTGCGCCGTTTTCGATGGAATCCATCTACGCTAAACACAGTGGCTTTTAGCCCAAATGGGCAAAACATTATCATTGCTGGCTACGACAGCACGCTAATACTAGCTGATGTGTCAAACGGCAGTATGCTACTAAGTTCCAATCTCTATGGCGCGACCATTATGGACGTTGCATTTAGCCCTGATGGACAAAGTATTCTTTACGGGAGTTCGAGCGGCGATACGACACTTTGGGATATTCCCACCAATACAGTGCTCCAAAATGTCCATCCCCAGAACTTTGACGCTCGAGACGTAGCATTTAGTTTTGATGGTCACATGTATATCGTTGGAGGTTGTCTTTCCGGTAAAAAATATTGCAGCGAGGGCGAAATAACCATTTATGATACTGTGAATGGAAACCTGCTAAGACGCTTGTACGACCCCAATTCCGGTGTGGATAGGGTAGCCAATAGTCCGAACGGTCAATATATTATTGCTGCAAGTAGTAACGGAGATTTCGTCCTATGGGATGTGGCCGCTGGAACGATCCTAAAACGGGTCAATGCGGTTATGGAAAATGCAAGTACGCTTTTTTTTACCCCGGATGTTCAGCAGGTCTTTGCGACATCCTATGATGGTAAATTGGTTTTCTGGAATCCAACCACAGGAGAAATAACGCGCCTCGCCGAAGATCAAAAGTATGGTTCGTCCCGATCTGTCTATAACCCCAATACGAAGCAGCTTTTATCCACAGATCAAACGGGAAATATGACCTTATGGGATATTACTACAGGGCAAGTGTTAACTCGTTTTGAAGGTCAGGGCAACCGAATCAACAATGCGATCTTTAGTGTTGATAATCGGATGATACTGACCGGTTACGAGGATGGAAACTTGATCTTGTGGGATGCGTCTACAGGAGAAATAATTAGACGTTTTGAACAGCAGACAGATGGGGTTCGTGGAATGGCATTTAGCCCTGACGGTCAGTCGTTTGTTACAGGTTCTGCGTTTGGTACCTTGGTCTATTGGCGCAATGATTCGCTCGACCAATTGCAAGCATGGACAATTGCCAATCGTTATCTGCCTGAACTAAGTTGCTCTCAACGGAGTAGTTTCGGCCTTCCAAATTTGTGCGTAGATCAAACGCCACCACCCGCATCAGCGCTGATATCAACTCGTACGCCCTATCCATTACCAACCATACCCGTATGGACACCCATAATTCCTATCACAAGTAGTCCATCGCCCGCACAGTAAGCGATTACAGGTGTCTTTAGATTGTGAATCGTAAGCTCCAATCTTGATGGGTGCGTCACTACGCACCTACCTAGCTCCTGTGCTTTTCGTTTTGCATTTAACTCAGTACTATTTTCTAGGTTTACTTTCGGTTAACCCGACAAACCGCTCACCAACTATCCGCCAACCTCTCACACCTACCTGCTCCCTCAAAACTGTTAGCGCCAACACTCGAAAACAGTTACAAAATGTTCTTCCAAATGGTAACCCGTTTGCTCCCTATCTCAAATATAATAGTGATAGGACTCGTAGGGGGTGCCGCTGGCAAACCCTCACGACATACGCATCTTAACAACCATCAATTGTTGTAAATGTGACAAAAATCGCCGATTCTCAACAACAACATTTGCAACAACTGTGGACTTGCCCCGATTAAGTGGAGAGTATGAAATTGCACAGGTACGCTTAATGAAGGAGCAAGGAGAAAACGATGAGCAAACACAGAAAGCACCAAACCGAAGCATTCAAAGCAGAAGCAGTGG